>NZ_JAGMUJ010000008.1 GCF_019049255.1 Streptomyces sp. AC558_RSS880 | reverse complement strand
CTAGTGACCTGAGTCGGAGATTCGTCGTTGGTTCGGTATGAGTCGTCCGGGTCCGAAGATTCCGCCGTTGTCGGTGACCGATACCCAGCGGGCCGTGCTGGAAGGCTGGCTGCGTCGTCGTACGACGGCCCAGGCACTGGCCCAGCGGTCGCGGATCGTGCTGGAGTGCGCCGAGGGGCACTCGATCATGGAGGTGTCCCGTCGGCTGCGAGTCAGTCCGGACACAGTCCGCACCTGGCGGCGCCGCTTCCTCGAGCGGGGGCTGGACGGCTTGTGCGACGACCCGCGTCCGGGTGTCCCGCGGAAGATCACCGACGCGGACGTCGAGCGGGTCATCGTCAAGACGCTTGAGGAGACACCGAAGAACGCCACCCATTGGTCGACGAGGTCGATGGCCGCGGCCACGGGGATGTCGCAGTCGACGGTCTCGCGGATCTGGCGGGCTTTCGCACTCGCGCCGCACCGCTCGCAGACGTTCAAGCTGTCCACCGACCCGCTGTTCATCGACAAGGTCCGTGACGTCGTCGGCCTGTATCTCGACCCGCCGGAGAAGGCCCTGGTCCTCTGCGTGGACGAGAAGTCGCAGATCCAGGCCCTGGACCGGTCCCAGCCCGTCCTGCCGATGATGCCCGGGGTCCCCGAACGCCGCAGCCACGACTACGTCCGAGCCGGCACCACCACCCTCTTCGCCGCACTCGAGGTCGCCACCGGCAAGGTCATCGGCTCCCTGCACCGACGCCACCGGGCCGTGGAATTCAAGAAGTTCCTGACCAAGCTGGACAAGGAAGTCCCCGCGGAGCTCGAGGTGCATCTCATCCTCGACAACTACGTCACCCACAAGACGCCCGACATCAAGAAGTGGCTGCTGGCACATCCGCGCTTCCGCCTGCACTTCACGCCGACCAGCGCGTCCTGGTTGAACCTGGTCGAGCGGTGGTTCGCCGAGCTGACGCAGAAGAAGCTCAAGCGCGGTGTCCACCACTCCGTCCAAGCCCTCGAACGCGACATCCGGTCCTGGCTCGCAGACTGGAACAAGCACCCCAGACCGTTCGTCTGGACGAAGACCGCCGACGAGATCCTCGACAAAGTTGCCGCCTACTGCCGACGAATCTCTGACTCAGGTCACTAGACCAGCGGCTTGTGTTCGGGCCACCACCGCTGGACGGCTTCGACAGCCGTCGTCGGGCTGACGTTGAAGCAGAGCTTCGCGTCGGGTGCCAGCTCGTGGGTGGTGTTGACCAGCACCTCCAACAGCGGGGTCAGCTCCGGGTCCAGCCGGACGCCGGCGCCGATCAGCACGATGTCGTAGTCCTTGGCGGTCAACGCGGCGCGAAAGACCGCCTCGGCCGTGCGGCCGTAGTCGAGCAGGCAGACATCGACACTGAGGCCGAGCTCCTCGAGCCGAGCCCGGCCCGCGGCCATTCCGGCCCGGACCGCCTCGGCGTCGATTTCAGGGAACGCCGCCCGTGACGAGGGCGCGTCGTCCACCAGCGCTGGATCCAGTCCGACGTTGAGCATGGACGGGGACATGTCGGTGTACCTCCGGTGACCTGGGGTTTCTCGGAGCCACGGTAGGCGCCTGGAGGTCGGGCGGCCCTCCCACATTTCTGGGATACCGTGGCAAGGGTGAGTTCCCCGATGGTCCGGCGCGAGACCGTGCGCGACATCGAGGCGATCTGCCGTCTCGACCTCGACTCCCGAATACTGCGCCGCCGGATCGCCGACCGGCTGACACGCCTCATCCCGGCCGACTCCTACTGCTTCAGCACGATCGACCCGATGACGCTGCTGACCGCCGACCAAGTCGGCGCCGGGCTCGTACCGGAGGCGGCCGCGGCCGCCGCGCACAACGAGTACCTGGTGGACGATGTCCTGAAGTTCGCGGCGCTGGCCCGCTCCGAGGTGTCCGCGGGCACGCTCGGTGCGGCCACTGGTGGTGATCCGGAATCCAGCCACCGCTACCGGACCGTGCTGCCGATGATCGACGCACGGCACGAGCTGCGGGCGGGCTTCGTGGTGGACGGCCGCTGCTGGGGCGTCGTCGCCCTCTTCCGCGGCGGCCGGCGGCCCGACTTCACCCCGGCCGACGTCGGCGTCCTGCGGCGGCTGTCCGCCCCGGTCGGTGCGGCCCTGCGCCGGGCCGCCCACCGGGCACCCGACGACACCGCTGCGGGCCCGTCCGAGGCCGGAGTGCTCCTGCTCGACCAGGACTTGCGGCTGTTTTCGGAGAACCTGGCCGCGAAACTCTGGCGGGACGAGCTGGGCCCGTCGCAGGCGGAACTGCCGTCCGCGATCCTGGAGGTGGCTGCACGGGGAAGAGGCGCTGAGCTGCCGGCGTACGGACGCATCCGCGGCCGCTCGGGCCGGTGGCTCTCCGTCCAGGCCTCGCCGCTGAGTGGTGGCCCGCACCCGGCGGCCATCGCCGTGACGGTACATCCGGCGCCGGCCGCCGACGTGGCCGAGATACTGCTGCTCGCGTACGGGCTTACACCGCGCGAGCGGGACGTGCTGGCGCGAGTCGTCGCGGGTCTGCCGTCGCGGACCATCGCCGTGGAACTGCACATCACCGCGGCGACCGTGCAGGACCATCTGAAGAGTGTGTTCGCGAAGACCGGTGTCCGCAGCCGCAGCGAACTGGTGGCGACGGTCCTGGGCCTGTGACCGGACGAGTGATTACTGAGTTTTTCGTTAGTTCTGTGGGGGCAGGGGCAGGGGCAGGGGCTTCGGCGGTGTGAGCAAGTCGCGGGTCGTTGTTCCCGAGGTCTCGTTCTGCCGCTGACGCGGTCGCAGTTGGCCGAAGCCCGTCGCATGCGCGCGGCCGAGTTGTTCGAGCAGAGACGTCCTTCACCCGAGGTGGCCCAGGCCGTGGGAATGCATCCCGAGAGTGTGCGCCTGTGGGAGCAGGGCCGGGTTCAGGTACTGCGGCGCCGGCCCGCCACCGGCCGGCCAAGCTGGACGACGCCCAGGTTGAAGCGGTGCGGCTTGCCCTGGAGCCGGGCGCCCAGGCGCACGGGTTCGAGGCGGATCTGTGGACCCTGGAACGGGTCGGCGTGGTGGTTGAGCGGGTGACCGGGGTAACGCTGGCCCGGGCCTCGGTGTGGCGTCTGCTGACCGGGCGGCCGGGGTGGAGTCTGCAGCGGCCCCGGCGTCAGGCCGTCGAGCGGGACGAGTCGGAGATCGCCCGATGGGTCGCCCAGGAGTGGCCCCGCATCAGAAAAGGGCGGTGAAGAAACGTGTCTGGCTCGTGTTCTACGACGAATCAGGTGTGTCGCTGCTGCCTCAGGTGCGCCGCACCTATGCACCCCGTGGGCATACTCCCACGCTGCGGCACCGGCTGAACTGGAAACGAGCCGGGATGGCCGCCGCGCTGGGCTACCACGCCGCCGACGGCGGACGCGGCCCGCGGCTGTGCTTCCACCTCAAGCCGGGCAGCTACGACACCATTTCCCTGACCGAGGTGCTGGAGCAGGTCAAGACCATCTACGCCGGTGAGCCGGTTGTGCTGGTACGGGACGGACTGGCGGCCCACTGGAGCCGAAGCATGCAGGCATGGACGGCCGGGCAGGACTGGCTGACGCTGGAACGGCTGCCGGCCTATGCACCCGAACTCAACCCGGTGGAAGGGCTGTGGTCAGCCATCTGGACCCACGAGCTGGCGAACCTCGCCGGCGTCGCCGACGCGGCCGAATGCGGCATCCACCGGGTCTGCTCCAACGAACAGCTCCCGTGGTCCCTCCTCACCCGCACCGGACTGACAATCCATCCCGAAACACCAAAGAACTAACGAAAAACTCAGTAGGGGTCGTGCCGGAATACGGCCTCGCGGTGCGGGACGGTCTCACCGCGACCGGCCACCGACCGCATCGGCCTTCACCGGCCCGACCGTTCCGAAGCGCCCGGACGAGGGTGGACCGTGCTCGGGGCGCCCGGCTGTTCCCCGGCGAACGCGGCCGGAGCACGCCTGTCTCCGGGCCCGCCGCGTTGCCACGATGAAGGCACTGCCGGTACGCGCCACCGAGGACCCCGGGAGGGGCCGTGAGACGTCCGTTCACCTGCCTGGCCATGCTCACCACCGCCCTGATGGTGGTGAGCACCCTGTTTCTGGGCACCGCACCGCCAGCCGCCGCGCTGCAGGTGGTGACGATCCGGGGCGGCACCGTGCTCCACGCCGCCACCGGCGCCCAGTGCGTCATCGGCTTCAACGCGAGGAGCGCGACCACCCCGCCCACCTATTACGGGGTGATGATAGGCCACTGCTCCGGCACCTACAGGACCACCTGGTACGCCGACGCGGCGCGCACCGTGCCGGTCGGGGTCACCGCCGGCGCCTCCTACCCGATCGACGACTACGGCGTCGTCCGCTACACCTCGAACACGCTGGCCCTGCCCGGCGACCTCTCCCTGGGCGGGGGCGTCCTCCAGGACATCACCGGGGCGGCGACCCCGGCAGTCGGCCAGTCGGTGTGCCATGTCGGCCGGGCCAGTGGGGTCCGCTGCGGGACTGTGACCGCGCTCAACGTCACGGTCAACTTCGCCGAGGGCACCGTCCACGGCCTGATCCGGTCCACCACCTGCGCGGAGCCCGGCGACGACGGCGCCCCGGCCTACTCCGGCACCCGGGCCGTCGGCTTCCTGGTCGCCTCCACCGGCAACTGCACCTCCGGGGGAGTCTCCTACTACCAGCCCGTCACGGAAGTCCTCGGCGCGTTCGGTCTGACCGTGTACTGATCAACGGCGCCCGGCCCACCGCTGACGGCGGCAGGGCCGGGCAACCCGCTACCACCGCTACGCGGTGCTTCCGCTGTTCATCCACGCAGCGCAGCCGAAGCCGATCGTGGAGAAGGCCACTCAGCTGCTGACCAACCATCCCCGCTGCGTCTATTCCGCGGCTATGCCTGATGGGTGCGGAATCTTTCGAGGGAAGGCTGAGCTGGATGAAGGCAGGACTGGCACGTGACCTTCTGCTTGACCGGTGGTGATCGTGGACCTGTTGTTTCCAGGGCTGCGCCCGGCCGGACCGCCGGGCGGGCGCAGCCCTGCCCAAGATCACCCGAGCGTTTCCTCCGTCACCGCGGCGGGCAGGGAGATCCGCCAGGCGATGCACCCGGCCGCGGCGAGCCCGGCGACGGCCAGGAAGCTACTGGCGAGGAACGGGTCGGTGCCGTCCAGGGTGGGAGCGAACCCGATGCCGACGTAGAGCGTGATCCCGGTGGAACCGCCCAGTTGGTCGGCGGCTCGCTGGACGCCGGAGGCGATGCCGGCGTCGTCCTCGGTCACGCCGGTCACCGCGACGTACTGCAGTCCGACGATCCCGAACCCCATCCCGGCCGCGATGAGCGTCATGGCCGGAATCATCGCCGGGCCGGTGGCCCCGAGGGAGGAGACCAGGGCGATGGCGGCCATCGCCAGCACGGTGAAGCCGATGCCGGCCAGGACACAGGCCCGGGCACCCCACCGTCCGAGCAGCCGGGGAACCAGCACCGAGGCCACGATCAGGGACACCGCCAGAGGCAGCATCGTCAGACCGGCCTGAAGCGGGCCGGCGCCCAACCGGTCCTGCAGGTAGTAGGTGAACAGCAGGAACGAGGTGGACAGCGCCGCGCTCACCAGAGCGGTTGCGAGGTTGGCCAGGACGCGCGACCGGTTGCGGAAGAACCGCAGCGGCACAAGCGGGTTCCGTGAACGGCGCTCGACCCCGACGAACAGGACTCCGGCTGCCACCGCGCCGACCAGCGCCGCCGGCGGCAGCCAGGGCAACGTGCCGTCCGCCTCTCCCGCCTCGACGACCCCGAGGGTGAACAGCAGCGGAGCCGCGACCAGCAGGAGCGAACCGGGAAGGTCCAAAGGTGCGGGCCCGGCGGGCCGTTCGCTCGGCACGAGAATGGCCGCAGCAGCGAGCACCACCAGGATGAACGGCACGGACACCAGGAAGATCCACCGCCAGCCGAGCAGCTCGGTGATGATCCCGGAGACCACGAACCCGAGGACGAGGCCACAGCTCGCGACGGTCGCCCACACGCCCAGCGCCCGCGACCTGCGCGGCCCCTCGGGGAACAAGAGCACGATCACCGCCATCGCCGCCGGAAGCGCGATCGCTTCCCCGGCACCCTGCAGCAGCCGGGCTGTCACCAGCACGGCGAAGGAGGGCGCGAGCCCGGCCAGCAAGGACGCGGCACCGAAGAGCGTGGTGCCGAGCAGGAGGATGCGGCGCCTGCCGAGCACGTCACCCAGCCGGCCGCCGAGCATCAGCAGCCCACCGCCGGTGATCGTGTACCCGACCACGACCCAGACCAGGGCGTGACCGCCGACCCCGAAGTCGGCGCCGATCGAGGGCAGGGCGACATTGACCACGGTCACGTCCACCGCAATGAAGAACTGCAGCATGGCCATGCAGCACAGCACCAGCCACGCACGCACCGGGGACGATCCGCCCCCGCGCGAGGAGAGAATGCCTGAAAACACCGAGTGCTCCGTTGCCCAGAAGAAGTTCCGAGCAGCACGAACGTGCCGCTCCGGTTCAACCACGAAGCAGCAGAACGTTCAACAGAAGTGAGACGAACGCCCCGCCGCTAGCGGAGCGTCCTCGTCACCGCGGCACAAGCCTCGCACGAAGCACCAGACATGCCGCCGATGCTACCGGAGCCGACAGCAAGTGATCCTTCGTCACTCCGCCGCGGACCTACCAGCCACCCCCGCACCACACCCAGCTCCCGCGGCCCCGTCACGCCCGGCCGAGCCAGCGCCGTCGGACAGAACTCCCGCCTATCCGCGCGACCTCTTAGTTCGATGCCGTGGTGGCGCCCGGCTGTGTCCTCTCCCCTGGTGTGCCGGGCGTACAGGAGGCAGTGCGGCCCGGGCGCGGGCCTGGGCGTGGCAGCGCCCGCCCGGGACGAGAGGAGGCCCGGGCGGGCGCGGAGGGTGTGGGCCGGCCGGCTGCTACGGGCGGGCGGTCGTGGTGAACGGGCGCGCGGTGAGGCCGTGGTCGGGGCGGGTGAACGGGCGCGTGGCGAGGTCCTCGTCGGGGCGCGGGCGGGTGAGGCCGCAGGGGCGGAAGGCCGACGGGCGCGGGCGCTGCTGCATGAGGGCTCCTTGGGAAGCGCTGGTGGGTGATCTGGGGTGATCTCACCAGGAAGACCCTCCCCGCCGCCAGGGACGAACAGGGGCATAGTGCGCTTTTCCCTGGGGGTGGGAGACGAGCCGGTCGGGCGGTGCGCTCGGCGGGAGGAATCCGGCCGCAGCGGGTGGGGCCGGTCCGCGTCACGAACCGTCTCTGCCCCGTCTTCTCTGGCCTCCGGCTGAAGAGCTCGGCGGCTTCAGAGGCGCAGGCCTTCTGCCTGGGGATCGAAGCAGACCAGTCCGTGTTCACGGGCCAGCGAGGCGGCGTACTCGGACACGTC
This sequence comes from Streptomyces sp. AC558_RSS880, assembly GCF_019049255.1. GTDB lineage: Bacteria > Actinomycetota > Actinomycetes > Streptomycetales > Streptomycetaceae > Streptomyces. Next base: position 12,937 of record NZ_JAGMUJ010000008.1, on the reverse strand, counting down.
CTCGGCCGTGCTGTAGCGCATCAGCAGGTACACGATCGGTCCCGAGGCTTCGTCGATGACCGGTGGTGAGGCCCAGACGGTGGGGCCGTCGGCGTGGTCCGGGTAGCGCTCAAGGAGCGCGTCAACGTAGGCCGTGATGCGCGGCGTCGGAGGCACGACGGCGTCATCCGATTCCAGGTAGCGCGCGTACAGCTCGTCGTAGACCGAGCCCGCCCGGTGGTCGTCGGGCGGGCGCTCACCGTCCCACACCGCAAGGTCATAACTCACGGGTGGAGTGTCGCAGTCGAGCGTCCGGCCGGATCCTGCGGGCTCTGCGATACGGGCCGGCTGCCAGGAGAGGGCTAGCGTGAGGGCGGGGCGGAAAGCGCGGTTGGCAAGATCCCCGATGCGTCCAGTCGGGCCAGGAGTTGTACTGCCTGTTCGTCCGTGACGGCGATCCACAGAGCGGTTCCCGAGTCACTGGCGCTGAAGACGAGCCGTTCTCCTTGCCAGCCCTCGGCGTCGATCGTGTACGGAGCCAAATCCAACAGCAGCTCGAACTGCGCGTCGTCACGGACGTCGATCTCGATCCCCGTCCCAGGGTCGGCACGCCGGGAGCGAATACCGGCCGCCGTCTCCCGGCGGGCCAAGGTCAGCGCGCGTTCGTACGCGTTCAGTGCCTCAGGCGGCCAGGCATCGTCGCTGTAGGCGTCGACGTGGGCTGTGTCGATGCTGGAGCGCAGCACGCGCAGTGCCTCGCGGTGAACAAGCACGACGTCCGCAGGGCTCAGTCCGTCGGCCAGCACAAGTTCGCGGCCGGGGCGGCCATCCTGATTGATCACACGCATGACCTTCTCACGGGCAATGGCTCCCCACGCCCTGCAAGGCCGACCAGATGCTGTCGCGGTCCTGGCACATCGACGGCGGCATTGTCCGGCGCCTTGTCTGCCCACCCGGCACCTCGCCAGTAGGCGGTGCGCACGTGGGCGGCGTCGGGCAGCAGGGGGGACACAGGGATCGGAGGCCGCCTTCCAGCGGCGGGCATCCGGCTCCGGCCAGGGCGACGCACACGGCGGCCAGGGGCAGAGGGGAGGTGCCCGCCAGGACCAGGGTGCCCAGCGCGGTGGCGGACAGGGCGGCGCCCAGTGCTGTGACCGGAAAGGTTCACCGGGTTGGTGGCTGGGGTTGGCTTGCCTGAAACCCTCAGAGGCATTCAGGGAACCGACAGCCGCGCTTGCACCGCGCGCGGCGGGGAGGCCGGGCGCGGTGCGCGGCGCGGCGGCCGGCCGGAAGGTCAGACCGTGTAGGCGGTCCAGCCGATGATCTCCTCCGCGTGCATGCCGTCGGCCGTGCCGGTCTCCGAGCTGTAGACCTCGTTCATCCTGATCAGGAACCCGGTCTCGTTCACGTCGTGGAGCCGTACACCGGGCGTCTGGGGGCCGTTGAAGGTCTGGACGGTGGCATGCACGATCACCTCGGAGCCGGACGGGAACGGCGTCGGGAAGGCGACGCGGGTGAAGGTGCTGGTCTGGCCGCCCCTCTTCTCCGTGGGCTGATTGGAGCTCAGGGCGATCTTGCCGGACTGCATCATGCTCATGATGTGACTGCCCTTCTGTTCGTCGGCGCCCGTGCCGTGTCGGCGCCCACGAAGAAGCATGGCCAGCAAGGTCCCGTTCCGGTGCGATCCGTTGCGAAGCGGCTCAAACCCTTCCGCGGCACCATGCACTTCCTGCCACAGAACCCCGGCCGTTGCGGTGAACTCTCAGCCAGTCACGCCGGGACGGCCGCCATCGGGACCCGCCACCCAGAAACCCTTTTCCCCATCTGCACCACCCGGGAGCCCCATGGCATGACGAGTTCCAGGTCACCCGCAGGAGTGCAGCTTGGCCGAAAAGCCACAGGACTTCACCCACCTGCGCCGGGACATAGCCAGGCCCGTCCGGATCGGCCGCGAGGCCCTGCGGTGCTTACTGGCCCGCCGCGGGATCACCTTCCAGCGGACGAAGACCTGGAAGGAGTCCCCGGACCCGGCCTTCGACGCCAAGCTGGAGCGAATCGAGTACGTGGTCAACGAGCGTCCAGACCGCACGTTCGCCTTCGACGAGTTCGGGCCACTGGGCATCCGCCCCACCGCCGGCTCCTGCTGGGCCGAACAGAGCCGCCCCGACAGGCTGCCTGCCACCTACCGCCGCACCCACGGCATCACCTACTTCCACGGCTGCTACTCCGTCGGCGACGACAAGCTGTGGGGTGGCAACCGGCGCCGCAAGGGCATCGACCACACCTGGGCCGCCCTGCGGTCGATCCGAGCAGCCCGCCCGGACGGCGGCCCGATCTACGTGATCCTGGACAACCTCTCCGCCCACTTGAACTGGAAGATCCGCAGGTGGGCGGCCAGGAACAAGGTCGAGCTGTGCTTCACACCCACCTACGCGTCCTGGGCCAACCCCATCGAGGCCCACTTCGGGCCCCTGCGGCAGTCCACCCTCGCCAACTCCCACCATCCGAACCACATCGTCCAGACCCGGGCCCTGCACGCCTACCTGCGCTGGCGCAACCAGAACGCCCGCCACCCCGACGTCCTGGCCGCCCAACGCCGCGAACGCGCACGCGTCCGCAGCGAACGAGGTCTCCGCTGGGGCGGCAGGCCACTGCCGGCCGCAGCCTGACCCCGCTCAACCCGGCGAGGTCACAGCATTAGTCGTCGAACTCGAAGCCCGAAGCCTCCGCACGGGCAATGATGTCGCGGACTGCCTCGGGGCTCGTGATGACGGATTCGACGGCCGTCTTGAGTCGCGCGAGGTCGCTCGAACTGCCGACCGCGCAGAACATGCCAGCCTCGCTGTCGAAATCGACGTGCTCTGCAATATCCGGCCAGGCAAACCGCACGAGACCCTCCCAGAAGTACCCGTTCGGCTCGTGCCCGGCGGCAACTACTGCGGCATCGACAGCCAGGCCGCCGGCATCCAATGTCAGCGAGTGCTCGCCATCGAAGTCATGGAGGTAGATGGGCACGGCGCGATCGTCTCACCCCGCACGCGAACCGTTCGTCCGGTCCCTCACAGCTCTCGAACCCTGTGAACCTTCCCGGTCACAGCACCAGGTGGCAGGGCAGGGTCAGGCCGTGCCGGTCGGCCAGCCGTCCCAGCAGCGGCAGACCGGCGGGGGCGATGCCGTACAGGGCGGCCAGCAGGCCCACGGTGGCCAGCGGATGCCCGTGGGTCTGGGCGGTGAGGATCAACCATCCCCAGCGGGAGGCGGCCGGTCACCGAGGCGGCCAGCAGCCGCGCACGGTGCCGGTGGCGCAGCACCGCGCGGAAGGACGGCGGGGCGGCAGGGGCGGGCAGCGGGGGCGTGGGCGCGTCGGGGGTGCAGGGGGTGTCGCTGACCTGGGGGTGGGTCATCGCCTGCCTGCCTCTGCGAGGGGGATGTGCGGGGCGGAAAGTGCTCCGCCCGCGCGGCGGGCGCATCAGGGGACGCACGCCGTGCGGGCGGGGCCGGCGGCAGGGACGGGCCGCTGAGGCACACAGCCCACCAGCACCGGCGCCTTCGCTTCAATGCCGCGTCCCTGCCGGCGGTCGGCCACGGACGGACCGTTCCAGCTGCTGACCCGGTCTTGCGTGAAGTCGTTCCGCCGGACGGAGCCGACTACGGCATTGCTCAGCTGTGGGTTCCGGTGGTCTGGGATCTCACAGCAGCGGCCAGTGGATGAGGTCGTCGCGGACCCAGCCGCGCTGACCGGTGTGGGCGCCGGAGTTGACCTTGAGGTAGAGCCAGGGCTGTTTGGTGATGTCCGGCTGCCGGTAGCAGTCAACGTAGACCTTGGCGACCCGGGTCAGCTGCCCGTAGGACCCGTAGGAGGTGCCCGGTCCCTTGCGGAGGTTGGCGTTGCGGACGGTGACCTTTCCCTTGGCGTTGGCGTCACGGGTGCACTGGGAATGGCCTCCGACGGCGGCCGCAGCCGGCGCCATGGCAACCGCCCCTGTCACCAGAAGCGACGTTGCCACTGCCAGGGACACGGCACCTGCTCGCGTGCGCATTGCTCTCCATTCGATCTGACGGGATTCCCCAACTGCCGTCAGGCAGGAAGGGGGGTGAACGGCTCGGCCGAGCCCGGATACGGGCGATCCTTCGCTCCCGGGCGGGGGTGGCAGGCCGATTGCGGCGGTCGGTCCCGTCTGCCGGGTCGGCGATCGCCTCGCCCGTCCCCGGGGGCGGACCGGGCAGGAGAGGACCGGTGCCGGGCCGCCACGGCAGACGGCGCCCCCGGGGTCCGCCGGGCGGCAGCCGGTGCGTACGTGTGCGGCCGTTCCTCCCGCCGCGCGGGGCGTCCGGCCGCCGGGGCGTTCCCGGGCGGGGCGGTGCGCGTAGATCGGTGGTGCCTGCTATCCGATCCGCCTGTGGGAGCCGTTGCCGTGAGCGTTCACCCTGCTGTGGTCCCGTGCGATGTGGGCCTGGCCATCGGCTTCCAGCCGTCCCCGTCGGCGGCCGACACCCGCGTGCTGCACCAGCTGCAGCGCGCCCCGAACTGGCCGCGGACCTGGCCGCCTGCGCGAAAAAGGCCGCCTGACCGGGGCGGCGTCGTGGCACACTGTGGCGTTCCGTCCCGGTGATCAGCACCGGGCGGACACCCAAGGGGCGGGGCATTGAGACACACGGTGGCGGTCACGGTCGCGGCGGCACTGTTATTGGCGGGCTGCGCGGGCGCCGGTGAGACAGACCGGACGGCAGAACCTGCGTCCTCTCCGTCCGCTGCTGCCGAGCGGTCGCCGGCGGCGGCCGCACAGACTTTGGATCAGGTCCTGAGCGAGCTGCACCTGGCGTCGCAGGACGTGGGAGAGGGTCGCGCGCGCGTCCTGATGGACGAGGAGCACGCGACGCAGCAGCTTCCCACCTGCCGGGCGGCCGGTATGGTGCTGACCCGCGCGGTGCCCGGCCGCGCCGAGATTTTGAAGATCACCGAGCAGTTGCGCCGCACCGGGTGGGTGATCGATGACCAGGACTCCATCGAGGCCACGTCGGGGCCGTGGACCATCATGTTCCGGCCCGTGCCGCTGCCCACGGAGCTCGCGGCGAAGGAGCGCCCGAACGAGGGCATGATCCAGCTCTGGGTCACCGGGAGGTGCTACCGGCCCTGAAGGCCGCCATGAGCAAACCGCCCTCGTAGAACCGCGCGGCGGCAGGGCGAGGCCGCCCCAGCGGTCCTGGAAGGCGGCGGCCCGGTCGATCTCCGCAGCGGGGATCCCGTGTCCGATCCACGCGTCTCGGTGTCGTCGGATGTCCTGCCGGTGGACGCGGATGCCCTCCACTTCGACGAACCGCTGCGCCCGCCGGCTTGCAGAGCCGTCTACCGCCAGCCCGGGGACGTCCATGCGCTCATTGTCGACCACACGCAGGACGGTGGAAGACGCGCTCGGCACCGACGTCACCGCATCAACGACGGTGCACTTTCATCCGTGCTTGCGGCGAGCCGCTCTACGCGCCACGGCACATCGAAGCCGCACAGCCCCCGGACACTCGCCAAGCCTGGAAACAGCGCCGGGCGAACACCTGGTTCCAACTCTCCCGCCCCCCCGCTCTGAACCACTACGCGGCCCTACGCGGACTCCTCCGCCAGCACGGCGACGCCCTCATCGAGAAGATCAAATCGGGCACCAGCATGCCCATTCGCTAGGTTCTGTCCACTCCGCCAGCGACGCCCAGCCGCACCCGGTGACGCTGGAGGTCGACCTCGGCGACCTTCACCGTGAGCAGCTCGCCTTCATCGACAAGCTGATCCGGGGTCTCGACCGGCTCGTCAGCCAGCTCCGAGAGGTGAAGGAACCCCACAACGCCGGGAGCAAGCTGCATGAACACGCCAAAAGGAACAATCTTAGTGATCGACCCGGTGAGAACCCGACCGACCTGATCCGCAAACCGAATGAGTGGATCTTCCTGCAGAGCCTTCAACGAGAGCGTGACCTGCCCGGAGCGCGTCTCGGCAATGATCACCTCAGCGGTGATCCGCTGGCCGACTTCGACTGCCTCGGAGGGGTGGTTGATCCAGCCCCACGTCAGGTCCGGCACCCGGATGAAGCCGGTGCAGAGGCCGTCCGGTTCGCCATCGACGTGAACGAAGACCCCGAAGTTGTGAACCTCGGAGACCGTCCCAGCGACGACCTGCCCTCATTCAAACGAGAGGAGAAAGGACCGCAAGGCCGGAATCTCGCACGCCCTGGCAGAGAGGTGCAGCTGCCCTTCGCGCCAACGCCCGATCTCTTCGGCATTGATCTCCTGGCCGACCTCAAACAGCTCGGATGGATGTTCCATCCGACGCATCGACGCCTCCTGTCGAGGAATCCGACCGATCTCGGTCCCTCCGTCGGCATCCACAAGCTCCACCAGGACGTCCGCTCCGTCAAACCCGATGACCTTCACCGTTCTCACAGCCCCCGGCTGGAGCTGGTTGATCAAGGACTGCATGCGAGGGGCAGGGGTTGGCTCGGACATGGCGGTGAGCCTAGTCGGCGTCGGCCGCACTGGTTCCAACTCTCATGACCAGGTTCCAACTAGCGTGTCACGGCTCAGTGCTTGACGGCCCACGTCCACCTGTACGCCGACAACTAGCCTGCTCGAAGGGCAATTACGGCGCCCAGTCACACGTGAGGGTTGGCCAGGCGGCCATGCGTGGGCGGAGATGAAGCCGGTGGCTGCCTGAGCGTCCCCGGGGCGGGCAGACGATTACCGGGGCGGGGGCGTTGCGTGATTTCATCAGGACGTCTTGCTTCTTCGGTCGCTTCCAGACACCGGGAGCAGGACCAGCGGGGAGCCGCCTTACGGGGCGGTTCCCCGCTTTTGTTTCGTTGCGCGCCCTCATATGCCGGATGCCGGTGTCCGGCCGCCCCACGGCGGTGACCGCTCGCCCGGGCTGTCGCATCAGGGCCGTATGCCGGATCCGGGCGGGGTGATCGTTTCCTCCTCAAAAGCGCTGGCCCGGAGACTTTGGAACCGCTGTGCGCGGCGCTCGTTGTCCTCCGCGGAGAAGGGCCGCCACTGTGGGTCCTTCCGGGAGTTGGCCATGACCTCGTTCACCCGGCGGGCGATTTCGTTTCCGTCGAACGAGGTGGAGGCGATGCCGGTCAGCTGTGTCTGCAGGGCCGTCCGGGCGCTGTGCAGCAGGGCGAGTTCGGTGGGGGTTTCCTCGGCCCGGTGGGCGGGGGTGGGCTGCTGTTGGAGGTAGGCGATCCGGCCGTCGAGGACCTCATAGGCCCGTTTGGGGGTGCCGAAGGCCTCGATGAGGCGGCGCTGGGTCTGCGCGGCGACGGCCGGGACAAGGTCCTCGGGCAGGTCGACCACGGGGGTGGGCGCGGGGAAGGCCAGGCGGCCCAGTGCGTCGTGCAGGAGGTGCAGTTGGCCCTCGCGTGCGGCCAGGTAGGAGGTTTGGGCGTGCAGCAGTTCGGGGTCGGTGACGTAGGCGATGTTGTCCTCGGCCGTGGTCGCGGCGCGCTGCGCGGCCAGGTCTGTGACGGCTTGCCGTGCGGTGGCCGAGTGCTGGCGCCAGGTGGCGGCCGGGCCGCTGATGGTCAGAGGGCGGGCGGGGGCGGGGAAGGTGTCGAGGAAGTACTGCGCTTGCTGGAAGTGCCCCGCGTGCACGGCGGCGGTGTAGGTGCGGACGGTCTCGCGGGCTTGGGCCAGATGCGCGGTGCGCGGTGCGTCCAGCACAGGGGCGGGGGCGTCCGGCAGGGAGGGGGCGGCTTGCCGGTCGTGCAGGTAGTCGGTGAGGTCCGGCTCAAGGACGGCCCGCAGCTGCTGGGCGGACGCGTCGCGCAGGGCGATCTGGTCGAGCAGCCAGTCGGCTGTCTCCTTCAGCACGGGGACGTCGACGACCAGGGACGCCGCGCTCTGCCAGTCCTCGACCAGTTCGGTGCGGTGGAGCCAGTCGGCCAGCATGCCGGTGAGCTGGGTCTGGTCGCCTGCCGGGTCGTCTCTCAGCCGGGCGGCCAGCTCGCCGGGGGTGTGCTCGCACAGGCCGCCGGAGTCAGCGCTGACGATGGTCAGGGTGCGCGCTCCGTCGTCCCGTTGGAGCCAGCGGCGCAGTGTCTCCTGTGGGCCGTGGGTGACCTCTTCCAGCGTGAGGCGCGTGAGGTCGGCGCCCAGGCGGGCGATCCCGCTCTCCCCCACCCGGGGAACCTCGCTGTCGGGCCAGCCGGCCGACTCCCCTGCCCGCGCCACCCACACCAGGGCGTAGGCGTCCACTCCCCGCTCGGTCAGCCAGGCGGAAAAGTCGTCGGCAAAGGCGGGCTGTTCACTCATCGGCAGGAGGCCTTCTGCTCGGCGGCGGAATACCGCGCTACCCGGAAAGCGGGAGTGGCGGCTGGCCGCAGCCTGCCCGCTCGACCCCGGTCCGAAGATCCGGTTTCCGTAGCGTTCCCGCCGGGCGGGAGCAGCCGGGTGGGCATCGTGCGGGGCGTCCCGCCTGGCGGGAGACGCCCGGCGCGGCCACGCCCCCCCCCGCGCGAGGGCCCGCCGGGCACCAGTCGGTCCGGCGTGCCGCGCGCTCTTTTGACAGCGGCTAACACAATGAACTGCTGAGGCACCAGCTACAGGCATCCCGGCTCGTCGTTGGCGACGACCCGTGTCAGGGATCGCTCCAGCAGCTCGAGAAACTTCCGCAGGTCATCAGCTACTTGGTCGAGCTTGGGTTCGTCCAGCGACGCCGTTCGCGTCCGGTAGATCACTCCGCCAGGACCGACGACATAGGACAGACCGCCACCGTTCGAGCCGATGACCAGCCCCCCGTCCTTCTGGTCCGCGCCGACATCGACAGTGCCGTGCTGCTTGAACCTCAGAAGGACATCGGCTGCCGGGTCAACGAAGTAGCCATTGCCGACGTCCGCCCAGGTGACTTCGCCGATGCTGTCGTAGAAGGTGACCAGGTCGGCAGGGACGAGGCTGACCTGGGCGAGCGTGCGAGCAGCGGCCTGATCGGCGTGGTCGGCCAGCCGGACCTCATTGACTCCCGGGGGAAAGCCGTGCCGGCGCTCGAACTCGTCTGTCATTGCCTTCAGGTTCTCCGAGACCCTGCCGGTCCATGAGGCCAGCCAGGCCGGAGAAAGCGAACGATCACTCACGAGGCCGGATCATGGCACGGGCCGCGGACATCCACGGGACGCCCAGCAGCCCTGCGTCGAAGGTCAGCACAACGTCCTGAGCTGCCGGTGGGTGATGAGGCAGCAGGCGAGTTTGAGGAAAGCTCTGTGGTTCCTCGTCGGGCGATCGCCGGGACGATGCCACGAGCCCGGACCTGATCACGGTAGACGTCATGGTCATAGCCGCGGTCCGCGAACAGCGAGTCGGGCTTGCGGCGCGGCCGTCCGACGCGGCCACGGACAGGCGGGACCGCGTCGAGCAAGGGCAGCAGCTGGGTGACGTCGTCGCGATTTCCGCCGGTCAACAGGACCGCGAGCGGAGTGCTGTGTCCGTCGGTGATGAGGTGGTGTTTCGAGCCAACCCGCCCACGGTCAACCGGCGACGGGCCAGTCTGGCTCCCCCTGTTCCAGTCCCGCAACCTGCGCCAGCACGTCATGCCGGAGCCGAAGCCGAGCTCTTAAGGGCGGCGTGCGGGCACGGTCCGGCTGCCGGTCAGCTGGCTCGCGGCTGTTCCTGTTCATGGCGAGCGCTCTGCAGGAGCTGCCGCTATGAGACGACGTCCGGTCTGCGGCGCAGCAGTACTCGGCGTTCGTGTTCGGTCATGCCGCCCCACACGCCCCATTCGATGCGGTTGTCGAGTGCCTCCGCCAGGCACTCGGTACGCGCCGCGCAGCCCGCGCAGATGCGTTTGGCCCGGTTTTGCCGGGCGCTGTCCGCGAACAGCTCCTCCGGGTCGGCGCTGCGGCAGGCCGCGTCCTCGTGCCAGTGGGTGTTCGCGCTCGTCATATCCTGTCTTTCCGTCATGGCTCGGCGGTGGCACCGAGGTTATTGCGCAGGTCGCGGCCACTGCGATGTGGTTTACGGTGCCTGTGGGGTCGGCGGTCGGCCGGACTCGATGGTGGGTGTTTTGCCGGGCGGGGCGCAGGGGGCCGCGGATGACTTCTCGGGTCGCGCGGAGCGGGATTTCGGCGTTCGGCGCACTTTCGTGTACCGGTGCCGCGGCAATGTCACAAGGGTGGTGTTTGCCCAGGACAGCGGCGGGGTCCCGTTGGGGTGAGTAGCATCCGGCAGCGATATCCCCTGTGTGAAGGAGTTCGGCGCGTGGCCACCGAGCAGCAGCCCACCACTGAGAGTCTGCAGAGTCAGTATGCGGAGCAGTTCGCCAACCACCTCGAGGCCAACCGGGAGGAACAGACCCGTCTGCGGGCGCGTCTTGAGCAGCTCGTGATCGACGAAGCCTGGCTGGTGAAGGCGTTGCAGACGCTGTCTGTCCCGGACGAGAGCAAGGCCGGCGCCCGGGTGCCCCAGGACGAGTCGGCGCAGCCGCACGACAGCACGTCTGGGCCCGCCGGGCCGGCCGAAGCGACTGAAGCGGCCGAGTCGGCCGTTGAAGCATCCGCGGCCGTGCCGCAGCGGCAGGACAAGCAGGCTGAGGCATCCGCGAAGAAGACCACGGCCAAGAAGACCGCGGGTAAGAAGACGGCTGTCAAAAAGTCCGCAGCCAGGAAGCCGACCACGGCGCAGCAGGCCCCCACGGCCAATAAGACGACGGCGAAGAAGGTGCCGGCGGCGAAGGAGACCGTGGTCAGGGACGGGGAGCCGACTCTGGGTGAGCTGCTGCTGGCCGTCCTGGGCAAGTACGCCGGGCAGCCGCGCACCGCGAGCGAGGTCGCAGGCGACCTGGAGCGGGAATACCCCGAGCGGGCCCGTGACATCAACACCGTGCGCAACACCCTGGAGCGGCTGGTCGCCAAGAACCGTATCGAGCGGAGCAAGCAGAAGAACACCGTGCTGTACACCGTGGTGGAGTCCGCGCCCACCGCGGACGGCGTGGCCGTGAAGGCGGCGCCGGCCGCCTCCACGGCCGGTGCCGAGGAGGCCGAGAACACCGAGAAGGTGCCGGCGCAGGCCTGACCCTCTCGCCCGGCACAGTGATGCCGGCCGGGCCGGGCGCCGGTTGCAGTGTGCCGCGTGTGGCCGGGCAACAGCGCTCAGCTGGTGAGATGTTGAAGGGACGCCGCCGGGTGCCTGTACATGGCCGTCCACGTGGTGGCCACGCACAGGCATCCGGCGGCGTACCGCCATGAAACAGCTCATTTGGACCGGTGCCGCGGCAGGCCGCCTCCTCGCTCTGGTGGGTTCTTGGACTCGTCGTGCTTTCCTCCTCGGTCGCGGCCGCTGCGGTGCGGTCGGCTGTCAGGCGGTGGCCGGCGTGGGTGCGGGGGCAAGGCGAGGGGTCAGGAGGAGGGTGCACAGGGCGGCGGCCAGCATCGGCAGGGTGAGGGGCCCGCCGAGTCCTGCGGCCAGGGCGGTGCCGGTGGCCAGGCCCAGGCGGATGGCGCTGGACATTCAGCCCGCCGTCTTGGTGGAGCAGCCGGGCGGGGCCAGGGTGGTCAGGGTCAGGCTCGCGGCGGTGAGCAGCGGCACGAATTCGAACGCTGAGTGCGTCGCATGCCGCAGTCACAACCGGAGGCGGCGGTTGGCACTTGCCCGCGCGGCGTTGATATTCCACGGCGGTGACGGGTGCCGTTCCCGCAACGGATGAGAAAACATGTTGGCTGGCTGCCGGCGAGCTGCGACGATGCGTCTGTTTCCCAGGTGGAGGACGTTTGTTCATTTTCGTGTGTGCGGGATGCGGTGCCGAGTTGACCACCCCGCTGTCCCAGGTCTCACTGCCGGTCCACGCCCGTCAGAAGTACGGGAACGGGGCCCAGCTTCCGGTGCTCATGGAGTCCGGGACGTTCGCCGTCGACCCGGACCCCTGGGGAGGGCCGTGGCGGATGTGGGACGAGATCGACCCGGGCGAGGCGGAGGCACGCGGCATCTACGCGCCGGTGTACGCCCTGTCCGACAGCACGCCCGGAGTGAGTGTCATCGCGCCCGGTGATATCCGTGGAACCCGGCTGATCCCTGAGAAACGCGGCGGTGCCTGCTGCGGCCTCGACGGAGCCGACGGACCCAACATGGCCTGCGAGACGTGCGCCCTCCCTGTGGCGACCAGGATCGACGACTGCTCACTCTGGCAGGCAGTGCGGCTCAGCCCGGACGCCGTGCACCCCGTCCCCGTCGACGGTATCCACACCGCTCCCCTCTCCTGGGCGAAGCTGGCGGACAAGGGGGAGGGAACACCCCCGTTCGAGCCGATTGCCACGTGGGCAGGACGGCTGGGGTCGAACCACTACTGGTCGTGGAGCCCGCAGTGGGAGGCGGCAGCCGGCCATGCGCTCGCCCACCTGCTGGTCGCCTCCCAAGGACAGCCGGTGAAGGTCCCGGACGGTCCGACCGCAGACGTCTTCCAACGCGCACTCGACACCCTGCTGCCCGCAGGCACTCCGAAGCGGCGCGCCGTCCTGGCCGGCCCGGGACAGTCATCCCCGGACGCGGGCGTCAACATTCTCCTCGTACCGGTCCATCCCCAGACAGGCCAGACCTGGACCCCCGCCAACCCGACCGCGTCGGCATACCTGGTCCCCCTGCCGCTGGGGGTGTGGCTGTGGCTGGTCTCCCCCCAGCCCTACCTGCCGGCTCCCGCGTCAGGCCGCATGCCCCAAGACGTCCTCCGCGACGACCCGCTCCCGCTGCTCCCCAACCACCTGTTCCAGGCCGACCGGGGAACGTTCCTGCACACCTTGGTCCGGCTGCCAGCCGTGCGCAGCCCGTGGCTGCGCACCATCGTCGAGAACCTCACGCAGAGCACCTCGGCCGACCTCTTCTAGCTTGGGATTTAGCCTCTAGTGACCTGAGTCGGAGATTCGTCGTTGGTTCGGTATGAGTCGTCCGGGTCCGAAGATTCCGCCGTTGTCGGTGACCGATACCCAGCGGGCCGTGC
>NZ_JAGMUJ010000087.1 GCF_019049255.1 Streptomyces sp. AC558_RSS880 | reverse complement strand
CCCCTGAGCCCCACTTGGATCGGCAGCCTCATCAACACCACACCAGCCCACCGCAGAAAACCGGCTATAACAATGCATTACAGGTGAAAACGACCTCTGAGACCGCGTTTGAGATCTGGTCTCTACTTGACGTCGTAGCTGATGCCGAAGACACGAGTGATGCAGGCGTCGAGTAGAGAGGCGAACGCCTGAGCGGAGACCACCGTGGGGGCGGGGATCACACCTGCGTCGTCGGCATCGACCATGTAGTCGATGTCGGCCCACCCGCCGCGGTAGACGACAACGAGGAGTTCGGCCTCATTCGGACCGTGCAGATGAATGCCGACCGAGTCGGGGTCGTTGACCTGGGAGCGCTCTGTCTTCGGTTGCTGGGGCCACCGGGCCGCCTCGTCGCGCCAGGTTACGGGCTCGGCAGTCAGCCCCGCGGCCTGCCAAGCAGGTAGGCGGTCCGCGACGGCGGCAGCGGCTTCATCGAGGTCTACGACACGCTCCATGCAGCGATCATCGCTTACGGGTCTGGTTCTGCTCCTCAGCGATGCGGCGCAGGGGGCGAGGACCTGGACGCGTGGCCGGGCATCCCCGGGCAAGCCGGTGGACCATAACGCTGATCATGGCCCAGCGGATCATGGTCTCGGCGTGGGCGGGATGGTGCTCATAGTCGCGGGCCAGGCGGCGATGGGCGGTCAGCCAGGAAAAGGTCCGCTCGATCGCCCACCGCTTGGGCTGGACCCGAAAACCCCGCTGGCCGGGGTCTTTTCGGACGATCTCCAGCTCGCGGCCGAGGACCTGGGCGGTCCAGTCCACCAGGCGGCCGGCGAAGCCCTGATCGGCCCAGACCTTCCGCACAGACGGGTGGTCCAGCCGGGCCCACAGCAGCGGACGCCTGGCTCCGTCGCGGTCCTGGATACTCGCGGTCATGACGTGAACGGCCAGCAGCAAGCCGAGAGTATCGGTGACCAGGAACCGCTTGCGGCCCTTGACCTTCTTGCCCGCATCGAAACCGCGTGTGGCTGCGGGGACGGTGTCAGCGGTGCGGACCGACTGCGAGTCGATCAGCCCGGCACTGGGCTCCTCGCTTCGCCCCTCGACCCGGCGGACCTGGGCGCGCAGGGCGTCGTGAACTCGGGTGACGGTGCCCTCGTCGTGCCAGCGTACGAAGTACCAGTACACGGTCTGCCAGGGCGGGAAGTCCTTCGGCAGCTGCCGCCAAGCGCAGCCCGTCCGCACCACGTAGAAGATCGCGTCCACGATCCGTCGTCGCGAGTGCTTCTCGCGTCGCCCGCCCTTCGGCCCAGTCCGTGGCGGCGGGAGCAACAGCTCCACCAGCGTCCACTGCTCATCGGTCAGGTCCGACGGATACCCCCCAATACCGGTCACGGCAGGCTCAACGACCACTCCCGCCACAGGACATGGCAGATCTCAAACGCGACCTGAGACAGCATCAGCTGCCATGCGATAAAGCCCCACGACAGCGATCCCACCCCTCAATCTCTCACCTCATGACAGCAGCCCACCCACCCAAAAACACCCACTGACCAGCCCCGTAACACCAACCCCTGGACCAGCAGGACCGACTCTCACCACCACCGACACCAACCCGAGAGATCGCACGCGGCGCAGCTGGCCGCGATCGACCCGGACTGGAACTGCCCTTGGCCGCTGGACTGGCAGCGGCACTACCGCGTGCTCGCGGACCTGGTCGACGCCGACGGCGCCCTGCCCGAGATCCAACCCGGCGTGCTGTTCGAGGGCGACGACCTGGACGAGTGGCTGAAGCGGCAGAAGAACCCGAGCACCTGGAAGCTGCTGTCGACCGAGCAGCAGGAATGGCTGTCCAAGCTGGGCGTGCAGCCCGTTCAGATGCCGTCTCCCGATCCGGCGACCAGGGAACGTGGCAAAGGGGCTGATCAAGGCACAGCAGGCCTTCCAGCGGCGCCTCGCGGCGCTCGCGCAGTGGGTGGAGCGGGAAGGCGCCCACCGACCGGTCCTACGCGGCCACAGCGAAGAGATCACGGTCGACGGCGAGACGGAACCGGTCGCCGTGAAACTGGGCGTATGGATTTCGAACACCAAATCGAAGAGGGACCGGCTGGACGCCGACCACCTCACCGCCCTACGAAAGCTCGGCATCAAGTGATGCGTGACACGGCCGTTGTCCGGCCTCTGAGCCAGATTGCGTGAGGTCCCGAGACCACGCCTCGGGATCTCACTACTTCTCTTGCCCTGCGCCTTCCGAGCCGGTCCCCCTGCTTCGTCCTACGGCTGCGCCAGGGCGTCAGGAATGAAATGTGAGTAGCTCTCGCGCAGGTGCTGAGTGACGCGGTCGTCGGTGGCCTCGTAGTTCAGCTGCTCTTGGAAGAACCGCAGCTTCCTCTCCCCAGCGTCGAGGATCTCGCCCCAGCTCTTGACCCAGACTTCGTATTCTTCCTGCACGTCGGCGAGGCCTGCAGGGCGGTCCTTCTGCCGGATGTCGCGAAGGATTTTGTCGGAGTAGTCGTAGGTGACAAGGTAGAAGCGCCACTTGCAGCCGACTCCGCTGTACTGCGGATCGTCGACGATGGCCTGGGCGTAGCCCTTGATCTGTGCGAGTTCCTTCGGGCCGACTTGCACCGTGGGGCGCTTGAGCTCGATGACGAGGCGTTCAGTGGAGTTGTCGTCCCGGCGGCTGCGGAACATCAGGATGTCGACGCGGCCGCTACGCCCGTCGGGCTGGGTCACGACTTCGAGCTCGTGCTCCAGGACCACATCTTCACCAAGGTGGTCTTCCAGGTGGGCTTGCAGGACGTTGGTGAGCCCCATTTCACTTCTGGTCATGTGCCAGTCCTCACCGAACAGCCACAAGTTCTTGTTGACCATGGGATGGAGCTGGTCGACCTCGCGCAGGTTCTTGCGCAGGTGTTCGTCGGCGAGCATCTTGCGCAGTGCTTGGATGAAGTTCAGGCGGTTGGTGACCGTGGTGGCCGCGCCAATGACGTGAGTGAGGTCTGTGCTGTCGAGCAGATTCTTCAAATGCCGGCGGTCATCGTCGCTGAGCGCCAGGACCTTTTCGAGGATGGTGTGCAGGTCGCCGGGGCTGCTCTCCAGAGCGGTACGGATGAGGTTGACGGAAAGATTGCGCGCCGGCCCCCTGGTGGGCAGCGCATGGCGGGCTGCTGTGACAACGACGTCGAAGGTCTGGCGCTCTATGGCAAGTGCGCCGGTGGCTGGCTGGTCGTCGTAAGGGTAGATGCCTTCGGTCTTAAGCTGCCGCACGACTTCTGCCGAGATCTGGGCCCCGCGTACCGCCAGGTGCTTTTGGACGGCCTTGACGGCCGCGTCCAGGAGCCCGGAGTGGGACATGGTCAGGCCGTGCAAGTCGTCGACCGATAGCCCGTTGAACAGGTTGGCACGCAGGTAGGGGGTAAAGCTGATGATGCCGTCGGACCAGTCGCTGCCGTGCTCTCCCAGGGCGATGCCGTCGGCGTTGCAGAGGAGCATCTTGCGGTCGCTCATCCGCTTGTTCCACTCGACGAAGGTGACGACCGGGGACGGGTCTTCGCCGGCGTACTCCTCCGAGAGGTCCAGCTCCAGGTCGACGGGTTCGCCGACGATGATGTCGCTGGGGTCGAGCCGTCTGCCGTCGAACGTAACGTGCACGTGCGGGTAGGCCCGGAGGTAGAACGCCAGCTTCGCGGTGAGGTTCGCAGCGGCGTCGTCACGTTCCAGACTGCTGAGCGGCTTGCCCTGGGGCACGGAGACTCGGACTGTCGTGCCGGATCTTTCCCGGGGCGGATCGGTCTCCTCCACCTGCCAGATGGTGGCGTGGTCAGCGTTGCCAGTAATCCGAACTCCGACCAGGGCGTCGTCGACCACGGCCGCCGACTCCCAGGTGAGCCGGTCGCCCAGGGCGAAGGCGAAGAGACGCCCTTCACCGTTGCGGCCGTGCAGGATCCGCTCTCCGCCCTCGGTGTGGGTCCTGCTGGTCTTCCAGGTGGTGCCGTATGCCTGGAAAGCGGTGCGCGCTCGCTCGGGCGTCATGCCGTGACCGTTGTCGGTCACCACGACGTCAGTGATCGCTTTCATGTCGGAACGATGCAATTCGACCTGGACCTCGGTGGCGTTGGCGTCCAGGGCGTTCCACACCAGTTCGGCAACGGCCGTGATCTGAGGCTTCTTCTTGAACTGGAGGATCTTGCGCTCGCCGACCGAGAGCTCAAACTCCGTCAGCGGCGGTCCACTCTGCGCTGGCAGTCCCTCGCTGACCACGCCAACTCGCGCGTGTGCGGTCCCTTGTGTGCTGTGCTCCCCAGACATGCGGTGACCGTACCGGTTTCGCACAGTGCGGTACACATCGCCTTGCGTAAGAAGCCGTATCTCAACCGATCTTGGAACGTGTGGATCGAACAGGGTTCCTGGTCGGGTGATCTTCCGCAGGTACGCGCATGAAGGCAGGGCCTCCTG
>NZ_JAGMUJ010000086.1 GCF_019049255.1 Streptomyces sp. AC558_RSS880 | reverse complement strand
TCGACCTCGACGAATACGTCTACCAGGCGCTGCGCGCGGGCGCCTCCGGCTTCCTGCTGAAGGACGCCTCGGCCCGCCAGCTCGCCGACGGGGTGCGGGTCGTCGCGTCCGGGGAGGCGCTGCTCGCCCCGACGGTCACCCGGCGCCTGATCACCGAGTTCTCCAAGCTGTCCGAGGCGCCGCGGCTGATGCCGTCCGCGCAGGCGGCGTACGGCGACCTCACCGAGCGGGAGACGGAGGTGCTGGTGCTGATCGCGCAGGGCCTGTCGAACGCGGAGATCGCCGGGCGGCTGGTGGTCGCCGAGTCGACGATCAAGACGCACGTCAGCCGCATCCTGGTGAAGCTGGGCCTGCGGGACCGCACCCAGGCGGCGGTGTTCGCGTACGAGGCACGGCTGGTGACGCCGGGCTGACCCTGGTCAGGGGGCGGGGCGCCGGGCTACCGTCCGTCCATGGCAGCCCTTCCCGACCTCGCGTTCGACCCGTGGGACCCCGCGTTCGTCGCCGACCCGTACCCCGCCTACGCCGAGCTGCGGGAACAGGGCCGGGTGCGGTACTTCGAGCCGACGGACCAGTGGCTGGTCGCCCACCACGCGGACGTCTCGGCACTGCTGCGCGACCGGCGCCTGGGACGGACGTACCAGCACCGCTTCACCCACGAGGAGTTCGGCCGCACCGCCCCGCCGCCGGAGCACGAGCCGTTCCACACCCTCAACGACCACGGCATGCTCGACCTCGAACCGCCGGACCACACCCGGATCCGCCGCCTGGTGTCGAAGGCGTTCACCCCGCGCACGGTGGAGCGCCTCAAGCCGTACGTCACGCGTCTCGCGGAGGACCTGGTGTCCGCGCTGGTCGAGGCGGGCGGCGGCGACCTGCTGAAGGACGTCGCCGAGCCGCTGCCGGTCGCGGTGATCGCCGAGATGCTCGGCATCCCGGAGTCCGACCGGGCTCCGCTGCGCCCCTGGTCGGCGGACATCTGCGGGATGTACGAGCTGAACCCGCCGGAGGAGACGGCGGCGAAGGCGGTCCGGGCGTCGGTCGAGTTCTCCGACTACCTGCGCGAGCTGATCGCCGAGCGCCGCGAGAACCCCGGCGACGACCTGATCTCGGGTCTGATCGCCGCCCACGACGAGGACGACGACCGGCTCACCGAGCAGGAGATGATCTCCACCTGCGTGCTGCTGCTGAACGCGGGCCACGAGGCCACCGTGAACTCCACGGTCAACGGCTGGTGGGCCCTGTTCCGCCACCCCGACCAGCTCGCCGCCCTGCGCGCGGACCACTCCCTCGTCCCCTCCGCCGTGGAGGAGCTGATGCGTTACGACACCCCGCTCCAGCTCTTCGAACGCTGGGTGCTCGACGAGATCGAGATCGACGGCCAGGTGATCCCGCGGGGCGCGGAGATCGCGATGCTCTTCGGCTCCGCCAACCACGACCCGGCGGTCTTCACCGACCCGTCCCGCCTGGATCTGGCCCGCGCCGACAACCCGCACATCTCCTTCAGCGCCGGCATCCACTACTGCATCGGCGCACCGCTGGCCCGCATCGAGCTGGCGGCCTCGATGACGGCGCTGCTGGAGAAGACGCCGGGACTGCGGCTCGCGGCGGAGCCGCAGCGGAAGCCGAACTTCGTGATCAGAGGGCTGGAGGGGCTGGCCGTGGAAGTGGGGTGATCACCCGTCCGGATGATCACCGGCCGACTTCCGGCGAGGGACGTGGATGGCTCGTCAAGCTGGTGTCCGCCTGCGGAGGATCTGCAAGCTGAAACCAGAAAAGAAAGGGGTGGGCCGGATGATTCGGGCGTACAAGTTCCTCATGCGGCCCACGGTCCGTCAGACGATCGCACTGCGCGAGATGCTGGCCGACCACTGCTCCCTGTACAACGGCGCCCTCCAGGAACGCCGCGATGCCTACCGGCACGCCTCGAAGACCACCGTCCGGTACGGTGGCCAGTCTGCCCAACTCAAGGACATCCGGGCATTCGACCCCGAGTGCCAGGGCCGCTGGTCGTTCTCCAGCCAACCAGCGACCCTCCGGCGTCTGGACAAGGCGTTCGCCTCGTTCTTCCGGCGTGTGCAGGCCGGAGAGAAGCCGGGCTATCCGCGGTTCCGGTCAGGCAAGCGGTTCGACACCGTGGAGTTCCCGAAGGACGGCGACGGCTGCCGATGGGACTCCACCCCGCACGACCCCGTCACCCGCGTCCGCCTTCAAGGCGTCGGGCACGTCAGGGTGCACCAGCACCGGCCCGTGGCCGGCAAGGTCAAGACGATCTCGGTGAAGCGTGAGGGGCACCGCTGGTACATCGTCCTCACCGCCGAGCAGACCGCGCCCGAAGCACTCCCGGTGACCGGTTCCGTGGTCGGCATCGACATGGGCTTGGCCAACTTCCTCGCCGACTCGGGCGGGGGATTCGTACCCAACCCACGTCATGGACACAAGGCCGCCGCGAAGCTGGAAGCCGCACAGCAGGCGCTCAGCCGGTGCAAGCGCGGCAGCAAGCGGCGCCGCAAGGCCGTGGAAGCCGTGGCCCGGCTGCACCGCAAGGTCCGCCGTCAGCGTCTGGACCACGCGCACAAGACCGCGCTCGACCTCGTCCGTGAGCACGACTTCATCGCGCACGAAGACCTCAAGATCCGCAACATGAGCAAGGCCCCCGCGCCGAAGCCGGATCCCGAACAACCGGGCAGCTTCCTGCCCAACGGGGCCGGCGCGAAAGCAGGACTCAACCGCTCGATCGCCGATGCCGGATGGGGGTGTTCCTCGCGATCCTGGCCGCCAAGGCGGAAGGAGCCGGACGGCAAGTGATGGCGGTGGACCCCCGCAACACCTCCCGGCGGTGCCCTGAATGTGGGCACACCGCCGAAGAGAACCGGCCCACGCAGGAGAAGTTCCACTGCGTTGCCTGCGGCCACCACGCGCACGCGGACACAGTGGGCGCCCTGAACGTTCTACGGGCCGGGCTGGTCCGTCGCGAAGCCACACCGGCATAGCGAGAAGCCCCTCATTCATGAAGGGGAGGAGTCACGACGGTTATGGCGGAGCGCGCGCGTCATCTCAGTTGTCGGTGGCCATGTTCGAACGGATCGTCGAGTTCGTCGAGCGTGAGGACGAGACCGTCAGGTTCGAGTTCATCAACGGACGGATCGGGCTCAGGAAAGTGACCAACGGCAATCACGGCGCGATCATCATGTGGCTGGTCCGTCAGTGCATGCAGGCCAGGCCCGAACTCGATCTCAGCCCGGTGCAAGGGCTGAAGGTGGAGTCCTACCGCAAGGGCCGGGCCCGGCCGGACGCGGTGCTCGCCCCCGTCGCCCACTTCGCGGGTCAGGGGGGCTGGGCGGACACCAAGGGCGTGCTGATGACGGTGGAGGTCACCTCCTTCGACTCGGACACGCACGATCACGACCGTGTGGAGAAGCCCCAGGCCTACGCCGAGGCCGGGATCCCCGTCTACCTGCTGATCGACCGCGACCGCCGCTCGGTCCTCGTGCACAGTGACCCGGATCCGGAGGTCGGCTACCGGAACGTCCAGAAGCGTCAGCTGGGCAAGAGGGTCGTGGTTCCGGATCCTGTCGGCATCGAATTCGACACCGAGGAACTCAAGCAGTACATGGACTGATCGCCCCCTCAGCTCGTCAGGTCCCGGCGCCGCAGCCCGGCCACCCCCGCCCCCACCAGCCCCGCCGCGAGAGCCGTGAGGATCAGCACCGGGGGCCACTCCATGCCCCCGCCCGGCAGCTTCGGCAGATGACCGAAGGGCGACAGGTTCAGCACCGCCCGCGGTACGTCCAGCGCCGGTCCGACCCAGCCGATCAGCAGCACCGCACCGGCCACGCCCCACGCCGCCATCGCCGCCCGGGGCACCAGCCCGTACAGCAGGACCGCGACCCCGCCGATCACCCACACCGCCGGGACCTGCACCAGGCACGCGCCCAGGATCGCGCCCGCCTGCTCGCCGTGGCCGAGCGCGAGACCCGCCCCCGCGAGCAGCATCAGCAGCACCACCCCGCCGAACGCCACCGCCAGGTGCCCGGCCGCCCACCGCAGCCGTCCGACCGCCCCCGCGAGGACCGGTTCGGCCCGCCCCGAGGTCTCCTCGCCGTGCAGCCGCAGCACCGACGCCACGACGAACAGGGCGGCCACCAGCCCCAGCATCCCGGCCATCGCCGCGAGGAACACGTCCGTGAGACCGGACTGACCGCCCATCCGCTGGAGGATCTCCCGGGCGCTGTCGTTGTCGCCGACCAGATCGGCCGCCCCCTCCGCCATCCCGCCGTACACCAGCCCGGCGAGCAGGAACCCGATGCTCCAGCCGAGCACACCGCCCCGCTGCAACCGCCACGCCAACGCCCCCGCGCCGCCCAGCCGCCCGGCGGCCGGTCCCGGACGGCTCGACAGGAAGCTCATGCCGAGGTCCCGGCGTCCGGCGAGCGCGTACGCCACCGCCCCCTGAGCCAGCGCCGCTCCCGCGAACAGCCCCAGCACCCACCACCGTTCACCGGCGAACGCCCGCAGGTTCGTCAGCCAGCCGAGCGGGGACGCCCACGTCAGCGGCGACGAACCTCCCCCAGTGCCGAAAGCCTGGGAGGTGCCCCCATCGGTCGCGGAGTCACCGGCCGCCCGCAGCACGAACGCCGCCCCGAGCACCGCCGCCGTCAGCCCCCGCGTGAGCCGTGCGCTCTCCGTCAGCTGGGCCACGATCGCCGCCATGGTCGCGAAGACCATGCCCACGCCCGCGATCCCGAGCCCGAACGCGAGCGCGCCCGCCGCGCCCTGCCCGGCCAGTCCGGCCGTCACCAGCAGTGCCAGCACCCCGTTCGCGACGGCCGCCGCGAGCAGCGCCGCCGTCAGCGAGGCCCTGCGCCCCACCATCCCGGACGCCACCATCTCCTGACGTCCGCTCTCCTCCTCGTCCCGCGTGTGCCGTACGACGACCAGCAGACCGACCACGGCGGCCAGCGCCCCCGCGTAGACCCCGACCCGCCAGGCGGTCAGCGCGCCGAGGGAGTCGCCGAAGACCGGGCCGACCATGGCCCGCAGGGAGGAGTTGCCGGCCGTCTGGCCGACCAGGTCGGCGCGTTCGGCGGGAGTGCCGTACAGGCCCTTCAGCGTGTTCGGCATGGACAGCACCATCAGCGCGTTCACCGCGACCCAGACCGGGATCATCACCCGGTCCCGGCGCAGCGCGAAACGCAGCAGGGTGCCGGTGCCCGCGAGCTGGCGGGAGCTCGCGGGCCGTACGGCGAAGGCGGCGGCGCTCATCGGGCGGTCACCCCGCTCTCGGCGGCCTCGTCCTGGTAGTGCCGCAGGAACAGCTCCTCCAGCGTCGGCGGGGTGGACGTCAGCGACCGCACGCCCGACTCGCTCAGCGAGCGCAGCACCGCGTCCAGCTTGTCGGTGTCGACCTGGAGCCGCACGCGCCGCCCCCGTACGTCGAGGTCGTGCACGCCGGGCAGTCCGGCCAGCCCGTTCGGCGGGCCGGCGAGTTCGGCGCTCACGCTCGTCCGGGTCAGATGCCGCAGCTCGGCGAGCGAACCGCTCTCCACGGTCCGCCCCTTGCGGACGATGCTGACCCGGTCGCACAGCTCCTCCACCTCGCTGAGGATGTGCGAGGACAGCAGCACGGTCCGCCCGCGTTCCCGCTCCTCGGCGACGCAGCGCTGGAAGACCTCCTCCATCAGCGGGTCCAGACCGGACGTCGGCTCGTCCAGGATCAGCAGATCGACGTCGGAGGCGAACGCGGCGACCAGGGCGACCTTCTGCCGGTTGCCCTTGGAGTACGTGCGGCCCTTCTTCGTCGGGTCCAGCTCGAACCGCTCGACCAGCTCGGCCCGGCGGTGCGGGTCCAGGCCGCCGCGCAGCCTCCCGTACAGGTCGATGACCTCGCCCCCGGAGAGGTTGCGCCACAGCGTCACGTCACCGGGGACGTAGGCGATGCGGCGGTGGAGCTCCACGGCGTCCGTCCACGGGTCCCGGCCGAGTACCTGCGCGGCTCCGGAGTCGGCGCGCAGCAGGCCGAGCAGGACGCGGATGGTGGTGGACTTCCCGGAGCCGTTGGGGCCGAGGAAGCCGTGGACCTCGCCGGACTCGACGTTCAGGTCGAGACCGTCCAGTGCGTGGGTCCGGCCGAACGACTTGTGCAGTCCGGACACGGTGATGGCCTTCGTCATGTTTCGGAACGTACGCTTTCTTCAGGAATTTGTGAAGTTAAGGAAGCGTAAAAGAGATGGCTAGACTGATTCGTGGCGTCCGAGCAGGGGAGATGATCGGATCATGGCGGAACCGGGCGGGTCGGTCCGGGACCCGGAGGCAGTCTCACGGTTCGTGGAGCACTTCGCGGCGCAGCTGGTGGAAGCCGGGCTCCCGCGCATGCCCGCCCGTGTCTTCGGGGCCCTGCTCGCCTCCGACACCGGGGTGATGACCTCCGTCGAGCTGGGCGAACAGCTGAAGATCTCGCCGGCGGCGGTCTCCGGCGCGGTGCGCTACCTGTCCCA
The DNA here is from genome assembly GCF_019049255.1 of Streptomyces sp. AC558_RSS880. Classification (GTDB taxonomy): domain Bacteria; phylum Actinomycetota; class Actinomycetes; order Streptomycetales; family Streptomycetaceae; genus Streptomyces. The sequence goes on along the minus strand of NZ_JAGMUJ010000086.1, from coordinate 8,696 downwards.
GGTGCACATGGTGTCGCGCGAACGTGAGCCCGGCTCCCGCCGCGAGCGGTACCGAGTCCACGGCGACCAGTGGTACGAGGCCCTGACCAACCGCGAGGCCATCCTCAAGCGCTGGGAGGGCGCCCTCCGGGAGGGCGTCACCAGCCTGGGCGCGGACACCCCGGCGGGGCGCCGGCTGGCGGAGACGCTGGCCTTCTTCGAGTTCATGGAGAAGGAGGTCGAGGCGATGATGGAGCGCTGGCGGGTGTATCGGGAGGAGCGGTTCGGGCGGGAGTGAGGGGCGATCGGGAAGTGGTCACGGACCTGTAATCGATCGGATGCTCCGAGTTGCGGCTGGTCCGTCTCCACTCGACACCACCGAGTTCAAGGCTCCCTGAAACGGTAGCTACCGCACCGGCACCGTCAGCCCCCACGCCCCCTCCCGCACCACCCACGTCCGCGTCCCCACCGGCCCCGACACCACCGCGTCCGCGCGATACCGGAAGTGGGCGCCCGACACCGTCACCGTGCGGGCCTCCGCCAGCAGTGGCGACGCCTCCGCGCCCACCGACGCCGGACGCACCTCCACCCGAGCCGTTCCCGAGGCGTCGGGGACGACCGAGACGGACTCCACCGGCTGGTGCAGATCGACGAGCGTCTCCCCGTCGACCTCCACCCGCAGCCGCGTCGGCCCCGCCTCGGGGACGGAGACGGCACCGGACGGCCTGGCCGGCACCAGAGTCCGTACGAGGGACCGGCACGTCCGCAGCCACGGCCGCCCCACCCCGCCGGCCTCCTCCCGCACCCGTGCCACACCCCCGAGCGGCGGGATCCGCAGCGCGCCGAGCACCACCCCGTCGCTGTCGTCCACCAGCAGGTCCATGCGCTGCTCGGCCCCGTCCAGCACGGCCCGTGCCGCCGCCACCGCCCCCGTGGGCACCCCCAGCGACCGGGCGAGGGAGACCGCGCCCCCCACCGGCACCAGGGACAGCGCGCAGTCGGCCAGCTCCCGCTGCCGGTGCAGCAGCGTCACCGCCCGCACCAGGGCCCGGTCGTCGCCGATCACCACCGGCCGCCGCGACCCGCGCCGCGCCAGCATCCGGGCGAACTCCTCCGGCCCGTCCGGCAGACACACCTTGGCTCCCGCCGCACCCGCGCCGATCACGTCCTTCGCGATCCGGACGGACTCGCCGTCCGCCCGTCGGGCGACCGGATCGATGACCACCAGGAGCTGATCGGACGTCGCGGAAGAGGTCCTGGAAGTCGCCACCTCGGCCATGCCTCGCTTCCTCGGGTAGCATCTTTGTGCAAGAGCCCCTTGCGCTATTGCGCCAGGGGCTTCGTCTATTCCGGGGCATCCGGTCCGACGGTTGGCGGCCAACGGTGGTCGCGGTGCACGCGGCGGTGATCCTCCGTGTGCGCCCCTGACCTTGGACATGCCCCGCCCGGAAGGGGTGTACGCGCGTGCCCGCACTTGTGCTGCTCGGTGCTCAGTGGGGTGACGAAGGCAAGGGAAAGGCGACGGACCTGCTCGGTGGTTCCGTCGACTATGTGGTGCGCTACCAGGGCGGCAACAACGCCGGCCACACGGTAGTCGTGGGCGATCAGAAGTACGCCCTCCACCTGCTCCCTTCCGGAATCCTGTCCCCCGGCTGCACGCCGGTCATCGGCAACGGCGTCGTCGTCGACCCGTCGGTCCTGCTCTCCGAGCTGAGCGGTCTGAACGAGCGTGGCGTCGACACGTCCAAGCTCCTGATCAGCGGAAACGCTCACATCATCACGCCGTACAACGTGACGGTGGACAAGGTGACCGAGCGGTTCCTCGGCAAGCGCAAGATCGGGACCACGGGCCGGGGCATCGGCCCGACCTACGCCGACAAGATCAACCGCGTCGGTATCCGCGTCCAGGACCTGTACGACGAGTCGATCCTCACCCAGAAGGTCGAAGCGGCCCTCGACGCCAAGAACCAGATGCTCACCAAGCTCTACAACCGGCGCGCGATCGCCGTGGAGCAGGTGGTCGAGGAGCTGCTGGGCTACGCCGACAAGCTCGCCCCGTACGTCGCCGACACGGTGCTGGTGCTGAACGAGGCGCTGGAGCAGGACAAGGTGGTCCTCTTCGAGGGCGGCCAGGGCACGCTGCTCGACATCGACCACGGCACGTACCCCTTCGTCACCTCGTCCAACCCGACCGCGGGCGGCGCCTGCACGGGCGCCGGCGTGGGCCCGACGAAGATCAGCCGGGTCATCGGCATCCTGAAGGCGTACACCACCCGCGTCGGCGCCGGCCCGTTCCCGACGGAGCTGTTCGACGAGGACGGCGAGGCGCTGCGCCGCATCGGCGGCGAGCGCGGTGTCACCACCGGCCGGGACCGCCGCTGCGGCTGGTTCGACGCGGTGATCGCCCGCTACGCCACCCGCGTCAACGGCCTCACCGACTTCTTCCTCACCAAGCTCGACGTCCTCACCGGCTGGGAGCAGATCCCGGTCTGCGTGGCGTACGAGATCGACGGCAAGCGCGTCGAGGAGCTGCCGTACTCGCAGTCCGACTTCCACCACGCGAAGCCGGTCTACGAGATGCTGCCGGGCTGGAGCGAGGACATCAGCAAGGCCAAGTCCTTCTCCGACCTGCCGAAGAACGCCCAGGCCTACGTCAAGGCCCTGGAGGAGATGTCCGGCGCCCCGATCTCCGCGATCGGCGTGGGCCCGGGCCGCGACGAGACGATCGAGATCAACTCGTTCCTGTAGCACCGTTTGTTCCAGCCGGCCACCGGCGTCCCTCGACGAGGGGCGCCGGTGGTTCCGTCGTAGCGGGCATATCCTGACATTCAGTGCGTGCATCGACGCGGAAGAGGGTGAGTGCGATGCGCGTGATGCTCAAGGCGACGCTGGACACCGAGAAGGCGAACGAGCTGATCAGCAGCGGGAAGATGGCCGACCAGGTCAAGGGGATACTCGACCGGCTGCAGCCGGAGGCGGCCTACTTCGGTCCGATCGGCGGGCGGCGGACGATGGTGCTGGTCCTCCACATGCAGGACAGCTCGGAGCTGCCCCCGGTGGGCGAACCGTTCTTCACCCACATGAACGCCCAGGTGGAGATGTGCCCCGTCATGAACGTGGAGGACCTCCAGAAGGGACTCTCCCAGCTGGGCTGACCCCTGCCGGGATCAGCTGAAGACGATCATCGACCCCTGCGCCAGGCTCCGTGTCGCCGCCGCGTGCAGGCCCAGCCAGACGTGGCGTTCGCGGGCGAAGGGGCTGGGGTCGTACGGAGCGGGGACGGCCGGCTCCTCCAACTCGGTCGGACCGCGCGGCGGTTCGGGCGCGGCCGGGGGGTTCGCCGGGTCGATGCCGATGGACGGGGCGACCAGCTCCAGCTCCCGCAGCAGCGCGTGGGAGGAGCCCAGAGGGCCGCCGCCCGCGAGGAGTTCGTCGTTGGCGAGGGGGTGCGGGAAGTCGACGGGGACGTACGCGCCCGCGTGGTCGTAGTGCCAGACCAGGTGGGACTGCTGGGCCGTCGTCTCGAACATCTCCAGCAACTGCTCGTAGTCACCGCCCAGTTCGTCCACCGGCGTGACCGGCAGCCCGCACACCTGGAGCAGGTACACCCGCCGCAGGAAGTGCAGCGCGTCGTAGTCGAAACCCGCGACCGGGGCCACCTCGCCGGACAGTCCCGGCATGTACTGGTACACCGGCACCGGTGGCAGGCCGGACTCGGCGAGCACCGCGTTGTACTGCGCGAGTTCCTCGGCGAACGGGTTGTCGGGCGTGTGGCACAACACGTCGACGAGCGGTACCAGCCACAGGTCACAGGCCAAAAGAGGACTCCTCGCGCAGCGCGGCGGTCATGGTGGTCACGGTGGTCACGTCGGTCGGGGTGTTCGTCGTGGTCAGGGAAGCGTAGCGGCGCCCGGCGCGGGCGGCTCCCCCCGTGCGGACCCCGGTGCGGGTCACTTACCCATCCCACCGGCTGTCAGCCCCTCGATGAGGGAGAGCACGTGCGCGTTGTACGACTCGACGATCGCGCGGGCCGCATCGGTGTCCCGGCGTGACAGGGCGTCGACCAGATCGGTGTGTTCGGCCCACAGGCGCCCGCGCAGATCGGGCAGCCGCCGCAGATGCTGCACCACACACACCCAGGACTGGACGCGCAGCCGGTGCAGGAAGTCGGTGAGGTACGGATTGCCGAACACGGACCCGAGTTCGCGCCAGAAGCGCAGGTCGTAGCCGATCAGCACGGTGACCTCCCCGGCGAGGGCCGCGCGCTGCGCCTCCTCGCCGCGTCTGCGCACCCCGGCGAGGGCGGCGGCGACCCGGGGCTCGTCCGGCCGGAGATGGGCCAGGTGGCCCTCGGTCAGCGCGAGGAACATCCCGTCGGTCACCAGGGTGCGGGCCTCGAGCATGCCCCGGAAGTCGTCGACGGAGTACTCGTGCACCCGGAAGCCCCGGTGCTGGTCGGCGTCGAGCAGCCCCTGCGCCGACAGGTCGACCAGCGCCTCCCGGACGGGGGTCGCGGACACGCCGTACTGGTCGGCGATCTCCTTGACGGTGAACTCCTGCCCCGGCTGGAGCCGCCCGGCCAGCACCTCGTCACGGAGCGCGTCCGCGATCTGCTGCCGCAGGGTGCTGCGGGTCACGGCACCGCCGCCGCTGAAGCCGGGCATGGTCGGGGCGTCTCCCTCGTCGCGTTCGAGTGACGTGCACACGGATGTGTACGAGCACGCCACCTTACGCGTTCGGACGGGCCCCGGGGTGTTCGAAAAAGGCGCGAGGGGGAGACCCCCTCGCGCCCTCTCGCGCCCGTTCACGCCGACTTCCCGGCGCGGTTACTCCACGTAGCCGTCCGCCACGGACAGGGCCGCGTCCAGTGCCGCCAGCCCTTCCTTCAGCTCCGCCTCGCTCGCGTTGCACGGCGGCACCACGTGCGTCCGGTTCATGTTCACGAAGGGCCAGATCCCGGCCTCCTTCGCGGCGGCGGCGAAGGCCGCCATCGGGGCGTTCGCCTCGCCGGCCGCGTTGTACGGCACCAGCGGTTCCCGGGTCTCCCGGTCGCGCACCAGCTCCAGCGCCCAGAACATGCCGGTCCCGCGGACCTCGCCCACGCTCGGGTGCCGCTCCGCCAGCTCCCGCAGCCCGGGCCCGACGACGGACGCGCCGAGCGTCGCCGCGTTCTCGACGACGCCCTCCTCCGCCATCACCTCGATCGTCGCGACGGCGGCGGCGCAGGCCAGCGGGTGCCCCGAGTACGTCAGACCGCCCGGGTACGGCCGCTTGCCGAACGTCTCGGCGATCGCCCCGGAGATCGCGACCCCGCCCAGCGGTACGTACCCGGAGTTCACGCCCTTCGCGAAGGTCATCAGGTCCGGGACGACGTCGTACAGGTCCGCCGCGAACCACGTCCCGGTCCGCCCGAACCCGGCCATGACCTCGTCGAGGACGAAGACGATGCCGTACTTGTCGCAGATCTCGCGCACGCCCGCGAGGTAGCCGGCGGGCGGCGGCATGATGCCCGCCGTCCCCGGGATCGTCTCCAGGACGATCGCGGCGACGGTTCCCGGCCCCTCGAAGGCGATCGTCGTCTCCAGGTGCTCCAGCGCCCGCGCGCACTCCTGCTCCTCGCTCTCCGCGTAGAAGCGGGAGCGGTACAGGAACGGCGCCCAGAAGTGCACGACCCCGGCCGTGCCGCTGTCGGAGGCCCAGCGGCGCGGGTCACCGGTGACGTTGACCGCCTGCTGGGTGCCGCCGTGGTACGAGCGGTAGGCGGAGAGCACCTTGGGGCGGCCGGTGTGCAGCCGCGCCATGCGGACGGCGTGCTCCACGGCGTCGGCGCCGCCGTTGGTGAAGAAGATCTTGTCCAGGTCGCCCGGGGTCCGCTCGGCGATCAGCCGCGCCGCCTCCGACCGCGCCTCGACGGCGAACGCGGGCGCGAACGTCGTCATCCGCGCCGCCTGCTCCTGGATCGCGGCGACGACCTTCGGGTGCTGGTAGCCGATGTTGGTGTAGACGAGCCCGCTGGTGAAGTCGAGGTAGCGCCGGCCGTCGTAGTCCCAGAAGTACGACCCCTCCGCCCCGGCGACGGCGAGCGGGTCGATGAGCTCCTGCGCGGACCAGGAGTGGAACACGTGCGCACGGTCGGCGGCCTTGACGGCGGCCCCGACCTCGGGGTTCGGCTGAGGGGTCATGGGGCCGAGGGTAGGCCGGGGCCGTGGGGCCGCGACATCGGCGGCCTGTCTGCGGTGGGGGACTTTCCGCGACAGGTTGTCGACGATGTCGATTGACAGTGAGCTGTCGTAATGACAAGATGCTGTCATCTGTTGGTGTACCCACAAGGGAGCGGTCATGACCCGCAAGCCCGTGCACCTCGCCCTCTACGACACCTTCGCCGACTGGGAGACCGGTCACGCCACCGCGCACCTCGCGCGCGCCGGCTACGAGGTGCGTACGGTCACCCCGGCCGGGGAGCCCGTCACCGGCATCGGCGGACTCCGCGTCCTGTCCGACCTCGCGCTCGACGCACTGCGGCCCGAGGACAGCGCGCTGCTGATCCTTCCCGGCGCCGACCGCTGGGACGAGGGCGACGACCTCGCCCCCTTCGCCCGTACCGCCCGCGCCTTCCTCGACGCCGGTGTGCCCGTCGCCGCGATCTGCGGCGCCACCGCCGGGCTCGCCCGCGAGGGGCTGCTCGACGAACGGGCGCACACCAGCGCCGCCCCCTTCTACCTCGCCGCGACCGGCTACGCGGGCGGCGACCGGTACGTCGAGGCCGACGCGGTCACCGACGGCGGCCTCGTCACCGCCGGGCCGACCGAGCCCGTCGCCTTCGCCCGCGAGATCTTCCGGCTGCTCGGGGTCTACGACGAGAAGGTGACCGACGCCTGGTACCGGCTGTTCCACGACTCCGACCCCGAGGCGTACGCCGAGTACGCGAAGGCCCTGGCGCGGTGAGCCGGGAGCATCAGGACCTGCTCAGCAGGGGTGCGCTCGGCACCTTCCGGCTGAACGGCCAGTTCCTCGCGGTCGCCGAGGAGCTGGCCCGGCCCGCCGGGCTCACCGCCGCCTGGTGGCAGGTGCTCGGCGCGGTCCTCGGCGAGCCGCTGCCGGTCTCCGGGATCGCCAGGGCCATGGGCATCACCCGGCAGAGCGTGCAGCGCGTCGCCGATCTGCTGGTGGAGCGCGGACTCGCCGAGTACCGGCCCAACCCGGCCCACCGCCGCGCCAAGCTCCTCGCCCCGACCGAGGAGGGACGCGCGGCGGTCAGCCGCGTCGACCCCGGCCACGCGGCCTTCGCGGAGCGGCTGGCGGAGGCGTACGGAGCGGCGTACGGGGAGACGGAATTCGCCCGGGCGGTGGAGGCGCTGGAACGCCTGTCCACGGTGCTGGACGCACTCGGACCGCCTGTTACGGAACCGTAGAGGTCACCCGGCTCACCGGGTACCGGCCCCGCACTATTCTCGGAATGTTGCTCATTGGGGGGAGGCGGTGCGGCGATGGACAAGCTCGGGCCCGGGGATCCACAGCGCATCGGGGCGTACCGGCTGCTCGCGCGGCTCGGGGCCGGCGGCATGGGGCAGGTCTACCTCGCCCGCTCCGACCGGGGACGCACCGTCGCCGTCAAGCTGGTCCGCCAGGAGCTGGCCCAGCGGGAGGAGTTCCGGTCGCGCTTCCGCCAGGAGGTGCGGGCCGCGCGGCAGGTCGGCGGCGACTGGACGGCGCCGGTCCTCGACGCGGACACGGAGGCGCCCGTGCCGTGGGTCGCCACCGGGTACGTCGCCGGGCCCAGCCTCCAGCAGGTGGTCGCACACGACCACGGGGCGCTGCCCGAGCGTTCGGTACGCATCCTCGCCGCCGGTCTCGCGCACGCGCTGAAGGACATCCACGCCGCCGGGATCATCCACCGGGACCTCAAGCCGTCCAACGTGCTCGTCACCATCGACGGTCCGCGCGTCATCGACTTCGGGATCGCGCGGGCGCTGGAGACGGTGACCGACGGCGGGCTCACCCGCACCGGCGCGCTCGTCGGCTCGCCCGGCTTCATGGCACCCGAGCAGGTGCGCGGCGACCGCATCACACCGGCCTGTGACGTGTTCTGCCTCGGCTCGGTGCTCGCCCACGCCGCCACCGGCACGCTCCCGTTCGGCACCGCCCACAGCGGTGTGCACGCGTTGATGTTCCGCATCGCCCAGGAGGAACCCGACCTGGAGCGGGTGCCCGAAGGGCTCGCCGATCTCGTACGCGACTGCCTGCGCAAGGACCCGGCGGCGCGGCCCACGCTGGACCAGGTCCTGCAGCGCACCGGCGCGGACGACACGGTCGCCGACGGCCGCTCCCGCGACCCCTGGCTGCCGGGCGCCCTGGTGGCCCAGCTCGGCCGCCACGCGGTCCGCCTCCTGGACGCGGAGGACCCGGAAACCCCGATGCCCCCCGCACCGGCGGGCACGCCTCCGACCGCCCTGCCGCCGGTACACCCGGGCAACCCCGACCCCGCTCCGGCATCGGGGGGCGCGTCTCCGGCCGCCTGGCCGCCGGTACACCCGGGTAGCCCTGACCCTGCTTCGGCATCGGGGGGCGCGTCTCCGGCCGCCTGGCCGCCGGTACATCCGGGCAACCCCGACCCCGCTCCGGCATCGGGGGGCGCGTCTCCGGCCGCCTGGCCGCCGGTACATCCGGGTAGCCCTGACCCTGCTTCGGCATCGGGGGGCGCGTCTCCGGCCGCCTGG
>NZ_JAGMUJ010000085.1:46945-58141 GCF_019049255.1 Streptomyces sp. AC558_RSS880 | reverse complement strand
AGACATCAGCAACAGCATCCTGCGGCTTGGAAGACACACCATCATGCTCACACTGCCGAAGCCCCCACCACCACAGAACTAACGAAAAACTCAGTAGGCCTTGTATCGAAAGTGGCTGGTAGCGAGCTGTGGGGCAGGTTCGAGAATCCGTTGGCTGCTCGTATCGCGGGCCTGCGATGGTGTCTGTCATGGATTCCGAGCCGCGTACTGATCTCGTTCGTCACTATGACCCAGGGGGTTGGTTGGCGCGGTTCGCGGGTCGGATACTTGTGGTCTGTCCGCGATGCGGGGGCCGTGCTCTCGTGATCCCCCGGCCTGGCCTTTCTGATCCCAGATACTTCAGCGAGCTCCTGTTCCAGCCGCGTCGTCTGGCTTGTGGAGGGTGCGGTGCTGTCGCCGACTGGAAACCTGAGGTGCAGGGGGCTGGGCTGGTCGGCGCGGTGCTGGGCGGTAGTGAGGATCCGTTCTTCCAGAGGCCTCTGTGGCTGCAAACCCGTTGCGCCGGTCACATCTTGTGGGCCTACAACGAGGAGCACGTCGACGAGCTGTCTGCCTACGTTGGGGCGCGATTGCGAGAGCGTGGCGGCGTGCGGCCGACGATGTCGATGTTCGCTCGGCTGCCAGCGTGGATGAAACGGTCGGACAATCGCTCGGAGGTGCTGGTCGGCCTCGAGACGCTGCGGGAGCTGGCGAAACGGATGGCACCTGCTGACCGCTCCGATGCTGCGCTCGGGCGCGGTGACCGCCCCCGAGCGCACAGGAGTATGTACTTCCGGGGCGGCCCTTATGAGTCTTGAAGGCCCCGGTCGCAGCCATTCGTCGATGGCTGCGATGAGGACGGTCGCCTCGTAGCGGACCGCGAGCTTGTCGTAGCGCGTGGCGACGGCCCGGTGCCTCTTGAGGCGGTTGATCCCGCACTCGACCGCGTGGCGCTCGCGGTAGTCGACCGGGTCGAAATACGGCGGCCGGCCGCCGCGGGAGCCGAGCTTCTGGCGGTTGCGTGCCTGGTCGGTCTTGTCCGGGATGGTGCAGCTGATGCCGCGGCGGCGCAGATAGGCACGGTTTCTGCGGGAGGCGTACGCCTTGTCGGCGCGGACTCGATCGGGTCGGACGCGTGGTCGGCCTGGTCCGATGCGGGGCACGCGGACCTTCTCCAGCACTGGTTCGAACTGCGGCGAGTCGCCGCGCTGGCCGGCCGTGATCACGATCGACATGGGCTTTTGGCCTTGCTCGACGGCCAGGTGCAGCTTGGTGGTGAACCCGCCGCGCGAGCGTCCCAGCCCGTGATCACTGGGCTCGGCGAAGACACCGCCCGGCGGTTCCTTCTGCAGGTCGCCCTGCTTTCGGGCCCCGGCCGCATGCTGATGGGCGCGGCACACCGTGCAGTCGACGCTCAAGTCCCACCTGATCGCACCCTTCGCGTCGGCCATGGACTGGAGCCGGGTGAGGATGCGGTGCCAGGTGCCGTCCCGCTGCCATCGGCGAAACAGGTCGTAGATCCGGCCCCACGGCCCGTACTCGACGGGCACGTCCCGCCACGGCACACCGGTACGGACCCGGAACCGTATGCCGTCGATCAGCCGCCGCCGGGACCAGACGGGCGGTCTCCCCGCCCTCGTGCCCTTCGGCAACAACGGCTTCAACACTGCCCACTGTCCATCCGTGAGATCACCCCGCCCCGTGAACCGTGATCATTCACATCTCAAGATCTACTTTCGATACACGGCCTAGCCCCTTGCCGGTGCCGTCCTCATGTGAAGAGGGCTCGATCGGTGGGTTGAGCGGCGATCGGGGTGAGGCAGAAGACGCGGATGAGCCGGCCAGCGCGGGCGGCGTAGGTGTCGTATACCGGTAGAGCCAACAGGATGCGGGGGCGCTGCTGTTGCTTCTCGAGGGTCGTGAGCTGCCGTGCGGTGACCGGCCAGGCACGGGCCTGGGTGGTGACCGTGGCTCTGGGGTCGTGTAGCAGGTTGGTGCTCCATGCCGGGTCGCGGCTGCGGCCGAAGTTGCTGGCCACGACGAGCCAGGTGCCGTCCGGATCCTGATGGGCGCACAGCGGCGTGGTGCGCGTACGGCCGCTGCGATGTCCGGTGGTGGTCAGCATGATTGTGTCGACGAACAGCCGACTGGGCAGCAGCCGACCGCGGGTGAGCCGGTGGACGAGCAGGTCGCATCGAGGCAGCACATGGGGGGCGATCCGGGTGAAGGCACGGGTGGTGCCGAGGCGGACGACGAGTGGGTGGGGCACGGGGGGCTATGTCCTCGGGGTCGCGGGGAAGGGGATGGGCCGGTACGGCTCGTGCTGGTGCGGGCGTTGATCGGGGCGGCCCGCGTCGGGCCAGGTGGCGAAGGCCCGCTCGGCCATCGCGGTCACTGTCAGCGCCGGGTTGACGCCCAGGTTGGCGGGAACTGCGGAGGCGTCGGCGATGTGCAGGGTCGGATAGCCGTGGATGCGGTGGTAGGGGTCGGCGACACTCGTGGCGGGGTCGGTGCCGATGCGGCATCCGCCCAAGAGATGGGCGGTGACCGGCAGTCCCAGGACGGTGTTCCACAGGGGGCGGGCCCGCCCCTTGATGAGGCGGGCGAAGTGGCCGGCGACGGTCTCGGCGGCCGGCAGCCGTACTGGCTCGGGTTCGGGGCTGCCGGGACGGAAGCTCATCCGCCCGCCGAACCGGCCGTGTCGGTAGTGGCTGGTCAGATGTGAGTCCCGCTGTTCCATGGCGAAGAGCACGGCGCTGCGACGGCCGAAGTCCCGCCAGGAAAGCGGCACCGGCGCGGTGAGCAACGCAGCCGGATGCGAGCCGGATCCGATGCGGCACATCTGTACCAGCAGGTCGGGGTGTGGCCGCAGTGCGGAGCTGATGGCGACGCCGGGGCCGACGTCGAAGTCCTCGGCCCAGACGGCTGTGAACACCTCGCGGTTGGTCCGGGTGTGCCTGCCCAGCGCAGGCGAGAGTCGCGGCAGGTGAGGGCGGGAGCGGTGCAGGAGTTCCACTGTGCCCCAGGCGCCGCCCGCCAGCACCACCTGGTGTGCCGTCAGCACACGCTTCCTACGTACTGGATGGCCGCCGCGCGTATGGATCTGCCAGGTGCCTTCCGGCAGCGGGACGAGAGTGCGGGCCTCGGTCAGGGGCCGGATGTCGGCTCCGGCAAGTTCGGCGAGATGGAGGTAGTTGTGGTCCAGGGAGTTCTTGGCGCCGGTGCGGCAACCGAGGACGCAGCGTCCGCACAGGGTGCAGCCGTTGCGTGCCGGGCCACGGCCGTTGAAGAAGGGGTCGGGCACCGGTTGGTCGGGGGGGCCGAAGTGGATGCCGACCCGGGTGGCGTGCACGGTTCCGGATACCCCGAGGGCGTCGGCCGCCTCCCGCAGGGCGTCGTCGCCCGCCGCCTGCCTGGGCACTGGCGTGGTGCCCAGCATCCGCTGCGCGATCCGGTAGTGCGGGGCGAGTTCGGCAGCCCAGTCGACGGCCGGATCCCAGCAGGGTGACCGGAGTACGGCTGCGTCCGGCAGGTAGTGCACCCCCGCGTAGACGAGCGAGCCGCCGCCGACTCCGATGCCCGTCAGGGCGGCCAGCCGGCGCCGTACCCGCAGTCGTACGATCCCCCGGCACCCGAGCCAGGGAGCCCACAGCAAGCGGTGAGCCTGCCACGGGGAGGCGGCGAAGTTCTCCGGCCTCCGGTGCGGCCCGGCCTCGACGACGGCGACGCGGTACCCCTTCTCCGCCAACCGTAGCGCCGCGACAGCTCCACCGAACCCCGATCCCACGACCAGCACGTCATACACGGCTTCCACGACCACCCCTACCCGTCACGCCCAGTACATTACCCGTCGCATAATGTGCTCGTGACGATCCGGGAGAGTGCCCGTGACTGCCTCCGCTCCTTTGCCTGCCGTCCCCACCGCTCCCGGGGCGTTGCCCCTGCTGGGGCACGGGCTGAAGGCCGTACGTGATCCGCTCGGCTTCGTCATGTCGCTCAGCAGGCTGGGGCCGCTGGTACGGGGGCGAGGCCCCCTGTTCACTCCTGACGTCTACATGGTCAACTCGCCGGACCTGCTCCAGCAGATGCTGGTGACCGACGCGCGCAGCTTTGCGCAGGGGCGGATCAGCGAGGGCATCGGCTCCCAGTTCGGCCTCAGCCTGGTGATGGACATGCGGTTCGGCGGATTGACGCTGTTCGAATCCCATCGCCGTCACCGTCGTGCCGTGCAGCACGCCTTTCACCCGCACCGGATCGCCGCCGGGACACCTGCGGTCCGGCAGGCCACCGAAGAAGCGACCTGCCGGTGGCAGCCCGGCAAGACGCTCCGGGTGGATCTGGCGATGGCGCAACTCGCGTACACCGTCAACGCATACGTCCTGTGCGGAGACACCCCGGCCCACGACCGGGTGGTGGCCGGGATCGCGGGCCTTTCCTCGCACACCACCGCGGGCCTGTACTGGCGCATGGCCCTTCCCCGGCTCGCCCATTTCACGCACGTCCCGGGCACTGGCCGCTTCACGCGGGCTCTGACCGGCCTGCGCGCCGCCGTCACCGCCGCTCTCACCCACCACCGCCATCACGGCGACGGCGGCGACGACGTCCTTTCCCAGCTCCTGCGAGCCCGGTACGCGGACACGGACGAGCCGCTCACCGACCAGCAGATCATCGCCGACACGCTGTTCTTGCTCTTCGCCGCCGTCCACGGCCTCAAGGACGTGCTGCCCCACGTCCTGTACGAGCTGCACCGCCATCCCCACATCGAGCAGCGTGTGCATGACGAGATCGACTCCGCCCTCCAGGGCCGTCCTGTGCAGGCCGAGGACCTGGCCCGGCTCGCGTACACCCGACGCGTCGTCAAGGAGACCCTGCGGCTGTACCCGGCGGTGTGGATGCTGGCCCGCCGCACCCTCGTGCCCGTCCGTCTCGGACCGGCGGAACTGCCGGCGGGCACCGAGCTCCTCTACAACAACTACGCGGTACACCGCAATCCGGACGTTCACCCCGACCCGCTGCGCTTCGACCCCGACCGTTGGCTGCCGGAGCGCCTCAAGCCTCTGCCCCGCTGCGCCGACCTCACCTTCGGCGCCGGGGTACGCAAGTGCATCGGCGACGCGATGACGATGAACCAGATCCTCATCGCCCTGGCCACCATCGCCGGCCACTGGACCCTGCGCACCGCGCCGGGGCACCGCTACCGGCCGCGGGTGGGCATCTTTCTCGCTCCGGGCCCGATGCCCATGACCTGCCACCCCCGTAAGCGTCCATGAGGCCAGGTCGGCTCGCCGCGCATCCCGTGCGCTTCGTCCAGGAGCCAACGGCACCCGGGGAATCCGTGCCCGGCGCGGCAACTGGCTGCGATGACGTATCAGCCGATGGTGTGTTTGGCGGTACTTCGGTCCGGGATGGTCGTTAGGCTGATCGTGATCGACAACGAATTACCCATGAGGACCTGCGGCGGGCGGACGAGCCGCCGGCGTTTCGCTCTGGCGCTGGCACCCCTGCTCGTGGGTGCCTCCGTCCTGCTGGCCGGGAGTGCCGAGGGCGCCGTATCGGTTGCGTTCGCGGGGGAGGTGCCGGTGACGGTCCACGCGGCGCGGGTGTCCGCAGTCGGCGTGTCGGCCTCCCCGGCCGCCTCCGGCCGTGGCGGACTGCTGCCGGCGCTGGCCACGCGGATGGAACAGGCCACGGTGGAGGGTGCCTGCGTCACCTCCACCGCCCACCTGCCGGTCGTCGGAGCGGTGACGGCAGTCGTACGTATCGAGCACTCCACCGCCGCTGGCCTCACGGTGGAGACGGACAAGGCCACGGCCCGCTCGGTGAAGCTCACCGGCGCGAAATTCAGCACCCCGCAGGTGTCCCCGAACCGGCCCACCGGCCTGTTCACCGTCGGCGCACGGAAAGTCAGCGGCAGCACGGTGACCACACAACCGCATGCCTTCACGGCCGGGACGATCACCTCCCGCGGTGTCACCATCGATCTGCACCAGGGTGAAGGCAGCTGCGAGCCGGGAGCGGCTCGGTGAGTACGGCGATCCGCCCCGGCCCGCGATCTGGGTGGCGGGCGTGGCGTCGGGGCCGCCCGTTCACGGCGGGCCTGCTGTTGGGGCTCGGAGGGTTGGAGTTGATCTGCGTCTCCTGGGTGGGACTGGGGTTCCTGCGGTTCACCGGCACCGCGGGCGCCGCCTCATGGGCCCTGGGCACCCTGTTCGTCGTCGCCGGTGTGACGACATGGCGCAACCCTGCCCTGCGCTACTTCTCCGGCGTGCTGGCAGCCGTCATGTCCCTGGTCAGCCTGGTCGCCGCCAACCTCGGCGGCCTGCTGCTGGGCTTCCTGCTCACCGCCGTCGGCAGCGCCCTCGCCCTGGCCTGGATCCCTGAGCAAGCACCTTCGACCCCAGAAAGAGGAGGCGTGAGGTGAGTTCTCCCGCCCTGCCCGCCGCCGTCTACCGGCGCAGCGGCATCCACGACGCGGCCCTGCGCCGCGGCTACGAGGTGTGCCGCCGCGCCACCCGCGCGACGGGCGAGATCGAGTACGCCGTCTCGCTGCTGCTGCCACCGCCGCTGCGGACCGCCATCTGGGCGCTGTACGGCGCTGTCCGGGCAGTGGACGACCTGGCCGACGCGGTCGGATCCGCCGGCGAGGCGGATCCGGGGCGGGCCGAACGGCTGGAAGCGTGGATCTCGGCGTTCGACACGGACCTGCGCGAAGGCCGCGGCAGCGATCCAGTACGGCAGGCACTGATCCACACCATGCTGACCTGGAACCTGCCGCCAGGATTCCTGCACACCCTGTTCGAGGAACTCCGCCAGGACGTCCACGGACGGCAGTTCGCCACCTGGCAGGAGTGGCGGCACTACAACAGCCTGATCAACACCCCGCTCGTGCTGCGGGCGGGCTCCCTGCTGCTACGGGCCGCGGGCCTGCCCACTGAGCCGGAGGCGATCGCCGCAGCCGTGCCGGACGCGGCTATGGCCTGCCAGACCGCCGTCGAGGCGATCTACCTCACCGACGCCCTCGTCGACCTCTCCGACGACCTCGACCGTGGCCACGTTGCGCTGCCGCAGGAAGCCCTGGACGAGGCCGGCGTGCACCGGACGGACCTACTGGCCCGGCGCACCACCCCGGAGTTCGAGGACTTGGTGCGCCGCCTGGCCGACCGGGCCCGCACCTGGCTGGACCACACGCCACTGCCGCCGGTGCTGCACCCGTTGGTCGGCATCGCGCTCGGCGCCTACACCGACCTGTACCGGCTACGCCTGAAGACCGCGGCCGACGCCCCCTCCACGCTGCTGCACAGCCGCCCGGCCTTGCCACGAAGCACCCGGCTGCGCCTGATGCTGCCCGCCCAGGCGAAGGCCGCGCTGGCCGGGGGCCTGTTCCCCTTCCCCATCCAGCCCTGCCCGCCGCAACCCGCACTGGCCAAGACGCCCGAACGGTCCGGCGAGGCCGAAGAGATTCGCTCGCCCGCCGCCCAGCGGCACTCGACCGTCGCTCCGACTCCCCACCCCTCGGGAGTCCGCCCGCCCCAACTGCCCGGCGAAGATATGCCCCGCCACGTCGCGATCGTGATGGACGGCAATGGCCGCTGGGCCACCGCCCGCGGCCTGCCCCGCACCGACGGCCACCGGCAAGGAGTCGAGGCATTGGTCGACGTCGTCCACGGTGCCCTTGAGATCGGTCTGAAGTACCTGACCGTGTACGCGTTCTCCACCGAGAACTGGAAACGCCCGGCCGCCGAACTGCAGACCCTGATGTACGAGATTCCCCAGGGCGTGCGTCGCCTGGTGGACGAGAAACTGGACCTCCGCGTGCGCTGGGCCGGCGTGCGCTCCCGCCTCCCGGCCGACGTCATCGAGCAACTCCTCCAGGACGAGCGGACCACCCGCGACCGCACCGGAATGACCCTGACCATGTGCGTGAACTACGGCGGCCGCACCGAGATCACGGCAGCCGCAGCGAAACTCGCCCAGGAAGCGGTCGCCGGGAAGGTCGACCCCGGCTCCGTCTCCGAGCACGCCTTCGCCCGCTACCTCCATGTCCCCGAACTGCCCGACGTCGACCTGCTCCTGCGCACCGGCGGCGACCAGCGCACCTCCAACTTCCTGCCCTGGCAGGCCACCTACGCCGAGCTGCTGTTCCTCGACACCCCCTGGCCAGCGGTGGACCGCCGCACCCTGTGGGACGCGATCGAACAGTACGCCCGGCGCACCCGCCGCTACGGCGCGATCCCCCGCATCCCCGCCCAGACCGGCCCCCTGAGTGGACACGGAGCACCGATGACGTGAGTCACGTGGTCATCCTGGGAGACGGACTGGCGGGAACCCCTGGCCGCCGTGGCCATGGCCCCGTCCGTGGCGTCCTCGAACGCGACGCCCTGCCTTCTGGACCCGCCGCGCGACCGGCGTCCCCCAGGCACACCACAGCCACATGCTCTGGTCGGGCGGAGCGCAGGCCGTCGAATCCCTGATACGGGCACGATCGAGCGGTTGCTCGCCTGCGGCAAAGCCCACGCCACCCCCAAACCCCGCGACATCCTCTTCGACGACATGGTCCGCCAGACCGCTGCCGGCGCCATCGTGCCCATCCAGTTCCGCGCCGGGACCACGGTGTGAGCTGACCCCGGTTTCGTGGAGTCCCTGAAGCCAGGCTTATGATCCTGGCCGAAGGAGAACCACGAGCAGTGCCAGCACCACGTAAGTACCCGGACGAGCTCCGTGAGCGGGCCGTCCGCGAGGTTCGCACCACCGGCCGTCCGATCGCGCATGTCGCGAAGTGCCTTGGCATCCACAAGGAGGCCCTGCGCGGCTGGGTCCGCCAGGCCGAGACGGACGCCGGTGAACGCGACGACCGGCTGACCAGTACCGAGCTTGCCGAGTTGAAGCAACTCCGCAAGGAGGTAGCGGAGTTGAGGCGGGCGAACGAGATCCTCAAAGCGGCGAGTGCGCTTTTTGCCCAGGAGCTCGACCGTCCCCGGACGAGGCCGACCAGGTGATCGACAGCCTGAAGGACAGCGGCTTCGGGGTCGGGCCCGTATGCCGGGTGCTCGGCTGGTCCGAGTCCGCCTACTACGCGCGCAAGAAGCGGCCGAAGTCGGCGCGCCGGCTCCGTGACGAGCAGCTCATGCGGCTGATCGAGCAGGTTCACGCCGAGTCGGGCGGCACCTATGGGGTCCGGCGGATCACCCGCGCCCTGCGGCGCAAGGGCGTCGTCGTGGCCCGCTGCACCGTCGAGCGGCTGATGGACGAGCTGGGCCTGGAGGGCGTGATCCGCGGGCAGCGGCGGAGGACCACCGTGCCGGAGCCGTCGGCGCCCCGCCCGCCGGACCTGGTCGACCGTGACTTCACCGCCTCGCGACCGGATCAGCTGTGGGTGGCGGACATGACGTATGTCCGCACCTGGTCGGGCTGGGCGTACGTGGCGTTCGTCCTGGATGTGTACTCACGCATGATCGTCGGCTGGCAAGTTGCGAACCACATGCGAACCGAACTGCCTCTGGACGCACTGGAAATGGCGTTGTGGAGACGGAAGATCAAGAAGGACTCTGGCCTCATTCATCACAGCGATCACGGGGTGTAGGGCGGATTCAACTGATCGTCGCAACACCTTTGATCGCAGAGGTGTGCAATGGGACTACCGAGGAAGCAGATGCCGCAGGCGCCACCCGGTGCGCGACGGCAATGGGCCGCGGATAGGGCGATGCGGCCGCCGATGCGCTCACCGGGCCGGCCTGAGCCATCGCGTGCTGTGCAGCGGGAGTTCTGGCGCCTGATTGCATCCGGGGTCACCTCGGTCCCGGCCGCCGAGGGAGTCGGCGTGTCGGCACCGGTCGGGATTCGATGGTTCCGACATGCTGGCGGGATGGCGCCGCTGAGTCTGGACGCACCCTCCGGCCGCTACCTGACGTTCGCCGAACGCGAGGAGATCGCACTGCTCAAGGCTCAGGACAAGGGCGTGCGTGAGATCGCCCGCACGATCGGGCGTGACCCGGGAACGATCTCTCGCGAGCTGCGTCGCAACGCCGCGACCAGGGGCGGTAAGCCGGTCTACCGCGCCGTGGTGGCCCAGTGGAAGGCGCAGCAGGCCGCGAAGCGCCCGAAGGCGGCGAAGCTCGTGGGCAACGACCGTTTGCGTGAGTACGTGCAGGACCGACTCGCTGGTGACGTGCGCCGCCCCGACGGCACGATCGTTCCAGGTCCTGCGACGCCGCCGTGGAAGGGCTTGAACAAGCCCCGTCGCCAGGACAGGCGGTGGTCAACGGCATGGAGTCCGGAGCAGATCGCACGCCAGCTGCGGGTCGATTTCCCTGATGATGAGTCCATGCGCATCAGCCATGAGGCGATCTACCAGGCGCTGTTCATCGAGGGCCGAGGCGCGCTCAAGCGCGAGCTGGTCACGTGTCTGCGCACGGGGCGTGCGCTGCGGGAACCAAGGGCGCGGTCCCGAAACAAGCCGCAGGGCCACGTCACCACTGACGTCGTTTTGAGCGAACGCCCTGTCGAGGCCGACGACCGTGCTGTCCCCGGCCATTGGGAGGGCGACCTGATCATTGGGACGGGTAGGTCCGCGATCGGCACGCTCGTCGAGCGCAGCAGCAGGTCCACACTCCTAATCCATTTGCCACGGCTGGATGGCTGGGGGGAGGAACCGTATGTGAAGAACGGGCCGTCGCTCGGCGGATACGGCGCGGTCGCGATGAACGCGGCGCTGACGGAAGCGATGACCAAGTTGCCCGAGCAACTACGCAAGACCCTCACCTGGGACCGCGGGAAGGAGCTCTCCGGCCACGTCCAGTTCGCCATGGAGAGCGGAACACGGGTGTTCTTCGCTGACCCGCACTCGCCCTGGCAGCGACCGACGAACGAGAACACCAACGGGCTGCTGCGACAGTACTTCCCGAAAGGCACAGACCTGTCCCGGTGGTCCGCCGAAGACCTCGAAGCCGTCGCGTACGCACTCAACAACCGGCCCCGCAAGACCCTCGGCTGGAAGACCCCCGCCGAAGTCTTCGAAGAGCAACTACGCTCACTTCAACAACCCGGTGTTGCATCGACCGGTTGAACTCACCCAGTACACCAGCCGGGCCTTCGCCGACGCCTGCCGCAGAGCCGGTGTCCGCCAGTCCATGAGCGCGATCTGCTCCAGCGCGGACAACGCGCTCGCCGAATCCTTCAACGCAACGTTCAAACGCGAAACGCTCCAGGGCCAAAAGCACT
>NZ_JAGMUJ010000085.1:0-46935 GCF_019049255.1 Streptomyces sp. AC558_RSS880 | reverse complement strand
ACAACACCCGACGCCGTCACTCCCGTCTCGGACACCGCAGCCCGATCGCCTACGAGACGGCCTCCCGAACAACATCAACTACGCTGGCACCAGCCGCATAACCCGTGTCCAGGATTCGGGGTCAAGGCCCGAGGCGGGTATGCCCAAGACCGGGGCGATCGTGCTGGGCCGAGCTTCCGCTCGTGCCGCAGCGCGCAGATCCGTGCTTCGGCAGCCGTGGGGGCGCGGTGTGGGGTGGTCCGGGATCGGCACGGATTCACCTGCCGACGCCCCTCATAGGCTGCATTTCCCGGCGGCGAGGGCCGTGATCGCGCACTCGGCGGCGTGCCGTGCCGCGAGCGCGGAAGGGAAGGGCCCGCAACCGTGGGAAGCGCGGCCGGTCGGTCCGTTCGTGATACGCCACTGCCAGGCAGTGTGTGCGGCAGGGGGTGAGGGGTAGTGCCAGACGGGCTGTGCGGAGGAGGGTGGGTTCTCCGCGTTCTGGACCAGTACGTCGTGGACCACTCCGCCAATCACGGTAGAGGAACGCCTCACGTTGTCGTCGGTGCTCCAGGCCAGGGGCGTCGGGGAGGACTCCGACACTTCCAGGAGGACATCGGCGAGGTCGGCCAGAGTCCGATACAGCGCGGCACGAGCCGTGTCGCTGTGGTGACGGCCCCACCGGCATGGGGTCCGTTCAGCGATTTCGTCCACGATGACCTGCGCGGCGATGTCGTCCAGAGAGTCCGGCTGTTCGAGGCGTTCTCGCGCCAGAGATGCGGTGGCGCCCCATGCGAGGTCGTCGCGGGTCATGGCGGTACAGCGTGCCAGCGTCCACAGGTCGGCGGGCCCCAGGTCGTCGACCGTGTGCTGGATGCAACGGGCGACCGCGTCCGACAGGGGCGGGACGTGGGCGTTCAGGAAGCCGGCGCGCACCTCGGTGGCCGCGCTCACGTCGCCCGGTTGCAGCGCGCCCAGCGGCAGCGAGGTCGCTGCGTGCAGTACGCGCCCGTAGACGCGCCGTGCCGGATGAGGACCGGAGGGCGGTGCAGGGCGCCCCGACAGGGAGCACAAGGCGTCCAGCAGTTTCGCCGGTGCAACCCTCAGGTTGACGCACGCTCTCGACAGGCGATCATCCATCGTGTCCCTCTCCTCTTTCAGGGACGGAGGCCGGTCTGGCGCGGTCCCGGGGGCCGCGCCAGACCGGCCTTGCCCTGGAGCCGAGTCAGTCGTCCAGGACTGCCAGGGCGTCGATCTCCACGAGCAGTCCCGGAGGGAGCTGCATGTAGACGGTGGTGCGGGCGGGGAACGGTTCGCCGACGGCCGCCGCGTACGCCTCGTTCAGCTCGGGCAGGTGGGCGGGGTCGGTGAGGTAAGCGCGGAGCATCACGACGTCCTCCGGTCCGGCGCCGGCCGCCTTGAGTACGGCGGTGACGTTGCGCAGGGTCTGCGTGGTCTGCTCGGCGACCGTGGTGCCGACGACCGCGCCGGTGGCCGGGTCGACCGGGAGTTGCCCGGAGACCTGAAGGATCGGGCCCTTGCGGATGCCCTGGGACAGCGGGGCTGCCGGAGTGGGTGCGTTCTCGGTGGTGATGACGGTTTTCATGGTGTGTCCTTGACGGAAGGGCGCACAGAGCGATCTGTGCGACGGGGTCAGGCCCAGGCCTGTCGTTCCTGGCTGCGGGGGTCGTCGACCTGGGTCCACTCGGCGTCGATGCGCATCGTGGTCCGGCGTGTGGTGTCGTACTGGTCCCAGCCGGGGTTGCCGGTCCTGGCGAAGCGGATCCAGGCCTCGTGCGTGCGGGTGGCGAGGTCCCCGGGGGGTTTGCCGGGGCCGAGCAGGGCGCCCTCACCCGCCAGCTGCGGGAGTTCGGCGATGTCGAAGACGAAGGGGAGTTCCATCGTGTGGGTGGCGCCGAGGTCTCCGCTCAGGGCCTGGGAGCGCCAGGCGAACTCGTAGCTGAACGTGGCGGACTGGGGGTGGGCGGCATGTGCGCCGACCAGGGCCCAGCTACCCGCTCCGAACAGCGCGTCGCCCATGATGGCCGACCGCAGCTCACCGAAGGACGCCTCGGGGCGGGTGGTGCGGTACGTCTCCACGAGCTGCGCGGGCTTCGGGTGCGAGCGCGCCGCCGTATCGTCGACATCGTCGGCGGTCGAGGTGGCGTACTTGTCCACCGGGACCAGGTAGAGGTTTCCCTCCTCGGTGTTGGTCCCGATGAGCAGGTCGACATCAGCGCTCAGGCCGGCGCCGACGGAGACGGCAGGCTGTGTGTCGAGCACCAGGCTGAAGGGGCTGAGGCCGATCAGCGGATCGTGGTGTGTCTCGGTCTGCAGGTCGATGCCCGCGAGCCGGGAGGCGGCCTCCACCAGGCGCTCGTCGGAGATGTCCGCGAAGGCGTCGGTGTGCGGCTCGATGCCCAGTTCCTCGGCCGCGGCCTTGGTGACGCGGGCGGCCTGCTCGGTGGTGAACGCGCCCAGACCGCTGCCGCTCTGCACGATCGCCCGGCGGAACAGGCCCGCGGCCTCAGGGGTGGCGAGGATGCCGCCGACGACGGTCGCCCCGGCCGACTGGCCGAAGAGGGTGACGTTGTCCGGGTCACCGCCGAAGGCGGCGATGTTCTCCCGCACCCAGCGCAGCGCCGCGACGACATCGAGCAGGCCGCGGTTGGCGGGCGCCCCGGGGATGTCGAGGAACCCGGCGATGCCCAGCCGGTAGTTGAGTGTGACCAGGACGACGCCGTCGCGGGCGAAGGCGGACCCGTCGTACAGCGCGGACCGCGTCGATCCGGCGACGAACCCGCCGCCGTGGACGAACACCATCACGGGCAGGCCGCTGTCCGCGGTGGTGGGCTGGAAGACGTTGACGGTGAGGTAGTCCTCGCCGCGGCTCCAGCCGGCGCCGAAGTAGGGGGCCATGTCGATGCTGCCGAGCTTCCGCTCGGACTGCGGGGCGTTGGGGCCGGGCACGGTGGCGTCCCGTACGCCGTCCCAGGGCTCGTGCGGCTGCGGCGGGGCGAACCGGCCGGCGCCCATCGGAGGAGCGGCGTAGGGGATGTTCAGGAAGGTGGCGGTGCCGTCGTCCTGACGGAGACCGCGGACGGCTCCCTGTGCGGTGGTGACGACGGGCTCGGGTTCGTGGCTCACAGCTATGCCTTTCCGGGGCGTCAGCCCTGCTCGGAGTACGGGGCGAAGGGCGCCCAGCCCTTGATGTCGAACGTGTTGCCGTTACGCGCGATTTCGGCGGCACCGTGACCACCCAGGTGCGCGGGGATCAGGAGCGCGTTGTTGTCGGCCGCCCAGCCCAGCACCTTGCGGCGGGTGGCGCGGGCGCCCGCGGGGTCCTCGCAGAAGCAGCTGTTGGCGTCCGGCTCGACGATCTGCACCGGGTTGTGCAGCAGGTCACCGACGAACACCGCGCGGTCCGTCCCGGAGCTGAGGGTCAGCACGGAGGAGCCGGGGGTGTGTCCGGGAGCCGCGTCCAGGCGCAGGTCGGCGTCGATTTGATGGCTGTTCTCCCACAGCAGCGTCTGGCCGGCCTGGTGCACCGGGGCCACGCTGTCCTCGAAGACGTTCTGGTTGCCGCGGCCGAGCAGCGGCTGGTGGCCGTTTGCCGGGTTCCAGAAGTCGAAGTCGTCCTTCGGCATCAGATAGGTGGCGTTGGGAAAGGTGGGAACCCAACTCCGCCCGTCCAGGTACGTGTTCCAGCCGACGTGATCGATGTGCAGATGCGTGTTGATCACGATGTCCACGTCCTCGGGCTGGACACCTGCCCGGGCGAGGTTGGCCAGGAAGTCCGTCTCCAGGTGGCTCCAGACCGGCGCGTACGGGCGCTCCTTGTGGTTGCCCACACCGGTGTCGACGAGGATGGTCTTGCCTCCGCTGCGCAGCAGCCAGGTCTGGATCGCGGAATTCACGATGTTGGTCTCGGAGTCCAGGAAATGCGGGGCCAGCCAGTGGACGCCGTCCTTCCAGACTTCCTGCGAGCTTTCCGGGAAGAAGGCGTGGGGCTCCATTTCGACGGACCCGTAATATTCCCAGACGCGGGTGATGGAGACGTTGCCGAGCGTGATCTGTTCCATGTGATTTCCTTGGAGTTCGTAGGGTTTACCCAACCGTACGAGCGGCTTCGGCGGGCGCGGTATCCGTCACGTGACTGCACCGGTGCGTACGGCTCCGAACAGGGACTTTCCCTCTTTTAGGCCAGGTGAAAGGCGAGGCGGCTCCCCGTTTCCAGTTCCGTTCCCGGATGCCTTGTGGATGAGCGCTTGGCTACCTCGCCGCGTTCACGAGACGGCAATCGGATCCGTATGCCCGCTTGTCGGCCGTGTCGTGTGCGGTGGCTGTCCCTGCCTTTCACACCGACGGCTTTGATGCCTGCAAATCAGCAAAATGCAAGGGTGCGCGGTCACCCCGTGATGCGTTCTGGCGGGTGTCAGACGGCTTGGGCGTTGCATGGGTCCTCGAGATCGACGCAGCGCACCGCGACAACCGGGGCCGGCCCGTGCGGCGACGGGATGTCAACGCTCTCGGGCGGGACCATGGTGGTGCGGCCGGGGTCCGGGACGAGCGGGTCCGCAGCTCGCACCAGCGCGGTCAAGGTCGCGTCGAGGCGACTGATGTGCTGCTGCAGGCGACACTCCGGCGACGGCCGGCTGCGGCTGACGCGCGGCTCCTCCGAGAGCAGGGACAGTGCCCTGACGACTCTGGGGCGTGCCGTGTGCGAGGAGAATCCCGGTCGATGGCCGGTGACGCGGATCAGGTGGGCCACGGTCTCGTGCGCACGGTCGGCCGCGGCAGTGAGGCGGGAGGCGCATTCCGAAGCATGGCCCGCTGGGAGACGCTCGGCCGTGGCGGCCAGGCTCCGTGCGTGGTACGCGCCGGCCTCGAGGAGTTCCAGCAGGTGGCGGGTGTGGTGCCGTCGGCCGCGCTGCGGATTGAGCGGATGGGTGAGAGGCAGGCAGGCCTTGCGGAAGGACTCCAGTGCCTGGTCGAGGTCGTGTGCCGCGCGGACCCAGTTCGCCGGGGTTTCCGCGTCCGTGCTTCCTGACGCGATGGCCTGAAGGAGGCGGTCGAGGACGCGCAGGAAACCGACCAGCTCCTCGTCACTGGCCCGGCGGACCGTGGTGGGAAAAACGAGGGTGGCGGCGAGGATTCCGCAGGTTGCTCCCAGTGTGGTCTCCTGGACACGCAGAAGCAGCACGTGCGTCGAGAAGGTGTCCATCAGCGCGAGCAGCATGCTGAGTGTGCCGGTGATGAAGAACGTCACGGCCCAATAGGCCCGTGATGGGGTGTAGAAGATCCCGAACATGCACAGCAGGAGCAGGATCAGGAGGACTGGGCCGTCTCCACCGACCAGGGCGGCGAGGCCGTAGCCGAAAATCACGCCGACGACAGTGCCCGCCAGCCGCCGGGCACTTTGCAGCAGCACCTCGCCGGTGCTCTCGGTCCTGATGAAGACGACCCATGCGGTCACTACTGCCCAGTACCACAGGTGCGGAGACAGGAGATGACCGCCCGCGACTGCGAGGGCCGAGGCTGTTGTCACCTGGACCGCCTGGCGGGTGGCTTGTCGCTTCAGGCTGTCGGTGTCTGTGTCCCTGCGCGGTACCGCACCCAAGGCTGATGGGGCGGCTTTGTAAGGAGGTGTCCCGAACCCTGCTGGGCGGCCGCGTGGGCCGAGAACCCGCAGGGCTGTGGTGAGTTCGTCGACCGCTAGGAAGCAGTCCTGCACATGTGCGGAGCCGGCCGGCCGGTTCGCCGGGCCGCCTTCGTCCCTCTCCTCGTACTGTTCGGATGTGCGGGCCGTTCCCGCGGTGACCCGGTGCCCGAGAGCCCGGATCCGCTGCGCGAGCCGCTGCCGCGCCCTTCGTTCCGCCAGATCGTCGCGGGCCGCCGGTGTGCGGACCGCGCGGACGGTGAGTACGGCCAGGCGCTGCGCGGCCACCTCCACACGACCAATGTGCCGCAGCGGGGCCTCGGTGCCCTCGTCGACTGCGCGCTCGTCGAAAAAGTCCTCGATCAGCAGCGTGGCTGCGTGCAGTCTGTCGAGGCGCTCCTGCAACAGACGGCTGCGGGTGCCGTCGTCCTGCCCGGTGGCGACCACCGAGGCCGTGTCCCGGAGGACGTCGTACAGACGCACGCCGAATGCGTGCCGCAGCCGTCTCAGAGCTCCAGCCGCCGTGACGGGGCCGACGCAGTACCACACGGTCGTAACGGCCCCGAAAGCCACGAGTACCGATGCCCCGAGTTGCGGAAGCTGGTCTGCTCGGGCCTGGACGAATTGAGACAGCAGGAAGAACATGAACCCGAAGATCCCCAGGCCCAGCCCTCGTGAGCCGAACCGGCGGGCCTGAACGGCGAGGTAGATCACCACCAGAAAGATCAGTTTGGCTGCCGTCGGGTACGGCGTCAGCACAGCTCCGGCGGCCAGGGACGCGAGAGAGAGCGGAGCGCCCAGCCCGAGGGTGATGAGCTGGTTGCGCGGATGCAGGTCGCTGATCGCCAGTGACGTCGTCATCGCGGTGAAACCGCCGACCACCAGCACCGTTTCGGGCGCTCGCAGCGCTGTCAGCACGGCAAGTGCCGCGGCTGTGCCGAGCACGGCGCGCATCGCGGAGGTCAGACGCGTGAGCCCGGGGTCAAAGGCGGCGCAGCGGTCCCACAGTGCTGCCGTTGTCCTTGCCACCATGGTGCTCCGTAGGTCCTTTCGCGGGTGCACGACCGCCAGGGGTGTCTCGAGGCTCTGGCCGGCCACCGCCCGCTTCGCCAGTCTCGGTACGCGGGGACCCCCTCCGGTATGCGTCAGGTGACTGCTCTCGGAGGTTCTGCAGCACGCAGGTGGAGGAGCGTGGGGTAGCTCGCAGTGGTCTGGACGGTGAAACGAGACAAGGCGTCCGTTGTCGGCATTGACGACCGCGCGGCGCCGGACGGGTCTGTACCCGTGGACAATGGCTTACGGTTCAGGGGGCCAGGCAGTGCACGGACTTGGGACGGACAATTGCCAGGTGGCCGAGGGACACTCGACACCCGGAGCGTCTTCGTCAGGCCTCAGGTTTCCGCGCCCTGCGCGTTCGCTCGGTCGTTCGCCCGTTCAAGAGCTGCCTCGTGGGCCGACTCTGGATCGGCCATGCCCAGCGCGGTCAACACCCGCGAAAATGACAATCCTAACGAGCTCGTGCATGGTTCGCGCGGGGCATGGCGACGGGGCATGCGGGGTGTTGCGCACCCTGCTGAGGCAGGGTGCGGTGACGGTCGACGGATGGACGCGAGTCCCGCGACAGCGGGGACGAGTTCGTCGAAGAGTTCGCGTCGGCCGTGGTGGCGGGCCGGAGCCCGCCAATTGTTGAGGTGGGCGATGCCGTGCTCGACGCGGACCGTTGCGATGAGTGGGCCTTTGGTTGCTGGGTGAACCCGTTCTTCCCACCAGGTCGGGGCGTTCTTCTTGATTCTGCGGTGCGGTGGTGTGATCACCTGGCCGACGGTCTGGGCGCCCAGCCCTTGGTAGCCGGCATCCGCGAGGATGCGCAGGCCTCGGTGTCTGCCGAGTAGTTCGACCCGTGGGCTTGGGTGATGTCTGGGCAGCTGCCAGGCTTGAGTGCGCCGCCGGACAGCAGCTGCCCATGGGTATCGGTGACGGCCAGGACTTTCACCGCGTTCTGCCTGCCCTGGCCGGAGATGCAGCCAGCGGTCGCGGCCGTCGGTGCCGTGGACGGGGCGACGGACGCGGATCTCGGTGGCGTCGATGATGGCGCTCTGTCCGCTGGCGCCGAGATAGTCGACAACAGCAGCAAGCGTGTGCAGTCGGATGGCCGCTACGACCACGCAGCCACGCTGGGCCGGCAAGGGGCGTATCTCGCCGATCGCGCGGGTGTTGGCGGAGCGGTCCGCCCCGAACCAACAGGCCGACACGGACTGCGTCACCCCGTGACGGAAGTGGACGAGCATGGCGAGCAGCCGGTCGACGAAGACCAGCTTGTAGCGGGCTCCCGCTCCTATCGCTCGTCGCCTGGGACGTCCCGCAGGGTGCCGATGCCACTGGCGGCCCACAACGGGCCGGTCTCGGCGACGAGTTCAGCAATAACGCTCCCGGCCGGACCAGTGATCCGCGGACCATTGGCGATCACCGCACGGGCAACGCTCCCCATGGGACGACCATGCCGCCCCGCGGCCCAGACGCCAACCATGCACGAGCTCGTCAGGGTCCGTCATCACTGATCTTGTCCAGAGTAGGAATGACGCGAGACTGACCGCTGCCTCGTAGGAGGTGACGGTCTTGTCGTATCTGGTGGCGATGCCGCGGAAACCCTTGAGGCGGTTGAAGCACCGCTCAACTACGTTGCGACGCTGATAGATGTGACGGTCGAATGCCGGTGGCCGCCCGCCGTGACGGCCGCAGTTGTGCCGGAGTGCTCACGGCCCACCGGGGTGGGTCCGGATCGCTTCCAGCCCGCCGATGACCATGGCCACGGAGAACTCGGTCGCGGTGGCCAGGTCGTAGCGCGAGTGGTCCACCGATGCGGTGTAGGCGGGAAGGGTCTTGCGGATGTGGTCGGACATGGCCGGCGCCGGCAGCCCCTGGGCGAGACCGAATGCCTGGAACTCGACCATGGCGACGACCAGGCGTAGCTGGTCTCGCCGGAAGCCTCCTTCGATCAGTGCGGCGAACATCGGCTCGTAAACCGCGATGGAACGGTCGCAGGCCACGGCGGTGGTGGAGAGGAGCGGCAGGATGCGTCGGTGCCTGGCGTACAGGGTGGTGAGCTGGCGCAGGAGGTTGGCCACGGCCTCGCGCCAGTCGTGTGCGGGTCCGACGGGTTCCATCTGTTCCAGCATCCGCAGCCGGGCGAGGTCGATGACCTTCGCCCGGCCTGTGACATGGGAGTAGAGCGAGGACGGGGCGACGCCGAGGTGCCGGGCCAGCTGAACCATCTGGATGTCACCGGTGCGGTCGACGAGTTCGATCGCGCCGTCCGCGATGCGTGTCGCGGACAACAGCGGCGTCTTCGGCCTGGCCACGCCCGGTGCCCCCACTTCCTGTCGAATGCCCTTCAGCGCAGCAGGTAGCCGCGCTCCTCCAGCGTACGGCGCAGGTTCTCACGCCCGTCCATGTAGTCCAGGCCCATGCCCACCACGACGGAATGGCTCCATGTCTTGTCACGCAGTCCGTACTCGGCGCGGAAGTCCTTGAACGCGGTCTCGTAGTCCTCGATCCATTCCTCGGTCGGCCGTGTCCGGTAGCGCTCGCGGTGCAGCACGACGTCCTGCGCCGGGCGGGGATGTACCGCGCTGGGGCGGTGCGGGTCCGGGGTGCCGATGGCCATGCCGAACACGACATAGGCGTACGAGGGAAGTCCGATCAGGTCGGCGAGCTCCTTGGCATGGTTGCGCAGCGAGCCCAGGTACACGCCTCCCAGGCCGATCGCCTCTGCCGCGACGAGACCGTTCTGGGCGGCCAGGGCCGCGTCGATCGACGCCATCAGGAAGGCGTCGACGTAGTCGGTGACGACGGGCTTGCCGCCCTGCTCGACGCTGATCGCGTGGTTGCGCGACATGTCCGCCACCCACAGCAGCACGCTGGGGGCCTGGGCGACGAACTCGAACCCGGTGAACTCCACGCCGTGTGTCAGCCTCGCGAGCTCGGCCTTCGTCTCCGGGTCCGAGACGGCCACGAGACTCCACTGGTGAAGGTTCGACGACGTGGAGGCCGACTGGGCGGCTGCCACCACCGTCTCCAGAGCGCCGTCGGGCAGCGGCTCGTCGGTGAACGCGCGCACTGAGCGGTGCGCGAGCAGCGCTTCGATCTGCTCGTTCCAGATGATGTTCTTCGGCGTCGCTTGCTGCCCGTAGCGGGCTTCCAGGAGTGCGTCCCGCTGCGACGAGTCGGTCATGGCTGTCCTTCCGTTATCCGAATCAGATTCGGTTTCGGCAACCACCAGCCGGCCGGGTTCATTCCCCGCTGTCCCGGCCTGTCGGCAAGAAGCTGGACAGGGCCCTGAGCCAAGGGCTGCGTACGGCTTCCGTCGAGGTGGAGGGGAGTCGTCGGACGAGTAGGTGAGCAGCCGGTGTCGGCGGAGTCGTCGGCCCGGGCCCGGACGATCTGGGGCTGCGTGATCCGCAGCTGCCAGAGCATTTCGCGGGTGGTGTCAGGGCTGGTGGTGTCCGAGGGCGTCACCGTGGTCGTCACCGGGAGCCCGAGGCGGCGACCGCGATGTGTCTCTTGCGGCCGTTGATTCCCTTTCCGGCGTCGAAGCCGCAGACTCTGGAGTCGCAGGGGCGTCGTCGTGGCCGGTACGGACCCGTCGGCGGAGCTGGTCGGCCGACAGGTATCTGCGCCGGCGTATTCGATTCCTGGGAGTCGGGCCGAATGTCCGAGTCCCGAGTGACGAGCTGCGCGGCACCGCGATTCATGTTCCCGCCGCCGCGTCGGCAGGATGGGACCATGATTGAGATCCGCACACCCCGTCCTCTGCTGCGCCGATGGCTGGACGACGACGCTGTCCACCTGTCCGAGATCCATGTCGGTCCTGCGATGATGCAAGGCATCGGCGACGGCAGGCAACGCTCCCCCGGGGCAGACTGCCGGGGACATCGAGGCGTGGGATGAGAAAGGCTTCGCTGATCGGCCGTGACTTCACGGCCGCCGCCCCGGGGCGGAATCTGGTCGGTGTCATCACCGACATCCCCACCAACGAGGGCTGGCTGTATCCGGCGACGTGGCTAGACCTGGCGACTCGCGAGATCCTCGGCTACTTGATGGCCAGCCCCCACCGTGCATCCCCCGTGGTCGACGCACTGACGATGGCACCGGCCGCAGAGGCCCCCAGCCCGGCTGCATCGCGCACTCGGACAGTGAAAATGTGAAGTACCGGATATTCCGGGCCTCTTGACCCGCACAGCGATGGACGCGCCAGGATGCGGGTGCCGGGATGCTCTCGCGGCCTCCTGACTCGCACTCCGATCGACCGTGCTGTCCTTCCTCGGACTTGCCGGTGGCCCGGGAGCATCCCGGCCAGGCGCTCGCCTCGCCGAGGGGAGCGTCTTCGCGCTGCTGAAAGCCGAGATCGGCACCTGCCGCCGGCCCGACCGGACCACGGCCCGCGCTGAGATTCTCACCTTCATCGAGACCTTCTACCACCGCAAGCGGCTGCGGAGGCGTCCAGTGTGGGGCTACCTCACCCCGCTGGAGACCCGGCAGCGACACGAGCAAGAACACGCCCTCGCAGCGTAAGCATCGAGTGTCCACTATTACGGGAAACTGCACTCAGCCCTGGACGCCGGTACCCGACAGGATGCCTTCGACCACGTCGCGGAGCTGTGAGCGGGCGGTGATGCCGAGCTTGGGGAACACCCGGTAGAGGTGAGAACCGACCGTGCGCGGTGAGAGGAACAGCTTTTCCCCGATCTCACGGTTCGTCAGGCCACGGGCCGCCAGCTGGACGATCTGCTGCTGCTGGGGGCTGAGTTCGGCGAAGGCAGTGGGTACGACGTCGCCGGCCTCGATGCCGGCGGCGCGAAGTTCTGCCTGTGCCCGCTCGCCCCACGGCTGCGCGCCCAGCCGCTGGAAGGTTTCGAGGGCGGCGCTCAGCAGCGGACGGGCCTCGGCGATACGGCGCTGCCGCCGAAGCCATTCCCCGTAGTCGAGCTGTGTCTGCGCCCGTTCGAACGGCCACTGCTCACCTGCGGGTTCCTTGAGCGCCGCGCGGAAGAACAGCTCCGCGTGCTCGGGTTCCGCCAGCAGGGCGCGGCCCCGGTCGATCAGTGTCCTCACCCGTGCCGACATGCCTGTACCGAGGCGCCGCGCCGACCGTTCCAGTAGCTCTGCGGCGTGCTCCTGTCGTCCTCGGCGGACGGCCGCCGCCGCCAGTTCGGCCAGGAGGGTGTAGGAGACGTGGTAGTGGACCGGATCGCCGTCATCGGTGAACGCGGAGCGGAACTGCGTGTACGCGGTGTCGTAGTCGCCCTCGGCCACGGCCGCCATCCCCAGGGCCCGACGCGCGAAGACCGCGACGGAGCGGCTCTCCAGTGGATCGACGAGAGCCAGGGCTCGTTCGACGAGCCGGCGTGTGGTGGCCGGGTCGCCCAGCAGAGCGACCACCGTGGCATCGAGTGCGTGAGCACACGCCTCGGCATGGTCGAGTCCGGCCGACGATGCCATGGCCGCGATGTCAGTCGCCACCGAACGGGCCTCGGCCCATCGGCCCTGCTCCAGGTGGGTCCAGCCGACCGCGCATCCCAGTCCGTCCGGGAGCCATCCACGGGCCTGCCACTGGTCGAACGCCTCGCCGAAGGTCCTGGCGGCGAGGGTGGTCTGGTCGAGCAGCCAGGCGACGATGGCCAGCGCGGTCAGGCGACTGGCGTCACCCTTGGCCTTGGCGATGAGCCCGGGCAGGGCCGGTGTGAGGAAGGCTCCTGCGCTGCTGGGGTCGGAGACGGCCAGGACCCAGGCGCGCAGCGCCGCTGCGGCGGCATCGTCGGGCACGCGGGAGAGCAGGCTCTGGATCTGTCGCTGTTGGGACTCCTCGCCCGAGTAGTAACAGACCACCGCCGCCGCGGCCAGCGCGTCGAGAACGAGGGGCGACCGGGCGTCCGTCGCCTCGTCGGCAACACGCATGAGCAGAGCGAAGGCTGCTGTGTGATGGGAGCCCAGGGACATGAGCTGTCCGGTGGCCAGCGCGGCTTTGCCCAGCAGTGCCTGGTCGTCGGTGCACTGGCGGACTGCGGCGGCCAGTTGTTCCACCCAGCCGAGTTGACCGGTGAAGACGGCGGTGGTGGCGGCTTCGGTCAGAAGACGGGCCCGGTCCTCGCGGCGCGGGCTGAGTTCCGCGGCGCGCTCCTGGGCCGCGGCCGCGGCCGCGAAGCCACCCCGGCGCCGGGCCCGGTCGGCCGTCTGCTGCAGTGCGGCCGACACGTCCTGGTCGGGGCGTACGGTCGCGGCGGCGAGGTGCCAGGCGCGGCGGTCGGGCTCCTCGCGCAGCAACTCCGCGAGAGCGAGGTGGGCCCGGCGGCGTTCCTCGAACGACGCGGCATGGTAGACGGCGGAGCGGATGAGCGGGTGACGGAAGGAGATCCGGGATCCGTCCTGGCGTACAAGATCGGCCCGGTCCGCGGGTACCCATGCCTCGTCGTCCGCCTCGGGAAGTCCCACGGCCGCCGCCGGAGCGTCCGCCGCGTCGGCGGCCGCGAGCAGCAGCAGGATGCGGCGGGTCGGTTCCGGCAGGTCCGCCGTGTGCCCCGCGAAGATCCGCTCCAGTCGGTCGGTGACCGGCAGCGGGCCCTGCACGCCACTGCCCTCGGGGTGCCGGATCGCGGTGGCGTGGGTCAGTTCCACCAGGGCCAGCGGGTTGCCGGCCGCCTCCTGGAGGATCCGCACCCGGGCTCGGCCGGTGGGCGGCGTGGGTTGCCGGTCCAGCAGTAGGTTGGCCGCCTCAGCGTCCAGCGGGCCGAGTTCGAGGCGCTCGTATCCCTTGTCGAATCCAGGCAGGGCGGCCGCGGTGCGGACTCCGACCAGCAGCGTGACAGGCTCACTGTCCATGCGTCGCGCCACGAACGCGAGAACGTCCAGTGATGCGCGGTCGATCCACTGGGCGTCGTCGACCACCACCAGCAGCGGGGCGGTTTCCGCCAGGTCCGACAACAAGGTCAGGACCGCCAGACCGACGAGCATTGCGTCGGGAGTCTCCGCACACTCTTCGAGCCCCAGGACGGCTCGGAGCGCGGAGCGCTGCCGCGACGGCAGTCCCTGCGCTTCAGCGAGTACCGGGCGCAACAACTGATGAAGACCGGCGAATCCGAGGTGCGCCTCGGATCCGCTCCCCACCGCCCGCAGCACTCGGCCACCCGCGCCCCGTGCGCGATCGGCCGCGAGGTCGAGCAGCGTGCTTTTTCCGGCACCGGGGTCACCCGTGACGATCAAAACGTCGCTGTGGGACCGGTCAGTGCCCACACGCCGGATGATTTCTGCGGTCTCGGCTTCTCGGCTCACCACCGCCGGACCGGAATTACGCGTCGAGCGCTGGCCCCCACGAGCCCTTCCATCGTTTTGCACGGATGCTCCAAGGAATCGAGATATCCCAGACACTAGCGTGGTGCTACGGCGGCAGCGGTATCGAACCCAGCTCAGAGCGCTCAGAGCGCAGTCGTCGTCCGGGGCACCGATGCAGTCACGTGACGCATACCCCGACTGTTCGTCGAGCCGCAGAATCGTCAAGCGGGCACGGCCGCGTCTTTCCGGGACGGCGGGCAGGAACGGCCGTGCGTCGCCGGTGGTGTCGTGCCATCGACGACGAGGATCGCATAAGCCGACACCCTCACCGGAAGGCGCTGTCATGGTTACTGGACGCTCGTGGCTGGTCGGCTCGGGTCCGTACGGCATGCGGTCGCTTGTACGCCACTTCTACGCAGTCGACTTGATTGGGGACGTTCATGAGAAGACCCGGGTGGCTGACCGCGCTCGTCTTAGCAGTGACGCTGATGACGGCAGGGATGGCGGAACCGGCCGAGGCGGCTGGGGAGGCGTGTGCCACGGCTGGATCGAACTTCGCCAGCCAGACGATCGCGGAGAGCACGGCGGCGTTGCGGATGGGATGCGCCCGCGACGCGGGATCGCTGCGGCCGCTGGCGGACAGCGACACCGACATGGTGGCCGCCATCGACTTCAACACCGCGCAGCGGCCGGACGAGTGGCAGCGGCAGATGTCGCAGATGGTCGACACGGTGCGTGCCGACAAGGACAAGGGGCTCACGCTCAGCGAGTCCTTCGACCTGCAGGCGCAGAAGAGCAACGTGGACTTCTACGACCGGCAAAGCGACGTCCGGTTCGACGGCAGTATCCAGGTCGTCGGCGACAGCCTCGTCATCGTCATACCCACGGGCGAGGTGAACGCTTCGGCGAACTGGTGGCAGAAGTTGGTTGCCAACATGGTCGGGACCGCGGTGGGTGTCGTGTCCGGCGTGGCGTGCTTGACCTCCTTCTCCGTCTTCGCCCCCGCCGCGCCCCTCGCCGTACCTACCTGCGGGGCCATCCTCGGCGCAATGACCGGGCTCGTCACTGACCTGATGAACGCTTACTTCGACGGACGGTCGCTCGGCGACGGGACGGTCTGGGCTGAGGCAGTCACCCAGACTGCGTGGGGCGCTTTGACCGGGCTCGGCACCGGGGGGCTGGTGGCGTGGGCATCCAAGGGGGTGGTCTCGCTGGTCGACGTGGTGGGGGAGACCATGAGGAACTTCGCCCTCAGGCTCGGCTCGTGGTCTGCGCCGTTGCAGCGCATCATAGACTCGTTGCCGGACTTCGGGGGGTACTTGAGATCGTACATCGAACGGGCGAGCCGGGGCCTGCGACCCGCCGCCTGGCCGTCGACGATCCGGGTGATGGTGGTCGGCGACTCGATCAGCCAGGGCCACGAGGGCGACTACACCTGGCGCTACCGGTTGTGGCAGTGGTTCCAGGAGAACAACATCTCGGTCGACTTCGTCGGTCCCTACCACGGCACGTTCACCCCGGACCAGCCCTCCCCGCCGAAACCGCCGCCCTTCGTCGGTGAGAAGCCGACGGACCAGGGCATCCGCGTCGACGGCGGCTACGCGGCCGGGGTCGCCTTCGACAGCGACCACTACGCGCACTGGGGCAGACAGGCCGCACAGATCAAGGACGACATCCGCCGGCAGGTCGAGACCTATAAGCCGGACCTCATCCTGCTCGCGGCCGGCTTCAACGACATGGGCTGGTTCGTCAGCGACGAGAACGGCACCCTGGACAGCGTCGAGACCATCATCGACCAGGCCCGCGCGGCCCGGCCGGGGGTCGACTTCGCGGTGGCCACCGTGCCGCACCGGTCGAAGATCGGCGGCCGGGACGACCTGATCACCAAGACCGACAACTACAACCGGCTGCTCGCGAACGCGGCCCCCCGGTGGAGCAAGGCCATCTCCCAGGTGGAGGTCGTCGACTGGCAGAAAGGGTACTCCTGCGCCCCCGCCGCCTGCCCGGCCGCTTACGACGGCCTGCACCCCAACGCCTTCGGCGAGTACCAGCTCGCCATCGCTTTCGAGCAGACCCTGCACGACCGGTACGGCCTGGGCCGGGCCCCGATACCCTTCCCGCCCGAGAACCTGCCGGTCCGGCCGACACCTGTGCCGGCCGGTCTGAAGGCCGAGTCCAGCCCGCAGGGTGTGACGGTCACCTGGGACCCGGTGTACGGGGCGTTCGGCTACGACGTGCGGTCGCGGATCGCCGGCCAGACGGCCTGGAGCGAGGGCCGCGTCAACAGCAACCGGACCGACACCACCTGGACCGTCGACGGCATCCGGTGGGAGTACCAGGTGCGCACCGTCGGCGGTGACAATGTCAAGGGCTCCTGGTCCGGCACGGTCAGCGCGGTCGCCCACCCGAAGACGGCGCCGCCGCCGCGGATCGTCGCCAGCCGGCCCATCGGCCAGGACGGCATCGAGCTCGAGATCGCACCACCTGACTACCCCACCACCATCGACCGGTACGAATTGATCCTCTTCGACAAGGACACGCCCGGTGCTTGGCTCACCGGCACCGGCTTCCGCGGCAACAGCGTCAAGGTCTACGGGCTGAAGCCGGGCCACCGCTACCTCGTCGCGGCGGCCACCTGGAACGCCGCCGGCGGCGGGCTGCCCACACTGGCCCGGCCGGTGATGGTCGGCGGCGGCATCCCGGCCACCCCGACCGGCCTGCGGGTGACCACCGTCGATCCCACCACGGTGGAACTGGACTGGAACGGCGCGGACGCGGCGGCCGGCTACCGGCTGTGGGTCTCCAACGTCAAGGACGGCGGCACCACCCCGCCGGAGGCCGACGAGAACATCATCGAGGACACCCACTACGGCGTCGGCTTCCTGTTCCCGGGCGTGTGGAACTTCGAGTTCTGCGTGACGGCCGTCAACGGCTCCCTCGAGTCCGACAAGTCCAACTGCGTCATCCCGCCCCATCCCGACGGCAGCGCGCCGACCAACCCCGGCAGTAGCGCGCTGAACCTCTCACCGAGCGCTCGTACCGCGGCGTCGGACGCGGTGGACATCGGTTCGCTGACCGCCCTGAGGAACCCTGACGGCACGGGAAGTCCCGTCGCGGTCGGTGTCGGGGTCAACGGAGGTGATCGCTAACCCGGCCTCGGTGTCCCGTGGTGCTGCCGCGCATGCGGCACCACGGGACACTGGTGGCGGATCAGCCGACGGCGAGGGCGAAGACGTGCACCGCCACGCTGCCCATCACCGCCCCCTCACTGATATCCGGCAGGGTCACGTACCGCGATCTTGCCGGCCTCCAGCGACACGGCCGCGTAGTACACGCCTGCTGGACCTGACGTTCACGACCACCTCGCGCATGGACTGCCGGGACTGTAAATCGTTCGGTGTAACTCCCGATCATGGAAGATGCATCGATGACCAGTGAGAACGTGGCCGAGCACGAGGCCGGGGAGTCGGCAGCGGCTGTGTCGGCGAAGGCCGTGGACGACCAGCTGATCGACGAACTGGTGGTCCGGGCCCAGGCCGAGGGTCTGCAGCTGACCGGGGAGGGCGGGCTGCTGCAGCAGCTGACGAAGCGGCTGCTGGAGTCCGCTCTCGAAGGCGAGATCACCGACCACCTCGGCTATGACAAGCACGACCCGGCGGGCAAAGACGGTGGCAACTCCCGCAACGGCAAACGCTCCAAGACCGTGCTGACAGAGGTGGGGCCGGCGGAGATAGCCGTGCCCCGCGACCGGGACGGTTCCTTCGAGCCGAAGATCGTCAAGAAGCGGCAGAAGCGCCTGCCCGGCGTCGACGAAATGGTGATCTCGCTGGCCGCGAAGGGCCTGACCACCGGTGAGCTCCAGGCCCACCCGGCCGAGGTCTACGGCGCCGACGTCTCCCGCCAGACCATCTCCACCATCACCGACAAAGTCCCCGTCGGGCGTTGTCACGTTGGCTGACCGGCCTGGATGATCTTGGAGTTGGTTGTGCCGGGGAGGGGTTCGCTCGTGTCGTCCGCGTCGCCGTCGTACAAGGGGCACCGGCACCCGGTCGAGGTGATCGCGCACTGCGTGTGGCTGTACTTCCGTTTCCCGCTCAGCTTCCGCGAGGTCGAGGAGCTCGAGCGCGGTGTGCTCGTCTCCCGTGAGACGGTCCGGCGCTGGTGCGCGAAGTTCGGGCAGATCTACGCGAACGGCCTGCGCCGCCGACGCCGACGGCGCCGTCCTGGACATCCTCGTGCAGAACCGGCGGGACAAGGCCGCGGCCCGGCGTTTCTTCCGACGCCTGCTGAAGACGACCCGCACGGTGCCCTGGGTGGTGGTCACCGACAAGCCGCGCTCCTACCGAGCGGCCCACCGCGAGGTCATGCCCTCGGTCGAGCACCGCTCGCACAAGGGCCTGAACAACCGGACCGAGAACAGCCACCAGCCCACCCGGCAGCGCGAACGCGCCATGAAAGGCTTCCGCAGCGTCGGCGCAACCCAGCGGTTCCTGGCCGCGCTCAGCGGCATCTCACCCCACTTCCGGCCCCGCCACCACCTGATGACCACCCCCGGCTACCGAGCCGAGACGACCATCCGCTTCGCCGTCTGGGACCAGACCACCCGCGCCGCCGGCCGGCCCGTCAAGGCCTGAGCACCGGCCCGGAACCCGGCCCCTCCCCACGCCCCGACGCGCCGCCAGAGACCCACGCACCCAATAATGTGACAGCGCCCCTCAGAGGTACCTACGGCCGGTCCACTTGGCGGGAGCCGGCACCGTACCGGACCCCGGGTCAGGCATCTCAGTCGGGGAGAGGGCAACGCACCACCACCACGCCCGCTTCGTGTTCGACCCGCACCGGCCAGACCGTGCCGGGGGCACCGGCCACCCAGGCCGAGCGCAGGTCGGCTGCCACCTCGATCTGTCCGGGATGGGCCCTGGCCAGGCCGGATACGTGCTCCTTGACGGCGATGCGCGTGCTGCGTTCGGGTAGCGGAAGACCGGCCGGAAGCCGGTAGATCCGTGAGGTGGTGCCCGGCAGGGTGTCGAGCCGGCGGACCGTGTCGACGGAGAGTGTGGTGATCCCGTCCCGGGTGCTGGACAGACTGGCGGTGGGGACATACCGGAGGCCCGTCGCGAAGGCCCTGCGGTCCCGCAGCGGCGCCCGTTCGATCCCCGGCAGGCGCACCAGGATCTCCACCAGCCTCAGGCGCGCCACGACCCGGGTGCCGATCTGGGCCTGGACGTCGATCACCGGCAGCAGGTGGTGCCCCTGGTCGAAGCCGGCGAACCGGGCCTCGACCCGCAGCTCACCGCTGGTCGGCAGCGGCTCATACAGGTCCAGCCAGGGTAACCGGTGGGGGTAGCCGACCAGGTCCTGGGACAGGCCAGGAATCCACCGCCAGAGCGACTGGGACGGGATGGCGTGCAGGAAACCGTCGAGCAGCCCTTGCCCCAGCTGGCCGAACGGCGTGGTGCCCCGTCCGGCGTCGAGCACCGCGCTGGAGCCGGTGGAGCCCACGGTCAGTGAGGTCAGGTACTGCAGCGCCGGGCCGTGGAACAGCTCCGCGGCCTCGTACGGGTCCGGCTGCGGCCGGCCGTCGGGGAGCGGAGGAAGCAGGGCCGGGGGAGGCCCCGGCACGGTTCCGGTCAGTACGGTGGCCTCGCCGACCACCTCGTACCCGGACAGTTCACCGGCCTCCCGCCAGACGGAGAGACGAACCGCGGTCCCTTCCCCGGCCGCCGGTTCGGCGTCGGTACGGATCCGCGTGGGGCCGGGCAGGGGAAGCCAGCGGTGCAGCTGAACCTCGCGCAGGCCGACGACCGGTTGACCGGTCAGCCTGGCCGTGGCGATGGCGAGTTGATCCACCGTGGTCATCAGGGGCACCGCGGGAACCGCGAAGTTGGGCCGGTGGTCGTCCAGCCAGGTGTCCACTGCCGGGTCCAGCTCCAGCTCCCGCACGGCCGGATGGCCGTCGACCACCCGGACCCCGATGCGGGGCAGGTGGTAGATGCGACGTCCGTCGATCCACAGCCAGGCCTCGGCACGTACGTATCGGCCGCGCGCGTCGGTCCCGTACTCGGTGATCTCGGCCTCGAACGTGACCACGCCGTCGCTCGGCACCACCTGGCCCCGGTAGAGCCAGCGCACCTCGTGACCGACGGCCACGGACTCGAAGCGTGGGGCGGTCAGCCCGGTGCCGGCGTCGCGTTCGAGGAGGTACCACTGGAGCAGCTGGACCACACCTTCGAGGCCGAGGGATCCGGGTTGTACCGGGTCGGTGAAGAAGTGGGCGCGGAAGTACCAGTCCCCGGCGTCGACCTTGCGCTCGGCGCGCAGCCGGCCAAGTCCCGCCCGTCCGGCATCGGGCCAGTACCCGGTGATTCGGTCCAGCATCAGCAGCATCGGTCCGGGCAGCCGCAGGGAGCCGGAGCCGTAGCGTTCTTGACGATGCCGCAGCTCCACCACCCGGTCGCAGGGTTCGGCCAGCCGGGCGCGTTCGGTGGCGGTGGGGGGCAATCCGGGCTGCAGGGCGAACGAGGCCGCCGGGAAGTACCCGAACTGCGTGGACAGTTCCATGAGCGGCAGCAGGGCGCCGGTCTCGTCGACCGCCTCGCAGGAGACCTCGAACGGGACGAGGGTGACGCCGTCGAACTGCGAGAGGTCCCCCAGCTCGACCCTGGTGCGCAGGGTGCGGGTCCCGGCCGGGATGTCCCGCAGGACGGTGCCGGTCCCCTGCAGGTTGCGGAAGAACAGTTCGGGGGCGTCCGGTGGTTGCGGCACGAGCAGGCTCGCGGCCATCCCGCACGGTTGCAGGACCACCTCGTTGAGCACCGCGAACGGCATCACCCGGGTGCCGTTCTCCTCGAAGTACCAGGCCTGTTCCGGTACGTCGTACTCGGCGACCAGCCAGGAACCCGGGCGCGGCCGGTCCGGTTCGAGGCCGGCGTCGACGATGCGGGTGACGAACAGGTAGGGCGGGCCCGGCAGTCGAGCGCAGCGCTTGCCGCCGTCGAACCGGGTTCCACGGGTGCCGAACGTGCTGGGCCGGCCCCAGGCTGCGGCCAGCATCAGCGGGAAGTCCGCGCTCCGTCCGGCGAGAGTGGCCGCCGCCGGGTCGGGGTACAGACCGCGCAGGCCACCGAGCACCGGTAGCGGCACCGGTGCCCCACTGGTCTGAACGGCGGGCGGCCCCAGCCACCGCCAGTACTCCAGGGGCCAGTCCGGGACCAGTGCCAGCCCCACCCCGGAGGCGTGGAAAGCGGGCAGGCCGTCCACCGTGCAGAGCAGGTCGGCACGGAGCGTGGGCCGAGGATGGGACGACAGTCCGCTGACGAACACCTCGTAGCGGACCCGACGGCTCTGGGGGGTGACCTGCCCCCGGCAGCGCATCCGGTAGGACTCGTCGGACACCGGCTCGAACCGCCAGCCGTCCCGGTCAAGTGTGAAGCCCAGCGCGGCCAGATAGAACGCCATCGCCTGCACGCAGCCCTCGAACATGAGCGTGCCAGGCATGCAGGGATCGTTGTGGAAGTGGCCGTCGAAGAACCAGTCGTCAGGCCGGACCTCGCTCTCCGCACGCAGGTAGCCACGACCCCAGGGGCCCCCGGCGGGGTCGAGTTCGCTCACCTCGTCCAGCAGCCACAGCCGGCCCTCCCCGGGAGTCGGGGTACGCACATGGGCGCGCGACACATCCCAGCCGGGGCCGAAACAGTCCGCCGGTCGGCCCTCGGCGAAGGCGCGTACGGCGTCGGGACCGAAAGCGGTGGCGGCCGGAGGAACAGCGGGCGGGTCGACCGCCCCTGCCGGTGACGGTTCCGGGCTCCAGAGCACTCCTTGCGAACCGGCGAGTTCCGCGTCGGTGAAGTAACCGGCCTGGCCCTGGCGTACCGACAGCCGCAGCTCCTCCCCGACGTAGCAGTCGCTGCGGAAGAAGAACAGCCGCACGCCGTCGTGTTCGGCATGGCCCTCGACGTGGATCTCGTACCGCAGCGTCTCCCCGACGGCCGGCCGCGGTCCGTGGTACGTCACCTCGCAGCCCAGCAGCCGGTAGACCCGGTCGCCGTGGTCGAGCAGGTCCGCCCCGAGCCAGCTGATCAGCAGCAGGTCGGCCTGGCCGGCCTCGATGAACAGGCCCGCGGGCATCCGGCCGGCCGGATCCAGGTACCAGGCGTCCGGGGCGACGTAGGTCTCTGTGTGAACCGTGCCGGTGGACATCGAGCCGGGTTCCGCGTCGAGCCGGGTGACCCGGTCCACCAGGAGCATCGGAGGGCGCGGCAACCGGGTCTGCCGTCGCTTGTGGTCCTGCGCGCGGAAGGCGGGACCGAAGACGTCGGAGATCCGCCCGTGCGCCAGGTACTCCAGCCGGGCACGGTCCAGGGGCAGCGACAGTCCCCGCGTGGGCCGCTCCGGTACTGCCGGTCGCCACGGCAGGGGCGGAGAGCCCGGTGACGGGATCGCCACCGGCGCGGGCTCGATGGCCTGCGGCAGGTGCGCGGGATCCGGGGCGGGGGACAGGGCTCGGTCACCGCCGGCCGTCACGGCGGTGATCGAGCCGATCACCAGCTGCCGGGTGCGGAGGAACGCCGCGTGAGCCTGGCCCTGCCGTTCCAGGAACTCCTGTTGGGCGACGGCGAGACGGGCGTGGTGGGCGGCGGCAAGTGCCGGCACCGGATCGTCGGCAGCGGCCACGGCCGGCGCCCGGTGGTTCGCAGGGGCAAGGGGCGGCACCGGGTGATCCGCAGCGGTCACCGGGCCGATCGACGCGGCTCGTGCGACGGGTACAGCTCTGGCACGCGGCGAGGCCGAGCCCTGGGCATCGGAGGGGACCGCCGTACCGGGACCGGCCGGCGCGCCGACCGGTTTCGTCGGTACCGTCGCCGGAGGCGATACCGGCGCAGGTTCCATCCGCTGCTCCGGATGATCTGTTCCGGGCAGCCGGATCGCGGGCGGGTGCGCCGGCAGGGTGATCGTCCTCCCCGGATCAGCCGGCAGCCTGGCGGCCGCTGTGAGCCGGTCGAACAGCGGCGCGGGATCAGGGCAGACCCCGGCGGCGACGAGTTCGGCGACCGCGTCGCACAGCTGCCGCAGGCCCCGTCCCGGCACATCGAGCGCCACCGCCAGGTGGTCCCGGTCCGCCAGGATCCGGCGGATCGACCGGGTGCGCCCGCTCTGCGGGCCATGCTCGATCAGCACGCGCACCCCGTCCGTCCAGGCCCGCTCGACCACCTTCGGGTAGTCGAGCGTGCTGGTCATCTGGGTGAGCAGCGCGTCCGCGACGTGGTCCGGATCGACCGGGTACGGCTCGCCGGTGGCCGCGCTGTAATAGCGGATACCCGGCGTGGGACTGGTCGGCCGGCGGTGCAGGGCGCGAAATGCGGCCGCGACCTGGTTCGCCTCGGGGGCGTGCGCCACCATCTGGTACCCGTCGGCCATCGGGAGCCCGGGGCCGATCCGGTCCAGCACGCGCCGGCAGGCCGCGTCCAGTCCGCCGATCACGCACGTGTCGGGCGAGTCGACGGCGAGCAGGTGGGCCAGTGGTTCGCCTGCCAGGGCGGCGCGCACGTCGGCTGGGGTCGCGTGCACCAGGTACTCGGCCCAACGCCCCCGCTCCTGGCCGTGTCCGCGCCAGAACCGGTGCGCCGCGCGGAACTCCCCGGACAGGTCGAACCGGAAAACGTCGCTGTCGGAGACCGCCTGGTACAGGCCGGCCGCGTCGGGCCACGCCCCGAGCACGATCAGTGCGGTGGACTCCCCGGAGGAGAAGCCGATCGCCGCGTCCGGCCGCAGCCCCAGCAGGCTCTGGGTGATCTCGCCGTGCAGGGCGGCGAGTTCGGTGGTGTCCCGGATCCGCGTCACGACCGGGACCGGGGCGGTGCCGGTGGAGTGCCGGGGCTCCGGCACCGGGACGGGCCGGGCGGCTTCCTCGGTGCGGGGGGCGCGCAGGGCGAGTCGTAGTTCCGCCCCGCACCCGGGATAGCTCGCCTGGCCGCTGGGGAAGACGAAAGCCACCTCTCCGCTCGTGGGGGCGTCCTGGTAGGCGATCCGGTCCGGGCGGGGCCCGCCGGACGTCAACCAGTGGCGTGCGACCGCCAGCCGTTCGCGCAGCGTCTCGGAGACCTGGTCGACCACCACCACGAGGCGAGCGGGACCGGTGTCGGACTCCCGTCCGTCGGCCAGTGCGGCCAGTACCTCGGCCCGATCGGCGCCGGAGAACACGTGGGAGCGGGGCGCGATCGAGGACCAGGGCAGCGGCGGGCCGGCCGGACGCAGGCGGACCGACATCGGGGAGGCGCCCAGGGGGGTCACCCGGGCGCAGGCGGTCAGGGGCGCGTCGGCGGGCAGCGCGGCCGCACCCGACCGTGGCACCGCCTGGTGGTGGACCGCGATCGCGGCCACCGCCACGGCGAGCGCACCGTGCGCGGCATGGGCCGTCCCGAACAGTTCGCTGTGGTCGTACCGGGCGGTGACGCGGGGCGTGGGCGGCCGGCCGGCCGGCTCGCCGTCCCCTCCGATCACGTCCCGGTCGTCCCCGTCCTCCTGGTTCCCCGCCCGGCCCCTGTCGATCTTGTCGCCGTCACGATCGGGCGGGACCTCGTGATCCCGGAGCCGGTGGGTCCCGTCCGTGCCTCCGGCGTCCGCGTCGCCGACCAGCAGGCCGGCGGGGGCCGTCCGGGCCGTCGCGTGGTCGAGCAACGCGATGACCTGGTCGCCGTCCTGCTCGGCGTCGGTCAGGCGTTTCAACACCAGGACGACGGCCACGTCACCACCGGGCCGGTGATCTCCCAGCGCGCCCAGCGCCGCCAGGTGCACGGGCTCATGGGACAGGTCGACCGCGCCGGCGAGCACCGCGTCCGCCTCCCCCGCCCGCAGCGCCCGCGCCCCCAGATCCAGGGCGACCAGGCCGGACGCCTGCTCCGCGCAGACCACATGGCTGGGGCCGCGCAGGTCCAGTTGGGCGTTGATCCGGTGGGC
This sequence comes from Streptomyces sp. AC558_RSS880, assembly GCF_019049255.1. Classification (GTDB taxonomy): domain Bacteria; phylum Actinomycetota; class Actinomycetes; order Streptomycetales; family Streptomycetaceae; genus Streptomyces. Next base: position 22,016 of record NZ_JAGMUJ010000085.1, on the reverse strand, counting down.
CACCAGGTTGGGCATGGTGCCCGGCACGGTTTCCGGGACCAGCGGAGCGCGGAAGGCGTCCGGCCAGTCCGGCACCGGAGCGGGCAGGCCGGAGGCGGTTTCCCAGCCCGGCGCACGCCAGCGGGCACCGGGACGCGCCGCCTCGGGGTCCGTGCCCATGCCGATCAGGACCATCGTCCGGTCGGGCGGCAGCCGGGTCGCGGAGGCGGCTTCCCGGGCCGCCTCCAAGGCAAGGACCTGCTGCGGCAACGCCTCGGCCAGATCGGCCGGAGGGAACCGCAGCCCGGCCAGCGCGACCTCGATGGAGCGCCGGGGGCCAAGGCTGGGCGCGCCGTCCAGGACCGCGTGACACAGGTCCCGGTAGCTGGCCCCCGACCCGGCCCGTGCACCGATCGCCACGATCGCCACCCGCTGGTCCACCCGTGGCCGGCTGGAAACAGGGCGGGGGGAGAGGGCAGCGGTGGATGCGGCCCGACCGGGCTCCCAGGCATCGACGACCACATGCGCGTTGGCGCCGCCGAATCCGAACGCGCTGACCGCTGCCCTGCGCCGCCCGCGCCACTCCTCGGCCTCCCGCAGCAGTCGCAGCGGCGTTCCGGCGAGCATGTCCAACGGCGCGTCCGCGTGCAGGGACGGCGGCCGCACCCGGGCACGCAACGCACCGAGAACCTTCAGCAGACCAGCACCGCCGGCCGCCGCGAGCGGGTGTCCCAGGTTGGACTTGACCGAACCGATCGGCAGGTCCACCGCATCAGCGAACACCTCACGCATCACCAGTGCCTCGGTCACGTCCCCGCTCGGGGTGCCTGGCGCGTGGCACTCGACCAGCGAAACAGTCTCCGGTGCGATCCCGGCCGAGGCGTAGGCGGCGCGCACGGCGCGCTCCTGACCGACCCGGTCCGGGGCCAGTAGGCCACCGCCCACGCCGTCGTTGCTCAGCCCGATGCCTCGGATCACGCCCAGGACCGGCATGCCCTGGGCGAGTGCGTCATCGAGCCGGGCCAGTGCGAACAGCACCGCGCCCTCGGCGGGCACCAGTCCGTCCGCCTCCCGGTGGAAGGGACGGCTACGGCCCGACCGGCTCAACGCGGTCAGCGCGCAGAACCCCTGATGGATGTAGAGGCTGTCGGCGGCGGCCACCGCCCCGGCCAGCACGAGGTCGGCGTCCCCGTCCCGCAGCCGGTCGCAGCCGGCTTTCACCGCGTACAGGGAGGAGGCGCAGGCGGCGTCCAGGGCATGACCGCCGGCGCCGAGGCCGAGCGCGCGAACGGCCAGATGGGCGGGGAGACCGGCCCCGAACCGGTTCAGGGGATCAGGGCGGAAGTCGTCGCTCGGCCCCGGCCGCCCCCAACCGGACAGCCACACGTGCTCGGCGTAACGGGCCATGGCCGTGGTCGGGTACGCCAGGTTGCCCAGGACCAGCCCCGCGCGGCCGAGATCGGGCCGGCCCGCCTCGTCCAACGCCTGCCGGCCGGCGTGCAGGACCCAGCGGAACACCCGGTCCAGTGGGGCGATCTCGGCCGGGGGCAGCTCGAACCCGGTCGGGTCGAACGCCTCGTCGAAGCCGTGGACGTAGCCTCCGATGTCGGTCCAGATCCGATCGGTGTCACCAGGTGCACCCGACACCCGTGCCGGCGGCACCCGCCAGCGTCCGTCGGGCACCGGTGACAGGGCGGAACGGCCTGCGGCGATCTGGGCCCAGAAGGTGTCCGGGTCGAGCGCACCGGGCAGTACACAGCCGCGCCCGACGATCGCGACCGGTTCGAAGAACGGCGCCTGCCGAGGAGTCGCTTCCGGAGAACGCATTCGCGTCAGCCCTCGGTCGGGTCGGGCCGGCGGATCAGCTCCACCCCGAGCAGCTCGGCCAGCACGGTGCCGTCCTCGGACAGGACGGCCGCGTCGCACTCGGCGGACATCCCGTCGGTCCGTCGTGCCGAGACGACGACGCGCGCGGCTCCCCAGTCGGTCCCCGCCCGGTGGATCCGGCACTCCTGGATCGACATCGGCAGCGCCGCCCCGACACCGGCCCGCAACGTCCAGCCGACGGCGAGTTGGAGGGCGCCGTCGAGCGCGGCGACGTCCACCGTCCAGGGCACGGCCAGCCAGGGCTCGACGTCCCGGGGGCGGAGCGCGGCCACACCCCCGTCGGCGCCGAGCCGGACCTGGTCCAGGACCTGGAACACCGGGCCGTGGAAGAGCGCCGGTCCGTCGTACGGTTCGGGGACCTCTTCGAGGCCTTCCGGCGTCCGCCAGCGGTGCGGGTCCGGCGGCGGGCCGTCGGCGACCACCGTGCCGGCGTACTTGGCCCCCACGGCGCCCAGTTCGACGGTGAGACCGCCGCGCCGTGCGGACCCGTCCGTCCTCGTCCGGCCGCGCAGCACGAGCCTCTCGCCCGGTTCCTGCAGTTCGATCCTGCGCAGTACCCGCAGGTCGTGGAGGACCAACGGGCCGGTGTCCGGCCGCCAGGACCGGGCCAGCCCGGTGAACCAGTGCACCAGGACGGCGACCGGAACCACCGGTGCCCCGTCGATCCGGTGGTCGTCCAGCAGCGCGTACTGCGGCCGGGCGAGGGTCAGTTCGGCGACCGGTCCCTGCCCGGCAAGGACGTCGGGAGCCACGTCCCCGGCGGCGCGCAGCACCCGGGTGGGCCCGCCGGGGTCGGCGAGTTCGGCGACGAACGCGCGCGCTCCGGCAGCCGGTTCGATCAGCTCGACCCCGGCGGCGCGGAACCGTTCCGCGATCGTCCGGGTGACCATGCCGCCGTCCCAAGGACCCCAGGCCAAAGAGCGTGTCAGGCAACCGGGATGGGCGGCGGCGTACGCGGAGAGCAGGTGGTCGACGGCGGTGTTGGCCATCGCGTAGTCGGCCTGCCCCGGGCTGCCGAACACTCCGGAGGCCGAGGTGAACGCCACGAGCAGGGAGAGCGGGTCGTCGGCGGTGGCGGCCAGCAGGGCGCGCAGCCCGTCCACCTTGGTGGAGTACACCAGGGCGAACTGCTCGTTGGTCTTGGCACCGATCAACCGGTCGGCGATCACCCCGGCGCCGTGCACCACCCCGGTGATCGGGCCCCAGTCCCGGCGTACCTCGGCCAGGGCGTCGCGCAGGACCACCTCGTCCCGGGTGTCCACGGACAGGTAGCGCGTCGGCGAGCCCGCATCCTTCAGGGCCTGCAGGGTCTGCCGGACCTCACGTACGGCCAGCACGCGCCGCGCTTCGGCGGCGAGTTCGGCTGGTGGGGCCTGGCGGGGGCCGGTGGCGAGCAGCCGGATCAGGCCCGCCTCGTCGGTGGCCCCGGCCAGCCCCGCGGGCTCCTCGGCCAGTGCGGTACGGCCGAGCAGCACCAGTCTGGGCCGGTGGGCGGCCGCGAGTTCGCGGATCGCCGACGCAGTGACGCCGCGTGCGCCGCCGGTGACCACGATCACCGAGTCGGCATCGGCCCGGGGTTCGACGGGGCCGGGTGCGACGGGGCACGCCAGCGGAACCGTCCGGCTTCCGTCGGCGGGGAGACCGACCGTGATCGACGGCCCGCCTGCGGTGAGCTCGGCGGCGATCGCGGCAGCGACCTGCTTGTCACTGCGCCCGGTGCGTGCGCAGTCGATGGCCTTCACCGTGGCCAGGGGCCACTCCCGGGCGGCGGTCCTGGCCAGTGCGTCCAGACCACCATGGACCGGCCGGCCGCCGTTTCCGCTCAGCCCGAAGTCGCCCCCGGTGTCCTGCACGGTGACCAGGAGGCCGCCGGCCGAGCTGAGCCGGTCGGCCAGCCCCCGGACCGCCGCGAAGGCGGCCGGCGGGTCGTCGCCCTTGTCCAGCAGGATCACCGACCGTGCCTCGGCCGGAAGACCGGTGACGAGCCGGGCCGGCACACCGTGGGCCGCGAGTTCCTCGACCAGCAGATGACCCACCCGGGTGGAGTCGTCGAGCACGAGGAGCTCCCGGTCGCGCAGACCGGCCAGGGCCAGCCCGGCCGGCGCCAGCGGCAGGGCGCGTACCGCCAGGCGGACCGGCTCCGGACGGCTGGTGGTGGTGGGGACTTCGGCGGCGGGGGCATCGGTGGCTTCCGGACCGGCGGCGGGCTCGGAGTCCACGTCCTCGGGGGATTCGGGGGCGGAGGTCCCGGGGGTCTGGGGGGACACCGGGGATCCGGGGGCGGAAGTCCCGGGAGTCTTCGGGGACACCGGCGACGGACCGGCGGACGCCTGGTTGCCGGCGTCATCGATCTGTCCCGCCAGCTGGGCGACCTTGACCGAGATCTCCCGCAGCGTGCGCAAGGACGCCAGCTCGGACAGGTCGGCTGCGGGCAGTTCACCCACACGTTGGCGGACCCGGGAGAGCACTTCGACCTTCTTGATGGAGTCGATGCCCAGGTCGGCCTCGAGTTCCATGTCGAGGTTGATGATGTCCGCCGGGTAGCCGGTGCGCTCGGCGACCACCTCCAGCAGCAGCGCGCCGATCGACTCGGCGTCCAGCGGCAGCCCGTCCAGCCGCAACGCGTCCGGTTGCGGCCCGAGCAGCACCAGCCCGGGCGCCGGGGCCTCCACGGGCGACGGCACGACGGTGGCCTGCGGGGGTGGCGCCGGCACAGCCGATGTCGCCTCATCCCTGTCGCCGCCCGAACCGGAACGGAAGGGCTGGCCAGAGCCGGGGACCGTACCTGACGGCACGAGGGCGTGGACCGGTTGACCGGAGGGCACGACCTGCGCGCCGGTGGCACCCACCGCGACCTCTGCGACGGGCCATGGCTGCGGGTCGTCCACGCCGACGGCGGGGAGACGGACACCGGCGGCGCCGAGCAGGGCTTCCATCGAGGCATGCGCCGTCCGCAGGTAGAGCTGGTGGTTCTCCGCGGTCACCCGTTGGTACGTGGCATGCGCCTCCGCGCTCTGCCGCTGGGCCTCGGCCAGGAGCCGCAACCAATCCGTCGGCGGAGCGGGGTGGGCCGAGCCGGTGGACCGGACGCTCGGGGTGGCCACGGGAGCCGGCGTGCCCGGCCGGATGTCTCCGGGCCTGTCCGTGGCCACCTGGCCGGGGATCAGCGGTGCCTGCGTGCCGGGCCCGGCCGGCTCGGCGAGATCCGGGACCGGCTCCGGGGACGGGCCGGCCGAGGACACCGGCGCCGACCAGGCCACCGGCTGGACCGACAATTGCGCCGCCGGCATCGGGCCCGGGACCGGTGGTGTCGCCTCCGACACCACCGCGGGCGGCACCACCGGTCCCGGCCGCCCCGGCGCCCCGTCGGGCGACGCCACCGGTCCCGGAGCTGCGGGAGTGGCACGTCCGCCACGATGGTCATCGCGGTGGTTGCCGCCGTTGATCAGGACCGTCATCCGTGGCTTCTCCTCACGATCCGGCTCGGGCACGGGCTTGTGCCCCTCCCACAGCGCGGACAGGTCCATGGCGACCCCGCGCACCGCGGCCCGCCCCAGCCCGTCGTAGAACGCGGCCAACCCGTGGCTTCCGCGCCGGTCGAGGCTGATCGCCGCGTGCTCACGGTCACCGAGTACCTCACCGGTCAGCCCGGTCAGGGTGGTGCCGGGCCCGACCTCGACGAAGGTGCGCACCCCGTCCTCGTACATCGCCTCCACCATGTCGCCGAACCGCGCCGGCGCGGCCAGCTGGGCGGCGATGCCGCGCCGCACCGCCGCCGGTTCGCGCCGGTACGGGGCCGCATCGGCTCCTGCGTACACCGTCCGTGCCGGCCGGTGAACCGTGAGGTCGGCAAGGAAACGGGTGAACGGCTCGGTGGCGTCGGCGACCAGGGGACTGTGGAACGCGGCGGCGGCGTTCAGCCGGCGGATGACCACGCCGGTCGCGGCGCACCGGGCCTCCACGGCGGTCAATGCCTGGTCCGTGCCGGCCAGGACGACCTGCCGGGGCGCGTTGTGGTGGGCGACCCACACCCCGTCCACCTGCTCCGTCAGCTCCTCGATGCGCTCCAGCGGCGCGTTCACCGCGAGCATCCTCCCGGCGGTGGTGGCCGCGTCCCGCATCAGCTCCCCCCGCCGCCGGGCCAGCCGGACCAGGGTGGGGGCGTCGAAGGAGCCCGCCGCGTGCAGGGCGACCAGTTCACCGAAGCTGTGCCCTGCCACGCAGTCAGGCGTCAGCTTCAGTTCCGACAGCACGGCCAGCAGGGCCAGGCTGTGCGCGGCCAACGCCGGCTGAGCGACCTCGGTGGCGGTCAGTGCCGCCTCCAGCGAGGCACGGTCCTCCTCGCTGAACACGGGGGGCGGGAACACCTCCCGGTGCACCGGGAGGACTGCCGCGACCGCGTCCCAGGCATCCCGGGCCGCCCTGTGGTGAATGGCGAGTTCGGCGCCCATGCCCACGTACTGCGCGCCCTGGCCGGGGAAGAGGAAAGCGACCCGGCCGGGAGCGGGATCACCGGTGGCGAAGTGCGCCCGGGGCGCGGAGAACGGCACCCCGGCCTCCACCCGGACCGCCAGCGCGTCCAGCCGCCCCGCCAGATCGGTGGCGTCGTCGGCCACCACGGCCAGCCTCGCCCGGTGTTCGGTCCTGAACGCCGCCTGACACTCCCGCGCGATCGCCGCCAACGGCCGGTCGGGCCGGGGCCGGCGGATCAGTTCGGCCAGTGCGCCGGGGGAGGGCGCGCTGAACAGGACGAGTTCGCCGGGGGCCGCCGGGAGGTGCCAGGCTCGTCGGCCGCCCCTGGCGGGAACGTATTCCTCCAGCGTGACGTGGAAGTTGGTGCCTCCGAAACCGAAGCTCGACACGCCGGCGCGGCGCGGCCGACCGGCGCCGCTGATCCAGGGCCGGGTGGCGGTGTTCAGGTAGAAGGGGGAATCGGTGAGCTCAAGTTCGGGGTTGGGCCGCCCCACTTTGATGGTCGGAGGCAACACCCGGTGGTGCAGGGCGAGTACGGCTTTCAGCATTCCGACGGCGCCGGCGGAGGACTTGGTGTGCCCGAACTGGGACTTGGCCGAGCCCAAGGCGCACCACTGCCGGTCAGGGCGTCCTTCAGCCTGGAACACCTCCCTCAGCGCGGCGAACTCGGCGGCGTCACCGGCCTTGGTCCCGGTGCCGTGCGCCTCGACGAGTTCCACGCTCTCCGGGCCGTACCCGGCCACGTCGTACGCCCGGCGCAGCGCCCGTTCCTGGCCGGCGGCCAGCGGCGCGTAGATGGCCTTGCTCCGGCCGTCCGACGCTGCGCCGAGGCCCCGGATCACCGCGTAGATCCGGTCCCCGTCGCGTTCGGCGTCGGCCAGCCGCTTCAGCGCGAACATGATCACGGCCTCGCCGAGCATGGTGCCGTCGGCGTCGGCCGCGAACGGCCGGCAGTCCTCCGTCGGAGAGAGCGCCGGAGTCTTCGAGAAGCACACGTACATGGTGATGTCGTTCAGCACGTCCACGCCGCCGCAGATCACCAGGTCGCAGCTGCCGAGGGCGAGCTCACCCAGTCCGGTGGAGAGCGCGGCCAGCGACGAGGCACACGCGGCGTCGGTCACGTGGTTGACGCCGTGCAGGTCGTACCGGTTGGCGATCCTGCCGGACACCACGTTGCCGAGCAGACCGGGGAAGGTCGCCTCGGTCCAGGCAGGGAAGTTGGCACTGATCCGGTCGCAGATCTCGTCGGCCGCGGCCGGGTCGAGACCGGAGGCGAGGAGTTCCCTTCTCCACACCGGCCGGGAGAGCCGCGCTGACACCTCGAACCCCATGGCCAGGCCGCTGGTGCCCAGCACCACCCCGACCCGTTCCCGCTGTTGTGCGGTCATCTGCCCGAGGCCGCAGTCGGCCAGCAGGTCACCCGCGGCCATCATGGCCAGCAGCTGGGCGGTGTCGGTGGCCGCAAGGTCGCTCGGCGGGATTCCGTACGCCAACGGATCGAACTCGAAGTCAGGCAGGAACGCGCCCCTCCGCACGTAGGTCTTGTCCGGAGCGAACGGGTCAGGGTCGTAGTGGTCGGCCGGTGACCAACGCTCCACCGGTACGTCGGACATGAGATCCCGGCCGGCGAGGACGTTCCGCCAGAACCCTGCCACGTCTCGGGAGCCTGGGGTGAACGCGGCGAGACCGACCACCGCGACGGGAACCTGGGCACGTTCTGCTCTCATCTGCGCGGACACTCCTGCAGGGGTCAGGCGAGTTTGCGGGGACGGAACGTCAGGGCGGAGTCCGGTATGGAAAGCCCGAAGGTACGCAGCTGGTGCGCGCGAGTGATCACGGCGGCGCCCTCCAGCAGATTCAAGGCGATCTGCGTGACGGTGCGCCGGGACGGATCGGCAAGCAGGCTGCCCCGGGCCCAGTTGTTGAACGCGCCGAGCGAGGGACCGGCCCACAACTGGTAGTCGGTGCGGCGCTCCGGCCGGCCCTCGATCGCCCATCGGCTGGCGTTGCCCACGTACCACCGGAATACCAGGGCCATCCGGTGCTTGGGGTCGCGTTCGGCTCTGGCCAGCTGTCCGGGGTCGCGCCGTAGCCAGAACCGTTCGGTGTCCGCCCAGATCGCGTCCAGGTCCGCGCCGAACACTTCGTTCTCCAGCCTGTGCCGCGTCTCGGCGGGGATCTCCGCCAGGGACCGGTGACGCCGGTAGACGTCGTACAGTCGCTTGGCGCGCGCCGCGAACAGGGTGCCCCTCGTCAAAACCTGGACCTGAATGCCCTGCTCGAACATGTCCGCGGCCGGGGCCATGGCCATGTCGGTGACGCCGGCTCCGGCCAGCAGCTCCCGCGCGTCCGCGGACACCCCGGACTCTGCTGCCAGTTGATTGACCGATCCGGTCATCACGTAGGCCGCGCCGAGTGCGAAGGCACCGGCCACCGCGCCGGGGGTGCCCAGACCGCCCGCGGCACCGACCCGGATCGGGCGGAGGAAGCCGTACCTGGCCACCAGGGTGTCCCGGAGCGCCAGCAGCTCGGGCAGGATCACGGACAGCGGACGGCTGTCGGTGTGACCGCCGCTGTCGGCCTCGACGGTCACGTCCTCGGCGACCGGGACCAGGCGGGCCAGCCGGCCCTGCTCGGCGGTGAGAGCCCCGTCCCGGACCAGCGCGTCCAACAGCGCCTCCGGCGCAGGCGACATGAACTTCTCGGCCACCTCACGACGGGACACCTTGGCGAACAGACAGGTGTCCCTGACCACCCGGCCGTCGGCGTCCCGCCGCAGTCCGGCCGCCGCGCAGCGGACGACGGCGGGCGTCAGGTCCATGAACGCGGAGGCCGAGATCCGGCGTACACGGTGACGCAGCAGGAGGTCGGCGACCTGCGACTCCAGTCGGGGCTCGCCGGGTGAATGGATCAGGTTGACGCCCCAGTTGGGCGCGTCGCCCAACGCCGCGGTCAGCTCCGTCACCGCCTGTTCCACCCGGTCGGGGGCGAGTCCGGCGGCGCCGAAGAAGCCCATGAGCCGGGCTCCGGCCAGCTCCGTCACCATCCGGGTGGTGGCGATCCCGTTGGCCATCTCCCCGGCCACGTAGGGAAACCGTGTTCCGTGTGCCTCGGCGAAGCCTCGGTCGCCAAGCCACTCCGGGTACACCGGTGGGGCCAGCCCGACGAGCGGGTGGCCCCCACCAGGCCCGAGCGTCCCGCCCACGGCCAACCCGTACCCGGATCCGCCGCCTACCACGTACAAAGGCTCACGGATCCGGGCCGCGCAGGCGGAGATCCCGGCCGGGTCGAACGCGGCCGGCTCCGGGCCGGGCCGCCAGCAGACCTGGGGCGCGTCGGCGGCACGTCCGGGCGCCTCGGACAGCGTGGTGTTCACCGGTCGGCTCCTCTCGGACGCGGCGTCGGTGTGGGCGTAGGTCCTCCGGCCGGCCCGTACCCGTTCCCGGTTGGGCCGACTGCCCTGCGGCGACCGTCCGCGGCGGCACGACCGACAGCGGGCGGGCTCGCCGAGTCCCCCACCTCCCGGGTGGCCGCACTGCCGGGCACGGAAGAACACGCCCGGGGACGCGACACGGGGACGGCCGGGGAACGGCCCCAGGAGTCGACCCGCCGTCCCGAAGCGGGCCACAGCAGTTCAGCGATGCGGTGCCGGGTCAACCGGGGCAGCCTCCGTTCGGGGTGGGAGCCCGGACAGCAGGTACTCCAGGCTGATGTGTTCCGGGACGCCCGCCGGTCCGAGTCTGGCCCTCACCCGGGAGTCGTCGTACCGACGGTGGTGCCGCAGATAGCAGAACACCCCCCTGACCAGTGAAAGGACCGACTCGTACGGCGAGGGGTCGGGGAGCTCCGGCACAATTGCGATACGGACCCCGGAGAGTTGCTCCAGCAGTCTGCCGAACACGAGGACCGGTGTCTCCTGGCCGTGTACGACGTGGTAGGTCTCCACCCCGTCGGGAGGAGGCAGGTCGGCGAGCCGGGCCATCACGGCGGCGGCGGATTCCACCGGCATCAGGTTGAGCTGTCCGTCCGGCCGCCCCAGGATCCGGAAGCGGTTGGTCCGGGAGAGGAGCACGTCCGGTGTCAGGCCGGGGCCGAGCTGGCTCCGTGCGATGCCGGACAGGTTCCGCGTGATGTTCAGCAACGGGTGTTCCGGGAGATCCGGGTGGGGCGGCAGACCGGTGGTCAGGACGCTTGGCCGGAAGATCACCACCGGCCGGCCGGTGGCCCTCGCCCACGCGTGCACCAACTGTTCCGCCTCGAACTTGGACCGTTCGTAGGTGCCTTCGAAGCCGTAGGCATCGGTCAGTTCGTCCTCGTACACCACCCCGGTGCGACGCGCCCCGGCCACGAACGCCGTAGAGACGTGGAACACCACGGGGGTACGGCGTCCGGCCCCGGCCAGGTCGAGGACGTACCGGGTGCCCTCCACGTTCACCTCGCGCAGCGTGGCCAGGTCACCGTCGAGTGTGGTGTTCCCGGCGCAGTGCCAGATCGCGTCCAGCGAGTCCGCCAGTTCCTGGTAGTCACTCTTCGGCAGGGCGAGGCCAGGTTCGGTGATCCGGGCGGACACCACCTGGACGCGGTCGGCGAGGCCGGTGAGGTCGGGGGCGAACCGGCCGAGGCCTCGGGTGATCCGCTCCCGTACGCGGTCGGGCTCCCCGCGCGCGAGCACTGTGACCGACGGGTGACGGCGCAACAGCTCGTGCAGAAGTCGAAGGCCAAGGAAACCCGTGGCACCGGTCAACGCCACCCGCACCGTACCCCCAGCTCTCGTCCCTGATGCTGGCCCACGTTCTCACGCGGAAAGCGGTGGGACGAGGCCACGGGAACGGCACCACTCGTTGTGCTGATATTCAGGCAGAACCGCTGGCACACCGCCGCTTTCGCCGGTAAGCACCTGTTCTGTACCGTGCGTGGGCGCGGTCCGGCACGCCTGCTTGCCCCTGCGTTCCTGGGTATTGCGAGCCGTCTGGAATGCGAGCCGCCTGGAACACACAGGAAGGAACTCAATGGGCCAGGACCGCCTTGCAGCGTCCTACGGCGATGCCAATCCACTGTTCCGGTTGTGCCGACACCTGGGCTGGGGCGCGCTGGTCAACCTCGGTTACCACACCCTTCCGACCCTCCCCGGGATCGTCGGTGGGCTGGCTTGGTTTCAACGACGGCTCGAGACCAGGAGCCTGGCACTCCTGCAAGCCAGTCCGGGACACCGGGTGCTGGACGCCTGCTGCGGACGCGGCCACACCACCGCCCGGCTGGCTGCCGCGGGCTGTGACGCCGTGGGGGTCGACATCACCGCCGACCAGATCGCACAGGCTCGCGCCCGGTACGGCGACGCCGTCCGCGCCACCTTCGCCGTGGCCGATGTCACCGCCCTGCCGCAGGCAGAGGGCATCCGTGCCACGAACGGCTCGTTCGACCGGGTGCTCTGCCTGGAGGCGGCCTTCCACCTCTCTCCTGCCGACCGCCGCGCTCTGTTAGCCGAAGCCTTCCGGGTACTGCGCCCCGGCGGAAGGTTCGTCCTGGTCGACTTCGTCTGGAACACGGACGATCCGTCGATGATCCGGCAGCTCGATCCACTGGGCCTCGTGCGCGAGGCGTGGCAGTTCGACGAGTTCGAGCCCCTGAGGCGTTACCTGAGGCACGCGGAGGAGACGGGGTTCGTCATGCGGCGCACCGTCGACTGGACCCGTCCGGTGATCGAAGGCTTCTCCCGTCTCGGCGCTCTCCTGACACGCATGGCGACGAACCAGGTCGGCCGGGAACTGCTGTGCCTGCGCTGGCCCGACTTGCGCGAGTTCAGCGAACAGGACTGGCGGCACACCCTCGCCAGTGTCGACGCCCACTGCTCCGTAGGACGCTGCACGGGCTACGTCGCCCTGGTGCTCGACAAACCAGCCTGATCACCACCTTCGGCCGGCTCAGCCGCCGTTGCTACTGGCCCTGGACGTGCTCGATGAGCCCGCTTCGGGCGGAGCGAGCTGCCCGGTGCGCGGCACCGAGGGACTGCTTCGCGCGGCGGTCGGTGGGCTCCTGCGCTGATCCTCGGGGCCGGGGGTGCGATGGGCAAGACAGCTCCGCGGCCTGCAAGACGCTTGGTGCACGACGTGGATTCCGAGGAGCTGGGCAATGGGGCCTTCACCGATGGGGACCCCGGCCGGACCGATGTCAGGAGGCGGTCACTCCCGGTCGCCGCCGGGGCGGGTCTGTCAAATGAGTGGTGTAACTACGGTGTTGGGGCTACTGACGGGTGAGGTGACCCCTGGGGTGTGGACACTCTGACAATGGATCTTGATGGTCCGAGGAAGGGTGTCCTGTGGGACGTAGGTCTCCGTATCCGGAGGAGTTCAGGAACGACGCGGTGGCGCTGTATCGCGCTGCCACCGGTCGGCGCACGTACGCGGCGGTTGCGGCGGATGTCGGGGTGACCGGCGAGACGTTGCGGTCCTGGGTGCGTCAGGCCGACGAGCAGGCGGGCCGGGCCCGCGGCGGCGAGGCCGTTGAGGGCCTGGACGAGGAACTGGCGAGGCTGCGGGCCGAGCTCGGCCGTCTGCGCAAGGCCGAGGCCGAATGGCAGTTGGAGCGGGAGATCCTGCGGCGGGCGGGCCAGTATTTCGCCCGGGAGATGAGGGCATGACCGGCCGCTGGGACTTCATCTCCCTCCACCGCGCCGACTTCGGCGTGCAGCGGATATGCCGGGTCCTCGGCGTCTCGCGCTCGGGCTACTGCCGGTGGACGGCCGGCGCGGCGGCCCGCGCCGAGCGCAGGGCGGCCGACGACGCACTGGTCGCGGAGATCCGCGAGATCCACGCCGACCACCGTGGCACCTATGGAGTGCGGCGCGTGCACGCTGAGTTGCGGGGCTTCGGGCACACGGTCAACCGCAAGCGGGTCGAGCGGCTGATGCGCCGGGAAGGAATCGAGGGCCGGCACCTGCGGCGGCGGAAGCGCACCACCGTCCCCGACCGGCTCGCGCCGCCCGCGCCGGACCTGGTCCGACGCGACTTCACCGCCGAGAACCTGGACGAGAAGTGGTGCGGCGACATCACATACGTGCAGGTCGGCGGCGCCTGGCTCTACCTCGCGTGCGTCCTGGACATCTGCTCGCGCCGGGTGCTCGGCTGGTCCATGGCCACGCACATGCGGACCGAGCTTGTCGTCGACGCGCTCACGATGGCGGTGGCGACCCGCGGCGGCCACGTGGACGGAGTGATCTTCCACACGGACAGGGGATCGCAATACACCTCAGCGGCGTTCGCCCACGTCAGCGACCGTTTCGGCATCCGCCGGAGCATGGGTCGTGTCGGGTCGAGCTACGACAACGCCCTGGCCGAATCGTTCTGGCAGGGGCTGAAGAGAGAAGCCCTGCGCGGGGTGTTCACGACGGTGCGGCAGGCCCGGCTGGAGATCTTCCAGTGGCTGACGTACTACAACGCCCGCAGGCGCCACAGCTCCCTCGGCTACCTCTCACCCATCGAGTTCGAACAGCGGCACCGGGCAGAGCATAGACTCACTCTCGCGGCATGAACCCCCGTGTCCACACTCCAGGGGACGCCTCAGATGGCACCGGACCCTTCTGCCCGTACACGGCGCGGGTGTCCGAAGCCTGCCGGATCACGTCCCCGCCGGACGCGCCAGCGCATTGACGGCCGCGGAGAACAACCCCGGCAGCCGCTGTGCCGCAGGTACCAGCGCTGAGCGGACCGGGGGGATCCTCGTCACGCCCAGCAGCGCCTGGGTCAGCCAGCGGTGGCGCCGGGTGAGCCGTCGCCACTCCCGCTCGTACGCTGCCGGGTCGTTGTCGACGACTGCTCGCACCGCCGCCGAGGCCTGCGCGAGCGCCAGCGCGATGCCCTCACCGGTCAGCGCGTCGACATAACCGGCCGCATCGCCGACAAGCAGCACCCGGCCGGCGGTGCGTGCGTTCGTGTCCTGGCGGAGCGGCCCCGCCCCGCGCACCGGTCCGGCGGACCCGGCCCCGGCCAGCCGCTCTCGCAACTCGGGGAAGGCGGCGAGGTGGTCGTCGTACGGTCCGCGGCCGGCGGTGAGCACCGCGACGCCGACGAGGTCGTCGCTCACCGGGGTCACGTAGGCCTCCGCGTCACGGGCCCAGTGCACCTCGACGCGATCGCTCCAGGGGGCGGACACGTAGTGGCGGCGCAGCCCGTGTCGCCGGTGGGCCCGACGCGGCCGGTGCAGACCCAGGGACCGGCGGATCGGCGAGTGCAGGCCGTCCGCAGCGGCGAGGTGCCCGGCACGGGTGCCGTCGATCACCACACCGCCCTCGTCCTGCTCGACACGGCGCACCGTGCGCTGCTCGACCCGTACGCCGGCGGCCAGCACTGCCTCCCGCAGCGCCGCGTGCAGGACGGTGCGACGCACCCCGCGGCCCGGCCCTGCCCGGAAGTCGGCGCCGACCCGACGCGGCCCGGAAACGTATGCGATACCCCGCAGGTCGTGTCCCGGCGGGTGCACACCGAGCGCTGCCAGGGCGGCGACGGCACCCGGCATCAGACCTTCGCCGCACGCCTTGTCGACGGTACCGGCGCGCTGCTCCCAGACGGCGACCTCGAGGCCTGCCCGAGCCGCGTGCAGTGCCGTGGCGAGACCCGCTGGTCCGCCACCGGCGACGAGAAGATCCATGCGCCCCTCCTCAGGCCAGCCGCGCCAGGGCGGTGTTCTCGACGCGGACGCGGGTGACAAGCAGGAGCCCGTTCAGCACGGTGAAGACGACCGCCGTGACCCAGGCCGAGTGCACCAGCGGAAGTGCGAGCCCTTCGACGACGACGGCGAGGTAGTTCGGATGCGGGAGCCGGCGGTAGGGGCCGCAGGTCACGCGAGCAGCGCCGGGTACGACGATCACCCGGGTGTTCCATTGCCGGCCCAAGGTGGCGACGCACCACCAGCGCAGCGCCTGCGAGGCCGCGACGAGGGCGAGCATGGCCCAGGCGAGGACCGGTACGATGTCCGGCCGCCGCACCCATACCTCCACGAGCGCGCCGACCAGCAGGCCCGTGTGCAGCACCACCATGAACGGGTAGTGACCCCGCCCGGCCTCCACGCCGCCCTGTGCAAGGCTCCGGACGGCGTTGCGGTGGGACACGGACAGTTCGGCGACCCGTTCCAGGCCGACGGTCAGGACCAGGACGGTGAACAGGACTCCGCCGCTCACCTCTCATCCTCCCGGGGCGCGCAGGAGCACGAGTTCGGAGCAGAAGCCCGGGCCCAGGGCGAGCATGAGCCCGTGGGAGCCGGGCCGCGGAGGGCGGTCGGCGAGCGTGTCCGCCAGGACGTGAAGCACCGAGGAGGAGGACAGGTTGCCGATCCGACGCAGTGAGTCCCAGGTCACCCCCAGGGCGTCGCGCTCGATCCCGAGCACTTCCTGCAGCGCTTCCAGCACCTTGGGGCCACCGGGGTGCGCGACGTACCAGCCGATGTCGTCGCCGGTGAGGGCGTGGTCGGCGAGGAAGCCACGAACGTCGTCGCCGACGTACCGGCGCACCAGGTCGGGGACCGAGGAGTCGAGCACGATCTTGAATCCGCCGGAACCGACGTCCCAGCCCATCATGCGTTCCGAGTCGGGGTAGAGGCGACTGCGCGAGGCGAGGACCTCGGGGCGGGCGGGATCGTCGGACCGGGCGAGCGGATGCCCGGAACCGACTGCGACCACCGCCGCGGCGCCGTCCCCGAACAGGCCGCTCGCCACGAGATTGGCGAGCGAGGTGTCCTCACGCTGGAACGTGAGCGAGCACAATTCGACCGACACCAGTACCGCGACCCCGCCCGGGCAGCCGCGCAGCAGGTCATGCAGGCGTGCGATGCCGGCCGCGCCGGCGACACAGCCGAGGCCGACCAGGGGCATGCGCACCACGTCGGGGCGCAACCCGACCTCCGCCGCGATGCGGGCTTCGAGCGAGGGGACGGCCAGACCGGTCACCGTGCACGACACGATGA
This sequence comes from Streptomyces sp. AC558_RSS880, assembly GCF_019049255.1. Classification (GTDB taxonomy): domain Bacteria; phylum Actinomycetota; class Actinomycetes; order Streptomycetales; family Streptomycetaceae; genus Streptomyces. Next base: position 5,723 of record NZ_JAGMUJ010000085.1, on the reverse strand, counting down.
AGTCGACGTCGGTCGGCGTGAGGCCGACCTCCTTGAGCGCGTTGACGACCACGCGGCCGCCCAGTTCGACGCCCGTCCGGATGAAGGCATCGTTCGACCGGCCGAAGTCCCCGAGGCGGGTGTACTCCTCCAGCGCCAGCACGGTGTGCCGGGTCTCGACGCACGTGTTGCGGTGGAACCGTTCGACGACGCCGCGGTCGACCGCGCCTTCGACCAGTATGCCGGCGAAGGACTCGGTGATCTCCTCCTGTCGGTAGCGGTGATCGGGCAGGACACCGCAGACACTGAGGACGCTCATGGTCATGCCGACTCCTGAGGACGGTCGGTCGGACGGACGGATGTGAGGAGCGCCCGGCCGAGGCCGAACGCGACGGCGGGGGTGAGCCGGCCCCTGGCGAGACCGAGTTCGACGAAGTCGTCAAAGACGCGCTGGTCGGCGGCTGAGGCCCGCAGCCCGGCCTCGAGGACACCAGCGGTGCGGGCGAGCCGGGCGGCCAGCGCGGTGTGGCGCAGGTGGGGCAGCAGGATCCGGCGGGTGACGCGGGCGTATCGCTCTCCCGCCTGCTCGGGCCGTCTGTCACGCAGGGCTGCGGCGGCGGCGCGACCGGCCGCGATGCCGGTGGCCACGGCGTAGTGGATGCCCTCTCCGGTCAAGGGATTCACCAGGCAGGCGGCGTCGCCCGCGAGCAGTACGCGGCCGGCCGGAGGGCGCCAACGTGCCGTCGAGAGCGGCAGGAGGTGTCCGGCCCAGTTCCGTCCCTCCTCGGTCGCACCGGGCAGGAGCGCTTCCAGCCGCTCGAACAACTGGGCGCGGGTCGGCGCTGGCCGGCCTCCATGGAGGACCTCGCCGTACCCGACGTTCGCATGGCCGTCACCGCGGTCGAAGGACCAGGCGTACGACGGCTGATGACGGGTGCCGAACTCGATGACCTGCACGCCTCGCCGCCCGGGTGTGACCGGGGCGTAGCCGCGCAGCGCCAGGGCCACCGGACCGCGAGAGCGGCCGAGCGTGCGTCGGACGACCGAGTGGTCGCCGTCGGCGCCGACCACGACCGCGGCGCAGACCTCCCCGTCCAGGACCACCGCATCGGTGTCCTGCCACAGATCGCGGACCCGGTGCCGCAGGAGCCGGGCGCCCGCGGCGACGGCCGCGTCGACCAGCCGGGCATCGAAGATCCGGCGTGGCACCACCCACGCCGGGCGGGCCGTCCGCCGCTCGACGACCAGGCCGCCCCGGCCGAGGCGGAGGCGTTCGACCGGGACCCGGTCGTCGACGAGACCGGTGACGCGGACCTCGGCGAGGAGGTCGAGGACGTGCGGGGCCACCCCGTCGCCGCAGACTTTGTCCCGCGGGAAGCCCGCCCGGTCCAGCAGGGCGACGCGCAGACTTGCGTCGGCGTGCAGCGCGCCCAGGGCGGCGGCGGCGCCGGCCGGCCCGGCGCCGACCACCACGAGGTCCCAACGAGTGGAGGTAGGTGCCATCAACCGGCCGCCACGAGCAGCACGACATCGAGCAGGGCGACGGCCACCGCGGCCCGGAAGGGAGCACGGCCGTGGGCGGCCGCCGTGAGAACCACGAGGAACGCCACCGGAGCGAGGACCGCCGACGCCCACGCCGGAGGGGACCCGGCGGGACCGAGCACGGCCAGCAGCGAGGCGGCGGCCAGCAGCACAACGGCCAGGGTGCGCGAAAGGTGCTCGCCGAGCCGGTGCGGCAGGCCGCGGACGCCGGTGCGTTCGTCGTCGGTGAGGTCGGGCAGCGTGTTGAGCAGATGTGCCGCAACACCGAGCGCGGCTCCGGCACCGGTCATCCACAGCGGCGCCCAGGCCGGGGCGGGGCCGGCGAGGGTGACGACCGAGGGCAGCGTTCCGAAGGCACTGGCGTACGGCAACCACGACCACCGGGTCGACTTGAGCCCCAGGTTGTAGGCGTGGCCCGCGCCGGCGCCGAGGACGACGTTGACCAGCCCGCTGCGCCAGCCGGCGAGCGCGGACAGCACGATGCAGGCGAGTCCGGCCACGGCCAGGGCGCGCACCACCCGGCCGACCGGAAGGGCTCCGGTGACCAACGGCTTGCCGGTCCGGCAGACGGCACGGTCGCGAGGCAGGTCCCGCAGGTCGTTGCCCCAACCGATCGTGAGCTGCCCGGCGAGTACCGCAGCGGTGACGACGGCGGCATCGAGCGGATCCAGGTCGCTGCGGAACGTGAGCAGGCCTGCGATGGCGGCGACCGCCAGGGCCGGTCCGCCGTGGGCGGCGGCGAGCAGCGCGACCGGCGGCGGTCCGGGACGCGTCGGTGCCGTGCCGGTGGTCACGGGCATCGCCGCACAGCGACCGGCCCACGACGGACCGCGTCACCGAGCGCCCCGAGGACGGTGCGTGGGCGCAGCACGGGTGTCCGGCCGGACGCGGCCTCCCTCATGCCCTCGATCACCTCGGCGAGCACCTGCGGGCCGTCCTTGGCCGGGGCCCAGCCGAGTTCCGTGCGCGCACGGGTCGTATCCAGCACCGGGAGCGCGAAGCCCATGTCGAGCCACCCGGTGTCGACCGGTTGCAGGCGCGCGTGCCAGGCGGCCGACATGACGGTGCGGACCACTGCGGAGGGCACGTGCACCAGCCTGGCGCCGAGCGCGTCCGCGATGATCGCCGCGGTCACGGGCGTGTCGGCGGCGAGGTTGAACGGACCTGCCGCGCGCCGGTGCAGCACCGTGACGATCGCCTCGGCGACGTCGTCGGTGTGAACCATCGGGATGGTCAGCCTCCGGTCCATCGGCAGGACCGGCAGCAAACCGAGCGCCTTGGAGGGCACGAGGGCGGGCACGCCGTACCGCAGGAGAGCGCTGCCGGCGGCGCGCTGCCCGACGATTCCCGGCCGAAGGCGGGTGACGAGCGTGCCGGCGCCGGAGGCCTCATACCGGTCGAGGAGACGTTCGGCCGCCGCTTTGTGCCGGCTGTACCGCGAACTGCGCACGCCCCCGGTGGGCCAGGACTCGTCCACCGGACGATCGTCCTTCTTCGGTGAGTAGGCGCCGACCGAGGACATGTGGATCAGGTGCGCGACACCGGTGTCGGCGACGGCCCGGAGCACGCGGCGGGTGCCGCCGACGCCGAGTTCCCTGAGATAGGCGAGATCGTGGGACGGCTGGAAACCCCACGCCAGGTGGACGACCGCGTCCGCACCGGTGAACGCCTCGACGAGTGTGCCGTGACAGGCCTCGGTGCTGAGGTCCGCCGGGCGCCAGTCGACGCCCCAGCTGTCACGGCCCTCGGGCAGCCGCCGGGCCAGACCCACAAGGTCGTGCCCGCCCTCGGCACGCAAGCGTCGCACGACGACAGAACCGATGTTTCCGGTCACCCCGGTGACCACGATGCGCATGCAGGATGCGTTGCCCGTCGTCCCTCCTCTCACACGGGGTATTCCGGCATACGGCGGACACCGACGTCATCCGGCCGGTGCACTGCGCGTGTGTGCATCCTTCGGACATGGGGCGTTTTCTGCGTGTATGCCGCGCCGAGGGCGGCCACCTCTCCGTCCCCCCGTTACCTTTTTCGTGGCTCCGCAATGGAGCTACCGGCCTTCGGGTCCGGCATGACTTCCCCCCTTGTTGCGGTTGATGATCCGGGGGGGTGTCACCGGGCCCGGAGGCATCGACGGACCGCTGATGAGGGGCTTGAGCACCGGCTTCACCCAAGACCGGAAGAGCTCTCCGTAACGTGGATGTGGCAGCTCGATGCCCTGGCAAGGCCGGACGAAAGCGTGATGGAGGGGCCTGCACGTGATCGACACCGGCGACATCGACGTCTTCCTCGGCCTGGACGTCGGCAAGGGCGAACACCACGCCACCACCCCTCACCGGGTGCCGCGGGTACGAGGCAGGGCATCAGCCGCCTCCGACCAGTACGCCGACCACCAGAGCCCGGCCACGGTCACGATGCGACAACACCGTCGGCGACCAGGCCCACAACCTCACCGACAACTGTCTGTGGGCAGTCCGTCCCCGAGCTCCAAACACGCAGGTCACCACGCTTGTACGGTCGTGGCCGGGAGCCCGACATCCCCCTGTGTACACCCCTTGCGCTGGTCCCGGACCGGAAAGAAGAAAGGAAAGGAAGGGACGGGCGGGCGGCGGGGCGGGGCGGGCGTGCGGCCGGGGGATCGGGGCCATCCTGGTCTGTTGCGCGTCGGCCGGGCCTCCGCGCGCTGACCGCAGAACGCCTGCCTGCGGGGTGTTGTTTCCGTTGGCGTGATGCTTGTGTCGTACCTACGGCCCGTCATGCCTGGTCGGACTGAATGGTGCGGCCCTTGTCCGGGACGCTGGTCCAGTCGTCCGGAGCAGCCTCATGCTGTGGCGAGCATGACTCGGGCGACGTGCTCTGCGCCGAAGCCGCGCTGCTGACTCCTCTTCGAGTGCCGGCCACCCAGGACAGGAGGAAGCCCATGCCGAGATTTCGGATGACGTTGAGCCACATGGGCGCCAGCTCCGCGGTGTCGGACACCGCCTCCCACACCAGCATCGGCACTACCGCGATGGAGGCGCCCAAGGCCAGCGCGATCCGCCTGGCTGTCGTCAACCGCCTCCGCCCCTGGGCCGTGCTGGGCGAGAAGACGCGGCCGCACAGCCAACCCGCGACCACCGCCGCGACGAAAACCGGAACGATGATGGACAGGTACGGCCGCTCCCCCTTCTCCGATATCAGCGAGGCGAAGATCATGACGGTGGACAGAAGGCCGAAGCATCCCCACGCGCCACAGGCCGCGCTTGCCTCCGTTGGCTTGGCCGTCTTCGGCGAGAGGGATCGCGTACTGTCCGACGTCGATCGCGTAGGGATGTGTCGCGTCGATCCCGTGGAGCGTCCCGGCCCGCGCACGGCGAGTTGGGGCTTCCGCCCGGTCCAGTAGGTTCGGGTGTGCCGACGTACGTATGTCGTTCTCCCGTTGGGCAGGCGGCGCTTGTGGCCGCGTACCGACACGGGTGTCCTACGTTTTCTCGCCACTCGGTTCTCCCCGGGCCGGACCATAGTCACGGCTCCGAGCCGTTCCCACCGAGAGGTACTTTATAAGGCAACAAGTTCGGCACGAGTACGAGCCGCCGGTGCGACTTGAAGAGGGAAGTGATGTCTCCCGTGACCGCGCCGGGTTCCGTCCGTTGGACAAGGCGACACGCGTGCATCGGTGCCCTCCGGTCCTCATTCTCTCCGGCATGGGATGCGTCACCGCCGGCTCTGGTAACCGCCCCGTCATGGTAAGTAGCCCCCGGTCTCTCCATCTGAGGCCGAGGGCTATCGACGTCGGGAAACCGGCAGACGACGGCCCGGGCGAACACCACCGACGGCGTTGTCACGTTGTTGGGTGTGTGGGCGTCTGACGGTGTGTCGAGGTGTGGTGGGGCCGGGTTCCGGGCCGGTGCTCAGGCCGTGGCAGGTCGGTCCGTGACGCCGGTGATCTGCTCCCGGATGGTGAAGCGGACGGTCATTTCGGCTCGGTAGTGAGGTGCGGGCATCAGGTGGCGACGAGGCCGGAAGTGGGGTGAGATGCCACTGAACGCGGACAGGAACCTCTGCGCCCCGCCCACGGAGCGGAAGCCCTTCATCACCCGTTCGCGTAGGCCTGCCCGAACTTCCGACACCACCGTCGCACGGTCTCGTACGAGACGATCACGCCGCGCTCGAGCATCAGTTCCTCGACCTCGCGGTAGGACAACGGGAAGCGGAAGTACAGCCAC
>NZ_JAGMUJ010000084.1:210396-497866 GCF_019049255.1 Streptomyces sp. AC558_RSS880 | reverse complement strand
GGGGAGCCGATCGCCCAGGGCACGCCGACGTCGTCGGGGCCGGCGTTCAGCGTGTTGTTGGGGCCCTTGCGGTGGGTGGTGCCGATCGGGTGGATCGGGGGGAGGTAGACGACGTTGAAGCCCATCGCGGCGATCGCCGGGAGGCGGCGGGCGGCGGTGTCGAAGGTGCCGTGCGGGCGGGCGGGGGTGCCCTCGGAGCGGGGGAAGAACTCGTACCAGGAGCCGTACAGGGCCCGTTCGCGTTCCACCAGCAGCGGCAGCGGGTCGCTGCTGGTGACCAGCTCCCGCAGCGGGTGCCGGGCCAGCACCGCGTCCACCTCCGGCGTCAACGCCGCCGCCAGCCGGGTGGCACAGGGCAGGGAGTCGTCCCGCAGCATCTCGGCCGCGGCGAGAACCACGGCCTGTCCGTCCTCCCGCGGGATCCCGGCGGCCGCGCGCTCGTGGAGATCGGCGCCCTCCTCCAGGACCAGGCCGGTGTCGATGCCCGCCGGAACCTTGACGCCGGCGGTCCTGCGCCAGGTGGCCACGGGATCGCCCCAGGCCTCGACGCGGTAGGTCCACCGGCCCGGGCCGTCCGCGACGACCTCCGCGCCCCACCGGTCGCTGCCGGGCGCGAGCTCCCGCATCGGTGTGAACGGCCCCGGACGTCCCTCCGGGTCCTTCAGCACCACATTGGCGGCGACCGCGTCGTGGCCCTCCCGGAAGAGTGTGGCCGTGACGTCGAACGCCTCGCCCACGACGGCCTTGGCCGGCCGCCTGCCGCAGTCGACGGCCGGCCGGACGTCCCGTACCGGGATGCGGCCGATGGTCCGGGTCGTCTTCATGGGGTCTGTGCACCTCCGCCGTGCTCGACGCCCGGGCGGGCGCCCGGGCGTGGGACCAAACAGCGGCGGGAAGGTCATTGCCTTCCCGCCGTGGAGCGCCGCTCGACGGCCGGCGGACCCCGTCGGACCGCGGCCGCCGGACGGGGCGTTTCGTTCTGTTCCTGCAGATAGGTGACGACGGTGGTGCGCAGGTACCGTTCGGCGGCGTCCGCCGCCTCCCGGGCGCAGCGCTTGCCCATCAGCACGCAGAGGGTGTAGCCGGCGTCCTCGAAGGTGGCCCGTACCGTGTGATCGGTCGGGGCCGCCAGCATCACGCGTTCCCAGGCCCGGTACCGGCGCAGCTGCCGGGCGACTTCGGCTTTGGCGGGTAGCAGCATGGCGCCGTGCACCTTTCCGGGGCTCGATTCGAGGCGCGTTGTCCCGGCGGTCGGGGCGGCGGCCGTGCGCGCGGATGCACGGACCCGTAACGGCGATCGAGGTCTTCACACATGGTGCACGGGTGATGACGCAACGTCTTGTTGGCTTTTCAACCACCCGGGCGGTGTGTCGCGGCCCTCTCCCGCTCGCATGTCGCCCCCCGCGTCACAGCCGTGCGCTCGTGTTGCACGAACGGCCCAACCCCCTCACCCTGAAGGTGACTCAGAAGCGATACCCGCTCACGTTCCGTGTCCGGGGGCTCGCCCCGCGGGGGCGAGGAGGGACGAGAGCTTCGCGTGAGGAGCCAACGACCATGAAGACCGCAGTGCCCTGCTACTACCACCTCGACGTGGAAGTCAGCCCCGAGAGGGTGGGACAGGTCAGCCGCATACTGGCCGCTCACCTCCGGTTCTGGGACCTGGAAAACCTGATGGAGCCCGTCTGCGGCGGCGCCGAGATGCTGCTGCGGGCCATCGACGAGCACGCCACCGACAAGAACACGTCGATCGAGATGTGGTGGAACGGCCAGCACCTCATCACGGCCATCGGGGACAACGACCGCGCCCTGCGCCCCGACCAGGAACTGCGCGGCTGCCTCGAGCACATCGCGGCGAGCAGCGACGGCTGGGGCTGCTGCGCCACCGAGAACGGCAGCAAGGTCATCTGGTTCTCACAGCGCGCCCGCGCCGGCGAACGCGTCCCCCTCGTGCCGACCGCGCCCGACCCGCGCGAGAGCGAGGGGCTGGACCTGCCCCGCGAGGTGAGCGTCGTCACGCTCACCGGCCGGGTGCGAACGCCGGGCGGCCTCCTGGAGGAGGTCCGGTGACCCGGCGACAGAACCGGAAAGGGGCGCCCGCCTGGAGCGGGCGCCCCTACCCGCTGGGTGCGTCCTACGACGGCGAGGGCACCAACTTCGCGCTCTTCAGCGAGGTCGCCGAACGCGTCGACCTGGTCCTGGTCGACGACGACGGCCGGCACACCACCACCCGGCTCACCGAGGTCGACGGCTTCGTCTGGCACGGCTACCTCCCCGGTGTCGGCCCCGGACAGCGCTACGGCTACCGGGTGCACGGGCCCTGGGCCCCGGCGGCCGGCGACCGCTGCAACCCGGCGAAGCTCCTCCTCGACCCCTACGCCACCGCGGTGGACGGCCAGATCGACAACCACCCCTCGCTGTACGAGCGTGCCCCGCACGGCCCCGACCCCTCCGACAGCGCCGGACACACCATGCTCGGCGTGGTGACCGACCCGGCCTTCGACTGGGGCGACGACACCCGGCCCGGCCGCCCCTACTCCGACACCGTGATCTACGAGGCCCACGTCAAGGGCCTCACCCGCACCCACCCCGACGTCCCCGCCGAACTCCGGGGCACCTACGCCGGACTGGCGCACCCCGCGGTGGTCGGGCACCTCACCTCGCTGGGCGTCACCGCCGTGGAGCTGATGCCGGTCCACCAGTTCGTCCAGGACGGCGTGCTGCAGGGCCGTGGCCTGGCCAACTACTGGGGCTACAACACCATCGGCTTCTTCGCCCCGCACAACGCCTACGCCGCCCGCGGCACCCGCGGTCAACAGGTCACCGAGTTCAAGGAGATGGTGAAGACCCTGCACGCGGCCGGCCTGGAGGTGATCCTCGACGTCGTCTACAACCACACCGCCGAGGGCAACGAGAAGGGCCCCACCCTCTCCTTCCGGGGCATCGACAACTCCTCGTACTACCGCCTGGTGGACGGCGACTGGCGCCACTACTACGACACCACCGGCACCGGCAACAGCCTGCTGATGCGCCACCCCTACGTCCTCCAGCTGATCATGGACTCGCTCAGGTACTGGGTCACCGAGATGCACGTCGACGGCTTCCGCTTCGACCTCGCGGCCACCCTGGCCCGGCAGTTCCACGAGGTCGACCGGCTGTCCGCGTTCTTCGACCTCATCCAGCAGGACCCCGTGATCAGCCGCGTCAAGCTGATCGCCGAACCCTGGGACGTGGGCGAGGGCGGTTACCAGGTGGGCAACTTCCCCCCGCTGTGGTCGGAGTGGAACGGCCTGTACCGGGACGCCGTACGGGACTTCTGGCGCGGGGAGGAACACACCCTCGGCGAGTTCGCCTCCCGGCTGACCGGCTCCTCCGACCTGTACGCGCACCACAGGCGCCGCCCCCGCGCCAGCGTCAACTTCGTCACCGCGCACGACGGCTTCACCCTGCGCGACCTCGTCTCGTACAACGACAAGCACAACGAGGCCAACGGCGAGGGCAACCGGGACGGCGAGAGCGTCAACCGGTCCTGGAACTGCGGCGCCGAGGGCGCCACCCGCGACCCGGCCGTGCTCGAACTGCGCGCCCGCCAGCAGCGCAACTTCCTCGCCACCCTGCTGCTGTCCCAGGGCATCCCGATGCTCTCCCACGGCGACGAACTGGGCCGCACCCAGCGCGGCAACAACAACGCCTACTGCCAGGACAACGAGACCAGCTGGATCGACTGGCGGCTCACCGGCGAACAGCGCGACCTGCTGGACTTCACCCGGAGGCTGATCGCGCTGCGCCTCGCCCACCCCGTACTGCGCCGCCGCCGTTTCTTCCGGGGCGAGACCGTGCGCCACGCCGACCAGCCGCTGCCCGACCTGGTGTGGCTGCTGCCCGACGCGCGGGAGATGACCGGCGACGACTGGCGGCGCTCCGACGCCCACTCGGTCGGCGTGTTCCTCAACGGCGACGCCATCGCCGAACCCGGCCCGCGCGGCCGGCGCCTGGTCGACGACTCCTTCCTGCTGCTGCTCAACAGCCACTGGGAGCCCGTCCGCTTCCGGCTGCCGGACGCCTCCTACGGCGAACGCTGGACGGCCCTGATCGACACCGTCGACCCGGAGGGCGTCCCCGACGAGGCGGAGCACAAGGCGGCCACCACCCTCACCGTGGGCCCCCGGGGCCTGGTCCTGCTGTCCCGTCCGTCCCGCACGGCACGCTGACCGGCGGGACCGCACCCGGTGTCAGCGCTCGCGGCGTGACGTCACCGTGAACTGGGCACCCTCGTTGTCGCGGAGCACGGCCTCGTCGGCGCCCAGGGACAGCACGCTGCCGCCGTGCCGCTCGGCGGCGCGGGCGCAGGCGGCCACGTCCCGCACCGCGAAGTGCACCTGCCAGTGCGGCCGGATCGCCGGGTCGGGAGCCGACTCCGCCGCCCCCGACTCGATCCGCGCCACCACGTCCCCGCCGCTGCGCAGCACCACTTCCTCGCCCTCGTACTCCACCTCGACACAGCCCGGCTTGTCGGACGCCCAGTCGAAGACCCCGCCGTAGAAGATCGCGGCGTCGAAGGCGTCACGGGTGTGCAGCCGGACGAACGCGAGCTGGGCACGGCGCCAGGTGGGCCAGTCGCTGAACAGCTCGCCCTCCCAGACCCCGAACGTCGCCCCGTCCCGGTCGGCCAGCAGCGCCGCGCGCCCGGGCGGCAGGGAGATCGGGCCGACCGCCGCGGTGCCGCCGCGCTCCTGCACCCGCGCCGCGGCCTCGTCGGCGCTGCGCACCGCGAAGTACGGCGTCCACGCCACCGCCATCTGCCACATGCCGGCGACCCCGGCGATCCCGGCCACCGGCCGGCCCTCGGACAGGGCGATGCGGAACCGGTCGCCGAGGCGCACCGGACGCCACTTCCAGCCCAGCACCGCCCCGTAGAACTCCTCGGTCGTCTTTATGTCACGGCTGGTCAGGCTCACCCAACAGGGCGCCCCGAACACGGAGTGCGTCGAGAAGACGTCCGTCGCGCCGGCGGGGGAGGGCATGTCGTGGTTCATGGCAGTCGCGTCCTGATCTCGTCGGCCTGGCAGCCACCCGGAGGGCACCAGTGTCCGCCGGGTACCCCTCCGGGCGCCTGCCGAGTACCCCGGCGGCGGCACCGAAACGGAAGGCCCCACCGCCCCGGGCCACCCCAGTGGCGCAGGGCGGCCCCAGTGGCGACGATGGATGGATCGGACACTGGGTGAAGGCACTCAAGCACTATGCGAAGGCACCACGAGAGCGGCACACCGGACCCGGAGGTGACCATGCCCACGGACGGGGGCGCGGACCGCATCCTCCAGCTGGAGGAAGAGGTACAGCAGCTGAAGGACGCGGTCGTCTCGCACGCGGTGGTGGACCAGGCGATCGGCATGGTCGTCGCGCTCGGGCGGGTCTCGCCCGACCAGGGCTGGACCGTGCTGAAGGAGGTCTCCCAGCGCACGAACATCAAGCTGCGCAACGTGGCCGACCTGATCCTCGTCTGGGGGCGCACCGGGCTCCTGCCGGCGGAGGTGCGGACGGTGCTGGAGGAGGTCCTGGACCGGCTCGGCCCCACCCAGATCCCGGGCGCGCCGCCGGAGGACTGACGCGCCCCGCCGGAGGACTGACGCGCCCCGCGGAGCCCGCCCGGCTCAGCCGGTCTCGGTGAGCAGTTCCTCGCGCAGCTGGGTGAAACAGCTGTTGAGCAGCCGGGAGACGTGCATCTGCGAGATGCCGAGCTGTTCGGCGATGCCGCTCTGCGTCATTCCCCGGAAGAACCGCAGGTAGAGGATGATCCGCTCACGCTCCGGCAGCGCCTCCAGACAGGGGCGTACCGCCACCCGGTCGACGACGGTGTCGTAGGCCGGGTCGGGGCCGCCGATCGCGTCGCCCAGGGCGTAACCGTCGGTGCCCGGCATCTCCGCCTCCAGCGACAGGGCGGAGAAGCACTCCAGGGCCTCCATCCCGGTGCGCACCTCGCTCTCGGTCAGCCGGGTGTGCGCGGCGATCTCGGCGACCGTGGGAGAGTGGCCCGGAGTGGTCTGCGCCAGCTCCTTCGCCGCGTGCCGCACACGGTTGCGCAGGTCCTGGACCCGGCGCGGCACGTGCAGCGTCCACATGTGGTCGCGGAAGTGGCGCTTGATCTCGCCGGTGACGGTCGGCACGGCGTACGCCTCGAAGGCGTTGCCGCGCGCCGGGTCGTAGTGGTCCACGGCCTTGACCAGACCGAGGGCCGCCACCTGGTACAGATCCTCCAGGGCCTCACCGCGGCCCCGGAAACGGACGGCGATGCGCTCGGCCATGGGCAGCCAGGCCGTGACCAGCGCGTCACGCAGCATCCTGCGTTCGGGTCCTTCGGGCAGCCGGGCCAGGCGCGCGAAGTCCCCTGCCGTGTCGGGGGCGTCGTCGTGGGAGTGCTGCTTCCTGGGACTGACGGTACGCATCACGCGCACCTCCCTGAGCGGGGTGCCGAATGGACAGAACCCGTGGGAAGAGGCGGCTCGGACCACGACAGGCCCGCGGCCGGCGAAGCGGTTCCCACGGACGTGCCTCCTGTCCGAAGCACTGAGAGTCCCCTTCCCCGTGGTCCGTCATTCCAAAACTTTTCCCGGAATTCGGTGGGGGAAATTGCCGGAGGGTGCACGGTGGGAAATCAAGTGAATTCATGGCGTGAAATTCCCCGCGGCGGGGCGGATGGCTCCGGGGCGGTCCGTCCCCACCGTCGCGGACCGCCCGGACGGCGCGCCGGTGATCACGGCGCCGGACGTGATGTGCGGCACGCCCTCGCCGGCCGTCGGCCGGCCGGCCGGGGGATTCCTCCAGCGCAGCGCTTGATCGCCGATCAGCTCGGGCGAACTGCCTGACCACAGCGCATTCCGCTCATTTGACAGTGCGCCGAGGCCGCAGATAGGAAGCATCGGACAGAAGTCGAGAGGTGCACTGTGTACGAGCCGAACGTGGTCGGGGACTGGCAGGAGTACGACGAGCATGCCGGTCTGCGGGTCCGCGTCCACCGTCTGGAATCCGGCGAACCGCCGAAGGGACGGGACGACGCCGCCGAGGGGCTGACGTACTTCAGTGTCCGCGTGACCGTCGAGAATCGCGGCGACCGGCCTTTCTGCATTCACGTCGAGGACGGCCAGATCGACGTACGGACCGGTCCAGACGGTGAGAGCGCGTTCATCGACTGGCGCAACTCGCAATTCATCGAGGGCTTCGACGTCTACCCGCTGCGCCGCGCCACCGCCGTCCTCTACGCCGCCGGTCCCGAGGCGGCCCTGAGCCAGGTCGACGTCCAGGTCCAGCTGCGCGTCGACGAGGAGTGGGCCGGGCGCCGGCTGTGGGCGGGCGGCATCGGCGTGCACGAGGGGTCCGCGGGGGCGCCCGCGGGCGCGTGCCGGGACAGCCTCGCCCAGCAGGTGAGCGTCTTCCTGCAGGAACAGGCGGAGGAAGGCACCGCCTGAGCGCCGCGTCAGTGCGGGATGCCGTCGATGATCTCGCGGGCGCCCTGACGCAGCAGCGCCACGGCGACCGAGGTGCCGAGCGTGGCCGGGTCGAGCCGTCCCGCCCACTCGTGCGCGTTCAGCCGGGTCTTGCCGTCCGGGGTGAAGACACACGCCCGCAGGGACAGTTCGCCGCCGCGGTCCACCCGTGCGTAGCCGGCGATCGGGCTGTTGCAGTGCCCCTGCAGCACGTGCAGGAACATGCGTTCGGCGGCGGCCTCGCGATGGGTGTCCGGGTGGCCGAGGGCGCCGACCGCGTCGATCAGGCCGGTGTCGCCCTCACGGCACTGCAGTGCGAGGATGCCCGCGCCGATGGGCGGCATCATGGCCTCGGGGGAGAGCACCTCGCTGATCACGTCGGTGCGGCCGATCCGTTCCAGGCCGGAGACCGCCAGCAGCAGGGCGTCCGCCTCCCCGGCCGCGAGCTTCTCCAGCCGCCGGTTGGCGTTGCCGCGCAGCGGTACGCACGTCAGGTGCGGATGGGTGGCGGCCAGTTGGGCGACCCGGCGCACCGAGGAGGTGCCGATCCGGGTGCCGGGCGCGAGTTCGTCCAGGGTGAGGCCGTCCGGGTGCACGAGGGCGTCGCGGATGTCGTCCCGCTCCAGGAACGCGGCGAACACCGTGCCCGCCGGGAGCGGCCGGTCGGCGGGCACGTCCTTGACGCAGTGCACGGCGACGTCCGCCTCACCGGCGAGCAGCGCGGCGTCCACCTCCTTGGTGAACGCGCCCTTGCCCTCCACCTTCGACAGATCGCCGAGCCACTTGTCCCCGGTCGTCTTCACCGGTACGACCTCGGTGCGCACACCGGGACGGGCGGCGGCCAGCTCGGCCCGGACGCGCTCCACCTGGGCGAGCGCCATGGGCGAGTCGCGGGAGACGATGCGGATCAGTTCGGGGGCGGACATGCCGACACGATAGACCTTCGAAGGGCCCGCCCGGGCCGGGACGCCGAACGGCGCCCCGGCGTCAACGAGCCGTGTGCGTTCAGGCGTTCGGGTCGAACGGGATGCCGGAGGGCTTGGCCGCGGCGAGGTGGGAGGCGAAGCTGCCGTCCTTCAGCCCGAAGTGGGCGCTGCCGAAGTCGTACGAGCTGAGCTTGTCACGCAGTCCCGCCGGGTAGCCGTTCCAGCCGACCAGCGCCGGGTACTGCCAGCTGCCCCTGTGGTTCTCCGGCGGCTCGTCGCCCGAGCCGGCGAGGCGGAAGCAGTGGGTGCCGATGCCGTCCTTGTGGTACACGATCTTCGGATGCGTGCCGTCGAAGCGGACCGCCGACCGTGCGTGGACCGTGAACGAACCGTGGTTGGACGTCGAGACGTACTGGACGGTGTCGTTCTGCACCCACACCACGACGTGCTCCCAGTCGTGGCGGTGGCCCCCGAGGCTGGTGCCCGGCAGGGCCTGGTCCTTCTCGAAGTACAGGCCGTAGACGACGGCGCACCAGCCGTTGTTGCACTTGGCGCGGGAGTAGCCGTTGGTGTTGTCCAGGTCCGAGGCGTCACGGCAGTTGCCGTTGAGGGCGCCGGTCGGGTTGAGGCCGGTGTTGACGGAGCCGTCCGGGCCGATCGCCGCCGTCGGGTAGCAGCCGTCGGTGTCGTAGTCGTAGGCGGGCTGGTACGTCCGCTCCAGGGCGTCCGCGTTGGCCGGCAGGGCGGGCGGGGGTGCGGCGAAGGCGGTGGCGGGGAAGGCGATGACGAGCGCGGCCGCGCCGGCCAGGCCGGTCAGCCATCTCCTGCGGTGCGTTCGGAACGTGCTCGACGGCACTGCGTCCTCCTCATGGTCCGGGCGCAGCCAACGGCTGTGGGGGAATGGGGAGTTCAGCATTCCGGCTGGACGTATACATGCCAAGAGGGTGCAGGCGTACCGCTGGTGAAGCGCGGCCCAACACTCGCCGCGCCGGGTTCCGGATCGGGCCGGGTCGCCCGGAATGCCGGCCGCCGCCTCCTCGGGCGCGAGGTGCGGTCCCGGGCGCGGCCGGGACGGTTGCCGCGGTGTCGCCCCGGCGGCCGGGGGTGTGGGCGATTGATTGAGTTACGCAATGAGATGGTAAAGTGCGGTGCATGTCCACACCCGACGTCCCCGCCCCCGAGGAAGTGGCCGAGATCGAGCGCGCGCTCCACCGCCTCACCTATCTGAGCACGCGCGCACGTCAGCACGAGCGGCTGATGGCCCTGGCGGGTGTGCCGCTGGACCGGGCCGCCGTCGCGCTGCTGCGGCAGATGGCGGACACCGAGCCGATGCGGCCGGGGGAGCTGGCCGCCCGGCTGGGAGTGGAGGCCTCGCACGTCACGCGCACGGTGCAGCAGCTGCAGAAGACCGGCCATGTCACCCGCGTCCCGGACCCCGACGACCGCCGAGCCCAGCGCATCGAGCTCACCGAGGCCGGCCGGGAGGCCATCGCCCGGATCCGGGAGGCGGGGGTCCGGGGCATGCAGGTGGCCCTGGCCGACTGGTCGCCCGACGACCTGCGACAGCTCGCCGCCCTCTTCCACCGCATGGTGGACGACTTCCTCGCCCACGCCGCCGAGGAGCCGGAACCCGCCCGCGGTACCTGACGGCAGGCGTTCCGGGCGCTCGGGGCCGGTTTCGTCCGGCGCTCATCGTGCGTCCGGCTCGCGCGTCCTCGGCGGGGCCGGGGCCGGGGCGGGCTCACGCAGTCCCCACAGCAGCAGACGGCCCAGCAGGGGCAGGGCGATCAGGGGGAGCAGGGCCGTGCGGAGGGAGGTCGTGTCGGCCAAGGCGCCGAGGACGGGTGCCGACAGGCCGCCGACACTCACCGCCAGACCCAGGGTGACCCCGCTCGCCGTGCCGATCCGCCGGGGAAGGTAGTCCTGGCCGAGGGTGAGGTGCAGGGAGAAGGGCACGTACAGGCCCGCCGACGCCAGCGCCACGCACCCGTACACCGCGGGCCCCGGCACCAGCGCCACTCCGGCGACCGCGAGCACGGTCAGCGCGTACGAACGGCGCACCACCGTCAGCCTGCCGTACCGCTCGGCGAGCCGGCCCCCGGCCACCGTGCCCGCCGCCCCGCCGGCGTAGAGCACGCACAGCGCGGCCGTGCCGGCCGCCTCGCCGCCCCCGGTGCGCTCACGGACGTACAGCGAGACGAACGCGCTCAGCCCGACGAAGACGACCGACCGGCAGGCCACGGCGCCGGACAGGCGCAGGAAGGACGGCCAGTCGTCCCGCCCGGCCGGGACCGGGGCACCCGCGCCGCCCGCGCCGGGCCCCGCCGACCGTACGACCGCCGCGCACAGCGCCGCGCCCACCAGGGCCGGGACCACCAGCAGGGGAGAGGCGCGCAGCCCGCCCGTCGCGGCCACGGCGGCGACCAGCAGCGGCGCCAGGGCGAAACCCACGTTGCCGCCCAGGGAGAAGCGGCCCATCGCCGTATGGCTGCCGGCGGCCGCCGCGCGCGCCGCACGCGCGGCCTCCGGGTGGTAGGCGGCGACACCCGCTCCCGACACGGCGACCACCGCCAGCGTCAGCGCGTAGGAACCGGTGACCCCGCTGAGGGCGACACCGGTCCCGGCGGCCAGCGCGCTCACCGGCAGCAGCCACGGCATCGCCCACCGGTCGGTGAGCGCCCCGAACAGCGGCTGCACCAGCGACGACAGCAGGGAGGCGGCCAGGACGACCCCCGAGGCGGCGGCGTACGAGTAGGCGCGCTCGGCGACGAAGTACGGCACCAGGGCGGCCACGGCTCCCTGGTACACGTCCACACAGGCGTGTGCGACGGACATCAGCGCGATGGGGCGACGGCGGCCCACGGAGAGGAGATCTGCGGTCACCCCGCGATCCTCCGCGGGCGTCCGCCCGTCCCGCTTCCGTTAATCTGCCGACTTGTGTCGTACATCCGCCACGATCCGACCGCCCCCACCCGCGCACGGCACCTGTCCGCGGGGGAGCGGATCGACGCCCACCGGCACGACGACCACCAGATCGTCTACGCGGGCTCCGGCGTCGTCGAGGTGACCACCGACGCCGGCACCTGGTTCGCGCCCGGCACCCGCGCCATCTGGGTGCCCGCCGGGACCGTGCACGCCCACCGGGCGCACGGCAGGCTGGAGCTGTACCTGGTCGGGCTGCCCGCCGACGACAACCCGCCGGCCCTGGACTCCCCGGCCGTGCTCGCCGTCGGCCCGCTGCTGCGCGAGCTGATCCTCGCGTACACCCGCGACCCCGCCGACGACAGCCCCGAACGCGGTCGCCTGCTCACCGTGCTGCGGGACCAGCTGCGTGTCTCGCCCCAGCAGCCCCTGAAGCTGCCCGCGCCCGCCGACCCGCGGCTGGCCGCGGTGTGCGCGCTCGTCCACGCCGACCCGGCCGACGGGCGCACCCTGGCCGACCTCGGTGCGGCGGCCGGTGTCGGCGAACGCACCCTCAGCAGGCTCTTCCGCCACGAGTTCGGCATGACGTTCCCGCAGTGGCGCACCCAGTCGCGGCTCTACCACGCCCTGCGGATGCTGGCCGACGGACTGCCGGTGACGACCGTCGCGCACCGCTGCGGCTGGGCCTCCGCCAGCGCGTTCATCGACGTCTTCCGCCGCTCCCTGGGCTACACGCCGGGCGTGCACCGGCGGCGGTCCTGACGGGTCCGGAACCCGTCCGCCCCGCCACTACTTACCGTCGGGTAATATCGCGCGGCAGGTCATCAGAGGAGGAACCGTGTCCCGGTCCGAACGCTCGCCCCTGCTGCTCGCCGGCCTGCTGGCCGCCGCGGGCACCGCCCACTTCGCCGCCCCCCGGTGGTTCGACCACACCGTGCCGCGCTCCCTGCCCGGCTCGCCCCGGACCTGGACCTACGCCAGCGGCGCCGTCGAACTCGCGCTGGCCGCCGGGCTGGCGCTGCCCCGCACCCGCAAGGCCGCCGCACTGGCCGCGGCGGCCTTCTTCGTCGGCGTGTTCCCCGCCAACGTGAAGATGGCCGTCGACTGGCGGCACCGCCCCGCCCCGCAGAAGGCCGCGGCCCTCGGCCGGCTGCCCCTGCAGGTGCCGCTGGTGCTGTGGGCGCGCGGCGTCGCCAAGGGCGCGGAGGGCCGGTCGTGAGCGGGCGGGTGGAGAAGGGCGACACGGCTCCGGACTTCGCGCTCCCGGACGAGACCGGCACCGTCCGCCGGCTCTCGGAGCTGCTCGCCGAGGGGCCGGTGGTGCTGTTCTTCTACCCGGCCGCGCTGAGCCCCGGCTGCACCGCGCAGGCCTGCCGCTTCCGCGACCTCGCCGCCGAGTTCGCCGCGGTGGGCGCGCGGCCGGTGGGCATCAGCTCGGACGCCGTCGAACGGCAGGCGGAGTTCGCCGGACGGCACTCCCTCGGCATGCCCCTGCTGTCCGACGCCGACGGCACGGTCCGTGAGCGGTTCGGCGTGAAGCGGGGGATCGCCCTGGCGCCGACGAAACGGGCCACCTTCGTCATCGGCCGGGACCGCACCGTCCTGGAGGTCGTGCGCAGCGAACTGCGGATGAACACCCACGCGGACCGGGCGCTCGCCGCGCTCCGCGATCGCACCCCCTAGCCCGCCGGGGCACCCGGCCGCGGTTGAGAGCGGATGGCGATGGGCCGATGCTGGACCAATGGAAGATGCCTCCGCCGCGGTGGTCGTCGATGCCCGCGGCACCGTGACGGGGTGGAGCGAGGGCGCCCGGAGGCTGACCGGGTTCCCCACCGACGAGGCCGTGGGCCGCGGCGTGCGGGAACTGCTCGCCGGGGACGCGCCGCCCGGCACCCCGCCCGTGCCCTCCGGAACCGTTGCGGTGCGGCACCGCGATGGCCGTCTCGTACCGCTCCGGCTGACGGTCTGCCCCGTCTCCGGCGCGGGGGAGGCACCGAGCGGGTACGTGATCACCGCAGAGCCGGCCGAGTCCGCCGGACCGGCCGAGAGGTCGCTGGCGGGTCGGGCATTCCAGCAGGCGTCCCTGGCGGTGTCCGTCCTCGACGCCGAGCAGCGCTTCGTACGGCTCAACGACGCCGCCTGCGAGGTACTGGGCGGGCCCGAGGAGAGCCTGCTCGGACGGACCTACCTCGACACCGTGGGGCGGAGCGAACAAGCCCGCGGCGTCGACCGGCAGCTGCGCCGGGTCGCCGAGACCGGCGAGCCCCTGCACCACGAGAGCTTCGGCCGGGCGCCCTCCAGCTCCCGGGGCCATGCCTGGAACATCGAGATGTGGCCGGTGCGCGACCTCACCGGCGAGGTGGTCGGCACCGCGATGGCGGGCCTGGACAGCACCGAGCAGTACTACGCCCGACACCGGCTGGCGCTGCTGAACGAGGCCGCCACCGCCATCGGCACCACCCTGGACGTCGTACGCACCGCCGAGGAGCTCGTGGAACTCCTCGTGCCGACGCTCGCCGACTACGCCGCCGTCGACCTCTTCGACTGGGTCCTCCACGCCGACGAACCCCCGGTCCGGCCGGACACCGGGGTCGTACTGCGCCGGGTGGCGCACGGTTCCGCCGCCGAGGGCGCCCCCGAGGCGGCCGTGCGCCTCGGCCAGACGGACGTCTACCCGCCCTCCTCCCCGCCCGCGCGGGCGCTGCGCGAGTGCAGGGCGGTGCTCGCCCGCGCCGGCGAGCCGGACTTCGACCGGTGGATGGCCGAGCGCGGCGCCCCCGAGTGCGTCGCCGGCGTCCACTCGCTGCTGGCCGTGCCGCTGCGCGCCCGCGGCACCACCCTCGGCGTCGCGGTCGCCCTCCGCAACGTCCACCCCGAGGGGTACGCCGACGACGACGCCGCGCTCGCCGAGGAACTCGCCAGCCGCGCCGCCGTCTGTGTCGACAACGCCCGCCGCTTCGCCCGCGAACGCACCACCGCGCTGACGCTCCAGCGCAGCCTGCTGCCCAGGGAGCTGCCCGGCCAGGCCGCCGTCGAGGTCGCCCACCGCTATCTGCCCTCCGGGTCGGCGGCCGGCATCGGCGGCGACTGGTTCGACGTGATCCCGCTGGCCGGCAGCCGGGTCGCCCTGGTCGTGGGCGACGTCGTCGGCCACGGCATCCCCTCCACGGCCACCATGGGCCGGCTGTGCACGGCCGTACGCACCCTCGCCGACGTGGACCTCCCGCCCGACGAACTCCTCACCCACCTCGACGACCTGGTCACCCATCTCGCCTCCGACGACCGCGACGACGTCGGCGAACTCGGCGCCACCTGCCTGTACGCGGTCTACGACCCGGTCTCGCGCTTCCTCAGCGTGGCCGCCGCCGGGCATCCCCCGCCCGCCCTCGTCCTGCCCGACGGCACCTGCCGGCTCATCTCCGTGAACGCGGGCCCGCCGCTGGGTGTGGGAGGGCTGCCGTTCGAGGCGACGGAGCTCCAGCTGCCCGAGGGCTCCGTCGTCGCCCTCTACACCGACGGCCTGATCGAGGACCGCGACCGCGACATCGACCGTGCCACCGACGAGCTGCGCCGTGCCCTGTCGGTGCCCGCCGACTCGCTGGAGTCCCTGTGCGACGGCGTGCTGAAGGACGTACTGCCGAAGGAGCCCGGCGACGACGTGGCGCTGCTCCTGGCCCGCACCCGGGCCCTGGGCGCCGACCGGGTCGCCACCAGGAACGTGCCGCCGGACCCCGAGGAGGTGGCCGCCGCCCGGCAGTGGACCACCGACATGCTCACTGTGTGGGGACTGGACGAGATCGCCTTCATCACCGAACTCGTCGTCAGCGAACTGGTCACCAACGCCATCCGGTACGGCGCGCCGCCCATCCAGCTGCGGCTGATCCGCGACCGCACCCTCATCTGCGAGGTCGCCGACGCCAGCTCCACCTCACCGCATCTGCGCCGCGCCCACGTCTACGACGAGGGCGGCCGCGGACTGCTGCTGGTGGCCCAGCTCACCCAGCGCTGGGGCAGCCGCCAGACGGACGGCGGCAAGACGATCTGGGCGGAACAGCCGCTGCCGCAGCCCTGATCCGCCGCCCGGTCCCCGTCGGGCCCGGCCCCGGCACCGGGTCAGAACTCCTCGTGCACCTCCGGGTCCCCGCCGATCCGCCGGTGGGCGCGGTCGGCGATCGTCCGCATCTGGGCGGCGTCCAGTTCGAAGCCGAAGACGTCGAGGTTCGCGCGCTGCCGCCCCGGATCGGACGACTTGGGGACGGGGAGCACGCCCAGCTGGACGTGCCAGCGCAGCACCGCCTGGGCCGGGGTGACCCCGTGCGCCTCGGCGACGGCGGCCACGGCCAGGTCGTCCAGGAGCGTCGAGCCGCGGCCGAGCGGGCTCCAGCTCTCGACCAGCACGCCCTTGTCGGCGTGGTACGCGCGCAGTTCCTCCTGCGGGAAGAAGGGATGCAGCTCGATCTGGTTGACCGAGGGCAGCACCCCGGTCTCCTTCTCCAGCCGCTCGATGTGGGCGGGCGTGAAGTTGGAGACGCCGATCGACCGGACCAGGCCGTCCTCCCGCAGCCTGATCATGGCCTTCCAGGAGTCGACGTACCTGTCGACGCGGGGGAGCGGCCAGTGGATCAGGTAGAGGTCGACGTACTCCAGGCCGAGCCGGGCGCGGGACTCCTCGAAGGAGGCGAGGGTCTCCTCGTAGCCGTGGTGCCGGCCCGGGAGCTTCGTCGTCACGACGATCTCCTCGCGCGGGACGCCGGCCCGGGCCACGGCACGCCCGACACCGGTCTCGTTGCGGTAGTTGGCCGCCGTGTCGACGAGGCGGTAGCCCATCTGCAGGGCCTCGGCCACCGCCCGCTCCGCCTCGGCGTCGTCCATCGGCCAGGTGCCCAGGCCCAGGGCGGGGATCGTGGTGCCGTCGTTGAGGGTGTGACTCGGGATGCTGCTCACCAGGGTGCCTTCCCGTTGACAGTGTCGTCCTCCCAGCGTCGGGGACGAGGGGGTCAATGATCAACCGGACGGGTAGGGAGACCGGTGGTGACGACCGACGGAATGGGGGACGCATGACGACGCGCAGGGACGGCACGGGGGAGGGCACGGCGGTGGAGGTGCGTCCGGCGGCCGGGCACATCGGGGCCGAGATCACCGGCGTCGACCTCGCCGGCGATCTCGACGACGCCGTGACCGCCGCCATCAGGGCGGCGGTGCTCCGCTGGAAGGTGGTGTTCTTCCGCGGACAGCGCCTCGACCACGCCGGACACGTGGCGCTGGCCCGCCGGTTCGGCGAACCGGTCGTGCTGCCCCGGCGCGGCAGGGCCTCGCCGGCGGACTTCCCCGAGATCGAGACCACCGCCGACCGGCTGGAGCTCGGCGGACGCTTCGGCATGGAGCACGACGAGTGGCTGCGGCGCCGCCGTCACACCCTGCTGCGCGGCTGGCACTGCGACCACGGCGCCCGCGTCGACCCGCCGGCCGCGACGATCCTGCGCGCCGAGACCGTCCCGCCCTACGGCGGCGACACCACCTGGTCGAACCTGGCCGCGGCGTACGCCGGACTCTCCGCCCCGGTGCGGGAGTTCGCCGACCGGCTGCGCGCCGAGCACCGGCTGGGGGTCGGCTACCAGCCCCGCCCCGGCGACGACGCCTACCTGCGCCACCTGCTGGACCGTCAGACCGCCTCGGAGCACCCCCTGGTGCGCGTCCACCCGGAGACCGGGGAGCGGTTGCTGTTCGTCAACGGCTACTACGTCGAGCAGATCACCGGTCTGTCCCGCCCCGAGAGCGCGGCCGTCCTGGAGATGCTGCTGGAGCAGGCGACCCGGCCCGAGTACACCGTGCGGTTCCGCTGGGAGCCGGGCAGCGTGGCGTTCTGGGACAACCGGGCCACCATCCATCTGGCCCCGGGCGACACGGCCCACCTCGACCATCCGCGGATCATGCACCGGGTGATGCTCGCCGGTGACGTCCCGGTCGGCGTGGACGGACGGCCCTCGCGGCCGGTCACCGGTACCGCGCCGGGCCGCTGGTAGCGGTCCCGCGCCGGCATGAGGACCTCGGCACCAGGACCGGGTGGCCGGTCCGCCCGCCACCCTCACTCGAACTCGCTCGAACTCACTCGAACCGCGAGACGTCGCCCGCGCCTCGTCGTACGATCTCCGCCTCGCCGCCCGAGAAGTCGATCACCGTGGTCGGCTCGGTGCCGCAGTCGCCGGAGTCGAGCACCGCGTCCACCTGGTGGTCGAGCAGGTCCTTGATCTCCCAGCCCTGGGTCATCGGCTCGTCCTCGCCGGGCAGCAGCAGGGTGCTGGACAGCAGGGGCTCACCGAGTTCGGCCAGCAGGGCCTGGGTGACGACGTGGTCCGGGATGCGCACGCCGACCGTCTTCTTCTTGGGGTGCAGCAGCATCCGCGGCACCTCCTTCGTCGCGGGCAGGATGAACGTGTAGCTGCCCGGGGTCGACGCCTTCACCGCGCGGAACACGTCGTTGTCGATCCGTACGAACTGGCCGAGCTGCGCGAAGTCCCGGCACATCAGGGTGAAGTGGTGCCGGTCGTCCAGCTTGCGGATCGTGCGGATCCGGTCGATGCCGGCCCGGCTGCCCAGACGGCAGCCGAGTGCGTAGCAGGAGTCCGTGGGGTACGCGACCAGGGCGTCGGAGCGGATGCTCTCGGCGACCTGCGCGATGGTGCGCGGCTGGGGGTTGTCGGGGTGCACGTCGAAGTACTTCGCCATTCACCGAGCTTATGCCGCCCGCACGCGAGGACCGCGCACGCCGTCCCGGAGGCACGGTGCGCCGACGCGCCGGGATGAGCCGCGCGCACGGGTGAGGTAACGTCCCTGACCTGGGCGAAGACGGGTGAATGAGGGGAAGGCCGAGGTGGCAGGCCGTAGGGACGGAATCCGGCGGACGCCGGCGGCGGCCGGGGAGCATCCGGTGTGGGCGCGGGAACTGCTCGAGCATCTGCGTCCGGCCGGGCGTGACGTCGGCCGGGTCGTCGACTGGCTGGCCGCCACCGCGCACGCGGAGGTGTCCCTCCAGGACGCCGCCGGCACACTGCTCGCCGGGGCCCGGCTGCCGCTGGACGACTCCCTCGTCGCCGGCATCGGCTCCGGCCGGATCGCCTCCGCCGCCTGGGAGGGGGAGGGGCGCCATGTGCGCCTGGTGAAGATCGGACACCCCTCGGGGACCTGCGTGCTGGCCGTCTCCCGCGAGGCCCCCTTCGACCGGCACGCCTCCGACGTCGTCACGCACACCGCCCAGGTGATCGAACTCCTGCTGACCGCCCACGAGACCACCGCCGCCGGACACCGGCTGCGGCGGGCCACCGCCGATCTGCGCCTCGCGATCCTGCAGCTGCTCATGGTCGAGGACACCGTCGCCGCCCGCCGGGTCGCCGCCGGACTCTGGCCCGGCCTGCTCGACGCCGACACGGCCTGCGTCTACGTCGTCGAGTCCGCGCCCGCCCTGCGCGACCGGCTCGCCGCGGAGTGCCTGGACACCACGCGGGAGGAGGCGCTGGTCGTGCGCTGCCCGGCGATGGACGGGCACGTGATCGTCGTCAGCCCCCGCGAGGCCACCGCCGGCGAGCTGCGGTCGCTGGTCGCACGGCACCCGGACACCTTCCTCGGCGGCAGCGTGTGGCAGAGCCTCGCCCGTACCGCCACCGCGTACGGGCAGGCCGTCAGCGCCCTGGCGGTGGCGCGCTTCCGCGCCGACAAGACGGCCGTGTACGCCGAACGCACCCACCCGGAGCGGCTGATGGACCCCGCCGCGCTGCGCGGCTGGGCGGCCCGGGTGCTGCGCCCGCTCGACGCGCTGCCGCACCACACCCGCGCCGAACTCCTCGCCACCACCCGCCTCGGCCTGGAGTTCACCGCCGTCAACACCGCCAAGATCCTCGGCGTCAGCCGCAACACCGTGCGGGCCCGCATGGAGCGCGTCGAGACCATGCTCGGCGTGGACTTCGACGACGTCACCGTCCGCGCCGTGGTGCACCTGGCGCTCCACACCCAGATCAACCTCCTGGACGGGCAGGCGGGCGGCGACCCCGCGGCGCCCTCCCCGGGCCTCGCCGGCCTGCTGGCCGGCCCCGCCCTCGGCGGCTGGGCGCGGGAGCTGCTGGGGAGGCTGGAGGGGGACACCCGGAACGTGCGCCGCACCCTGTGCACCTGGATCGCCGCCGGGGGCAACGCCGAGCGGGCCGCGCAGAGCCTGGGCGTGCACGCCCAGACCGTGCGTGAGCACGTGCGCAGCGCCGAACCGGTCCTGGAACGCCAGTTGCTGGCCACCGGGGCCGACCTGTACGAGGTCGTGCTGGCCCATCTGGCGGTGGGTGACCTGGAACAGCCGGTGCTCACGGACGGGTGAACCGGGCCTTTCGGACTCAGTTGTGCACGGATGAGCCCTCCGGCGGCCACAGCGGGCATCGGTGCGCTACACAGCACCGCTCCGCAGCGCATAGTTTCGGCACACGGCGGGGGCACGACCGGAACGGGGGACCGGTCGCGCCCCGGCCCTTTTTGTCGCCGTGTGCCTTCGGCGGGGACGGGTACCCGACCGCCGCTGTGGAGGCCCGCGCCCCGGCACCGTGCGCCGGAGCGGGCGGGCCCGTAACGAGCACCGCGACGAGGAGGCCCGGATGACCAGCGAGACGGAGACCGGCGGCGTCACCGGCACGCAGGACAAGGACTACAACCTGATCTGGTACGTCGAGGCGTGCCTGAGCAACGCACTGCGCCTGGAGAGCTACATCCAGGACGCCGAGCGCGCCAAGGACACCGAGGTCGCCGATCTGTTCCGCAAGGCCCAGGCGGACAGCCGCAAGGGCGCGGAACTCGGCAAGGGGCTGCTGCGCGCCCGCCTGAACGGCGGCTGAGCACGCCGCTTCGCGAGGGCCCGGCCGCCGCGCACGACCGCGGCGGCCGGGCCCGTGCCGTCGCGGGCCGCCTCCCGCGCACGGCCTGACGCAACCGGCGGCTCCCCGAGTCGCCGACCGCGGTGATGCGCGGCAGCATGACCCTCGTACGCGCCACCGCGGGGGGTCGAGCAGCTCAAGGAGCCCACGATCATGACGGACGTTTCGAGCCGGGGCCCCGCTCCGGGCGACGACCGCAAGGTACTCACCAACCGGCAGGGCCATCCGGTCTACGACAACCAGAACCAGCGCACCGTCGGCTCCCGCGGCCCGGCCACGCTGGAGAACTACCAGTTCCTGGAGAAGATCAGCCACTTCGACCGGGAGCGCATCCCCGAACGCGTGGTGCACGCCCGCGGCGTCACCGCGTACGGATACTTCGAGGCGTACGGGAAGTGGGGCGACGAGCCCGTCTCCCGCTACACCCGCGCCAAGCTCTTCCAGGAGCAGGGCAAGCGCACCGACCTGGCCGTCCGCTTCTCCACCGTCATCGGCGGACGCGACTCCTCCGAGGCCGCCCGCGACCCCCGCGGCTTCGCGGTGAAGTTCTACACCGAGGACGGCAACTGGGACCTCGTCGGCAACAACCTGGGCGTCTTCTTCATCCGGGACGCGATCAAGTTCCCGGACGTCATTCACGCCCTCAAGCCCGACCCGGTCACCTTCGAGCAGCAGCCGCGCCGCATCTTCGACTTCATGTCGCAGACGCCCGAGTCGATGCACATGCTGGTCAACCTGTTCAGCCCGCGCGGCATCCCGGCGGACTACCGCCACATGCAGGGCTTCGGCGTGAACACCTACAAATGGGTCAACACCGAGGGCGACACCAAGCTGGTCAAGTACCACTGGATGCCCAAGCAGGGCGTGCGCAGCATGACCGCCGAGGACGCGGCGAACGTCCAGGCGGACGGACTCGGCCACGCCACCAAGGACCTGTACGAGGCGGTGGAGCGCGGCGAGTACCCCGAGTGGGAACTGCTCGTCCAGATGATGGACGACCACGACCACCCCGAGCTGGACTTCGACCCGCTGGACGACACCAAGACCTGGCCCGAGCAGGACTTCCCGCCCAAGCCGGTGGGCCGCATGGTGCTGAACCGGATGCCGGAGAACTTCTTCGCCGAGAACGAGCAGATCTCCTTCGGCACCGGCGTCCTCGTCGACGGACTGGACTTCTCCGACGACAAGATGCTCGTCGGCCGGACCTTCTCCTACAGCGACACCCAGCGCCACCGGGTCGGCCCGAACTACCTCCAGCTGCCGGTCAACCAGGCCAAGCACGCGGACGTGCGCACCAACCAGCGCGACGGGCAGATGACGTACCGCCAGGACAGCGCGGGCGAGAACCCGAGCGTGAACTACGAGCCGTCGATCACCGGCGGTCTGCGCGAGGGCCAGTACCCGACGCACGACGAGCAGGGCCCGGAGATCCGCGGCCGGCTCACCCGCGCGCGCATCGAACGCACCAACGACTACCTGCAGGCGGGCCAGCGGTACCTGCTGATGGAGGACTGGGAGCGCGACGACCTGGTGATGAACTTCGTCGATCTGATCTCCCAGTGCGACCGGCCGGTCCAGGAGCGCATGGTGTGGCACTTCCTGCTGGTCGAGAACGACCTCGGCCGCAGGGTCGGCGAGGGCCTCGGGATCATGCCGGAGGACGTCGCCCACCTGGAGCCCCTGGCGAGCCAGGACCTCACCGAGGAGGACCGCAAGCGGCTGGCCAGCCTCGGCGACAACCCGCCCCGCGACGTGCAGGGACTCACCATGACCCACTGCGTCCCCGACGAACGGCACGTGGTGACCCGCTAGAGACGGTCCGCCGACCGCGCCACCGCGAGCGCCTGCTCGGCGTAACCGCGCCCGAACAGCACGGCGTGCACCAGCAGCGGGAACAGCTGGTGCACGCCGACGCGCGTCCGCCACCCGCCGGCGAGCGGCGCCACCTCCCGGTAGCCGTCCAGCACCGCGTCCAGATGGGGGCAGCCGAAGAGGGCGAGCATCGCCAGGTCGGTCTCCCGGTGCCCGCCGTGGGCGGCCGGGTCGATCAGCCGGACGTGTCCGTCGGCGCCCCAGAGCACATTGCCGTTCCACAGGTCGCCGTGCAGCCGCGCGGGCGGTTCGGCGGGCCCGGAGAGCTCCGGCAGCCGCTCACAGACCCGCTCGACGACGCCCGCCTCACCGGTGGTGACGGTGCCGTCGTCGACCGCCCGGCGCAGATACGGCAGCACCCGGTGCCCGGCGTACCAGCCGGGCCAGTCGTCCCCGGTGACGTTGCGCATCGGGGCGAGCCCGATGAACGCCTCCACCGGGCCGCCGGGCGGCGGCGCCCCGAAGGCCGGCGCGCCGGCGGCGTGCAGCGCGGCCAGCTCCCGGCCGAACCGCAGCGCCGCCTCCCGGCCGGGCGGCCCCTGCGCCACCCGGTCGACGACCAGCCGGTGCGCGTCGTGACCGTGCACCGCCGGTACCCGCACCGTCCCGGTCCCGGCCAGCCAGCGCAGCCCCGCCGCCTCGGCGCGCACGGCCCCCGCCCCGTCGGCGCTCTTGACGACCACCACCCGGCCGTCGTCGAGGACGGCCTCGGCGAGTGAGCCGGACAGCGTACGCACACCGGTCACCGCCCGCCCGGTGAACCGGGCCGCCACGGCCCCGGGCCCGTCACCGTCCCGGGCGGCCGGACCGGGAGGGAAGCTCATGGGCGGACTCCTCACGTACGGGTGCGCGGGCGAGCGGTCGTGCCCAGGATACGAACTCCCCGCACGCCCGCGTTCGCCGTCGGCCGGTCACGCGGGACGGTGAAATCCCGGCCCCCGCCGATCGAAGGAAACCGCGCCGGGGGAGCACTCGGAGCATGACGAGTTCATCGTTCCAGCGCACCCTCACCCTGCCCGCCGCGCTGTGCGAGCAGGCCGCACAGCATCTGGAGCAGGCCGCCCGGCGGACCGTCGACGGCGCCGGAATCCCGCTGAAGGCGTTCCGCGCGGCCGCCGACAGCGACTACACCCTCCCGGTGTCCGTGGTGGAGCAGGCGGCGGGCTGCCTGCTGGTCCTGGCCACGGAGACCGCCCAGACCGTACGGCCCTCGGTCCTGCGCACCACCATCGGCGTCGCCCTGTGCCTGCGCGACGCCGTCCAGGCCGTCCACCGGCCCGCGCTCACCACCCGCTTCTGGTGAGGGCGCGCCGAATGGTCCCCGCCCGGCGGGGAACCCGGCGCACCTCCACCACCCACATCTCCAGGAGAAGGCATGAGTCTGTTGCGCGTCCTCGGCCGGCCGATGCTGGCGTCGATGTTCGTCGCGGGCGGACTGGATTCCGTCCGCAACCCCCAGAACGTCGCCCCGATCGCCGAGTCCGTCGTGAAGCCCCTCACCGACCGCGTCGCGGTGCTGCCGGACCGCACCGAGGACGCCGTGCGCCTCAGCGGCGCCGTCCAGGTCGTGGGCGGGCTGCTGCTGGCCACCGGACGTCTGTCCCGCCCGGCCGCGCTCGCGGTCGCCGCCACGCTCGTGCCCACGACGCTGGCCGCCCACCGCTTCTGGGAGGAGGAGGACCCCGGTCAGCGCATGCAGCAGCGCATCCACTTCCTGAAGAACCTGTCCATGCTCGGCGGCCTGCTGATCGCCGCCGACGACACCGGCGCGGCCCCCTCGCTGCTCTGGCGGAGCCGGCACGCCGCCCATGATCTGCGCCGCGACGCCCACCTCGTACGCCGGTCCGTCCGGGCCGGGGCCGGACCCGCCGCGGCGGCCGGCCGGGTCCGGGCCAAGCTGTCCTGCTGACCCGCCGGACCGCGTTAGCTCCCCGGAGGCGGGGGGACTCGTGGGCGGGTGGCCCCGGCCGGGTGCCACCACGAACCGGAGGTGAAGGACATGGGACACGGAGGCAACGTCATCGACGAACTGGTGACCGATCACCGGGAGGTCGAGGAACTCTTCGGCAAGATCGAGGAACTGCCGCCGGGCCACAAGGACCGCAAGACGTACGCCGACCAGGTCACCATCGAGCTGATCCGGCACTCGGTGGCCGAGGAGGCGTACCTCTACCCGGCCGTGCGGGAGCACGTGGAGAACGGGGACGCGCTGGCCGATCGTGAGCTCGAGGACCACGCCACGGCCGAGCGGACGATGAAGGACCTGGAGGGCTGCGACGCGGGCGACGCCGAGTTCGACCGGCTCATCGGCATGCTGATGAGCGAGATCCGGGAGCACATCGCCGACGAGGAGCAGAACCTGTTCCCGATGCTGCGCGCCGCCTGCTCCCCGGAGCAGCTCGACCGGCTCGGCGACAAGGTCCGGCAGGCGAAGAAGACGGCCCCGACCCGGCCGCACCCGGCCGCCCCGGACAAGCCCCCGGCGAACAAGCTGCTGGCACCGGGCGCCGGGATGGTGGACCGGGTCCGGGACGCGCTGAGCGGACGCGGAAAGCTCGGCTGACGCGGGGGCGCGGAAGGGGCATGGGGTGGGGCCCGTCACCACGGTGACGGGCCCCACCCCATGCCCGTCCCCGGCCGCTGTGAGCAACCACACTCACACCCCAAGTCCCCCGCGTCACCGCCCTTTTGACGCCCGCATCCCCATGATCCCCGGCCGCTCGGAAACGACTCGGCGGTCCCTTCTGCCACGATGGGCCGCGCCCTGTCCGGGTGACGGGAGCCGCCGCGCAGCGCAGCCGGCGTTCCGCTTCCCGCGCCCCCTCCGCTGAGTCCTTCGACTCGTCCTCCCGAGTGGCGCCCCTGTGTCTTCCCCGCCCACCCCTGCCCAGCCCGAGTCCCGCTCGCCCTGGCGCTCCCTGCGGCACCGCAGCATGCGTTGGTGGTCCGTCGCGAACTTCGTGTCCAACGCCGGTACGTGGATGCAGCTCACGGTGCAGAACCTGCTGGTCCTCCAGATCACCGGGTCCGCCGCCGCCACGGGTCTGTCCATGTCCGTGCAGGCCGCCCCGGCCCTGCTCATGAGCGTCCTCGGCGGCGCGGCGGTCGACCGCTGGCCGCGGAAGCTGACGGCCGCCGTCAGCCAGGCGCTGCTGGCCGTGATCGCGTTCACCACGGCCACCCTGGTGGCGCTGGACCGGCTCGACATGACGTCCCTGATGGTGCTGGCCGCCGTCACCGGCGTCGTCGCCACCGTCGACAACCCGGCGTGCGCCCTGCTGGGCAACGACCTCGTCCCCGCCGAGGACGTGCCCTCCGCCATCGGCGTGGGCGCGCTGGTGTTCAACGCGGGCCGGCTCGCGGGCGCCGCGCTCGCCGGGGTGACGGTCGGGTTCCTCGGCACGGCCGCCGCCTACTTCGCCAACGGGTTCTCCTTCCTCTTCGTGACCGCGGTCATCCCGTTCCTGCGCCCGGCGGCAGGGGCGGTCCGGCACGTCGTCGAGAAGGGCGGGAAGAGCAAGCGCCCGCAGCCCGCCATGACCGTCCGCGAGGGGATCGCCTTCTTCGCCCGCCGCCCGCGGCTGCTCGCGCTCGCCGGGGTGACCGGCGTCAGCGCGGTCTTCGGCCGCAACTACGGGCTCACGCTCGCCGTCCTGGTCACCGGACCGCTCGCGGGCGGAGCCGGGGCGTTCGGCACGGTGTCCACCGTCCTCGCGGTCGGCGGCATCCTCGGCGCGGTGCTCGGCGCACGGCTGCGCCGGCCGTCCGTGCGGCTGGTCGGCGCCCTCGCGGCGACGGGCGCGCTGCTGCAGGTGGTGGCGGGGATGTCACCGTCGCTGGCCGTGCTGCTGGTGCTGGTGCTGCCCATGGCCGTCGTCGAGTCCGTCTCCGACACCGCCGGAACGGCCGTCCTGCAGACCGACCCGCCCGCCCACCTGCGTGGACGCGTGCTCGGCGTCTGGGGAAGCATCGGCACCGTGTGGAGCCTGGGCGGCCCGCCCGCCCTGGGCCTCCTCATGGAACTGGCCGGCCCGCGCGGCGCCCTGATCACCGGCGGTCTGATCATCGCCGCGTCGATCGCGGCAGGCCACCTCCTCCACACCCGCCGCACTCAGGCCCCGGTGATTCTCCGCCGGGCCACCCTGGAAACAGCGGCGTGACAACCAGCCCCTCCGGCGTTTGAGGAGCGGGGTCCGGGGCAGAGCCCCAGGTCGGGACGGGAAGGGGCGGCGGGGGCGAAGAACCTCCCCGCCCCACCCCCGCTCACCCGTCCGGCGCCCGAAGGGCCACCGCCGCCGCCTCAGCCGCCCGCCGGGCCAGCGCGGTCGTGGACCGCCCGTCCAGATACGGCAGCACCACCGCCTGCCCGCCCCAGGAACGCAACACCTCTGCCTCCGGCAGCTCCTGCACGGAGTAGTCCCCGCCCTTCACCCACACATCGGGCCGCAACCGCCCCAGCACCGCCTCGGGCGTGTCCTCCTCGAAGACCACCACCGCGTCCACGCTCCCCAGCGCCGCCAGCACCCTCGCCCGGTCCGCCACCGGCGTCAGCGGCCGCCCCGCCCCCTTCCGCCGCGTGACCGACGCATCGGAGTTCAGGCACACGATCAGACAGTCACCGACCCGCCGCGCGCTCTCCAGCAGCCCGACGTGTCCCGCGTGCACCAGATCGAAGCAGCCCCCCGTGGCGACCACCGTCCCTCCGCGCGCCCGCACCCCCTCCGCCAGCTCGAACGCGTCGGCGGCCGGATCGTGCGCGGGACCGGGCACGGCCGGCGCGTGCCACAGCTCCGGGTTCCCCGCCCCGCCCGCCGCGACGAACGCCGCCGCCTCGGCGACCGCCCGCTGCAGCGCCTCCTCCGGCAGCAGCCCGTCGGCCAGCGCCGCGACCGTCGTCGCCGCGAAGCAGTCACCTGCGCCGCACGGATCCCCGTCCGCCCGGAACGGCGCCGGGATCAGCATCGGCGTACCCCCGCCGGGCCGGGTCAGCAGCACCCCGCGGTCCCCGAGCGTCACCGCGACCCCCGCCGCCCGCCAGCGCTCCGCCAGTTCCGTCCCGCGCGCGGCGAAGGCGCCCAGCGACACGCCGGACACCCCCGGCGCCCCCGGCGCACCCGCGCACAGGGCGACCGCCTCCGCCGCGTTGGGCGTGACGAGGCGCGCCCCCGGTACCGGCGGGTCGCCCTTGGGATGCGGGTCCCACACCAGGGGGGTGCGCCGGGCCGCGTCCGCCAGATGCGGACGCACGGCCCCCGCGGTGTGCCGTCCGTAGTCCGCGACGAGGACGGCGTGCGCGCCCGCGAGCGCCTCGCGCACCGCCTCGTCCGGCTCGCCCGGCGTCCCGCCGCCCCGGTCGATGCGCACCACGGGCCGCCCGCCCGCCAGCACCCGCGTCTTCACCGGCAGCGTGCCGTGCAGCGGCAGCTCCAGCAGCCGGACCCGGCCGCCGAGCTCCCGGCGCACGGCCTCGCTGGCCGGGTCGTCGCCGAGCGCGGTCACCAGCACCACGTCCCGGCCGCCGCGGGCCGCGAGCGCGGCGGCCAGCCCGGCCCCGCCCGGATGCCGGCGGTCACCGGTGACGTCGACGACCGGGGCGGGCGCGTCCGGGGCCAGCCGGGTCGCGACCCCCTCGATGTCCTCGTCGAGCAGGACGTCCCCCACCACCACCAGCGGCTTCGGGCCGGTCATGACATCCTCCCGGGGACGGTCGCCGCACTCCGAGCGAGCGGCGCGGCCACGGCGGCGTCGAAACACTCGCAGAGCAGGTGCACGGCGACCAGATGCGTCTCCTGGACGGTCGCGGTGCTGCCCGCCGCCACGCACAGCGCCTCGTCCGCGGCCTCCGCCAGCGGGTTCGGGCCGGGCCCGGTGAGCGCCCAGACCCGCAGCCCGGCCCGCCGGGCCGTCACCGCCGCCGCGATCAGATTGGCGCTGCGTCCCGAGGTGGACAGCAGCATCAGCACGTCGCCGGGGCGCCCGTGTGCGGTCACCTGGCGGGCGTAGACGTGGTCGAAGCCGTAGTCGTTGCCGATGGCGGTGACGCTGGAGGTCTCCGCGTGCAGGGCGAGCGCCGAGTAGGCGCGCCGCTCCCGGCGGTAACGGCCGACCAGCTCGGCGGTCAGGTGCTGGGCCTGGGCGGCGCTGCCGCCGTTGCCGGCGGCCAGCAGCCGTCCGCCGTCGGTGAGGACGGCGGCGAGGCGCCCGCCCCAGTCGGCGATCCGGGGCAGGCCGCTCCGGCGGAAGCCGTCGAGGGCCTCCTGGAGCGACCGGCAGTGCAGTTGGGCGGCGTCGAGCGCGGGGTGTTCGGTCATGGTGTTCCGGGCGTGCCGCCTCGGGGGGACGACGGCGGGACCCGCACCTCCTTCCAGGGTCGGGCACCGGCGGGTCAGCCGGTTCCGGTCGCGGCGGGCTCGGCGTCGAGGACCTCGCAGTACGCCTCCTCGGTGGCCGCGGCGATCAGCGGCCAGCCGTAGCGGCTGAGCACCCGGCGGCGGCCGGCCGCCCCGCAGACCCGACGGGCCGCCGGATCGGCGAGCAGGCCGGCCACGGCCCGGGCCAGTGCCTCGGGGTCGCCGGGCGGCACCAGCCGGCCGGTGCCGGGATCGGCGACCGTGTCGAGCTGACCGCCGACCGCGGTGGCCACCACCGGACGGCCGCAGGCCATGGCCTCCAGCGGGACGATCCCGAAGGGCTCGTAGTCGGCGGGGCACAGCACCACGTCGGCGGAGCGCAGCAGCGCCGGCACCCGCCCGGCGTCCACCCCGCCGGTGAACCGGACCCGGTCGGCGACCCCGGCGTCCCGCGCGACGCCGCGCAGCCGGCGCACCTCCGGGTCGTCGTCGAGGCGGTCCGCGGGGGGACCGCCGACCACCAGCAGCTCGGTGCCGGGCAGCCGGGCCAGCGCGGCCAGCGACACCGCGGCGCCCTTGCGCGGCACCAGCCGCCCGAGCTGCACCAGCCGGTACCGGAACGGGCCGCGCGGCGCGACCGGGCCCACCGGCGTGAACCGGTCCGTGTCGACGCCGCACGGCACGACGCCGATCCGGTGCGCCGGCACACCCATCCGGATCAGCTCGGCGACCTCGTCCCGGCAGGTGGCGACGACCCGGTCGCAGCCCAGCCCCACCTCGATCTCGCAGCCGATCCGTTCCGGCGGACTGGTGTCGGCGAGCCGCTGGTGCCGGCGCTTCACCGTGCCCAGCGCGTGGTACGTGTGCAGCAGGGGCAGCCCCAGCTCCCGGGCCGCCCCCAGCGAGGCCAGCCCCGACATCCAGTAGTGCGAGTGCGCCACGTCCGGGGGGCGCGCCCGCCACGCCCGGGCCAGCAGGCGCCCGAACTCGCCCATGTACGGCAGCAGCCGGTCCTTGGGGACCGGCTCGGCGGGGCCCGCCGGGACGTGGTGCACCTCGACACCCTCGCGCAGCGTCACCCGGTCGGGCAGGCCGGGCGCGTCGCGGCGGGTGTGCACGGTGACGCGGTGACCGCGGTCGGCGAGCGCCCCGGCCAGGGCGGCGACATGGACGTTCTGCCCGCCGGCGTCCACCCCGCCGAGGGTGGCGAGCGGGCTCGCGTGCTCCGAGACCAGGGCGATGGACAGCACGCCCGGGGCGAGCGGGCCGGAAGCGGGGGTCATGGGCGCACCTCCGTGGGGAGAGACGTCAAGAGGGGAGCCGTTCGCCGGCCGACGGGGGGTGCGCGGGCGCGGGGCTCCCGGCCCGGTGCGGGTGGGGTGGTGCCGCGCGGTGCAGGGCATGGCCGCGCAGCCAGTGCCAGGCCGCGGCGGGCGGGACGAACACGCTGGTGAGGGACATGGTGACGATCTCCTCGCGGGTGCGCGGACCCGGCAGGATCCGGGCGAGGGCGAATTCGGCGGTTCCCGCCAGCCACCCGACGGCACACGCCACCGCCGTACGCGGCCGGCCGGACAGCAGACAGCCCGCTGCCGCCAGGCCCGCCGCGGTCAGCGCCAGATGCGCGGGCAGACGGCCCCGCGGTGCCTGCGCCCGCCGCCACCAGCCGCGCCCGTGCAGCCGGGTCATCAGCACGTCGTCGGCGTTGCCCGCCTGGAGCCGTACGGAGATCCAGCGCCCGGCGGGCCGTACCGGATGGGTGGTGGTGCGGCGGCCCTCGGACAGCGTCCAGCCGGCGTCGAGCACCCGCAGCGCCAGGTCCGCGTCCTCCCGGAAGGCCCTGCGGAACCGTTCGTCGAAGCCGCCGACGGCCTCCAGCGCCCGGCGGCGGTACGCCATGTCGGCGGTGATCCAGCGGGCCCGGGCGAGCCCGGCGGTGCTCCGCTCCCAGTCGGTGGGCGGCCGGTCCGGCGGCAGGGGCACCTCGATCCGGGCGGCGATCCCGGCGGTCGCGACGCTCGCCCCGGCGAGATCGAGCGCGAGGTCGTCGGCCCAGGTGGGGCCGGGCACCACGTCGTCGTCGAGGAAGACGATCCACGGCGCGTCCCCGGCGGCCCGCCACCCGGTGTTGCGGGCGGCGGCCGGACCCCGCGCCCCGCCGGGCACGACGAGGGTGCGCGAGCGCAGCGACGGCGGAACGGCGGCGGTCAGCGGCGCACCGGCCGCATCCGGGCGGTCGTCGACCACCACGACCCGTACCGGGCCGGGCCCGTCCGCCTCGGCCAGCGCCCGCAGGCACCTGCCGAGGCAGGGCCGGCCGAGCGTCGGCACCACCACCGCGTACTCCCCGTCCGGGGCGGCCGGCCCGGTCACCGGGAGACCTCGCCGTCGTCGGAGCGGAACAGATCGCCGCGCCGGACCGCGTACGGGCCGATGGCCAGGAGGTCGACGGGGGAGGAGCCGAAGCACTCCAGGGCGTCGCGCGGGTCGTCCACCATCGGCCGGCCCGCCGTGTTGAGGCTGGTGTTGACGACCACGGGCAGCCCGGTCAGCCGCTCGAACTCGCCCAACATCCGCGCCACCAGGGGCTCGCGCGCCGGATCGACCGTCTGGATGCGGGCGGTGCCGTCGACGTGCACCACGGCCGGGATGCGGTCCCGCCAGGCGGGCGCCACGTCGTGCACGAACAGCATGTACGGGCTGGGCAGCGGGCCGTCGAAGATCCCGGCGGCCCGGTCGGCGAGCACCATCGGCGCGACCGGCCGGAACTGCTCACGCCCCTTGACGTCGTTGAGCCGCTCCAGATTGCCCGCGTGCCCGGGGTGGGCCAGCAGCGAGCGGTGGCCGAGCGCCCGGGGGCCGTATTCGGCGCGCCCCTGGAACCAGGCGACGATGCCGTTGTCCGCAAGCGCCCGGGCCACGGTGGCGGCGATGTCCGCCGGCCGTTCGAAGGGTACGGCGGCCGTCTTCAGCCACGCCCCCAGCTCCGCGTCGGACCAGTCCCGGCCGAGGTCGGCGCCGGTCATGGGCTCGGGCCCGTCACCGGCGCCGGCGGACAGCAGCAGGGCGCCGCCGAGCGCGGTCCCCGCGTCCCCGGCCGCGGGCTGCGCCCACACCCGGGAGAACGGACCCTCACGGGCGATGCGGGAGTTGGCGACGCAGTTCAGGGCGACGCCCCCGGCGAGGGTGAGCACGGAGTCGTGGGTACGGCCGTGCAGCCAGCGCACCAGGTCCAGCAGGGTCTCCTCCAGGACCGCCTGCGCGCTCGCGGCGGCATCGGCGTGGTCCCGGGTCCACGGTTCGTCCGGGCCGCGCGGCGCGCACAGGTCGTGCCAGGGCACGCCGGTGGCGTGGAAGCCGCCGTCGCCGGTCGGATACACGTACCGGCGCAGTTCGGGGAGCATGCGCGGGGTGCCGTGGGAGGCGAGGGCCATCACCTTGAACTCGTCGGAGGAGCGCAGGAAGCCGAGGTGCTCGGTGAGTTCCTCGTAGACGAGGCCGAGCGAGTGGGGGAGGTCCTGTGCGCGCAGCGGTTCGAGCCGGTCACCGACACGGCGGGCGGCGAGGTGGGAGGCGCGTTCGCCGCGGCCGTCCAGCACGAGGACGGAGCAGTCCCCGGCGTCCGGTGCGGCGAAGGCGCCGGAGGCGGCGTGCGCCATGTGGTGCGGTACGAAGCGGACGAGGCCGGGGTCGAGTCCGGGCAGCGCGGTCCGCAGGAAGCCGGGGGCCTCCCGCGCGTAGGTGAGCCGCAGGTGGTCCCACGGGTCGTCCAGGCCCATGGCGTCGGCGGGGCGGGCCAGCGCCGGGTCGAAGGAGTAGGCGACCGCGTCGAGGTCCTCCGGGCGCAGCCCGGCCCGCTGCAGACACCAGGCGGCGGCCCGCTCGGGCAGCTCCCAGGCGGAGAACGGCAGCGGGCGCTTGCCGTGCTTGCGCCGGGAGAACCTCTCCTCCTCCGCGGCGGCGACGGTCCGCCCGTCGATCACCAGGGCGGCCGCGGGGTCGTGGAAGAGGGCGTTGATACCGAGGATGCGCATGGGCGGACGGGCCTTTCACGGATCGGGCGGCCGGGTGGTGGGGCCGCGGTGTCCCGGGCCGGCGGGGACGGCCGCGCT
Organism: Streptomyces sp. AC558_RSS880; assembly: GCF_019049255.1. Classification (GTDB taxonomy): domain Bacteria; phylum Actinomycetota; class Actinomycetes; order Streptomycetales; family Streptomycetaceae; genus Streptomyces. The sequence continues at coordinate 465,297 of NZ_JAGMUJ010000084.1, read as the reverse complement.
CAGCGGCGTGCTTCGGCGCGGAACCAGTCGATCGTGCGGCGCAGCCCCTCCTCGGCGCCGACCAGGGGCTCCCAGCCGAGCTTGTCGCGGGCCAGCGTGATGTCCGGGCAGCGCACGGCCGGGTCGTCCACCGGACGGTCGATGTAGCGGATCTCCGAACGGGAACCGGCGAGTGCGACGACGAGACGGGCCAGGGCGAGCATGGTGATCTCACCGGGGTTGCCGATGTTGACGGGGCCGCGCATGCCGTGGCCGGCCGCCGCGAGGACGCCGGCCACCGTGTCGTCGACGTAGCACAGCGAGCGGGTCTGCAGGCCGTCACCGGTCACGGTGAGGGGTTCGCCGGCCAGGGCCTGCCGGACGAAGGTCGGCACGGCGCGGCCGTCGTGGCCGCGCATCCGCGGGCCGTAGGTGTTGAACAGCCGCACGATGCAGGTGTTCGTGCCGTGGGTCTCCGCGTAGGCGGTGGTCAGCGCCTCGCCGAAGCGCTTGGCCTCGTCGTAGACACTGCGCGGGCCGACCGGGTTGACGTGGCCCCAGTACCGCTCGTCCTGCGGATTCTGCTGCGGGTCGCCGTAGACCTCCGAGGTGGAGGCGAGGACGAAGCGGGCCTCGGCGTCCTGGGCGAGCCTCAGGGCGTTGCGGGTGCCGAGACTGCCCGTCTCCATGGTGTGCAGCGGCAGCCGCAGATAGTCCGCCGGGGAGGCGGGGGAGGCGAAGTGCAGCACCAGGTCGGGCGGCCGCTCGACGGGCAACTCCTCGGCCACGTCGGCCCGTACGAGCGTGAACCCGGGCCGCTCGAGCAGCGGGGCGATGTTCTCCGGCCGGCCGGTGCTGAGGTCGTCCACGCACGTGACGGCGGCGCCCGCGTCGAGCAGGGCGGCACACAGATGGGAGCCGACGAATCCCGCGCCACCGGTGACGACGGCGTGCTCCCACTTCCGCGATATGACGGTGCTCATGCCGCCCAGCCTGAACCCGTCCCCCACCCCCGGCACGGCCGCCTACTGCATTCCAGTGAATGACACCACGTGACCCCCGCCCTCCGCGGACACCCCCTCCGGGGGAGGCACCCCGCAAGCGCCGGGTTGCGCGACCACCCCCCCGGCGAGCCCACCCAGGGCCCGACGCGGAAGTCAGCCCACCAGGGTGACGTCCGGATCCAGCCGGCTCAGCAGCGTCGAACGGTGGAGGCCCGCCACCGGAAGCAGCAGATCCGGATGACGCAGCAACGCCGCCGCCCGGCGATCCGCCTCATCGGGCGCCACCAGCCGACGGAACTCGGCAGGCGCGGCACCCCCCGTGAGCGCGGTCACCGCGAGACCGGACAACGCGAGGTCGGCGAGCAGACACGCCGCCCAACTCGCCACCACCTCGTCGACCCACGTACGCCAGGCCTCCCCCTCGTCCGAGCCCGCCGCGTCCGCCCCGGTCACCCAGTCGAGCCGCGCCGAACCCCCCGGCCCCGCCAGCCCGACCAGGGCGACGTCCATCTCCGTCGGATACCGCAGCCGCGCGGCGACGGTCACCGCCTGCCGCGCCTGCACCTCGCACAGGGCGGCCGCGAGCGCCCCGCCGGGCGCGGGAAAGGAACGGGTCAGCCACTGCGCGGTCGCCGCGATGACCGGGGAGAGATCTGCTTGCACTGCCGGGCCGTCCGAGCTGCTGGGGTGAGGGAACCGCACGGAACGCTAGCCGCCGGCCCCCGGCCCCGATGTGACCCCGACCTCCTTCGGCACGTGGTCTCGGCCACATCCGCACGTGGTCTCGGCCACATCCGAACGGGTGGTCCCGGCCCCGGTCGGAGTGTCGCGGCATCCCCCGGGGCACCCGGCAGTCATGGACGTACTCAGCCGCCCCATGATCGACCGCACCCTGCCGCTGCTGGCCGAGGGCTACGCCTGGCTGCCCAACCGGATGCGCGACACCCCCGGTCCCGTGGTCCGCACCCGGATCCTGGGCCGGCCCGCACTCGCCCTGCGCGGCCCCGAAGCGGTGCGGTTCTTCTACGACGAGCGGAACGTGCACCGGCACCGCGCCATACCCGAACCCGTGCTCGCCACCCTGTTCGGCCACGAGGCGGTGCACACCCTCGACGGCGTCGCCCACCGCGCCCGCAAGTCCCTGTTCCTGCCGCTGCTCGCCCCGGGCCGGATCGCCGGCCTCGTCGACCACACCACCGCCGCCTGGGACGAGGCCGTCCCCGCGTGGGGCCGGCGCGGCTCCGTCGTGCTGTTCGACGAGGCGAGCACGGTGCTCGCCACCGGGGTCCACCGGTGGGCCGGCATACCGCTGGACGACGCCGACGCCGAGGCGACGGCCCGCGACATGATCGCCATGGTCGACGGTTTCGCCACCGCCGGACCGCGCCACCTGCGGGCCCGGCGCGCCCGCGCCCGGCAGGAGGACCGGCTGGGCCGGCTGGTGCGGGACGTGCGGTCCGGCGCGGTCACCGCCCCCGCGGACTCGGTCCTCGACCTGGTGTGCCGGCACCGCGACGCGGACGGCGAGCCGCTCGACGAGAAGACGGCCGCGGTGGAACTGCTCAACGTCGTCCGTCCGACGACCGCCGTCGCCTGGTTCGTCGCCTTCACCGCGCACGCCCTGCACAAGTGGCCCGAGCACCGCGCGCCCCTCGCGGACGGGGACGTCCCGTTCGCCGCCGCGTTCGCGCACGAGGTGCGCCGCTTCTACCCGTTCGTGCCGTTCCTCGGCGGCCTGGCCGCCCGGGACCTGTACTGGCGGGGCGAGTGGGTCCCGGCCGGGGGGCTGGTGGTGCTCGACGTGTACGGCCAGAACCACGACGAGTCGCTGTGGGGCGATCCGTACGCCTTCCGCCCGCAGCGCTTCCTCGAACGGCCCGTGGAGCGCGACGAACTGATCCCGCAGGGCGGCGGCGACCCGGGCGCCGGCCACCGCTGCCCCGGTGAGGGCATCACCGTCGGCGTGCTGGAGGCGCTCGCGGTGCGGCTCGCCCGAATGGAGTACACGGTGCCGGAACAGAATCTCACGATCCCGCTGAACCGGGTCCCGACCCGCCCGCACAGCGGCGTACTCCTGTCCGGCGTGCGCCCGCCCGCCGCCTCCTCGTGAAGCCCTGGCGCCCGGCCTGTTGAAGAAGTGACGAAAGTAAGTCCTGAGAAAAGTGGCGCAGTTTGTCCGATATGGGCGAGTCTGGGGAGAGAAGGTACTCGCTACATCTCAGGGAGATGGTGTCATGCGTCCCGACGAGAAGGTCACCGAGGAGCTCACCGGAATCCAGAGCGCCGACATCGAGGCGGCACTCGACCCGGTCGAGACCGACGGTGTGTACCGCGACAGCCGGCAGAGCGCCGCTCTGGCCCTGTTCATCGGCGGAGGCGCGCTGCTGCTGTCGCCGCCGACCCCGCGTCCGAAGAAGGGCTGAACGGACCGACCGGAGCAAGTGACATGGAGCAGTCAGGCGCTTCGACCCGTTTGCAGGCCGCGGTGCAGGACCTCGCTTCCGGTGTGGTCTCCGCCCTTCGGGACGGGGGCCACACCCGCACGGTCCTCCCTGCGGGGACCGACGGGGAAGCGGGAGACCTCGTGCTCGCCGCCGTACGGGTCCTGGGCGCGGACGCGATGCTGCCGGGCCTTCTGCTGGGCACGCCCCCCGATCCGGCGGAAGTGGCCGTCTTCCGCAAGGCGGTCGAGGCGTACCCGCCCCGCGCGGACGCCGTGCCGACCGTCCGCTGGAGCCACTGGGGCATGGCACGCACCCTGCGGCGGATCGACCCCTCCTTCTCCTCCGGACCGCCGGACGAGCCGGATACCGACTGGCTCGACGAGGCGAACTGGCAGTCCCTCACCCATCGACTCGCCGTACTGGCCCCGCTCGCCCTGCCCGATGAGGACTGCGCGGTGAGAAGAGCCGCCGGGCGCCGCCCCGTCGACGTCGCCCGCGGATTCGTCCGGGCGGTGCGCCGCCGGGACTGGCGGCAGGCCGCCGGAGCCGGCCGCTGGCTGACCCTGCTGCCCGGCGTCCCGGACACCCTCGGCCTCGAAGCCGGCCTCGACTTCGTGGAGCTGATGGGGGAACGGGACCCGCACGTCGCGCTCCAGGTGCAGGCGGCGCGGCTGATGCGGACCGGAGCACGCGGGTGACCGCGCCCGGCACCCGGGACGTCCGGCGGGTCGCCGAGGACGCCCTCGCATGGGTGACCGCCCACCACGCCCGCTTCGCACTCGGCGAGGACGCGCTGGCGGCCGACGGCCGGGTCGACGGCACCTGGAAGCCGCTCGGCGAACTGGCCAGGGTCTGCGCGACCGTGATCCGCCGCACCGCCCCCGCCGACCCGCTGCACGCCCGGGCGGGCGCGCTGCTGGAGTTCGCCTGGCGGCAGACGCGCGACGGCGAACTGTTCGCGCTGCTGCAACGGCTGGAGCCGTTCGCCACCTACCCGTTGGAGGTGTACGCGGCCTTCGCCTCGGCCGGGTACCGCCACCCCGCCTACGAGGAGGCCGCCACCGTGGTCGCCCGCACCCGGGGCTGGCGGCTCACCGAGCAGGACCCGACCCGGCGCCTCGGCGTCCTGAAGGCCGAGGAACGCTGCGGCATCCACCGACCGGGACAGGCCCCGGCCCTGCTGCCGCGCACCTGGCTCGGCGGACTGCCCGAACCCTGGACCTTCGAGCGCGCCGCCGGATACGCCCTCACGCACGTCGTCTTCCACCTCACCGACTGGGGACGCGCCGACGGCGCGCTGCCGCCGGACCTCGCCGGCTATCTGGCCGACTGGCTGCCGGCCTGGCTGGACACCTGTCTCGACGCCGAGATGTGGGACCTGGGCAGCGAGTTGCTGGCCGTGGCCGCGACCCTGCCCCGCCGCCCCCTCGACGACGTCGTCCCACCGGACGCCTGGCAGCGCCTGAGGGCGGCGCAGGACCCCTCGGGCGCGATCCGGGAAGAGGGCCGTGACGACGGGGACGGCGAAGCCGCCGACCCCGAGCGGTACTTCGCCCACCACTACCACTCCACCCTCCTGGCCGCCTTCGCGGCCGTACTCACCACCGCGCGCCCGGCCGGCGCACCCTCCGGCACCGGAACGCGGCACGGCCGACAAGGAGCGCCGGCATGACCGACACCCGCCTGATCCACGCCGTCGGAGCCGGCGCCGTGGAATGGCTCTGGGCCCACCGCGACGGCTTCCGGCTGGAACCCGACGCGGACCCGGAGACGGGGTTCCTGGATCGCTTCAAACCGGTCGGTGAACTCGCCCTGATCTGCGCCGTACTGTTCCGCGAGGGCGTGGCAGGCTCCCGCCAGGCCGGACTGGCCCGCCGGCTGATCGACCACGTCTGGCGCGACACCCTGGACGGCGGCCGCATGCTGGTGCGCGGACAGCGCACCGAACCGCTCTCCCCCATCCCGTTCGAGGTGTACCTGCCGTTCCGGGAACTCGGTTACAGCCAGCCCGAGTTGGAACGCGCCGTCGTGCTCGACCACCGCCTCGTCAGCTGGCAGGCGTTCGAGACGTCCCCGACCCGGCGGCTCGCGCTCTCCGCGTTCCAGCGCCGCTACGGACTCACCCCCCGGCCCCCGGAGTCCGAGGCCCTGCGCGTCACCTGGCTGGCCCGCACCCCCGAACCCTGGACCGTCGAGGGCCACATCGCCTACGACATCACCCACTGCGTGTTCCACCTGACCGACTGGGGAGAGAACCCCGGCGGACTGCCCCCGGACATCGCCGACTACCTCACCACCTGGCTGCCGGCCTGGATCGACGACTGGCTGGACCTCGAACGCTGGGACCTGCTCGGCGAACTCCTGGTGGTCGACGCCTGTCTGCCCCGGCCCACGCTGGACGAGCCGGCCTGGAAGGCCTTCGCCGCCGCACAGCAGCCGGACGGCGCCATGCCCGCGGTCCGGACGATGCCCGAGGGCGACGGGGAAGCGGTGTTCGACCTCGTCTACCACTCGACGCTGGTCGCCGCCTTCGCCTCCGTCCTGGCCACCTCCCGCGCCCTGACCGAACTGGCCCGCGCCTCATGACGACGACGTACCGCACGCCCTGGCCGGGCCTTCCGCCCGACGGCGGGACCCCCGCACACCGGGCGGAGCCCGGCGCCGACGAGCGCCTGTACGAGCGACTCGGCGACGCCGTCGTCGCGGCCGACGCGCCCGACGCGGTCTTCGCCGTGTCCCGGCACGGCCGTCGCACCGTACGCACCGGCGGTACCGCCCCGCCCCCAAAGCACCCGCGCGACACCCTCCGCTACGAGATCGGCTCGGCCACCAAGACGTTCACCGGACTGCTGCTGGCCCGCCTGACGGACAGCGGCCGGCTCTCCGGCGGTGAACCGGCCCGCACCCTGCTGGACGGCGGCCGGTCCGCCGGGCCGGCGCCGGCGACGCTCGTCCACCTGATCACCCACACCGCCGGACTGCCCCGCCTCCCGGCCGGCTTCCACGTCCGGGCCCTGCCCGCCTGGCGCAGCAACCCCTACGCCCGCTACCCCGACGCGCGCGTCGTCGACGCCTTCCTGCGCCACCGGCCCCGGCACCGTCCCGGCACCCGCTGGCACTACTCCAACTTCGGTGTCGCCGTGCTCGGCCACGCCCTGGCCGCCGCCACCGGCACACCGTGGCCGGACCTGATCACAAGACAGCTGCTCGAACCCCTCGGCCTCGGCGACACGGCCCTGCGGGCGGACGCCGACGGGCCCGACGCCACCGGGCACGGCAAGGACGGCGGGACGACCGTCCCGGCCTTCGACGCGGGCGGCTTCCAGGCGGCCGGCGCCGTCCGGGCCACCCCGCACGACCTGCTCACCTTCCTCGAGGCCCATCTCGACCCGGCCCGCGCACCCGGCCTCGCCGGCGCGCTGCGCGCCGTGCGCACGCCCGTGCTCCGCCGCGGACTCGGGCACCGGCACGTGCACACCGCCGCCTGGTTCCGGCACCCGACGGACGGCGGCCCCCTGTACTTCCACACCGGGGCCACCCTCGGCCAACAGGCCTTCCTCGGCTTCCGGCCCGACACCGGGACCGCCCTGGCCGCGGTGTGCACCCGCCGCTTCCGCGCCCACGACCCGTTCCAGGCCACGGCGTACGCCCTGCTCGCGGAGGGGTGACGCCGCCCTCGCACGAACGGCGCCGGCGCGGCCCGGGGCCGCGCCGGCGCCGTACCGTCACACGGTCAAAGCCGCTGCCACAGAGCCGGGGTCCCGGCGGGCGCCCACGCGCCCTGCGCCTGGTGGGTCTGCAGGCACTGGTAGCGCACACCGTCACGGATCACCGTGGTGCCCACCTCGTAGACCCGGCCCGCGGCCCACGCCTGCGCTCCGTCGTCCTGCTGGTCCGGCGTGGTCTGCGCCGCGGCGGTGGTCAGGGTGAGACCGAAGTCGCCGAGGATCGGGTTGACCGGCTGGTAGAACGTCGTACCGCCGCTCGTACAGTCACCGGACCCGCCGGAGGTGACCCCCTGCGCCTGCGCGCCCGTGACGTACGGCCCTCCGGAGTCGCCCGGCTCGGCGCACACCGTCGTCCGGGTCAGCCCGTCGACCCTGCCCTCGGCGTATCTGACGCTGGTGCCGTGCTGCTGGATGGTGCCGCAGTGCCATCCGGTGGTCGAGCCGGAACGGCACACCGACGCCCCTACGAGCGCCTGCGCCGAACCGGTGACCTGCACCTCCTGGCCCGCCTGCGCCTTGACGCCGGGCGTGGGCGTCCACTGGTCGTCGGTGGCCACCCACGCCATGTCCTTGCCGGGGAACGTGGAGGCCTGGAAGACGCCCTGCGCGGTGCGGTCGTACCCGGTCGTGGTCGCGCCGGGGCTGCCGCAGTGGCCGGCGGTGGCGAAGCCCGCCTGCTCGCCCCTGGTGACGGAGAAACCGACGGAGCACCGCGCGGAGTCGTCGATGTAGAAGGCGTCGCCGCCGGTGATGTCCTGCAGCAGGCGCGGCCGTTCCGTCGTCATCCGGATGCCGACGTCCTCACCTTCGAGCCCCGCGGCCTTGACGAAGGCGGTGCCGGCCGCCTGGCTGGTCGCCTGCACCATGACCCGGTTCTCCGGTACGTCGACGTACCAGACGGGCGTGTCGAGGGTCTTGACCCGCTCGGCCGCCGCGTCCAGCTTCTCCTTGGCCTCCTCCAGGTGGGCCAGCGTCCGCCGGACCACCTTGGCCGTGGCGCCCTCGGCCTCGATGGCCGGCGCGTCCTTGGCGTCGGTGGTCGCGACCATGAGCTCCCCGGCCGTCTTGCCGCGCACCCAGGCACCGGCGAACCGGTCGCCGAGCGCGTTGCGCAGCCGGCCCGCCCGGGTGCCCGCCTCCGCTTCGTTGACCAGCCGTTCGGAGGCCTGCGCCGGGTCCAGCCCCAGGTCGCGCCGGAGCGCCGCGAGCAGGTGGGGCGAGGGCCGGTCGGCGCCGAGGGTCTGGGCGGCACCGGGCGCCGGCCCCGCCACGGGCGTGGGGTCGGCCGCCGCGGCGTAGGGGAGTCCGGCGAGGACGAGGGCGCCGAGCGCCGTGAACGCCGACCGGCGCACGGCCCGGGCGTGTCTGAGGACCATTCGGTACGTCTCCTTCATGCGTGGTGCGAAGCTGCGGAGGGAGACTCAGTCCTTGCCCGCGGCATCCGGCACGATGTCAGGACACGCCGGGGTTACCGCGTTCGTGGCACGTGCGGACGCCAAGTGCAGTACACGCGTACGACTCCGGACACCCGGACGGGTGGGGCCGGCGTCAGACCGGCGTCAGACCGGGCGAGCCCGCCTCGGTGACGAAGGAGGCGGCCGTGGAGACGGGGGCGCCGGGCGTCGTCACGGCCGGGACGATCCGGTAGTCGGCCCGGGCGTTCGCCCGGCCCAGCTCGATGCGCACATAGCCGCGCCGGCCGTCGTAGAACCTCAGATGGGGGTTGGCCCGCATGTAGGTGTCCCAGTTGGCCGGGTGCTCCGCGCCGTCGCGGCCGCTGGCGACGGAGGTGCAGGTCAGCTCCGTGCCCAGGACGGCGGAGTCGGGGTCGTCGAAGTCGTCCTTGATGTCGAAGGCGTACGCGACGTGGACGTCGCCGGTGAGGACCAGCCAGTTGGCGACACCGGCCGCCTTCGCGCCCGCGACCAGTCGGCCGCGACTGGCGCGGTAGCCGTCCCAGGCGTCCATGGAGACCTTCGCCTCGGCGTTCAGGTCCAGCTTGCGCTGCGAGAAGCACACCTGCTGGGGCATCACGTTCCACAGCGCCGTCGACGTGCCCCATCCGTCGAGCAGCCAGCGCTCCTGGGCGTCTCCGGTGAGGGTGCGCGCCGGGTCGTCCGACTCGGGCCCGGGAACGTGCGGGGTGTCGCCGTAGGCCTGGTCGGAGCGGTACTGCCGGGTGTCGAGGATGTCGAACTGGGCGAGGCCGCCCCAGTGCAGCCGGCGGAACAGCTGGGCGTCGGGGCCCTCGGGGAACTGGTCGGCGCGCAGCGGCTGGTTCTCCCAGTAGGCGCGGTAGGCGGCGGCGCGGCGGGGCAGGAACAGCGCCGGGTCGCTGCCGTTCTCGTCGATCGCGCCCGCGTAGTTGTTCTCGGTCTCGTGGTCGTCCCAGGTGACGACGAACGGGTGCGCGGCGTGCGCGGCCCGCAGGTCGGGGTCGCTCTTGTAGAGCGCGTAGCGCATCCGGTAGTCCGCCAGCGTCGTCGTCTCGCGGTTGAACACGGCCGGCAGCGCCACGTCGGTGTAGCGGCGGGCGCCGCCCGCGGAGTCGACGGCGTACTCGTACAGGTAGTCCCCGAGGTGGAACACCACGTCGACGTCCTCCTGCGCGAGGTGCCGGTGCGCCGTGTAGTAGCCGTCGTGGTACGCCTGGCAGGCGACCGCCGCCAGTCTCAGGCTCGCGGTGTCGGCGCCGGCCGGGGGAGCGGTACGGGTGCGGCCGGTGGGGCTGATCCAGGTGCCCGTGCGGAACCGGTAGTAGTAGTGGCCGCCCGGCTCCAGGCCCTGCACGTCGACGCGCACGCTGTGCCCGTACTCGGGGTGGGCGAGGGCGGTGCCCCGCCGCACGACCAGGGCGAAGGACTCGTCGGCGGCGACTTCCCAGGCGACCTCCACCTGCTGCTGTCCGAGGCCCCCGTCCGGCGTGAAGGGGACCGGGGCCAGCCGGGTCCAGATGAGCACCGAGCCGGGCAGCGGGTCCCCGGAGGCGACACCGAGCGTGAACGGGTCCTCGGTGATCCGGGCCGCGTCGAGCCGGGGCGCGGCGAAGGCGCCGCGCGCGGGGAGGTTGGTGGTGAAGGCGAGGGCGGCGGCCGCGGCGGTGACGGTGAGGAAGCGACGGCGGGCCAGGTGCCGTGCCGCGGTGCGCAGTTCGGCGTCGTGCGGGGTGAGGGCGGGCGCGGACGGCGGTCCGGTACGGCCCGACAGTGCCATCTGGTGTCCTCTCGTACGGGTCGGGGATGGACGACAGGCGCGGGCCGGCGGCGGCGCGGGCAGGCGAGCACGGCCGTGCCCCGGGCGCGTGCGCGGCGACGCGGACCACGGGACCCGGAGCCTGCATGCTAAGCAGGTAAAATGCGCAAAAGGCGCGCGCCTTGCGGGGTGTTCACACGAGAGGCCCTGTGCGGACCTGTTCCCGGGGCAGAGAAAAGCGCCGCCGGTGCGACCGGCGGCGCTGGGGCGGCGGGGCGGTGGGCTAGGCGGTCGCCGCCCCCGTGGCGGCGCCCACGCGGTCGTGGACCGGCAGGTGGTAGACGTGGAAGGCGCGGCCGATGACCGGCTGGGCGACGTTGCGCACCTTCACGCCTCCCGTCGTCATGCCGTGCTCGCTGCCGGCGTGCGCGTGCCCGTGCACGGCGAGATCGGCGCCGGCCGTGTCGATCGCCTCGGCCAGCAGATAGCTGCCCAGGAACGGATAGATCTCCAGCGGCTCCCCGGCCAGGGTCTCCGGCACGGGGGAGTAGTGGGTGAGGGCGATCCGGGCGTCGCAGCCCTCCTCGTCCAGCTTCTCCAGCGAGGCCCGCAGGCCGTCGGCGCACCGGCGGGAGAGGCGCACGAACTCCTTCATCACCGGCTCGCCGAACTCCCCGGCGCTCGCTCCGACGAACCCGCCGCCGAACCCCTTGGTGCCGGCCACCCCGACGCGCGCGTCGCCGGCCCGCACGACCGCCGACTCCCCCTCCAGGACGTGGGCGCCGGCGTCCCGCAGAACGGCCGTGACCTCGTCCTGCCGGTCGTCGTGGTGGTCGTGGTTGCCGAGCACGGCGACCACGGGGACGCCCAGGCCCCGGATCTCGTCGGCCACCACCCGGGCCTCCTCGACGGTGCCGTGCCGGGTCAGGTCCCCGGCCAGCAGCAGGAGGTCGGCGCACGCGGGCAGGGTGTCGAACGCGGGGCGGAGCGTGCCCCGGGTGTCGGGGCTCATGTGGATGTCCCCGACGGCGGCGATCCGGATCATGACAGTTCCTCCGCGTGGTCGGGTGACGAGGTCTCGCTGAGTACGACGTCGCAGTGCACCTCGAGCCCGGTGAGCTCCTCCCGTACGGCGCTCAGGACGTCCTCGCGGCACTGGGCGGAGGGGACGGTCCCGGTGACCAGTACGGCCTTGCCGCGCACCTCGACCCGCACGCCGAGTTCGCCGAGTTCGCCGGAGGCGAGCCGGTCCTGGAGGTGGGCGACGCGGTACTCCGGGCTCTGCGCCGCCGGTGTGCCGCCTGCGGATCCGGCGTCGTGGGTGTTCATGAGCGTTCCCTTCCGCGGGCGTTCAGATGACGTTCAGGCGTTCCAGGAGGAAGAAGAAGGCCGCCGGCATGGGCTCGTCCCCGCAGTCGCGCCGTACCCGCTCCCAGTCGACCTTCTCGCGCAGGGCGCGGGCGATGGGCAGGACGGCCCCGAAGTCGCAGTGGTGCTCCGAGAAGGCGGCCAGCAGGCCGGTCAGCAGATCGGTGGGCGCCAGGACCGGCATGCGCACCGACTCCACCGGGAGTTCCCGCGCCCGCCGGAGCATCTCGGTGGAGACGGGCCGGTGCGCCAGCTCGAAGATGAGGTCCACGTCCTGGCCGAAGCACGTGGCCTTGATCAGCCAGTCCTCGGGCGGGGTGTACACCGTCAGCCCGGCCTCGCGGAGCGTGGCGGCCACCGACTCGGCGTCCTCGGGCCGGACGCAGAAGTCGACGTCGTGCTGGAGGTTCCCGCTGCCGCCGTGGGCGTGGACGGCGACGCTGCCGGCCAGCGCGAACAGGTGCCCGCCCCGCTTGAGCACCGCGCCGACCTGCTTGGCCGCCTCCAGGATCGCCTGATTGCGGTCGCGGGGCAGTTCCGGGTCGTCCTCCGGAACCCGGGTGCCGCTCCGCGCGGCGTGCGCCGGTACCGGTCCCGGGGCGTCCGTGGCCAGACGGAGTTCCCGGGTCCCCGGGGGCCGGGCGAGCGTGGCGTCCTCGCCGTTCTCCGTCATGACCACTCCCTTCGCCGACCGGACGGTCCGCACGGCCGCTGTGTGCCTGCACCTAGTACCCGGCGTGCCCGTTCCGACACGGGCACGGAGGAAAGGCGGCGGCCCGGACCGGGGGCGCTGTGCGGCGCCCTCGCCGTCACGGGCGTACAAGAAGGGCGCTTTTGTCGGTCGCGACTGAATATGGGGCAAAAGGTAGGGAAGGTGATGAGTGCCCATGAGGGACTCGCTCGTGGAGGTCGGCATGGAGCAGCACACGTCTCGTCCGTCTGATCTTCCGGGGCCCCTGCGGACCGTCGCCTCGGGCCTGCGGCATCTGCCGGGCGCGCAGCAGGTGGGGAAGGTGGCCGGCGGCGCCCTGGACGCGATCGGCGCGGTGTCCCCGCGCGGGCGCCGGATGGCCGTCTACGCCGGAGCCGGGGTGCTCGGGGTGGCCGGTGTCGTCGAGTGGCCGGTGGCGCTGACCGGCGCGGCCGTCGCCTGGCTCACCCGGCCGCGCCCCGCACAGCGGCCCGACGGTGAGCCGGGCACGGAGTCACCGGCCGGCGCGGACGGACACCACCGGACACCGGCTGGGAGCGGCACCCCCGACGACCGGCCGCCGGCGGGTCCCGGCGACCGGCTCGCCCCCTCCCGCAAGCGCAACGGCCAGGCGGAACACCCCGTGCGCGAACAGCCCGCCAAGGTGGGCGACACCGCCACCGCCTCGGCCCTCAAACAGGTCGCCGAGGCCACCCAGCACCACGGCGCGCACCCGGACCCGGGCACCGCGCCCGGCCGGCCGCGCGACTCCCGCCACACCGGCTGAGCCACGACCAACGGGACCCCACAGATGCTCACACGCTTCGACGTCGCCCCCCTCGCCGGGGCCGTGGCGGGAGCCGCCGCAGGCGCCGCCCGCGGCACCGCACAGGGCATGACGTCCGTCCACGACACGACGCGCCGCCTCGGCCACGTCGCCCGCAACGCCCTCGGCGGCGGCCGGCACTGGCGAGCCGGACACCACGTCCACCTGGCCCTGCGGCACCCGGACGGCGCCACCGCCCCGCTCGCCCGCAAGGTCGCCGCCGAGCTGCTCGACCACCCCGACGTGCTGACGGCGTACTGGGACGAGGGACTGTCCCGGCTCGTGGTGACCGCCGTGACGGACGTGGCCGGCGACCGTGTGACCGAACGTGCCGTCGCGCTCGCCGCCCGCCTCGGACTGACCGAGGACGCCGGCCCCGAGGAGGACGACACGGCCCACCCCGGCGACCCCCGCGAGGTACGGGTCGCCGCCACCGCGCTGCTGCTGGACGCCGTCGGCGCGGCCGGCGCCCTGGCGGGCCGGTCGCTGCGCCTGCCGCCCAGCCCCAAGGCGGTCACCGCCGCCGTCACCCTGCTGCGCGAGAACCCCCGCTTCCGCGCCCTGCTGCGGCAGCGGTTCGGCCGCAGCGGCATGGAACTCCTCCTCGCCGCCGCCAACGCCGCCGTGCACGGCGCCGGACAGTCCCCCGTGTCCCTGGTGCTCGACGGACTGGTGCGCACCGGCCAGCTGACCGAGGCGACGGCCCGGGCCGCCGCCTTCGAGGCCCTGCACGACGCCGTCTGCCTCGAACGGCGCACCAGCATCCCCTGCCCCGTCGGCACCCGCCCGCCCCTGCGGGTGACGCCCGCCCAGGCGTACGCGGCGCACGCCGGCACCGGCAGCGTCGCGGGCGCCGCCGCCACCTTCCTCGTCACCCACGACACCAGGGAGGCGGCCGAGGCCGTCCTCGCCGGATCCCCCAAGGCGGCGCGCTACGGCCCCGCCGCCTTCGACGCGTTCCTCGGCACCCATCTCGCCCGGTCCGGGGTCCTGGTCCGCAGCGCCGACCGGCTGCGGCAGCTGGAGATCGCCGACTCCCTGGTCCTGCACGCCGACGCCCTGCGCGGCCGGGCACGGTCCGCCGACGGCGCGCCCGCGGTGTTCGAGGACCCCGTCGACCCCTGCGCCGAAGCGGTCCTCGACGCGGCCCGCCGGGCCGGGCTGCACGTCGTGGTCACCGGCGGCTCCGACCTGAAGGACATCACCCGCCTCGCCGACGAGGTCGCCCCCGCCGACCTGCCGTTCGGCGACGTCGTACGGGCGCTGCAGAACGACGGGCACATCGTGGTGAGCGTCGCCCGCGTGGCCGCGCACGGCGGCGACGACGTGGCGGCCGGACTGCCCGCCGGCGACGTGGCGATCGCCCTCACGGACGCGCGCTCGGCGCTCGCCTGGGGCGCCGACGCGCTCGCCCCGAACGGACTGGCCGACGTCTGGCGCCTGCTGACGGCCGTCCCGGCGGCCCGCCGGGTCGGCCGCCGCTCGCAGACCCTGGCCCGGGCCGGCGCCGCCCTGTCCGGGCTGATGGTGGCCCGCGGCGGCACACCCGGCGGCCGGCTGTGGCAGCGGCTCACCCGGCACGCCCCGGTGAACGTCGCGGCGGCGGGCGCCCTGCTCACCGGCTGGACGGAAGGCCTGCGCGTGGCCCGCGCCACGCCGCCCGAGCCCCGGCTGCACGTGCCCTGGCACGCCCTGGAACCGCACGAGGCACGCGAGCTGCTGCGCGACACCCGCACCGACGTGGAACCCGGCGGACTCGCCCTGCTCGCCGAACGCTCCCGGCAGCGGGCCGCGCGGCTCGCCCGCACGCCGGCGGCCGCCCCCGCCCGCTGGACCTGGCAGGCGGCCGGCGCCGTCCGTCGCGAGCTCGACGACCCGCTCACACCGGTCCTGGCCACCGGGGCGCTCGCCTCGGCGCTGCTCGGCTCCCTCGTCGACGCGCTGCTCGTCGTCGGGGCCATGGACATCAACGCGGTGGCGGGCGGCCTCCAGCGGCTGCGCGCCGAACGGGCGCTGGCCCAGCTCGCCGCCCACCAGCGGCCCAAGGCCCGCCGGCAGATCACCCGCGACCGCACGGTCACCGTCGACGCCGCCCGGCTGCGGCCGGGGGACCGGATCGGTCTCGGCGCCGGCGACGTCGTACCGGCGGACGCACGGCTGCTGGAGGCGGACGGGCTGGAGGTCGACGAGTCGTCGCTCACCGGCGAGTCGCTGCCCGTGACCAAGGCCGTGGAAGCGACCCCGGGCGCGCCGGTCGCCCAGCGGACCTGCATGGTCTTCGAGGGCACCACCGTCGTGGCCGGCCGCGCCGACGCGCTCGTCGTGGACACCGGCGACCGCACCGAGGCGGGCCGCGCCGTCGCCCTGGCCGCCCGCACCCCGCCGCCCGCCGGAGTCCAGGCGCGCCTGCAGGAGCTGACCCGCAAGGCCCTCCCGGTGACCCTCACCGGCGGTGCGCTGGTGACCGGCCTGTCCCTGCTGCGCGGCAGCCCGATACGGCGTGCCGTCAGCGGCGGTGTCGCCGTGGCCGTCGCCGCCGTCCCCGAGGGGCTGCCGCTGGTCGCGACCGTCGCCCAGATGGCCGCCGCCCGCCGGCTCTCCCGGCGGGGCGTGCTGGTCCGCACCCCGCGCACCCTGGAGGCGCTCGGCCGGGTCGACACCGTCTGCTTCGACAAGACCGGCACCCTCACCGAGAACCGGCTCCGGCTGGTCCGGGTGGCCACCGCCGGCGGCACCGTCCTCGCCCCGGACGCCGAGGACGCCGTACCGGTCGTACGGCTCGCCGCGCGCGCCTGCCCGCAGGAGGAGACCGGCGAGGGACGCCGGGTCGCCCACGCCACCGACGAGGCCGTCCTCGACGTGGCCCCGCCCGACGCCGGCTGGACCGCCGACGGCGAACTGGCCTTCGAGGCCAGCCGCGGCTACGCGGCGGCCGTCGGCCGGGACGGCGACGCCGCGCTCCTCGTCGTCAAGGGGGCCCCCGAGACGGTGCTCCCCGCCTGCCGGGACCTTCCCGAGGAGGCGGCCGGCACCGCCCACACCCTGGCGGGCCAGGGACTGCGCGTCCTCGCCGTCGCCCGGCGCCCGTGCCGGGGGTCCGACGCGGACGCCGAACTCGACGCCGACCTCGCGGACCTGGAGTTCGCCGGCCTGATCGCCCTCGCCGACGTGCCGCGCGACACCTCGCGGGAGCTGCTCACCGCACTGCGCCGGACCGGCATCCTGCCCGTCATGCTCACCGGCGACCACCCGGAGACCGCCCGCGCCATCGCCCTGCAACTGGGCTGGCCCGAGGAGACGGAGGTGGTCACCGGGGACGACCTGGTCGCCATGGGACGCTCGGAGCGGGTGCGCGCGCTGCACGGCGCCGGAGTCGTCGCCCGGGTCGCCCCCGAGCAGAAACTGCACGTCGTGGAGGCCCTGCAACAGGCCGGCCGGGTGGTGGCGATGGCGGGCGACGGCGCCAACGACGCCGCCGCCATCCGCGCCGCCGACGTGGGCGTCGGCATCGAGGCCCGCGGCTCCGCCGCCGCCCGCAACGCCGCCGACCTGGTGCTCACCACCGGTGACCTGTCCGTCCTGGTGGACGCCGTCGGCGAGGGCCGCGCGCTGTGGCGCAGCGTCGCCGACGCGGTCAGCATCCTCATCGGCGGCAACGCGGGCGAGGTCGGCTTCAGCGTGCTGGGCACCCTGCTCGCCGGGTCCTCACCGCTGTCGACCCGTCAGCTGCTCCTGGTCAACCTGCTCACCGACATGTTCCCCGCCATGGCGGTGGCGGTGACACCGAGCGACGACCCGTCGACGGCGGCGCACGCCGCGAGCGGCCCGATGGGCCTCGACGTCCTGGGCGCGCCCCTGCTGCGCTCCATCCGGCGCCGGGGCATCACCACCTGCCTCGGCGCGGTCACCGCCTATCTGATCGGCCTCCTCACCCCCGGCACCGAACGCCGCTCCACCACGATGGCCCTGTGCGGAGTGGTCGGCGCCCAGCTGGTGCAGACCCTCTCCGGGCGCCGCCGGAGCCCCCTGGTGTGGGTGACGGCCCTGGGCTCCGCGGCCGTGCTCGCCGCCCTCGTCCAGACGCCGGGCGTCAGCCACTTCTTCGGCTGCACCCCGCTCGGCCCGGTCGCCTGGACGGGCGTCGCCCTGGCCATCACCCTGTCGGCCCTCGCCCCGCGCCTGGAACGCCTCGAAGCGGTACGGCACCTGTACGACGCCGCGTCCCGCCTCGTCCTGCGCCTCGGCGACTCCGTCGGCCGGACCCGCCACCTCCTGGACACCGGCATCGCCCGCCCGGTGGCCTGACGACGGGTCACGCACCGGCGGATCCACCCCCGTGCGCCCAGACTGGAAGAGCAGGGCGGTCCCGGGACCCAGCCGGGGCCCCGCCGACGCAGGCGGGCGCGGGCGCGCCCGGCGCCGCGGCCCGCCGCCGAGCGAGAAGGGTGAGGATCGGCATGAAGGGCTACGTCTTCCACGGCCCCGGGCAGTCCGCCTGGGAGGAGGTTCCCGACCCGGCCGTCGAGGAACCCGGCGACGCCATCGTGCGCGTCGACGCCGTCACCATCTGCGGCACGGACCTGCACATCCTCAAGGGCGACGTGCCCGAGGTCCGTCCGGGCACCGTCCTGGGCCACGAGGCGGTCGGCGAGATCGTCGAGACCGGCGGCGACGTCCGCACCGTGCGCCCCGGGGACCGCGTCCTGGTCTCCTGCATCACCGCCTGCGGGCGCTGCGGCTACTGCCGCGAGAGCGTGTACGGCCAGTGCCGGGGCGGCGGGGGCTGGATCCTCGGCCACCTCGTCGACGGCACCCAGGCCGAGTACGTACGCGTTCCGTACGCCGACCTCTCCGTGCACCCGCTGCCCGGCGCCGTCGCCAACGAGGACGCCGTACTGCTGGCCGACATCTTCCCCACCGCCTACGAGGTGGGCGTGCTCAACGGGCGGGTGCGCCCCGGTGACACGGTCGTCGTGGTCGGCGCCGGGCCCGTCGGGCTCGCCGCGATCGCCACCGCCCGGCTGTTCGGTCCCGAACGCATCGTCGCCGTGGACGTGGCCGCCTCCCGGCTGCAGGCCGCGAAGGAGTTCGGAGCCGAGGCCGTCGCCGACGCGGGCGAGGGCCCCGAGCAGCTGATCGCGGACCTCACCGGCGAGCTCGGCGCGGACGTGGTCATCGAGGCGGTGGGGCTTCCGGAGACCTTCGAACTGTGCGCCCGCGTGGTGCGGCCCGGCGGGCACCTGGCCAACGTCGGCGTGCACGGCGCGCCCGCCACGCTGCACCTCGAGGACCTGTGGATCAAGAACGTCACCATCACCACCGGACTCGTCGACACCCGCTCCACCCCCACCCTGCTGCGGATGGCGGCCGCCGGCCGGCTGCCCACCCGTCGGCTGGTCACCCACACGTTCCCGCTCGACCACATGCAGGAGGCCTACGACGTCTTCGGCAACGCCGCCGAGACCGGGGCGCTCAAGGTCGTCCTCGGCGTCCCGCAGCACGAGGTGGTGCCCGTGCACCCGACGGTCTGACGGGCACCGGCCGGACCGGGCCGTCCGGCCGGTGCGGGAGCGGGGCGGCCGGGTCCACCCTGGAGTGAGGCGCCGTTCGTCACCCGCGCGAGGAGGTGACCTCCGATGGCGAGGACGCAGGGTACGAGGCCCCGGAGGGTGCGGCTGTGGCGGTGGCGGAGGAACCCGCTGCGCCGCCGCAGTGATCTGGCCGAGGCCTGGCTGGTGCTCGTCACACTCCTCCTCGCCCTGCTGCTCGGGGTGTTCTCCGGGCTGACGGCGGCCGCGGCCGTGGACGGGTCGCTCGCCGAGCGCCGGGAGCGGACCACCCCCGTCCCCGCCGTACTGGCCGAGGACGCCGCCGGGCTGTCGGCGTCGGTGACGGAGAACGGGGACGGCGGCGTATGGGCCAAGGTGCGGTGGACCGCCCCCGACGGCACCGGTCGCACGGGCCGGGCCGAGGTCGACCCGGGGAGCCCGGCGGGCACCGGGGTCACCGTGTGGACGGACCCCGCGGGCCGGCTGGTCTCCGCACCGCCCGACGGCGCGGAAGCACGGTTCCAGACCGTCATGGCCGGTGTCACGGTCGCCGTCGCCGCCGGGGGAGCGGTCCTGCTCGGCGGATGCCTCGTCCGCTTCCGGCTGCGGCTCCGGCGCCTGGCCGAGTGGGAGGCCGAGTGGCGCCGGGTCGAACCGTCGTGGCGCAGGCGCATGACGGGCTGAGGCGATGCCGGGGCGGAGCGTTCACCGCCGTGGTCACCGGGACCTCGGCGGCCGTGTCCGGCGGCCTCGGCCTCCCGGTCTCCAGGTCTCCAAGGCAGGTCTCCGGGGCGCACGGGGCGGGCCGAAGCCCTGCCGCAGACGGCCGCGGTCCCGGCCCGAAGGCCGGGACCGCGGGGGCCGTCGTGCCGGACGGGGCCGGGACGACGGGGGTGCGGGGCGGCGCCCGGGCGGCGCCACCCCGCGCAGGTCAGACCTCGCCGCGCCAGGCGCCCGTCTCCAGGCCGCGCCGCTCGATGAACTCCTTGAACCGCTTCAGGTCCCCGCCGACCTGCCGCTTGACGAAGCCGAGCTTGTCACCCACGTTCTCGGCCATCCCCTGCGGGTCGAAGTCCATCTGCAGCATCACCTTGGTGGTGGTGTCCCGCACCCGGTGGAAGGTGACGACCCCGGCCTGCCTCGCCTCGCCGTCGACCGTGGTCCAGGCGACGCGCTCGTCCGGGATCTGCTCGGTGATCTCGGCGTCGAACTCCCGCTCCACACCCCCGACCCTGGTCACCCAGTGGGTCAGCGTGTCACTGCGCTGCTCGATGCGTTCCACGCCGCCCATGAACTCCGGGAAGCTCTCGAACTGGGTCCACTGGTTGTAGGCGGTGCGGACCGGGACGTCGACCTCGATCGATTCCTCTACCTGCGACATGCGTCGGCTACCTCGCTTTCCGATGGGGAACGGAAGACGGGTACCTGATCCGGCGCCGGTCAGTCCTGACGATCCGTCACACCGGCCGGCCGAGGGGTCACGCCTCCTCGCGGCGGCAGTGCAGGAAGAGCTGCGGCTCCGGCCGGGCGTCGGGATGGGCCGGGGTGAACATCACGCTCTCCTGCGACTCCACCGCCAGGCCCGCCGCACGCACGAGGGCGACGACGTCCTCGGCCGCGAAACTGGTGACGCGCACGTCCTGTCCCATGAAGACGCCGTCGAACCCCTCGACGTCCAGCGGCACGGTGGCCAGCGCCAGTAGGCCGCCCGGCCGCAGCGCCCGCGCCAGCCGGCGCACGAGTTCCGACTGCTCCGCCCGGGTCATCTGCAGCAGCGCGAAGTACACGCAGACCGCGTCGAACGAACCGTCCTCGAGCGGCATCCGGCGGATGTCGGCGCACCGGAACCCGGCCCCGGGCACCTGCCGGGAGGCGATCTCCACCATCACCGGGGACACGTCGACGCCCAGCACCCGGTGCCCGGCCCCGGCGAGCGCGGCGGCCGTGGGACGGCCCGTCCCGCTGCCCACGTCCAGCACCCTGCTGCCGGGCGCCAGCCCCTCGAGCAGCCGGTCCAGCGACGCCCGGTGCGCCGGCGAGGAGGCGAACGCCTTCTCGTACTCGCCGCCCAGCGCGTCGAACACCGCCGCCGCCGGTGACCCGTGATCCTCGTCGACCAAGACGCACCCCGTCTCCACGTACCGATGCGGGGCATCGTGCCATCCCCGTCCCGCCGTCACAACGGGACACCGCCCGTGGCGGCTTGCGGGCACGCGGACCGGCACGGCAGGGTCGGGGGCGTGCCGACTCTGCTGATCGTCCATCACACGCCCTCGCCGAACTGCCAGGCGATGTTCGAGGCCGTCCTCTCGGGCGCCACCACCGAGGAGATCGAGGGTGTCCGGGTGGTGCGGCGGGCGGCGCTGTCCGCCACCGCCGCCGACGTCCTGGACGCCGACGGCTACCTCCTCGGCACCCCGGCGAACCTCGGCTACATGTCGGGCGCGCTCAAGCACTTCTTCGACCAGGTCTACTACCCGTGCCTGGACACCACCCGGGGGCGGCCCTTCGGTTACTACGTGCACGGCGGGAACGACGTCACGGGCGCGGTGCGGGGCATCGAGTCGATCACGACGGGCCTCGGCTGGCGGCGCGCCGCCGACGGCGTGACCGTCACCGGCGAACCGGACCGGGCCGCCGTCGAGCGGTGCTGGGAGCTGGGCGCCACGGTCGCCGCGGGCCTGATGGACTGAGCCCCGCCGACGACACCCTCAGGTCTCGTCCATGCGCCGTCGGTCCTGCTCGTCCCAGGCCCGGGTGTCGCGCGGCTGCGTGTACGGCTCCGCCTCGGGCGGATGGCCCCCGGCGATGGCCCGCTGCCTGGCGATCTCCGCGTCGAACTCCAGCCCCAGCAGGATGGCCAGATTGGTGATCCACAGCCAGATCAGGAACACGATGACGCCGGCCATCGTGCCGTACGTCTTGTTGTACGACCCGAAGTTGGCCACGTAGAGGGCGAACCCGGCGGAGGCGATCAGCCAGATCACCAGCGCCAGGAAACTGCCCGGAGTGATCCACCGGAACCCCTTGACCCTGGCGTTCGGAGCCGCCCAGTACAGCAGCGCGATCATGATGACGACCAGGACGACCAGCACCGGCCACTTGGCGATCGACCACACGGTCAGCGCGGTGTCGCCCAGGCCGAGCAGGTCGCCCGCCTGACGGGCCAGCCCGCCGGTGAAGACCACGATCAGCGCACTGATCACGGCCATCACCATCAGGACGACCGTCACCCCGAGCCGTACCGGCAGCACCTTCCACACCGGGCGCCCCTCGGGCATGTCGTAGACCGCGTTCGCCGCGCGCATGAACGCCGCCACGTAACCCGACGCCGACCAGACGGCCAGCACCAGACCGATGATCGCCACGATCGACCCGATGCCCGCCCTGCCCTGCAGTTGCTGTACCGCCTGGGTGAGGATGTCGCGGGCCGCGCCGGGGGCGGTGAGCTCCTGGAGGTTCTCCAGCACCTTGTCCGTGGTGGACCTGCCGGTGAGGCCCAGGATCGACACCAGGGCCAACAGCGCCGGGAACAGCGCCAGCACGCCGTAGTACGTCAGGGCGGCGGCCCGGTCGGTGAGCTCGTCGTCCTTGAACTCGCGCACGCTGCCTTTCAGCGCCGCGCCCCACGCTCCTTTCGGCAGCTTGCCCGGTGTGTCCGGTGCCGCCCGCTCCACCTCGTCGCTGGGCCCGGGTTCGTCCGCCGCCGCGTCGCTCCCGTAACCCGGACGGGGTTCGTCCGTCGCGCTCTCGTCGGTCTGCCGGTCGTTCCGCCCCGGGATATGCAGCTTCATGCCCCCCGGGTAACCAGGGACCAGCGGGCTAAGCCGGGAAACAGGTCCCCGGCCCGGCCGGAAAGGGGTTGTGGGAGCGCTCCCAAGTGGGCAGGATGCCCAGCATGACCGAGTCCCCCAGGATCCGCCCGTACCTCCGCGAGGACCGGCCGGCCCTCGACGACATCTGCATCCGCACCGCGCACAACGGCCAGGACAGCCGCCCCCACTACACCGATCCCACCGTCTTCCCCGACACCTTCGCCGCGCCCTACGTCCATCTGGAGCCGGAGCTGGCCTTCGTGCTGGACGACGGCCGGGGCCGGGCGGTCGGCTACATCGTCGGCACCGCCGACACCGCCCGCTTCGCCAGGGCCTTCCGCGCCGCGTGGCTGCCCCTGGTGGCCGACCGCCACCCCGAGCCGTCCGGCCCGCCGGCCACCCCGGACGAGGCGATCGCCCGGCTCCTGCACCACCCCGAGCGGATGATCGTCCCGGAACTGGCCGCCTGGCCGGCCCACCTGCACATCGACCTGCTGCCCGACTGGCAGGGACGTGGCTACGGACGGCAGCTGATGCGGACCTTCCTCGAGGCCCTGCGGGACGGGGGAGTGCCGTCCGTCCACCTCGTCATGGCGACGGCCAACAAGCCCGCCCGGGCCTTCTACGACCGCATGGGCTTCGAGGAGATCGACACCCAGATGGACGACTCGGTCGTCTGCCTCGGCCGTACGACGCACGATCTCGACGGGCTCTGACGGGCTCTGACGGGCTCTGACGGGCTCTGACGGGCTCTGGACGGGCTCTGGACGGGCTCTGGCGGGCCGGCGCCGGTCTCTATCGAACGCATCGAATGCGCCACCGCCCGTGCGGAAGTGGCGCAAATGCGCATTGCTGCTCCGCTTCGGCGGGCGCAGCCTGTGCGTTGGGAGCGCTCCCATGGTCGCCGCGGGAGCGCGTACCCGCATCCCCGCAACCCCACAGCGGAAAGAGGGAATCCATGACTTGGCATGGCCATGATGTATTACCGCTCCGGTCCCGTCTGTCGCTCGCCCTGACCGTGGCCGTCGCCGCGCTGCTCTGTCTGATCCCCTGGAGCGGTACCGCCGTCGCCCACGGCTCGGTGATCGACCCCGCGTCCCGCAACTACGGCTGCTGGCAGCGCTGGGGGAGCGACTTCCAGAACCCGGCGATGGCCCAGGAAGACCCGATGTGCTGGCAGGCGTGGCAGGACAACCCCAACGCCATGTGGAACTGGAACGGCCTCTACCGCAACGGCTCCTCCGGCAACTTCCAGGCCGTCGTCCCCAACGGTCAGCTGTGCAGCGGCGGACACACCGAGGGCGGGCGCTACAACTCCCTCGACGCGGTGGGCGCCTGGAAGACGACGAACGTGAACGACGACTTCACCGTCAAGCTGTACGACCAGGCCAGCCACGGCGCGGACTACTTCCTCGTCTACGTCACCCGGCAGGGCTTCGACCCCACCACCGAGCAGCTGGGCTGGGACGACCTCCAGCAGGTGGCCCGCACCGGCTCGTACGCGCCCAGCCAGAACTACTCGATCCCGGTGAGCACCTCCGGCCTCAGCGGCCGCCACGTCGTCTACACGATCTGGCAGGCCTCGCACATGGACCAGACGTACTTCCTGTGCAGTGACGTGAACTTCGGCTGAGTCACCGGCCCTTGACCGCTCCCGTCCCCAAGTCCCCGCCGGACCGCACGGGTCCGGCGGGGACCGGTGCGTACGGGACCGGGGTTCTCCGAGATTCCGCGAAGAATCCGTGAGGCCTTTGAACACGCGGCGGTCCGCCTGCGTATGGGGCGTGGGAATCCCCTGCCCACCCCCCGCGACAGAAGCGTAGGAGTACCGCCTTGGCACGCAACACACGCAGACGCCCCAAACAGCGCGCGACGCTCGCCGCCTTCGCCCTGATCCTGGGCGGAGGCGGGATGATGGCGGCCAACGTCTACGCTTCCGCGACGGAGGAGGGCGCGCCGGGCGGCGGCCAGGTCCTCTCGGGCGCCACGATCGACTGTCCGGACGTGGCCACCGAGCTGACGTCGGTGCCGCAGGAGGCGCGGGCGGAGGTCGACAAGGAACTCGCCGCGCTCGACGCGCAGATCGCCGATGCCTACAAGAGGCTCGGGGAGTCGGCCGAGGCTCTCCGGCAGGACCCGGGCTTCGCGGACAACGCGATCGCCGGGCCGCTCGAGGAGAAGCGTTCCGCGACCCTCGCGCGCATCGCGACCGCCATCGGCCGGGTCGGCGACCGGCCCGCCGGCCTCGAGGAGCTCGCCGCCTGTGCCGTACGCGAGTCCGGCAACGCCGCACAGCCGGACGCCGGGCAGGAGGGCGCCGGCGACGAGGGCGCCGGCGACGAGGACGCCGGCAACGAGGGCGAGCAGGCGGGTGACGGAGGCGACGGCCAGGACCAGCAAGGTCAGGGCCAGGGCGGAAACGGCGGTCAGGCCGGCAACGGGCCCGTCGCCGGCGACTACGTCGACATCGAGAGCGTCCAGCCCAACGTCACCGAGCCGCAGCAGACGGGCAACGCCTCCCGCGGCACCTTCACCAGCGAGTGCGGCGTCAACGAGAACGGCCTGTTCAACTCGGACAACGTGATCGCCGCCCCGGGTGTCGGCAACGGCGCCCACCACTTCCACGACTACATCGGCAACCAGGCCACCAACGCCTTCTCCAGCGACGAGGACCTGGCACAGGCGGACACCAGCTGCGCGGACCAGGGCGACAAGTCGTCGTACTACTGGCCCGTGCTGCGGCTGCAGAACGGGACCCAGGAGCAGGACGCCGAGTCCCCGGGCGGCGGCATCGAGGGCAACGTCGGTGAGATCGTCACGCCCAAGGAGGTCACGCTGACCTTCGAGGGCAACCCGCAGGGCGAGGTCACCGCCATGCCCCGGCTGCTGCGCATCATCACCGGCGACGCCAAGTCGTTCGTCAACGGCCCCGCCAACGCCAACGCCTCCTGGAGCTGCACCGGTTTCGAGGACCGGCAGCTGACGGACAAGTACCCGCTGTGCCCGCAGGGCAGTGACGTGGTGCGCACGTTCGACTTCCAGAGCTGCTGGGACGGCCGCAACATCGACAGCGCCAACCACCGTACGCACATGGCGTTCGCGGACGCCGAGGGCGCCTGCCCGTCCGGCTTCAAGCCGGTGCCGCAGCTGGTGCAGCGCATCGTCTACGACGTCGACGCGCCGAGCCTCGACGACGGCGGCAAGACGACTCCGCTGTTCGCGGTGGACTCCTTCCCGGAGCAGCTGCACAAGCCGATCACGGACCACGGCGACTTCATCAACGTCTTCGACGAGGACCTGATGAACGAGATGGTCGACTGCATCAACGAGGGCCGCACCTGCGGTGCCGGCGGCGGCGACGGCGACGGCGACGGCGGCGACGATGGCAACGACGGCGGGAACGACAGCGGCAACGGCGGCGGCGAGCCGGGTGAGGAGCCCCAGCAGCCGGAGGAGCCCACGGCCACGCCCGACGACCCGGGCCAGGGCGGCGACGGCGACGGCAACCAGGGTGACGGTGGCGACAAGCCCGGCGACGACGGCAACCAGGGCGACGGCGGGCAGGAGCAGCCGTCGGATCCCCCGGCGGCCGAGGAACCCCCGGCCGCCGAGGAGCCCGCGGAGGGCGAGGAGCCCGCGCAGGGCGACGGCACCGCCCGGCCCGAGCAGCCCGATGTGAAGGCTTCCACCCCGGCCGAGGACGCCGGCGCCGGGAACCGGGACGGCGACAAGGGCGGCAAGGACGAGGGCGGCCAGGCGGCCCAGGCCGCCGAGGTGCCCGGCAGTCTCCCGGAACTCGGGTCCGAGGACGGGACCGAGGCACAGGCCGAGACCGGCAGCCTCGCCGAGACCGGGGCCCAGCTCTGGCCCGCCGCGCTGGGCGGAGTGCTGGTGATCTTCGGATTCCTCGTCCTGCGGAGCGTGAGGCGCGGGGCCTGACCCGACGCGGCACGTGAACGGCGGCAGGACCCGGCCCGGGTCCTGCCGCCCCGCGTTTCCCTCTCCCTCCGCACCGATGCGGAGCAGGAGCGGGAGGTCGCGGGCTCACCGGTTCGGGGCGTCGACCAGGGCGTCCGGTTCGGCGGCCGTGGAGGAGCAGCCTCGTTCGGGCAGGGCGGCACGGAACCGGCGCAGGCCCGCCGGCACACTCAGCGCGCCGGACCCCAGGGCGACCCCGGCGCCGACCAGGGCGCTGCCCACCGCCTGGGCCGCACCGTAGGAGCCGGTGCCGACGAGCGGCGCGGTGCACGCGGCCGCCACCGGGATCAGGCCGGAGAACAGGGTGGCCCGTTCGGCGCCGATCCGCTGCATGCCCATGTACCAGCACACGAAGCCGATCACGGTGACCACCACCGCCTGCCACAGCAGCGCCGTCGCCTCGACCCCGTCCGGGCGGCGCAGCCACGCGGACCCGTCGAGCAGCAGCCCGGCCGCCGCCGACTCGACCGCGGCGACTCCGCACACCGTGGCGGACAGCAGACGGGGGCCCAGGGGCCGCAGCACGGGCACGGCCAGTACGGCGAACCCGACCTCCCCGACGAGCGCGCACAGCGAGAAGGCGATGCCCACCCCGTCCGTACGCCCCCAGCCCTGCACGGTGAAGGCGCCGACGGCCACCGCCGACGCCCCGTACAGCACCGCCCGTTGCGGCCGCCGGCCGTCCAGCAGGGGGACGAGGACGGCGACCACGACGGGCGTGCAGCCCACGAAGACGCCGGGCACCGCCGGTTCCGCGGTCCGCTCCGCGGCCAGGACGGCCAGGTTGAACCCGACCATGCCGACCGCGGCGAGCAGCGCCAGCCGGGCCCACAGGCGCGGCGGGAGCGACCGCAGCCTGGCGGCCGCGCCCCGGCCGGCCAGGGGGACCAGCAGCAGACAGGCCAGCGCGTACCGCAGGAACTGACCGCCCGCGTACGGGTAGTCGCCGAGGACGCTGTTGGCGGTGAAGGAGCCTCCGACGAGGACACAGGCGAGCGCGGCGAGCAGGGCCCCGCGCGTGGTGACGGCGTTCATGACACCGACGCTAGAAAGAACGGCGGCCCGCCAAGGGGTCCACTTCCACCCCGTTGTCGGGGACCAATCCGGCCGGGAAGCCGCTCCTCCGGGGAAGCTACTCCTTCTTCTTCCAGGGGCCGACGCCCAGCTTCCCCGCCGTCCCGAGGTCGAGTTCGGGGACGAGCGTCACCGGGTCCGCGCCGGACTTCGCCCGCACCCGTACGTAAGGGACGTCGACCGCCGCACCCGCCTCGACCGTGTTGCGCCACACCAGGCCGACCCAGGCACCCTCACCCGGCTTCAGCACGAGCGGCAGGGCCGGGCCGTCCGCCCCCGTGCCGCCGACGACGGAAGCGCCGTCGCGCAGGACCCGGACACCGTCCACCGGTTCGTGGTCCTCGTCGAAGAGCCGGACGTCGGGACAGCCGTGCAGCGAGTAGGGCCGGGTGCCGCAGTTCTCCAGCTTCCGGTCACCGGTGTGTGACACTTGGCGCCAAGGACGCGGTGCTGTCCGAGGGGGAGCGCCGGCCGGCCGCGAGAGGGGAGTCGCCGTGGACAAGGGGACGGTTCGCACACACGAGGGCACGGACACGGGCACGGACGCGGCGGCGACCGCGCGGCACGCCCGCTTCGGACGCCTCCCGGAGCCGGTCCGGGTGGAGGACATGGTCGAGGAACGCCCGGCCGTCGCGCCGGACCCGGCCCGCGACGCCTACGACCCGGACGAGTGGCTGGTGCGCTACTGCCTGTGAGGCCGCCGGCGGCGAACGGCCGGCGGCCGGGCGCCGGTCAGCGGCCGGGCCGCCAGTCGTAGGCCGTCAGCAGCAGCGCCACGTCGTCCGGGCGGTCCTCGGTCCGGCGGGCCGTTCTGATCAGCCGGTCGGCGAGCTCCTCGACCGAGTCGGTGCGGCTGCGCGCCAGGCAGCGGCGGATCATCCCGATGCCCGTCTCGATGTCACCGCCGGGCGTCTCGACGAGCCCGTCCGTGTACAGCGCGAGAACGCTGCCGGGGGCCAGGGTGAGTGCCGTGACCGGGTAGACGGCCTCCGGCAGCACCCCGAGCAGCACGCCACCGGGCAGGTCCAGGCTCTCCGTGTGCCCGTCGGGGTGGCGCAGCAGGGGCGGGGGATGACCCGCCCGGACGGCCAGGGCACGGCCGGTGGCCGGGTCGAGCTCGATGTAGCAGCAGGTGGCGAAGACGTCCGTCTCCAACTCCACCAGCAGCCGGTTGGTGTGGGTGATGACCTCCTGCGGCGGCCGGCCGCTGGCGGCGAAGGCGTGCACCGCGCTGCGCAGCTGTCCCATGACGGCGGCGGCCCCGACGCTGTGCCCCTCGACGTCGCCGATGACCAGTGCCACCCCCCGCCCGGTCCTGATCACGTCGTACCAGTCGCCCCCGATGGCCATGCCCTGGGTGCCGGGCAGATAGCGGCCGGTGGTGAGCATCCGGTCGATGGCGGGCAGCCGGTGCGGCAGCAGCCCCTCCTGCAGCCCCCGTGCGACGGCGGACTCCGCGTCGTAGAGCCGGGCTCGCTCTAGCGCCTGCGCGGTCAGACCGCCCAGCGCGGTCAGCGCGGTGCGCTCCTCGGGAGTGAACCGGTGCGGTGCGGTCCAGCCGAGGATGCAGGAGCCGACCGGATGGCCGGAGGCGATCAGCGGCAGGAACGCCCAGGCGTTCATCGGGTCCAGGAGGAGCTGGGGGTAGGCGTTGACCAGTGCTTCCGGTGACTCGAAGAAGAGCGGGAGCCGGGTGGTCAGGGCGTGCACACCGGGCAGGTTCGCGTTGAGCGGCACCCCTTCGAAACTGTCGAGGAAGTGCTCCGGATAACCGGACTCCCACAGCAGGTGCATCCCGTTGTCGCGGATCGTGTACAGGGCGATCTCCTGCGCGCCGAACGCGGGCAGCAGCTGTTCGGCGACGGCCAGGCAGACGTCCCTGACGGTGACGGCCTCGGTCAGCACGCTGGCCATCTGCACGACGTGGTAGAGGGCTCCCGCGCGGGCCGTCGCGACCAGCTCCGAGGGGGCCGCCGCGCCGTCCCCGCCGGTCGGCGCCAGGGAACGGCCCGGCTCGGCCCCGGCGGGGGCGCTGGTGCGGAACACGCGGCCGGTCAGCCCGTGCACCCCGGGATAGAGCACGAACCCCAGCCAGACGCCGTCCGGGTCCTGCACCAGGTACGACACCTGCTCCTGCGACAGCATGGCCGCCCGGTAGCGGTCCTCGTAGGCCGGATCGCGCAGCCAGGTGAGCACGTCCCACGGGTAGTGGCCGAGCATGTGCTCCAGGTCGCAGCCCAGCAGCTCCTGGCAGCGGAGGTTGGCGTAGACGATCCGGCCGTCCTGGTCCAGGGAGAACACGCCGTCGGGCAGCCGCTCGGAGGCCTCCGCCGCGGTGACCCCGCCGGCCGCGTCGACGAGGGCGCCCACCAGGAGCCGGGCGGCCCCCTCCGCCCGCACGACGTGCCCCCACAGTTCGACCGGCCGGTAGCGGATCCGCCCGTCCTCCCCGGCCTCGTCCAGCACCCTGAAGTGCCGGCCCCTGATCTGCCCGGTGTCCGCCGCCTCCCGCCGGGCCGCCCGCAGTTCGTACAGGTCCTCGGGGGACACCCGGCCCTCGACCTCCGCCATGGTGCCGCCGAACTCCTCCCGGCCGACACCCAGGAGGGACAGCGCGTCGTCGTCCCCCGACCACCGGTCGCTGTCCAGGTCCCACTCGACCATGCCGACCGACACGGCCCGGGCGGGCGGCGTGGGCAGCCGCACGCTGACCGGCTGGTCGTCGTAGTCGATGCCGTACGCCACGGCGTCCGCGCCCTCCCTGCCGGGCATCCGGCGGGCGAACGCGGTGAGGCGCTCCTCCATGTCCCGCCCCGCGTCGTGCAGCGCCGCCCGCACCGTCTGCTCGTCCACCGGCTCCCGGGCGGCCGACCGCAGGACGGACAGGACACCCACGGGTTCGCCGTCGACGTGCACCGGGTGGAAGGCGGAGCCGAACGAGTACGGCAGCGCGGCGGTGAACTGCGGGAAACGCAGCATCATGGCCCGCTCGTCCGGCAGCCACATGCTCTCGCCCCTGCGGTACGCCTCGGACATGGGCAGCGCGCCGCCCACGGGCACCCGCCACCAGGTCATCAGCAGCGACCGCGGGACGCCGGCCACCACGCACAGCACCAGCGAGCGCCGGTCCCGCGAGCGCAGGTACACCAGTCCGCCGTACCCGCCGATGTCCTGGACCGCCGCCACCACGGGCTCCGCGAGCGCGTCCTCGATCCGGCCCGCCGGATGCGCCGTCCGGAGCTCGTCCGCTCCCGCGCTCTCCCCGGCGCCGCGGCCGGGCACGTCCGCCGGCCGCTCCCCGCGCGGTACGGCGGCTGCATCATCCATGTCGCGTCCTCCCGGTGCGGACGCACGGGTCATCCGTTCGCTCCTCACCAGGATGTGCCATGCCGGACGGTCCGGCGCGGCGGAGCCGCAACCTTCCGGTCATCTCGGTCGTCTCACCCGATACCAGAAGGATGCGAGCCCAGGGGGCCGAAAATGCTTCGAAAGCGAACAATCTGCGCGACCCTCGTGCTCGTGGGCGCCACGCTGACCACGGCGGCGGTACCGGCCGCCGCCACCCCGGCGACGGCGACGGCGACCCGGGCCACGGCGTGCCCGACCGGCTGGGGCAGCCTGCCCAAGGCCGCCTCCGACAGCACGACCACGCCGGTACGGGACATCAGGACCGGCCGGCACGCCTGCTACGACCGCATGGTCGTCGATCTGCCCGGTGCCGCGCGCGGCGGCCTCGGCCACTCCGTCCGGTACGTCGACCGTCTCCACCAGGACGGATCGGGCCGGCACATCCCCGTCTCCGGCGGCGCCGTCCTCGAGGTGCGGGTGGCCGCGCCCTCGTACGCCCCCGAGAGCGGCGAGCCCACCTATCCCGCGCGCGCCGGACGCCCCCTGCCGGGCGTGGACCTCACCGGGTACCGCACGTTCAGGGACGCGCGGTTCGCCGGCAGCTTCGAGGGCGAGACCCAGATCGGGCTCGGTGTGCGGGCGCGGCTGCCGTTCCGGGTGCTGCAGCTCGACGGCCGCCTCGTGATCGACGTCGCCCACGGCTGGACCGGCAGCCGCTGAGCGCCCGCCGCCGGACGGTCACCGGCCCGGGGCGCCCGTCTCGCAGACCTGGCGCGCCACCTCGCGCAGTTTGGTGTTGGTGCGCTGGGACCGGGTGCGCAGGAGATCGAAGGCCTGGTCCTCCGTCATCTGGTGGCGGCCCATCAGGATGCCCATCGCCTCGCCGATCAGATGCCGCGTGGCGATGGCGTCCTGCAGCTGGGCGTCGGTCCTGGCGGTGGAGAAGGCGACCGCCGCGTGGGAGGCCAGCAGCCAGCCGGCCGTCTCGCTGTCCTCGGTGAACATGCCCGGCTTGTGGGAGTACATGTTGAGGGCTCCCAGCTCCTCCTCCCGGGTGTACAGCAGGAAGCCCATCATGCTGCCCACCCCGAGCTCCCGGCAGCGCGGAACGAAGGACGTCCAGCGTTCGGGGTCCGCGGTGAAGTCGGGGATGCGGAAGACGCGTTCGGCCCGGTCGGGCCGGGCCGCGTCGAAGCAGGGCCCTTCGCGCAGGCGCTCCTGGAGGTGGTCGCTGTCGGTCACGAGCTGCGCGGTCGGCGCCAGCGAACTCACCCGGTCCCCCCGCAGGACGAGGATCCCGGAGGCGTCGCAGCCGTCGACGAGCTCCACCGCCTTGCGCGTGATCTGCTCCAGGGTCGAGTCGAGGGTGTGCTCGGCCAGGAGATCACGCGCCATGGAGGCCATCTGCTGCGCGAAGTACCGCCAGTCCATCGTCCGCCTCCCTGGTCGCCGCAGTCAGCACACACCGCCTCTACCCCGCGCCGATGTGCGGCACGCCGGTGAACGGCCCGATCCGGGGCAGACGGCGTACGTGATCTTCAGGAGTCCCGTGGACCCCCGGCGCACGTCCTGCCGGCCGCGAGAGAGGAACCACCAGGGTGACCATGCCCCAGCGCCGTGTACGTCCGAGGCACCACGGGCGGCGCTTCGACCTGCGGGCGACGGCCATGTTCTTCGGCCTGCTCGCCACGGCCCTGATCGTCGCCGGCTTCGCGGTGCGCGCGCTGGCCCCGGTCGTGCAGCGGCGCCCGGTGTGGGCCGTCGTCCTGCTGTGCGTGGCCGTCGCGGCCCTGCTGGCCCACGGACGCAGACGGCGGCGGCCGTCCGCGGCGAGGATCGCCCGCCGGGCGGGTGAGGCCCTGGAACAGGCCACGTCGACGGCGCTCGACGCCCTGGACGACCCCGTCCCGTCCCCGCTCCCGCCCGCGGTCCCCGCACCGGCCGGGGCGTACGACGACGTCCTCCCCACGGCCGTCGCGCCCGCCGCCCCGGTCATCGACCACGACGCCCTGAGCCCCGAGGAGTTCGAGGCGGCGATAGCCGGCCTGTGCGTGCGGGACGGCTGCGCGCGGGTCGAGGTCGTCGGGGGAGCGGGGGACCTGGGCGCCGACGTGACGGCCCTGACCCCCGACGGCCGCCGCCTCGTCGTCCAGTGCAAGCGCTACGGCGACGACAACAAGGTGGGCTCGCAGGACCTCCAGCGCTTCGGCGGCACCTGCTTCACCGTCCACGGGGCGGACGTCGCCCTCGTCGTCACCACCAGCGACTTCACCGCGCCGGCCGTCGAGTACGCCGAGCAGTGCGGCATCGTGTGCGTGAACCGCGACGCCCTGCTCGCCTGGAGCGAGGGACGGGCGCCGGCACCCTGGGCGGCGGGCGCGGACGGGGCGTAGGCCCGGTTGTCAGTGCCGGATGCCACCCTGCCGGTATGGACGAACTGGAGTTCATGCGCGGCAGGGTCTACGGGGCGGACCACGACGATCCGGGCCCGCGCGCCGGGCGGTCGTACGTGGAGCTGGCCGGGGGCCCGCTGGACGGTCTGCTGCTGGACGTCACCGGCCGCAGCGAGACGGAACTGAGGCACGGCGTCGGCCTGCCCACCGAGATGGGCCGCTACGGTGCGGGCGGCCGCGCGGTGTACGCGCCCCGCGGCGACGGCGCCCGGGTGTACGACTGGCGGGGCGACGTTCCCTAGCCGCCCGGCCGGGTACCGGGCAGGTGCGGCCGTGGACGCCGACGGGGCGTCGGGGTGCGCGAGGAAGTGGGGCGAGCCATGGGAGTGCTGGCGGAAGGCGGCGCGGTGCTGCGCGACCGGATCGGTCAGGCGATCTTCTCCCGGGTCGCAGGACCGGACGGCCCGGACAACCGCGCACGCATCCACGGCACGCCCGGCCCGCGCTGGTACGGTCCCGACCGGCCGGTCAGGAGGGTGCACGGGGACGCGTCGATGTTCATCGGCGGACTCTCGGCCCTGCTGCTGCAGTCGCTCCACCCGCTGGCCATGGCCGCCGTCGCCGGGCACTCCGGGTTCCGCGGTGACCCCTGGGGGCGCCTGCAGCGGACCAGTACCTTCCTCGCCGCCACCACGTACGGCACCGCCGACAGCGCCCAGCGGGCCGTCGACCGGGTGCGGGCCGTCCACGAGACGGTGCGCGGCACCACCGCCGACGGCGAGGAGTACCGGGCGTCGGACCCCCGTCTGCTGTGCTGGGTGCACATCGCCGAGGTCGACATGTTCCTGCGCGCCCACCAGCGCTACGGCGCCCGCCCCCTGGACGACGAGGGCTGTGACGCGTACGTCGCCGACATGGCGCGCGTCGCCACCGCGCTCGGCGTGCCCGACCCGCCGGTCGACCGCGCCGGACTCGCCGAGCGGCTGGCCGCCTACCGCGGCGAGCTGCGCTCCACCCCCGAGGCGCGCTCCACCGCCCGCTTCCTGCTGCTCAACCCGCCCGTCCCGCTGCTCGCCCGGCTGCCGTACGGCGTCCTCGCCGCCAACGCCGTGTCCCTGCTGCCGGGCTGGGCCTCCCGCGCGCTGTGGCTGCCCCGCATACCCCCGGCCGAGAGCGTCTGCGTACGCCCCCTCGGCACCGCCGTCACCGCAGTCATCCGCTGGGCCCTGGCCCCGACCCGCGACACGACGCCCTGACCCCGAACGCGCTCACCGTGCTGGCCGCGCTCACCGCGGGCAGTCGTGCCGCTGGGGCGGCACGGGTGGGTGCGCCGGCACCCCGCAAACGCCGGGCTGCGAGAACCCACCCCCGTCCCACACCGATGCAGGGTCCCCGCAAACACCAGGTCCGTCGCCGGTTGACGCGCCCCAGAGAGGGCACTCAGTGCTGACTGACGTCACTCGCGGACACGGGAGGTCGAAGTGGCGGTTCGCCATCATCTGATCAGCGCGAGCCCGCAGTCCGTCTGGACCGTCCTGGAGGACGGCACCCGGTACGCGGACTGGGTGGTGGGCACCTCCTCGTCGAAACCGGTGCGCGGCCACTGGCCGCAGCTCGGCTCGGCGATCGGCTTCGAGGTGCGGTTCGGGCCCCTGCGCCTGTGCAACGAGACCGTCGTCCGGCGCTGTGTGCCGGGCGAGGCGCTGGAGCTCGAGGCCAAGGCCGGCCCCCTCGGCACGGCCCGCATCGCCATCGAGCTGCGGCCCTGGGGCGACCACTGCCTGGTCATCGTGGACGAGCATCCGCTGAAGGGCGTCGGCGGCACGGTGCACAACGTGGCCGTGGAGGCCCTGATCCAGATCCGCCACCGCGCCATGCTCGCCAGGCTGGCGAAGATCTGTGAGGCGGACGCGGCCGAGGCCGAGCGGCGCCGTCCCCTCGGCCAGGTGGTGTCACCGGTCCCCGACGACGGAGGCGCCCGTGCCTGACGCCGTGGTGATCGGGGCCGGTCCCAACGGACTGGTCGCGGCCAACCTGCTCGCCGACGCCGGCTGGAGCGTCGAGGTGCTGGAGGAGCAGCCGGAACCCGGGGGCGCCGTGCGCCACGACCGGGGCGCCGACCCCGAGTTCGTCAGCGACCTCTGCAGCTCCTTCTACCCGCTCGCCGCCGCCTCCCCGGTCGTCTCCGGACTGCGCCTGGAGCGTCACGGGCTGCGCTGGAGCCACGCCCCGCACGTGGTCGCGCACCCCCTGAGCGACGGCCGGTGCGCGGTCCTCGACCGTCGCGTCGACGTCACCGCCGACTCGCTGGAGGCCTTCGCGCCGGGCGACGGGGCCGCCTGGCACCGTCTGCACGACATGTGGGAGGCCCTCCGGCCGGACCTCCTGGACGCCCTGTTCACCCCTTTTCCGCCCGTCCGCTCCGGGCTCCGGCTGGCCGTCAGGCTGCGCGGCACGGGCGGGCTGCGCATGGCGCGCACCCTGGTCCTGCCGGTGCGCCGGATGGCGGAGGAGGAGTTCCGGGGCGAGGGCGGAGGACTGCTGCTGGCCGGGAACGCCCTCCACGCCGACCTGGCACCGGAGGCCGCGGGCAGCGGCGGCTTCGGCTGGCTGATGTCGATGCTCGGACAGACCTACGGCTTCCCCGTGCCGGCCGGCGGCGCCGGAGCCCTCACCGAGGCCCTGGCGCGCCGTCTCGAGACGCGCGGCGGGGTGCTGCGCTGCGGCAGGCGCGTCGACCGGATCCTCGTGCGCGACGGCCGGGCGGCGGGGGTGCGCACGGCCGACGGCGAGACGTTCGCGGCCGGCCGCGCCGTCCTCGCGGACGTCGCGGTGCCCGCCCTGTACCGCGAACTCCTCGGCCCCGAGGACCTTCCCGCCCAGCTGCTGTCCGACCTGCGGCGCTTCCAGTGGGACTTCGCCACCTTCAAGGTCGACTGGGCGCTGGACGGCCCGGTTCCCTGGAGCTGCGAGCAGGCCGCGGGCGCCGGCACCGTCCATCTCGCGGACGGCCTCGACGAACTCACCCGCTTCGCCGCCCAGCTCGCCACCGGCACCGTCCCGGACCGCCCCTTCTGCCTGTTCGGCCAGATGACGACCGCCGACCCGTCCCGCTCCCCGCGGGGCACCGAGTCCGCGTGGGCCTACACCCACGTGCCCCACGACGTCGCCGGCGACGCGGGCGAGGACTCGCTCACCGGGACCTGGGACGTCAAGGAGCGGGAACTCATGGCCGACCGCGTGGAGCGCCAGGTGGAACGCTTCGCGCCCGGCTTCCGGTCCAGGATCCGGGCCCGGCGCGTCCTCGCCCCGCCCGCCCTCCAGGCCCTCGACCGGAACCTGTACGGCGGTGCCATCAACGGCGGCACCGCGGCCATGCACCAGCAGCTGTTCTTCCGCCCGGCCCCCGGCACCGGGCGTCCCGAGACCCCCGTCAAGGGCCTGTACCTGGCGTCCGCCGGCGCCCACCCGGGCGGCGGCGTGCACGGCGCGCCGGGCGCCAACGCCGCACGCGCCGCGCTGCGCCGGTCCCTCGCGCCGGGCCTGGCCGGGGCGCAGCGGCTGCTGGCCCGCCGCGACCGCACCGGCCGCCGGCAACCCGACAAGGGCGGCAGCGGCGGTGGATGACCGACGCGCACGAACCCGACGACCACGACCGACGGAGGCGGGACGATGACCCCACACGACGACGGCCCCGACCGCGCCCACCGGCGCCCCGAAGGCGTGAGCGACGAGACGGTGGAGGCGCTCGGCTCGCTGTCGAAGGCACTGGAGACGACCGAGCGGGCCCGCGGCCACCTCTACAGCTTCCACCAGCTCACCGGCACCGCCGACCTCGAACTCGACCGGACGGTCGAACTGCTGCACAAGGCCGGGCACCCGGACTGGGCGGAGGCGGTGCGGACCCAGGTGCTGGGCCGCAACGTGATCCCCGGGCACTGGACGTTCCAGATCGTCGAGGCCTACGACGCCACGTACTACCGTCCGTTCAAGGAGCTCGAACAGGCCGCCGTCGAGGAACTGGCCGAGGGCCGGGACCACCTCTACGAGGCCGAGATGAAGGAGGCCCGCCGGACCGTCGGCCACCCCGACCACACGGCCCGCCCCGACACCGGCCCGCCGCCCGGCGAAGGGGACGGCCGGTGAGCGGCGGCCCGCTGCGCGGCCGTACCGTCGTGGTCACGGGCGCCGCGCGCGGGGTCGGCGCCGCCCTGGCCCGCGACCTCGCCCGGCGCGGCGCCCGGATCGCGCTGCTCGGGCACGAGCGGGCCGGGCTGGAAGCGGTGGCGGACGGCCTGCCCACGCGGGCATGGGTGTGCGAGCTCGACATCACCGACGAGGCCGCGCTGGAGCGGGCCGCCGAACGGGTCAGGACACACCTCGGCACCCCCTCCGCCGTCGTGGCCAACGCCGGTGTCGCGGAGGGCGGCCCGTTCGTCACCTCGGACCCGGCCCTGTGGCGCCGCGTGATCGACGTCAACCTGACGGGCAGCGCGGCCACGGCCCGCGCCTTCCTGCCGGATCTGCTGGCGACGAAGGGCTACTACCTCCAGGTCGCCTCGCTGGCCTCGATCGGCGCCGCCCCGATGATGAGCGCCTACTGCGCCTCCAAGGCGGGCGTGGAGGCCTTCACCCACTCCCTGCGCGCCGAAGTGGCGCACCACGGCGTCGCCGTCGGCATCGGCTACCTGAACTGGACCGACACCGACATGATCCGCGACGCGGACCGCTATCCCGTCCTGCGGGAGCTGCGCGGCCACATGCCGCCGCCGGCCCGGCGCCTGTACCCGGCGGACCAGGTCGCCGCCCGGCTCGGAGCCGCGGTGGAACACCGCAGCACGGCCGTCTACGTGCCCCGTTGGCTGCGTCTGGCACAGGCGGCGCGTGCCGCACTGCCCCCGGTCGTGCTGCGGGTGGCCCGCCGGGAACTGGCCCGGCTGGAGGCCGAGGACCCCCTGCGGCACACCGGGCTCCTCGGCGCCGGCGGCGAGGCCGACCGCACCGCGGCCCGGACGCGTCCCTGACCGGGCCGTCCGCTCAGCCCGGGAAACGCCCCGAGGAACGCAACGACCAGCGGCGCTCCGCGTAGGCCAGGTCGTCGCGCCACAGCCGTCCGGCGGCGGCCCGTACGAGCGGACGCAGCAGCGGCGCCGCGCCGCGCGCCAGGACGAACCCCGGACGGTCGGACGCCGCCACCACCGCCTCGACGACCGCCGTCCGGGGCCGTCCGCGGTCGTCGGGCCCCAGGGGAGTGGCGTGCGTCTCCACCACGGACCCCACCCCCTCGCCCTCGGTGATGCGCATGACGACCGTGCGCGGCTCGGGAGCGGTGAACACCGCCCGCACCGGGACCACCAGCCGTCCCGCCACCTTGAAGGACACGTCCACGGTGAAGCCGTCCCCGTCCCCGCCCCCGTCCGGGCCGTCCGGCGTGCCGGCCACGGTGAGGTCGACGAACGAGTAGGGGTGGAACCAGGCCCCGTGCCAGGGGTCCAGACGGTTGGCCACGACGTCCTCGGGCTCACAGACCCCCACGCCGGTGTACACCGCCGTCAGGGCGCGCGCCGGGGCCGGCCGCCGCGGCACCACCGGACCGTCCAGCGGCGCCTCGCCGCCCACCGCGTCCAGCCGGACCCACAGCAGGACGCCGTCGTCGTACGCCGGGAACGGCTCCCAGCCCGCGAAGGACCCGCCGTCCAGGGCGAGTCCGTGCCAGTGGCACACCAGCGTGCCGCAGCGCACCGGACTGTCCCGCAGCGGAGCGCCCAGGTGCGGGCAGATCCCGGGCCCGGCGACCGGCCGGCCGGCCGCGTCCCGCCACACCACCACCTCCTGCCCCGCCACGGTCCGCGCCAGCGGCCGGTCACCGCCCATGTCGCGGGAGGCGCCGACGACGTACCAGTTGCCGGACGGACGCGCCTGCGCCCGCTTCAGCGCCCCGGCGATGACGGCGGGCCGGGCCTCGCGCCAGGTGGGGGGCTGCCGTTCCCACGGCACCGCGCGCCGGCGCAGGGACAGCGGCAGACGCCGGCGCCCGCTTCCGGATCCGGTGCTCACGCGACCTCCCCGGGAACCGGCGGGCACGGGGCGAGCGGACGGACGTCCGGGTGCCGGGCGCTCCCGCGGGCGCGCAGCCGGGCGGCGGCCACCCGGGCGAGCCCGTCGGCGGCGACCACGGCACGCCGCCGCCGGGGGACCACCGCCCGCCGGTGCAGCACCGACCAGCCGTCCCGCGCCACCGCGTCCAGGATCCCGCCGTACAGTACGAACGCCGCCCGGACGCACGGCCGGGACACCGGTTCGAGCATCGCGAGCCCCGGTGCCGCCTCCCGGTACACGCCCCGCGTCAGCGCCTCGAACTCCCTCAGCGCGGCAGTGACGCGCCGGTCGCGGCGGCCGGTGTCCCGGCTCCACCGCAGCAGCGCCCGGTGGGCGCCGTGCGCGGCGAGCAGGTCCGCGGGCAGGTACACCCGCCCCCGGTCGAGGTCCTCGCCCACGTCCCGCAGGAAGTTGGTCAGCTGGAAGGCGATCCCGAGGGCCGCGGCGTGCGGCGCGGCCGCCTCGCGCGGGGCGACCGTGCCGAGCACCGGCAGCATCTGCAGCCCGATGACCGCCGCCGAGCCGTGCATGTACCGGCGCAGGGCCGCGTAGTCGGCGTAGTCGGTGACCACCAGGTCGGAACGCATGGCGGTCATGAAGTCGGCGAAGTGCCCGTGGTCGATGCCGTACCGGCGCGCCGTGTCGGCGACCGCCCGCACCACGGGTTCGGTGCTGTTCCCGTCCCGCAGGCCCTGGTCCAGTTCCCGCTGGAGCGCGGAGAGTTCGGCGTCCCGGCGTGCGGTGTCCGCCCCGGTGCCGAGCGCGTCGACGATGTCGTCGGCCCAGCGGGCGAAACCGTACAGGGCGTGCACGGCGGGGCGCCGTTCGACGGGCAGCAGCCGGGTGGCGAGGAAGTACGTCCTGCCGTGCCGGGCGTTCAGTGCCCGGCAGCGGTGGTACGCCTCGCGCAGCGCCGGATCGGTGACGCCGGCCGCGTCGAGTTCACGGTCGGTCATACGGAGGCCTCCTGCGGGGCGTGAGAGAAAGACGCGGCCGGCGCGGGCCGCCGGTGATCCGTGCCGCGGCCAGCTTCCCGGACAGCAGCACGGTCGGCACGCCGACACCGGGGGTGGTGCCGCAGCCGGCCAGCACGGCGTTCCCGGTGCCGCGGACCAGGTTGCGGGGCCGGAACGGGCCCGTCTGGGCGAAGGTGTGGGCCGTGGCGAACGGCGTACCGGCCGCGTGCCCCCGCGCGTGCCAGTCGGCGGGCGTGACCACGCACTCCGTCTCGACGGCGGCCCCGAGCCCGGCCAGCCCGCGCCGCTCCAGCTCCCGCAGCAGCGCGTCCCGGTAGCCCGGTGCCAGGTCCGTCCAGGCGGCGGGGCCCGGCCCGACGTCGGTGTTGGGGCACGGGGCGAGGACGTAGTGCAGATGGCGTCCCGGCGGGGCGAGGGACGGGTCGGTGGCGGTGGGCCGGGTGACGAGCAGCGACGGGTCGCTCATCAGCCGGCCGGTGCGGGTGAGCTCGTCGAAGGTGCCGCGCCAGGCGGCGCCGAAGAACAGGGTGTGGTGCGCCAGCTGCGGCCAGGTCCGGTCGGTGCCGAGGTGCAGCACGACCGCGGAGGGGGAGTGCCGCAGCCGTACGGGGCGCCGTGGCCGGCGGCCGAGGAGCGCGTAGGCGACGGGCAGGTCGGGGGTGAGGACGACCGCGTCGCAGGGAATGCGGCCCTGGTCGGTGACGACGGCGGTGATCCGCTCGCCGGAGCGTTCCAGCCGGGTCACCTCGTGGCCGAACCGCAGGTCGGCGCCCGCGTCGGCGGCGGCGTCCGCCATGGCCCGGGGCAGCGCGTGCATCCCGCCGCGCGGGAAGTACACGCCGGCGACGGTGTCCATGTAGGCGATGACCGCGTACGCGGCCAGCGCCCGGGCCGGCGGGACGCCCGCGTACAGCGCCTGGAAGGAGAAGACCCGGCGCAGCCGCTCGTCCCGCAGGAAGCGCCCGATGCGCGCGTCGAGCCGTCCGAAACCGCCCAGCGCCGCCAGCCGGACGAGGTCGGCGTTCAGCAGGCCGAGCGGGGAGTCGAAGTTGGCGTCGATGAAGCGGCGCGCCTGCGCCCGGTACAGCCGCTCCAGCCAGTCGCGCAGCCGCAGATAGCCCGCGGCCTCACGGGCACCGGCGAACCGCTCGACCTCCGCGGCCATCGCGTCGGCCCCGGTGTGCACGTCGAGGCTGCTCCCGTCGGCGAAGCGGGCCCGGTACGCCGGGTGCAGCGGCACGAGCTCCACGCGTTTCCGCAGACTGTCGCCGACGGCGGCGAACGGCTCGTCGGCCAGGTCGGGCATGGTCAGCACGGTGGGACCGGTGTCGATCCGGTAGCCGTCGAGGTCCAGGCGTCCGGCGCGTCCACCGGGCGACGCGTCCCGCTCGACGACGGTGACGCGGCGGTCCGCGCCCAGCAGGTGCAGCGCCGCCGACAGCCCGGCCAGCCCGGCCCCCACGACGACGACATGATCCGTACGGCCCGTCACGGTGCGCGTCACCGGCCGGCCTCCCGGCCGCCGGCCGCCCGCGCGGGTTCCGGCCGGGTGCCGCGGGGGTGTGCGTCCCGCACGGGCCCCTCACCCGCCGCGGAGGCCAGCAGCAGCCGCAGCCGCTCCCCGCCGTGCGGATCGAGGAGGGCACCGTCGACGTGCCGCAGCCCCTGGGCCACCAGACGGTCGATCATCGCCTCGACCGCGGTCCGCGCCCCGGTACCGGCCAGAACCTCCCGCACCTCCTCCAGCCCCTCCTCGGTGAGCGCCCCGTGGCCGAGCGAGCGCTCGAGCACGTCCAGGGCCCGGCGGTCGCCGGCGGCCGCGGCACGCCCGTGGGCGAGCGCGACCAGACAGGTCGGTTTCCCCTCGCGGACGTCCCCGCCCGCCGGTTTGCCGGTGCACCGGGGATCACCGAACACGTCGCTGAGGTCGTCGCGGAGCTGGAACGCCGTGCCCACACAGCGCCCGGCCGCGCACAGGGCCGCCGTGGTGCCGTCGTCCGCGCCCGCGAGCGCGGCCCCGAGGGCGATCGGCCGTTCGACCGAGTACAGGGCGCTCTTGAGGCGAGCGGTGCGCAGCGCGCGCGGCAGGGACCGCGACCCGGTCGCCTGCCCGTGCAGGTCCAGGTACTGGCCGGCCACCATCTCGGTGCGCATGTCGCTCCAGAGCCGGCGCACCGTCCGCGAGGTGCCGCCTTCCAGCGGGACCTCGGCCAGGAGATCGTCCGCCCAGGCGAGCGCCAGGTCGCCGGTGAGGACGGCGGTCCCGCCGCCGAGGCGCTCGGCACGCCCGGCCGGTGCCGCGTCCGCGTACTGGGCGGCGACGTCGACGTGGACGGTGGGCCGCGCACGGCGCAGTACGGAGCCGTCCATCACGTCGTCGTGGACGAGCGCACAGGTCTGCAGCAGCTCGAGTGCCGCGCCGATCCGCAGGGCCGCCGCGACCGGGGCGGCGCCCTCCCCGCCACAGGCGCGCAGCGTCCACCACAGGAAACGCGAGCGGGTGCGCTTGCCGCCCGCCCGGGTGAAGCGCGCGACGCGTCCGGCCACGTCGTCGCCGAACAGGGGGTCCAGGTCGTGTGCGCGGTTCACCCGGTCGGCCAGCACGTGGTCGAGCACGCGTCCGACCGCGCCGGCCACGTCCCGGTCCACGGCGGACGCGTCCTCGTCCCACGGCGGGCGCGCCGTGCGCGTCGCGTCGTACCGGGCACCGGGCCGCGCGCCGT
Source organism: Streptomyces sp. AC558_RSS880 (assembly GCF_019049255.1). Taxonomy (GTDB): domain Bacteria; phylum Actinomycetota; class Actinomycetes; order Streptomycetales; family Streptomycetaceae; genus Streptomyces. The sequence goes on along the minus strand of NZ_JAGMUJ010000084.1, from coordinate 422,109 downwards.
CGTACCGGGCACCGGGCCGCGCGCCGTCGGGCCGGGCCCGTGCCGACGCCGGCCCCTCGACGAGCCGAGGCCCCGCCGTGTCGTGACCCTCCGTCTGCATGCGGCCCATCCCGGTTCCTCTCGTCCTGAACGCCGATCGTTCCGTCCCCGATGTCCTTCCGCCCGCGCGCCACGCGCGGATGCGGTACGAGCCGGAACGGTCCGACGGACTGCCGCCGCATGCCTTCCCTCTGAGTGCCCCGTCTCACCGGTGGCGGTTCGTCACACGTTCGAGTGACCTGAATCCGATCGGGCACACAAGCAGGAATGCTGACGAGGCGCGTGTGCCGAGGAGCGGGAGGAGAGTGCCGTCGTGCTGGACGCCGAGGTGGCGATCGTCGGGGCGGGCGCCGCCGGACTGTCCCTGGCCCACCGTCTGTCGCGGACCGCGCCGGGGTCCCGGGCCCCGTCGGTCGTCCTGGTGGACGCCCCGCCCGGTCCGCTGCGTCCCCCGCGCCGCACATGGTGCTTCTGGGAAGCCGGCGTGGGCCGCTTCGACGCCGCCGTCACGGCGACCTGGCGGCACCTGCGGGTGCGTCCCCCCTCCGGCCCCGCGATCGCGGGGGACATCACCCCGCTGCGTTACAAGATGATCCGGTCCGACGACTTCGAGCACCTGGTCGGCCACGACCTGGCCGGCAGCCCGGTCGTCCACCGGCTGGAGGCGACCGTCGAAACCGTGGAGGACGTGCGCGGGGGAGCCCTGCTGCACCTGCGGGGCACCGACGGCCGCGCCCGGTCCCTGCGGGTCCGCTGGGTGTTCGACTCGCGTCCCCCGGGCAGCCTGCCGGCCGCCCGCACCACACTGCTGCAGCACTTCCACGGCTGGTTCGTCCGCACCGCCCGCCCGGTCTTCGACCCGCGGACCGCCGACCTGATGGACTTCCGCACCCCCCAGCCCGCCGGCGGACTGTCCTTCGGCTACGTCCTGCCCGTCGGCCGCCGCGAGGCGCTGGTGGAGTACACCGAGTTCTCCCGGCGCCCCCTCACCGCCGACGGATACGAGTCGGCGGTACGGCAGTACACCGAGGACGTGCTCCGACTGGGGGAACTGCGGGTCCTGTCCACCGAGACGGGCGTCATCCCGATGACCGACGCCGCGGTCCCCCGCCGGGTCGGTGCCTCCGTCTTCCGCATCGGTGCCGCGGGCGGCGCCACCCGCCCCTCGACCGGCTACACCTTCGCCGGGATCCAACGGCAGACGAGGGCTGTCGCCGACGCCCTCCGCCAGGGCCGCACCCCTGTGCCGCCCCCCGCCCACTCGGCCCGCTCCCGGGCCATGGACGCCGTCCTGCTGCGCGCCCTGGACAGCGGCCGGGCCGACGGACCCGCGCTGTTCTCCCGGCTCTTCACCCGCGTGCCCATGCGGCGCCTGCTGCGCTTCCTGGACGGCCGCACCCGGCTCCACGAGGACCTCGCCGTCGGCCTGCACGCCCCGGTCGGCCCGATGCTCCGCTCGGCGCTGGAACTGCCCACCCTGCCCCGCCGCCCCTTCGACGGCCCCTGACCCGGACCGCCCGCCCCGACCCTTCTGTACCGGGAGACCGCATGACCCTGCTGCGCGACGAGAACCTCGCCGCCGCGTTCGACCACGCCGCCCGTGGCTACGACGCCCTGGTGGCCGCCAACCCCGGCTACCACTCCCACCTCCGCCGCTCGGCACGCCGCCTGGGACTGCCGCGGCGGGGCGAGGGACTGCGCGTCCTGGACCTCGGCTGCGGCACCGGCGCGTCGACCGCCGCACTCGCCGCCGTGCTGTCGGGCGCGCGGATCACCGGCGTGGACGCCTCCGCAGGCATGCTCGAACGGGCCGCCGCCAAAGCCTGGCCGGACGGGGTGAGCTTCGTCCGGGCACCGGCGGAAGGGCTGGCGGAGGCCGGGGTGAAGGGGCCGTTCGACGCGGTGTTCGCGGCCTACCTCTTCCGCAACGTCTCCGATCCCGACGCCGTGCTCGCCACCGTGCGCGATCTGCTGGCCCCCGGCGGGAGACTGGGCGTGCACGAGTACACGCTCGGCGGACGCCGCGTGGACCGCGCGGTGTGGACCCTGGTGTGCCGCGGCATCGTCCAGCCGGCGGCCACCGTGCTCGGGGACGCCGGGCTCTACCGCCACCTGTGGCGCAGCGTCGTGGAGTTCGACACCGCCGGCCGTTTCGCCGGCCGTCTGCGCGCGGCCGGCTTCGAAGCGGTGCGCGCCCTGCCCCTGCCGGGATGGCAGACGGGCATCACCCACACCTTCGTCGGCCGACGGCCCCGCACGGAGAGCGAGGACGAGGGATGACCCCCTTCCGCCGCCCGGACGCCACCCGGCACGGCCGGGACCGCCGCGCCCGTGTGCTCACGCCCCCGCCCGGGGCGCGCCGGATCGAGGGCGCCCGCCCGACGACCGCCGTCGTCGGCGGCGGCATCGCCGGCCTGGCCGCGGCGACCGCGCTGGCCGAACGCGGCGTGGCCGTGACGCTCTACGAGCGCGAGCCCTTCCTGGGCGGACGGGTCGGCGGCTGGCCGACCGGCCTGGCGGACGGCACCCCGGCGACCATGAGCCGGGGCTTCCACGCCTTCTTCCGCCAGTACTACAACCTGCGCGGTCTGCTGCGCCGCACCGACCCCGGTCTGGAGCGGCTCACCGGCCTGCCGGACTACCCGCTGCGGCACAGCGACGGGCTGAGGGACGGCTTCCGCCACGTCCCGCGCACCCCTCCGTGGAGCGCGCTCGGCTTCGTCGCCCTCAGCCCGTCCTTCCGCGTGCGCGACCTGCGCCGCATGAGACCGCTCGCGGCCCTCGAACTGCTCGACGTGCGCGTGCCCGAGGTGTACGAACGCCTGGACGGCATCAGCGCCCACGACTTCCTCGACGCCGTAGGCTTCCCGCACAGCGCCCGCCACCTGGCCTTCGAGGTGTTCTCCCGCAGCTTCTTCGCCGACCCCCGGCGGCTGTCGGCCGCCGAGATGGCCCTGATGTTCCACATCTACTTCCTCGGTTCCGCCGAAGGACTGCTGTTCGACGTGCCCGACGCGCCCTTCCCCGCCGCCCTGTGGGACCCCCTGGCCGGCTACCTGCGCCGACACGGCGCCCGGATCCGCACCGCCACGGCCGTCGAGCACATCGCCCCCACCGGCGACGGCGGTTACGAGGTCGCCACCACCGGGGAGGAGAGCCGTCACGAGACCGTCGTCCTCGCCCTCGACGCCGCGGGACTGCGCTCCCTGGTCGCCCGCTCCGGCCGGCTGGGCGACGGCCCGTGGCGGGAACGGGTCGCCCGCCTGCGCACCGCCCCGCCGTTCCTGGTCAGCCGCCTGTGGCTGGACCGGCCCGTCGCACCCGACCGGCCCGCGTTCCTGGGCACGAGCGGATACGCCGGCCTCGACAACATCAGCGTGCTGGAGCGCTACGAGGACGAAGCGGCCCGCTGGGCCGCCCGTACCGGGGGCTCGGTCGTCGAACTCCACGCCTACGCCCTGCCCCCGGACGCGTCCCGGGACGTCGAGCAGAAGCGGCTGATCGAACAACTGCGCCGCGTCTACCCGGAGACACGGGCGGCCACGATCGTCGACGCCCGGCACGAGCGGCGGGCCGACTGTCCCCTGTTCCCCGTGGGCGGCTACGCCGACCGGCCGACGGTGCGCACCCCGGAGCCCGGCGTGATGATGGCCGGCGACCTGGTGCGCACCGATCTGCCCGTCGCGCTGATGGAACGCGCGGCGACGACCGGGTTCCTGGCCGCGAACGCCCTGCTGGAACGCTGGGGGGTGCGCGGACAGACGCTGTGGACCGTGCCCGGCCGGGGGCGGAGCGCCGTCCTGCGGGGACCGGCCCGGTGGGCCCGACGGCTCCCGGCCTGACCGGACGGTGCGCTCCCACGGAGGTGCGCCGGGGACCACAGAGGTGCGCCGGGGACCACGGAGTGTGCGGCAGGCCGTCGCCGCGGTCACGTCGAGCAGCAGGCCCTCCTCGTCCCGTCCGGCCCTGAGAGCGGCACGGACGATGCCGACGGCGTCGTACTCGTCGCCGTCGGGCACCGGCTGCCACAGCGTGTCGCGCAGGCCGGCGGCCGGTGTCAGGGTGCGGTCACGGCCTCGAACACGGCGCGGTGGACGGCGCGCGCCAGCCGTGCGCCCCACAGGGAACGGGGCCCGGCGAAGGCGTACTCCTCCTCGTCCGGGCCCGGCGTGCGGGCGGTGACACACACCGCGTCGGTGGGCGTGCCCGAACAGTCGAGGCCCGCCTCCAGGAAGGCCTGCACCTTCGCCTCGGTGGCCGTGGTCACCGCGTTGACCAGGGCGGCGTCGCTCAGCGGCACCGGCACGGCGACGACGATGTTGACCGTGCCCGGACCCTGGAGTCCGCTCGTGCCCTCCCCGGGCCGTGCGGCCCAGCCGCGCACGTCGACGCCCGCCGTGACGCAGGCCTCCACACCGGCGTCCGCCGCGCGCGTGAACGCCGAGACGTCCGCCGCCGTCATCAGCCCCACCCCCGGCCCCCGCGCACCCGCGGCGGCGGCGAGATCCGCCAGGTGCCGGTCGGGGTCGGTGCGCCGGTAGCCGTGGGAGACCTGGGCGTTGAGGATCCAGGTCCGCTCGCCGATGCCTCCGCCCAGCACCGCGCTGCTGATCATCCGCCGGCCCGGTCCCGCGGTCCACAGCAGCGCGTGCAGCCGTTCGCCGTTCTCGACCCGGGTCAGGCACCGCGGGGACGGCAGGGCGGGGGTGGTGCGGGGCTGGGGGAGAACGGCGGTCACCGTGCGGGGCTCCTTGCGAGGGCGGACCGACCGATCCTAGGGCCCGCCGTCCGCCGCGCACGGGGCGGGTCAGCGCCGTGCGCCCTCCGGCAGCCGGAAGCAGGCCGTGACGGTCTTGCCGTGGGGGCAGGGGCGGGCCTCCCAGGTGTCGGCCAGGGCGTCGACCAGCAGCATGCCGCGCCCGCCGACGCGTTCGGCGCTCGGTTCCCGGGGCGCCGGCAGGGTGGCGGACCTGTCGTGCACCGAGATGTGCAGACAGCGGCTGTCCCACGACATGACCAGCTGCGCGCTGCTGCGGGCGTGGACGTGCGCGTTGGTGACCAGTTCCGAGACGGCCAGCAGCACGTCGTCCGCCGTCTCGGGAGCGGTCGTGTCCCAGCCCAGCGCGACGAGGTGCTCGCGCGCCCAGTCGCGGGCCGCCTTCACCCCGCGGTCCATCGGCAGTGAGCGCGCCCAGCCCACCGTCCGGACCGACGACTCGTTCATGGAGGTCCTCCCCGGTGATCGCCGCGCGGCCCGGACGGGTACGTCCCGGACCGCGCGGAAGCAGAAGCGGAACGGCTCAGCGGTGGCCGCCGCGGAGCCGGCCCAGCAGACGCTGTGCCTGGGCCCGGCGCCGGGGGTCGGCCGCCGCCCGCCGCACCTGCTCGGCCGTACGCCGCCCCTGAGGGCTCCTGGCGAACTGTTTGATGCGCTCCACCATGCTCGGCATGGGTGCTCCCTTCCGCGGTCCGGTTCGTCCTTGCTGTTCTCCGCCTACCCCCTGCGGGCGGGGTCAGCCCTCGGGCGGCCGGACGGGCTCACGTCTCCTCCAGCGGCTCGTACGCCTCGGCTCCGAGGCCGAACGTCCACGCCACCCCCTCCCGGGCCGTCCGGGTCGTCGGCGGCACACGGAGCCAGTACGTGCGGTGGGTGCCGTCCGGTTCGGGCGTGGAGTTGAGGACCTCGACCATGACGACCGGTTCGTCGTCGGGCAGCGCGATGCGCCACAGCGTGCCCGTGCCGTCCCGGTGCAGCGGCTGCGCCCCGGAGTCGGACAAGTAGCGGTCGTAGCCGTAGTACTCGAGCATCACCCGCCGCAGTTCGGCGTTCTCCTCCTGCCGGATCCGCTCCGGGGTGAGGGTGCGCAGCTCGTCCAGGAAGGCGCGCGTCACCGGCATGCCGCGCCAGGCGCACAGGGCGAACCCGTCGGGGAACTCCAGCGCCGGGCCGTCGCCGTGGTCGAGCCGGCCGGCCTCGTCCCGGTGCAGGGCGACGGGCCGCTCGCACACCACCGCCACCTTCTCGAACGGCCACCACCAGCCGGCGCTGCGGCACACCCGGGCCGGCCCGGCGAGCGGGGACCCCTCGGTGTCCAGGGCGGCCAGCCACGGCGCGTCGTGCTGACCGAGCAGGGCGTCCAGCAGGACCAGACGTATCTCCGTGCGAGCGGCCGCGTCGTCGGGGGCGAGGTCGTCGAGCACGCCGGCGCGGATCCGGTCGACCAGCGCCTGCGTGGCGTCCCACAGGGCACCGCCGGTCCCCGACCAGTGCCGGGACCAGCCCGCCGGGCCCAGCTCCTGGTACAACCGGTCGCGTTCGGCCGCCCACGGTGCGGTGCGCACCGCCTCGCGCACGCTCGCCCCGAAGTCCGTCCCCTCCCGGACCAGCGTCACGCCCTCGCGCGGCGACCCGGCCCAGATCACGCGCTCCGGCTCGGCCAGCCCGGCGCTGCGGTAGGCCAGCCGGACGCCCTCCTCCGCCGCCGCCCGGTCGGCGGGCTCGGCGGACGCGGCCCACGCGCGCCAGCGCGCCGTTTCCTCCGTGAAGCCCCCGGTCACGGCCGCCGGCCCGCTCTCCTGCGCGATCGTCATCGTCAACGTCCCCTGTTCCCTGCTGTGGTGTGGTGTGGTGTGGTGTTCCGTACGGTCGTCGGCGTCCGTCAGTCCGCCACCAGCCGCACCGAGCCGGGCACGTACTCACGCTGCCGGATCACCCGGAACCACCCCTTCGGCAGCGCGATCGCCGCGTGCTCCTCGTGGACGACCCGGCCGCCCTCGGGCAGGTGCAGCAGGAACGGCCCGAAGGGGCCCGGCTCACGGATCAGTTCGCCCCGCCCGAGCACCGCGTGTGCGTGTCCGGTGACCTCCCCCAGGGCCAGCACCAGCCGGCCCCTGGCGTCGCGCGGCTCCTTGGGCGCGTCCGGGACGTGGGACGGCACCGCCTCGTCCGCGACGGGCACGATCAGCACGTCTCCCTGCCGGTACATGGCTCTCCCCTCCGCTCCGGCGCACGGTGCCCCGGAGTCCATGCGCAGACAGTACGAGCGGGCACTGACAACGGACCGTCACCGGGCCCGCCGCCGGGCGTTGTCAGTCCCTGTTGGTAGAACTGCTGCACGCATCGCCGAACGGCCCGCCCCCGGTGCTCCGTGACGGCCTCGCCCACGCACCACCTCCCTTTTCCCGTGTCGCACGACAGGAGCAGCGCCGATGTTCAGCGGTAGCCACCTCAAGGAGCTGTACGGCCTTCCCGCCTTCACCTTTCCGGGGCGCGGCGAATCGGCGAAGCTGCCCGAACCCGACGCCGTGGCCTGGCGGATCGCCGCCGGGGTGTACGGCGACGAGGAGGGGTGGGTGGAGACCTTCGACCGCTTCTGCTCCGCGGTCGACACCACACGGGTCCGCGCCCTGATCGTCGGCATCTGGGAGGACGCGTACGACTCCGGCCCTTCCGACGTCATCGAGGCGCTGGTGGCCGCGCGTGACCGGCTGCCCGCCCTGCGGGCGGTGTTCCTCGGGGACATCGAGAGCGAGGAGTGCGAGATCTCCTGGATCACCCAGACCGATGTCACCCCCCTGCTGGCGGGCTTCCCCGCACTGGAGGAACTCGGCGTGCGCGGCGGCCAGGAACTGGAGTTCCCCGCCGTGCGCCATGATGCGCTGCGCAAGCTGGTCATGGAGACCGGAGGCCTCCCGGTGGGGGTCGTCCGCGGGGTCGCGGCCAGCGAACTGCCCGCGCTCGAACACCTCGACCTGTGGCTCGGCACCTCCTGGTACGGCGCGGACAGCGAGGCCGCCGACCTCGCGCCGATCCTCTCCGGCGCCCGGCTGCCCCGGCTGCGGCACCTGGCCCTGCGCAACAGCGAGATCCAGGACGAAGTCGCCGCCGCCGTGGCGTCCGCCCCCGTGGTCGCCCGGCTCGAGGTGCTCGACCTGTCCATGGGCACCTTCGGCGACGAAGGCGCCACCGCCCTGCTCGGCGGACAGCCCTTGACCCACCTCAAGAAGCTGGACCTGCACCACAACTACCTGAGCGAGCCGCTGAGGCAGCGCATACGCGAGACGCTCGAACCCGCCGGCGTGGAGCTGGACCTCGACAAGGACGACGCCGACTGGGACAAGGACGACGACGGCACCGTCCACCGCTACGTCAGCGTGGGGGAGTGAGCACCCGCGTGCGCTACCACCCCTCCTACCTGGAGCACTTGCACGGCCTGCCCGTGCACTACTTCGCCGGCCCCGACGACGGGCCGGGCCCCGGCCCGCACCTGCCCCCTCCCGCCTCGGTCGCCTGGCGGCTCACGGCCGACCGGGAGGTGCCGTTCGAGGAACGGTGGAGCTCGTTCCTGGACCGGGTCCGCACCGACGAGGTCGTGGCCCTCGTCATCGGCGCCTGGTGGCAGGAGTGGGACGAGCACGGCATCGGTCCCGTCCTCGACCTGATCACGGCCGAGGCACACCGGCTGCCGAGGCTGCGGGCGGTCTTCCTCGGGGACGTCGAGCCCGAGGAGGCGGAGATCTCCTGGATCAAACAGGGCGACGTCGGCCGGGTGCTGCGCGCCTGGCCCGGTCTGTACGAGCTCGGTGTGCGCGGCGCCGAGAACCTGGTGATCGAGCCGCTGCGGCACGAGGAGCTGCGCGGGCTGCGCATCGAGTCGGGCGGTCTGCCGCCCGAGCCGGTACGCGGCCTGGCGGCCTGCGACCTCCCCGCCCTGCGCCACCTGGAGCTGTGGCTGGGCACCAGCTGGTACGGCGGCGACTGCACCGCGGCCGACGTCCGGGCGCTCCTCGCCATGCTGGATCGCAGCCCCCGACTCGCCCACCTGGGCCTGCGCAACAGCGACATCCAGGACGAGATCGCCGCCGCCGTGGCCGCCGCGCCCGTCGTCGCGGGTCTGGACTCCCTCGACCTGAGCATGGGCACGCTCAGCGACGACGGGGGTGCCGCGCTGCTCTCGGGGCAGCCGCTGACCCATCTGCGGGCGCTGGACCTCGGGCACCACTTCATGAGCGAGGGGATGACCCGCCGCGTGCGCGAGACGCTGGGAGCGCACATCCCGGATCTCGGCCTCACACCCGCCCACCGCAGCGCGCGCCGGCCGGAGGAGCGTTATGTCGCGATCGGGGAATGAACCGGGGCGGGCCGGCGCACCCGTGCGCCTCGCCGTCGTGGGCAACCCCGAGAACCGCAGGACGGCCCTCTTCGCCGACGCCGCCCGCGCCGCCGGACTGCCCGCACCGCGCGTCGTGCCCTGGGAGCGGGTCCTGCGCGAGGGCGGAGCCGACTTCGCGGCCGACGAGACCGTCCGACTCGACTCGCCCGGCGAGAACCCCGAGGTCGACCGGCTGCTGAGGGGCGTCCGGGATCCCGCCCGCGTGGAGGGATCGGCACGCTGGTACGCGCGGTTCACCGAGGCCGCCCGAGGACTGCGGGGCGGGGCCCGCCTCGACGACGTGGACGAACTGGCCGTCATGTTCGACAAACGGCGCTGCCACGCCGCCCTCGACGCGGCGGGCGTCCCCGTGCCCGGGTCACCCACCTCCGGCCCGGACGCCGTACGGGTGACCGGCTGGGACGACGTACGCGCCGCGATGCGCGAGCACCGCATGCCGAGACTCTTCGTCAAGCTCGCGCACGGCTCCTCGGCCTCCGGGGTGCTCGCCGTCGAGTCGTCGGGCCGGGGGCGGATCAGAGCCACCACCTCGGTCGAACTCACCCCGGACGGAAGGCTGTTCAACTCCCTGAAGGTGCGCCACTACGAACGGGAGCAGGAGATCGCCGCCATCGTGGACGCGCTCGCCCCCGACGGTCTCCATCTCGAACGCTGGCTGCCCAAGGCCTCCCAGCGGGGCCGCGCCGCCGATCTGCGGGTCGTGGTGGTGGCCGGCCGCGCCACCCACGCCGTCGTGCGCACCAGCACCTCACCCCTGACCAACCTCCACCTCGGCGGCACCCGCGGCGACCTCGACGCGGTGCGCGACGCCGTCGGGGCGGCCGGCGGCCGGTGGGCGGACGTCCTCGCCGTGTGCGAGCGCGCGGCGGCCTGCTTCCCGCGCACCCTGTGCGTCGGCGTCGACCTGCTCCCGGCCGTCGGCTGGCGCCGGTTCGCCGTCGGCGAGGTCAACGCCTTCGGCGACCTGCTGCCCCGGCTCACCGGACTGCCGGGCAGCGGGGCGGAGGGCCTCGACACCTACGCGGCCCAGGTCGCGGCGGTCCTGCGCCGCACCACCGGTCCGTCCCACCCGCACCACCAGTACAGAACGGGAACCACCCATGTCAGCGCCTGAACCGACGCCCGCGCCCGGCCCCCACGGGGCCACCGCACCGGACCACGACCCGGACATGAACGAGATCGTCGGCAGCCACGACATCCTCCTCGTCACCCTCGACACCCTCCGCTTCGACGTCGCCGCCGAACTCGCCGCCGAAGGACGCATTCCGAACCTGGCCCGCCATCTGCCCGGCGGCCGCTGGGAGCGGCGGCACGCCCCCGGCAGCTTCACCTACGCCTCCCACCAGGCGATCTTCGCCGGTTTCCTGCCGACGCCCGCCGAACCCGGCCCGCATCCGCGCCTGTTCGCGGCCCGCTTCGCCGGCAGCGAGACCACGGCCGGCCGCACCTTCGTGTACGACACCCCCGACCTGGTCTCCGGCCTCGCGGCGGAGGGCTACCGCACGGTGTGCGTCGGCGGGACCGGCTTCTTCAACAAGCGGGGCCCGCTCGGCTCGGTGCTGCCAGGGCTGTTCCAGGAGTCGCACTGGGAACCGGAGTTCGGCGTCGCCTCGCCCACGTCGTTCGAGGCCCAGGTGGCCCGCGCGGAACACGTCGTCCGTGAACTCCCCCACGAGCAGCGCCTGTTCCTCTTCGTCAACGTCGCCGCGCTGCATCAGCCCAACTGGTTCCACCGGCCCGGCGCGACCCGCGAGGACGGTGACACCCGCGCCACCCACGCCGCCGCCCTGGAGTACGTGGACCGGCACGTCGGCCGGCTGTTCGCCGCCGCGAGCAGCAGACGCCGCTGCTTCGCCGTCGTCTGCTCCGACCACGGCACCGCCTACGGCGACGACGGCTACACCGGCCACCGCATCGGCCACCCGTCCGTGTGGACCGTGCCCTACGCCCACTTCTTCCTGGACCACACCCCCGCCGAGGCCGCCCGATGACCACCGCGACCCCCGCCCGCACCGGCACCGACGCCCCGGCGAGCCCGTACCAGAGCTACGTCTACGCCTACCCGCACAAGACCGCCTACCGCCGACTCGCCGACCGCCCCCGCCTCGACACCCTCTGGGCCGGCGAACCCAAGGACGCCCTCTCCCTCTACCTGCACATCCCGTTCTGCGAGGTCCGCTGCGGCTTCTGCAACCTGTTCACCCGCATCGGCGCCCCCGACGGCCTGACCGGCGCCTATCTGGACGCCCTGGACCGACAGGCGGCCGCCGTGCGGGAGGCGCTGGGGGAGCGGGAACCGGCGCGGTTCGCGACCGCGGCCTTCGGCGGCGGCACCCCCACCTTCCTCACCGCCACCGAACTGCAGCGGCTGTGCGACATCGCGGAACACCGCATGGGCGCCGACCTGCGCGCGGTACCGCTGTCCGTGGAGGCCTCGCCCGCCACGGCCACCGCCGACCGGCTCGAGGTACTGGCCGCGCGCGGCACCACCCGCCTCAGTCTGGGCGTGCAGAGCTTCGACGACACCGAGGCCCGGGCCGCCGTACGCCCGCAGCGCCGCGCCGACGTCGAGGCGGCACTCGGCCGCGTCCGTGACGCCCGGATCCCCGTTCTCAACATCGACCTGATCTACGGCATCGACGGACAGACGGAACACAGCTGGCTGCGCTCCCTGGACGCGGCCCTCGCCTGGCGCCCCGAGGAGCTCTACCTCTACCCTCTCTACATACGCCCCCTGACCGGCCTCGGCCGCCGCGCCGGCGAGACGGACCCGGCCTGGGACGAACAGCGGCTGCGCCTGTACCGGCTGGGCCGCGACCACCTCCTCGCCCACGGCTACGCGCAGCAGTCCATGCGCATGTTCCGCCGCGCGGACGCCCCGCCGCAGGGCGCGGACGACTACGCCTGCCAGACCGACGGCATGATCGGCCTCGGCTGCGGCGCCCGCTCCTACACCGCCGGCCTGCACTACTCGTTCGACTACGCCGTCGGCATGCACGAGATCCGCGGCATCGTCGACGACTACGTCTCCCGCCCGGCCGCCGACTTCGCCCACGCCGAGTACGGCCGCCGCATCGACACCGACGAGGCGCGCCGCCGGCACCTGCTGCAGTCCCTGCTCCAGGCGGAAGGCCTCGACCTCGCCGACTACCGGGCCCGGTTCGACGGCCGCACCCCGGCGGACGACTTCCCGGCCGAGCTGTCCCGCTTCGCCGGCCGCGGCTGGCTGGAGGAGGACACCGGTCCCGGCGCCACACGCCTGCGCCTGACCCCCGAGGGCCTGGCCCACTCCGACGCCATCGGCCCGGAACTGTTCTCCCCGGCCGTGCGGGCCGCCATGGCCGCCTACGAGCGGAAGTGAGTCCGCAGCCGATGGACCTGACCCTCCTCTACCGGGGCCCGCTGGCCTCCTGCGACTACGACTGCCCGTACTGCCCCTTCGCCAAGCGCCGCGACAGCCGCGAGCAGCTCCGCGCGGACCGCGCCTGCCTGGAGAGGTTCGCCGACTGGGCCGAGGCGCAGACCACCGACCGGCTCTCCCTGCTCTTCACCCCCTGGGGCGAGGGCCTGGTCCGCTCCTGGTACCGGAACACCCTGACCCGGCTGTCCCACCGGCCGCACATCCGCCGCGTCGCCATCCAGACCAACCTCAGCTGCCGCACCGACTGGCTCGCCGGCGCCGACCTGGACACCCTCGCCCTGTGGTGCACGTACCACCCGGGCCAGACCCCCTACGACCGCTTCCTGGCCAAGTGCCGCGAACTGGACCGCCTCGGCGTCCGGTTCAGCGTCGGCGTCGTCGGGCTGCCCGAGCACCTCGACGCGGCCCGGCGGCTGCGCGCCGACCTGCCCGAGAGGGTGTACCTGTGGGTCAACGCCGCCGAGGGACACACCTACGACGACACCGAGGCCGATGTGTGGACCGCGCTGGACCCCCTCTTCCCCTACAGCCGCCGCCCCCACGCCAGCGCGGGCCTGCCCTGCCGCACGGGGGAGTCGGTGATCTCGGTCGACGGCGAGGGCACGGTCCGCCGCTGCCACTTCGTCCGCGCCGAACTCGGCAACCTCTACGACGGCAGCTACCGCGAGGCGCTGCGCCCCCGCCCCTGCCCCCTCACCACCTGCGACTGCCACATCGGCTACGTCCACCTCGAAACGCTGCCGCTGTACGACGTGTTCGCGGGCGGTGTGCTGGAACGGATACCGGCCCCGGCCGGGTAGCGGCCCGCGCGCGGGAACGTGTTTGCCGCGGGAGCCAGCGGCAAGTCGGTGTCCATGAGCGAACAGAACAAGAACGCGCATCAGAAGGCCACGTCCCCCCGGTCCGCCGCGACCAAGGCACGGGAGACCACGGACAAGGCGACCGCCTCCGCCGGGCGGGCGGCCGGCAACGCCGCGGACAAGGCGGGTGACGCCGCGTCAGGGGCCGCGTCGGGCGCCGAGCGCGCGGCCCGGGTGGCGAGCGGCGCCGCGCAGACCGCGGCCAAGGGCGTCGAGGCGGGCCGCCGCGCGGTCGTCGCCACCTCGGGCCAGGTCGCCGCCGGCGCCAAGACCGCCTGGACGGTCATCGCCAACCGCAGGCTCGTCGCCGCCGGTGCCGCGGCCGGCCTGACCGCCCTGACCGCTGCCTCCTACGCGGTGGGGCGGCGCGCCGAACGCCACACCCACGGCCCCCTCACCCGGATGACCGGCGGCCGGATCTGACACCGGGGCGGCGGGCAGGGCGGCGCGGAGCCGGGTCCCACTCGCGCGGTGCGGCCCCGAAGAGGAAAGATGTCTCCGCAAGCGAAGAATCAACCCATGCGGAGGAGTGGGCACATGCAGCACGAGCGAGCGGGCGGCCCGGCCGGCCCGGAGGATCTCGTCGACGTCGCTCGGCTGGTCACGGCGTACTACGCCCTGCACCCCGACCCCGACGACCCGGGGCAGCGCGTCGCCTTCGGGACGTCGGGGCACCGCGGCTCGTCCCTGACGGCCGCGTTCAACGAGGACCACATCGCCGCGACCAGCCAGGCCATCTGCGAGTACCGCGCCGGCCAGGGCACCGACGGGCCGCTCTTCCTCGGCGCCGACACCCACGCGCTGTCCGAACCCGCGCGGGTCACCGCCCTGGAGGTGTTCGCGGCCAACGGGGTCACGGTGCTCATCGACAGCGCCGACGGCTACACCCCGACCCCGGCGGTCTCGCACGCGATCCTCACCCACAACCGGGGCCGCACCACGGGCCTCGCGGACGGCGTCGTCGTCACCCCGTCCCACAACCCGCCCGCCGACGGCGGGTTCAAGTACAACCCGCCGAGCGGCGGCCCCGCGGGTTCGGACGCCACCGGCTGGATCCAGGACCGGGCCAACGACATCATCCGGGGAGGCCTCAAGGACGTCCGCCGCATCCCGTACGCCCGCGCCCTCGCCGCACCCGGGACCGGCCGGTACGACTTCCTCGGCACCTATGTCGCGGATCTGCCGGACGTGCTGGACCTGGACGCGATCCGCGCGGCCGGCGTACGGATCGGCGCCGACCCGCTGGGCGGGGCGTCCGTCGCCTACTGGGGCCGGATCGCCGAACAGCACCGCCTCGACCTCACCGTGGTCAACCCGCTGACCGACCCCACCTGGCGGTTCATGACGCTGGACTGGGACGGGAAGATCCGGATGGACTGCTCGTCGCCGCATGCCATGGCGTCCCTCATCGGGCAGCGGGACCGCTTCGACATCGCCACCGGCAACGACGCCGACGCCGACCGGCACGGGATCGTCACCCCGGACGCCGGGCTGATGAACCCCAACCACTACCTCGCCACGGCGATCGGCTACCTCTACGCGCACCGTGAGCAGTGGCCGTCCGCCGCCGGTGTCGGCAAGACCCTGGTCTCCTCCGCGATGATCGACCGGGTCGCCGCCGACCTCAAGCGCGAACTCGTCGAGGTGCCCGTCGGTTTCAAGTGGTTCGTGGACGGACTGGCCGGCGGCACCCTCGGCTTCGGCGGTGAGGAGTCGGCCGGCGCCTCCTTCCTGCGCCGGGACGGCTCGGTGTGGACCACCGACAAGGACGGCATCATCCTGGCGCTGCTCGCCTCCGAGATCACGGCCGTCACCGGGAAGACGCCCTCCGCGCACTACGCCGCGCTCACCTCCCGCTTCGGCGAGCCCGCCTACGAGCGGATCGACGCCCCGGCGACCCGTGAGGAGAAGGCCCGCCTCGCGAAGCTGTCTCCCGCCCAGGTCACCGCGGACACCCTGGCCGGGGAGGCGGTCACCGCGGTGCTCACCGAGGCACCGGGCAACGGCGCGTCCATCGGGGGCATCAAGGTGACCACGGACAGCGCCTGGTTCGCCGCCCGTCCCTCCGGCACCGAGGACGTGTACAAGATCTACGCCGAGTCCTTCCAGGGTCCCGACCACCTCCGCCGGGTGCAGGAGGAGGCCAAGGCCGTGGTCCTCGCGGCACTGAGCGACTGAGCCGCACCCCGGTCGGGCACGCCCCGGTCACCCGCCACGGTGGCCGGGGCGCGTCAGCCGGCCCGGAGGCCGGGGGCGGACGGGGGCGGGGAGGTGAGCTCCGGCGGCAGGGACGTCGCCGTGGGCAGCTCCGCCGGCGCCTCCTCCGACTGCTGCAGAACGGTGTCGCCGGGCTCCCCGTCCGGTGTGCCCGCACCGGTGGACAGCTGCGACCAGACGCCCAGCGCCAGGGCGATCGCGGCGGCCGTGCCCACCACGCGGCCGACACGGCGCAGCCTGGCGCGCCGGTCCATCTCCCGCCAGGACGGGCCGTCCCACGGATCGTCCGGATGCCACAGATCACCGACCGCCTCGACGTCGGCGTCCTCCCGCGGCGCACCGCCGTCGGCGCGCGCCCGCTGCAGCGCGGAGGGCTCCCTGGGGGCGGTGGCCCGGATGGCGCGCTCGTTGTCGGTGAGGAACCGCTGCCAGACGTCCTCGGGCAGCGACGGCGTACCGTCGTCCCGCTCCTTGGGCGTTCCGCCGTCGTCCGGCCTCTGCGCGGTCACGTCCGTTCATTCCTCCCGAGGATCCCACCAGGATGATTGCACAGCGCAAAATCGGATGAACAGCGGCCCGCGGAACCGAACATACGGCTGAGACGGTGCGGCCCGGGTGCGGACTCGATCGGATAAAGGTCCGCCCGGGGGAGCGGGGAGCGGCCGATCTTTGCATAGTCTAAAGGTGAGGGAGGGGCGTCCGCGGAGGAACCGGGCGGCTCTCGAGTGCCCTCGACACCGCTGGAGCAGGACATGACCGACGAGAGACCGCCATCGATCCCCTCGGCCCAGTGGGTGCTGTCCTGGATGCCGATCGTGGTGATGGCGGTGATCGCGGTCGTCGACGTCGTGGCCGGTCCGGGGGTCGGACTGCTTCCGCTGGTGTCGCTGGGACCCGCCTTCGCCGGCCTGGTCGGCGGCTGGCGCCGCACGGCGGTGATCGGCGTCCTGGCACTGCTGCTCTGCGCCGGGCTGGGCCTGTACAACGAACTGTTCCCGGCGCGCCGCGGCTACACCGCCATGGCGTCGGTCGCCGGAGTCACCGGCGTCGGCATCGCCGCCGCGGTGATGCGCTCGCGCCGGGAGGCGGAACTGGCCGGCGTGCGGTCGATCGCCGAGGTCGCCCAGCGGGTGCTGCTGCGGCCGGTGCCGCTGACCGTCGGCCCCGTGCAGGCGGCCGTGTCCTACACGTCCGCCGTCGCCGAGGCGCGGATCGGCGGTGACCTCTACGAGGTGGTGGCCTCGCCGCACGGCGTCCGGGTCATCCTCGGTGACGTGCAGGGCAAGGGCCTGGCCGCCGTGGAGACGGCCGCCGTGGTCCTCGGCGCCTTCCGGGAGGCCGCCTACGACGAGCCGGACCTCGTCAAGCTGGGCGAGCGGGTGGAGCGCAGCGTGGCCCGGGAGCTGGAGGACGAGCGGTTCGTCACCGCGATCCTCGCGGAGATCGGCGCCGACCAGGAGGTCGTCCTCCTCAACTACGGCCATCCGGCCCCGATGCTGCTGCGCCGCGACGGCGGCGCCGACTTCCCGGAGCCGCCGTCGTTCGCGCTGCCGCTGGGCCTGTCCGCGCACGGCACCGGGGGACCGGAGCCCTACCGGGTGGCGTTCGCCCCGGGTGAGCAACTGCTGCTCTACACCGACGGCGTCACCGAGGCCCGCGACCGGGACGGACGCTTCTACCCGCTGGGCGAGCGCACGCACCTGCTGAAGGAACCCGACGCGCACCGCGCCCTGGAGGCCCTGCGCGAGGACCTGGTCCAGCACGCGGGAGGACCGCCCGGCGACGACGCCGCGATGCTCCTCCTGCGCTACCACCGCCACCAGGACGCGGAGTCCGCGCCCCCCGGGTGAGGGGGCGGTGATCACCGCGAGGTACAAGCGGCGATCACCGCGAGGTACAAAGGACACATGCCTCAGGACGAACCCCCCGGCGGGGCCAGGGACGACGTCGAGGCGGTCACCCGTGCGGTGCTGACCGCCTCGCGGCTGCTGGTGGCGGTGTCCGCGCGGTCCCTTGCCGCGGTCGAGGACCGGGTGACGCTGCCGCAGTTCCGGATGCTGATGGTGCTCTCCACCCGCGGCGCCACCAAGCTGGTCACGCTCGCCGACCTGCTCCACGTCGCCCCGTCCACCGCGATGCGCATGGTCGACCGGCTGATCGCGGCCGGTCTCGCCGACCGGCAGACCAACCCCGCCAACCGCCGGGAGACCCTGCTGCGGCTCACCGGCGAGGGCCGGCGCACGGTCGAGGACGTCACCGCACGGCGCCGCGCCGAGATCGCCGCGATCGTCGAGCGGCTGGCCCCACCGCAGCGGGCGGCGCTGGTCGGCGCCCTCACCGCGTTCAACGAGGCCGGCGGCGAGCCCCCCGCCGCCGAGCCGCAGCCGTACCCGCTCGGGTGGGCGGTGGACGGCGGACCGTGACCGGCACCACCCAAATCTGCATGCTAGGTTCGCATTTGAAAGGCGACCGGGACGGCCGGCGCGTCCACGCACCCGGGACGGTGACATCTCATGACGTCGGAAAGCAGTGACACCCCCGGCGAGGACCTCCCGCTCCCGCGGGTCCTGTGTGACACGGCCGCCCTGGCCGCCCTCGACGACGCGTCCGCCGGTGCCCTGTGGCGGCTCGCCGAGCCGGGCCGTCAACTCGACGCCAACGTCGTACGCATCCCGCCCGGACGCGGGGTCGACACCCACCGCGAGCCCGACCTCGACGTCCTCCTGCTGGTCCTCGCCGGCCACGGCACCCTCACCGCCCCCGACGGTCCCCACGCCCTCCCCGCCGGCGCGCTGACCTGGCTCCCGCACGGGTCCACCCGAAGCCTCACCGCCGGCCCCGAGGGCCTGACCTACCTCACCGTCCACCGCCGCCGGCCCGGCATGCGTATCCAGCGCGGGAATCCGGCAGTTCAACAACAGTGATCATCGCGGCAACAAACTGATAACAGCAGACAACTCCTGAACGTCTCATGCGGTCTGGACCGCTATGAAGATCTCTTTTCTGATCCACAACGCCTATGGGATCGGAGGCACGATCACCACCACGTTCAACCTGGCGGCCGCGCTGGCCGAACGGCACGACGTGGAGATCGTCTCGGTGCTACGGCACCGGGAGCACCCCAACCTCACTCCGCACCCCGGAGTGCGGCTGCGGGCGCTGGTGGATCTGCGGCGGGAGAAGGACCACCCCCTGCACGGCAGACCCGCCAAGGTGTTCCCCGCCGCCGAGTACCGCCACCACCAGTACAGCGAGCTGACGGACGAGCGGATCGCCGAGTGCCTGGCGGACACCGACGCCGACGTCGTCATCGGCACCCGGCCGGGACTCAACGTGCACCTCGCCCTCCAGGCCCCGGAGCACGTCGCACGCGTCGGCCAGGAACACCTCACCCTGGACAACCATCCGCCCGCGCTGCGCACCGCGCTGCGCCGCGCCTACCGCCGGCTCGACGTGCTCACCACCGTCACGGAGGCCGACGCCGACTCCTACCGGCGCAAGACGCGGCTGCCCGGCGTCCGGGTGGAGGCACTCCCGAACAGCGTCCCCGACCCCGTGCTGCCCGCCGCCGACAGCACCGCCAAGGTCGTGGTCGCGGCGGGCCGGCTGGTCCCGGTGAAACGGTTCGACCTGATCATCGAGGCGTTCGCCCGGGTCGCCGCGGAGTTCCCCGACTGGCAGCTGCGCATCTACGGCAAGGGCGAGGAACAGGACCGGCTGCGCGCCCTGATCGAGACGCTCGGCCTGTGGAACAACGTCTTCCTCATGGGCGCGGCGACCCCCATGGAAGCCGAGTGGGTCAAGGGCTCGATCGGCGCGGCCGCGTCGAACTTCGAGCCGTTCGGCATGACCCTCGTCGAGGCGATGCGCTGCGGACTGCCCGTGGTGAGCACCGACTGCCCCTACGGGCCCGGCGAGATCATCAAGGACGGCGAGGACGGCCGGCTGGTGCCGGTCGGGGACGCCGCGGCCTTCGGCACCGCCCTCCTCGACCTGGTACGCGACGACGAGCGCCGCCGCCGCATGGGCGAGGCGGCCGTGGCCAACGCGCGCCGGTTCGCCCCCGGCCCGGTCGTGGCCCACGCCGAACGCCTGCTCCAGGAGGCGATCGAGGCCAGGAACGGCGGACCGCGCGGCACCCCGGAGCACGGCGGGACGCACCACACCCTCGCCAGCCGGGGCCACGCGGCCCGTGACCTCGCCATCGCCGCCGCGTCGAACGCGCTGCGCACCGTACGGAAGGGACGCCGATGAACACGGCCCCGCGCACCCACTGTTCCATCGACGCGGACGGCCGGATCACCTTCCGCCTGCGGCCGCCGACGGCCACGCACCCCCGGCTGTCGCTGGTGCTGCGCCCCAAGAAGGGCCGGCCCGAGGAGACCACCCACACCCTCGACCTCGAACCCCACGGCGACGACGGCGAGTTCCGCGCCGTGCTCGAGCCGCTGCCCCGGCTCGCGGAGGGCCGCTGGGACACGTATCTGCTGCCCGGCCCGGACGCCGCACGGGAGCGGCTGCGCCCCGGCCCGCGGGACCTGCGGGCGCTCGTCGACGGCGGCCCGCCCGACCGGCCGTCACCGGTGGCCGTCCGGGTGCCGTACACCACCAAGGACGGCTTCCTCGCGATACGGACCTGGCTGCGCACCGCCCACGCGGAGGCGGGCCCCGTCGACATCGCCGACGGGACGATCACGGTCCGCGCCCGTCTGCACGGAGCCGAACTCTCCGAAGGGGCGGAGGCGGTGCTGCGGTTGCGGGGCACCAGGGACACCCTGCACGGCGTCCCGGTACGGCCCGCCCAGGACGGCGGCTTCGCCTTCACCGTCGCCTGCGCGGACCTCGTGGCCTCCGACAGCCGGATCTGGGACGTGTTCCTCCGCCCCGCCGCCGACGCGCCGTTGACCAGGGTCGGCCGCCTCCTCGACGACGTGGCGGACCGCAAGGGAGTGTTCGTGTACCCGCGGGTCACCGCGGGCGGGTCCGCGGTGCGCCCCTACTACACGGTCGACAACGACCTCGCCGTCGAGGTGACCGCCCTCGGCTGACCACCGGCGCCCGGCCCGCACCGGTCCGTGTGACCGGCCGCACACGTCCGGGTGCCCCGCGCGCGTCACGTCCCGGTGTCCTGTCCGGTCGTCGGGGTGACGGACGAGGAACAGAGGTCACCGTGCGAGAGATCCTGATCGTCGGCGGCGGTCACACGGGCCTCTCCACCGGGCGGGCCCTGGCCGTCCGGCCAGGGCCCGGGGCGGCTGACGATCGTTATGATGCCCGTATCGTTCAAACGAACATTCAGGTGCGGGGAGGGGCCTCATGCGGGAGCCGGTCGAGCTCAGGAGGCAGCGGATCCTGGCGGCCGTCGAGTCCCGGGGTTCGGCGCGGGTGAGCGACCTCGCCGCCGAACTCCAGGTGTCGGTGGTGACGGTGCGGCGGGACGTGGAGGAGCTGGCCCGCGAGGGCCGGCTGCGGCGCGGCCACGGCGTCGTGCGCTCCGCCCTCGCCGCCCAGGACCTGCCGGCCGCCCCGGCGCCGGACGGCGAGGCGGTGGCCGTCGTCGTCCCGGAGCGGCACAGCTACCTGTACGAGTCGCTGCACGGCGCCCGCTCGGTGCTCGAAGCGGCCGGCAAGCGGATCGCCCTGCACATCGCGCCGCAGGTGGCCGGCGCCGAGCGGCCCCTGGTGGAACGGGCCCTCGCGGACGGCGCCGCGGGCCTGCTGCTGGCCCCCCGCTGGCGCACCCGGGCCGACGAGGAGGGCGACTACGGCTGGCTCGCCGCGCTGGACGTGCCCGCGGTGCTGATGGAGCGGCGCCCCCGGCCGGGCGGCGCGCTGCACGCGATGGACTCGGTCTGCTCCGACCACGCCTACGGCGTCCATCTCGCCGTGCAGCACCTGGTGGGGCTCGGCCACCGGCGGATCGTGTTCGCCACCCGCGACGACAGCCCCACCGCGCGCACCCTGCGGTCCGCGTGCGCCCGGATCGCCGGCGCGCATCCGCTGGTGGAGGAGTGGGCGTGGACGCTGTGCGCCCCGGAGGTCGGTCACGACGGGCCGTACACGGCTCAGGAGACGGCGGAGCTGCCCGCGCTGCTGCGCGAGGTGGGGGCCACGGCGGCGGTGCTGCACGGGGACGTGGACGCGCTGATGCTCGTACAGCGGCTGGCGGACAGCGGCGTACGCGTGCCGGAGGACTGCTCGGTCGTGGCGTACGACGACGTGGTGGCCGGGCTCGGGACCACGCCGCTGACGGCCGTCGCCCCGCCCAAGGCCGACGTCGGCCGGGCCGCGGCGGAGCTGCTGCTCCAGCGGCTCGCCGCACCGCACGGCGCCGGGGGACCGGTGCGGCGGACCGAACTGCTGCCGGCGCTGAGGGTGCGCGGATCGACCCGGGCGTGGGCCGGCACCGCCGGACGGCATGAATGAGCGTTTGAACGTTTCATTTTCTTCTGATCGATCTATTGACCGTTTGCCGGTCGGGCGTTGAGGATTCCCGTGTCCCGAACAGCCGTGTCCCCGGACACGCAGGAGCCGCGGGAGGCACCATGCCCGGACGACCCAGCCGTCGTTCCGTGCTCGCCGCGACGGCCGCCGTACCGCTGACAGGAGCCGTGAGCGCCTGCAGCGGGGAGAACGGTGCCTCGTCGGCGCGCACGGGCACCACCACGCGCATCACCTTCTGGTCCGCCCTGCGCGGCAGCCAGGAGGTGGTCGACGCGTTCAACCGCACCCACCGGACCGTCCAGGTGGAGTTCCAGCAGATCCCCTCCGGCGGGCAGGGCGGCTACGCCAAGCTGAGCAACGCCGCCCGGGCCGGCAACGCCCCCGACGTCGCCACCATCGAGTATCCGCAGGTCCCCGGGTACGCCATCGACGGCGTCGCCCGCGACATCACCGACCTGGTCGGCGAGCGCCTGCGCCGCAAGCTGCTGCCGCAGGCGCTCGGGCTGACCACCTTCGAGGGCCGGGTGTTCAGCGTGCCGCTGGACGTCGAGCCGATGGTGATGCACTACCGCGCCGACCTGTTCGACCAGTACGGGCTGCGGGTCGCCCGCACCTGGGACGAGTACGCCGAGCAGGCCGCGACCGTCCGCCGCGAAGCCCCCGACCGGCGGCTGGTGCTGTTCCCCACCGACGGCATGACCCAGTTCGCCGCGTACGCCTGGCAGGCCGGCGCCCGGTGGTTCGACACCTCCCGCGGCGCCTGGAACGTCTCCCTCGCGGACGCACCCTCGCGGAAGGTCGCCGACTACTGGCAGCAACTCATCGACCGCGACGACGTCTTCGTCAACGCCGTCGAGAGCCGTCAGTCCGACGCCCAGATCGGGGGCGGCCTGGTCCTCACCCGGCTCAGCGGCGCCTGGGACGCCGGCGCGCAGATGAACGCGCGGCCGGGACAGAAGGGACAGTGGCGGATCGCGCCGCTGCCGCAGTGGGACACCGGCAGCCCTTCCGTCGGCACGCACGGCGGCTCGACCTTCGCGGTCACCAAGGACAGCCGGCATCCCGAGGCCGCCATGGAGTTCATCGAGTGGCAGGTCTCCCACCCCGACGCCCTGCGCGCCCGCCTGTCCAGCGGCACCAGCAGCCAGTACCCGGCCGCACCCGGCCTGGTCGCGGTGGGCCGCGACGCGTTCGACCGCTCGTACTACGGCGGACAGGACATCTACACCCTGTTCGAGCAGGAGGCCGGGAAGATCGGCGAGAACTGGCTCTGGGGACCGCGGATGAGCGCGACGCAGAAGGTCATGCAGGACGCCTTCGCCCGCGTCGGCGGCGGCCGGGGCTCCCTCGTCGAGTCCCTGCGCACCGCCCAGGAGGGCACCATGCCCGATCTGAGGGCCCTGGGCCTGTCCACCACCCAGCACAGCACCTGAGCCGACGAAAGGCAGGTGACACCCCATGACCACGACCACCCACACCCGGGTGCCGGCCGGCGCTTCCCGCGCCGGTGCCCCGGCCCCCTCCGCGTCGGGCCCGCGTGCCCGCAGAGCGGCCAAGCGCCGTCAACTGACCGCCGCGGGCGTTTTGATGACGCCGTTCTTCGCCCTGCTGGTCACCGTCTTCCTGATCCCCGTCGGCACGGCCGTCTACCTGAGCTTCTTCAGCGACGACCAGCCCGGCCTGGGCTTCGGTCCCGAGCGCCGGATCTTCGTCGGGCTGCGCTCCTACGCGGCCGTGCTCACCGACCCGACCTTCCTCGGCGGGCTCGGCACGGTCGCCCTGTACTGCCTGATCTACATCCCGCTCATGGTCGTCGGCGCGCTCGCCCTCGCCCTGCTGCTGGACTCCGGCGTGGTCCGGCTGCGCGCCCTCGCCCAGCTCGGCCTGTTCCTGCCGCACGCGGTGCCCGGCATCATCGCGGCGCTGATCTGGCTGTACCTGTACACGCCCGGCATCAGCCCGGTCATCGAGCTGTTCGCCCAGGGCGACATCACGATCGACTTCCTCGGCGTGCACACGGTGATCCCGTCCATCGTGAACATCGCCCTGTGGAGCAACCTCGGCTACAACATGGTGGTCTTCTACGCCGCGTTGCAGGCGGTGCCGCGCGAGGTGATCGAGGCGTCCGTGGTGGACGGCGCGGGGCCGGTGCGCACCGCGCTCCAGGTGAAGACGCCACTGGTGCGCGCCTCGATCGTCATGGTCTCCCTCTTCACCCTGATCTGGGCGCTCCAGCTCTTCACCGAGCCGATGCTGCTCAGCCAGTCGTCGCCGATGATCAACTCACGGTTCTCGCCGAGCATGTACATCTACGACGCGGCCTTCACCCGCAACAACTACAGCCTCGCGGCGGCCGCCTCGGTCGTCCTGCTCGTCTGCACCATCGCCCTGTCCTACGGCGTCACCCGCTTCACCAGTCGCGCCGACGTCTCCCAGGAGGCCCGATGAGCGCCGCCGACAGCTCCCTGCTCCGCCCGAAGCTGCTGGGCCGCGCCACCGTCAACGTGGTCGTCGCGGTCTCCGTGCTCTACACGCTGCTGCCGGTGCTGTGGCTGGTGCTGGCCGCCTCGAAGAACCGCGACGCGCTGTTCGGCAGCGACCTGCTGTCCCTGGGCGACTTCTCCTTCCTGCAGAACCTCGAGGACCTGTTCGCCATGGACGGCGGCCTGTACGGCCGCTGGTACGTCAACAGCCTGCTGTACGCGGTCCTCGGCGCCGCCCTCGGCGCGCTGGTGAGCGTGGCCTGCGGCTACGCCTTCGACAAGTACCGCTTCCGGCACAAGGAGAAGCTGTTCGGCCTGGTCCTGGCGGCGGTCATGGTGCCGCAGACGGTGCTCGCGCTGCCGCTGTACCTGATGGCCTCCGGGACCGGCCTGGTCAACACCTTCTGGGCGGTGTTCGTCCCGGTGCTGTTCAACCCCTTCGGCGTCTACCTCGGCCGCGTCTTCGCGCGGGGCTACGTGCCCGACGAGGTGCTGGAGGCGGCGCGGGTGGACGGGGCCGGCGAGCTGACCACCTACGTCCGGGTGGCGTTCAGGATGCTCGGCCCCGGCCTGGTCACCGTCTTCCTCTTCCAGCTGACCGCGATCTGGAACAACTTCTTCCTGCCCATGGTGATGCTGTCCGACCAGGACCTGTATCCCGTCAGCCTCGGCCTGTACCAGTGGAACAGCTCCGCGTCCGTCTCGCCGGAGTACTACCCCGTCGTCATCATGGGGTCACTGCTCGCCGTGCTGCCGCTCATCCTCGCCTTCACCCTGCTCCAGCGCTTCTGGCGCAGCGGTCTGACCGCCGGCGCCGTGAAGTGACCCCGCCCGCACAAGGAGTTCCGCCGCCACCATGACCGAGTCCACGCCCGGCCCCCGCCCCCGCGCCGCACTGGCCATGTCCCCGGACGTCGCCTCGGCGGTCCTCGACGACGAGTCGCTCGCGGCCCTCGCCGCGCTGTGCGACCTCGCACCGCTCCCGGTCCTGGACGACCTGACCACGCCCCGTGCCCGCACCGTGCTCGCCGACGTCGACCTACTGGTCACCGGCTGGGGCTGCCCGCCCCTGGACGCGGACGTGCTGCGCGCGGCACCCCGGCTGCGGGCCGTCGTGCACACCGCGGGCAGCGTACGCGGCCATGTCACCGACGCCTGCTGGGAACGCGGCATCGAGGTGTCCTCCGCCGCCGCGGCCAACGCCGTCCCGGTCGCCGAGTACACCCTCGCCATGATCCTGCTCACCGCCAAGCGGGCCCTGGAGAGCGCGCGCGACTACCGCGCCTCCCGCACCCGGCCGGACTGGCTGCGCACCTCCCGTTCGGTCGGCAGCCACCGCCGCACCGTCGGCGTCCTGTCGGCCTCCCTCATCGGCCGCCGGGTCATCGACCTGCTGCGCCCGCACGACGTCGACGTGCTGCTGTACGACCCGTTCGTCGACGAGGCAGGGGCGAGGGAACTCGGCGTCGAGCGCGTCGGGTTGGCGGAGCTGTTCCGGCGCGGCGACACGGTCAGCGTGCACACCCCGCTGCTGCCCGAGACCCGCGGCCTGGTCGGCCGTGAACTGATCGACTCCATGCGCCCCGACGCCGTACTGATCAACACCGCGCGCGGCGCGGTCGTCGACCAGGAGGCGCTCACCGACGCCGCGCTGGCCGGCCGCATCCGCGCCGTGCTCGACGTGACCGATCCCGAAGTCCTGCCGCCCGACCACCCGTTGTGGGAGTGCGACAACGTCCTCCTCACCCCCCACCTCGCCGGCTCCCAGGGCAACGAGTGGCGCCGGCTGGCCGATCTCGCCCTCTCCGAGATCGCGCGCTGGACCTCCGGCGAGGGCTTCCTCCACCCCGTACGACGCGAAAGGCTGGCCTTCCTGGCATGAGCGACCCCTTCGAACTGCCCGCCGACGACCACGACATCAGCCCCCGCACCGGTTACACCCGCGCCCACTGGGAAGCCGTGGCGGACGGGCTCCTCACGGCGGCCTGGCGCTGGAGCACCCCCGGCTGCGCGCTGCTGGACCTGCCGGGACGCCCCTCCCGCTCGGGAGTGCGCTCCGACGGACTCGAGGGCTATGCCAGGACGTTCCTCGCCGCCGCCTTCCGCGTCGCGGGCGCGGACGGGGACGACCCGCACGGCCTGCTGGAGCGGTACGCGAGCGGACTCGCCGCCGGCACCCGCACCCCGGGCCGCGACGACACCGAGTCCTGGCCGCTGATCCTCGACCACGACGTACAGGGCCAGCCGATGGTCGAGTCGGCGTCCGTCGCGCTCGGCCTGCGGCTGACCGCGCCCTGGCTGTGGAAGCGGCTCGACGCCGGTGTGCAGGACCGGGCGGAGGAGTGGCTGCGGGGGGCGCTGCGGCACACCCCGGCGCCCAACAACTGGTACCTCTTCCCGTACACGGTGGCCGGGTTCCTGGAGTCCGTCGGACGCGGCGACGCCGAGACGGCGGCGGCCCGGCAGCGGGCGCTGGACCTGCTGGAGAGCTGGTACCGGGGCGACGGCTGGTACGCCGACGGGGACGGACGCGCCTTCGACCACTACAACGGCTGGGCCCTGCACCTGTACCCGGTCCTCGACGCCCATCTCGCGGGCGACGAGGAGGCCTCGGCCCACCACGGCGAACGGCTCCGCGCCCACCTGGAGGGCTTCGCCCTGATGTTCGGCGCGGACGGGGCGCCGCTGCACTTCGGCCGGTCGCTGACGTACCGCTTCGCCGCCTCGGCGGCCGTCGCGCTGGGCGCCGTCACCGGCCACACCCCGCTGACCCCGGGCGCCTCCCGGCGCATCGCCAGCGGCAGCCTGCGTCACTTCCTGGACCGGGGCGCGCTGACCGCCGACGGCCTGCTGAGCCTGGGCTGGTACGGCCCGCACGAGGCCGGTCTGCAGGGCTACTCCGGCCCGGCGTCACCGTACTGGGCGTCGAAGGCGTTCGTCGCGCTGCTCGCCCCCGCCGGCCACGCGTTCTGGACGGCCCGCGAGGAGCCGGCACCGGTGGAGGAGTCCGACCGCGTGCTGGCGCTGCCGGCGCCGGGGCTGCTCGTCCAGGCGACGCGGGCCGACGGGATCGTACGGCTGCACAACCACGGCAGCGACCACGTGCGCCCGCACGAGGGCGAGACGGCGGCCGAGGACGACCCGCACTACGGGCGCCAGGCCTACTCCACCCGCACCGGCCCCACCGCACCGGGGAACGTCGCCGACAACCACCTGTCGGTGGAGACCGGCGGCCGGCACAGCGTGCGCCGCCGCATCCACCCCCTGGGCGCGGGACACGGCGACGGCTGGGGCTGGGCGGCCTCGTGGCACCGCCCCGTGTTCGCCGGCGGTCCGCCGATGGTCCCGGGCCTGCGGGTGGAGAGCGTGACGGTGGCGCGCGGCCGCCACGAACTGCGCGTGCACCGCGTCGTGGGGGCGCCGGAGGGCGCCCGGCTCACCCACACCGGCTGGGCCACCGGCCCCGAGGAGCCGCTGGTCTCCGCCCTGTACGGCCTGTACGGCTGGGACGACCCGTCCCCCGGCCCGGTCCGCGCCCCCCAGGGCACGGCCTGGACCCGCTGGGCCAGCGTCCCGCGCCTCACCGGCAGCTGTGCGGGCACTTCCGTGCACATCAGTCTGGCCTCCCTCACGGCGGACGCGGACGCCGCGCCCCTGTCGGAGGCGGTCGAAGAGGTCCGGGTGGACGACGGGACGGCCGAGGTCGTCTGGGCCGGCGGCACGGCCCGTACCCGGATCACCTTCGAGCCGGTGGAGGTGCGTCACACGGAGCGGTGAGCGGCCGGGACGGCGTCAGGACCGCGCCGCGTCCTCGGCCTTCGGGGCCTGCTCGGTGCTGTCGGGCGTGGTGTAGAAGACCGACGAGCCCTGCTTGGTGCGCTGGGCCTGGTTGCGGGCGACGAGGCCCTCCAGGGTGCTGCGCACGACCGTGGTCTTGATGGCGCGTTCGGGGTGGGCCTGCCCGAGCGCGCCGGCGACCTCCGCCGCCGAGCGGGGCTCGTTCTGCTCCTCCAGGTGCCGGCGGACGAGCTCGACCAGCTTGGGGCCGTCCGCCTTGGGCTTCTCCGCCTTCGCGGCGGGCGGCTTGCGCGTGGACTTCCCCGACGGGGCGGACTTCCCCGACGAGATGGACTTCCCCTTCCCCGACGGGGTGGACTTCCCGGACGCGGTGCGCGCGGCCGTCTTCCTCGCCCGCTTCGGCTTCTCCTCGCCCGACGTGGCCGCCGGCCGGGCCCCGCCCCTCTTGCGCGGCGCCGGCACGGTCGCACCGCCCGGCGCCGTGTCGGCCTCCGGCGCCTCCACGGCCTCCGGCGTGCCCACCGGCTGCGACGTGCCTACGGCCTCGGGTGCGACCGCGGGCTCGGGCGTGCCCACGGCCTCGGCGGGCGCCGAGGCGAGGCCCAGCGCCTGCCGCATGTTCACCAGGAGGGTGTGGTCGTGCTGAAGCACGGTCAACTGCTCCTGCAGCGCCGCGATCTCCGCGGTGACCCGCTCCTGCTCCTTGACGTTGCGCTCGAGATCACCCGCGACCTGAGCGGAGTACTGGGACGTGAGGTCGGTGGCCGCGGTCGAGTTCTCGGACATGGCGGTGCCCCTTTCTGCCTGTTGGTTCCCCCGGTGGCCAGCCATGGTACGGCCGAGCGCGGTTGACCGTTTCTTCTGCGCGGCCATCGGTTGACATTCTCACGCGGCGCGAGGGCGGCACCAGAGACGGCACGGCCCTCAAGGACGTTGTGTGCGTGCCATTGACAAGAGGGACGCGAGCCGGAAACTTCAATCCGGAAGCCGCAAGAAATGAACTCCCCCGCGCAAAATCCATACTTGGCCATGGCAATCCGTGGCAGGAGCACCGATTGCCCGGTTGGCCACCCTCCAGCACCCGCCGTGGAACGAGGACTTCATGAGACGGAAGCGTTTCGGCCTACGGACGATCACCGGCCTGCTCCTGGCCGGCCTGGTCGCCGTCGGCCTGCAACCCGATACGGCCGACGCCGCCCCGAAAGCGGTCCGTGGCCCCAACCTGGCGCTCGGCAAGAGCGTCACGGCCGGCGGCTCCCACGCCGGCTATCCCGCCGCCCATGTGACCGACGGCAGCCAGCTGAGCTACTGGGAGGGCCCGGCAGGGGCCTTCCCGCAGTGGATCCGCGTCGACCTCGGCGGCACCGTCGAGGCCGAGCAGGTGGTCCTCGAGCTGCCCACCGCCTGGGAGGCCCGCACCCAGACCCTCTCCGTCGAGGGCAGCACCGACGGCTCCACCTTCACCACGCTGTCCGGTTCCGCCGCCCACCGCTTCGACCCCGACGGCGGCAACACGGTCACCGTCGGCTTCCCCGCCCGCGACGTGCGCCACATCCGCGTCCGGGTGAGCGCCAACACCGGCTGGAACGCCGCCCAGTTGTCGGAGATCGAGGTCTACGGCGGTGACGACGGCGGCAACCCGGAGGAACCGCCGGTCGACGGCACCAACCTGGCGCTCGGCAAACCGATCGAAGCCTCCTCCACAATTCACTCGTTCGTGGCGACCAACGCCAACGACGGGCAGCTGGGCACCTACTGGGAGTCCACCGGCCACCCCGCCACCCTCACGGTCGACCTGGGTGCCGACGCGGACCTCGGCGCAGTCGTGGTCAAGCTCAACCCCGAACCGGCCTGGGCGAAACGGACCCAGAGCATCGAGGTCCTCGCACGCGAGCGGGCGTCGGGCACCTTCACCTCGATCAAGGCCCGCGCCGACTACACCTTCGACCCCGGCGCGGGCGGCAACACCGTCACCATCCCGGTCACCGGCCGCTACGCCGACGTGCGGCTGAGGTTCACGCACAACACCAGCGGATACGGCGCCCAGGTGGCCGAGTTGCAGGTCGTCGGCACCGCCGCCCCCCACCCCGACCTGGTCGTCCCCGACCTCTCGTGGACGCCCGCGTCGCCCACCGAGACGGACGCCGTCACCGTCCGCGCGACCGTGCGCAACGCGGGGACGGCCGCGTCCGCCGCCGTCACCGTCGACGTCAGCCTGGAGGGCACCGTCGCGGGCAGCGCCCCCGTCGGAGCGCTCGCCGCGGGAGCCTCCACGACCGTCTCCGTGGACGTCGGCAAGCGCGCCCGGGGCAGTTACACCGTGTCCGCCGTGGTCGACCCCACCGACACCGTCCCCGAGCAGGACGACACCAACAACAGCCGCACCGCGACCGACAAGCTGACCGTCGCGCAGAGCCCGGGCCCCGATCTGGAGGTCCGGAGCATCAGGACCGATCCGGCGAACCCCGCCACGGGCGCGCCGGTGTCCTTCACCGTCTCCGTGCACAACCGGGGCACCTCACCGGCCCCCGCCGGCTCCGTGACCCGTCTCGCCGTCGGCGGCAGAACCCTCGACGGAACGACGGGGACGATCGCCGCGGGCGCCACCGCCGAGGTCGCCGTCGACGGCACCTGGACCGCCACCGCCGGCGCGAGCCTCCTCACCGCGACCGCGGACGCCACGGACACCGTCGACGAGACCGACGAGAACAACAACGTCCTCACCCGCCCGATCGTGGTCGGCCGCGGCGCCGCCGTGCCGTACACCGAGTACGAGGCGGAGGACGGCACGTACCGGGGCACCCTCCTCACCGCCGACGCCAAGCGGACCTTCGGCCACACCAACTTCGCCACCGAGTCCTCCGGACGCGAGTCGGTCCGCCTCGACTCCACCGGCCAGTACGTCCAGTTCACCTCCAGCGGCCCGACCAACTCGATCGTCGTACGCAACTCCATCCCGGACGCCCCGGGCGGGGGAGGCACCGAGGCCACCCTCAGCCTCTACGCCGACGGCGAGTTCGTGCAGAAGATCGGCCTCAGCTCCAAGCACAGCTGGCTGTACGGCAACACCGACGCCCCCGAGGGACTCACCAACACCCCGGGGAGCGACGCCCGCCGCCTGTTCGACGAGTCCCACGCGCTGCTCGGCGCGACCTACCCGGCGGGCACCGTCTTCCGGCTGCAGCGCGACGCCGGTGACACCGCCGCCTTCTACGTCGTCGACCTGGTCGACCTGGAGCAGGTGGCCCCGCCCACCGACAAGCCCGCCGGATGCGTCTCCATCACGGAGTACGGCGCCGTCCCCAACGACGGCATCGACGACACCGACGCCCTCCAGCGCGCCGTGACCGCCGACCAGAACGGGCGGATCGACTGCGTGTGGATCCCGCCGGGCCAGTGGCGCCAGGAGCAGAAGATCCTCACCGACGACCCGCACAACCGCGGCCAGTACAACCAGGTCGGCATCCGCGACGTCACCGTCCGCGGCGCCGGCATGTGGCACTCCCAGCTCTACACGCTGACGCCACCGCACCAGGCGGGCGGCATCAACCACCCCCACGAGGGCAACTTCGGCTTCGACATCGACGACAACACCCGGATCTCGGACATCGCCATCTTCGGCTCGGGCACCATCCGCGGCGGCGACGGCGGAGCCGAGGGCGGGGTCGGCCTCAACGGCCGGTTCGGCAAGAACACGAAGATCAGTAATGTGTGGATCGAGCACGCCAACGTCGGTGTCTGGGTGGGCCGCGACCACAGCAACATCCCCGAACTGTGGGGCCCGGCCGACGGACTGCGCTTCAGCGGCATGCGGATCCGCGACACCTACGCGGACGGCATCAACCTCGCCAACGGAACACGCAATTCCGAGGTGGAGAACTCGTCATTCCGCAACACCGGCGACGACGCGCTCGCCGTCTGGGCGAGCAAGTACGTCAAGGACCCGTCGGTCGACATCGGCCATGACAACCACTTCCGCAACAACACCGTCCAACTGCCCTGGCGCGCCAACGGCATCGCGATCTACGGAGGCCACGGCAACACCATCGAGAGCAACCTCGTCCAGGACACGATGAACTACCCGGGCATCATGCTGGCGACCGACCACGACCCCCTGCCCTTCTCCGGGCAGACACTCATCGCCGACAACGGCCTGTACCGCACCGGCGGTGCCTTCTGGAACGAGGACCAGGAGTTCGGGGCGATCACCCTGTTCGCCCAGGGGCTGGACATCCCGGGTGTGGTCATCCGGGACACCGACATCCACGACTCCACCTACGACGGCATCCAGTTCAAGTCGGGCGGGGGAGCGGTGCCGGACGCCCGGATCACGGGCGTCACCATCGACAGGTCCAACAACGGGTCCGGCATCCTCGCCATGGGCGGCGCCCGCGGCAGCGCCACGCTCACGGACGTCACCATCACCGATTCGGCCGAAGGGGACGTGCTGATCGAACCCGGCTCGCAGTTCGTGATCAACCGGTAGCGCCACCCCGCGCGCCACTCCGTCCGGCGGGCCCGTACTCCACTCGGAGTGCGGGCCCGTCACCCGGACGGACCCCCTCCCGCGCGCCTCCCGGGCAGCGCAGATGGGGGACTTCGGCGGACTCGCGCGGGGAGCTGACGCGATTCCGGGAAGTCGAAGTCAGGCTGGGGACATGGCTTCATCGATCGACTGCCCGACCCGTCCGCGTCACCGTGCTCCGTACCGTGCCGGGCGGCGGGCCGGTGCCTTCGTCCGTGTGCGCGGCCGGGCGGCGTGGGCGGCCGTCGCCCTCGTCGTGCTGGCGGCACTGAGCGGATGCGGAGCGGGCACCGGAACCACGACGCGGGACGTCCCGGCGGCCGGCGCGCCCGGTACGGCCCGCACCGCGCCCGGCACCGCCGACACCGCGCCCGGCACCGCCAACACCGCACAGGGCCGGCCCGGTACCGGGGCGGAGACACGACCGCTCACCCGGATCCCCGGCCTCGGCCCCCGGACCCGGGCCTGGATTCCCGCGAACGCCCGCCAGGTGGTCGTCGTCACCGGCCGCCACAAGGACGCCAACCGCTCCCGGGCCGTGCTGTACCAGCACACCGGCTCCGGATGGGAGGGCGGCCCGGCATGGCCCGCGCACAACGCCCTCAAGGGCTGGACCGACGACCACCGGGCGGGTGACCTCCGCTCGCCCATCGGCGTGTTCACCCTCACCGACGCCGGGGGGCTGCTGCCCGATCCCGGCACCGAGCTGCCGTACGACCAGTCGGAAGGGTTCACGGCCGGTGGCACCGGCTTCGAGGGCGAACCGCTGGAAGGCTCCTTCGACTACGTCATCGCCATCGACTACAACCGGGAGCCGGGCACGTCCCCGCTGGACCGGACCCGTCCGCTCGGTGCCGACCGGGGCGGCGGCATCTGGCTGCACGTCGACCACCAGGGGCCCACCCAGGGCTGCGTCAGCCTCTCGGAGCGCCACATGGAGGAACTCCTGCGCACCCTCGACCCGGACCGGCACCCGGTGATCGTCATGGGCGACGCCGACTCCCTGGGCGAGTGAGCGGCCCGCCCGGCCGTGCGGGTGAACGATCCGGAACCGTAGGGGAGCCGGCGTACCCGGACGTGCTCGGCACGCTGTGTTCGCCCCCGTGCCCGCCCCCGCTCCTCGAACGCCGGAGGGGCTGACATCAGCCCGTCCGGCGTTCGAGGACGAGGCCCGTTCAGGGCCGAAAGGGACCCTGGGGGCGCAGCCTCCGGGGTCGGGACGGGAAGGGGCGGCGGGGGCGAGAGCGATCAGTCCGTGTTCCGCGGCCGCCCGCCCTCGTCCCGCGGGGGACGCGCCGCCGCTTCCCCCGCCGTCAGATGCTCCAGCACCTCGACCAACTCCTGACAGGCCCGCTCCACGGAGCGCCGGGTGTTGCGCTGCTCCGTGATCACCGCGGAGAGCAGCAGCGCGGTCAGGGCCAACGCCCCGTTGAACGCATGAAGGTTGACCAGGACCTCCACCTCGGTCAGGTGCTCGAACGGTCCGACGCGGTCGGTCGCCGCGACGGTGGCCATGACGGACGCGAACAGGGCGCACACCATGCTGCCCCCGAGCTGGAACCGCAGGGCCGCCCAGATCAGCAGCGGGTAGATGACGAACAGCAGACTGGCCCGGCTGTACGTCGCCAGCGGTACGAGGCAGCCCGCGATCACCGCCAGACCCACCGCCTCCCTCCACCTCGACCAGTGCACCGGCCGCACCGGCGCGCGCACGCGGTACAGCAGGAGCAGCAGCGGGGTGACGAGCAGCACGCCCATCGCGTCGCCCACCCACCAGGCCAGCCCCACCCGCCAGACGTTGCGCGCCGGCAGGTCACCCGTGGCGACGAGGAGGCCGGCGCCGATGGACGAGCTGATGAGCATGGCCGCGAAGGCGCCGAGGAACACCAGATGGAGACAGTCCCGCACTCGGGTGAGATCGGTGCGGAAGCCCACCCCGCGCAGCAGGAGACAACCGCACACCGGGGCGGCGGTGCTGCCGGCGAGGACGCCCAGCGAGGACAGCCGCAGCGAGGTGAGGTGCGTGAGGACCAGCAGGGCGCCGAGTGCGACGCCCACCCAGCAGCGCAGCCCGAAGATCAGCAGACAGGCGACGGCCACGCCCGTCGGCAGCCAGATGGGCGAGACCACCGCACCGTCGATGTGGAGCTCGCGCAGCAGCCCCAGTCGTCCCCCCGCGTAGTAGCAGGCGGCGACGGCCAGCGTCTCCAGCACGAAGACGGCCGGTGCGCGAAGATCCTGGCGGGCCACCACACAAGCCATCAGACACCGAGGCCGCCGCGTCGGCGAGGTGGGACGCGCGGGTCTGCGGCCCTATGGCGGAGTGGCCGGTCCGTCGTGCCCGATCACCATGACGGCCGCGTCGTCGTCGTGCCCCACCTGCTCGGCCTGCTTGATCACGGCGGCGGCGAGCGCGTCCGTGTCCAGGCGCGCGACCGCCGCGACGCCGGCGAGCCGCACCACCTGGTCCAGTCCCTCGTCGAGGTGCATGGACGGGCCCTCCACGACCCCGTCGGTGAGCATCACGAACACCCCGCCCGTGTCCAGCCGGTAGCGGGTGACGGGGTAGACCGCCCCGGACAGGACCCCCAGCGGCGGACCTCCCTCGTCCTCGGTCACCCCGGACCGGCCGTCCGCGGTGGCCCACACACACGGCAGATGCCCGGCCCGCGCGCTCTCCAGCAGCCGGGTGGCCGGATCGAGCCGCATGAAGGTGCAGGTGGCGAAGAGATCCGAGCTGAGGGACAACAGCAGTTCATTGGTCCGGGCGAGGAGCTCGCCCGGTTCACTGTCGACGGAGGCGAGCGCCCGGAGCCCGACCCGGACCTGCCCCATGAAGGCGGCCGCCTCGATGTTGTGCCCCTGGACGTCGCCGATCGACAGACCGATCCGGCCGTCGGGCATGGTGAAGGCGTCGTACCAGTCACCGCCGACATTGAGACCCTGGTACGCCGGTGAGTACCGCACGGCCAGCCGCACACCGTCGGCGACCGGCAGCCCTCTCGGCAGCATGCCGCGCTGCAGGGCGACGGCCAGTTCCACCCGGGAGCGCTGCACCTCCGCCTGCGCACGCGCCTGTGCCGTCAGCGTCCCGAGCCTGACCAGAAGCTCGTCGCCGTCGTCCGTGGGGCGGGTGCGGGACATGGATCACTCACTCGGGCGAGGACACCCGCACGCGGCAGCCGCCCTCGAGGGACAAAGCTCTCATTCATATAGGTAAAGGATGATAGTCGGAAGCGGTTCGGCCGGGCCAGTCCATGTCTAGGCTGTGCCCATGGAGCAGCGGGAGATCATGCAGCGGGGTGTGGGGATCCTGACCGAGGCCCTCGAGATGCGGCGGCGGCTCCGCGCGGACCCGGACGCCGACGTGACGGGGAGCGGAGCCGTCGCCCAGCTCCTGGAGGAGATGCTGCCGCGGATCCAGCTGCCGGCCGACGCGAGCGCGCGCGAGGTGGCGGACATCGTCACCGAGAAGCTGGGCCCCGCCATCGTGCAGATCACCTCCGCGCTCACCTTCGCCTTCGTCCAGCTCGCCGAGATCCACGACGAGGGCCGCACCGACGTCTCCTCCGCCGACGTCCTGCGCTCCATCTCGCTGCACTACGAGAGGGGCGGCAAGGGGTAGTTCCGGCCGACTGCCGCGTGCGCGGCGGAGATTGAAGAGCCGACAGCAGGGAAGGGATCTCACGGAACCAAGGATGACAACGATGTCACGTCTCTTGGACGGAGGCCCATCCGTGCTCAGACCGTCGCGTACGTCGCCAGGCGGTTCGCGTCAGACCTTCCTCCCCGCCTGTCTCACCCTTCTCCTCGGCGTCATGCTCGCCGTCGGCACCCTCACCGCACCGGCGCACGCCGTCGGACGCGGCGGGGGAAGCTGGACCGTGCACCAGCCCCGCGAGCAGCGGGACGGCGTCACCGCCGTCGTCCGTCTGGACGCCGCCGACGGCACGGTGACCCTGGCCGCCCGCAAGGGCGCCACCACGGTGCTCGAACCCGCTCCGGTCGGCCTCGTCACCGCCGACGCCGACCTCACCTCGGATCTGCGGCTCGCCTCCCGGCACACCCGGCGGGTGACCGAGCACTACACCATGACCACCGGCAAACAGCTCCGCCGTACCGTCCGGGCGACCGAGACCCGGTTCTCCTTCAGGGGCCGGGGCGGTGCCCGCCTCGACCTGCTCGTCCGGGTCTCCGACGACGGCATGGCCTATCGCTACGTACTGCCCGGCGAGGGTGAGGTCACCGTCGAGCGCGAGGCGTCCGCGTTCCGGCTCCCCGGCTCCGCACGCGCCTGGCTCACGCCGTACACGCCCAACTACGAGCGCCTCTACGCCCCGGCCACCGCGGCGGGCGCCGCCGACGGCTCCTACGCGTACCCGTCCCTCTTCCAGGTCGGCGACACCTACGCCCTGCTCACCGAATCGGACGTCGACGGACGCTACGACGCGAGCCGCCTCGTCCACGAGGAGGGCAGCGGAGAGTACGCGGTGCGCCTGGCCGACGCCTCCGTCACGTCCACCGGACCGCTCGCCACGCCCTGGCGAACGGCGGTCATCGGCGACCTCGCCACCGTCACCGAATCCACCCTGGTCGACGATCTCGCCCCGGCTTCCCGCATCGAGGACACCTCGTGGATCCGGCCCGGCAAGGTCGCCTGGTCCTGGCTGGACGGGTTCGCCGCCGCCCAGCGCAGCCTCGCCGTCCAGCAGCGCTTCGTCGACTACAGCGCGGCACACGGCTGGCCGTACACCCTGGTCGACGACGGCTGGAAGACCACGGACTGGATGCCCGAGCTGATCGACTACGCCCGTGAGCGGGGCGTGGGCGTGCTGCTGTGGGTGCACTACAGCGACCTGGACACCGAGGCGGAGCGCGCCGAGTTCCTGCCCCGGGTGAAGAAGTGGGGCGCCGCCGGACTGAAGATCGACTTCATGGACTCCGACTCCCAGGAGCGCTTCCGGTGGTACGACGACATCCTCCGGGACACGGCCCGTGAGAAGCTGCTCGTCAACTTCCACGGCGCCACCCTGCCCAAGGGCATCCAGCGGACCTGGCCGCATGTGATGACCCTGGAGGCGGTCTACGGCGCCGAGCAGGGCAACGTCCCCGCCGACGGGCTGACGACGCTGCCGTACACCCGCAATGCCGTCGGCTCGATGGACTACACCCCGATGGCGTTCCAGTTCGGCACCCGCACCGTCTCCGACGCGGCCGAACTCGCGCTGTCCGTGGTCTACGAGTCCGGTTTCCAGAACTTCGCCGGGTCGGTGAACGCCTACCGGGAACGCCCCGAGCTGGAGCGGTTCCTGGAACAGGTGCCGACCGTGTGGGACGAGTCGCGGCTGCTGTCCGGACGGCCCGGTGAAGGGGCGGCGTTCGCCCGGCGCCACGACGACCGCTGGTTCCTCGGCAGCGTCGCCTCCGGGCCGGCCGGGACGCAGGACGTGGCGCTGGACTTCCTCGGCGGCGGACGCTGGCTGGCCGAGGTCGTACGGGACGGCGGCGACGGCGGCGGACTGGTCCGCGAACGGCACGTCGTCACCCGCCGGGACACCCTGAAGGTGCCGGTGGTGGAAGACGGCGGCTTCGCCGGAGTCGTCTGCCGGGCCGTGCCCGGGCGGGACACCTGCGACCGGCCGGTGACACGGCTGCCGCTGACCTCGCTGACCGCGGGGCCGGCGAGGACCGAAGCGGACCCGGGCGCCTCCGTCGGCGTCACCGGGCGGTTCGAGGTGGAGGACGCCGGGCCGGCCACGGAGGTCAGGCTGTCGCTGCGGGCCCCCGAGGGCTGGACGGTACGGGGCGACGATCCCGCGGCCGCCGAACTGCCCGTCGGCCGCGATCTGTCGGGCGACTGGACGGTGAGCGTGCCGCAGGACGTGGGCCACGGCAGTCATGAGCTGGTGGTGAGCGCGGAGTACCGGGCTCCGGGCCGGCCGGGCACCGGAGTGCTCCGTGTCGAGCGCACGGTCCGGGTGTTCGTGTCCCCGCCGGGTGTCGACTACGTGAGTGATCTGCCGTTCACCACCGAGCGCAACGGATGGGGACCCGTCGAGCGCGACCTGTCCAACGGCGAACGGGACCCGGCCGACGGAGGGCCGTTGAGCATCCGGGGCACGGAGTACGACAAGGGACTCGGTGTGCACGCCGCCTCCGAGGTCGTCGTCGAACTGGGCGGCGGCTACCGGAGGTTCACGGCCGCCGTGGGAGTCGACGACGAGGTCGGCGGCAAGGGCAGCGTGTCCTTCGAGGTCCTCGCCGACGGGAGGGCCGCGGCGGTCACGGAGGTGCTCGACGGCACCGACGAGGTCCGGCGGATCGACCTCGACGTCACCGGCGTCCAGCGGCTGACCCTGCGGGTCACGGACGGCGGGGACGGCGTCGACTCCGACCACGCCGACTGGGCGGACGCGCGGCTCATGACGTAGGACCGCGGGTCCGGCGGGGAAGGGGCACGCGGTCCGGCCGGTCCGGGTGCCCTTCCCCGGCGGCCCTCGCGGCTGCGGGCCGTACGGCTCAGGCGGGCGCCCCGCCGAAGCCGGACTCGTTCCCGTCGGGATCCCGGTGCGTGGCCTTGCGGACGCCGTTCGCGCAGGTCTCCCGCCGCACGGGTTCGAGCCCTCGCGCGGCGATCCGGGCGACCCGGTCGCCGAAGTCGTCGACGAAGAGGCCGGGAGCCACGGGGTGACGCCATGGTCCCGCGGCTTCTCGTGAGGGGCCCGGAGCGGACGGGTGACGCGCGCGCACTTGACGCCGTACGCGCCAGTAGCGATTCTCGCCCCATGGCTTTGCACCGGTCATGACAACTCCGCGACGGAGGGACGTGCGTAATGGCCACGTACCGCACCCGACGACACCTCGGGGTCGTATCGCTGCTCCTCCTCGTGCTGGCCGCGGCCCTCGTGCCCACGTCCAGTTCCGCCGCCGGCGGCGACTGGTGGGATCCGGTCGCCCGGCCCGCGCCCGACTCCGGGATCGGCGTCACCGGGGAGCCGTTCAAGGGTACGAACGCCGCGGGCGAGGTGCGCGGGTTCGTCGACGCGCACAACCACATCATGTCCAACGAGGCGTTCGGCGGCCGGCTCATCTGCGGCAAGGCCTTCTCCGCGAAGGGGATCGCCGACGCGCTCAAGGACTGCCCCGAGCACTACCCCGACGGCTCGCTCGCCCTCTTCGACTTCATCACAGGCGGCGGTGACGGCAAGCACGATCCGGTCGGCTGGCCCACGTTCGAGGACTGGCCCGCGCACGACTCCCTGACCCACCAGCAGAACTACTACGCCTGGATCGAACGCGCCTGGCGCGGCGGACAACGGGTGCTGGTCAACGACCTCGTCACCAACGGCGTGATCTGCTCCGTGTACTTCTTCAAGGACCGCGGCTGCGACGAGATGACGTCGATCCGTCTCCAGGCGAAGCTGACCTACGACATGCAGGCCTACGTCGACGGGATGTACGGCGGGCCGGGCAAGGGCTGGTTCCGGATCGTCACCGACAGCGCGCAGGCCCGCGACGTCATCGCGCAGGGCAAGCTCGCGGTCGTCCTCGGCGTCGAGACCTCCGAACCGTTCGGCTGCAAGCAGGTCCTGGACGTCGCGCAGTGCGACAGGGCCGACATCGACGCCGGACTCGACGAGCTGTACGCACTGGGCGTGCGCAGCATGTTCCTGTGCCACAAGTTCGACAACGCGCTGTGCGGGGTGCGCTTCGACGAGGGCGCGCTCGGCACGGCGATCAACGTCGGGCAGTTCCTGTCCACCGGCACCTTCTGGCAGACCGAGAAGTGCACCGGGCCGCAGGCCGACAACCCGATCGGGCTCGCCTCCGCGCCCGGCGCCGAGAAGAAGCTCCCCGCGGGCGTCGAGGTCCCGTCGTACGACGAGGACGCGCGGTGCAACGTCCGCGGGCTCACCGAACTCGGCGAGTACGCCGTGCGCGGCATGATGAAGCGCAACATGATGCTCGAGATCGACCACATGAGCGTCAAGGCCACCGGCCGGGTGCTCGACGTCTTCGAGTCCGAGTCCTACCCGGGAGTGCTCTCCTCGCACAGCTGGATGGACCTCGACTGGACCGAACGGGTCTACGGCCTCGGCGGGTTCGTCGCCCAGTACATGCACGGCTCGGAGGAATTCGTCGCCGAGGCGGACCGCACCGGGGCACTGCGCGACGAGTACGGCGTCGGCTACGGCTACGGCACGGACATGAACGGTGTCGGCGGCTGGCCGGCCCCGCGCGGCGCGGACGCGCCCGACGCCGTCACCTACCCCTTCCGCAGCGTCGACGGCGGCTCCGTCCTCGACCGGCAGACCACCGGTGAGCGCACCTGGGACCTGAACACCGACGGCGCCGCGCACTACGGCCTCGTCCCCGACTGGATCGAGGACATCCGGCGCGTCGGCGGGCAGCACGTGGTGGACGACCTCTTCAGGGGAGCCGAGTCCTACCTCGACACCTGGGGCGCCTCCGAACGGCACCGGGCCGGGGTGAACCTCGCCGACGGCGCACCGGCCACGGCCAGTTCGACGGAGTGGAACCCGTTCACCGACCACGCGCCCGGCCGGGCCGTGGACGGCGACCGGGGCACCCGCTGGGCCAGCGACTGGAGCGACGACCAGTGGCTCCGCGTCGACCTCGGCGCCACCCACCGGGTCGGGCGCGTCACCCTGGACTGGGAACGCGCGTACGGCACGTCGTACCGCGTCGACCTCTCCACCGACGGCACCGACTGGCGGACGGTCTGGTCCACGACGTCCGGCGACGGCGGCCTGGACACGGCCGTGTTCACCCCCGCACCGGCCCGCCACGTCCGTGTCCAGCTCCTGGACCGGGGGACCGAGTGGGGGTACTCGCTCCGCGAGGTCGGCGTCCACGGCCGCTGACCCCGTGCTCAACCGCCTGGTGAAAGCGCCCCGTTCACGAGCTCGCGCACTACGCCGAGAGCCGTGGCCCGGTCGGCGGGGACGAGTCCGAGGCGGGTACGGCGGTCGAGCACGTCCTCTTCGTCGAGCGCTCCCTCGTGGCGCAGGGACCAGAGCAGCTCGGCGCCGGTGACCGGATACCCGGGCAGTACCGGCTCGCCCAGCCGGGCATCCCGCGCGGCGAGCGCGTGGACGGCCGGGGCCTCGGTGCCGTAGAGCCGGACGAGGCGGCGCGGCGCGGGCAGTCCGGCGAGGACGTGCGGCGGCGCGGCGCCCACCAGGGGCAGGGACGCGGTGGGGGACGGGCCGGCCGGCAGGCCCCGGACGCGGACGGCGGTGTCGACGGCGTCCTCGGCCATCCGCCGGTACGTGGTGAGCTTGCCGCCGACGACGGTGACGACGCCCTCGGAGGAGGTGAGCACCGCGTGGCGCCGTGAGAGGTCGGCGGTCCTCGGTGCCGTGCCCGGGCGCGCCGCCGTGGTGTCCAGCAGCGGCCGCAGTCCGGCGAAGGTGCCGGCCACGTCGGCGCGGCGGACCGGCGCGTGCAGGGCGGAGCACAGGACGTCGAGGAGGAAGCCGATGTCCGTCTCGGGCGCCCGGGGGACGTCGGGGATGTCGCCGTCCACGGGTTCGTCGGTGAGGCCGACGTAGACCCGGCCGTCGTCCTGGGGCAGGACGAGGACGAAGCGGTCGCTCTCCCCGGGGACCGGGATGTGCAGGCCCGCGGTCAGGGGGCCGAGGCTCTCGGGGCGCAGGACGAGGTGGGTGCCCCGGGAGGGCCGTATCCGGACGCCGTCGACGAGGCCGCCCGCCCAGACACCGGACGCGTTGATCACCGCGCGGGCGCGGATCTCGCCCTCCTCACCGGTGAGTTCGTCACGGACGCGGGCGCCCGTGGAGGTCAGCTCCAGGGCGCGGACCCGGGTCAGGATCCGCGCGCCGCGCGCCGCGGCCGTACGAGCCAGGGCGGTCACCAGCCGGGCGTCGTCGGTGAGCCGGCCGTCCCAGGACAGCAGGCCGCCGCGCAGCCCGTCGCGCCGCAGCGCGGGCGCGAGGTGACGGGTCTCCACCGCGCCGATCCGGCGCGGCGGGGGCAGGGTGGCGCGGGCCGTGCGGGCGGCCAGGCGCAGCGTGTCGCCGGCCCGGAACCCGGCCCGCGCCAGGGCGGCCTGACCGCGCGAGACCAGCGGGGTGAGGGGCAGCACGAACGGCTGGGCCCGTACGAGATGGGGTGCGGTGCGCTCCATCAGCACCCCGCGTTCGACCGCGCTCTCGTGGGCGACGTCGAGCCGTCCGGAGGCGAGGTAGCGCAGTCCGCCGTGGATGAGCTTGCTGCTGAACCGGGACGTGCCGAAGGCCAGGTCGTGGGCGTCGACGGCGACCACGTCCAGCCCGCGCGCCGCGGCGTCCAGCGCCGCCCCGGCGCCCGTGGCGCCGAGACCGACGACCAGCACGTCGACGACCGGGCCGCCGACGGAGCCGGCCAGTTCACGCGCGCGCCGGCGGGCGGACAGGGACGAGGCGGAGGGGGGACTGCCGGGGGAGTTCACGGGGTGAGGGTCCTCTCCAGGATGTCGCGCAGCTCGCCGAGGAACGCCTCGGAGGTGAGCTCGGGGTCGTCCTCGTCGGTCATGGTCCGCAGGGACAGGGTGAAGGACTGCACGATCAGCAGCACCGACCGCGCCTGCCGTCCGGGGTGGGCGGCGCGCACCGAGCCGTCGGCGTGCCCCTCGCGCAGGGAGCCGGCCAGCAGTTCCAGCAGGGCCTCCTGGCTCGCCCCGCGGCGGTCCAGCACGTAGGGGAGGAGCAGTTCGGGGTCCACGTCGAGGATCTTCCGGAAGAGCGGGTGGGCGCCGAAGGCGCGGACCGCCGCCACCAGCCCTTCGGTGATCAGCTCGCGCGTGGGCACGCCCGGCCGGTGCTCGGGGATCGCCCCGGTGGCGACCGCGATCCACTCCCGGGTCATCAGGTCGCCGACCAGTGACCGCACGTCGGGCCACCGCCGGTACAGCGTCATCCGGGAGACCCCGGCGCGGCGGGCCACGTCGGTGAGGGTGGTGCGGCGGACCCCGACGGCCAGGACGCAGTCCCGCACCGCGTCGAGCACCGCGTCGTTGTCCGAACCGCCGGAACCGTTGTGACGAATAGGCGTCATGTGTCACAGTGTAACGCCACGGCGGCCGCCGGGCGACCTCGACGGCCCCGCTCATTCCGACCGACCGGTGAGGACGACAGCCATGGACATGCTGTGGAGCGGCTGGGGGGACCCGGCCGAGGCGACGCCGCTGCCCGACACGGTGATCGGGCTGTTGCGCGATCTGCTCGGCGTCGAGCCGCGCGAGGCCGGACCCCTCGCCATCGAGGACCTGACCGTCCCGGAGAGCCCGCTGCCGCCCGCCGCGCGCCGCGCCCTGATCGCGGCCCTGGGCGACGCGGCCCATGTGCGCACCGACGCCGAGACGCGCATCCGGCACACCCGCGGCAAGTCCACCCCCGACCTGCTGCGCATCCGCGAGGGCGACCTCGCCGCCGTCCCGGCCGCCGTACTCCTGCCCGGCGGTCACGACGAGGTGCTCGCCGTCCTGCGGGTGTGCGCCGAACACGGCCTGCCGCTGGTGCCGTTCGGCGGCGGCACCTCGGTCGTCGGGGGCCTCGCCCCCGAACGGCGCGGTGCCTTCGTCGCCCTCGACCTGCGGCGCATGGACGGCCTGCTCGACCTCGACCCGGTCTCCCGCACCGCCACCCTGCAACCCGGCCTGCGCGCCCCGCGGGCGGAGGCGCTCCTCGCCGGGCACGGCTTCACCCTCGGCCACTTCCCCCAGTCCTACGAGTGGGCCACCGTCGGCGGCTTCGCCGCCACCCGCTCCAGCGGCCAGGCGTCCGCCGGGTACGGCCGCTTCGACGAGATGGTGCTCTCCCTCACCCTCGCCACCCCCGAGGGCACCCTCGACACCGGCCGCGCCCCGCGCTCGGCCGCCGGGCCCGACCTGCGCCAGCTGGTCCTCGGATCGGAAGGCGCGTTCGGCGTCATCACCTCCGTGACCGTACGCGTCCGGCCCGTCCCGCGGACCCGCCGCTACGAAGGCTGGCACTTCCC
Organism: Streptomyces sp. AC558_RSS880; assembly: GCF_019049255.1. Taxonomy (GTDB): domain Bacteria; phylum Actinomycetota; class Actinomycetes; order Streptomycetales; family Streptomycetaceae; genus Streptomyces. The sequence continues at coordinate 377,128 of NZ_JAGMUJ010000084.1, read as the reverse complement.
CTCCTTCGAGGAGGGAACCACCGCACTGCGCCGGCTCGCCCAGGACGGACCGCGGCCGACCGTGCTGCGCCTGTCCGACGAGACCGAGACGCTGATCGGCCTGGCGGACCCCGACGCGATCGGCTCCGGCGCACGACAGGCCGCCGGCTGCACGGCGATCGCAGGGTACGAGGGCACGGAGGAGGACACGGAGTATCGCAGGGAGCGCGCCGCGGCCGTCCTGCGCGCGTGCGGCGGCACGCCGCTCGGCGAGGAGCCGGGCCGGCGCTGGGCACACGGCCGCTACTCGGCCCCGTACCTGCGCGACGCGCTCCTGGACGCCGGGGCCTTCGCGGAGACGCTGGAGACGGCGACGTTCTGGTCCCGCGTCCCCGGGCTGTACGCCTCCGTCCGCGACGCGCTCACCGCCACCCTCACCGGGGCCGGCACCCCGCCCCTGGTGATGTGCCACATCTCGCACGTCTACGAGAACGGCGCCTCGCTCTACTTCACCGTGGTCTCAGCCCGGGGCGAGGACCCCGTGGCGCACTGGACGCGTGCCAAGCACGCCGCGGGCGAGGCGATCCTCGCCGCCGGCGGCACGATCAGCCACCACCACGGGGTGGGCACCGACCACCGGGACTGGTACGTCCGCGAGGCGGGCCCGCTCGGCGTCGCCGCCCTGCGTGCCGTGAAGCGGCGACTGGACCCGGCGGGGCTGCTCAACCCCGGCGTCCTGCTGCCCGCCGGCTGACCCGGAAACCCCGACCGCCCGTCCCCATCCCGTCGGCCCGCCCGGAGGCACACCGATGCGACAGTTCACCGCCGTCGTCAACCCCACCGCGGGCGCGGCCGCCGGAGCGGCCGCGCTGCTCGCCCTGGCCCGGCACCTCCGCGAGGAGGGCGCCGACCTGCGGACCGAGTACAGCCGCAGCCTCGCCCACGCCCGCGAACTGGCCCGCGAGGCCGGGCGGGAGGGGCGGGTCGTCCTCGCCGTCGGCGGGGACGGCATCGCGGGCGGGATCGGCGGCGCGCTCAGCGGGACCGGCGCGACCCTCGGCCTGGTCCCGGCCGGCCGCGGCAACGACTTCGCCCGCGCTCTCGGACTGCCCCGGGACCCGGCGGCCCTGGCCCGCGTCCTGCTCCACGGCGAGCCGCGCCCGGTCGACACCCTCGAGGTCAGCTCGGCCGTCCACGACCGCACCGTCGTCCTCGGCAGCGTGTACGCCGGGGTGGACGCGCTCGCCAACCGCCACGCCAACCGGTCCAGGCTGCTGCGGGGCTCCGCGTCCTACTACGCGGGCGGCCTGCGGGCCGTCACGACCTGGCGGCCCGTCCGCTACCGGGTCACCGTCGACGGCGAGGAGCACCCGCACACCGGCTACACGGTGGTGGCCGCCAACTCCGGCTACTACGGCTCCGGCCGCGTCATCGCGCCGGACGCCCGCGTGGACGACGGCCTGCTGGACGTCGTGATGATCGAGGAGGCGCCCCGGCGGCTGTTCTTCGCCCTGATGAACGAGCTCAGGACCGGCGCCCATGTGCGCCGGCCCCAGGTGCGGGTCCTGCGGGGCAGTGAGATCCGCATCGAGGCCGACCGCGACGTTCCCTACGGCACCGACGGAGAGGTCGACGCGGTCCTCCCCGTCACGGTCGGGGTGCTGCCCGGAGCCCTTCGCGTCCTCTACTGACCGCCACCGACCGCCGTCGGACCGGTGCCGTGGTACCGCTGGGCCAGCCGGGCCAGCGCCACCGCGCCCAGCAGCAGCCCGAAGTCGCGCAGCGCGACGTCGTAGTAGCCGGACAGCGTCAGCAGGTTGACGATGATCCCCGCGAGCCAGCCGGCGACCAGCCAGCCCCCGAAGCGCGGCGCGACGCCCACGACGACGCCGGCCACGATCTCGATCACCCCCACCGCGTACATCGCCGACTGCGCGCCGCCCGGGACGATGCCGTCGATCCACGGCGCGAGGTAGGCCGGCCAGTCCACGAGGAGGTTCGCGAACTTGTCCAGGCCGAACAGGATCGGCGCCACGGTGAAGCCGGTGCGCAGGATGACGTACGCCTGGTAGCCGGGGTCGGTGAGCGCGACCCGCCGAGGCGTGACCGACGTGCCGCTCGTGGTTGTGGAGGCCATGGCCTGCACCTTTCTTCTATCGACAACTCTCATTGACGATAGAAGCGCGATTCCGCTCTTTAGTCAATGGCTGTTGCTTTTACACTGGTGTTCGTGGACGACACGGAAGAAGTACGCGACAAGGACATCGCAGCGATCTCGGCCATTGCCGCTCTCGACGAGCCCACCCGCCGGCGGCTCTACGACTACGTGGTGGGCCGGCGCCACCCGGTCGGCCGGGACGAGGCGGCCGAGGCCCTGGGGCTGGCCCGGCAGACCGCGGCCTTCCACCTGGACCGCCTGGCCGCGGAGGACCTGCTCGACGTGCTCCACGTCCGGCGCAGCGGACGCAGCGGTCCGGGCGCGGGCCGCCCGGCCAAGCTCTACCGCCGCTCGGCCGCGCAGATCGCCGTCAGCCTCCCGGACCGGCGCTACGAACTCGCCGGCCGGCTGCTCGCCCAGGCCGTGGAGGAATCCGGCACCAGCGGGGAACCCGTGCGCGAGGTACTGCACCGCAGGGCGCGGGAACTGGGCGTACGGCTGGGGACGGACGGCGACGGGACGGAGGTCTTCCGCGTACTGGAGCGGTACGGCTTCGAGCCGCGGCACGACGGCGGGTCCGTCGTCCTCGGCAACTGCCCCTTCCACGCGCTGGCCCGCGCGCACACGCAGACGGTGTGCGGCATGAACCTGCACCTGATGCGCGGAGTCCTCGAAGGACTCGGTGAAACGGGGCTCGAGGCCCGTCTGGCACCGGAACCGGGCCGGTGCTGCGTCCGCCTGGAGCCCGCCGCCTGACCCCGGCCGCGAGGAGGCGCGCCATGACCCCGCGCGAGTTGTCGGCCTTCGGCCACGGCACCGCGGACCGGGAGGCGCGGGCCGGGAGGCGCTGACCGCACTGCTGCACGACGCGGGGATCGCCGCCGTCGTGGACGTCCGCATCGGCCCCGGCGGCCGCCGCGATCCCGACCGGCCCGATGGCTGCCCGAGTCGGGCATCGCCCACCGCCGGGAGAGGGACCTGGGCGGCTTCCGCGCACCGCCGCCGGACTCGCCCGACACCGTCTGGCGCAACGAGTCCTTCCGCGGCTGCGCCGCCCACACCCGCACCCCGGGTTCGTCGCCGCGACGGGCACCCTGCTGGAACAGGCCGCCCGCGAACCGACCGCGGTGACGTGCGGTGAATCCGTGCGGCGGCGGTGCCACCGGCGGATCGTCGCCGACTTCGCCCTCCCTCGCCCGCCGCGTGCCGGTATGTCACCTGATGCACGCTCGCCCGCCACGTGCCGGTGCGTCACCTGATGCGCGAAGGGCGCCGCACACGGCACAGCCCCACCCCCGGCGCACGCCTGCGCGGCGACGGGCCGCTCGTCCACGACGGCACCGCCGCCGCGTCGGCGTGGACGGCGTCACGCAACCCGGGAGCCACCCACAGTTACCGGACACGTCCCAAGACTGGACCGGTTCGTTCTCTGGAATTATTCGTGTCTGGGCCTATAGGTTCGGCGCATGACCGCATCCCGGCCGTCGACCACAGCCGAGGAGCTCCGCGGTGCGGGGCTCCGTGCGACGGCGGCCCGCGTCGCCCTCCTCGAAACCGTCCGCCAGGGCGGCCACCTCGGAGTCGAGGCGATCGCCTCCGAAGTGCGCCGGCGCATAGGGCACGTCTCCCTGCAGGCGGTGTACGAGGCGCTGAACGCGCTCACCGGGGCGGGGCTCGTGCGCCGTGTCGAGCCGGCCGGCAGCCCGGCCCGCTACGAGGGCCGGGTCGGGGACAACCACCACCACGTGGTGTGCCGTTCCTGCGGTGTCGTCGCCGACGTCGACTGCGCGGTCGGTGACGCGCCCTGTCTGACCGCGTCCGGCGGTCACGGTTTCGTGATCGACGAGGCCGAGGTCGTCTTCTGGGGTCTGTGCCCCGACTGTTCCACCTCCCGCAGTACCTGAACTGCGCGAAGCTCTTCGCCCGGAAGGACTCCCATGACCGAGAACCATGACGCGATCGTCACCGAACCCAAGACGGAGGAGGCAGGTGGCTGCCCGGTCGCGCACGGGCGCGCCCCGCACCCCACCCAGGGCGGCGGAAACCGCCAGTGGTGGCCCGAGCGCCTCAACCTGAAGATCCTCGCCAAGAACCCGGCCGTGGCGAACCCGCTCGGCGAGGACTTCGACTACGCCGAGGCGTTCCAGGCCCTCGACCTCCCGGCGGTGAAGCGGGACATCGCCGAGGTGCTGACCACCTCGCAGGACTGGTGGCCGGCCGACTTCGGCCACTACGGCCCGCTCATCGTCCGGATGGCCTGGCACAGCGCGGGCACCTACCGCATCAGCGACGGCCGCGGCGGCGCCGGCGCGGGCCAGCAGCGCTTCGCCCCGCTCAACAGCTGGCCGGACAACGCCAACCTCGACAAGGCCCGCCGCCTGCTGTGGCCGGTCAAGAAGAAGTACGGCAAGAGCCTGTCCTGGGCCGACCTGCTGATCCTCTCCGGCAACGTCGCCCTGGAGTCGATGGGCTTCACGACCTTCGGCTTCGCCGGCGGCCGCGCCGACGTCTGGGAGCCGGAGGAGGACGTCTACTGGGGTCCCGAGTCCACCTGGCTCGGCGACGAGCGCTACACCGGCGACCGCGAGCTGGAGAACCCGCTCGGCGCCGTCCAGATGGGCCTCATCTACGTCAACCCCGAGGGCCCCAACGGCAACCCGGACCCGATAGCCTCGGCCCGCGACATCCGCGAGACGTTCCGCCGCATGGCGATGAACGACGAGGAGACCGTCGCCCTGATCGCGGGCGGCCACACCTTCGGCAAGACCCACGGCGCGGGCCCCGCCGACCACGTCGGCGCCGACCCGGAGGCCGCCGGTCTCGAGGAGCAGGGCCTGGGCTGGAAGAGCACCTTCGGCACCGGCAAGGGCGGTGACACGATCACCAGCGGTCTCGAGGTGACGTGGACCAACACCCCGACGACCTGGGACAACAGCTTCTTCGAGATCCTCTTCGGCTATGAGTGGGAGCTGTTCAAGAGCCCCGCGGGCGCCCACCAGTGGCGGCCGAAGGACGGCGCGGGGGCGGGCACCGTGCCCGACGCCCACGACCCGTCGAAGAGCCACCAGCCGACGATGCTGACCACGGACCTCGCGCTCCGCTTCGACCCGGTCTACGGCCCGATCTCCCGGCGCTTCCTGGAGAACCCGGACGAGTTCGCGGACGCCTTCGCCCGCGCCTGGTTCAAGCTCACCCACCGCGACATGGGTCCCAAGTCGCTGTACCTCGGCCCGGAGGTGCCCGCCGAGACCCTGCTGTGGCAGGACCCGCTGCCGGAGCGCACGTACGACCTGATCGACGCCGCGGACGTCGCCGCCCTCAAGGAGCGGATCCTCGCCTCGGGTCTGCCGGTGTCCGAGCTGGTGTCGACGGCGTGGGCGTCGGCCTCGTCCTTCCGCGGCAGCGACAAGCGCGGCGGCGCCAACGGCGCGCGCATCCGCCTGGAGCCGCAGCGTGGCTGGGAGGCCAACGACCCCGACCGGCTGGCGGTGGTGCTGCGCACCCTGGAGGGCGTCCAGGAGTCCTTCAACGCCGAGCAGATCGGCGGCAAGCAGGTCTCGCTCGCCGACCTGATCGTGCTGGCCGGTGCCGCGGGCGTCGAGAAGGCCGCCAAGGACGGCGGCTTCGACATCGAGGTCCCGTTCACGCCGGGCCGCGTGGACGCCGCGCAGGAGGAGACGGACACGGAGTCCTTCGCCGCGCTCGAGCCGACCGCCGACGGCTTCCGCAACTACCTGGGCAAGGGCAACCGCCTGCCCGCCGAGTTCCTGCTGCTGGACAGGGCCAACCTGCTGACGCTGAGCGCCCCCGAGATGACCGTCCTGGTCGGCGGCCTGCGGGTGCTGGGCGCCAACCACCAGCAGACCTCGCACGGCGTGTTCACCACGGCCCCCGGCACCCTGACCAACGACTTCTTCGTCAACCTGCTCGACCTGGGCACCACGTGGAAGTCGACGTCCGAGGACCAGACCGTGTTCGAGGGCCGCGACGCGGCCACCGGCGAGGTCAAGTGGACCGGCACCCGTGCCGACCTCGTGTTCGGATCGAACTCCGAGCTGCGCGCGCTCGCGGAGGTCTACGCGAGCGACGACGCCAGGGAGAAGTTCGTGAAGGACTTCGTCAAGGCGTGGGACAAGGTCATGAACCTCGACCGGTTCGACCTCGTCTGATCCCCTCGTCCCGCTGATCCGGGCCGGCCCTCCGGGGCCGGCCCGGACGTGTGCCGCCACGGGATGCGCGCGGTCCGCCGTGCCACCAGGGTGGAAGGGAGCCGACCGCCACCGAAGGAGGCGCTGGACATGGGCAAGGGCACCGGCCGCGGCGAGGATCTCCACAAGGGCGACGAGGTCGCCTGGAGCAGCCACGGCAGCGAGACGACGGGCAAGGTCGAGAAGAAGATCACCGAGCGTACCGAGGCGGCCGGGCGCACGGTCGCCGCCTCGGAGGAGGAACCGCAGTACGAGGTGCGCAGCGAGAAGTCGGGCAAGTCGGCGGTCCACAAGCCCTCCGTGCTCAAGAAGAAGAAGTGAGCGCCGTGGAACCGGACCGCAAGGACGAGACCTGGGACGAGTTCCGCGAGCTGGTCAACATGAAGCCGGCCGACCTCGAGAAGTGGCTCGGCATGGAGGAGTCCCGCAGCGCGGGTCAGCACGCGGACGGCGGCGAGTCGACCGGTCACGCGTCCGGCCGCCGCATCGTCGGCATCCTCCGGACCGGGAGGAAGGACCTCTCCGACGACGACTACGAGCACATGCGCAAGGTCGTCGGCTACATCCGCCGCCACCTCGCCCAGCGCCCGTCCGGCGACGTACGCGACACCCGCTGGCGCCACTCGCTGATGAACTGGGGACACGACCCGCTCGGCGACGGCTCCTGACGCCACCACCCGCGGGCCTCCCGGGGAAACCGCCTCACTTCCTGACCGAGGTGTCACGCGCCCGCCGCCTGCGCACGGCTGCGCGCGCCCGGTGAACTCTCGCCCGCCGTGGTGGTGGAACGGCACGGAGCCCCGCAGGTGTGACGGAGGGCAAACGGGCCATCAATGAGGGGAGCAGAGCCACTCGGCGCGAGGAGTGTCCGCGTATGGGAACCGTCGTCCACGTCCCGCAGACCCGGGACATGATCGGAGAGGAACTCTCCGGAGACGAGGCGTTCGCCGCGCTGCGGCACTACGGGGGCCTGCGGCTGCTGACCGACTCCTTCGCCCGCTTCCGCTACGCGGACGGCTTCTCCAACGCACGGGCGCTCGCCTTCCAAGTCGTCCTCGGCCTGGTGCCGTTCACCGTGGCGCTGGTCGGTCTGGCGACCTCCGTGCACACCGAGGGCGTGGGCCGGGTCATCGAGCTCACCCTCGGCCGGATCGTGCCCGGCGCCAGCGCCGACATCGTCGAGGACGCCTTCGAGGGGACCCGGCGCAGCGCCCACGACGACGTCGGGAGCGCGCTGGCGCTCTGGCTCGGCCTGGGCTTCGCCCTGCTGAACCTCGCCTCCGCCATGGGCCAGATCGAGCGGGGCGCCAACCGCATCTACGGGATCGAACGCGACCGCCCCTTCCCCCGCAAGTACGGCAGGGCCGTCCTCCTCGCGCTCACCGCGGGCCTGCCGCTGGTCCTCGGGTTCGTCGTGCTCGTCGCCGGCGACGCGGTGGGCGACGCGGTGGTCCGGGTGGCCGGGGGATCCGGCGGCGCGAGGTGGTGGACCGTGCTGCAGCTGCCGGTGGGGCTGGCGCTGGCGTGGGTCGCCTCGGCGGTGATCTTCCGCTGGTCGCCCCGGCGTACCCAGCCCGGCTACACCTGGCTGGCCTTCGGCTCGGCCGTGCACCTCCTGCTGTGGGTCGCGGCGACGTGGCTGCTCGCCCTGTACGTCGAGGGCAGCGGGGCGTTCGGCGCCCTGTACGGGCCGCTCACCGCCTTCGTCGCGCTGCTGCTGTGGGCCTACCTCACCGCCGTCGCCCTCTTCCTCGGCATCTCCTTCGCGGCCCAGCTCGAAGCGGCGCGCGCCGGCATCGACGCGGCGGTCCGCCCGGATCCGGGACCGGGCGCCTGACCTGCCGGGACGAACACGTCGGCCGGGAATTGGGCGTGGCGCCTGCGCGTTGTCGGTGTGAGGTTGCACAATGATCGGAAAAGGAGATCAACTCCGGCGCCGCGCTGGGTAGACGGTCTCGTATCCCGGCTCCGGAAAGGTCCTGCTGATGCTCGCCACCGTCGACCGTCCGAACACCCTCGTCGCCCTGCCGACCGCGCGCCGCCGACCGGACCACCGTCGCGGCGGACCGATAACGACCGAGTTCCCGGCCGTCCCTTCCCGGCCGCGCACCCCGGCCGACACCACCCTCACCGACGTGCTGCGCATCATCTCCGACCCGCGCACTCCCACGTACGTCACCGAGTACGCCAACGGCCGCCGCAGGTACAGCTACTGGCGCCCGCTCGACTCGGCCACCGGCGCGGGGGGCTGTTACGCCGCCCTGCCCACCGCCGAATGCGACGCGTTGCACGCGGCAGGGCGGATCACCCTCGGCGAGCCCGTCGTGGACCCTCACCGCACGACGTACCGCGTCCGCCCCGCCACCCGCTCCGGTCAGGCCCCCCGCGCCCAGTCGGCCGCACGCCCCGAGTCGGCCGCCCGCGTCCGGCCCGAGCCGGTCCGCCCGGTACGGGAGCGCGCCCGCGTGGCCTGACCGGGGCGGCGGCGCCGTGGTCAGGCTGTGCCGCGGGCGTGTGCCCGTGACCGAATTCGCGTCCTGCTGTCGGTCGGGGCGGCAGCGCGATCGCAAGTCGTCCGAAAGTTTCGCTCGCATCGCCCTGGCGGACGTGGTGTTCTGAGGCGGGGTCTTCGGCGTCAAGGCAGATCGCATGCGGCTTCCGGCTTTCGGCAGGGGTCCGAAAGAGTCAATCTGAAACGGGTCTGTCGGTGTTGTTGTCATGTCCCTGAAGCCGTTTCTAGCCTGGGAGCGCTCCCACCCTTCTGGAGGTACCGATGCGCTTCCCCCGACACTGGGCCTGGGCCTGGGTGGCCGCGGTCTTCGCGGTTGCCGTGAGCCTGGCCGTCGCCGCTCTCTTCCCACGGCCGGGCACCGCCGACCCCCTCGTTCCCGTCGCGGCGGAACCCGGTGTCGAGGACGACGGAGCCGACTGCGCCGTCCCCGACACCGGGCCCCTCACCTCCTACTCCAAGCTCCCCGACCCCTTCCGGAAACTGGACGGCACGCGCATCTCCACCCGGTCCGACTGGCGTTGCCGGCGTGCGGAGATCCGGGAGCTGGCGGAGAGACACGTCTACGGTCAGAAGCCCGCCAGGCCCGAGAGCGTCACGGGCACGGTGTCGCGCACCGGCATCACCGTGCGGGTGACGCACCAGGGCAGGAGCGCGAGCTTCTCCGCGAGCGTCGACCTGCCGGGCGGTACCGGCCCGTTCCCCGCGGTCGTGGTGCTCGGAGGGCTGGGCGCGGACACCGCCACCATCAAGAACTCCGGCGCGGCCGTCATCTCCCTCGACCCGTACGCGGTGGGGAAGGAGGGCACACCCCGCAGCGACAAGCAGGGCGCGTTCTACGGCCTCTACGGTTCCTCCAGCAGCACCGGCCTGCTCATGGCCTGGTCATGGGGGGTGAGCCGGGTCATCGACGTCATCGAGCAGTCCGACGGCAGCGTGCTCCGCGCGGACGCCACCGGGGTCACCGGTTGCTCACGCTTCGGCAAGGGCGCCTTCGTGGCCGGCGCCTTCGACCAGCGCATCGCGCTCACCATGCCGATCGAGTCGGGCAGCGCCGGCACCGGCGTCTTCCGCGGCATCCCCGGTGAGAGCGGCGCGCAGCCGCTGAGCAGCGCCTACTCCGAACAGCCCTGGCTGGGCGACGCCTTCGGCTCCTTCACCGGCAGCCCCGCCACCCTCCCCGTGGACACCCACGAGATCGTGGGTCTGGTCGCGCCGCGAGGGCTGCTCGTCATGGAGAACCCGCACGTCGACTGGCTGGGCGCCCGGTCGGGCAGCGTGGCGGCGCTGGGCGGCGCCGAGGTCTACAAGGCGCTGGGCGCGGGCGGGAACATCAGCTACTGGTCCGACGTACAGGACGGCACCCACTGCGCGGCCCGGCCGGAATGGCGCACCCCGCTGCAGCAGAACATCCAGAAGTTCCTGCTGAAGTCCGGTAGTTCCTCCGGGGTGTTCAGGATCTCCCCGGCCAAGTCCGGCGACCTCTCCGCATGGCGGGACTGGCAGACCCCGGGCCTCGCCGACGGCGGCTCGAGCGGCGGCGGCACCGGCGGTGACACAGGGGGAGGCGACGGCGGTGACACGGGCGGCGGTCCCGGCACGCCGGACGACACCTGCACCGCCACCTACCGCACGGTCAACAGCTGGTCCGGCGGCTTCCAGGGCGAGGTGACCGTGCGCAACGACGGCAGCGGCGCCCTCGACGGCTGGACCGTCGGCATGACGCTCGCGTCGGGCCAGTCCCTCAGCAGCCTCTGGAACGGCCGGAACACCGGGACCGGTGGAGCGGTCACGGTGCGCAACACCGAATGGAACGGCGCCGTCGCACCGGGCGCCACGACCACCTTCGGCTTCACGGCCACCGGCAGCTCCTCGACGGCGCCGCACACGCTCACCTGCACCGGCTCCTGAACCGCCACCGCCCGGCCGCCGCGCCCCGGGACGCGGCAGCCGGGCGGTGCGAAGGCACCCGCGTCAGGCGATGGACGCCGAAATGACGGCGGACACCGCGAGGTTGCAGGACGCCGTCACCCAGACCGCCGGGTGGGGTTCGGGCTCGACCAGCGTGGCACCCAGCCGCCCCGGGGTGATGAGGTCCACCACCAGGAACGCCACGGCCATCATCACCAGACCCAGCACGCCGAACGCCGCGGTCGACGCCAGCCCCTTGCCGAAGTCCTCGTACGTGGTCCAGATCGACGTGAACACGATCCCGCCGATGCCGAGCAGCGCGGAGCTCAGCACCATCGCGGCGTTCCGATTGCGCTCCTGCCAGATCTGCCGGCCGAGCTTTCCGGGCGTCAGCACGTCGACCAGGACGATGCCGAGGACCAGCAGTACCAGTCCGAGTGCGCCGTAGGCGGTGGCCCGGCCGAGTCCGTTGACGATGTCGCTCATGGGGGTGCCGGCTCCGTAGCGTGAGAGATCGTGAGTGATCGCGGTCAAGGGCGAGCAAAATGTAGCGCACCCGTTCGACCCCCCGTGGTCCGGTGCCCCGTCATGCCTTCCGGCCGATGTCGTCCGCGCGGGCGACGAAGCGGGCGGCGCCGTCGGTGACCCGGTAGAGGAAGGCGCCGCCGTCCTGGGTGGCGTCGTAGAACTGGCCGCCGGGATCGTAGGAGATCCTGCGCGTGATGCCCTGCCAGGGGCGGCGCAGCAGTTCGGAGCGGAGGGCGGAGGGGCCGTCGTCGCCGGCGGCGGTCAGGCCGTGGGCCGCGAACCGGACGGTGTCGTAGGCCTCGGCCCCGTCCGGGACGTCCTCGGCGAGCTGCGCGGCCGTCTCCGCCGCCGTGGGGCGCGCCCCCGGATCCTTGTCGAGGCAGCGGGCCACGAGCGGCCGTGACGCGGCCCCCACCCCGTCCAGTTCCGGATCGTCGTGGACCGTGCGGTACAGCAGCGCGTCCGGCTCCCCGGTGCCGAAGGGCGGCCGGCCGGACATCGCGTACGCCAGGACGCAGCCCAGCGCGAAGACGTCGCTCGCGGAGCCGGCGGGCTCGCCGCGCGCCTGCTCCGGGGCGAGGAAGCCGGGGGTGCCGACCACGAGCCCCGACGCGGTCAGCGCGGTGTCGTCGACGGCCCGGGCGATACCGAAGTCGATGAGCCGGGGGCCGTCCGGGGCCAGCAGGATGTTGCCGGGCTTGACGTCGCGGTGCACCAGCCCCGCCGCGTGCACGTCGGCCAGCGCGCCGGCCAGCAGCCCGCCCAGGACACGCGCGGCCCGGGCCGGCAGCGGGCCCTGCGCGGCGACGGCCTCGGCGAGGGAGGACCCGGGGACGAACGCGGTGGCCAGCCACGGCGTCCGCGCGTCGGCGTCCGCGTCGAGCACCGGTACGACCCAGGGGTTGTCCACCCGCCGGGCGAGCTCCGTCTCCCGTGCGAACCGGGCCCGGAACGCGTCGTCGGCGGCGCTCTCGGCGTGGATCACCTTGACCGCGGCCAGCTTCCCGGCGTCGGTGCGCCCCAGATAGACCACGCCCATGCCGCCCGCGCCGAGGCGCCGCAGCAACCGGAAGCCCGCGATGCGGGAAGGATCGGACGGCCGCAGCGGCTCACTCATCGCGAGCCTCCCTTCCCGCCCGGCTCCCGGGCGTCCGCCAGCCGGTCGATGTCGGCGGCGACGAAGCCGACCCCCTTGGCCACGTCCGCCGAGACGGCGGACTGCTCCTCCTCGGTCCGCCCGCCGCCGATACGGGCGGTGGCGGCCACGGTGACGGGACCGAGCCGGTACTTGAACCAGTCGAAGGGACGCGCGCCCTTCTCCCCGTCCACCAGGTACTCCCCGGTCTCCGTGAGATCGTCGTCGGCGATGGCGTTGCGTTCCTCGTCGAACGGATTGGCCTGCGAGTACAGCCCCCGCACCCGCTGCGTGGCGTTCAGTCGCTGCTCCGGACAGCGCAGCGCCTCCTCCAGGGAGACGGCCATGTCCCGTCGCCCGGCCGCGGTGTCCTCGTGCACCGTCACGGTGACGGACACGTACACGGCCTCCTTGCCCTTCGCCTCCGGCAGGACGAACGCCCGGGTGAGGCTGGCCAGTACCCGGTCCGGCAGTGGCTCGCGGCGCCACAGACAGTCCTCGCCCAGCACCGCCCACTCGGCCGGATCGCTCTCGTACGGATCGTTCTTGCGGAAGCCGACGCCGAAGTAGTCGGGCCGCACGGTGATTCCGCGCACGAACTCGACCGCCTCGGCCCGGGTGCCGGGCGCCCGGTCCTCCGCCACGGTGTACGGGCCGGTGTCCTCGGAGGCGGCCGGGGACGACGGGCCGGGACCCGGTTCACCGGCCGTGGTCCTCCCTCCCCCGGACGGCTTCGGGGCGCCGGTCCCCTCCTCCGTCCCGGTGCACCCCACCAGCAGCAACGTCCCCGCCACCGCGGCCACGACCGGTCTGTGCGCGACCATGCTCCGCCCCCGCTCCCCAACGGCCGGACTCCTCGCAAGCAGTGTGACGCGTGGTGAGGCGACCGGGTAGCAACTCGACTTCACACAAGGGAACTTGGCCGATGTAGTCGGCAAGGAGTCATGCCCGCGCACATCCGGGGCATCAGAAGTCCACCGGACGGGCCGCGAAGGAGAACAGTCATGAGCAGGGGCAGCCGCACTCTCATCGCCCTGTACGTCGCCGTCGCCCTCTGGCTCTCCTTCTGCACCGTGCGCACCTGGGGCGCCGTCCCCCTCTGGACCACCCTCGCGATGGCGGTCGCCTCGCTCGCCCCGGTGATCGGTGTCGTGCGGGAGACCGTCATCGCCGACGAACGGCGCGCCGTCGCCGTCCTGCGGGAACGCGAGGGCCGCCGGGCGGCGTGGCGCGACGCGGCGGCCGCCGCGTTCGCGCGGGCGGAGGTGGAGGCCGCGTGCTGCGAACGCTGGTGGACGTCGTGCGCGACCGAGCACGACCCGGGCTGCGCGCACCGGACCTCGTGGGGCACGACGGCGTGAACGGGGGTCCGGGTGCGGCCCGGGCGCGCGCCCGGCGATTCCTGGTCCGTACCAGGGGCTTGACGCCCTCTTATCTCACTCCTTAAATCAAGTGGCTGCACCTTCACCCCCACAACCTCGGTCGGCGCACCCGTACATCCGGGTCGCCGTACGGAAAGGGAGAGCCATGTCCTCTCCACGCAGACTCCGCAGATGGCTGGTCGCCGCCGTGTCCGCCGCGCTGGTCGCGTCCGGCGCGGCAGGGACCGCGAAGGCGGAACCGGCCGATGCCGCCGCCGCGGCGGCCGTGACGTTCTCGGACACCTTCGACGGGCCCGCCGGCGCGGCGGTCGACTCCTCGAAGTGGCAGATCGAGACCGGCGACAACGTCAACAACCACGAGCGGCAGTACTACACGTCCGGCAACAAGAACGCCGCCCTGGACGGCCAGGGCCACCTGGTCATCACGGCCCGCAAGGAGAACCCCGCCAACTACCAGTGCTGGTACGGAACCTGCCAGTACACCTCGGCCCGGCTCAACACCTCCGGCAAGTTCACCGCGCAGTACGGACACGTCGAGGCGCGGATGAAGATCCCGCGCGGACAGGGCATGTGGCCCGCGTTCTGGATGCTGGGCACGCCGGTCGACTGGCCGGACTCGGGCGAGATCGACATCATGGAGAACGTCGGCTTCGAACCCTCCACGGTCCACGGCACGATCCACGGCCCCGGCTACTCCGGCTCCGGCGGCATCGGCGCCGGCTACACGCTGCCGGGCGGCCAGGCCTTCGCGGACGCCTTCCACACCTTCGCCGTCGACTGGGCACCGGACTCGATCACCTGGTCCGTCGACGGCAACGTCTACCAGCGGCGCACCCCCGCCGACCTCGGCGGCAAGCAGTGGGTGTTCAACAAGCCGTACTTCCTGATCCTGAACCTGGCGGTGGGCGGCTACTGGCCCGGGGACCCGGACGGCTCCACCGTCTTCCCGCAGCAACTCGTGGTGGACCACGTGTCGGTGACGACCGGTGACTCCCCGGCCGGCGGCGCGATCCGCGGCCTGGCCGGCAAGTGCGTCGACGTCGCCGGGGCCGGCACCGCCAACGGCACCCCCGTACAGCTCTACGACTGCAACGGCACCTCCGCGCAGAACTGGACCGTGGGCTCCGACGGCACGATCCGCGCCCTCGGCAAGTGCCTGGACGTCGCCTCCGGCGGCACCGCCGACGGCACGCCGGTCCAGCTGTGGGACTGCAACGGCACCGCCGCCCAGAGATGGGTCGTCACCGCCGCCCGCGACATCGTCAACCCGCAGGCCGACAAGTGCCTGGACGTGACCGGCAACAACTCCGCCAACGGCACCCGCCTGCAGATCTGGACCTGCACGGGCGGGGCGAACCAGAAGTGGACGGTGGGCTGAACCGGTGAGACGCCCCCGTTCGCCCTCGGGCTGGACCATGGCCGTGTTCGGCGTGCTCGCCGCCGTTCTCGGCACGGTGGGCCTGGTCTCGCCGGACACGCAGCTGTCGCTGCTCGGCCTCGCCACGCCCGGCGAGCGGGGGAGCGGCGACCACACACCGGCGTTCGTGACGGCGTCGTCGACGGCGGCGCTCAACATGGGCGTGTACTACGTGCTGGCCGCGCTCGCCGACTGGCGGGCCTTCTTCCGCTGGACGGTGCCCTTCCGGCTGCTGACCTGCACGGTGTTCACGGTTGCCGTGATCGGCGGGAGGGCGCCGGAGGCGTTCGTCGGCGTCGCGCTCTGGGAGGGCCTCGGCGCCGTCGCGACGGGCGCGGCACTCCGGTACGAACGGCGTGGCGGCACCGGCACGAGGTGAACACACCGCCGCCCCGGACCGGTCGGGTCCGGGGCGGCGGTGTGGTTCGGCAACCGGTCAGCGCCGGTCCGCGGTGGACGCGAACCACGGGTAGGCGGGTACGCCGGGACCCCAGGCGCCGGGCCGGCCGCGGGCGTCCTCGGTCACGAAGACGCTCGGCTCGGACGCGGTCACGCCGCCGCCGGCCGAACGCGCCGTGACGAACCACGCGTGGGCCGTGCCCGGCCTGAGGTTCTTCCAGGTCACCGAGGCGACCTCACCGGAATCGACCCTGTCCCTGCCGATGACGCGCACCGGGTCGTACAGCGCCAGCGAGTCCGTCCTGAACGACGTGGTGCGGGTGCTGAGGTCCACCGGCAGCACCATGTTGTCCTCGGTGCCGTCGTAGCGGTGGTCCGCGTCGTACTCGGTGGCGCCGAACTCGTCGAGCAGCGGCGAGTAGGTGTCCACCGTCAACTCGGCCCGGTCGACGTCGAACTGCAGCATCCGGAAGAAGCTCGAACCGAACCGGAGCTGGTCGTCGGGCCGGTAGCCGCCCACCTCGGTGAGCCCGAGCCGGTCGGCGGACACGGTGTAGAACTGGTAGTCCGCGAGCAGCTCGACGACGCCGTGGGAGACCTCGCCCACCTTCGGCTTCACATTGGTGCCCACGCCGTGCTCGTGACCGGCGAGGATCAGGAACACGTTCGGGTTGTCCTGCACCACCGTCCTGTACAGCATCGACCCGTCGGGCGCGGAGAACGGGGCGCCGCGTCCGTCGGGGCTGCTGCTCGGCGCGAGGTAGTCGTGCGAGAGCAGGATGCCGTTGCGGTCCGGGTAGCGCTCGAACACGGAGTCGGCCCAGGCGGCCTCCTCCTTCGTCACGCCGTACGACAGGCCCACCACCACGAACTCGACACCGCCGGCGGAGAACAGGTCGTAGTGGTTCTGGTTGTCACCCGGCCGCCAGGGACCGCCGTACTCGGCGTGCCGCCAGCCCTCGGACAGCGCCTGGTAGCGGTCCGGCCCGTAGTACCGGTTGTAGAGCGCGTCCGGTCCGTTCTCGGTGCCCGACTGGTTGTCGTGGTTGCCCGCGATCACACCGTTGGGGACCCCGGCGTCGTCGAGGATCCGCTGCTGCTTCGAGGACACCTCCATCTCGCCCACGACCTGCCGCCGGGTGGCCTCGTCGGCGGGCTTGCGGATGTTGTTCTCGATGATGTCGCCGGTGTGGGCCACGTACGAGATCTTCCGCTCGTCCTTGTTGGCGGCGATCCAGCGCGTGACGTCCCCGTACGCCTTCTCCCACACCGCGCGCTCCGCGGCCGTCTCCTGCTCCACCGCACCCTCGGAGAGGTACTGCGTGTCGGTGAAGTGGACGATCGAGAAGTCGTACGCGTCGGGGTCGGCGAACCGGTCCGGGTCACCGGCGTCGATGTCGTCGGCGAACGGGTCCTCGCCGGTCACCATGACGTGGACCCGCTGCCGGTCGACGTACGCACGGTCGACGACCGCCGTCAGCACGGTGTCGCCGTCGGCGGCGCCCCGGGCGCTGGTCAGGACGTCCCACCGCTTCGTCGCGGTGTTCCACACGCGCAGCGCGGCGAGCCGTTCGGGGTCGATGACACCCTCCCAGCGCAGCACCGGCGCGTCGGTACGGCCCTTCACCGGGACGTCGAAGCGCTGGTAGGTGACCTCCTGGGCGGCGGGTGCGTCGAGGGTCCTGCCGTCGGCGGGCGCGAGGCCGGCGGCCTTCACCCGGCGCTCGCCCGGCACCCGCAGCGTCGTGGGGACGGAGTCCGCGGTGCCCTCGTACACCTGCCGCGGCGTGAGGATCTCGGCCTCGGAGAACGTGGCGCTCACCGTGCCCCCGTCGGGCTCGGCCACCTCGGCCGACAGCCGGACACTGCGGCCCGCGTCGGTCGTGCCGGCCTTCGGGGTGAGGCCGGTCGGGGTGTCCGGGATACCGGCGGAGGTGAACGTCACCTCGCGGGTGCCGGTGTTGCCGAGGCTGTCGGTGCCGGACACCGACAGGGTGTGCGCACCGGCGGACAGGCCCGGACCCACGGCCGTGCCGGGCTCGACCGGCTTCCCGTCGAGCTTCACCTCGGGGCCGTCGACCACGCCGGACGCGTCCTCCAGCCGTACGTCGAGCACGACCGACGCGGTGATCCGCTGCCCGGCGGCCGGGACACTGGCGGTGACCCGGGGCGCCGAGTTGTCGGTGACCAGCGTGCGCGTGGCCTTCTCGCCGGACCGGGAGACCGCGGCCAGGGTGTGCTCGCCGTCGTCGATCCGCCGGGTGTCGAGGTCGGCGCGGAGCCCCTGTGCGGGACCCTCGACGAAGAACTCGAGGTCGATCTCGGCCAGCGGGTTGACGTTGTCCCCGCAGTTGCCGTCGCCCAGGCTGTACGAGCCCTTGATCATCCGTCCGGTGGCGGTGCCGCTCGCCGGGGTGAGGGTGATGCCGGAGACGGCGAAGTCGTCGCGGTTGTCCCCGCACGAGGTGGGATACGTGCCGGCGACGAAGTCGACGGTGTTCCAGCCGGGCTCCAGCCACTCGTTGGGGAAGGCCAGGTCGACGTGCTGTCCGGCGAAGTCGCTTTCCAGCACCTGCTTGCGGCCGTTCACCAGGACGTGGTTCCCGTAGCGGGCCTCGATCGAGTTGCCGCCCACGGTGAAGCCGAGGGTCGCGGTCCCCGCGCCGAGGGTGTCACTGACGTGCACGGCGGGGGCGTCGATCGAGTAGTGCAGCTCGACCTCCCGCAGGCGGGTGTCGCTGTCGCCGCAGGAACCGTCGCCCAGGGCGTAGGAGTCCGCGACGTCCCGGCCCGTGACGGTGCCGCCGTCCAGGGCGAGTTCGAGGTGCGCGATGTCGAAGTCGTCGCGGTTGTCGCCGCAGCCGTCCCGGTACGCGCCGGTGACCACCTTGACGGTGTTGTCGCCCGGCACCAGGTGACGGGCCGGGACCGCGATCTCCGTCCGCTGGCTCACCCAGGTGCCGCCCAGGTCGATCCGCTTGCCGTTGACCAGCAGGTGGTTGTCGTACTTGTCGTCGATCGAGTTCGACCCGACGTCGAAGGAGAAGGTGGCCGCGCCGTTGCCGAGGTGCCCCTCGGTGACGGGCGCCGCCCCGTCCACGGTCAGCGACTCGACGCCGCCGCCGGTCCCGGCCGGGAGGCTCGCGGACACCGTCCGCGCGCCGGCCACCAGCGTGCCGTCCTCGGGCAGCAGCCGGGGCGCGCCCGCGGGCGCGTTGTTGACGGTCACGTCGTTCTCGACCGTCTTGCCCGACGTGGTGGTCGCACTGAGGACGTGCGTGCCGTTGCCGAGCTTCGTGGTTTCCAGGTCGGTACGCAGTCCGGTGGTGCCCTGCGGGTCGCCGAGGACGAAGAAGGTGAGGGTCGCCCTCGTCCGCAGGGTGGGGTTGGTACCGCAACTGCCGTCGCCGAACGAGTAGGTGTACTCGTTCTCCTCGCCGTCGGCGGTCTCGCCGAGGAGCTCCAGGGTGATGTCCGAGAGCACGAAGTCGTCGTGGTTGGTGCCGCACGAGCTCTCGACCGTACCGGCGACGATCTCGATCGTGTTCTCGCCCTTGACCAGGTGCTGGTTCGGTATCTCGATCGTGCCCCGCTCGTTGACGAGGTCGCCGATGTCGGCCCGGTGGCCGCCGTTGACCACGATGTGGTTGCGGTAGCGGGCCTCCGTCGAGTTCGAGCCCACGTCGAAGGTGAGCCGGGACACCCCGACCGTCCGCTCCGCGTCGACCTCCTTCCCGTCGACCGCCAGCTTCGTCACGGAGTCACCGGCGAGCGTCGGTGTGGCCGCGACGCGCTCGGTGCCCTCCAGATAGGTCCCGTCGCGGGGGACCAGCGTCGGCAGGCTGGTCCCCCCCGCCGAACCGGCCTGTTCCGTGGGCCGCTTCGGGTCGGCCTGGGCCGCCGCCGTGGTCCCGCCCACCAGGAGCAGCGCCGCGAGCGCCACTCCCGTGAGACGCCGCGCCCCGGACCCGCCGCCCGGCCGTCTTCGCCGCAGTCCCGTTCGCATCAGCAGCCGCCCTCCCTGATCGCCGCACGTTGAAGGGCACACCGGCTGATGCGGGCATGCCCATGGCGCATCCTGGGCGGCGCGGATGAACGCGGGGGGAGCAGCCGTGAACGATCAGGGAAAGGAGGTATCCGGTCCGGTCAGCGCCTGAACGCCCAGGCGGGCCTCGGCTCCACCGCCCAGCGGAAGACCCGTCGCACCGGCGGTGTGCACAACGCCGTCACGACCACGGCGGCGACCAGGGTGACCGTGACCTCGCCGAGCGGGCGGTACAGCCAGTCCGGGTCGTACCAGCCCCAGTACTTGCTGACCTGCGCGACGAAACCGTGCAGCAGATAGCCGTACATCGTGGCCGCGCCCAGCGTCGTGAACCAGGTCCGCCGCCCCGGCACCCAGGCGAGGAAGCAGGCGACGAGGAGCAGCGAGCAGCCGAACAGGACCAGGGTCACGGCGGGGCCGTACCACGCCGGGGCGGACAGTTCCTGCGCACTGTCACGGTGGTAGAGCCAGGCGGACGTCACCCGCGGGACCGCCCAGTACGCCACGGTCAGCGCGCCGGCGAACACCGGTACGGCCAGCATCCGCACCCGGCGGCGGCGCACCGCCCGGAAGTGCTCGGGCCGCAGGACGAGACCGAGCACGAAGTACGGCAGGAACTGCAAGGTGCGCTGCATGTCGAGGTCCTCGCCGAGCGACGGTGAGACCGTCGCCAGCATGGCGACGACGAGCGCGACGGGAACCGGCCACCGCACGAGCTTCCACAGCGGCGTGGTGAGCCGCCACACGAACAACGCGGCCAGGAACCACGTCAGGTACAGCGGCTCCAGCAGCGTGACCGGCCGGTCGGGGACGCCGTCCGTCCACCGGGTGAAGAAGGTGTACGCCGTCTCGAACACGAGGTACGGCAGGGCGACGCCGGTGACCAGGCGCTTGACGCGCTCCGGGCTGCCGTCGAAGCCGCGCGAGTGGTAGCCCGCGAGGACGATGAACGCGGGCATGTGGAACGCGTAGACGAGCATGTACAGCGCGCTGACGGCCCGGCTGCCGTCGCGCAGCGGCTCCCAGGCGTGCCCCACCGCGACCAGCACGATCGCCAGGTACTTGGCGTTGTCGAAGAAGGCGTCACGCCGCGGCGCCCGCCGGGACGCGTCGTCCTGTCCGGCGGGCGCCCGCTGTCGCTCCGTCCCGCTCGCGTCGGCCGTGCGGGTCGGCTGTGGCGCGGTGGTGTCCCCGGTACGGGGTGTGACGGCGGGGATGTGGGGCGACGACATCCCCGCCGCCTCACCCGTCCTGCGGGTGGCCAAACCTGTGATCTGTTCAGCCGCTGACCGAGATGTTCGGGTTTCCGCTGCTCTGGTGGCCCTCGGTCGTGAGGATCATGCAGTAGGTGAAGCTGCCCGAGCACCGCACCGTCCGCCGTCCGCCGTTGCTCCAGCCCTTGCCGCAGACGAAGGTGCCGGTGTTGCTCCACCGGGTGCTGTAACTGCCGCCGGAGGACAGCGCCATGGAGACCGAGCCGCCGCCGAGCACGCTCCTGCGGCTGAACTGCGGGTCCTGTGACGGCGAAACTTTCGGAATGCTTCCGGATCGGCTTTGCTTTTCTTTTGCCGTCCGGGAACATGGTCGGGGCCGCGTCCGTTTGACCGGACGGACCGTGACAGCGACAGAAGAGGTGGCACCAAGTGGCGATGTTTGACCGGCTCAAGGAACAGGCCAGGGCCCTCCAGCAGTCCCAGGGCGCACGGGCGGGAGGCGGACAGCAGCACGGGCACGGTTCCTCCTCGGGCGGTTCCTCCTCGGGCGGCGGCTCCAAGGCCCAGCTGATGGGGTTGTTCAAGTCCCAGCTCGCGTCGGCCAAGGCGGAGCTCAAGAGCGGCGCCTACCGGGACGCCAGCATGGCGATGTGCGCGCTGGTCGCCGCGGCCGACGGACGCGTCGACCCGGCCGAGCGGCAGCGCGTGGAGGAACTGATCGTCTCCAACGAGGTGTTGCAGAACTTCCCGGCGGACCAGCTCCGCAAGCGGTTCAACGAGCACGTGGACCGGCTCACGGCCAACTTCGAGCTGGGCAAGGCCCGGGCGCTGGAGGACATCGCCAAGGCGGCGAAGAAGCCGGCCGAGGCCCGGGCCGTCGTCCAGACCGGCATGGTCGTCGCCGGGGCCGACGGCAGCTTCGAGCCGGCCGAGCAGTACGCCGTGCGCGACGCCTGCTCGGCCCTCGGCCTGTCACCGGCGGAGTTCGGTATCTGACGGCGGCTCGGACAGACCGGCGCCCGGTGCCGGGTCGACGGTGTGACCGAGCAGGTGCAGCGGTGCCGCCGTGACCCCGGCCTCCTCCACGGCGTCCCAGTGGGCCCGCGCCACCGCCGCGTCCACCAGGCCGTGCACCAGCGGCAGCCGGTCGTCCGAGGCGCGCAGCAGGGACTCGGTGCGGCAGGAGGCCAGGGTCCCCTCGATCCAGGGCTGGGCGAGGTAGCCGGCCGCCGCCGCGTCCGGGAGGTCGGCGGCGACCTCCCGGCCGGTGTGGCCGACGTGCAGCAGCCCGCCGCCCACGACCAGGACGTCGCCCCGTTCCCGCATACGGGCCAGGGCCCGTCCGGTGTCGAAGCAGTGCGGGAAGGAATCGTCGACCACGACGGCACCGGGCCGGAGCCGGTCGACGTCGAGCACCGCCGTCGCCCCGCTCACCGCCGTCACCAGCAGATCCGCGGCGTGCACGGCGTCCGGCAGCATCCGCTGCGCCTCGGCGACCTCCACCTCGCCGGCCAGCCCGCGCTCCCGCAGCCGACGGCCGAGTTCCCGCAGCCGTGGCCCGCTGCCGCGCACATCGCACAGCAGCAGACGCCGGGGCGGGCGGGCGGCCAGCGACAGCAGCAGCTCGAGCGAGGACGCACCGATCGAACCCAGCCCGGCGAACGCCACCTCCAGGTCCGCGAGGTCCCGGCCGGTCGCGTCCAGCGCCGCGTGCACCGTCTTGACCACCGACACCACCGTCGCCGCGTGCCCCGTCGTCACCGCCGACGGGTACTGCCGGTGCCGCAGCACGTCGAAGCCGTATCCGGTCAGCGACGGGATCATCCCGGCGAGGGACACACAGCGCGCGCCCAGGGAGGCGGCCAGCGACACCGCGCGAGCGGTGTGGTCCACCAGGGAGGCCCCCCGCCCGAGTTCGTCGGCGAACAGCGGCACGCACACGAAACCCGACCGGCCCAGCGGCGTGCGCACCGTTTCCAGCAGCCTCGGCCCGCCGTCGGGGAACAGCAGGTCGCGCACCTCGGCCCGGGGCAGCGCCGCCTCGGGCAGGCCGGCCAGTCGTGCGAGGTGCTCCGGCGCCGGCAGATAGCCGACGAGAGCCGCGTCCATCGTCCCCCGCCGCTTCCTCGGCGGGGGCACCACGACCCGGCGGTTCCCGGCCGCCCGCACCAGACGGGCGCGCACCGAGCGGACGAAGCCGTCGAGCGCGGCCGGCGAGAACGCGGCGGCGTTGCCCCGGACCGTGACCCGCAGCTCGTCACCGTCCGGCCGTACCGCCATGAACAGGTCCGTCGCCGACGACGGCGGCAGGAACATGCTGTCCGCCGCCTCCCACGACACCCGCAGCGCGCCGTCGCCCCGCGGGGCCAGCGCGGCGAAGTCGAGGTAGGTGAAGAAGAACTGCGACGTCACGGGCAGACCGTCGGCGCGCCGGGGAACGACGTCCTCGTGGGCGCGCGCCTCCTCCGCCTCCGCCACGATCCGGCGCAGCGCGTCACCGGACTCCCCGTCCGTCAGGGGCGCGTCGGCCGCACCGGCCGGCCGCACGGGTACGGCGCCGGCGAACGGCCCGAAGATCCGGTGCGCGTCGGGCAGCGCGCCGTCCCGGCCGCTGACCGCCAGGCCCACGACCAGATCCGGCCGGCCCGTCACCGCCGTCAGCTCCTGGTAGTAGGCGGTCAGCAGCGGGGCGTACAGCGTGGTCCGCGCGGCCGAGGCGACCTCGCGCAGGGCGGCCGTCAGTGTCGCGTCGAGCGTGAACCCGGCCGACTCGAAACGGTGGTCGCCGCTCACGGCGGCGGTGCGCAGCACCGGCGGCCGGTACGGGGCGCTCAGCCGGCCGGCCCGGGCCCGGTGTCCCGCCGTGGCCGGTGCGCGGGCGCCGGACCCGGCCGCCGCCAGGGCGTGGTCGCGGAAGCCGGCCCGCGGCGCGGGCGGTCCGGGCACGGCACCTTCCGCCAACCGGTCGTACACCTCGGTGAGTTCCCGTATCAGCAGTGCCGAGCTGTAGCCGTCGCCGATGAGATGGTGCGCGTGCACCAGCAGGACGTGTTCCCGCGGCTCCAGGGTGAGCACCCGGAGGCGTATCAACGGCCACGCCCAGGGTTCCAGGCGTCGCTCCGCCTCGGTCGCGGCCCGCTCGTCCACCTCGGCGGGCCCGGCGACCGTCTCGAAGTCGACCGGCAGCCGCAGCGACCGGGGCAGCTCCTGCTGAACGGGCGGCCGGGCACCGGCGGGAAAGACGGTGCGCAGCATGCCGTGGCGCTCCACCAGCACGTCCACCGCCCGCTGGAAGAGGTCCGGATCCAGCGGCCCGGACAGCCTGAGCCGCGCCAGCCACGTTCCGCCGCCCGGCGAGAGCGCCTCGGCGAGGAGGAATCCGCGCTGACCGGGAGTGACCGGGAACGGGCCGGGGTACTGGTCACCGGCCGGGACGGGCGCGGCGTCCGCGGCCACGGAGTCCCCTCCCGCGGCGGAGTCCGCGACCTCGGGGTCCCCTTCCGCGGCGGCGTCCACGGCCTCCGCCAGCGCGGCGAGGGTGCGGTGACGGTAGATCACGGTCGGCCGGGGCAGCGGCCCCGCCCGCTCCGCGAGCCGGGCGAACACCTGCAGGACGAGCAGTGAATCGCCGCCCCGTTCGAAGAAGTCGTCCTCCCGGCACACGTCGGTCACCCGCAGCACGTCGCACCAGATCGCCGCCAGCCGGCGCTCGGTCGCCGTGGCCGGGGGAGTCCTCCCGTCACCGGACGACGCGTCCGGACCGCCGGAGACGATTCCGGAGTCCGCCGTCAGCAGCGCCGCCCGGTCCACCTTGCCGGTTCCGGTCAGCGGCAGCGCGTCGACGCACGTGATCCGCGCCGGGACCATGTACGACGGCAGCAGCCCGGCCACATGCCGGCGCACCTCACCCGCGACCGGCGGTTCGGCCCCCGTCCGGGGGGTGACGAAGGCGAGCAGCCGCCCCTCGTGCGCGAGCACCACGGCCCGCCCCACACCGGGACAGGTCTGCAGCGCCGCCTCCACCTCTCCCGGCTCCACCCGGTTCCCGCGGATCTTCACCTGGTCGTCGAGCCGTCCCAGGAACTCCAGGACGCCGTCCGCCGACCGGCGCACCCGGTCCCCGCTGCGGTACCAGCGCCGCCCCCCGCGCATCGTGAACGCCCGTGCGGTCAGCTCCGGTTCGCCCAGATAGCCGGAGGTCAGACCGACGCCCGCGATGAGCAGCTCCCCGGCCTCGCCCGCCCCGCACACGGCACCGTCGGCGTCGACCACCTCCAGCAGGGCACCGGCCGCGGGCCGCCCGATCGGCAGCCGCCGTACCTCGTCGCCCGGGCGCGCCCCGATGATGTGGCAGGTGGCGTTGACGGTCGCCTCGGTCGGCCCGTACAGGTTCGCGATGCGCGTGCCGCCGCCGAACAGGTCGAACCAGCGCCGCACATGCTCCACGGGCAGCGCCTCACCGCCGACGTGCACCCAGCGCAGCGCCGACAGGTCCACCGGCGCCACGCCCCGCGCCGCCCGTACCTCGGCGGCGGACAGCAGCTGCTCCCACAGCGTCGGAACGGAACTCCACACGGTCACCCGCGCCCGCTCCACGTGCGCCAGCAGCAGCTCGGGATCGCGCAGCAGGTGCCTGGGCACGGTCACCACGGTGCCGCCCACCATCAGCGGCGCGAGCAACTGGCGCACCGAGGCGTCGAAACACGGCGACGCGGTCTGCGCGAGACGGTCGTCGGGGCCGTAGCCGAAGGTGGCGACGGCCCAGTCGAGGTAGTTCTCCATCGCCCGGTGGGTGACCGGCACCCCCTTCGGGCGTCCCGTCGACCCGGAGGTGAAGATGACGTACGCGACCGCCCCGGGATCCGGCGCGACGGCGACGGGACGGCCGTCGTCGGTGGACGGGGCGTCGGTGGACGGGGCGTCGGCCGCCACCGTCCGTACGCCGGTCAGGGCCTGGGCGAGGCGCAGGGTGGGGGAGTGGCACACCACCGTGGAGGCGCCCGTACGGGTCAGCTGATCGGCCAGCCGCGCCCGGGGGTGCTCCGGATCCAGCGGGACCCAGCCGGCCCCGGCCCGCAGGATGCCCACCACACCCACCACCGTGTCCGCGCCCGGCTCGGTGAGCAGCCCGACCAGGTCGCCCGGACGGACGCCGTCGGCACGCAGCCGTGCCGCGAGAGCGGCGGAGGCGCGGTCGAGCGCCCCGTAGGTGAGGGACGCGTCCCCGGCGTCGACGGCGATCGCGCCGGAGCGCGTACGGAACCGGTCGAGCAGCCGGGTGACCAGGGGGACGGGTCCGTCGGGCCGGGGGGACGGTACCGGTTCGGCGGGAGTGCGCGAGGCGGCCGCCAGCTCCTCGCGGAACTCCCGGTCCAGACGGGCCACGGTGGCCCGCTCGAACAGCGGCGCCGGGAAGTTCCACGACACGCGCAGCACCGGACCGTCCGCCCAGCACAGCAGGGACATCCGGGTCGTCGCCGATCCGGTGCCGGCCGCGGTCGCCCCCACCTCCACCGGGCAGCCGGGGGCCGCCGCGGCCGGGAACCGGGCGAAGCTGAAGCCCGCCGGGCTCACCGTGCGGGGTCCGGCACCGTCGCCGGGCAGCATTCCGGCCAGGTCCAGGCTGCTCACCCCGGCGTGCCGCTCGCTCTCCAGCCACAGGCGGCGCAACCGCTCCGCCAGCGCCACGACCGGCTCCCCGTCGTCCACCTCGCACAGCAGCGGCAGGGTGTCGGCGAGCGGACCGACGAGCCGCTCCACCCCCTCGAAGCGGTCGTCGCGGCCTGCCCTGGCCACGTTCACGGCGACGTCCCGGCGCCCCGTCCACCGCGCGAGGCAGCGCGCGTACGCGGCGAGGAGCAGATGGAACAGGGACACGCCGTGCGCGGCGGCGAGCCGTTCGAGACCGGCACTCGACTCCGCGTCGAACGCGCCGTGGTGCTGCACGATCGGGCCGGTCGCGGGAGCGTCGGGATCCCCGTCGTAGGGCAGTCGCAGGGGCGCGCCGCGCGCGGCGAGACGCTCCGCCCAGTAGCGCCGGACGGCGTCCGGCACGCCGGAGCGCCGTGTGCTCGCCGCGTACCGCGCGAAGTCCGGCGCCGGCGGCACCGGCCGCGGTGCGGGCTCCCCGTGCCACAGCGCGGTGTACGAGGCCCACAGTTCCTCGGCGAGGACGTTGAGGCTGTACCCGTCGGCGGCCGCGTGGTGCACGACCAGCAGCAGATGGGCGAGTTCCGGCTCCTGGCGGAGCAGCACGGCGCGTACCGGCGGACCCGTCGTCAGGTCGAAGGGCCGGTTGCACACGGCGGACTCGATGCCGGCCACGTCCTCGGCGGCGCAGTCGAGCACCTCGTACCAGTCCGTCACCGGAACCGGCGGCGCCACCCGCTGCGCCGGCCGCGCGCCCGAGGTGTCCACCCGCAGCCGCAGCGTGCCGTGCCGTTCCGCCAGGTGCGCCAGCGCCCGGCCGAGGACGCCGGTGTCGAGCGGGCCGCGGACCGTCAGCCGCAGATGACCGCGCGCCGGGACGTTCGGGTGGAGCAGACTGCTGGTGTGCAGCGCGAGCTGGACGGGCGTCAGCGTGAAGGGCTCGCCGTCCGGGTGGTCCGGGGCCCGGTCGTCGAGGTGGGCGGCGAGTTCGCGCACGGTCCGGTGCTCGAAGAAGAGCGTGGTGGGCAGGGACCGCCCCAGCTCCCGCTCCAGCCGCTTGACGAGATCGACGGCGCCCAGCGAGTCCAGGCCGAGGGCCAGGAACGGCGTGTCGTCGTCGACCGCCGCCGGCGGGACCTCGAGGGACCGCGCCAGCAGCTCCCGCAGTACGGCGGCCGTACCGGAGGAGACCGGGGTTCGTCCACCTGTCTCGTCGGCCGTGGGCGGCGGCACCGGCACGGCGGGAGGCGCCACGGGTGTCAGATCGGCGAGCACCAGCTGCGCCACGTCCGTGCCGCAGGCCGACCGCAGGGCCGCCAGCGCGGGCGCCGTCGCCAGCGGCCGGCCCGCGGCGGTCGCGAGACCGCCGGCGCCCCCGGCGGCGAGACCCGTCTCGCCGAACGGGCCGAGGTTCACCGACAGCCACGGGCGGCCTGCCCGCCGCTCGGCGCCGGCGAAGGAGTCGAGGAAGGCGTTCGCCGCCGCGTACGCGCCCAGGGCGCCGGCCAGGCCGGGAAGCACCGACGACACCGACGAGAACGCGACGCACACCCCGGGGCGCTGCCCGTGCCGGTCCAGCGCCCCGGCCAGCAGGACGGTGCCGAGCGTCTTCGCGCCCAGCGCGTCGACCGTCTCCCGCACGTCCGTGCCGCGCAGACTGCCGGGCCGGGCGACTCCGGCCGCGTGGAAGACGGCGTCCAGCGGGGGCAGCCCGGCGACGAGCCGTTCGACGTCGTCGGGGACGGTGAGGTCGGCCCTGACGTAGCGGGCGTCGGCGCCGAGCGCGGTGAGTTCTTCCAGCAGGCCCTGGGGCGGGTGGGACGACCGGCCCGCCAGTACGAGGACGGGGCGGGCGCGGTCGGCGAGGCGCCGGGCCAGTGCGGAGCCGATGTCTCCGGCGCCGCCCGTGATGAGGTAGGTGCCGTTGACGGGCAACGGGGCCGTGCGGGCCGTGTGTTCCTCGGTGCGCGGCACGACGGCCCGCACCGAGCGCTGCCCGGCCCGCCAGGCGACGGCTCCCTCCGCCTGCGGCGCCGACGCCTCGGCGAGCAGTGCCCGCAGGTGCTGCTCCTCGTCGTCGAGGGAGGAGAGGTCGATCCAGTTCGCGATCACCCCCGACTCCTCGGGGACGGCCAGGGCCAGGCCGCCGAGGATCGCCTGGGCGGGGTTCGGGTGTTCCGGGCCGTGGCCCGTGACGTGTGCGTCCTGGGTCACCACCAGCAGGCGGCGGGCGCCGGTGCGGTCGAGCAGCGCGAGGGCTTCATGCAGTGCCGTGACTGCCTTGTGCTGGTGCTGCTCGAGATCCGTCACCGTTTGCGGTCGGGTTGTTCCGGCGAGGAGGATCACGGTTTCCGGGGTCTCGACGTCATCCGCTCCTTGGGCGGCGAGTCGGTCTGCCAGCCGGCGTACCGCTGTCGGGTCCGCACCGGTCACCACGACGCCGGGGCGCGTCGGAGTGGGCCGGGGGTGGGATTGCATGGCCCGGCGCTCACGAGGTGCCGCCGCGCCCGCAGTGGGCGCGCTTCGCCACACGATGTCGTGCAGCAAGCCTTGAGGTGCGGGTCCGGGCCAGTAGGCGCGTCGCTGGTACGGGTATGGCGGGAGCGGAACCCGTCGGCAGCCCTCGTCGAGTGCTGTGCGGTCCACCGGTACGCCTCGGGTCCACAGTCGCGCCACGGTCTCCAGCAACTCCCTTGCCCCGCCCGCCGCTCCGACCGCGGACAGCACGAAGGCATCGGCGGTGGGCGCGACCGTCCGGGTCGGACCGAGGTCCACGAACGTGTCGTAGCCCTCCTCCACCAGACGCGCCACCGCCCGGTCGAACCGCACCGGGCGCAGGGCGTGTTCGCGCAGGTGGTCCGGGGTCATCGGCGGCTGCCACGCGGCGGTGAGGGTGCTCATCACCGGCGTCGTGGGCGCCGTCGGCGTCAGCCCGCGCGCCGCGTCCGCCAGGGCCTGCGCGACCGGCTCCATCAGCGGGGAGTGAAAGGCGTGCGACACCCGCAACGGACGGACGGCCGCGCCCTGTTCGGTGAGCCGCCGCGACGCCCGGCGGACCGCGTCGGGGGTGCCGGAGATCGCCAGTCGCCCCGGCCCGTTGTACGCCGCGACCGCCAGTGCACCCCCGGAGGCGTCCACCAGGGCGGCCACCTCCCGTTCCTCGGCGCCCAGTACGGCCGCCATGGCGCCCGGTGCGGTCGACCCGCCCATGAGCCGGCCGCGTTCCGCCGCGTACGTGACCGCCTCGCGCAGGGACAGCGTCCCGCCCACGCAGGCGGCCGCGAGTTCGCCGACGCTGTGCCCGACGACCGCGTCGGGCCGTACGCCCCAGGCGGTCAACTGCCGGGCGAGGGCGACCCCGTGCGCGACCAGCAGCGGCTGCGCCACCTCCGTCGCGGCCAGGTCGTCCTCGGTCACGTCGCCGTCGGCGCACCAGTCCGTCAGCTCCCGCCCGCGCACCGTGCCGACGAGCGCCGACGCCTCGTCGAGCGTGGCGCGGTACACCGGTGCCGTGGCGTACAGCGCCGCGCCCGGACCCGGCCGCAGGCCGCCCTGACCGGGCAGGACGAAGACGGTCCGGGGCCGGTGCGTCACCGTCCCGGTGAGCGCGCCCCGAAGCGCCGTGGACGCCGCGGTGAGCCGTTCCCGCAGGTCGCCGTCGGCGACGAGCGCGAGACGGTGGGGCCGGTCGTCCCGCGCCGCACCGGCCGTCGCGCAGACGTCGGCCTCGTCGAGTTCCGGGTGCTCGCGCAGATGCTCCGCGAGCCGCGACGTCCACGCCTCCAGCCCCTCCGCGCTGCCCGCCGAAAGGGTCAGCAGACGAGGGCCGTCGGCCGCCCGGCGCGCGGTGCGCACCGGCGCGGGCGGGGCCTCCTCGAGGACGGCGTGCGCGTTGGTGCCGCCGAAGCCGAAGGCGTTGACGCCCGCCCTGCGCGGCCCGTCCGACTCCCAGTCGGTCTCCCCGGTGACCAGGGCGAACCCGGACCGTTCCACCGCGGGGGAGGGCGGGGTGTGGTGCAGCGAGGCGGGCAGCCGGCCGTGGCCGAGGGCCAGGACGACCTTCACCAGCGAGGGCAGCGCGGCCGCGTTCAGCAGATGCCCGATGTTGGTCTTCACCGAGCCGAGCAGCCGGGGCCGGCCGTCCGGGCGGGACGGGAAGGCGTGCGTGAGGGACCGCAGTTCGATCGGGTCGCCGACGGCCGTGCCCGTGCCGTGCGCCTCGACGTAGGTCACCGACGCCGGGTCGACGCCGCAGCCCTCGTACGCCCGGGTGATCACCTCCCGCTGGCGCAGCGGATTGGGCGCCATCAGACTCAGCGACGTACCGTCGTTGTTGACGGCGGTGCCGCGGACGACGGCGAGCACCGTGTCACCGTCACGGTGGGCCTCCGCCAGGCGTCGTACGACGAGTGCCGCCCCGCCCTCGCCCGGTACGAACCCGTCGGCCGCCGAATTGAAGGCGCGGCCGCGCCCGGTCGGCGACAGGGCCTGTGCCGCCTCCAGGGACCGGTGCGCGGCCGGGGTCAGATGCAGGTTGACGCCGCCGACGACCGCGATGTCGCACTCGCCGTCCGCGAGGCTGCGCCGGGCCAGGTGCAGGGCCACCAGGCCCGAGGAACAGGCGGTGTCCACGGCCAGCGCCGGGCCGTCCAGGTCGAGACAGTGCGCCACGCGGGCGGCGACGAGGTTCGGGAGGTTGCCGGTCAGGGCGGCCTCGGCCGGCGGCGCACCGTCGGGGGCGGCCTCGGTGAGGATCTGCCGGTAGCCGCTGTCGCCGACGGCGGCGAAGACGCCGATCCGCAGGCCGTGGCGGCGCGGCCCGGCGTATCCGGCGCGTTCCAGTGCCTCGTGGGCGAGTTCGAGGAAGATCCGTGCCTGCGGGTCGAGCGCGCGCGCCTCCTCGGCACCGATCCCGAAGTGGCCGGCGTCGAAGGCGGCGGGGTCGTCCAGGAAGGCGCCCCACCGTCCGTCCTCCGCCCCGGCCGTGCCCCAGCGGCCCGCGGGCACCGTCGTCACGGCGTCGCGGCCGGCGGTGAGCAGCTCCCAGAACTCCTCCGGCGTACCCGCGCCGGGGAACCGGCAGGCCAGCCCCACCACGGCGGTCTCCGTGCCCTGCGACGGCGTGCCGCCCCCGATCTCCCGGCGCTCGGACGCCTGTCGCCCCACCGCGTCCAGGAGGTGGTCGGTGAGCGCGGCCACCGTGTCGTCGCGCATCACGGCCGGCCCGAGCGTCACGTCCAGCGCCCGTTCCAGTCCGGCGAGCGCCTCCATCGCCTTGAGCGAGCCGCCGCCCAGCTCGGCGAACCGGTCCCGGTCCCCGAACGACGGCTCCGGTACCCCCAGCACCTCCGCCCAGACCTCCCGCACCACGCGCCGCACCTGAGCGCGGGAGCGGGGCGCCGGCGCCGGGCCGCCGGACGGCCGCAGCGGCTCCCGGCTCGCCGGGACCGCCCCGGAGGCGGCCGTGGGCCGGTACGCCCCCGCCTCGAACCGTGACCGCATCCGCTGCCGCTGCACCTTGCCGCTGGTCGTGCGCGGGAAGGCGGACGGCGGCAGCGCGAACACCCGCACGTCGTCGTGGCCCAGCGCCGCCCGGACCCGCCCCGCCACCCGGTCCAGCACCCCGGCCGCCGCATGCGGCGGCCGGGCCCAGGCCACGAACACCACCACCCGCTCCCCGCCGGTCACCGGGTCGGTGGACCCGATCACCGCCGTCGTCCCGGCCGGCACCCCGGGCGTGGCCGCCGCGACCTCCTCCATGTCCGGGGCGTGGAACGTACGGCCGTTGACGAAGAGCACGTCCTTGTGCCGGCCGCTGACGCACAGCCGGCCGTCCCGGAGGAAACCGAGGTCACCGGTGCGCAGCCAGCCGTCGGCGAAGGCGGCCGCCGTCGCCTCCGGCAGACCGTGGTACCCCCGGGCGACCTGCGGACCGCGCACCTCGACGTGCCCCACCCGCCGGTCGCCCAGCGGACGGCCCCGGTCGTCGGTGACACGCACCGAGCACCCCGGCACCGGCAGCCCCACGTCCATCAACTCCACGGCGTCGCCGCCCGGTTCCCGCTCCACCGCCCGTCCCCGGCTGAGCGCGGCACGCTCCAGCGCCACGGGCACGGCCACCTCGCCCGGCGGCGGGAACGTGACGGCCAGGGTCGCCTCGGCCAGTCCGTACACGGGCGTCGCCGCCCGGGGGTCGAGCCCGGACGGCCGGGTCCGGGCGGTGAAGTCCCGCCACACCGCCGGCGAGATCGGCTCGGCGCCCACCAGGATCAGCCGTACCGTGCTCAGATCGAGCCCGGCGAACACCTCCTCGGGGACCCGGCGGACGGTCAGCGCCAGGGCGAAGTTGGCGGCGGACAGCAGGGTGGCCCGGTGCGCGGCGGCCACCTCGAACCACAGCCGGGGGTTCTTCGCGAACGACAGCGGGGCGATCCGCACCTGCTTGGCCCGCGCGGCGAGCGGCGCCAGATGGGTGCCGATGAGCCCCATGTCGTGGAAGTACGGCATCCAGCTGACCACCACGTCCCGGTCGGTGAGCGCGGCGGCCTCCGTCAGCTGGCGGAGGTTGGCCAGCACGGCGGCGTGGGTCAGCTCCACGCCCTTGGGCGCCCCGGTGCTGCCGGAGGAGAACTGCAGGAACGCCAGGTCCTCCGGGGCGGCGGTGGCGGGCGACTCGACGGCGGAGGACGTCCTCAGCTCCTCCAGCCGCAGCACACGGGCGTCCTCGGGGAGCCGGCCGGCCACGTCCGCGCAGGCCTCGTCCACCGCGACCGGGGGGCGGCCGAGGTGCTCCCACACGGGGCGGACCCGCCGCACGTCGGGCGCCAGCGGCACCGGCACCAGACCGGCCGCGAGCGCGCCCCAGAACAGGGGCTGGAAGTCCTCACCGCGGTCCGCGACCACCGGCACGCAGGTGCCCGGCAGGACTCCCGCGTCACGGTAACCGCCCGCGACCCGCAGGGAGTCCTCCAGCAGCCGCCGGAAGGTGACGGGCGTTTCACCGCCGTCCCCCCGGACATGGACGACCACCTGGTCGGGGGCACGGCGGGCGGCGTCCAGCAGGACGTCCAGCAGGGTTACGGCGTTCATGGGTCCGTTCGTTCACGCGTGGGCGAGGGGTCGGCGACGACGACCGACCCCATTGTCAGTGGCTGCGCCTACGGTTTGATCAGTAGGACCCGGCGGAACGGCCGCGGGTTCCGTCCGGGGAGGGGTGTGCCATGTCTGCCGGTGCCACGGTGTCGACGACGTATCTGGAGCTGTCGCAGGAGGACGGTGCCGCGCACAAGTTCTACGAAGTGACGGTCGACGGCCAGACGGTGACGGTCC
This sequence comes from Streptomyces sp. AC558_RSS880, assembly GCF_019049255.1. Taxonomy (GTDB): domain Bacteria; phylum Actinomycetota; class Actinomycetes; order Streptomycetales; family Streptomycetaceae; genus Streptomyces. The sequence goes on along the minus strand of NZ_JAGMUJ010000084.1, from coordinate 343,265 downwards.
GTTACGGAAGGATCGGCGCGACGGGACAGACCCAGACGACGACGTTCCCCACGGCCGCGAAGGCGCAGGCCGCCGCGGCGAAGAAGGTGGGGGAGAAGGTCCGCAAGGGGTATGCGCCGGCGGTGCGGGGGCAGCGGGCCCCGCGCGCGGTGACCCGGCGTCAGGTGGCCTCGGCCCCGTCCACCGCGCGTGCCGTGGCCCCCGTGCTGTGGCGGTTCGGCACCGGCTCCTCGGCGTTCGGCATCCACGTCGACGACGAGCGCTGCTGGGTCGGCAACCAGTCCGGTGACGTCTTCACCCTGGACCACGAGGGCGAGGTACTGGCCCGCTTCAGCCTGCCGGACGGGGTGAAGTGCCTGGTCGCGGACGACTTCTGGATCTACGCGGGCTGTGACGACGGCCGGGTCTACGACCTCTCCTCGAAGCTGCCGTTCGCCGCCTACGACATCGCCGCGGACGTCGACATCTTCTGGCTGGACATCCACGAGGGCGTGCTGAACGTCTCGGACCGGGCCGGCCGCCTCACCGTCATCGACCACGAGGACGAGCACCAGTGGACCCGCCGCAGCCAGGGTGAGCACGCCTGGATGGTCCGCGCCGACGACCGGGCCGTCTACCACGGCCACCACAGAGGTGTCACGGCCTACGCGCCCGACGGCGGCGGCGAGTTGTGGCACACCCCCACCCGGGGCGGGGTGCTGTTCGGCTGGCAGGAGGACGACACCGTCTACGCCGGTACGGCGCACCGCGTGGTGCAGCGGCTGTCGAAGGCGACCGGCACCATCGAGGCCACCTACGCCTGCGACAGCGCCGTGTACTCCTGCGCCACCTCCCCGGGCGGACGGTTCGTCTTCGCCGGCGACGCCGCGTCGTCCGTCTACTGCTTCGACCGGGACGGCACGCGCCTGTGGAAGCTCGGCACGGGAGGCGGATCGGCGCTGTCCATGCAGTACCGGAACGAGCGGCTCTACCTGGTGACCACGGACGGTTCGCTGGTGTGCGTGGACGCGAGCGAGGCCGCCGTCACCGCGGCGCAGCAGGGCACGGTGCCGGTCGCGCGGGACGTCAAGCTCGCCGCGGCCCTGCCGACCTACGCGCCGGCCACGGCCGCGACCGCGGTGGCGACCGTCGCGCAGGCCCCCTCCGGCGCCGTCGTCGTCGAATGCACGCAGCAGAACGGCCGGCTGCGCGTCCACGTCGTGTCCGACGGCTACGACGGTTCCTGGAACGTGCAGTTCCCGCGGGCGATACGGGTGCCCGGCGCACGCTATGTCGTGGACGCGCTGCACCCGGCGGCCGGCGGCTTCTACCGGGTGCGCGGCGAGATCCGCCGGCTCCAGTGACCGCCGGCGGGCGCACTCGGCGAACCCGTGAGCCCTGTATGCGCCCCCGAATGGGTAAGGACAATGCAGTGCTCGTGATCACCCCGTGAAACGCCGTGGTTTCCGGCCCCGTTCAGGAAAGCAGGTCGACCGTCGTGCTGTTGCGTCTGCCCACGTCCTTGTCCGAAGCTCAGCGGTATCTGGCCGAAGGAGCGGTGCCCGTCGGCGGAGCCACCCTCGTGTGGGCCCTCTGGCAGCGCGACGGCTTCCCCGAGCAGGCGATGTCCCTGCGCAAGCTTCCCCAGGCCAACCTCATAGAACGCGAGGCGCTGGGCGCCGCCGTCCTGCTGCACCAGGTGGACGACCGGGTGCCGGACGTGCTGCGCCGCGCGGCCTCCACCGTGGGCACCGGCGCCGTACGCCGTACGGCCACCGTCGGCGGCAACATCGTGGGCAGCACCCTGCGCTGTCTGCTGCCCGCGGCGCTGGTCCTGGACGCGCGGGCGACCGTACTGGACCGGGACGGCACCTACGAGACCGACCTGACCGACGTGGTGGCCAAGCGCCATCTGCTGCTCGGGATCCGCTGGCGCGACCCCGTGGCCAGCGGATACTACAAGGCGGCCGGTGAGGCGGGCGGGCGGCCGCCCTTCGTCGTCGCCACCGCCGTGCACGCCGACGGCGACGGCGCGCGCCGCCTCTTCGTCGCCGTCCGGGACGGCTACGAGGTGATCAGCGAGACCACCCCGTGCCACACCGGAGTCGAGCAGGTGCTCCAGAGCCTCGACCGTACCGACCTGGGATCACTCCCCGCCGAGGCACGGGACGAGGTGCGCCGCGAGGTGACCGCGATCCTGGACCGCACCACCGGCAGCTGACACCGACGCGCCATCCGGACCGTCCGGGTGGCGCACCGGCGCGCACCGCACACGGCCGGCGGACACACGCGCCCGGGAACACCGCTTCCGGTCAGCAGATCCGCGGAAGCCGTCCGCCCATCGGCAGATCCACCACCCGGGTGCCCCCGAGCCCGGTCCGCGCGACGACCATGCCGGGGCACTCCGCGACCACCTCACCGATGACGGCGGCATCGGCGCCCAGATGATGTGCCTTCATCGCGGCCGGCACCGCGTCCGCGTGCTCCCGCGGCACGAAGGCGACGAGCTTTCCCTCGTCGGCCACGTACATGGGGTCGGGACCCGGCATCGCACGGGCGCCGGCCACCGGCGGCGGCACCGGGACGGCACGCTCCTGGACGACGACCCCGCACCCCGACGCCGGGGCGCTCTCGTTGAGCGAGGCCGCCAGCCCCCCGTGGGCCGGATCGCGCAGCACCCGCAGGTCCGAGGTGACCGACGGCATCGCCTCCACGAGCCCACCGGGAAGCGGTGCTCGGCGTCGTGGTCATCGTGTCCTCTCACCCGCCGCTGCCGGCAGCCGGTCGACGGCCGCCTCCCACGAGGGCAGCGCCTCCCGGTCCCAGGGGACGGGCTCGACCCGGAACCCGCCGGCTCCGGTGAACGCGGTGCCGGAGAACAGCATCCGCAGCGGCACCTCCCCTTCGTCCGGGACGTGGAAGCAGCGGGCGGAGGCGATGCCCATGTCGTAGGCGCAGGGCACCACCAGGTCGGTCTCGGTCTCGCCGGTGAACTCCCGCACCATCACCGGGACCTGGGCGAACTCCACGGGGTCGAGGGTGCCGCCCCAGCGGGACCGTTCCCCGGACAGGCCGGTCACGACGGGCTCCCCCCGGCGTCACGGGCCCGCTCGCGCACATGGCCGAAGAACTCCTCCAGATCGGCACGCGCCTCGGCGCCCCCGTCGAAGCCCTGCCACCGCAGTCGCATACGGCCCACCAGTTCGTAGCAGATGTCGATCGGCACCAGATGGCACTCCACCCGCCCCTGGTGGCGGCGCAGCAGCAGCGCCTCCACGTCCGGTTCGAGGAGCCCGGCCAGGGGGGAGGCGTCCAGGACGGACTGCCAGGCCTCCGGATCCGGTTCGCTCTCGGTGGCGCCGGCCGGGCCCGGACAGAGCGCGACCGGCCGGTCGAGCGCGGAGTCGTGGAAGAAGAAGGCGACGCCGACGGGGATGCGCAGCCGCTCCCAGGCCGCCTCGTCGAGACCGTGCCCGGGGTCGCTCAGATAGCGGCAGGGAACCGCGCGGAACCGGCCCGTGGACGCGCCCGACGCGTCCAGGAGCCGGGCGCAGGGGTCACAGGCGCAGGCCAGGGTCCGGTTCTCGGTGTCGACGAGATGCCGGTGGCCGGGGTCCGGCAGGGCGGCGGCGCACAGCTCGCAGCGCTCCTCGCGGGGCGGCCGGGGCGCGGTGAACCGGAACAGGCCCCCGCGCGCCGGGAGTCGCGGCGTGCTCATGGTGCCGCGGTGGCCGGCGGACGGCCGCTCGGCCCGGACGAGGACGCGCCGGGCGGGCCCGCGCCGATCTGGAGCAGCACCGGCCCGGACGCGGTGTCCGCCTCCAGCGTCACCGCCGTCACCTCGGGGGCGAAACACGCGAGCGTGTCCCGGGCCGCCTGCTCGACGGCGTCCCGGGCGTCGCCGCGGCCGCAGTCGGCCGAGCCGGTCAGCCGCAGCCGCAACTCGCCCGTGGCCGGGTCGAAGCCGATGCTCTCCACGTCCTGCGGGAGGGTGTCGAGGGCGTGGGCGATACGGGTCGGCGCGTCGTCCGGGTGCAGCCCGTGCAGCACCAGCAGGCCCGCGACGAGCTCGTCACGGAGCAGCGCGTCCACGGCCTCGCGGGCCGGCCGCTCCGGGCAGTGGCCGAGCAGGTCCATGGCCCGCGCGAACGCGGCGCCGTAGAACTCCATGAGGACGCGCACGAGTTCCTCGGCGGCCTCGCACGCCGCGCGGTCGCCGGAGGAGGCGAGCCGGTCGAGGATCTCCTCGACCATCCGCCCGGCCGTCTCCGCGTTCGGCGCGGTCCGCGCGCCGCTCATCCGGCCAGACCGCTCAGGCCGGTGGGCACGTGCGTCGACTTCACCGTCCGGCCGTCGCCGACGTGCATGTCGCCGCAGATGCCGCAGGTGCGGCTGGTGACGAAGTGGGCGTCGCGCGGGTCCTTGCCCCGCATGAAGAGGCCGTAGCCGCGGAAGACCGACGAGGTGCTGGAGCACTCGGCGATCCGCTTCCGCTTGAAGTCGATCTTCGTGTGGATGCCGAGGCTGCCCACGATCCGGGTGATCGGGTCCCACGCCATCTCCACCAGGCCGGTGCCGTCACCGGTCGTCGTCGAGGTCGCCATCGTGTCTGTGCTGCCCTTCGGTGGTTCGGGTCGGTGAGTGGAACGCGGGCCGGCGTCAGGTGGTGGTCACAGGGGCGGCCGGTAGCCGGTGGTGAGTTCCCGGCCGGTGTGCCGCCACTTGGGTTCCTTGTCCACCGTCCGCGCCGCCGGCGGTGGTGGAGAGCTTCGCGCCGGGCGGCTCGTCCATGAGCGGCATGAACTTGTCGGGGAAGCCGGGCATGGTGCAGGCGATGCGGATGCCGCCGACGTTCGGGCAGCCGCCGATGCCGTTCATCCAGCCGCGCCCGGGCACGTCGCACTTCACCACGGGCCCTCCAGCAGCCGATCTTCACCAGGCATCGCGGGGAGTCGTACGAGGCGGCGAACCGGCCCTGCCCGTAGTGGCCGGCCCGGTCGTACCCCTCGTGCACGGTGGCCCCGAGCAGCCAGGTGGGGCGCAGCTTGTCGTCCAGCGGGATCACCGGCGCGGACCCCTCGATCACCAGGACGAACGGATCGATCTCCCTGCGCTCGCCCTTGGAGGACCACTCGATGAACGTGTCCGCGCCGCCGACCGGCCCGCACCCGAAGTCGATGAGCGGCCGGTGCACGGCGATCTTCGGCGGGCCCGGCACACAGCCCAGGGCGATCTCCTCGATGCCGGGCTGCATGGCGGCCGTCAACCGAGTCGCCGTCGCGACTCAGCCCGGCGTTGATCCAGAGGATGCGGATCGGCTTCTCGTCCGTGCCGATGCCGCCGGACGTCTCCGCCTCGGCGCTCGTGGCCGGGGGTGCTGCGTTCATCAACGCCTCCTGGGGGAGGGATGCGGACACGCCGGTGTCCCGGCCCGTGTCCTCGGCCGCCCCGGACGGCACCGCAGGCGCGGCCGGTGAGGGCTCTTTGCGCACGAACGCCCGGCGCGGCGCGTGGTACGGAGCGCCGGGGTCGAAGAAAATCCTGCGCATGCGCGCGAGTTCCCGCTCGCGCACCGCGGCCAGTGGGGTGACGGCCTCCCGGCGCTCGCGCTCGGCCTTCTTCGCGACGAGCCGCGACCGCGCCCCGGAAGAACCCGCCCAGCGCTGGGCCGGCCGGATGACCTCGGCGGGGAAGCGGGCGGAAGGGCACGCGATCACCCGGTCGGCCGGGCCGATGTCCCGCGCCCGCTCGGCACCGACCGGAAGCGCCTCCCGGACGAGCCGCTGCACTGCCGCGGCGCCCACCCGCCGCGGCAGGGTCACCAGTCAGATCAGCGATCCGTAGTGGTTCTACGGCAGGCTGTCACGCGCACGCCCGGCGCCCAGGCGACGTCGGGCACCCTTCTCGGTGAGGTCGCGAGAGTTCACCGACCAGCGTCGCCGGCTGCGTCGGTCGGACACACCGGCCTGCGAGCGTCGACACGAATCCCGTTCCTCACCCTCGCGGGTGATGCTTCCGTCCGCATGGCAAGGAGCGCGACCGACCCCGAATCATCCGATGTGACCAGAAATGCAATGAGTGGGACGCTTTTACTGCCGGGGTGCTGAGGGACGTGCCCCTACGAGAGCGGACAGGTGGGCCGACACATGCCCGAGGATCGCAAGTCGCCGCGACCGTCACGGGGCCGCGGGGCCGGCCGTCACCAGGGGAGTGGGCACCACGGCTGGTCCCCGGACGTCGACGAGACGCGGCAGGAGGAGAACCCGAGCGCCCGCCGCTCCTTCCACGCGGAGGAACACGCGCCGTCGCGCGGAGCGGGCCGCAAGCACGTCGAGGAGGAGCGCACCTCCGTCCCGGGCGACGTCGCGCGCAGTGACGTACGACGGGGCGAGGAGTACGCGGACCGGGGCGAGGAGGGCAAGCGGGGCACGGGCCGCCGGCCGGGCTGACGGGCGGGCCCGGCCCGGAGGCCCACCCGCAGCGTCACCACGAACATCATCACCGTCAGTCGACGGGCCAGGTGTGGACCGGGGCGTTGAGGTGCATGTAGTCGATGTACTGCTGCGTCATGCGCCGCAGCGCCTCGTGGCGGCCGCAGCGCGCGGAGTCCTCGATGTGGTGGAACATCTCCTTCTGCCACACCGCTCCGTTGCGGCCGGTGACACAGCGCTGCTCGATGACGCCGAGCAGCGGCTCGCGCCAGGCGTCGTCCATGCCGGAGCGCTCCAGCCCGCGGTGCGCCAGCGGCAGCAGCCGCCGCAGCACCAGTTCGGACGCGGGCACCTCGCCCATCCCGGGCCAGTACAGCCGGGCGTCGATGCCGTACCGCGCCGCCGTCCGCAGATTGTCCTCGGCGGCCGAGAAGGACATCCGTGACCACACCGGACGGTCCTCCTCCACCAGGGCGCGGGTCAGCCCGTAGTAGAAGGCGCCGTTGGCGAGGGTGTCGGCCACGGTCGGGCCGGCGGGCAGCACCCGGTTCTCCACCCGTACGTGCGGTTTGTCCTGGGCGACGGCGTAGACCGGGCGGTTCCAGCGGTAGATGGTGCCGTTGTGCAGGGTCAGCTCCCCGAGTTCGGGGATGTCGCCCCGCTCCAGCGTCTCCGCCGGGTTCTGCTCGTCGCACAGGGGCAGCAGGGCCGGGAAGTAGCGCAGGTTCTCCTCGAAGAGGTCGAAGACGCTGGTGATCCAGCGCTCCCCGAACCACACCCGGGGCCGCACGCCCTGCACCTTGATCTCCTGCGGGCGGGTGTCGGTGGCCTGCTCGAACAGCGGGATCCGGGTCTCGTGCCAGAGCTCCTTGCCGAACAGGAAGGGGGAGTTGGCGGCGAGCGCGACCTGGACGCCGGCGATCGCCTGCGCCGCGTTCCAGTAGGCGGCGAACTGTTCCGGGGACACCTGGAGGTGGAACTGCGTGCTGGTGCAGGCGGCCTCCGGGGTGATCGTGTCCGCGTAGGTGCGCAGCCGGTCGATGCCGGTCACCTCGATGTGCAGGTCCTCCCCGCGCGCCGCGAAGATCTGGTCGTTGAGCAGCCGGTAGCGCGGGTTCTCCGACAGCGCTCCCTCGCCGACGTCCTCCTGGCGCAGGGTGGGGAGGATGCCCGTCATGATCAGACGGGCGCCGATCGACCTGGCGCGCTCCTCCGCGTGGTTCAGCGCGTCGCGGATCTCGGACTCCCAGGAGTCGGGGCCGCCCGCCGTGAGCCGCCGCGGCGGGATGTTGATCTCGAGGTTGAACCGGCCCAGCTCCGTGGCCCAGGCCGGGTCCGCGATCGCCTCCAGCGCATCGGTGTTGCGCATCGCGGGCTCGGCCCGGTCGTCGACCAGGTTCAGCTCGATCTCCAGACCCACCTGGGGCCGCTCGGCCTCGAAGCGTGACTCGCGCAGCATCTGCGCGAACGTCTCGAGGCACTCCTGCATCTTGATCCGGTAGCGGCGGCGGTCCTCGCGGGTGAAGGTGAGCGCCGGGACGTCCCGTCCCATCGGTCTCCCTCCAGGGCTCTCGTCCTCGGAACCTGTCCACCCCAGCGTCGCACCGGCGGGCGGGTCCGACCACGCGAGCCCGGCCCGTCGCCTAGGCGTCCTCGGCCAGGAAGGCGGTCAGACCGTCGAGGAGCATGGTGCTGCCCTGCTCGGCCATGTCGCGCTCCTCCGCCGTGTCGCACGTCTGGCGGAGCGCGATCCGCGTCCGGCCGCCGTCCTCGGCGAGTTCCACGGCCATCACCGACGGCTCGGGCTTCCCGGGCACGTCCATCCCCACCACCAGCAGGCGGTTCTCGGCGACGTCGAGGTAGGACCCGGTCAGCGGGAACTCGCCGCCGTCCGGCGTGACCATGGTGGCCTTCCAGGCGCCGCCCGGCCGTACGTCCATCTCGACGGAGCCGGGAGCGGCGTACGCCCACCGGGCGTACCGGTCCGGAGTGGTCCACGCCTGCCACACCCTGCCCACGGGGGCGTCCAGCGTGCGGGTCAGGTGGTAGGAGAAGGCGTTGTCCGTGGTGGTCCGCTCGGCGCTCATGGCGTTGTCCCCTCGTCTTGTGTCCCGGTCGGCGGATGAGTCCGTCGCAGGTGCAGACGTGCGGGGGCGTGGGGAGTCATCGGTCTCCGGTGGAAATTTTCCGTTGACAACGGAATGTTCATCCTGTGATGCTCGTGCCATGTCTCCGAAGACTCACGAACACTCCGACGACCCCTTCACACCGCCGAGTTCCGACGCGGCACGAGCACAACGGGTGTACGCCTCCCTGTTCCGCATCGCCGAGCGGCACGCGGCCACGGACGCACAGCGCCGCCGCCAGATCCACCCCGGCGTGATCGGTCCGCACGAGGCGGTCAGGCTCGTGGCCTTCCTGCTCAGCGGCGCCGCGCTGCCCGAGGACGGCGAACCCGAGGTGGACCGCGCGGACATCACCGCCGCGCTGAGCCTCGTACCGCGTGCCCGCGCGGAGATGGACGAACTGGAGGTCGGACTCCTCGAGATGGCGCGCGGACGCGGCATGACCTGGCCCGAGATCGCCTTCGGCCTCGGCCTGCGCAGCCCGCAGGCCGCCCGGCAGCGCTACGAACGCCTGGTCGGCCGCACCGACACGGACGACCGGTAGCCGCCGACCGGTAGCCGCCCGGTCAGCCGTCGTGGACCTGCTCGCCCACGGCCCGGGCGGCCCGCCGCCAGGCGGTGGCGACCGCCCGGTGCGCCGCCTCCGTACCGGCCGCCGTCCCGGACGGCAGGCGCACGGGACGGCCGATGTGGACGTGGAGGCGCGGACGGCGCACCGGAGCGGTGAGCACACCGGCCAGTTGCTTCGCGACCGGTCCGGAGGCCAGCCGCCGGGCCCCCGCCTGGCCCACGGGGACGACCGGGGCGCCGGTGGCGGCTGAAAGCCGTGCCAGACCGGTACGGAACGGCCGGGGCGCGGCACACCCCGCGTCCCGGCGCGACGGCAGGCCCCCCTCCGCGTAGATGAGCACATGGCGTCCCGACCGCACCACCTCCGCCGCGGCCTCCAGCGCGTCCGCCGCGCGGGCCGATCCCCGGTGCACGGGAACGTGCCCGCCCTGCGACAGGGCGCGCCCCAGCACCGGCACCCGCCACAGCCCCGCCGTCGCCAGGACGGCCGGTGCCACGCCCACCTCGCGCAGGGCGGCCAGCACGAGCGCCGGATCGGCCAGCGAGTCGTGGTTGGCGACGAAGACACTGCCCGCGGGGAACGGCCCGTCGGTCTCGCGGGTGACGGTGAGCCGCCCGAACAGCGGCAGCAGGACGGCGGCGGCACGGCTGAGCAAGGAACGTCCTTCCGGCAGACGGGATTCCTGCCGGCCAGCTTCGGGCACGGCGGACTCCCCGCGCCTGAGTACGCGTACTCGGACCGGCGGCGCCGCCTACTCGGTTCAGGGCCGGGGGCCGGGGCTGAATCACCCCCGGGCGCCCTGGGTACCCGCCACTTCCCCGCGCGGACACGCCGCGCCGCTCCACCACGGGAGGCTGCCATGGCCGACCTCGACCCGATCGACCTGCAGAAGGCCCTCAAGGGCGCCGACCCCGCCGGCAAGGACGACCTCGTCTCGGTGGCGAAGAGCGACGGCGCGGACGACACCCTCGTCAAGAAGCTGGGACAGACCGGCACCAAGCGGTTCGACGGCCCCAACGAGGTGCAGAAGGCGGTCTTCGGCGACGCATAGCGCCGTGTCCCGGGGCCGCCCCCCACGGCAGCCCCGGTCCTGCCGGACAACCGAGACGAAGGACGGTACCGCCATGACCGAGTACGAGCGTTCACACACGATGCCCGCATCACCCGAGCACGTCTTCGACCAGGCGGCCAACATCGACCAGATGGGTGACTGGCTGCCCGAGGACCTGCACGTGCACGCCGAGGAACTGCCCGCCGTCACCGTGCACGAGGACCGCTCCGACGAGGACACCTCCGCGCTGCTGCGGGCCCGGCGGGACCAGATGCGGCTCGAATGGGGCACGCGTGAGCAGGGCAGCTACACCGGCTGGCTGCAGGTCGCCGGCATCGGCAGCGGGGCCAGCGAGGTCACGGTGCACCTGTCCTTCTTCGACGACAGCCACGACCCGGGGGAGAAGGCCGTGGGCGAGGCCCTGGACACCAGCCTCCGGCGCCTGGAGGAACAGGTACGGCTCCGCGTCGACAACGCCGCCGGCTGAGCGCCGCCCGCCCGGAAGGCCATCCCCATCATGAGCAGTGATCCCACCACCGAGCACCGCTCGGAAACCACTCTCAGGGTCAACGGCAAGCCGCACACCCTCCTCCTCGACCACCGGCGGGTCCTGCTGGACGTCCTGCGCGAGGACCTCGGCCTCACCGGGGCCAAGAAGGGCTGCGACCACGGCCAGTGCGGGGCCTGCACGGTCCTGGTCGACGGCCGCCGCGTCAACGGCTGCCTGCTCCTGGCCGTGTCCCTGGACGGCCGCGACGTCACCACGGTCGAGGGCCTCACCGACGACGGCGACGGCCTGCACCCCCTGCAGCAGGCGTTCCTCGACCGCGACGCCTTCCAGTGCGGGTACTGCACGCCGGGACAGATCTGCTCCGCCGTCGGTGCCCTCGCCGAGGCCGCGGCCGGCCATCCGTCCCACGTCACCGACCCGGCCACCCCCTCGGGACGCCCCGTCCCGCTGGACGCCGCCGAGATCCGCGAACGGCTCAGCGGCAACCTGTGCCGCTGCGGCGCCTATCCGCACATCGTCGAGGCCGTGCGGGACGTGATCTGAGTGAAATCCTTCGGATACGTACGGGCCGGCACCGTTCAGGAGGCGGTCGAGGCGCTCGCCGCACATCCCGGCGCGCGCTGCCTCGGCGGCGGCACCAACCTCGTCGACCTGATGAAACTGGGCGTGGAACGCCCCGGCGTCCTCGTCGACGTCAGCCGTCTGCCGCTGGACACGGTGGAGGAACTGCCCGACGGCTCCGTACGCGTCGGCGCCACCGTCCGCAACAGTGACCTCGCGGCCCACCCCCTGGTCCGCGACCGCTACCCCGCCCTGTCCCGGGCGCTCCTCGCCGGCGCCTCCGGACAGCTGCGCAACGCCGCGACCACCGGCGGCAACCTCCTCCAGCGCACCCGCTGCCCCTACTTCCAGGACCTGTCCAAGCCGTGCAACAAGCGCACACCGGGCACCGGCTGCGGCGCCCGGGAGGGCACCCACCGCGACCACGCGGTGCTCGGCCACTCCGAGCACTGCGTCGCCACCCACCCCTCGGACATGGCGGTCGCCCTGGCCGCCCTGGACGCACGCGTGGAACTGTACGGCGGCCAGGGCGCCCGGGACGTCCCTGCGGACCGGTTCCACCGGCTCCCCGGCGACCACCCGGAGCGGGACACCGAGATCCGGCCCGGCGAACTGATCACCGGCGTGCTGCTGCCGGCCGCCACGGCGTCGCTGCCCTCCGCCTACCGCAAGGCCCGCGACCGCGCCTCGTACGCGTTCGCCCTGGCGTCGGTCGCCGCCGTCCTGGACACGGCGGACGACGGCACCGTCACCCACGTGGGGCTCGCCTTCGGCGCGCTCGCCCACAAACCGTGGCGGGCGCGGCGCGCCGAGGCCGCGCTGCGCGGCGCCCCGGCGACCGCGGACGCCTTCGCCCACGCCGTGGACCTGGAACTCGAGGCGGCCCGGCCGCTGCGGGACAACGGCCACAAGGTGCCCCTCGCCCGGAACCTCGCCGTGGACGTCCTGACCCGGCTCGCGCCGCCGGCCCGGCGCACCCGACACCTCACGGAGGACTCATGACCGGCACCGGTACCGCGCCGGGTGCTCCGGCCGAACGCCGCGAAGGACGCCAGAAGGTCACCGGCGGCGCCCGCTACGCCGCCGAGCATCCCCTGCCGGACCGCGCCCACGCCTGGCCGGTCCCCGCGACCGTCGCCCGCGGCCGGGTGACGGCCGTCGACACCACGGCCGCCCTCGGCCGGCCCGGCGTCCTCACCGTGCTCACCCACGAGAACGCCCCCCGGCTCGCCGAGCCCGACGACCCCACCCTGGCCGTGCTGCAGGACTCCCGCGTGCCGCACCGCGGCTGGTTCGTGGCGCTCGTCGTCGCCCGTTCCCCGGAGGAGGCCCGTGCCGCAGCCGCGGCGGTCCGGGTCGAGTACGCCGTGGAGGAGCACGACGTGAGCCTCACCGCGGACCACCCCGAGGCGTACGAACCGGAGACCGCCAACGCCGGACACCCGGCCCGCCGTGAGTACGGGGATCCCGACGGCGCCTTCGCCTCGGCTCCCGTCCGGATCGACGTCTCCTACCGTGTGCCGCCGTTGCACAACCACCCCATGGAACCCCACACCAGTACGGCCGAGTGGGAAGGCGACCGCCTCGTCGTGCACACCTCCAGCCAGGGCGGCACGGCGGTGCGCGCCGTGCTCGCCGCGCTGTTCGGACTGCCCGAGGACCGGATCACCGTCGACACCGGCCACGTGGGAGGCGGCTTCGGCTCCAAGGGCACCCCACGCCCCGACGTCGTGCTCGCCGTCATGGCCGCCCGCGAGACCGGCCGGCCGGTGACCGTCGCCCTGCCCCGCCGCCACCTTCCCGCCGTCGTCGGCCACCGGGCCCCCACCCTGCACCGGCTGCGGCTCGGCGCGGGCACCGACGGCCGGCTGACCGCCCTGACCCACGAGATCGTCACGCACAGCTCCCGCATCAAGGAGTTCGTGGAGCAGGCGGCGGTCCCCGCACGCGTCATGTACGCCACCCCGAGCAGCCGCACGCTCCACCGCGTGGTCCGGCTCGACGTGCCGAGTCCCTCCTGGATGCGCGCCCCCGGTGAATGCCCCGGCATGTACGCCCTGGAGTCGGCGGTGGACGAACTCGCCGGCGCCCTCGGCATGGACCCGGTCGGGCTGCGCCTCCTCAACGAACCCGAGCGCGAACCGGACAGCGGCAAACCGTTCAGCAGCAGGCACCTCACGGAGTGTCTGCGCGAGGGCGCGCGCCGCTTCGGCTGGGACCGCAGGGACCCCCGTCCCCGTACCCGGGCGGAGGGACCCCTGCTCGTCGGCACGGGCGTCGCGGCGGCCACCTACCCCGTCCTCGTGCAGCCGTCCACCGCCGAGGCACGGGCGCTGCCGGACGGGACCTTCGTCGTCCGCGTCAACGCCACCGACATCGGCACCGGAGCCCGCACCGTGCTCGCCCAGGTGGCGGCCGACACCCTCCGCGTGCCCCTGGACCGGGTACGGGCCGACATCGGCGACAGCGACCTGCCGTCCGCGTCCCTGGCCGGGGGGTCCTCCGGAACCGCCTCCTGGGGATGGGCCGTGCACGACGCGTGCACCAGGCTCGCGGGCCGGCTCGGTGGTCTCACCGGCCGGCTGCCCGACGAGGGCGTCACCGCCCACGCCGACACGACGGGTCGGGCGAACGCCGAGAGCCCCTACGCCCGCCACGCCTTCGGCGCGCACTTCGCCGAGGTCACCGTCGACTCCGTCACCGGCGAGGTCCGGGTGCGCCGGATGCTCGGTGTCTTCGCCGCCGGACGGATCCTCAACGCCCGTACCGCGCGCTCCCAGTTCATCGGCGGCATGGTCATGGGGCTGGGCATGGCGCTGACCGAGGGCAGCACGATGGACGCCGCGTTCGGCGACTTCACCGAGTCCGACCTGGCGTCGTACCACGTGCCCGCGCACGCCGACGTGCCCGCCGTGGAGGCGCACTGGATCGACGAGGACGACACCCGCCTCAACCCGATGGGCAGCAAGGGGATCGGCGAGATCGGCAACGTGGGCAGCGCGGCCGCCATCGGCAACGCCGTCCACCACGCCACCGGCGTCCGCTTCCGCGAACTCCCGCTGACCCCCGACAAGGTGCTCGCCGGACTGTCGGGACCGCCCGCGCCTACCAGTGGGCGGGCCGGCTGAGGGCAGGGGGCAGCACGGTGGTCGCGTCGCCCCGGGCCGCGTCGAGCTGCGCCTGGGTGAGGAAGAGGGCGCCGGTGAGATCGGCGCCGCCGAGGTCCGCGTCGCGCAGGTCGGCGCCGATCAGGTCGGCGTCACGCAGATCCGCCCCGCCGAGGTCGGCGGCGACGAGGAGGGCGCCGCGCAGGCTCGCCCCGCGCAGGTCGGCGCCGGACAGCCGGGCACCGATCAGATCGGCTCCGCGGTGGTTCTTCCTGCGGCCGGGGACCCGGGCCCGGGCGAGTTCGCTCGCCCGCAGCAGCAGCGGGTTGACCTCGCCGCGCAGCGCGTTCACGTCCAGCCCGGTGATCGACTCGGCGCTGCCGCGGGTCAGGCCGTCGATCCGGGCCAGCGCCCGCCGCAGCTCCTTGTGGACGGGGCGGGCCGCGGCGAGCCCGAGGGCCTCGGTGACGTAATGGAGCAGCTCGTGCAGCTGCCGCATCACGGGGAAGACCTCGAACATGGAGCGCGCCGACTCCGGCGCCCGGCGCCAGTCGGTGCCGCCGAAGGTGACCTGCGACACCTTCTGCCCGGCGCCGAAGCAGTCGAAGACGGTGCAGCCGGAGTAGCCCTTGTCGCGCAGCCGCTCGTGGATGCCGCAGCGGAAGTCCGCCCGGAGGTGGGAGCACGGCTGCCCCGCGGCCTTGTCGACGGCGAAGTCGGCGGAGCGGGCGAAGGGCAGGGCCACGCAGCACAGGCCGAAGCAGTTGGCGCAGTCGGCCTGGAGGTCCTTGCGGTCCCCGGAGGCCGCGGAGGTCGCGAGGGCTTCGTGCTGTGGTGACACCGTGCGGGCTCCCGTTGTACGACGAGCGGTCGCGCCCATTCTCGCAGACGGTTCACCTGCGGATTCCCGGGACGGCCGAGGCTCACGGCCGTCGGCGCGCGCTCCCGGGACACTCGTCTTGTCATGGTCGACCCATTAAAGTTGAACCCCGAACTTTTCTGTGGTGGTGGAGGATCGGAACATGAGCAACACGGAAACGCATCCGACGGAGGCGCTCTGCGGCGCGGACGTCGACGGACCGCCCCCGCCGGGCATCGAGATCCTCACCCCGAGGGACGTGCCCCTCGGCGGCCCCCGGGCCATGCGGGTGCGGCGAACCCTGCCCCAGCGGGCGCGCACCCTCATCGGGGCGTGGTGCTTCGCCGACCACTACGGTCCCGACGACATCACCGAGTCCGGGGGCATGCGGGTGCCGCCGCACCCGCACACCGGCCTGCAGACGGTCAGCTGGCTGTTCAGCGGCGAGATCGAACACCGCGACAGCCTCGGCAGCCACGCCTTCGTCCGGCCCGGCGAACTCAACCTCATGACCGGCGGGTACGGCATCAGCCACTCCGAGGTCTCCACCGGGAGCACCCGGATCCTGCACGGCGCGCAGCTGTGGGTGGCGCTGCCCGCGGAACACCGCGACACGGCCCGGGACTTCCAGCACCACGTCCCCTCCCCGGTCGCGCTGGACGGCGGCGAGGCGCGCGTCTTCCTGGGCACGCTCGCCGGCGACACCTCACCGGTGCGCACCTTCACCCCGCTGCTCGGCGCCGAGATCACCCTGGACCCGGGCGCCCGCGTGACCCTCGACGTGGACCCCGGCTTCGAACACGGGGTCCTCGTCGACAGCGGCGACGTCCTCCTCGCCGACACGCCCCTGCAGCCGGCCGAACTGGGATACGTGCCCCCGGGCCGCACCGCCCTCACCCTGGCCAACCGGGCGACGGACCCGGCCCGGCTGCTGCTCCTGGGCGGGCCGCCCTTCCAGGAGGAGATCGTCATGTGGTGGAACTTCATCGGCCGGTCGCACGACGACATCGTCCAGGCTCGCGAGGACTGGATGAAGGGGACCCGTTTCGGCGAGGTGCACGGATATGACGGGGCTCCACTGCCCGCACCGGAGCTGCCGAACGCACCCTTGAAGCCGCGAGGAAGGATGCGCTGACCTGCGAAAACATGAGTCCTGAACTAAGGGCCTCAAGATCGCTGCTGCGCCCGCCCGGTGACGTGGCCATCCCCTGGCGCGGGTCTTCGGTTCCTGCCCTCTGGGCACCTCTGAAGCTGTCCGCAGTTCTCAATGTATGGGCATCTGCGGGCAGTTCCAGTCGAACCAATGCTGACCTTTTGCTGACTTTTCTGATCGTGCGTCAGGTAGCTGGCGGGGCGGCGTCCTCTCCACTCGCCCCTTCATGAGGCGCCCTCGGCGCTACAGCGCTTCGCTGATGCCGGGTCTGAAGTCGACGGGCTCGTCCCGTGGCAACCGCCCTGGCGTGACACTGTGTGCCGCTTGTGGGAATCCGACAAGGGGTGTGCTTGGCGGGCAGGTATCCCGACCCGGCCCCTGCTCGGTGTCGACAGCGACGAGCAGTTCGATGACGGTGGACCAGCCGCCCGGTCCATCCAGTGTCACGACAGTGACCACGAGACCTCCCCGCGATCCCGTCGACGTCCTCGTGGCGAACGGTCTCTTCATCAACGAGAAGACGATGACCACCTACTCGCGCAGCTCGAACAGCCGTACTTTCCACGCCACCTGGACCGTCCACACTGCTGACGATGGCTCAGGGGCCCTTCGCCTGCCGGTATCGCCTCGCCACCCTGCGCCGCCAGTGATCGACTGAGTCGGACACCGCAGCTGTAGATTCATCGTTGGTGCAGGTCAGGAGCTTGTGGGGGTCGGGTAAGGGCGGCAGATCGGCCACCGCGATCATGATGCTTTGTGACGAGCGATCAGGAAGCGGTGGCCGCGGAGGACACGATAGCCCGGGTCGCGTGGCAGCGGGTGTTCGAGGTGTCGAGGGACACGATCTCGAGCTGTTTCGCAAGAGGTGAGCCCCGTGCGACAGCCGCAGCGATGATCGCGGGGCTGCTGGGGCTGCTGGACACGCGAAACTGCTGGACGCCGGCACAGCAGGCGGGGCAACCAGGGCCGCACCGCATGCACCATCTGCTGTCGAGGGGGAAGTTCGACCACGACCAGGCCCGCGAGAACATCGCTCGCCTCGTTGTGCGTGAACTCGCAGGCCAGGACGTGGTGCTGGTCACCGACGAGACCGGCGAAGCGAAGTCCTCCGCCACCTGCGTCGGGGCCGCGGCAGGACTGGGCTGCGGACGAGGAGCGCCGCGACCTGGCCGGTGTCCCGGAGGAGGTCATGTTCGCCACGAAGCTCGAGCAGGCCATCGCCATGGTCCGCGACGCTCTTCAACTCGGCCTCAGCGCTTCGTGGTTCGCGGGTGACGAGGTGTATTCCGGTCGGCGGCACCGCAGGTCATACCGCGAGCTCGGACGCTGCTACGCGGTCGCCGTCAAGACCGACCACGTGATCACCTGCGGATTCGGG
This sequence comes from Streptomyces sp. AC558_RSS880, assembly GCF_019049255.1. Taxonomy (GTDB): domain Bacteria; phylum Actinomycetota; class Actinomycetes; order Streptomycetales; family Streptomycetaceae; genus Streptomyces. The sequence goes on along the minus strand of NZ_JAGMUJ010000084.1, from coordinate 325,538 downwards.
AAGCGGTGGGAAGCGCGCCACGCGATCAACAAGGTCAGACCGGAGCAGTGGCAGCGCATGCGCATGCGCACGGGCACGGCTCCAAGGGCACCCGCGAGTACGACTGGGCCTGGACCGTCGTCCTTGCCCTCACTCTCGCTGAGGCCATGGCAAAGGCAGGCACTCCCGCCACGGTCGCAGGTATCACGCTCGTGCCGCTGTCCAGCCCCGAACTCGTACGCATCCTGCGGGACTTCGTTCTGCCCGAACAGCCCCGCAACCAGGCTTACAAACGGTGGTGGCGGACCTGGCGCCGACGCCACCAGGCCATTCAGCTGTCGGCTTCGGGTGGATGCTGACCGCTCGCGCCAGCCTGAAGGCGGTGCTCGACCTCCAACCCAAGGATCATTCTGTCCAACTCATCCACCTTGCGGCGCATTTCATCCACAGTCGCCTGGAGCTCCCGCCGTTGGCTTCGCCGAGCGCGTCGGTCGTCCGGCGGCGGCCGCTCCGCCGCCCTCGCCACCCGCCGGTAGTGCTCCTCTACGTCCTCGAAGAAGCGCCGAAGGTGCTGCGCTCTTTCCCACAGTCCCATGTCCCCGGCGCCGATCCACCCGGCCAGCAGCCGCATCCGCTCGGCCAGGAACTGGCAATGGCTGTGCGCGTGCGCGGCTTGACGCTGGAGAGATTGAAGATATCGACCACCGCGATCCGAGAACACGTGTCCATCTTCCCGCAGCGAGCTATCCGACGCCATCCCGTACCGCAGGAGCACTCCCTGGCCGCCCGCACCTGCCCCTTGCGGATACCTGACAATGCACTGCAGCGCCGCCCGCCGAACTCGTGTGCGTACAGAACGTACGGACCGCCACCGGAACCTGACCACCAATTACCCGAAACCACAGTTGCCGTGAGTGAGCACCATCGACGGACGCGGCCCAATGGGCGCGTCCCTTTTGTTGCCCGGGGCGGTGTGCCCCGGGCAGCGGCTTCAATCCTGGTCCTTGCCTCGCCGCGTTTCATGCCGCTTCAGGGCTTCAGCCCGAAGTCGCTCCCTCAACTCGTTACGACCTGCACTCCGGGTCTTGTCGGCATGACAGTTGGGGCAGAGAGCGATCATTGCGCTTGGGTAGTCACGCCCGCCTGCCGTGTGGTCATCGACGTGGTCCACTTCGAGTAGCCGCTTCCCCGCTGATGTGCGGTACGGCACATCTGACAGAAGACACTCGGGGTTCTCACAGCGGCCCCCACCGCGCCTGAGAACCGCTCGCGTTGCGGCACCGTCCCGGTCCCGTCGCTCCGCTGTCCTCTCTAGCCGGCGCGGTGGTTCGGGGCGACGCGGAGCCGGAGGGTGCGGGCTGACGGGTGGGGTCAGTCCGCGTCGCGGGGATCGAAGGAGTCGGTGTCGACCGTGAGCGGTTCGGGGAATGCGCCGGCGACGGCGTCCCAGCGGACGAACTTGAAGTTGGTGCCCTCGCGGTCGCCGTCGGCCGGGGTGGCCTCGCCGTCGTGGGTGATCAGCAGACCCTTGGGGAAGGACCGACCCAGAGGGACGTTGACGACCGTGGAGCCGTCGGAGTGCCGCACGCCGTCGGTGGCGCCGTCGGTGACGGCGAACGAGCCGAGGTAGCCGTTGTCCCCGTCGCGCTCGTACACGGCGAAGGTGTCGTCGCCCTGGCTGGAGGCGAGGACGTATCCAGTGCCGTCCTCGGCGTGGTAGATGGTGACGCCCTCCGCGTCGGCGCTCAGGTGCTCACCGCCGAAGCCGGGGTCGTTGTCCGTGTCGAGGACGCACTCCTCCTCCTCGGCGTCGTACGTCCACGGCGTGCCGTACTCGCGGACGCGGTCGACGAGCTCAGGGTCCTCGAACTCCTCGTCGTCCAGGTCGATCCGCCACAGGCCCACCGCCTCCTGGGCGGCGTACAGGACGTGCTCCTCCAGGTCGACGGCCATGCCCTCGACCTGGGGGTTCTCACCGGGGTCCGCGCACGGGGTCCAGTCGGTGCCGTCGGGCAGGGCGAAGGTGGCGGGCAGGTCGAGGGTGTCCTCGGTCTCGTAGCCGACGCGCCCGTCGTCGTCCTTCAGCTGGAGCAGACGCAGGCGGGTCTCCTCGCGCTGCGACACCACCACGTAGGCGTCGTCGTCCGTGAAGGCGGTCAGGCCGTAGGAGGTGCGCTGGTCGTCCACCCCGGCCTCGTCGGCGGCGAAGACCGGTGCGGCGTCGGCTGCGGTGACGTCCTTCAGTGGCGGCTTGCCGGCCGCGACGGCTGCGGGGTCGATGGCGTAGGCGCGGATACGGTCGCGGCCCCGGTCGCTGACGAGGGCCAGGTCCGTCTTCTCGCCGTCCAGTTCGAAACCGTAGACGATGTCGACGTTGTTGAAGCGGCCGGGCTCGGCGTCCTCGTCCGGGGCCTGGGGTGCCGCTATGTGCTGCAGACGGCGGCCGTCGAGTCCGTAGACATCGAGGCCGGCCTCCTTCAGCGTGCCGATGACGATGCTGCGGCCGGGGTTCTCGGGGTCGACCCACACGGCCGGGTCGTCGGCGTCGGCGTTGCCGCCGGCCTCGTCGTCGTACACCGCGGGAGTCTCCACGGTGGCCGTGACGGTCACCGGGGCCGTGGGACCGGTGGTCAGGGTTAACGCGGTGGCGAGTGCGGTCAGGGTGCTGAGAGCGAAGGCGCTCATGTTACTCCTTAGTAGGGATGTGGACGCCGGGAATGCTATGGAAGGTTCACGAAGGGATCGCGACGCGATCGTGAACGCGGCGTGATGTCGCGGTTCGGCGTGTCTGCATACTGAACACCGCTGTCCGTGCCCCTGAGACGGCCGTACTTGGCGCGGATGGTCTCGGGGGCGGTGATCAGGAGCCGGCCGATCTGGTTCAGGGCGGCGATGCGGGCCTTGACGGCGGAGCGGGCGGCGTTGTGCAGGGCGCGTATGCCGGCGACGGTGTCGTCCTTGGGTACGGCCTGGGCCCTGGTGGAACTTCATCGGCCGGTCGCACGACGACATCGTCCAGGCTCGCGAGGACTGGATGAAGGGGACCCGTTTCGGCGAGGTGCACGGATACGACGGGGCTCCCCTGCCCGCGCCGGAGCTGCCGAACGCACCCTTGAAGCCGCGCAGAGACGGGCGTTGACCTGCAGGGGCGGCTGTTCGTCCGATCGTGGTGCGGGTGGGATGCCGGTGGTGCACCACCGGTGCTCCGCGGGTGCCCGGCCCCGCGGCCGTCCGTCGGCCCGAGGTCCCGTGAGGAGCGGGCAGGCCCCGGCGTGACGTGACGGTGGCGTGCTCACTCCGGCGCCGACCGGGTGCCCGCTGTGCTGCGTCGAGCAGGGGCACACGGCGTCTTGGGCCCGCCGGCTCCGGGGCGCTCCGGGCCGGCGGGGCGGCCGGCGGGCCGGTGGTCCTCGTCGGGGTTCGCCGTGGGGGTGAACGCCGCGCGATAGGCGGTGGGTGTCGTCCCGAGGGTGCGGCGGAAGTGCAGCCGGAGGTTCGAGGGACTGCCCAGACCGCATCGGTCGGCTATGTGGTCGACGGCGAGTCCGGTGCTCTCCAGGAGCTCCCGGGCACGGTCGAGCCGGGCGGCGAGCAGCCACCGCAGGGGAGTCGTGCCGGTCTCGGCGACGAACCGCCGGGCGAAGGTCCGCGGTGCCATGTGCGCGTGCGCGGCGAGCCGGGGGACCGTCAGCGGTTCGTGCAGGCGGGCCAGGGCCCACGCCCGGGTGGGTGCGAGGGTGACGCCGTACGTGTCGGGGGCCAGCGGCCGTCTGATGTACTGCGCCTGCCCGCCGTCGCGGTGGGGAGCGGAGACCAGGGAGCGCGCCACCTGGTTCGCCGTCCGCGCGCCGAGGTCGCGTCGCACCAGGTGCAGGCACAGGTCGATGCCGGCGGCGACGCCCGCCGAGGTCAGCACCTGTCCCTCGTCCACGTAGAGCACGCGCGGGTCCACCGACACCCTCGGGTGGCGTGCCGCCAGTTCGTCGGCGTACCTCCAGTGGGTGGTGGCCTCGCGGCCGTCCAGGATCCCGGCCGCGGCCAGCGCGAACGCCCCGGTGCAGATGGACACCAGCCGCCGGCCCCGGGCGTGGGCCCCGGCCAGTGCGGCGAGCACGTCCGCCGGGAGCTCCCGCAGGTGCGGTGCGTACCCCGGGACCACCACGGTGTCCGCGTCACGCACCGCTTCCAGCCCGGCCGTCACCGTCACGGCGAACCCCGCGGCGGTCGGGACCGACCCCGCGGTCCGTCCGCACAGGGTCAGTTCATAGGGGTCACCGGGCACGGCGATGAAGACCTGGGCCGGGATGCCCAGGTCCAGGGGCAGCACGTCGTCCAGGACCAGCACCGCCACTCGGTGCGGTGCGGCGGGGGTGGCAGTTTCCTCTCGCATGGAGGCAAGTCTGCCTCTGTCGCGGGTGGTTGACACAGCCGATCATCGATTTCATGAACGACGTGATGATCGCCGGCGTCCCGCCGCTCCCCGACACCCCCGTCGCCCGCCGCGCGCTGGACCTGGTGCGCGGGACGGAGTCCACCGCGACCGCCAACCACAGCGTCCGCAGCGCGCTGTTCGCCCGCCTCCGCGCCGACCACCAGGGCGCGAAGCCGGGACGTGACTACGATCCGGAGCTGCTGTTCCTGGCTTGCGTCCTGCACGACATCGGCCTGACCCGGGCCGGTGACCGCCACCAGCGGTTCGAGGTGGACGGCGCCGACACGGCCGCGGAGTTCCTCACCGCGCAGGGCCTGCCCGCCGCCGACGTCGACGCCGTGTGGGAGGCCGTCGCCCTGCACACGACGCCGGGCATCGCCGAGCGCCGCGGCACCCTGTGCGCCCTGGTGCACCAGGGGACCGGCATGGACTTCGGCTGGGACACCGACTGCGTCGACGACGCCACCGGGGCCGCGATCCACGCCGCCTATCCGCGGCTGTCCATGGCCACCACCCTCACCGACGAGATCGTCGCCCAGGCACGGCACCGCCCGGAGAAGGCCCCGCTCTTCTCCCTCCCGTCCGAACTGCTGAGGGAGCGGTCCGTGCCGCCGCACAGGACCCGGATGGAGACCATGGCCGACGCCGCGCGCTGGGGCAACTGACCATGACCACGTACGGAATCCTGCTGTTCGACTCGGCGCAGGAACTCGACTTCACCGGCCCGTGGGAAGTGTTCACCACCTCCTCCGGGCTGCGCGACGGCAGGGACGACGTCCTGCTCGTCGCCGAACGCTCCGAGCCCGTCCGGTGTTCCCAGGGCATGCGGGTACTGCCGGACCGCACACTCGGCGACCACCCGCCCCTGGACGTCGTCCTCGTACCGGGCGGGCACGGCGCCCGGGAGGCCGAGACCCGCAACGAGCGGGTCACCGGCTGGCTCACCGGCACCGCCGCGCGCGCCGCCTGGGTGGTCGGCGTCTGCACCGGGACCTTCCTGCTGCACGCCGCCGGCCCGGCCCGGTCCCGCCGGGTCGCCACCCACTGGCAGTACGAGGAGGCGCTCGAAGAACGCGGCGACGTCACCGTCGTCCGGGACGCCCGCTATGTCGTCGACGGCAACCTGCTCACCAGCCAGGGCGTCTCCGCCGGCATCGACAGTGCCCTGTGGCTCGTCGGCCACCTGCACGGGCGCGAGCACGCCCGCGCCGTGCGCCGTGCCCTCCAGTACGACCCGGCACCGCCGTACCTGGCGGACGAGCCCGTCCCCCTGCCCATGACCGACCGGGAAATGGAGTACCGACCGAGATGAACCGCCGTACCCTCCTGCACGCCACCACCGCGCTCGGGGCCGCGACGCTGACCGCCGGCGCCGCCACCCGGGCCGACGCCGCCACCTCCGAAGCCCCCGGACGTGATCGACCCCTGCGCGTCCACGTGGTCATGTTCGACGGTGTGGAGGAACTCGACTTCTCCGCCCCGTACGAGGTGTTCTCCGCCTCGGGCCACTTCGCGGACCGGGAAGTGGAGACCCGCTACGTGGCGATCGACGGCCCGCGTACCGTCAAGGCCGCCTACGGCACCCGCCTGCGCGTCGACCACGGGTGGGCCCCCGAGGAGGCGGACCTCCTCGTCGTCCCCGGCGGCGGGTACGCGCGCCGCGAGGACCCCGGTGTGTGGGCCGAGATCCGGCGGGGTTCGCTGCCCCGGGCGCTGGCCGCCGCGACCCGCCCGGGGCTGACCGTCAGCGCGCTGTGCACGGGCGTGATGCTGCTCTCCGCCGCCGGGCTGACCTCGGGGCGCCCCTGCACCACCCATCACCGGGCGCGGGCCGACCTGGAGCGGCAGGGCGGCGTGCTGAAGAACGCCCGCGTGGTCGACGACGGCGACCTGGTCACCGCCGGCGGGGTGACCTCCGGACTGGACCTCGCCCTGTGGCTGGTGCGCCGGGAACTCGGCGCGGACGCCGCGGTCGGCCTGGAGGAGATGCTCGAGTACGAGGCCCGCGGCACGGTGTGGACGGCGCGAAGCAGCCGGTGAGCGGCTTTCGGCGGTCGCCGTCCCGGCACCCTGCCCCGGCACCCTGCCCCGGCACGCGCCGCCCGTCGTGGGCGATGCCGTGGGCGGGTGCGCGCGCCGTGCTTCGCCGCGGGGGTACGGCGCGGGACGCCGGGGGCTCCGGGCCCTCACCCGGGAGGCGCCCGCCGCTCAGGGCCGTGCGTGCCCTCCGCGGGGCAGGGCGAGTTCCGCCCAGACGACGCGGCCGTACCGGCCCGGGGCGCGGCCGACCCCCCAGTCGCTGCTCAGCGCGTCGACCAGGAGCAGCCCGCGTCCGTTCTGGTCGTCGGGGCCGGGCCTGCGGAGCACGGGCAGCTCCGGGCCGCGGGCCTGGTCCTCGACCTCGACGCGGATCCGGTCGGCCCGTACGCGCAGCCGGCAGACGATCCGTTCGCCGGCCGCGTGGGTGAGCGCGTTGGTGAGGAGCTCCGAGGCCACGACGACAGCGTCGTCGCACACCTCGTCGGGGACATCCCGCGCGGTGAGCAGCTCCCGCACACCGCCACGGGCGGTACGGACCGAGGCGGGTGTCGCCGGCAGGTCGAACGCGCGGGTCTCCGTATGGAGTTCGGCCCCGCGGGGTCCGGAGACGAGACGTCCGGGGCCGTCCGGCCGGGGGAGTGGAGCCGCCGGCTCGCCTCCGGCCGGTCCGGGGGAGGAGGGCTCGTTCCCGGCGTGGTGCAGCGGCCTGGGTAAGGGGAGCCGAGCCATCTCCATGGGCCTTTCGTCTGCTTGCGCACGAGGGGGCCGTCATGCACCCACCGGCCGCGGTCGATCGGCCGGTCCGGTACGGCCCTTCAGCGGGGCCGGGGGACGGTGCGAACACTCTGGCACTCGTCAACGGCGGTTCGCAACCGGCAAGTTGAAAATTGCATCTGACCGCGTGCATGCTGCTTCCGCCGACGAGTGATCGAACGTGTCCGTACCGGGCGATCGCATGAGACGGTGAGCCCGGAACACCCGATGTGAGGGGGCACGGCGTGACCGCGGAGACCGACTGGGGCGGTGCCCCCTCCGTCCTGCGCATGATCCTGGGCAGACAGCTCGAGGAGTTACGCGGCCGGGCCGGTCTGACCTACGAGGAGGCGGGCGCCGCCATCGGGGTCAGCCACTCCACGATCCGCCGGATGGAAGCCGCCAAGGTCGCCCGGCTCAGACTCGCCGACGCCGAGAAGCTGCTCCGTGTCTACGGCGTGACCGACCAGCAGGAGATCGACACCTTCCTGAAGTCGGCCCGTGAGGCCAACAAACGGGGCTGGTGGCACACCTACCGCGATGTCATGCCGGACTGGTTCGCCGCCTACCTCAGCCTGGAACAGGCCGCCCTGCAGATCCGCGCCTACGAGAGCCAGTTCGTCCACGGGCTGCTGCAGACGGAGGCGTACGCCCGTGCCCTGCTGAGCGCCGGCAATCCGCACGCCCCGGCCGAGGCCACCGAGCGCCGGATCGCCCTGCGGATGCGCCGGCAGGAACTGCTCGGGCGCGAGACGCCACCGCGGGTGTGGGTGGTGATGGACGAGACGGTGCTCCGCTGGCCGGTCGGGGGCCCGGACGTGATGCGGGACCAGATCGGCCACCTCGTCGAACTGAACCGCCTGCCGCAGGTGACGCTGCAGATCATGCCCTTCACCAACGGCCCCCACCCGGCCATGCGCGCCGGGTCCTTCCAGCTCTTCCGGTTCCGGGCGCGTGAACTGCCCGACGTCGTCTACCTCAACGGCCTGGTCGGCGCCGTCTACCTCGACAAGGGCGACGACGTCGTGGTGTACCGCGAGGCCCTCGACCGGGCCGGTGCCCAGGCGACGCCCACGACCAGGACCGAGGCCGTTCTCGACCGGATCCGCAAGGATCTCTGACCCGCGCGGCTCGTCCGCCCCGCCCCCAGAACCACGACCTGCGAAGGAGACACCCCGTGCCCGAGAACGGATGGCCGGCCGACCGCATCGACACCGAGAACGCGCACTCCGCGCGGATCTACGACTACATCCTCGGCGGCAAGGACTACTACCCGGCGGACCAGGAGGCCGGCGACGCCATGGCCCGGGAGTGGCCCGCCCTGCCCGTCCACATGCGCGCCAACCGGGACTGGATGAACCGGGCGGTCCGCTGGCTCGTCGAGGAAGCGGGCATGCGCCAGTTCCTGGACGTCGGCACCGGCATACCCACCTCCCCGAACCTGCACGAGATCGCCCAGTCGGTGGCTCCCGACTCACGCGTGGTCTACGTCGACAACGACCCCATCGTCCTCACCCTCTCCCAGGGGCTCCTGGCCAGCACGCCCGAGGGGAGGACGTCGTACATCGAGGCGGACTTCCGCGACCCGGCGAGCATCCTGGACGCCCCCGAACTGCGGGAGACCCTCGACCTGGACCGGCCGGTGGCCCTGACGGTGATCGCCATCGTCCACTTCGTCCTCGACGAGGACGACGCCGTCGGCATCGTCCGCCGCCTGCTGGAGCCGCTCCCCTCCGGCAGCCACCTGGCCATGACGATCGGCACCGCGGAGTTCGCCCCCGAGGAGGTGGGACGGGTGGCCCGCGAGTACGCGGCCCGCGACATGCCGATGCGGCTGCGCACCATCGACGAGGCCCACGAGTTCTTCGAGGGCCTCGACCTGGTCGAGCCGGGCATCGTCCAGGTCCACAAGTGGCACCCGGACGGCACCGGCGAACAGGGCGTCCGCGACGAGGACATCGCCATGTACGGAGCGATCGCCCGCAAGCCGTAGGGCCCCTGCCCGCGTCCGCGCCGGGAGCCGTACGGCGCCCGGCCCCGCGCCGTCACGAACCGGCCCGGAACCCGTCCGCCGTCATCCGCCGGACGACCTCGACGCCCACCTCCCCGGGCGCCGTCGGCCCCTCGGGCATCGGCCGGCGTCCGGCCTCGGTGAGTCCGGCGCGGCGGGCCACGGCCGCGCTCGCCCGGTTGGCGGCGTCGTGACGGATCTCGACGTGACGCACTCCCGCCAGCCGCAGGCCCTGGCGGACCAGGGCCGAGGCGGTCATGGTGGCCAGACCGCGTCCCGTCCAGCCGGGATGCAGCCAGTAGCCGATGTCGAGCCCGCCCGGACCGATGCGCCGGTACAGGCCGCAACTGCCCACCAGCGCGCCCTCCGACGTGATCCCGTAGGCGTAGGCCTGCCCACTGGCCCACTGCTCCTGGTTCCGGGCCAGGAAATCGGCGAGGTCCTCCCGGGTGGGCGGGTCGGACGCCCAGGGCATCCACGGCACCAGGTGCTCCAGCGACTCGTGGATCACCCGTTCCAGGGCGTCGAGGTCGTCCGGACGCCACCGGCGCAGCACGACCCGGTCGAAGGTGAGGATCCCAGCAGGCTCTCGCATGCCACAGATGCTCTCCCGGCCCACCGCCCCGGCGTCAACCGACTATCGTCTCCCGGGTGTCGACGGCGTGGTGGACCGTCGTCCCGTGACGGTCGTACAGGCGGGACGCCCGGGAATCCGGCGGCCCGGCCCGGGGGTGCAACGGCTTTTCGGCAACGGCTTTTCAGGACCGTGAATCACCCGCCGGGCGCACCGGCCGCCGCACGGGCGTAACGGCGTGCCAGGACCGCGAAGGCGTCCTTGAGTTGCTGCGGGCCGACCACTTCGACGGCGGCGTCGAACCGTCCGACGTCGGCGGCGAGGGCGGTCCACGACCAGGAGCCCAGGACGAGCCGGCAGCGGCCGGGGCCCAGCTCCTCGACGACGGCGTCGTGGGCGTGGCGGGACACGGTGGCGGCGGGCAGGTCCAGGATCACCTCGCCGCGGCAGGGCCACTCGCCGGAGCCGTCCGCTCCCCGGAACCTGCCGGTGACGAACGCGGCCACGTCGCCTCCGGGGACCTCGCGCGGTGCGAAGCGGGGCCCCGTGGGGCTGCGCGGGGTGATCCGGTCGGCGCGGAAGACGCGCCAGTCGGCGCGGTCGAGGTCGAAGGCGACGAGGTACCAGCGCCCGCCCCGGCTGACGAGACGGTGCGGCTCCACCCGGCGCGGCGGACGGGCGGCGCCCTCCGGCGGGGAGGCGGCGGCGTAGTCGAAGCGCAGCACTTCGCCGGCGTGGACGGCGGCGCTCAGCGTCATGAGCAGCGCGCCGTCGACGGACGGGTGCGGCCGGGCCGAGGACGGCTCCACGGTGGTCACCCGGAGGGTGTCGACGCGGTGGCGCAGCCGCGCGGGCATGACCTGCCGGACGGTGGCCAGGGCGCGAACCGCGTCCTCCCGGATCGCGGCACCCGTGGTGGCGGCGGCCCGCAGCGCGACGGCGAGGGCGACGGCCTGCCCGTCGTCGAACAGCAGGGGCGGCAGCCGGGTGCCGGCGTCCAGCCGGTATCCCCCGTCGGGCCCCTTGAAGGCCGCGACCGGATAACCGAGTTCGCGCAGCCGGTCCACGTCACGGCGTACGGTCCGCGGGCTCACCCCCAGCCGCTCGGCCAGCAGCGCCCCCGGCCAGTCACGGCGGGCCTGGAGCAGGGAGAGCAGGGAGAGCAGTCGGGCTGAGGTCTTCGGCATGCCGTCGATACTGCCCCGGGAAGAGGACACGACCTGACCGCCATGGCGCGCGGACCGAGCGACGAACAGGCCGGTGCGCGCCCGACGGCCGGCGCCCTGTGCCCTGTGCCCGGGCGGGCTGATCAAGCACGTCGCGGCCGTCGAGGAGGCGCGGACGGCCTTCGTGACCGAGGGCCCTTCCGCGCTGCGCCACGACCTGCCCGACGGCGTCACCTGGGCCGATCTCGCGGCCGGCACCGCCCGCGAGGTCCCGCGGTGGGCGATCGAGCACCGGAACGACTTCCGGACGCTGCCCGGCGACACCCTGGACGGCGTCCTCGCGTGCTACGAGCGGGTCGCCGCCCGCAGCGAGGAGATCGTCGCCTCCGTGCCCGACCTGTCGGCGACCCACCCGCTGCCCGAGGCCCCCGGCACGAGCCGGGAGCCGTGCGCAGCGCGCGCGGGGTGCTGATGCGCCTTATCGCCGGGACCGCGCGGCACGCGGGACACGCCGGCACCCTGCGCGGGACACTCGACGGGCGGACGTCCACCTGACCGGCGCGGATCACCGCGTCCGCCCGCCGAGCGGCACGCCCGCGGTCAGCCGGGCCGGTGCTGCTGGGTGAGGACCGCCGTCAGGAGTTCGGGATCGAACACCGAGGTGTCGGCGAGTCGGGTGGTGGCGGTGAGCGAGTTGAACATGGCCTTGGTGACCCGCAGGGCGGAGGCCGACCGCCGCAGGACGGGTTTGGCCCAGGCCATGACGGCGTCGTCGAGCGCGTCCCGCGGCACGGCCCGATGGAGGACCGACAGAGCGAGGGCCTCCTGGGCGTCGAAGACACGTGCGGTGAGGATCAGCTCCCGCACGCGGGCGGCCCCCACCTCGCTGATCAGGCGGGAGAGCAGCCCGCCCCAGGCGGGGGGCAGTCCGAGGGCGAGTTCGGGCAGGCGGAAGGACGCGGTGTCCGCACCCACGCGCAGATCGCAGGCGAGCGCGAGCCCGACGCCGGCGCCGACGGCCCTGCCCTGGACGCGGGCGATGGTGACGGCGGGGTTGGCGATGAGGGCCTCGCACACACGCAGGGCCTTCGTCCCGTTGACACGGACGCCGCCGCCGGTGGGGTCGTCGGCGAGGTGCTGGGGGAACTCGTGCCGGTCACCGCCGAGACAGAACTCGTCTCCGGCGGCGGCCAGCACCAGGACCCGTACCGCCGGGTCCTGGTCGTCGAGGACGGTGAGGAGGTCCTCCAGCATGGCGTCGGTGACGGCGTTGCCCTCTTCGGGGACGTTCAGTTCGACGGTGAGGAGAGGACCCTGCCGGTAGGTGCGGAGGGTCTTGAGTATCCGGTCGGCGGGGAGATCGGTGAGGGGACGGGTGCTCATGTCGTTACTTTCAGTGAAGTGATGCGGCGGAAGACGAGCCGGGAGACGTCGTAGGCGGGAGGTGCGGCGGGCCGCAGGGTCGGGAAGCGTTCCAGCACCTGGGCGATCAGCTCCCGGGCCTCGGTACGCGCGAGGGCCGCGCCGAGGCAGTAGTGGGCGCCGCTGCCGAAAGTGATGTGGCCGCCGCCACGCAGGATGTCGAAGACATGCGGATCCGGGTTGCGCCGGGGGTCATGGGCCGCCGAACCGTACAGGATGTGGACGGTGGTGTCCTTGGGCATGGGGGTGCCGGCGAGGACGATGTCGGCGGCGGCGACATGGGAGTTGAGCCACACCGGGGGGTCGTAGCGCAGGGATTCCTCCACCAGGTCCTCGATGTGCTCCGGGTGCGCGCGCAGCCACTCGGCCCGGGCGGGGTCCTCGGTGGCGAACCGCACCGCGTTGGTCAGCAGGACCGCGCTGGTCTCCAGGGAGGCGATGGTGATGAACATCGTGAGGTGGTAGATCACCCGGTCCGCGGCGGCGCGATCGTCCGGGTACCGCGCGTCCCAGTAGTGGATCCAGCCGGTGAGGACATCGTTGCCAGGGCGGGCCCGCCGGTCGCGGATCAGTTCGGTGAAGAAGACCCGCATCTCCAGCGTGGCACGGCCCGCCTCCGCGAGCTCTTCCCTGGTGGGGAACAGCTCCTGAGCGTAGGCCTGCCGGTGGGTGAAGTTCAGGATGTGCGCGAAGTGCTCTTCGGGGATGCCGAGCCACTCGCAGACCGTGCGAACCGGGAGCAGTTCGGCGACGGTGTGGACGAAGTCCGCCTCCCCGTCACTGCGCAGACGTTCCTCCAGGTCGTCCAGGAGGCCGGAGGCGAGAGCGGCGATCCGGGGACGCAGGCCCTCCAGGGTGGCGCGGTCGAACGGGTTGCCCAGGGCCCGTCGCTGACAGGTGTGCGTCGGGGGGTTGATACGGGACAGGGTCCCGGTCAACTCCTGGGTGGCCAACTCCTGCCAGCGACTCGGGTCGGGCTGCCGCTCCTGCCAGGCGAAGTCCGGCACGAGCCAGTCCCTGCTGCGCAGGACCTGGCTGCATGCCTCGAAACCGGTGACGAAGTAGCCGCCCCAGGGAGAAGGTACGACGTCTCCGAGGGCGCGCAACTCCTCCCAGACAGGGAGGGGATTGGCCTGTCCTTCGGCCGAACGCAGGTGCCGGAGGAGGGAGATGACGGCTCGGCGGTGGGTGGTGGTGCCGCGTATGTCGCCGACGGCGGTCACGCAGAGCTCCTTTTACTGGGCGCTGTTGATCACTACCGCCGGAACCTACCCTTCCCCCTTGCCTTGTCATGCACCCCTGGAGGTTGCTCCGGTCACATGCCGTGCGTCAGACGCGGAAGATGTCCAGGAAGCTGCTCCAGAATCCCTTCTTCCGCACCGGTTCCTGCCGTACCGGAGCGGACGACGGGAGCGGTTGTTGCGCACCCGGTGCCGCGGCCCGGTTCTGGAGCGCGGCCGCCATCCGGGTGGCCGGCGTGGGGCTGAACGTCACCGGCAGCGCGACCAGGGCCCGGTGGAACGGGCCCGGCCGCCACTGCAGGTCCTTCTCCGGCACGGCCAGGGTGAGGTCGGGCAGCGCGTTGAGCAGCCGTTCGATCGCGGTGATCGCGATGACCTGCGCCGGGTCCTTGGCGGGGCAGGCGTGCGGACCGGCGCCCCATGCCAGGTGGGCGCCCTTGCTGTGGGTGCGGCGGGCCTCGGCGAGCGCGGGGTCGCTGTTGGCGCCCGCGAAGGAGATGACGACCGGCGTGTTCGCCTCCGCCACATGGCCACCGAGATCGACGTCCTGGACCGGGTAGTGGGCGGCGTAGTTGGCGATCGGTGTCTGGTTCCACAGCACGTGATCGAGTGCCTCCTCGATCAGCATGCCGCTCTGCCGGCCGTCCGTCCCGGACAGCAGCAGCACCATGGCGTTGCCGATGAGGTTGCGCTCGGGTTCGATGCCGGCGCCCATCAACAGCGCCAGCTGGTCCTTGAGCTCCTCGTCGGTCAGCCCGGCCGGGTGCTGGATCAGCCAGGAGGTGACGTCGTCACCGGGCGAGCGCCGCTTGAGCGCGATCAGCTCCATGAGGCAGGCGGTGAGGTCCTCGTTGGCGCGCAGCGCGTCCTTGCCGTCGAAGATCGCCGACATGGCGGTGGTGAGGGTGTCACCGATGTCCGCGGGGCAGCCGAACAGCTTGTTGAACAGCAGCAGCGGCAGCAGCTTGGCGTAGTCGTTGAGCAGGTCGGCCCGGCCGCGCTCGCTGAACTGGTCGAGCAGGTAGTCGGCGATCGGCTCGACGTCACGCCGGATCCGGGTGATGTTGAGCCGGGCCAGGCTGTCCACCACGGCCTTGCGCAGCCGCAGGTGCACCGCACCGTCGGTGAACAGGCAGTTGGGCCGGTACGCCATCATCGGCAGCACCGGGTTGTCCATGCCGATGCGACCCTCGTTGAGTGCCTTCCAGCGGCGGGCGTCGCGGGCGAACAGCTCGGTGTTCTGCAGCACGCGCAGCGCCGTCTCGTGGCCGACGACCAGCGTGGCGTCCGTGCCGGGGGCGAGCTCGACGGGGCCGGCCGGGGCGTGGGCGCGCAGCCGGTCGTAGACCTGCTGGGGATCGGCGGCGAACGCGGCGTCGTGCATGGGGCATCTGCTGACGGTGGCGGCAGACGGTGCTTGGGGGTCCATGGAGTCTTCCTTAGGGGTCGAAGAACCGCTGTTCCCGGTCCGGGCGGCGCGGGGCGGTCAGGCCGCGCGGTCGAGCAGGTGCCTCACCAGGGCGATCAGCGCCCTGGCGGACGACTGCTGGTCGCGGGCGTCGCAGTAGACGACAGGGGTGTCCGGGAGCAGGTCGAGCGCCTCGCGCACCTCGGCCTCGCCGTAGGTGGCGGCGGGGTCGAAGCAGTTGACGGCGATGGCGTACTCCAGGCCGTACCGCTCGATGAGGTCGATGACCGGGAAGGTCTCCTCCAGACGTCCCGGGTCGACCAGGAGCAGCGCCCCGAGCGCGCCGCGGGCCATGTCCTCCCACAGCTGCATGAAGCGCTGCTGTCCCGGGGTGCCGAACAGGTACAGCACCAGGTCGTCGCTCAGGGTGAGACGGCCGAAGTCCAGGGCGACCGTGGTGGTGGTCTTGTCCGCCACGCCCCGCAGGTCGTCGACGTGGACGGACGCCTGGGTCATCTTCTCCTCGGTGCGCAGCGGAGTGATCTCCGACAGCGAGCCGATGAAGGTCGTCTTGCCCACGGCGAAGTGCCCGACGACGAGGATCTTGGCGGCGTTGGTCACCGCGCTGGAGACGTAGATGGACCTCTGCGCCGTCTCAGCCGATGAGGGATTGGAGTCCATTCAGAACCTTCTCGAGGGTCGCTCTGTCAACGTTCTGGGCCCGGGGCGGCTCGGCCCGGCGGAGCAGGTGTCCCTGCTCCGCTAAATCGGTGAGCAGCAGCCGGGCCACCCCGACGGGCAGGCCGAGGTGGCCCGCCACCTCGGCGACCGACAGGTAGCCACCCGCGCACAGCTCCCAGATCGCCCTGACCTCGGGGCCGGCTCCCAGCGGAAGCGTCCGCTCGGGAGCCAGGGTGACCAAGGTGTGCAGCGCCAGTTCGTCCGAGGACGGCAGGCTCCGGCCGCCCGTGATGACGTACGAGCGGACGAAGTCACTGGTGACGGGTGCTTCCTCGCCGGGCGTCGTCATACGCCGGCACCGTTGTCCGAGCGCGGGGCCACGCTCATCGCCTTGCTCAGCGCCGCCACCGTCTTCTGCATGCGGAACGACATGGCCTCCATGTCGACGTCCAGCGCCGCCGAGACGGCCAGGTAGGCGCCCTGCCCGGCCGCGATGAGGAAGATCCAGCCGCCGTCGTACTCCAGCAGCGTCTGCTTCCAGATGCCGTGCCCCGCCCCGACGAAACCGGCGACCGCCCGGCTCAGGGACTGCATGGAGCTCATCGCGGCGGCGTTCGTCTCGGCGTCGTCGCGTGAGATCTCGTCCGAACGCTGCAGCAGCAGGCCGTCACCCGAGACGAGGACCGCGTGGCGGGCTCCACGCACCTCGAGCACGTCGTTCAGCACCCACGACAGGTCGGTGTTCACTGGTGGTCAGGTCCTTCCGTGGTGTTGGTCCGTCCGAGCTGGGTGCCGCGCGCGAACGCCCCCAGGCGCGACGCGGTCACCTCGCCGGCCGACTCGGACGTCTGCTGGTCGATGGCTGCCGTGTCCTGCGGCGCCGGCACCACCGAGATGGGCCCCTGGCGCCGGCGACGCTTGGGCAGTCCGCCGGTCGTCGTGCCCACCACGTGGGAGGGGCCGACCGGGACGGGCGCCAGCCGCTGCGGGGCGCTCTCCCCGCCCTGGTCCGCGGGCTCCCGGACGGGTTCGGCGGGGGTGACGGCCTCGGCCGCCAGAAGGCTTTCCGGCACTCGGATCACTGCGCGCACTCCGCCGTAGGGGGACACCGAACCGACGGAGACGGCGAAGCCGTACCGTGCGGCGAGCATGCCGCACACCGCGAACCCGAACCGGGGCGGGTCGCCGAGACCGGTGATGTCGACGGGGCCGTCGGCGGACAGCAGCGCCGCCGCCCGGTCCTTGGTCTCCTGGTCCATGCCCAGACCGGCGTCGTCGACGATGAAGCACACACCCGTCGGCACGGCCTGGATGTTGACCTCGACCGGTGTGCCCGGAGCGCTGTACGTGGTCGCGTTGTCCAGCAGCTCGGCGAGGACCACCGCCACCGGCTCGACGGCCTTGCTGGTGACGGCGACGCTGGCCTGCGCGTGGATGCTCACCCGGTTGAAGTCCTTGATGCGGCCCTGCGCGCTGCGGGCCACGTCGTAGACGGTCGCCACCCCCTCGCGCCGGCCCAGCCATCCGCCGCACAGCACCGAGATGCCCTTGGCCCGGCGGCTGAACTGACTGCCGGTGTGGTCCACCGACATCAGGTCCGCCAGCACCTCGGTGTCGTTGCCGTACTTCTGCAGCAGCCCGTCCAGCAGCAGTTGCTGCTCCTCGGCGAGCGACTGGAGCGTGCCCATCGCCGACTTCAGTACCGCCTTGGTCGACGACTCCGCGTCCGCCCGGACGTCCGCGAGGTCACCGCGGTGCTGGGTGTCCAGGGAGGCGATGTGTCCCTGGAGCTGGTCGATCCGGCTCTGGGCCTGGCCCAGTCCGTCCTCCAGGTCCTTTTTCGTTTTTCGGAGCGCCAGATTGGTTCTCCGGGCCCGCTGCACTGCGAACACCGCAGCGACGAGCACCACAAGCAGGATCCATAGCAGCGGATCCCCGGTCAATGACGTCATGAGACTCTCTTCAAGTCGCATCGCGCCGGGAGTTCGGCAGATCCGCGCATGCGTGGGACGGGTCCGGGCCGTCGAACGGCACGGGCCCGCGGCGGACCAAGCCTCAACTCCTCAGCGATGGGGCCTTAGAGACTGTCCCCCGTACGCGTTCACGACGCGCCGCCAGCCTGCTGAAAGTTCGATGATCGTATCAGGCGGGCAGCGGCAACCCACCTTACCGGCCGGTCACTTGACAACCCTCACGAGACCCGCACACCACACCGCCGTACGGCCCCGGGAAGCCGGTGCCGCCGTGGCGACATGTACCGTACGTGCCCCGGTGAACCGGTGGAACGGGCCCCGGCGGCGGCGGAATCCACGCAGTGCCAACGGCATCCGACGGCCGCGTGGACACCACGGAAACGGGGCGTCGCGCGGGCCTCACCCCGTACCGAGGTCGCGCAGCATCCGCCGCTGGTGACGGTGACCGATCGTCTCGTAGCCGACCACGGTGACGAACGGGGCGAGCATCACCACCAGCAGGCACACCGCCGTCCCCGCCCCGGCGGCGGCGAGGAGCACCGCGGCGGCCAGCACCGCGAGGGTCAGCGAGATCAGCAGCAGGTGGAACCTGTCCCCCGCGGACAGCAGCAGGGTGTGCAGCAGATAGACCATCAGAAGGAAGAGGCCGACCGGCACGGCCAGCGACAGCACCACGGCGACATCGCCGATCCTCGCGTGGTGTTCCAGGTACAGTCCCGCCACGTGCAGCCCCGCGCCCGCACCGGCGATGCCGACGAACAGCGGGATGTGGCCGTAGCCGAAGAGGTACCCGCGACGACGCCGGTGGACCAGGACGGCACCGAACGGGGTGGTGAAGTACACCCACCACATGCCGAAGGTCAGCCCCACACCGGCGACGACCACGGCGACCGCGTCGGCGCTCCAGCCCGTCCCGGCCGCGCCGCCCAGGAGGTCACCGGACGAGGCGACGGTGCCGACCACCCCCTCGCCGAGCGTGATGATCGCGAACAGGCCGTACCGTTCCGCGACGTGGTGCGGGTGCCACGGAGTGCCGTCGGCCCGGCCCTGGGCGAGCAGCGGCAGCAGCAGCTCCGCGACCCCCAGCACGGCGAAGGCGACGAACGCCACCGCGAGCGTCAGATGCGTGAACCCGACCACGATCCAGGCGATCTGGACCAGCACGGTCCAGCGCAGGTTCCGCATCCCCACGTCGTGGAACGGCGGGGACTCACGGGCCGCGCGCCACCACTGCAGCACCATGGCGATCCGTATCACGACGTACCCGATCACCATGGCGCGCAGCTCCAGGTGCTCGCCCTCCTCGACCGAGTGGAACATCGCCGGCAGGCCGAGGGAGAACACCACGACACCGACCATCTGCACCATGGTCAGGACCCGGTAGTGCCAGTCGTCGGTGGCGAACGCGGAGGAGAACCAGCTGAAGCTGATCCAGGCGACGCTGATCGCGAACATCGCCAGGGTGAAGGCGCCGACGGCCTCCAGGGCGTGGTCCTCGGCGAGCATCTCGGCGAAGTGGGAGGCCGCGGTGCCCACCGCCACCACGAAGGTCAGGTCGAACAGCAGCTCCAGAGGCGTGGCGGACCGGCCCGGTTCCGCCGGGTCACGGCCGGTCATCGGCCTCCGGCTGTGCGCCAGCCTGCCACCGCCGGCCGGGCTGATGTGTTCGGGGTCACTCATGAGCAGCATGATGACGCATGCGCACGGGAGCGCCGCCGACATCGGCGGATCCGGCTACGGCAGGCCGCTCCAGTACGTCCGGAAACGGGTCAGGACGAGCAGCACGACCACGCCGTACCAGCCGGCCGGCAGCAGCCAGTGGCTCTCCAGGACCAGGTTCAGGGCGGCGCGCCCGCGCCGGGGCACGGGAAGGACGCCGTGCGCGCAGTCGCGCAGGGTCACGTACCAGAACAGGGCGACGGTCACGACCCAGACGACGGCGCAGTACGGGCAGAGGCGGTCGAGTTCGTACAGCGACTGCCGGATCAGCCAGTGGACGAACCCCACCGCCGCCGACGCCCCGCCGTTCAGCGTCAGCCACAGTGCCCGGTGGAGCCGCGCCCCCGTCAGCACGCCCACGCCGAGGGCGGCCACCGCGGCGAAGGCGCCCAGGCCGATCAGCATGTTGGGGAAGCCCAGCAGATTCCCCTGCGGGCTCGCCATGGCGCTGCCACAGCCCACCACCGGGCTGACGTCGCACGACGGTACGTAGTCGGGGTCCTTGAGCAGACGCCGGTCGTCGATCGCGAGGCGCAGGGAGGCGAGCCGGCCGACGGCCCCGGTCAGCGTCATGAGCCGGCCGATACGCCTGCCCGGTGCCGTCGCCGGGCCGGCCGGCCCGCTCATACGGCCCGCCGCCCGCCCGGCGCGGTGCCGGCGCCCCGCCGCCGAGGCGCCCCCGCGGCCGCGCGCCGCCGGTAGACCACGTAGGGGCGTACGAGGTAGCCGACCGGCGCGCTCCACACGTGGACGAGCCGGGTGAACGGCCAGGCGGCGAAGAGCAGACAGGCGGTGAGGGCGTGGAGCCGGAACAGCAGCGGGGCCCCGGCGATCGCCCCCGGCTCGGGGGAGAGGGCGAACAGCCCGCGGAACCACACCGAGACGGTGGAGCGGTAGTCGTAACCGGCGCCGAAGACGTTGTGGGCGGCGGTGGCGGTGATGCCGAGCAGCACGGTGGCCGACAGCAGCGGGAAGAGGACCTTGTCGCTGCGGTCGGTGCCGAGCCGGACCCGCCGGCTCAGCAGCCGGCGGGCGCACAGCATGCCGAGGCCGGCGACCATGGCGACCCCGGCGACCGAACCCGCCCACACGGCGGTGGTGTGGTAGGTGTGCTCGTCGACGCCCACCGCCTCCGTCCAGGAAGCCGGCACCGCGAGGCCGACGGCATGCCCGGCGATCACCATGAACGCGCCGAGGTGGAACAGCGGGCTGCCCCAGCGCAGCCACCGGTGCTCCAGGAGCTGACTGGTGCGCGAGGTCCAGCCGAACTGGTCCTGGCGGTAGCGCCAGACGTGCCCGACGGCGAACACCGTGAGGCAGACGTAGGGGACGGCGACCCAGAGGAGGAGGTCGGCTGCGGAGGTGTTCATCAGCGGTCTTCCTGACGGTGTGCGGCGGACGGCGGCACGAGGGCGGGCGGAGCCTGATCGGGCGGGACGAACGCGCCCGGCGGCGCGAACTCACCGGCCCCGTACGTCCCGTACGGGTCGAGGCCGACGTCCTCGTTCGGCGGGCCCTCGGCGGCCAGCTCGGCCACCGCCCGCAGATCGGCCCCGGTCGGCGGCGGCAGCAGCGCGATCAGCGCCGCGAGGACGTGCCGGTAGGGGGAGCCCGCGTCGGCCAGGGCGCGGTGGATCAGTTCGATGCCGCGCCGGTGCTGCCGCAGCGGGGCCTCGCCCCGGCCGGGACCGGCCAGGGCGGCGAACTCGAGGACGACGGGGAGGTGGTCGGGGAGTTCACCGCCGTCGGTGTCCCAGCCGGCCGCGCGGTACCGCTGGGCGAGGGTGAGCAGGGCCATGCCGCGGCGGCGGGTGTCGCCGTGCAGGTAGTAGGTGAGGTGGAGGCCGCTCCTGCGGCACAGGTCGAACCTCTCGACGTAGTGCCGCTCCAGGGCGTCGGTCTCCTGTCCGGCGAACCAGACGGTGAACTCGGCCAGGTGCTCGGCGGCGGGCGAGGGCGGCAACGCCTCGACGCTCGCGGTGAGCACCGGCCGGGCGGCGGCGAGATCGGCGTCCGGGTACTGGAGCAGCAGCGACATCAGCCGCAGCAGCAGCGCCCGTCGCTCCGTCTCCTCGGGGGTGAGCGGGGTGGTGCGGGGGGTGCGGTCCGGGCGGCGCAGGGCCGCCCGGACCCTGGTGCGGACGATCCCCGGCACGGTGGACGGCAACGGGCTCACGGCCGGCCTCCTGCGGGAGTCCCGGAGGAGCGGCGACGCAGGGTGGGAATGCCGAGCATCACGCGGCGGCCGTCGGAGGGCTCCGGGTCGCCGGAGGACTCGACGGGGCAGCGGTTCTCCATGGCGGTCGGCGCGGCGGCGTCCTCCTTGTGCGCGGCGGGAACGACATAACGGTCGGCGTACTTGGCGACGGCGAGCAGCCGGTGCAGCTCCTCGGCCTCCCGCGCGGTCAGCCCGACGGCCTTGAGCGCGGTCTCGTCGCCCTCCTCCCCGAGGGTGCGTTCACGCATGTACGAGCGGAGCGCGGTGAGCTTCATCAGGACCCCGCCGACCACATCGGTGTCCCCGGCGGTGAACAGCTCCGCCAGGTACTCCAGCGGGATGCGCAGCCGGGTGACGGCGGCGAACACGTGGTCGGGGTCGTCCTGGTCGCCGCCGGCCGCGTCGACGGCGTCGAGGACGGGGGAGAGCGGCGGCACGTACCAGACCATCGGCAGGGTGCGGTACTCCGGGTGCAGCGGCAGCGCCACCTTGTACGTCGACACCAGGGCGTGCACCGGGGAGCGGCGGGCGGCGTCCAGCCAGTCCTCGGGGATGCCCGACTCCCGTGCGGCGGCGGCGACTTCGGGATCGTGCGGGTCGAGGAAGACACCGCGCTGGGCGTCCAGCAGGTCCTTCTCGTCAGGGGTGGCCGCCGCCTCGCCGACCCGGTCGGCGTCGTACAGCAGCAGGCCGAGGTAGCGCAGCCGGCCCACGCAGGTCTCGGAACAGACGGTGGGCTGGCCGGCCTCGATGCGCGGGAAGCAGAACGTGCACTTCTCGGCCTTGCCGGTGGCGTGGTTGACGTACACCTTCTTGTACGGGCACGCCGTCACGCACATCCGCCAGCCGCGGCACTCGTCCTGGTCGACCAGGACGATGCCGTCCTCCACCCGCTTGTACATCGCGCCGGACGGACAGGCCGACACACAAGCCGGATTGAGGCAGTGCTCGCACAGCCGGGGGAGATGGAAGAGGAAGGTCTGCTCGAACTCGAACCTGACCTTCTCCGCCCACGCGCCCGACAGGTTGGGGTCGGCGCCGGCGTTCTCGGGAGCCCCGCCGAGGCCGTCCTCCCAGTTGGCGCCCCAGGTGATGGAGGTGGGTTCGCCGGTGAGGACCGAGCGGGGCCGGGCGACCGGCATGTCGGGCCCGGCGGGGGCGCTGATGAGGGTGTCGTAGTCGTAGGTGACCGGCTCGTAGTAGTCCTCCAGGGACGGCAGGTCGGGGTTGGAGAACAGCGACAGCAGCCGCTTGACCCGGCCCCCGGAGCGCAGCACCAGGCGTCCGCGCCTGTCGAGCATCCAGCCGCCCTTCCACTGCCGCTGGTCCTCGTAGCGGCGGGGGTAGCCGACACCGGGCTTGGTCTCGACGTTGTTGAACCAGGCGTACTCGACGCCGGTGCGGTTGGTCCACGTCTGCTTGCAGGTGACCGAGCAGGTGTGGCACCCGACGCACTTGTCGAGGTTCATCACCATCGCGATCTGGGCCATGACCCTCATCAGTAATCAACCTCCTGGGAGCGGCGGCGGATGACGGTGACCTCGTCGCGCTGGTTGCCGGTCGGTCCGTAGTAGTTGAAGGCGTAGGTGAACTGGGCGTAGCCGCCGGCGAGATGGGTGGGCTTGAGCAGCAGGCGGGTCAGGGAGTTGTGCATGCCGCCGCGCCTGCCGCCGACCTCGGTCTTCGGCACGTTCACGTTGCGGTCCTGGGCGTGGTACATGTACACGGTCCCCTCGGGCATCCGATGGGTGACCACGGCCCGGCAGGCGACGACGCCGTTGCGGTTGTACGCCTCGATCCACTCGTTGTCCTTGACGCCGATCCTCTCGGCGTCCTGAAGCGACATCCAGATGACCGGACCGCCGCGGGACAGGTCGAGCATGTACTTGTTGTCCTGGTAGTTGGAGTGGATGGACCACTTCGAGTGCGGGGTCAGGTAGCGGACCGTGACCTCGGCCCGCCCGTCCTCGTGCAGCTGCTCGTCGCCGTAGTGCCGCGGGGTGTTCAACGGCGGCCGGTAGACGGGCAGTTGCTCGCCGAGCTCGGTCATCCAGTCGTGCTGGACGAAGAAGTGCTGGCGGCCGGTGAGGGTGTGCCAGGGCTTGAAGTGTTCGGTGTTGATGACGAACGGGGAGTAGCGGCGCCCGCCGGTCTCCGAGCCCGACCACTCGTAGGAGGTCATCACCGAGCGCGGCTGGGTGCGGGTGTCGGCGAAGGTGATCCGTTCCGCCTCGCGTTCGGCGGCGAGTTCCACCAGTCCCGCGCTGCCGGTCTGCCGCTCCAGCTCGCGGAACCCCTCGGTGGCCAGGCGGCCGTTGGTGGTGCCGGACAGGGCCAGGATCGCCTCGCACATGTCGGAGGCGGTGGCCAGCGACGGCCGGCCGGCGGCGATTCCGTCCCGGACGGTCCCGTTGCGCCGACGCAGGTCCTCGATCTCCCGGTCGGGGTGGACGGTGACGCCCTTGGTGGTGGTGCCCAGGGTGTCCAGCAGCGGGCCGACGGCGCGCATCTTCTGCGCGATCGTGGCGTAGTCCCGTTCGATGACGACCAGCTTCGGCATGGTCTTCCCGGGAACGGGTTCGCACTCGCCGGTCCTCCAGTCCCGCACCACCCCGCCGGGCTGGGCGAGTTCGTCGGGGGTGTCGTGCGTCAGCGGCACCGCCAGGACGTCGGTACGCGTTCCCAGGTGCTCGGCGGCCAGATCGCTGAACTTGTCGGCGACGGCGAGGAAGCCGTCGTAGTCGGTGCGGGCCTGCCAGGGCGGGGCGATGGCGGGGGTGAAGGCGTGCACGAAGGGGTGCATGTCCGTGCTGGACAGGTCGTCCTTCTCGTACCAGGTCGCGGCCGGCAGGACGACGTCGGAGAGCAGGCCGGTGGAGGTCATCCGGAAGTCCATGGTGACCAGCAGGTCGAGCTTGCCCTCGGGCGCCTCGCGGTGCCAGACCACCTCACGCGGGCGTCCCTCCGGCGGGGTCTCCTCGGAGCGGACGGCGGCGTCCGTGCCCAGCAGGTGCCGCAGGAAGTACTCGTTGCCCTTGCCCGACGACCCCAGCAGGTTCGCCCGCCACACGGTCAGCACGCGCGGGAAGTTGGCCGGGTCGTCGGGGTCCTCGGCGGCGAACCGCAGCCGCCCCGCCTTCAGTTCGTCCACGATGTGCTCGGCGACCGGACGCCCCAGCGCCGCCGCCTCGTCCGCCAGGTCGAGAGGGTTGCGGTCGAAGCCGGGGTGACCCGGCGTCCAGCCCAGCCGCACCGCCTGCGCCAGGCAGTCGGCGAACGTCTTGCCGGCGAGTCTGCCCCTGCCCAGCGGGGAGGCCAGCTCGTCCGCCCCGAACGCCTCGTACCGCCACTGGTCGGAGTTGAGGTACCAGTAGGAGGTGCCCGCCATGTGCCGGGTGGGCCGCTGCCAGTCGAAGGCGAACGCCAGGTGCTGGAAACCGGTGAGGGGACGGACCTTCTCCTGCCCGACGTAGTGCGCCCAGCCGCCGCCGTTGACGCCCTGGCAGCCGGTCATCGTGGTCAGTGCCAGGAACGCCCGGTAGATCGTGTCGGAGTGGAACCAGTGGTTGGTGCCGGCCCCCAGCGCGATCATCGAACGGCCCTGCGTCCGCTCGGCGTTGCGGGCGAACTCCCGGGCGATCCGGGCCGCCTGCTCCGCCGGCACGGACGTGACCGTCTCCTGCCAGGCCGGGGTGTACGGCTGCGAGGCGTCGTCGTACGAGGAGGGCCAGTCGCCGGGCAGCCCCGGGCGCCCGACGCCGTACTGCGCCAGCATCAGGTCGAAGACGGTGGTGACCAGGCGGCCGCCGACGCGGTGCACCGGCACTCCGCGCAGCATGCTCGAACCGCCCTCGGTGGGGCCCTCGTCGAAGCGGGGCAACGCCACGGCGGCGGTCTCCCGTGCCCGCCCCAGCAGGCTCAGCTCGGGGACGACGTCACCGAGGTCGAGGTTCCAGCTGCCCGCCCCGCTCTTCGCCCAGCGGAAGCCGAGCGAGCCGTTGGGGACGACGGGCTCGCCCGTGGCCGAGTCCAGCAGGACGGTCTTGGAGTCCGCGTTCTCGTCCTGCCGCCCCAGGTCGGCGGCGGTCAGGAAGCCGTCGGGCACCAGGCCCGCACCGTGCTCCCGCAGCGTCACCAGGAAGGGCGCGTCGGTGAACCTGCGCAGATAGTCCCGGAAGTACGGCACCTCGCGGTCCACCAGGAACTCCCGCAGGATCACATGTCCCATCGCCATCGCCAGCGCGCCGTCGGTGCCCGGGTGCGGTGACATCCACTCGTCGGCGTGCTTGACGTTGTCGGCGTAGTCGGGGCTGACGGCGACGACCTTGGTGCCGTTGTAGCGGGTCTCGGTCAGGAAGTGGGCGTCGGGCGTGCGGGTGACGGGGATGTTGGAGCCCCACATGATCAGATAGCCGGTGTTCCACCAGTCCGCCGCCTCCGGCACGTCCGTCTGGTCACCGAACACCTGCGGGGACGCCACCGGAAGGTCGGCGTACCAGTCGTAGAACGACAGCAGGGTGCCGCCGATCAGCGACATGAACCGGGAGCCGGCCGCGAACGAGGCCATCGACATCGCCGGGATCGGCGAGAAGCCGACCACCCGGTCGGGGCCGTACTGCTTGATGGTGTGCACATGGGCGGCGGCGACCAGTTCGGTGACCTCGTCCCAGCCGGCGCGCACCAGGCCGCCCTTGCCGCGGGCCCGCTTGTAGGCGCGGGCCTTCGCCGGATCACCGGTGATCTCCGCCCAGGCGGCCACCGGGTCGCCGAGCCGGCGGCGCGCCTCGCGCCACATCGTGAGCAGCGTGCCCCGGACGTACGGGTGACGCACCCGGCCGGGCGAGTAGGTGTACCAGGAGAACGACGCCCCGCGCGGGCAGCCGCGCGGCTCGTACTCGGGGCAGTCGGTGCCGATCGACGGGTAGTCGGTGGCCTGGTGCTCCCAGGTGATGATGCCGTCCTTGACGTACACCATCCAGGAGCAGGAACCGGTGCAGTTGACGCCGTGGGTGGAGCGCACCACCTTGTCGTGGGACCAGCGGTCCCGGTAGAAACCCTCCCACTTCGGGTCGCCCTCACCGAACACCGCGCGCCCGTCGGACGAGACCTCACGGCGGTTCAGCAGCCTGCGCGCGGCCAGCGGCCAGCCCCGCGGGGCGAGGGCCTGTTCCCGGGGTGCGCTCTGATCGTTCTCCATGGCCGAGAACGCTAGGTTCCGGCCGCACGGGCGGCCTTGGGCCGAACGGCCCCGCCCACCCCTCCTTCCGGCCCGTTCCCCGTCCACCGGTCAGGGCCCCTCGGCGCGCCCCTGCCGCCTCACCCGTTCCGCGGCTCGAACGCCCGGGCGACCGCCGGGCTGTCCTCGTGGACGTGGTGCCGGGTGACGAGGCCGTCCCGGACCGTGAGGTGCAGGGCGAACCGGGCCCGGGGTCCCCCCTCCGCCGATCCGGCGCAGCGACTCCCCGACGACGGTGCGCGTCTGCGCGGAGGTGGCCGTGGCCACGGCTCCGCCTCCTCGTCCCTGCTGACGTGGAGCCCCGTCCTCGCCCGCGCGCACCGGTCCGGCGACCGCCTCCCGGGTGAGGGCGGACGGCCCGCCCGCCGCGGGGAGGGACCTTCGGCCCACCCGATCGGGACCGGCCGGCCGGGGTGCCGGCCCGGCCCCGTGCGGGAGGCCGGCACCGACCGATCCGGAGGTGCTGATCCGCTTCGGCTACGGCCCCGAGGCGAAGGGCACTCCGCGCGCCACGGCGCGTCCGTCCGTCCCTCCGGTGCCGCCCGCCGTTCGGACCCCGATTCCGGGACCGCCGGACCCCGCCGATGAGGACTGACGGCCCACTCGCCCACCGCCTCCCGCTGCGGACAGTGACTGCGGGACGCCGGGACACAGCCTGGTACCCGCGGCGCCGACTGATCCGGGCCGCACCGCGAACAGGGAGGACGGGCGGCATGCTCCAGCCGTCGAGCAAGTCGAATCGAGCACCGGAACCCGGTGCGGCCGTGACCGGCCGGGCCTGGCTGATGCTGGCCCTGGCCACGACCGGGTTCGCCCTCAACTTCTGGGCCTGGGCACTGCTCAGCCCCCTCGCCCCCCGGCTGAAGGACTCCTTGGGCCTGTCGTCGTTCGAGCAGTCGCTGCTGGTGGCGGTTCCCGTCGTGGTGGGCTCCCTGGGCCGCGTCCCGGTCGGCGCGCTCACCGACCGGTTCGGCGGACGGGTGATGTTCCCGCTGGTCTCGGCGGCCACCATCGTGCCCGTGCTCTACCTCGGCCTGGCCGGGCACTCCTCGCTCGCCGCGCTGCTGGCCGGCGGCCTCTTCCTCGGCATCGGCGGCACCTCCTTCGCCGTCGGCGTGCCGTTCGTCAGCGCGTGGTTCCCGCCCGAACGCCGCGGCCTGGCCATCGGCGTCTTCGGCGCCGGCATGGGCGGCACCGCGATCAGCGCCCTCACCACGGTCAAGCTGGTCGACGCGTACGGGATGGCCAACCCGTTCCTGATCACCGCCGCGGCGCTGGCCGGGTACGCGGTGGCCGCCGCCCTGCTGCTGCGCGACGCCCCCGGGCGCACCGTGCCGGCCGGGCCGCCGGCGCCCCGTCCGGCCGCGACCTTCAGGCTGGGCATCACCTGGCAGGCGTCCGCCCTGTACGCGGTGGCCTTCGGCGGCTACGTCGCCTTCTCGGTCTACCTGCCCACCTACCTGAAGACCGGTTACGGCCTCACCCAGGCGGACGCGGCCAACCGGATGGCGGGGTTCGTGCTGCTGGCCGTGGCCATGCGGCCGGTCGGCGGCTGGCTGTCGGACCGTATCGGCCCGGTACGGGTGCTCGCCGGTTCGCTGGCCCTCGTGGTCGCCGGAGCGCTCGCCCAGTCGTTCACCCCCGCCCTGGCACCCGTCGGCACCGTCGCGTTCCTCTCCCTGGCCGCGGCGCTCGGCGCCGGAAGCGGCGCCGTCTTCGCCCTCGTGGCGCTGCTGGCCCCGGCGAACAAGGTCGGCTCGGTCACCGGTGTCGTCGGTGCGGCCGGCGGCCTCGGCGGCTTCCTGCCGCCGCTGGTCATGGGCGCCCTGTACGGCGCGTACGGCTCCTACGCCGTGGGCCTGGTACTGCTGGCCCTGGTGGCCGCGGCGGCCCTGGCCCACACCGCGACCGGCGTACGCAGCGGGGTCACCGCTCGCGTCCCCGCCGGCCGGCCGAACTGACCGTCACATCCCCGAGGCGTCACGCCATGTGCGAATACTGCGGCTGCCAGTCCCTGACGGCGATCGACGACCTCACCCGCGAGCACGACGCGGTGGTGGATCTGATCGGCCACGTCCGGGACGCCCACCGCGCCGGCGACACCGACCGGACGGCCGCGCTCGAGGCGGAGCACCGTCGCATCGAGGCCGTGCTGGAGGAGGCCGCGGCCGGCACCCCGCGGGACGTCACCTGACCGGACCGGCTGATGGGGGCGCTCGATCTGCTGCGCGGGCACATCCTCAAGGAGCAGGACGGTGTCTTCCCGGCCGCGCCGGCGGTCCTGTCCACCGAGCAGTGGGAGGCGGTCGAGGCGGTGCGCGCCCGCGTCGGTTCGCGCGTGGAACAGCCGGCGGGCTGAGACGGGCCCGTGCCCCGGCCGGACGGTTGTCCGGCCGGGGCACGGGTGCGGGTGCCGGCGGCCGGGTCAGTCGCGGGTGACCTGGGGAGCGATGTCCTCGGTGTAACCGCGGGGCGGGGCGGTGGACTTGAACTTGGACGTGGCGGCGGCCGTACCGGAGCCGCAGAAGGAGGCGTCCAGCGTGGCGCCGAGGGTGGCGTTCACGGTTCCGTTGTTGGAGGTGTTCGCCAGGGAGGTCATGCTGCGGGCGCCGTCACTGGTGGTGAAGGCGTAGGTGTAGTAGCCCTGGACGGTTCCGGTGTGGCCGTAGACGGTGGTGCCGCAGGAGAGCTTCCGTGCCCTGAGGCCCAGTCCGTAGGACTGCTTTCCGTCCGCGGTGACCGGGACCATGGTGGTCATCTCCTCCAGCTGCTCGGCGGGCAGGAGCCTGCCGGACAGCAGCGCGGAGAAGAAGCGGTTGAGGTCCTTCCCATTGGAGATGACCGCGCCCGCGGACTGGGCCCAGGAGACGGTCTGCTCGGTGGAGTCGACCAGCGGCAGCGTGGTGTCGTCCTGGCGGAGGTACCCGCGGGCGTAGGAGCCGGAGAGGGTCGTCCGCGGATGGACGTACGAGGTGTTCCGCAGCCGCAGGGGAGCGAAGATGCGCCGCTGGTACTGGGTGGCGACCGGGGTGCCGGTGAGGTGCTCGATCATCTGCCCCAGCACCACGAAGTTGGTGTTGGAGTAACTGTAGGCGGCGCCCGGCGTGTTGTTCAGGGGGCGCGCGGTGGACAGGTCGATGAGCTCCTGGTAGCTGAAGACCTTGTTCCGGACCGCCTCGAAACCCGGGACGGTGTTGTAGAACATGTCGTTGGTGTAGTCGTACAGGCCGCTGCGGTGGCTGAGCAGGTGCCGCACGGTGATGCGGTCGTCGGGCAGCGGTTCGGGCAGGTAGTGGTTGGCCGGGGCGTCGAGGTCGACGCGTCCCTCGGCGGCGAGTTGCAGCAGCACCACCGCGGTGAAGGTCTTGCTGACGCTGCCCACGCGGAACCGGCGGCCGGTGTCCATCGCCGTGTGGGCGCCGGTGTCGGCCTCCCCGGTGGCGACGCGATAGGTGGTGAAGCCCTCGTCGATCCGGGTGAGCGCTCCCGGAGCGCCCTGCGAGAGGGCCGTGTCGTGCACGGTGCGCACGGCGGTGAGGTCGGGGGCGGGCAGGGAGGAACTGTCCGCGAGGGCCGGAGAGGCCCCCAGAGTGACGATCAGGGTGGAGCCGGCGAGCACCAGACTCACGTCTTTGATCCGCATCCGCATCTTTCTTGATGGTGGGGGAATCGGAGGACGCCCGCGGCTCCGGATCGGCTCAACTTGCCTTTGCTGTCCGGAAGTCGGAGAAGTCACCGGCGGCCGGGGCGGTACCGGGGGCATCGTAGTGCACCGCCGGTCGCCCGCCGGGCACCAGGAACCCGGCCACCGCGGCGTGGAATCCCCCCGGGCGCCCTAGGCGCCCAGGGCGCCCCGGACGCGCCAAGTGGTCCGCCTCATCGAGGATCACCAACCGTGCGCCGGGGATGCCGTCATGGAGCGTCCGCGCCCGGTGCGGCCCGCGGACGAAGTCGTCCGCACCGACCGGCACCAGTGGGGGAGCGGTGCGGGAGGACAGCGGATCGCGGACGTCGAAGGGAGACCCCCCGCCCCGGTTCGGCGCGGTCGTGCAGCCGGCCGTCTCGGGGTGCCCGGCGATGTGCCGCTGCACGAAACGCTCCATGCGGGCGACCGCGGCCGACCAGAAGGCGGCGTCCGCCACCGGCGAGGTGTCGTACAGCACCAGGGCCGAGACACGCCCGGCGTGTTCGAGGGCGTACCACCGGGCGGTGAACCCGCCGTGCGAGCGCCCGAGCGGCACGAGGTCCGGCGGGTCGAGGTGCTCGACACACTGTGACGCTTGCCCTCATATGTTGTGGAGAAAGGCTTTGCTACGTTGACCACAACGTTCCGGGGACCCCGCGACACGATCCCCGTGAAGAGCGCCCGGAACAGGGTGGTTCCGGGCCCCTGTCCTGAACCTCGTCAGGCTGCGCCCGGAACCGCGGGGAGAGGCATCAGGGGCGCTTGGCCCGGTACAGGCCCCGGCCGCTGCGCCGGATGCGGGACGTGCCGACGAGGCGGTCGAGGGTGCTGCGGACCGCGTTGATGGTTCCGCTGTCGGTGTCCCGGCCGAGGGCCGCCGCCACGTCGCGGGCCCGTACGTCCACGTCTCCCACCGTGGCGAAGTAGTCGAGGATCTGCTCGGTGAGCCGGCCGTACTTCTTCTGCCCGTCCGCGTCGGCGGAGGGACCGGAGGTGCGGCGGACCTGCGCCGGGGTCTTCGCCGTGACGTCCACGGAGGGCACGTCCGCCCTGGGTGCCGGCGCCTGCCGCGGCTCCGCCGCGCCGGCTCGGGCCGGGGCCGCCGGGGCGGGTTCGCGCATCAGGACCTGGAGGGCGCCGAGGGCCCGCTGGACGGAGCCCAGGTGTGCCACGACGGCGGCCAGTTCTCTCTCCAGGGCCTGCTTCTGCAACTCCAGGCGGGCCAGGTCCTCCTGGAGGCTCTCAGCGGTGACCTCGATGTTGTGCGCCGCGTGGGTTCCAGAGACCATGTGTTCCCCTCGTCCTCAACCTTCCCACCACATCATATCGCCGACGGCATCGGCACCGTTGTGGCGCGGACGGAACGGCCCGGGACCGTGTGGTCAGCGCGTGCCCCGGTGGGCGGCCGTCCAGTCGGTGTAACGGGTGGGGGCGAGACGGGCGTCCTCCTTGCCGGTGAGGACGTTCCCGCGGACGACACCGAACATTCCCGCGTCGTCGTCCCTGACGACGGGGTGCCGGGCAGACGGATGGTGTCCCCTTCGGTGGTCCAGGACAGGATCGCGTCCACGAACTCCATGAACCGGGTGGCACGCACGATGGAGTACGGGACCGGTCCGGTGGCCAGGAGCTTCTCCATCGAGGTCCGGAAGAAAGCGGGCGAGGCCTCGTCGAAGGTGGGGAGTTCGTCAGGTCGACGATCACCTCGGCGCCCTCGACCGCCTTCTCCAGCCCTTCACCGGTGAGCACGTCCACCCCGGTCGACCGCGCGTGCGGCACCGCTTCGTGACCGGAGGCGTTCAGCTTCTCGACGACCTTCGACCCGATCAGGCCGGTACCGCCGAAGACTGCGATCTCCATGACGTGCCCTTCCACGAAGGTCCACGAAGGAGCGACATGGTGTTCACGGCTTGTCCGGCAACATGTCAGTGCCACTGTTGCGGTCGGCAGGACGGAGCGCGTGAAACGGAGCGCGTGAACGTGACGACGAGAGGCGGACCGCCCGAGTGGCGGTCCGCCTCCTGTCCGGTACTACTTGCTGAGCCAGAGGTCGGGGCCGAACACCTCGTAGTGGACGTCCTTCGGGCCGATCCCCCGGGCGAGCAGGTCACCGCGGACGGCCTGCATGAAGGGCAGCGGGCCGCACAGGAACGCGCTGACGCCCTCCCGCAGCGACAGCCGGGTCACGTCGGCCAGGCCCTCGTGGACGTGGGGCGCCACCGGCTCCCCGGGCGTCTCGTACCACACGTGCAGCGCGGCGTTCGGAAGCCGGCCGACGAGTTCCTCCATCTCCAGACGGTGCGCGTGGTGGGCGGGGGAGCGGTCGGCGTGCAGGACGGTGACGTGGCGCTCGGCCGAGGTGTCGGCCAGGTGGTCGAGCATCGACAGCATGGGCGTGACGCCGATGCCGGCGGAGGCGAGCAGCAGCGGGCTGTCGCCCTCGGGGAGCACGAGGTCGCCGAAGGGCAGGGAGACCTTCACGATGTCGCCCGGGCGGGCGTGGGCGTGGAGCCAGGAGGACACCTCTCCCTCGGGGGCCCGGCCGTCGGCGGAGCGCTCGCGCTTCACGGTGATCCGCCAGGTCTTGCGGCCGGGGGCGGTGGAGAGGCTGTACTGGCGTATCTGCTTCGCCCCGTCGGGGAGCTCGACCCAGACACTGACGTACTGGCCGGGGGTGAACGGCCCGGTGGGGTCGCCGTCGGGGCGGCGCAGCTCGAAGGAGGCCGCGTCGACCGACTCCTCGGTGCGTTCGGCGATCTCCATGTCCTGCCAGACGGCGCCGTTCTCGACCCCCGCGCCGGCGTACAGCCGTGCCTCCATGGCGATCAGCGCGTTGGCCATGAGCCAGTACACCTCGTCCCAGGCGGCCGCGACCTCGGGGGTCACGGCGTCCCCGAGGACCTCGCCGACGGCCCCCATCAGATGCCGTCCCACGAGCGTGTACTGGTCGGACGTGATGCCGAGCGAGGCGTGCTTGTGGGCGATGCGCCCGAGGACGGCGTCGGGACGTTCACCGGGCCGCTCCACCAGCGTGGTGGCGAAGGCCGCGACGGCGCCGGCGAGGGCCTCGCGCTGGGCGCCGTTGGCCTGGTTCGCGCGGTTGAACAGGCTGCGCAGCAGATCCGGGCGCTCCTCGAACATCCGGCGGTAGAACAGCTCGGTGATGCTGCCGAGGGAGGCCCCGACGGCGGGCAGCGTGGCCCGGACGACCGGGATCGACTGGGTGGAGAGCATCTTCTGGCTCCTTGATCGGCACTGATGTGCTTCGTGGATCGCGCGCAACGGCATGCTAGTTAATTGGCATCTCAGATTCCTATTTAAGAGAGTGTGATCTGTACGACTCTCCCGCGCGCACCGCTCCGCCCTCGCCCGTGTCACAGACGCGCACCCCGCCCGGTCAACACCGAGGAACAGTCGTGGGGCGCGGGCGGTGTTCCCGCTCCCCGGCACGGGACACCTACGAAAGGTGTGGCACAGTGTCGGGCAATCGCGCAGGACACGTGCACGGGGCCGACGGGCACGGCGAGCGGGCGAGCTGGATGAAGGCGGCCCGGATGATCCAGGACGCCTCGCCGATCACCGTCCCGGAGGGCGCGTCGGCGATGACCATCGAGGTCGAGTGGGAGCCCGGCGACTCCGGGACCCCTCCCCACCGTCACTCGGGCCGGCGTTCGGTTACGTCGTCGAGGGCGCCGTCCGTTTCGAACTCGAGGGTCAGCCCGAGCGCGTCGTCGAGGCCGGCGGGACGTTCTGGGAGCCCTGCGGCGACGTCATCCCCTATCAGGACGGCAACGCGCTGACCGACGCGCGCACCCGGTTCGTGGTGACCATGATGTGCGCGCGGGGCAAGCCCATGCTCGAACTGGTCGACGAGGGGGAACTGGCGCGGCGGTCCCACCTGCGCACCCCGCGGCCCACCGGCTGAGCCGCCGCCCGCCCACCCGGGAAACGTCCGGCCCCCGTCCCCTCCGCTGCCGGAGGGGACGGGGGCCGGACGGCTGTCCGCAGCGCTCACACCGCGCCGACGACGGCCTTGCTGCGCATCAGGGAGTCCGGCGGGAAGCCGTCGTGCGGCACACCCGGCGCCATCCAGTGGGTGGGGCGGCCGCCGCTGTCCTGGCGCTCAGCGGGATGCGCCGGCACTGCTCGACGAGGCGGTCGGTGCAGGCCTCGGCCTCGTCGGCCCGGCATCAGCCGGGACCGGACGGGCCCCTCGCCCGTGACGTCCCCGCGGGCCGCGGTCACTCCACGAAGTACGAGTCGTGCCTGTCGAAGAACCGGGCGCGTTCCTCCTCGGAGGCGTGGGCCAGCTGCGACACCTGCTCGAAGTACTCCTCGCGCGGCGCACCCGGCGTGAACAGCAGCAGCATGTCGGCCGGGGCGTCCGAGTCGTTGCGGAAGGCGTGCAGTCCGCCCTGCGGGACGTGCAGGAAGTCACCCTTCTCCGCGTCGACCCACCGCTCGCCGTCGAAGAGCCGGACGGTGCCCTCGAGGATGTAGAACGACTCCGAGATGGTCTTGTGGAAGTGGGTCTTCGGACCCCCCGCCTTCGGGCGCATCTCGACCCGGTACAGGCCGAACTCGCCCCGCGTGGTGGCCGTGGTCGCCAGGTAGTGGAGGGCGTCCCCGCCGGTGCCGCTCTCGCCGATGTCGGCCGGGGTGCCGACCGGGCGGTACCGCGCGCTGACCTCGCCGCTGTCTCCCCAGTAGACCTGCTCCGGGTAGTACGACATGTTCGTCATTCCTCTCTTGTACGGGGACCGCTGTTCTCACCGGCCGAGCGGTTCGAAGACGACGGCCGGTCTCCCGACGAACCGCTCACGGTGCGCGGCGGTGCCGCCGGCCGGGAGACGACGCGTGAACGATGTGGGGCGGCGCGGTACGGGTGACCGTCGAGCCCGGCGGATGAGGCGGGTGCCTCAGCCGAACTGGCCGGGCTGGTAGTCACCGGCGGGCTGCTGGATGATGACGTTGACGCGGTTGTAGGCGTTGATGATCGCGATCAGGGAGATCAGCGCGGCGAGCTCGTCCTCGTCGAAGTGCTTCGCGGCGTTCGCCCAGGCCTCGTCCGTGACACCACCGGCGGCGTCCGCGATGCGGGTGCCCTGCTCGGCCAGCTCCAGGGCGGCGCGCTCGGCCTCGGTGAAGACCTTGGCCTCACGCCACGTGGCGACCAGGTTGAGGCGCTGCTGGGTCTCGCCCGCGGCGGTGGCGTCCTTGGTGTGCATGTCGGTGCAGAAGCCGCAGCCGTTGATCTGGCTGGCGCGGATCTTCACCAGTTCCTGGGTCGTGACCGGCAGGATCGAGTCGTGCACCACCTTGTTCGCCGAGTTGATGTGCTTGAGCACCTTGCCGGCGAGCGCGTTGCCGAAGAGGTTGATGCGAGCGTCCATGGTGGAATCCGTCCTCCGTAGTGCGGTTACACCCTCCTGACCGGGACGGTGCGGCTTCCCGTGACAGCAGTCAGGTGTGACGTGCGTCACATTTCCGGCGTTCATATGGTCCGATCGACACGGTGGCGAACGGTGTGCGGACGGCCTCTGCGTGGCCTGCCGCTTTCGGACGCTTGACGCCCCGGGGCGCTGAAAATATCTTTCAGCTTCGAGCAGGACGCGAGAAAGAAAATTTCGAAGACGTGCCGGCCCCACCTCACAGCAAGGCATGACCGCACCATGAGCGAAGAGAACAAGCACCACGCCACCGCTGCCGCCCTCCTCCCCCTGGTCGGAGGCGCGCAGAACGTGACGTCGGTGGCCCACTGCATGACCCGTCTCAGGCTGGGGCTGCACGACCGGTCCCTCGTGCAGGACGAGCGGCTCAAGGCACTTCCCGCGGTCATGGGCGTCGTCGAGGACGACACCTACCAGATCGTGCTGGGGCCGGGAGCGGTGGCGCGTGTCACCCCGGAGTTCGAGGCCCTGGTCGAGGCGGAGAAGACCGGGGCCGCGACGGCGTCCCCCGCCCCGGACCGCGGGGACGACCCCGTGACGGCCGAGGCGCTCGCCGCACAGGGAGCGGCGCTCAGGGCGGAGCGGAAGGCGAGGAACGCGACGCCGTTCAAGCTCTTCCTGCGCCGGATCGCGAACATCTTCGTGCCGCTGATCCCCGCGCTCATCGGCTGCGGCATCATCGCCGGTCTGAACGGCCTGCTGGTCAACCTGCACTGGCTCCCGGGAGTCACCCCGGCCCTGGCCGCCATGGCGTCCGGGTTCATGGCGCTGATCGCCGTCTTCGTCGGCCACAACACGGCCAAGGAGTTCGGCGGTACGCCGATCCTGGGCGGTGCCGTCGCGTCGATCATCGTCTACGCGGGAGTGGCGGACGTCGAGGCGTTCGGCCGGCACCTCGCACCGGGACAGGGCGGTGTGCTCGGTGCTCTGGGTGCCGCGTGGCTCGGCGTGTACGTGGAGAAGTGGTGCCGACGCCGGGTCCCCGAAGCGGTCGACGTCCTGGTGACGCCGACCGTCACCGTGCTCGTGGCCGGACTGGCGACCCTGTTCGGACTGATGTTCCTCGCCGGTACGGTGTCCACCTGGATCGGTGACGCCGCCGACTGGCTGCTGTCCCACGGTGGCGCGGGCGCCGGGTTCCTCCTCGGGGGCCTCTTCCTGCCGCTGGTCATGCTGGGCCTGCACCAGGCCCTGATCCCCATCCACACGACCCTCATCGAGGGCGCCGGCTTCACCGTCCTGCTGCCGATCCTCGCGATGGCGGGCGCGGGACAGGTCGGTGCGGCGATCGCGGTCTACTACCGGCTGCCGCACAACACCTCGATCCGGACGACCATCAAGTCCGCGCTCTGGCCCGGCTTCCTCGGCGTCGGCGAGCCCCTCATCTACGGCGTGTCCCTCCCCCTGGGACGTCCGTTCGTCACCGCCTGCGCGGGCGGAGCCTTCGGCGGCGCGTTCGTCGGTCTCTTCAACCAGCTGGGCACGGACGTCGGTTCGACCGCGATCGGCCCCTCCGGGTGGGCGCTGTTCCCCCTCCTCGACGGCGACCACGGTCCGGCGCGGACGGTCGCCGTCTACGCCGCAGGTCTGATCGTCGGTTATGCGGCGGGCTTCCTCGCCACCTACTGCTTCGGCTTCACGAAGACCATGCTCGCGGAACTCGACGCGGCGCCCGCCGCTCCGTCGGAGGGCCGGACCGTTCCCGCGGAGCGCGCCGCGGAGAAGGTCTGACCCGACGGCCGCGAAGGCCGGGAACGCCGCCCGGTCACGGCGCAGCGGGGGAGTTCCCTTCCCCGGCGGCCACCGGATCGAGCTCTTCGGCGTCCCCGGGGCTCATGCGTCCGCCACCCGGGAGCCCGAACCGAGGAACGAGGCGATCTTGCCCGGTTCGGACACCCCCATCACACGGGGGATGCCCGCACACGAGGCCACGCTCGTCATGAAGGTGGTGGGCCGGCCATTGCCCGGAGCCCGTACCGGGGAGCGGTTCAGCCGCTCAGGGATGCCACATAGGGAGACAACTTGTCCGGGTTCATCACCCACATGATCCGGTCGATCCCGTCCGCCGACACGTCGACGGACAGCAGGGCCACGGCGTTCTCGCCGACGGAGACGAGCACGGCCGGCCGTCCGTTGGCCTCGACCCAGCGCGTCCGCGTCGGCGGCCAGAACCGCGGCGCGAAGGCGGTGAGGTACTTGGACACGTGGTCACGTCCCACGACCGGGATCCTCGAGGCGCCCCGGACGCCTCCGCCGTCCGTGTAGCTGACGACGTCGGCGGCGAGGACCTTCTCCAGCACCGCCAGATCGCCCGTCTGCGCGGCGGCGAGGAACACCTCCAGCAGGCGCCGGTGATCGGCGGGGCTGACGGGTTCCTTGCGTTCGGCGGCGAGGTGCTTGCGCGCACGGCTCACCAGCTGGCGGGTGTTGGCCTCACTGGTCTCCAGGATGTCCGCGACCTGCTTGTACGGGTAGTCGAAGGCTTCCCGCAGTACGTAGGCGCCCCGCTCCAGCGGGTTCAGCCTCTCGAGCAGGAGGAGGACCGCCAGTTCCAGCGCCTCGGCGCGCTCCGCACCCATCTGCGGGTCCTGGCTGGTGTCGACCGGCTCGGGGAGCCACGGTCCGACGTAGGACTCCCGCCGTACCCGCGCGGACTGCGCGACGTTGATGGCCAGGCGCGTGGTGATCGTGGTCAGGAAGGCCGTGGGCTCGTGGATGCCGGCGCGGTCGGTGTTCTGCCACCGCACCCATGTCTCCTGGAGGACGTCCTCGGCTTCCGCGGAGCTGCCGAGCATGCGGTACGCGATCCCGAACAGTTGTGGACGCGCCGCGATGAAATCCCTCGTGGCACGCTCGAGGGAATCGGTGCCGTCCCCAGTGTGCATGGTTGCCCCTTCCGGCTCCTGCGCGACCATGCTACAAGCCGGTTCAGCGGCGTGCGCCCGGGGAACGTGTGAGCCCCCACACCGCCACGGACCCGGAACGACACACCGTGTCACTCCTTCTTGAGGTCCTCGCCGATGATCCCGCGGGTCCGGGGCATCGGCGCCGTCCGGCCGCGACGGCGCGGAGGCCCGGCCACGGGTGCGGCGTGCACACCGTCCCCGTACGCGCCCATGAGCGGCTTGGGCCCGCAGGACCTTCCCCGGCCCGTGGTGGCGCAGGAGGCGGAGGCGTACTCGAGTCCGCGCCGCCGACCACCGGTACCGTCCCCTGTACGACCGGGCCGGCGGCGCCCAGATCGCCGAGCTGCGCACCCAACTGGGCGCTCCGCTGCCGCTGATCACCCTCGGCGGGTTCCACAACGGCGCCGACGACCTCTCCCGCGCCGATCACCTGCACCAGCTCACCAGCGCCCACGACCGGATCGAACGCGTCTGCACCTGGATCCTCCCGCAGCGTCGGCGGGTGTCCCGCCGCAGCGGACGGGACCGCGCCCGGCGCGCCGGAAAGATCACCGTGCACCGGCTCGACCCGGCCATCCACGTCGGGCGGCGCGGCTGCATCAACCCCGACTCGTATTGCCCCGACGGCCGCAGCCACCTGGACCACACCACCGACACCGTGCTCGCGCTCCTCCGCGCGACGAGCCCGGCCGGACCCCGCTGAGCCGGTACAGGGCCGCGGCGGGTCCGGGTTGTAGCCGTGCGCCCGGGCGGTGGGCTCGTACCACTGGATGTCCACGACCACGGTGTCCCACCCGTACGCGAGCAAGTGGTCCCGCAGGAACGCCGCGTCGGCGAGGACCTCCTCCTCGGTCACCGTGGTGCCGTAGCAGTCCCAGCTGTTCCAGCCCATCGGCGGACGCAGATGACGTGCGGGGATCGGCCGTGCCGGTCGGGTCATGACGGGGTGTCCTCACGCAGACGTGTGCGGGCGGGTGTTCCACGGCGGTGCACGGGGAGATTCTGACAGGCCCCGACCGGGCGGTACGGTGCTGTGACGACGGACGAAAGTCCCCACGGAACGCACTGTGTTGGCCCTGCCCCTACCCGACCTGGAGAAGGTGTGAAGTCCAGATCCCGACGTTCTGTCCGCGCCACCGCCGTACTCGCCGCCGCGTTCGCCGCCACCCTGCCGGCCATGGCCGCACCGGCCACGGCCGCCGGTGCTCCCGGAGCACACGCTCCCGCGGTGCCGCTGCGGGTGGCGACGTACAACATTCACGCCGGGGCCGGCCAGGACCAGGTCTTCGACCTGGACCGCACCGCGGCGGCCCTGCGCGACCTGCGCGCCGATGTGATCGGCCTCCAGGAGGTCGACGTCCACTGGGGTGCCCGGAGCGACTTCGCCGACGAGGCACGCGCACTGGCCGAGAAGCTGGACATGCGGGTGTTCTTCGCACCGATCTACGACCTGGACCCGGCCGACCGGGACGGCGAGCGGCGGCAGTTCGGCGTCGCCGTGCTGAGCCGCCACCCGGTGCTCGCCGCCGAGAACCACGAGATCACCCGGCTCTCCACCCAGACACCCGATCCGGTACCGGCCCCGGCGCCCGGCTTCGCCGAGGTGGTGGTCGATGTGCGGGGCGCCCACGTGCACGTCTACACCACGCACCTGGACTACCGGGCCGACCCGTCGGTCCGTGAGGCCCAGGTGGCGGACATGCTCGGCGTCCTGGCCGCCGACCGCGGACCGAAGGTCCTGGTCGGCGACTTCAACGCCGAGGCGACGGCCCCCGAGTTGGCGCCGCTGTGGGAGCGTCTGCGGGACGCCGCCCCCGACGCCGGCGGAACGTACCCGGCGATCGACCCGGTCAAGCGCATCGACCTGATCACCGTCTCGCCCGGCATCCGCGTGACCGGCGCCCGTACGGTGGCGACGGAGGCGTCGGACCACCGGCCCGTGGTCACGGACCTGAGGGTCCGCCGACGCGGCCACTGAACCGGTCACCGGCGGGCCCGCTCACCGGCGGGCCCGCTCACCCGCCCTGGAGGCGTCGCAGGTCGGAGGGGCGGACCTGGATGGCCACCAGGGCGATCAGCGCGGCGAGCACGGCGAAGATCGCCGCCATGACGAAGGCCGCCGAGACACCGGAGGTGAGGACCTCGTCGGCCCAGGGTGGTGGCAGCTCCCCGGTGCGCTGGAAGCGCAGGCGCTCGGCGGGGGTCGCCTGCCGCAGGAAGAGCGGAACCTGTTTCTCCGCCTCGTTGCCGCTCGCCGTACCGAACACCGTGACCAGGATGGACAGACCGAGCGAGCCGCCGACCTGCTGGGTGGCGTTGAGGAGGCCGGAGGCCGCG
Organism: Streptomyces sp. AC558_RSS880; assembly: GCF_019049255.1. GTDB lineage: Bacteria > Actinomycetota > Actinomycetes > Streptomycetales > Streptomycetaceae > Streptomyces. Next base: position 284,307 of record NZ_JAGMUJ010000084.1, on the reverse strand, counting down.
CCGCTCTCCCGCACGGGCACGTCCGACAGCGCCATCAGCGTCAGCGACACGAACTCCATGCCCATGCCGAGGCTGAAGACCAGCATCGGCCCGAGGACGCTGCCCGCGTAGGTGGAGTGGACGTCGGTCAGCGTCAGCCAGCCCAGGCCCGCCGCCGCGAGGACACCGCCCCCGACCATGAAGGGCTTGGGCCCGTACACGGGCAGGAACCGCGCGGTCAGCCCGGCACCGACCGCGATGACCGCGCTGACCGGCAGGAAGGCGAGTCCGGCCCGCAGGGGACTGAAGTCCAGCACGTTCTGCACGAAGAGCGTCAGGAAGAAGAACATGCCGAACATCGCCGCGGCCAGGCACAGCATGATGCCGTACGTGCCCGCGCGGTTGCGGTCGGCGAACATGTGCAGCGGGGTGATCGGCTGTCTCGACCTCCTCTCGACCAGGACGAACCCGGCGAGGACGAGGACGGCCGCGGCGAACGAGGCCAGGGTGAGCGCGTCCCGCCAGCCGTCCTGCGCGGCCCTGATGAACCCGTAGACCAGCAGCACCATGCCGGCGGTGGAGGCCAGCGCGCCGGTGAGGTCGAAGCGGCCCGGATGGCGTTCGGACTCCTTGATCCAGCGTGGTGCGGCGAGGGCGATGAGCAGCCCGATCGGGACGTTGACGAAGAGCACCCACCGCCAGTTCAGCCACTCGACGAGCACACCTCCGGCGAGCAGCCCGATCGCGCCGCCGCCCGCCGACACCGCGGCGAAGACCCCGAAGGCCCGGTTGCGTTCCGGCCCTTCGCGGAAGGTCGTACTGATCAGGGCGAGGGACGTCGGGGAGGCGATGGCGCCTCCCACGCCCTGGAGGGCGCGGGCGGCGAGGAGTTGGCCGGAGTTCCGGGCGAACCCGCCGAGCAGCGACGCCAGTACGAAGAGCAGCACGCCGGCGACGAAGACGCGCCGTCTGCCGAGGATGTCACCGGCCCGGCCGCCGAGCAGCAGCAGACCGCCGAAGGTCAGGGTGTAGGCGTTGACCACCCACGACAGGCTGGTGGTGGAGAAGTCCAGGGAGCGCTGGATCTGCGGCAGCGCGATGTTCACGATGGTGATGTCCAGCACCACCATCAGTTGACACGACGCGATGACCAGCAGCGCCATCGTGTTTCCCCCGCCACCGGTGTCCCGGACGGCGTGCTGCGCTGTGGAGGCCGATCGCGGACTGCTTCTGGTCATGCCGGGTCGCCCTTTCGGGAGTCCACCGTTCGACCGTACGCGCACGTCCCCTCGCCTACATCTCGATCACCACGGTCCGGCGGGAGGCCCACGGCAGTCGGCAGCGGTCGGCTCGGCTTCCGGCCTGCCGCTCCGATCGTGCGCTGTCCGTCGGCCTCGTGGCACGTGACAGCGTGCCGGGCACGACCCGTGCCGGTCGGGACCGCGGGCTGCCCGCGGAGACCGTCCCCGGTCTCCGCGGGCCACCGGCGAGGCAGGGCGAAACGCGCCGGCTCACCGGGTCAACTGCCTGTCATCGGCCCGCATCACGGCGCTCGACGTACAGGCGGGCGTCCTTCCTGCCGGTCCACTCCAGCCGTACGACACCGGGCACGGCGGCGTCGGCGACGCGCTCCGGGTCCTTCCAGTAGCCCTGGGCCGGGTTCCGGAAGAACGTCGCCCACAGGCCGCCCTTGTGGTCCTCGAAGAAGTTGTTGTGACCGGCGCCGACACCCGCGGTCCACCGCTCGGAGTACGGCCCCTCGAAGCTGTCGGAAACGGCGACGATCACGTCGTACTGGTACTGCACACGGCCCGGCCCGGGCGGGTCGTAGGCGTTGCGTGTGCTTCCGTAGGCATCGACCGACGTGCGGTCCCACGCGGCGTGGAGCAGGTAGTACTTGCCCTTGTACTTGAACACGTACGCGCCCTCGAGGTACGGCTCGGGGGAGTAGGGCGTCTGCTGGAACTTCGGGAGGTCCGTCGTCGTGACGATGTCCTCCATGTCGTCCCGGAACTTGGCGTAGAGGTCGTTGTGCAGCACGAGCCACGCGTCGTCGCCCTCGGTGTAGAGGCCGCCGTCGATGTGGAAGTAGGCGCCGGGCTCGATGAACGCCGGCCCCCCGATGAACGACTCGCCGAAGGGCTTCTCCAGGTTCCCCTCGACCAGCCGGTACGGACCCTCGACGCCGCCCTCGCTCACCAGCATGAACGAGCCCACCTTGCGGGAGTGGTCGCCCGTGCAGGCGAGGATGTACCACTTCCCCTTGAAGTGGTGCACCTCCGGGGCCCACGCGTTGCCGCGCTTGCCGAAGCGGTCGTCGTGCCAGTACTCCTGCCAGGGCGCGACGACCGTGCGGCCGGGCCGGTTCTCCCCGACGAACTCGGGCGACCACACCTTGCCCTTCTCGGCGTCCGGCCGTATGCCGGTCGTGTCGGCGAGTCTCCACGGCCCCTCGAGCGAGGGCGCCGTCCACACGAAGATGCCGTCGTTCCACGGGCCGGCCGCTTCCAGCCCGGGCACGCGGCTGGTGCCCGTGGCGACGTAGACCGGCCGGCCGTCGACGACGAAGCAGTTGACGTAGGTGTCGCGTATCCACACCTGGCCGCGCTCCTGGTCACGGGGCCGCAGCTCCAGCGGCAGCAGGAAGGAGTTGTCCTCCCGCGGCCACAGGTCCAGCCGGGTGTCCGCGACACCGTACGGCGCGGGGTCGGGCCAGTTCGACGGGTGACGCCGCGCCGACGCGGCCGGGGACGGCGTGGCCGGTGACGGCGCGGGTGTGGCGGCCTGCGCGGCGGTCACGGGAAGGGCGGCTGCCGCCCCCACGCCGGCGGCACCGGCCAGCAGGGAGCGTCGGCGCAAACGGTTCCGGGCATCGGCCATCAGTCGCGTTCTCCTTCGTCGTCCCCGCCAGGAACCCCAAAGGGCAGCCCAGGGCGGGCTGTGGGGCGGGGGTGTGCCGCACAGCATGCGAACACCGACGCATTTACGTCAACACCTCGGACGAATAATCCCCGTTGACCGACGCACTCAGGGCATTGTCCATCAGGCCTTATGAACGCTTCGTTGCGTTTTTCTGTCGGAGTGTTGACGAAATAATCCGGCCTCCCTACCTTGACCGGCATGCAGATGCCCAGCGGAGTGCACGCACTGGTCAGACGGACCCATGAGGAACGCGTCCTGCGTGCGCTGCAGGAGAACGGCGCCATGAGCCGCGGTGAGATAGCCCGGGTCGTGGGCCTGTCCCGCACCACCCTGTCCGAGATCACGGGAAGCCTCCTGCAACGAGGCGCGATCGTGGTCGTGGACACCGATGCCTCCAGGCGTGAGGGGAGTGGCCGGCCGGCCGAGCGGCTGGCGCTCGACCCCGCGTCGGCGCAGTTCATGGGCGTCGACTTCGGCCATCGACGCGTCCATGTCGCCGTGGCCGACGCCTCGCACGAGATCATGGCCTCGGGCGCGGCCCGCTACGACGACACGGCGTCCTGGCAGGTGCGGACCGGACTCGCCCTGGACCTGGTCGAGCGGCTGAGCGCCGAGGCCGGTGTCCACTACGGAGCGCTTCAGGGCATCGGCATCGGCGTGCCGGGGCCCTACCCGGCCCCGGAGGGAGCGGCCCCGCCCCGCACCACCCCCTTGGGGACGGTGCTCCGCCCGGCCCCGGACGGGGTCGACGTCGCCTTCGCCGAACGCTTCGACGCACCGGTGATCGTCGACAACAACACCCGTCTGGCCGCTCTCGCCGAGGCGATCAGCGGCGCCGAGAGCGTCGCCGACCTGGTCTACGTACGGTTGTCGGACGGGGTCGGCGGAGGTCTCGTCGTCGGCGGGCACCTGGTGACCGGCTCGGCCGGACTGGCCGGCGAGCTCGGGCACGTCACCGTCGAACCGGCGGGCCGGCCGTGCCGGTGCGGCAAGCGCGGCTGTCTGGAGACGGTGGCCTCGGTCCCCGCGATCCTCGCGGCCTGCTGGGAGTTCGGTCTGCCCCTGGAGAACCTGCGGGACCTGGCGGACGCCGTGGCCCGTGCGCACCCCGTCGCCGACCGGGTGCTGCGCGAGGCAGCCGGGGCCCTGGGACGCGTCGTCGGAGCGGCGACCATGACCCTCAACCCGGCGAAGGTCGTCATCGGCGGCGAGATCACCCAGCTGGCGCCCGTCATCGTGGAGCAGGTCGCCGCGACCCTCGCCGCCGACCTCTTCCCGACCGCGTCGGCCGGTCCCGTCGTCGAGGCCGCGCGGCTCTCGGACGACGACGGGGCGATCGGCGCCCTCGCCGCCGTCTTCCACAACTCCCCGCTTCTGGCGAGGTATCCCGAAACCGCCGACGTGAAGGGCGACACCGATGCCCGCGTTTCCACCACCGAAGGAGCCGCCCATGTCCGTCCTTGAAAAGCGGGGCGCCGAACCATCCGGACAGACGCCCCCGGCCCCGGACGACGCCGGCACCACGAACACGACGAAGACCGCGGCGGCGCCTTCGCGGCCGGGCCGGCGCGGGCTTCCCCTGATCCTCAACGCCGTGTCCGTCGTGCTCGGCATCGCACTGTGGTGGGCCGCGGCGGCCGCCGGCTTCAAACTGCCGACACCGCCGGAGGTCGTCTCCCGGGCCGGGACGCTGATCGCGGACGGGACCCTCGGCGAGGACGTCCTCGCCAGCCTGACCCGCGTACTCATCGGCTTCGCCCTCGGCACCGCCGCGGCCGTCCCGGTCGGCTTCCTCATGGGCTGGTACGGCACCGCGCGCGGCCTGATGGAACCCTGGATCCAGTTCTTCCGCACCATTCCGCCGCTGGCGATCATCCCGTTGGCCGTGGTCGTCATGGGAATCGACGAGACGCCGAAGATCTTCGTCATCTTCCTCGCCGCGTTCCTGGCGTGCGTGATCTCGACCTTCCAGGGTGTGGTGAACGTCGATCGCACCCTGATCAACGCGGCCAGGGTCCTGGGCGCCAAGGACCCGACGATCTTCGCCCGTGTGGTGGTGCCCGCGTCCACCCCGTTCATCCTCGTCGGCATGCGGGTCGGGCTCGGCTCGGCCTGGGCCACGCTGGTCGCCGCGGAGCTCATCGCGGCCCAGGAGGGGCTCGGCTACCGCATGCAGAACGCCCAGCTCTACTACGACCTCCCGACCATCTTCGTCGGGCTCATCTCGATCGGGATCCTCGGTCTCCTCATGGACCGGGTCCTCCTCCTCGCGGAACGCAAGCTCACCGGATGGCAGGAACGCCGATGACCAGTAAGCCGGCCAAGATATCCGTTCAGGGTGTCACCAAGACCTTCGCCCTGGGCCGGGAGACCTTCACCGCCCTCGACAATGTCTCGGTCGACATCGAGGACCATGAGTTCGTCACCGTCGTCGGCCCCTCGGGCTGTGGCAAGAGCACGCTCATGAACATCCTCGCCGGGCTGGAGACACCCACGGCGGGGCGTGCGCTGGTGGACGGCGCGCCCGTGTCCGGGCCAGGACCCGAGCGCGGCGTGATCTTCCAGCAGTACGCGCTCTTCCCCTGGCTGACGGTCCGTCAGAACGTCGAGTTCGGCCTGCGGACGGCGGGCGTCCCGAAGGGTGAACGCCGGAGCCGTGCCGAGCACTTCATCGAGCTGGTCGGCCTGGAACGCTTCGCCGACGCGCTGCCCAAGACCCTGTCCGGCGGCATGCGCCAGCGGTGCGCCATCGCCCGCGCCTACGCCGTCGACCCCTCGATCCTCCTGATGGACGAACCGTTCGGCGCCCTCGACGCCCTGACCCGGGTGAAACTCCAGGAACAGCTGCTGGAGACCTGGAGCCAGGACAAGCGCACCGTGCTGTTCATCACCCACGACGTCGACGAGGCCGTGTTCCTGGCCAACCGGGTGATCGTCATGGCGGCCCGCCCCGGGCGCATCTACGACGTCATCGAGGTCGACCCCGCCATCGAGCGCAACGAGGAATTCCGCCTCAGCTCCGAGTTCGCCGCACTGCGCAACCGTGTGTGGCACTCCGTCTACCACCAGGAAGGCCGCACCGCCGCCCCTTCCGCCGCCCACGCCTCGACACCATGATCCGGAAGGGACTCCCCGCGATGCCGTCCACCACCACCCGCAGATACCTCTCCGCCACGCTCGCCGGCCTGTCCGCGATGGCGCTGCTGACCGCGTGCGGCAGCGGCTCGGACTCCGGCGGGTCGGGCGAGAAGGTGCGGTTCGGCTACATCAACGACTTCAACGGTGCGAGCCTGATCGCCATCGCCGACGCCGAGGGCCTGTGGAAGAAGCACGGGCTGACGGCGGAGGCCAAGGTCTTCACCAACGGGCCGCTGCAGATCCAGGCCCTCGGAACGAACAACCTCGACTTCGGCTACATCGGCCCGGGTGCGATGTGGCTGCCCGCCTCGGGTCAGGCCAAGGTCGTCGCGATCAACACGCTGGGCAACTCCGACCGGGTCATCGCCCAGCCGGGCATCGACTCGATGGAGCAGCTCAAGGGGAAGACCGTGGCCGTTCCCGAAGGCACCTCTGGCGACATGATCCTCACGCTCGCCCTGCAGAAGGCGGGGATGACCAAGGACGACCTCAAGGTCGTCCCCATGGATCCGTCGACCATCGTCTCCGCGTTCTCCTCGAAGCAGGTCGACGCGGCCGGCTTCTGGTATCCGGCCGCGGCCACGATCAAGAAGCAGATTCCCGACATGAAGGAGCTGGCCAAGAACACCGACTTCGAGGACGACGTCTCCTTCCCCACCGCGTTCGTGGCCGGCAACAAGCTGGTGAAGGACAACCCGGAGAAGGTCGAGAAGGTCCTCGCCGTCCTCCGCGACGCCATGAAGTTCCGGTCCGAGCACACCGACGAGGCCATCGAACTCACCGCCGAGAAGCTGAAGCTCCCCGTCGACCAGGTCAAGGCCGACGCGGCGAACAACAAGGTGCTCGGCGTGGACGAACTCGACTCGCTGACCAAGGACGGCACCATCGCCAAGTGGCTGACGGGCATGAACGACTACTTCGTCGAGACGGGCAAGCTGAAGAAGCCCGTCGACCCGAAGACCTACTACACCGGCGACCTCTTCATCGGAGCAGGCAAGTGACCTCGTCCAGCACGTCCCGTCCGGCCGACGCGACCAGCGGGGCCGGCGAGCCCGGCACGTCCGGCGCGTCCAGGAAGAACATCCTCTTCCTCATGACCGACCAGCACCGGGCGGACACCCTCGGCGCCTACGGCAACCCGCTGGCGCACACCCCGGTTCTCGACGACCTCGCCGCCACGGGCACCCGCTTCGACCGCTGGTACACCCCCACCGCGATCTGCACCCCGGCCCGGGCCAGCCTGCTGACCGGCCAGGCCCCCTTCCGGCACAAACTGCTCGCCAACCACGAGCGCAACGTCGGCTACCTCGAGGACCTGGCCGAGGACCAGTTCACCTTCTCCCACGCCCTGCGGGAGAACGGCTACAACTGCGGCCTCATCGGCAAGTGGCACGTCGGCACCCGCCGGACCGCGGCCGACTACGGCTTCGACGGTCCGGAACTGCCCGGCTGGCACAACCCGGTGGACCACCCGGACTACCTCGCCTATCTCGACGAGCACGGTCTGCCGCCGTACGAGATCAGCGACCGCATCCGCGGCACCCTGCCCAACGGCGGTCCCGGCAACCTGCTCGCCGCCCGGCTGCACCAGCCGGTCGAGGCGACCTTCGAGCACTACCTGGCCACCCGCGCCATCGAGCAGCTCGAGCGGTACGCCGCCGACGCGCGAGAGCGGGAACAGCCCTTCTTCCTCGCACTGCACTTCTTCGGACCGCACCTGCCGTACATCCTCCCCGACGAGTACTTCGACCTGGTCGATCCGGCGGACGTGGAGCTGCCGCGGTCCATCGCGGAGACCTTCCAGGGCAAGCCTCCGGTCCAGCGCAACTACAGCGCGCACTGGACCTTCGACACCATGCCGATCGAGACCACCCGCAAGCTCATCGCGGTCTACTGGGGCTACGTGGCGCTGATCGACAGGCAGATCGGCCGGGTGATGGAGGCCATGGAGCGGCTCGGGCTGGTGGACGACACCGCGGTGTTCTTCACCTGTGACCACGGTGAGTTCACCGGTTCGCACCGGCTGCACGACAAGGGCCCGGCGATGTACGAGGACATCTACCGCACGCCCGGCCTGGTCCGGGTCCCGGGCGCGTCCGGCGGTGTCGTACGCTCCGAGTTCGTCAGTCTGCTCGACTGCACCGCGACCATTCTCGACCTGGCCGGCATCGACCCGAAGGCCGCGGTCGACTCGCGCAGTCTGCTGCCTCTGGTGCAGGACGAGTCGGTCGACTGGGACGAGGACATCGTCTGCGAGTTCCACGGCCATCACTTCCCGTACCCGCAGCGCATGCTGCGCGAGGACCGGTACAAGCTCGTCGTCAATCCCGACTCCGTCAACGAGCTCTACGATCTGCACACCGACCCGGACGAACTGCAGAACGTCTACGCCCACCCCGAACAGGCGGAAGTCCGTTCCCGCATGATGCGCCGCCTGTACGGCGTGCTGCGGGAGCGCGGTGACAACTTCTACCACTGGATGACGTCGATGTACGACGTCGGCGAAGTGGGACACGACCCGACCCTGAGCGGGCTCGACGAATCCACCTACCGGACGTGACGGAGGACTACGACGCATGACGCGCGATCACCGCCCCTGCTGCACCCCTGCCGTCACCGGCACACCGGTCGCGATCACCATGCCCCCCGCGGGGGAGCGGCCGCTGTCGGCGGCTGCCGCCCGGGAACGCTCGACACGCGGACAGATCCACTTGTCCGGTGGGGAGTTCGCCATGGGTGACGCCTTCGACGAGGGGTACCGCGCGGACGGTGAGACGCCGGTCCACGCGGTGCGTCTCAAGCCCTTCCACATCGACGAGACCGCCGTGACCAACGCCCAGTTCGCGACGTTCGTCAAGGCCACCGGTCATGTGACGGACGCCGAACGTTACGGCTCCTCGGCCGTCTTCCACCTCGTGGTCGACGCACCCGCCACCGACATCCTCGGCAACGCGGCCGGAGCGCCCTGGTGGATCAACGTCAAGGGCGCCCACTGGCGCCGCCCGGAGGGCGCCCGCTCCGACATCACCGGCCGGCAGAACCACCCCGTCGTCCACATCTCGTGGAACGACGCGACCGCCTACGCCCGGTGGGCGGGCAAGCGCCTGCCCACCGAGGCCGAGTGGGAGTACGCGGCACGCGGCGGCCTGGCCGGACGCCGCTACGCCTGGGGTGACGACCTCACCCCCGACGGCCGCTGGCGCTGCAACATCTGGCAGGGACGCTTCCCCCACACCAACACCGCCGAGGACGGCCACCTCACCACCGCGCCGGTGAAGTCCTACCGCCCCAACGGCTTCGGCCTGTGGAACACCGCCGGCAACGTGTGGGAGTGGTGCGCCGACTGGTTCTCGCCCACCTACTACGCCCACTCCGCCCCGGAGGACCCGCGCGGCCCGGACACCGGGAACGCACGGGTCCTGCGCGGCGGCTCGTACCTCTGCCACGACTCCTACTGCAACCGCTACCGGGTCGCGGCCCGCTCCTCCAACACTCCGGAGTCGTCCTCGGCCAACCTGGGCTTCCGCTGCGCCAACGACGCGTCCGGGAGGCCGGACCGATAGTGCGACGGGGCTTGTGCCGACCGGTCGCGGGGCTTTCCTCAGCCGACGCCTTGCCGTGATGTCGACTGCTGTCACAGAGGGTTCCCGTGCTCTTGCGCCGTGAGGAGCCCGTGCCTCCGCGCCTCAGGCCAGCACGGGCATGATCTCCCGGTGTATCAGGCGCAGTTGGTCGTCGGCGTCCGCCACACCGTCCAGGTCCCGGCCGGTGAAGGCCCGCACCAGCCGCCGGTCGGTGAGGGCGCAGATGACGTGGTTCACGCCGCTGGGCGCGATCTGGGTACGGATCTTCTCCGCGCACTCGGCCGGTGTGCCCGCGACGGACAGCCGCTCGGCGACCTCCGGTGTGGTGAGTTCGATGCCTCGTGCCAGATCGCCGGCGCCGATCGCCTCGATCACCGGTTTCAGCTCGGCGGGTTCCACACCGTTGCGGCGCAGTTGCTCCTCGGGCATGGAGGAGGCGTAGATGCCCACCATGCTGCGGGCCGCCTCCTTCGCCGCCCGGGAGTCGGGCCCGGTGGCGAACACCACCCAGGCGCCGATGTCGAGGGAGCGCCAGTCCTTGCCCGCCCGTTCCGCCCCGGCCTTGATGTGGCGGACCGCGTACGCGTAGGCCTCCGCGGTGTAGCTCAGTGCGTGGTGGCATCCGTCGGACAGTTCACCGGCCGCCTCGAAGGACCTGGGCCCCCGCATCGCCCCGAGCTTCAGGGGCACGCGCCGCTGGACCGGGCGGGCGAAGGTGAACAGCCCGTCGTAGGAGTAGAACTCGCCGCGGTGGGTGATGGTGCCCTCGTCCAGCAGCGTCCGCACCACGTGCAGCGCCTCCTTGACGCGGGACAGGGGCCGGGTCCGGGTCCAGTCGATGCCGTACTGCGCCAGGAGGCCGAAGTTGCCGCTGGACAGCACCGCCTCGGCCCGGCCGTCGGAGAGTTCGTCGAGCGTGGCCAGGGCCTGCGCGATCAGCGTCGGCTCGCGCAGGGTGACGGGGGAGACGCTGGGCCCCAGGCGGATGGTGCGCGTCTGGCCGGCGGCCGCGGCGAACAGCAGCCACATGTCCTTGTGCCAGGTCTCGTCCGCGGCGTAACAGGCGTAGAAGCCCAGTTCGTCGGCGAGTCTGATGGACGCCAGCGAGTCCTGCAGCGGGTAGTCGGGTAACAGGGCGTAGCTGAACCTCATGGGCGCGTCCTCTCCGGCCTCGGCCGATCGGTCACCGACCCGCCCAGTGTCCAGGCCGGTTCGGTACCTGGCCAGGGTGCGCACGCGCCCTTGCGTCCTTCCGGCGAACAAGGTGCACACCCGCTTCACACCCGGCGCCGATGAGGTGCCACGCAGGAGCGAGGCGTGCCCCCCACTTGCCGCACCTATCGAATTTCGATAATTTCCCATCGTGATTCGATCGAAGCGTTCGCCTTCGACGGCCCGAAGGAGCACAGCCATGCCCACAGCAGCCCGCACCCGCGGAGACACGGTCGAAACGGATGTGCTGGTGGTCGGCGCGGGGCTGGCCGGCCTCCACGTCGCCACACTTCTCGCCCGGCGGGGCCACGACGTGCTCCTGGCCGAGCGGCGGACCGGCCTCACCGGTGCGATCCGCACCACGGGAATCTTCGTACGGAAGACGCTGGACGACTTCCCGCTGCCCGACGAACACCTCGGGCCGCCGATCCGGCGCGTGGTGCTCTACCCTCCTGGCCTGCGCCTCCCCGTCAGCCTGGTCAGTGACCGTGACGAGTTCCGGGTGGGCGACATGGCGCCGCTGTACGAGGCGGCGGCCACGGCGGCGGTCGAGGCCGGCGTGCGGCTGGCACTGGGCACGCGCTACGCCGGCCGGGAAGACGACACCTTCCGCCTGGTGGGCCGCGACGGCCCGACCGCGGTCCGGGCGCGCTTCGTCGTCGGAGCGGACGGAGCCCGTTCGAGCGTCGCCCGCGACCTCGGCCTCGACCGCAACCGCCGGCTGCTGGTCGGTGCCGAAGAGGTCTTCGAGGTGCCCGCGAACGGCGAACCGCCGACCTTCCACTGCGTCCTCGACCCCTCGCTCGCCCCCGGGTACCTGGCCTGGGTGGTCAACGACGGGCGGCACGCCCATGTCGGGGTCGCGGGCTACGCCGACCGCTTCCCCCGGGGACTGCGCCGCGCCATGGAAGGCTTCAGCGCCTCGGCTCCCGGACTGGCCGGCGTGAACCGGCCCGAGTCGGTGGAGCGACGCGGGGGCCCGATACCCGTCGGCGGAGTCCTGCGCCGCATCGCCTGTGCCGACGGGCTGCTCGTGGGCGACGCGGCAGGCGCGGTCTCCCCGCTCACCGCCGGCGGTCTGGACCCGTGCCTGCGACTGTCGGAGTTGGCCGCCTCCGTCCTCGACGCCGCACTGCGGTCGGGCGGGGCGGACCCCCTCGCCCACTACAGCGGAGCCACCCTGCGCGCACAGTTCCGAGGCCGCCTCACCCTGCGCAGAGGCCTGGCGCACCTTCGGACACCGGCCGCGGCCACAGCGGCGTTCGCCGTGCTGCGCACGCCGCTCGGCCGGGCCGCGGCCGCCCGCGTCCTGTTCGGCGACCGGTCCTTCCCCGACCCGTCGCCCGCCGGTCAGAGGCTGGTGAGCAGGTCGTCGAGCGGGGCGGGCACGCGCTCGGGGTGGAGTGCCTCGACGAGGACGCGACCGTAGTGGATCTTGCGGCCCTTCTTCGTGCCGAGGAAGCGCCGCAACCGCTGCTGTGCGGTGCGTTCCCGCTGGGCGGGCTGGTTCAGGAAGGTCCGCAGGGGGCGCAGATCGCCCTCCGCCCGTATGAGCTCTTCCACCCGCGTCACCCCCAGCGCGCGGATGAGTTCGTCCTCCAGGTCCGCGGCACAGACGAAGAACTCCTGCCGTGCCACACCGGCCCGCTCCCACCCGCGGGCGTAGTAACCGCGTTCGCCCTCGTCGCAGAGCCCCGTGAGGCGCAGGTCCAGCCCGGGTGGTCCGAGGAGGCGGGCGAAGCGCCCGACGTTCATCGCGCCGCCCATCGGCAGGACGCAGACACCTTCGGCCGGCAGGTCCCGGCCGCGGCCCGCGGCCAGCGCGCCGACCGCCGCGGCGTCGCTCAGCCCTTCGAGCAGCACCACCGTCCGGACGCCGAGTCGCGCGGCCAGCTCGCGCGCGGGGTCGTCGGGACCACCGGCCGCCCACGTGGTGACCGCGTCCCGGAACGACTCCATGTCAGTCATGAGAGGAGTCTCGGCCCTTGCCGGGCGACACCGGTAGGGATTTTCCGCCGGTGCCGCCCGTCGAGGCCGGCTACGGTGCCACGCAGCCGATCGTTCCCACCGGGAAGTCGTTGCCCGACGACGTGGCCGTGAAGCCGAACGTCACGCTCCCGTCGGGATTGATCACACGGTTGTGATCGACGTTCCGCACCGTCACCGTGCCGTCGGACCCCTTGGTCAGGGAGCCGTTCCACGCACTGCCGATCGTGGTCCCGGAACCGGGCTTCCACTGCACGGCCCAGCCGTTGAGCGGCGACGTCCCGTGGTTCATCACCTCGACCGAGCCCTGGAAGCCGCCGTCCCAGGAGTTCACCACGTTGTAGACGGCCATGCAGGAGCCGGTGTGCGTCGGGGGGTCCGTCGGGTCCGGGGTCGGGTCCGGGGTCGGCGTGCCGCCCGAGCCCCGGATGCCGGTCACCTCGCCGTTGCCGCCGTCGAAGACGACGTCGGAGCAGGAGAAGAAGTTCTCCTGGCTGTCCGAACGCACCCACTGCATGAAGATCAGCGCGTCGCCGGAGCGCCCGGAGGGAAGCTTCAGGTCCCAGTGGTAGTGGCCGCCGTTGGTGCCCGGTGAGCCCTGCTGGGGCGGGTTGGTGACGGTCTGGATGAGCTCCAGGTCGTCCCAGCCCAGCTGCGATGTGGGCGACCAGCCGGGCTTGGTGAGGTAGACCCGGAAGTCACCGGGGTGCGCGGCCCAGTTGCTGTACTTCACCTTGACCGTCGCTCCGGACGTCAGATGCGTCCGGGGCCAGTCCGCGCGGGCCGCGTTGTAGGCGGAGAAGTCGTACGGGGAGCGGTCGCCCGCGCTGCAGAGCGTGCCGTCCGGGACGTAGCCGGCGCCCCGTCCCGCCGCCTTGGAGTCGAGTACGGCGAACCAGTTGTACAGCGCCGACGCGCCGCTCTGGTTCAGCGCGTTCCGGCACGCCGGGTTGGTCGGGTCCAGCCCGCCGGTGCCGGTGACGGCGTCCAGCTGGCAGAGGTAGGTGCGTGATCCGGGCATCATCGCCACGCCGTGCGCCTGTGCGTCGTTCTGCCAGAGGAAGCTCAGGCCGAGCCCTCCGAGGAGGGTGGCCAGTACTGCTGCCAGGGAGACGAATCTCCGTCGTAGGGCCATGGGGTCTCCTGTGCCGGTGGTGGATGGGGCGGACAGGTGCGGGGGGTGGAAACCCCGCCCGTCCCGGGAGGGGCGTCGACCGGACGGGCGGGGGGCTCGGGGGGACCCGGGGCCCGCCCTGTCGGCGCAGGGAGGAAGAACGGGCCCCGGGTCGGGGGACACGGCGGGTGCGCGGTCCGCCGGTCGCGTCAAGCGGCCGTGCAGGCGGTGCCGTTCAGGCTGAAGCCGTTCGGCTGGGTGAAGGTGCCGCTGTAGGTTCCCTGGAAGCCGAAGCTCTGGCTGCCGCCGGGCGCGATCTGCGCGTTGCCGCCGAGCCCGCTCGCCGTGACCGCGCCCGAGGAGGGGCTGACGGACGCGTTCCAGGCGTTGGTGACGCGCTGCCCGGAGGGCAGGGTGAAGCCGAGCTTCCAGCCGTCGACGGCGGACGAACCGGTGTTCTTCACGGTGACGTTCGCGGTGAAGCCGCCCGGCCAGACGTTCGTGGCGTACGACACGGTGCACGCGGCCGGGTCACCGGGCCCACCCGGGCCGCCGCCACCGGTGTTGATGGTGGAGGAGAAGGAGTTCACCGCGAGCCCCGCCCCGTTCTGCCAGGGCTCGAAACCCGCCTGAACGCTCGTCAGGTACCAGTCGTTCTGCGCCATTCCGCGCGCGACGGTCTCCCGGACGAAGTCCATGACGTCGAAGCTGAAGTTGCTGATCGCCGACGGTGCGACGAACGAGAGCACGTCGTTGGAGCCGTTGCCGCCCGACCACACCTGCCAGGTGCGCCCGGCCACGGTGGCCGTGCCGACCTGGGAGCCGATCGGCTGGATCGGGCCCACCTTGTTCAGCCAGATCATGATCTCGGTCCGGTTCACGCCGTCGGTCCGGGGCGTCGGGTCCAGCCAGATGTCGTACGAGGCGTTGTACACGGCGTCGCTGACGTAGCCGTACGAGATGCTGCTGGGCGCGCCGGTGATGCCGCTGATCCGCGCGGGGAGGGCGGTTCCCGGCGAGCAGTTGGTGTAGTGGCAGCCGTTGAAGACCGACGGGTACGACTTCGGGGCCCCGTTGGTCGGCACCGAGCCGTCGGCCTGGGCGACGCGGAAACCGGTGTCCGTGGCGGTGACGCACTGGGTGGCGCTGGTGCCCCAGCGGTTGTTCTGGACGACGTAGCGCCCCTGGATGGTGGTCGATCCGTACTGTTCGCAGATCGTGGTGTCGGCCTGGGCCGGCGCCGTCCCGGTCACCAGCGCCGCGACCACGGCGAGAGCGGTGAGGAGCGTCGCGAACAGGCCGCGCAGGGCCCGGGTGTGGTGCGGTAACCGTCGCATGCGGGGACCTCTCCAAGAGGGTGTGGGGGACGACCGGGCGGGAGCGCTCCCGCCTCCCCATTGATGGGAGCGCTCCCATTGGTGTTTCGGGACGGGACTGTAGGAGCTACGCATGTCCCTGACAAGGCTGTGCGCGGGAAACTGTCGAATTTATTTCGAAGCCGCAGGTCAGCGAGGTGATCCTTAAGGGCCGTCCGTCTCGGGAGCGCTCCCGAAACATTCGATGCGGCTGTGGCTCGTGAGGCGGACGAGGAGACGGGGGGAAAAGACGGGTCAGGCGGAGTCGCGCAACACCAGTTCCGTACGGAGGATGACGTGCCGCCAGGCCACCTCCGGCTCCTCCATCTCCTCCAGGAGCAGCCGCACCATCGTCCGGCCGATCTCCTCCAGCGGCTGGCGCACCGTCGTCAGCTTCGGATCGGTGTGCTGGGCGAGCGGGAAGTCGTCGAACCCGATCACCGCGACGTCCTCCGGCACCCGGCGTCCCGCCGCGCGCAGGGCGTCGAGCGCGCCCGCGGCCATGGTGTCCGACGCGGCGAACACGGCGTCGGTCTCCGGGGCCCGCTCGAGGAGTTCGGCCATCGCCCGGCGCCCGCTGTCGGCCGAGAAGTCCCCCTCGACCGTCCAGGCCGGCCTGGTCTCGGCGCCCGCCCGTTCCAGCGCCTCGCGGTAACCGCGCAACCGGCACTGGGCCACGTACATGTCGAGCGGCCCGGTGATGGTCGCGATCGAGCGGCGTCCGAGGCCCAGCAGGTGCGCCACCGCGCCGCGGGCACCGCCGGTGTTGTCCGCGTCGACGTAGGTCACGCTCTCCTCGCCCGAGCGCCGCCCCAGCAGGACGGTGGGCAGCCCCACTTCGGCCAGCATGTCGGGCAGCGCGTCCTCGGCGTGCACGGACATCAGCATCACGCCGTCGACCCGGCCGCCGCGCGCGTACTCCACGAGGCGCTGCCGTTCGGCGTCCGTGCGCACCAGGGTGAGCAGCAGCTGCACCTTGGTGTCCGTCAGCGCGTCGCCGACGGACCGGACGATCTCCGAGAAGAACGGCTCACCGAACTGCCGCCAGTCCGGCTCCGTCATGACCAGCGCGACGGCGTCGGCACGCCGGCCCGCCAGCGAACGGGCCGCCAGATTGGGGACGTACCCCAGCTCGGCGATGGCGCGCTGCACGGCGCGGCGCGTCGAATCCTTCACGCCCGCCGCGTCGTTGATGACGCGGGAGACGGTGCCCCGCCCCACACCGGCGAGCGCGGCCACCTCCTCCAGCGTCGGTGTGCCGGGACGCTGCCTGCCCATGACCACCCCCCACGAGATCACTAGATCCTACGGCCACCGGGTGCCGGAACGGCCGTTCTCGGCACACGCTTCGTACCTGGACGGCCCGACCGGCGCCGGACAGCGGCAGCTGCCTCCCGACCGCCGGGGAAGAGGAGCAGGCGCCACCGGGTCCGGTGTTCCCGGTGCCGCTCCGTCCTCCCTACGGCGCGGGTGGAGGGGAGAGTCGTTCGCGGACCCGTGCGGGATCCGGGTCGACGTGCGGCCGGCCCCCGACGACGACCGTCGGCACGGTCTCGTTCCCGTCGTCGGCCGCCCTCACCACTGCCGCTCCGTCCGGGTCACGCCGGATGCCGGCCCAGGGCGACCGCCCGACGGGCCGCCCACCCGCAGGAGCGGCCAGTCCGCGAGGTCCCGCAGGAGCTGGCGGTCGTGGGTCGCGACGACGACGCCGGCGCCGGTGCCGCGGAGCGCCCCGGTCAGCTCGTCGACCAGCGGCGCCGACAGGTGGTTGGTCGGTTCGTCGAGCAGGATCAGCGTGGGCCGCCCGGACAGCGCCAGCGCCAGGTCGAGACGCCGCTGCTGCCCGAGGGACATCCGCCCGACCGGCGTCCCCGTCGTACCGGAGTCCAGCAGCCCGAGGGACCCCAGCGCGACGGCGTCGCCGTCCCGGAGCACCCCGCCGGCCACCAGCCGTCCGACGTGCCGGTCGTACACCTCGCGGGCGGTGAGCCGGGGGTCCTGTCCGGCGGTCTCCTGGGTGACCCGGACCACCCGTGCCCCGCTCGCCGTCCACACGTGCCCGTCGGTGGGCCGGAGGGCGCCGGCCAGCACCGCGAGCAGCGTGGACTTCCCGGCGCCGTTGGGCCCGGTGACGAGCAGCCGTTCGCCGCCGTCGAGGGCGAGGTCGACCGGACCGGCCAGCCGCCCGTCGACGGCGACACCGTGCGCCCGCAGCTGCGGAGCGCCCGGCCGGACACCCAGCCGGGGCCACCGCAGGGCGGACGGCGGCTCCGGCAGGTCGATCCGGTGCGCGTCCAGTGCCTCCTGCTGCCGGTTCAGGGCCTGTACGACGCCCGGCGCGCGGGACTGGCGCCGGTGCTTGCCGGTGCCCTTCTCCGGCCGCCAGCCGGTGGAGAGCCGGTCGCGGGCCCGCGACACCGCGTCCTGCAGCCGCCGGTGCTCGGTCTGCTGCTGCTCGTAGTCCTGCTCCCAGCGTTCACGCTCACGGCGCCGGGCCTCCTCCCACGCGTCGTAGCCGCCGGCGTACAGGCGCGGCTTCCCGTCGCGGGCCGGGTCGAGGTCGAGGAACCGGTCCGCGACGTCCCGCAGCAGCGCCCGGTCGTGGCTGACGACGGCGAGTCCGCCGTCGTGTTCGCGGAGCCTGCGGGTCAGGAAGTCCAGGCCGTCGGCGTCGAGGTGGTTGGTCGGCTCGTCGAGCAGCAGGACGTCGTGCCGCGCACCGAGCAGGCACGCCAGCCGGACGCGGTAGCGCTGCCCGACCGACAGGGCCGACAGCGGCCGCTCCCGGTCGGTGCAGGCACCGAGGGCCTCCAGGGCGACGTCGACGCGGCGCTCGGCGTCCCAGGCGTCGAGACGGGTGGCGGCGTCGAGCGCGGCGGCGTAGCGGTCGTCGGCGGCGGACTCGCCCCCGGCCATGGCGAGGGCCGCCTCGTCCAGCGCGGCGAGGGCCGCCAGGGACGGGGCCAGCGCCGCGGACGTGAGGGTGCCGACGGTCTCACCGTCACGCGCGGACAGCTCCTGGCGGGCCAGACCGAGCGTGCCCGTCCGGTGCACGGTGCCCTCGTCGGGTGCGACCAGTCCGGCGAGGACGTGCAGCAGGGTCGTCTTGCCACGGCCGTTCTCGCCGACGACGGCGATCCGCGACCGGGCGGAGACGGTGACCGAGACGTCGTACAGGACGCGCCGGGACCCACGGGTGACGGTGACACCGTCGGCGCGGACGTGGGCGCCGGCGCCCGCCTCGGCGGGCAGGGACATGGCTTCGGGGGTCGGGGTGGGGTTCAACGGATGCTCCGCAGCTCGCAGTGGAGCCGGGCAGCACGAAACAGCCGCCCGGCGGGGACCGGAACGGCGTGCGCTGATTCAGGGAGAAGGCGCCGCCGTCAGCGGGCGGATCGAACCTTCTGCGACCAGATACCTCGTGCCATACCCAGCAGCCTAACAAGGGCGGCGCCCCTGGTTCCTCCGGTTTTCGACGAGCGGGGCCGGGCCGTGCCCGGACCGAGGCTGAGGGATCATGACGACCATGGCACTCTTCCTCAGAACCCGCCCCGGCGGTGACACGGCACGGACCCGTGCCGCGGCAGCCGTGGCCGCGCTGGTGACCGTCGGCGCCGGACTGGGCCTCAGGGCCGTGGCGACGGGGGACGTGGCCAAGTACGGTGGGGACGCCCTCTACACCCTCCTGATCTTCGCCCTGGTGGTCCTGGCGGTGCCGCGGGTGACACCGCCGAGGGCCGCCGCGGTCGCGCTCGCCGTCAGCTGGGGAGTCGAGTTCCTGCAGCTCACCGGGGTGCCGGCGGAACTCTCCCGGCACAGCACCGTGGCCCGTCTGGTCCTCGGGTCCACCTTCAACGCGCCGGACCTGTTCTGGTACGCGATCGGCGCGATCGCGGGCCTGCTCGTCGCACGGGGGCGTGCGGTGCCGGCCGGAGAGCCGTAGCACGCGGTACCGGTTTCACCGGGCGGCACGGTGATACCCGGCCCTCCGACCTGTTCCCACGTGTGCGGGAGGACTCATGGCGACCGGCGAGACGGGCTTCAGCGATGTCGTGTACGACCTGATCTCCGTGCAGTACCACTCGCTGAAGGCGGGCCACGACTACGGCCAGTACGTCCGCGACGCGGAGAACGCGGGCGAGAAGGAGATCGCCGACTTCTTCAGGGAGGTCATGGCACAGGACGCGGAACGCGCGGCCCGCTGCCACCGGCACCTCGCCCGGCTGTCCGGCACCGAGAAGGCCGGCCCCGCCGTCGACTGACCGCACAGGCGCGTCGCGGCTCCGCCCGGCCGGTACCCGGGTGTCCGGCCGGACGCCCGGCATGCGGGCGGACGCCGCGCACCGCACGCTGGTGCCATGGCGAACGACCGGCCCATCGTGATCTACCCGCCCGGCGAGGACGGCGGCCGGCGCGTCCGCGGCGGCGCGCGGTTCCTCGGGATGGCGTACGGGCTGCTGGACGTGGTGGAGTTCCTGCGCCTCGCGGGGCTGGAGAGCGTCGACGACGACTGGCTGCGCCGGTCCGCGACGGTGGAGTGGCGCGGCGGCGGCCCGGACGTGTGGGGTGCTCACAACTGATCGGTACGCTGGGGAGGTCGCAGCGGAACGGGAGGGACGGGGGCAGGATGACGGTCGACGATGCTTGGGTGGGGCTCGCCGAGGCCGTGCGCGCGGTGCGCAGGGAACTCGCCGAGGCCGTCGCCGACGGGGACGGGACCGACGTGCGCTTCGACGTCGGCCCGGTCGAGCTGGAGTTCACCGTGGACGTCCGCAAGGAACAGGGCGCGGACGGCGGGGTGCGGGTCTGGGTGCTCTCGGCGGGCGGAAAGGGCACGAAGACCTCCGGTACGACCCACCGGATGCTCGTGTCCCTCACCCCGGTCACCGGAGACGGGCAGCCCTTGCGCATCACCTCACAGGAGGCGGCCGTCACTCCACGCGGTGAGTGAGAGGTGGCCCCGGACGCGCGTGTGGTGGAGGTCTGGGCCCGCGGACCGGACGGCGGCTGGTCGTTCGGATCCGGATACCGGGTGGGCCCCGCTCTCGTACTGACCGCGGCCCATGTGATCCGGCCGGAAACCGGCACGCCCGGCACGGAGTTGTTCGTCCGCCGGCTCACCGGGGACCGCCGGTGGCAGGTGCGGACCGTCTGGTGCCGGCTGGACCGGCGGATGGACGCCGCGCTGCTGGAGATCAGCGACCCGGAGTGGGAACCCCCGCCCGGTGAGCCCGGGGTGCGGTGGGGCGTGCTCAGCGGCTCCGCACCCGGAGTGCCGTGCGCGGCGTCCGGGTTCCCGATGTCCCAGCGGCAGGACAACGGCCTGCGCGACACCGACCAGCTCTCCGGCAGCATCAATCCGGGCACGGGCGTACTGCGGCACCGCTACGAGGTGGAGGTGCACGGCACGGTCCGGGCGCGGCACGTCGCCCCCTCACCCTGGTCGGGCATGTCGGGTGCCGTCGTCCTGTCGGGCGGGCTGGTGACGGGCCTGATCGTCGAGGACCCACGAGCCTTCCGCAGTGCCCGCGTCGATGCCGTGAGGGCCGTCGACCTGCTGGCCGTCGACGCCTTCCGCCAGGCGGTGGAAGCGGACACCGGGCGGCCGCCCGTCCTGGAATCCGTCGAACTCGCTCACCTGTCGGCTCCCGCCGACCACCCCACCGAGGTGCGGTCGCCTTCGTTCCTGCTGCGGGCCGACTCCGAGGTCGTGCCCTTCCACGGACGCGAGAGGGAACGCGCCGCACTCGACGCCTGGTGCCGCGAACCCGGGTTCGGGGTGCGGATCCTCACCGGTCCGGCGGGGCAGGGCAAGACCCGCCTGGCCCGCGAGATCGTGGCCGGGCTCCACCGGGAGCGGCGGCTGGCCGCATGGGTCACGTACGACGGTCCGTCCGCCACCGCACCCGACCACACCGTGCTGCACACGCTGTCCACGCCGGCGGTGCTCGTCGTCGACTACGCGGAGACGCGCGGCGACCAGGTGCGCTCCCTGATCGAACACGCGCTGGCCAATCGTCACGGCACCGCCGTCCGCCTGCTGTTGCTGGCACGGACGTGCGGCGACTGGTGGTCCCGGATCGCCAAGGGCACCTCGGCCCTGCTGGAGGACGCCCTGCGCGACGTGCGGACCGACGAACTCGGACCGCTGGAGACGACAGCGAAGGGCCGGTCGGCGGCGTACCGCCGGGCGCTCGACGCCTACGCCACCGCCCTGAGCCGCATCCCTCCCCACGACGGCACCCCCTGGCACCGCCACGTCACCCGGCTCGTGCGGACCGGGCCCGGAGCCACCGGACCGGACGGCACGACGGAGGCGGTGCTCGCCCTGCACACCCGGGCCCTGACCGACCTCCTCCAGGCCGGACCCGCGCCGGTTCCGCGCCGGCCGGGCGACTCCCCGGAGGACGTACTCCTGCACCACGAATGGCGCTACTGGTCACGCCACGCCGAAGCGTGCGGGCTGCGCCTGCCCGACCGAGTGCTGGACCGGGCCGTCGCCGCGGCCGCGCTCTGCGCGGTGGACACCGACGCGAAGGCCGAACAGGTCCTGCGCACCGTGCTTCCGACGGCCTTCGCCGGGCAGGCCGCCACCGTGACGGCGGCCGGCCGCTGGCTGCGCGCCCTCTACCCTCCGGCAGGCGGAACCGTCTGGGGCTCCCTGCAGCCCGACCGGATCGCCGAGCACCTCGTCGGCCGGCAGATCACCGGCGCCGACGACCCGTTGTTCGATCTTCTCCCCGCACTGGGCGAGACCTCCCTGGAGGCCGCCCTGACCGTGCTGACCCGGGCCATGGCCCACCAGCCGCGCCTCGCCACGGTGCTGCCGGCCCTGGTGCTCACCCGCGCCGAACAGTACGCGCCGGGCGCCCTGTCCGTGGCCGGCCGGACCGACCCGCCGGAGCCGCTGCGCAGGGCACTCACCGCCGTACTCGAGAACGGCCGCATCCCGACCGCACTCGCCCTCACCCTCTTCGACCGGCTCCCCCTGACGCCAGGGCCCTTCCGCCGGGCGTCGGACCTCCTGAGCGCCCGGCTGACCCGGTCCCTGGTACGGGTCGAACAGCAGCACGGACACGCGCCGCTCGCCGCCACCGCCCGGACCATCGACGCCGTCGCCACCCGCGCGGCACTCGCCGGTGACTACGAGAAGGCCGTCAGCACCGGGGACACGGCCCTGGAGTACTGGCGGGCCGTCGTCGCCGCGGAGGACGGCCGGCGCTACGTGCCCGAACTGGCCGACGCCTGCGCCAACCAGGCCGTTCACCTGGGCCAGGTCCTCCTCCACCCGGACGCCCTCCGCCTCGCCGAGGAGGCCGTGGACCTGTGGCACACGGCCGTGGACAGCGGACAGGCGACCCCGCCGGAGACGACCCCCGCCCTTCTCACCCTCGCCGACGCGCAGTCCCGCGCCGGCAGGTTGAGCGACGCGATCGAGTCCGTCGAACGGGCCGTCCGCATCCGGCGGGACGCCGCCGGGAACGGCTCCGCCCAGGACCGCCACGCGCTCGCCGTCGCCCTGGCCGCGCTCGCCGCCACCCTGCTCGAAGCGGGTGACCCCGAGCGGGCCGTCGACACCGTCGACGAGGCGCTGCTCACCTGGGAGACGATGCCCGGCGCCCCCGCGGACCGGTACGCCGCCGCGCTGCTGACCCGTGCCGGGGCACTCACCGACCTGGCACGGCACGCCGAGGCACTGCGGACGGCCGAGCGGGCGGTCGCGCTCTTCGCCGACGACGCGACGGATCCCGCCGACCGGTCCCGACGGGAGACCCTCGCCAAGGTCTGGAACGCGCTGTCCGTCTGCCTCAGCGAACTGGGCCGCGACGACGAGGCCGTCGCGGCCGGCCGCACGAGCGTCGCGCACCTCTACGAGCTGGTGCGGCGCAACCCCCGCGCGCATCTCGTGAACACCGTGAGCGTCATGGCCAACCTCTCCCACGCGCTCAGCGAGGCGGGGGACGCCCAGGAGGCCCTGGACATGGCCGAGAAGGCGCTCCGCCTCTACGACGAGCACCTCCACTCCGGGGCGGGGCACACGGCGGAGATCTCCGCCCGGCTGCTCGACACCCTCGCCCTGAGGCTCAACAGCGCCGGACGCCACGAGGAGGCCCTGGAGAGATCAGCGCAGGCGGTCGAGCACGGGCGCGGGCTCCTGGAGGCGGATCCCGGCCGCCACCGCCCCCAGCTGTCGCGGCTGCTGACGAACCAGGCCCTGATCCTCGTCGAACTGGGCCGCCTCGACGACGCGGTGCGAGCCACCCTCGAATCCGTCGCCCTCGCCCGTACGGCCGCCTTGCACCAGGACGACGACGCCACCCTGGCGGATCTGGCGCTGTGCGTCTACAACGCGGCCATCGACCTGGGCGAGTTCGGTCGCCTCGACGAAGCCGCGGCGCTGGCGGAAGAGGCCGTCGGACACCACCGGGCGCTCGCCGGACGCCACCCCGAGGCTTTCGCGGCGGACCTGGGCGACAGTCTCGTGGTGTGGGGCCGACTGCTGCGCGATCTGGGCAGGGTGGAGGCGGGACGGGTCCGCCTGCGTGAGGCGCTCGAGCTCTTCGAGTCCGGAGCCCGTCCCGAGAGCGTCGGGGAAACCCGCGCTCTCCTCGACTCCCTCACCGGGCACGGGGATCCCGCCTGAGACGGAGAGGGTCCGTCACCCTTCGGGAAGACCGCGCACCGGCGTCGTGGTGTGCCGGTGGGTCCGTGAGCGGAAGGTGCGGCGGTAGGTGTCGGGAGGCACGCCGACGGTGCGGTTGAAGTGCCGGCGCAGCGTCGTGGCGGTGCCCATGCCGGTGGCCGCCGCGATGCTGTCGATGCCGTCGTCAGTGGTCTCCAGCAACTCCTGTGCGTGCCGGATCCGTTGGGTCAGCAGCCATTGCAGCGGCGTGGTGCCGGTGACCGACCGGAAGTGGCGGCCCAGGTTGCGCGAGCTCATGCGCGCCTCGCGGGCCAGATCCTGGACGGTGAGGGGCTGGTCCAGCCTTTCGAGCACCCAGGGCAGCAACGCGGCGAGGGGGTGGTTGCCCGGGGCCGGCACCGGGGTCGCGACGAACTGCGCCTGGCCGCCGTGGCGGTGCGGCGGCACGACCAGGCGGCGCGCGAGGGTGTTGGTGACCGACGCGCCGTGGTCGAGGCGTACGAGGTGCAGGCACAGGTCCAGCGCGGCGGCTTTCCCGGCGGAGGTCAGCACGCTGCCGTTGTCCACGTACAGGACGTCCGGGTCCACCGTCACCCGGGGATGGCGCTCGGCCAGGACCCGGGTGTGCGCCCAGTGCGTGGTCGCGCGCCGTCCGTCGAGCAGGCCCGCGGCGGCCAGCACGAACGCGCCCGTGCAGAGGGAGGCCACGCGGGCACCGGCCTCGTGGGCGGCGCGCACCGCGTCGAGCAGATCGGCGGGCGGTTCCTCGTCGACGTCGGCCCATCCGGGGACGATCACGGTGTCGGCGTGCGGGAGCCGGTCGAGGCCGTGGTCGGGCTCCAGCAGGAACCGTCCGGCCCGCACGGCGCCCGGCCCGCAGACGACGAGGTCGTACCAGGGGCCCGGCACCCCCGCCGGGGCGGTGCCGAAGACCTCGTGGGCGACGGACAGTTCGAAGTGCAGCATTCCGTCGGTGACGGCCAGCGCGACAGTGGTCACGTCCGGAATTGTACGGGCCGTGGCGTTCCGGACACTCGCGCGGGAGTGCCCGCCCTCGACAGGATGTCCACGACGGATCACGACAGGTCGTTCGAGGACGGGGAAGAGTTCATGGAGTCGCAGCGCACGGTAGTGGTGTTCGGCGCGTACGGGCACACCGGGCGGTTCGTGGTGGCGCGGTTGCAAGGCCGCGGGTTCGTCCCGGTCCTCTCCGGCCGCGACGCCGGGAAACTGGAGGCGCTGGCCGCGTCCCACCCCGGCATGGAGGTCCGTCCGGCGTCGGTCGACGACCCGGTCTCGCTCGACCGCGCACTGGCCGGCGCGGCGGCCGTGGTCAACTGCGCCGGGCCCTTCGCCACGACGGCGGCACCGGTGATCGAGGCGGCGCTGCGCGCCGGAATCCCGTACGTGGACGTGGCGGCCGAGATCGAGGCCAACGCCGACACGTTCGCGTACTTCGGCGACCGCGCCCGCGCGGCGGGAGCGGTGATCGTCCCCGCGATGGCCTTCTACGGCGGTCTCGGCGATCTGCTGGTCACCGCGGCCATGGGCGACTGGACGGCGGCCGACGAGGCGCACATCGCCTACGGACTCAGCGACTGGCACCCCACCGCCGGAACACGTGCGGCGGGCGCGGTGTCCCGGCAGCGGCGGGACGGCCGACGCGTCCGGTACACCAACGGGCGGCTGGAGTACCACCGTGACGACGCGTCGACGCTGGAGTGGCCCTTCCCCCACCCGATGGGCCCCCGGACCGTCATCGGGGAGTTCACGATGGCGGACGCCGTCACCGTGCCCAGCCACCTGTCCGTCCCGGAGGTGCGCACCTACATGACGGTCGAGGCGGCCAGGGACCTGTCGGATCCGGACACCCCGGCACCGGCCGCGGCCGACGAACTCGGGCGGTCCGCGCAGACCTTCCTCGTCGACGTCGTCGTGCGCTCCGGCGGCGGCGAACGGCGCGCCGTGGCCCGGGGCCGGGACATCTACGCCGTCACCGCGCCCCTCGTGGTGGAAGCGGTGGACCGCATCCTCACGGGGCGGACCAGGACGGCCGGTGTCGCATCCGCCGGCGCGATCTTCGACGCGCCCGACTTCCTCGGTGCCCTGTCCTCGCACCTGTCCCTGGAACTGCGTCCGTGAGACGCCGGGTGACGCGCCGGAGCCCTGTCGGGGCCTTGCGGCCCCGATAGGGCGAAGCGGTCCGCCGGGAGGCGCGGGTCAGCGGGTGAAGGTGACCCGGTGCTCCTTCAGGGCACCGCAGTTGGAGCCGTACACCTGTACGTACACGTTGTTGATGCCGCCGCCCCAGTCCACGCAGTGGCCCTTGCCGTAGACGTAGGTCGGCCCCGCGTACGACGTGAACCGTCCGTCGTCCTGGTCACCCTCCTCGGTGTCGGGGACGTAGATCCACGCGGACATGTCCAGGGCGGTGCCGGGGTTGTTGCGGATGGTCGCGACGCAGTTTTGGCCGTTGGCCGAGTTGTACGTCAGGTAGACGGTGCCCAGTGAGCCGACGGCTGCCGAGTTCACGGTCTTGTAGCCGCTTCCGCAGACCTTCTGCGGTGTGGTGTTGGGTGCGGCCGAGGCCGGTGACGCCAGGGCGGTCGTGGCTCCCACCGACAGGGCGGCCAGCGCGGAGGCGGCCAGGACGGAACGGGTGAATCTCATATTTCCCCCTTGCGGCTCTTGGAGCGGTTGCTCCTGTCTGGTGTGACCCGCGGGCCGGGCGAAGGGTTGTGCCGTGTTCGACGGCGGATGCCGGCGCCCGGTCCCCGGGCTCGCGGCGGGAGATCCGTCAGCGGCGCCGCAGCGACGCGTCGAGCAGCGCGGGCGGGGTGTCGTACTTCTCGTGTGCGGCCAGATCGGTGCCCGGGGCGACGACGGAGTCGATCGCGTCGAGTACGTCGGCGGGGAGCACGGTGTCGGCGGCGGCGAGCTGGGAGTGGAGGTGGTCCAGGGTGCGTGGTCCGACGAGGGCACTGGTCACGGCCGGATGCGCGGTGGCGAAACCGAGCGCGAGCTGGATCATCGTCAGGCCGGCCGCGTCGGCGATCCCGGCCAGCCGCTCGACGGCGTCGAGCCGGGCCCGGTTGGCGGGGAGGGCGGTGTCGAAGCGTTCCGGCATGAACGCCGAGCGGTGGGTGGTGACGTCCCGGCCCCTGCGGACGGCGCCGGACAGCCAGCCCGAGGCCAGCGGGCTCCACACCAGCACTCCCATCCCGTACTCCTCCGTCACGGGCAGGACGTCGGATTCGATCCCGCGCTGCAGTACGGAGTAGCTGGGCTGTTCGGTGACGTAGCGGCCCAGGCGGTGTTCGCGGGCGGCCCACTGCGCCTGCACGATGCGGTACGCGGGGAACGTCGAGGAGCCGAAGTAGCGGATCTTCCCCGCGCGCTGCAGATCGGTCAGGGCGGACAGGGTCTCCTCGTCGCTGGTGGCCGGGTCCCACCGGTGGATCTGGTAGAGATCCACATGGTCGACGCCGAGCCGGCGCAGGCTGTCGTCCAGTGCGGTGACCAGCCAGCGGCGCGAGCTCCCCCGGTGGTTCCGCTCGTCGCCCATGGGCATGACGGCCTTGGTGGCCAGCACGATGTCGTCGCGGCGGCCGGCGACGGCCTTGCCGACCATCTCCTCCGACTCGCCGTCGCCGTACATGTCGGCGGTGTCGATGAGATTGACGCCGGCCTCCAGGGCGGCGTCGACGATGGCGGTGGCCTCCTCCTGGGTGGTGCGTCCGATCCTGCCGAAATTCATCGCGCCGAGCGCGAGGGTGCTGACCTGGACACCGGTGCGGCCCAAGGTGCGGTACTGCATGTTCGTGTCTCCTCGGTGCGGGAAATGCGTGAGGGCATGGCGGGGGCACGGCTTGGTGGCCGGGCGTCCGCTCTGGCATCATGAGTAAACGGAACGACGTTCCGGAACGATACGGAACGCCGTTCCGTTTTGGCAAGCGGTGGTGGACGGAAGGAGCGGCGCGGTGAGCGACAGTGACGAGGGCGCCGGACGTGCGGCTCCGTCCCGGCGCAAGGACGCCCGGCGCAACAAGGAGGCCCTGCTCGACGCCGCCGCCGCGGTCTTCGTCGCGTCGGGCGTGGACGCGCCGGTCCGCGACATCGCGGCCAGGGCCGGAGTCGGGCTGGGCACGATCTACCGTCACTTCCCGACGCGGGCGGACCTCATCATCGCCGTCTACCGGCACCAGGTCGACGCCTGTGCCGAGGCCGGCCCGGCCCTGCTGGCCACCCGTGCGACTCCGCACGCGGCACTGGGGGAGTGGATCGGCCTCTTCGTCGACTTCCTGGTCACCAAGCACGGTCTCGCCGCCGTGCTGCACTCCGACGAGGCCGGTTTCGACGCCCTGCACGCCTACTTCCTCGACCGTCTCGTGCCGGTCTGCACCCAGTTGCTCGAGGCCGCCGCGGCGGCCGGGGAGATCCGCTCCGACATCGACGCCTACGCACTCATGCGCGGCGTCGGGAACCTGTGCATCGGCGCGGAGAGCGACCCCCGCTACGACGCGCGCCGGCTGGTCGAGCTCCTCGTCGCGGGACTGCGGTCACCTCGGCCCGCCTTCCCTGCCGGTGAATGACACGGGGCACACCATGTCACACCTTTGACCGGTCTCCTGTCCTACCGGTGGGAAGGCGGCGCACGGTGACTGCCGAAGTGAACCGGCCCTCGTCAGAACGGCAGCCGCCCGCGGGCACGCCGCCCCGCGGAACCGCTGCGGCCGACCGCGCGGGAGCTCGAACGGAAGGGCTTGCCGAGGAGCCGCCCGAGCCGGCCCGGAGCCTTGGCCCCGGCCCGGGAGCCGACGCCGAGGGCGCGTTGTGCTCCGTTCTGCGGGTGCCGGGAGAGACGTGGGACGAGGAAGGCGAGGACAGCGATCACCACGCAGACGGCAACGATGCCAACGACCATCATGGAGGCCTCCGGAGTCGGGAACGTGGACGCCGGACCGGTTGGTCCGCGAGGACCGCGTGCCCCGTTCCCGCGTGAACACGCCCCGGAACCGGTACGGTCCGCCGTCGTGACGTCCGAGCGGGGGGAGGCGTCCCGGCACCGAGCCGCCGCTGAGGTCCGACGGTGAGGCGGAGCGCGGTGCCACCGGATCCGCGAGCGCGCCGGTCCGTGGCCTTACCGTCGACGCATGAGCGAAGACTCCACGCGTTCCGTCGTCGTCGAACGGACCGGCACGGGCCACTTCGTGGCCACCAACACCCGTGGCGGCACGATCCGGTTCGGCACCGCCTCCGAGGACGGCCGGAACACCGATTTCACCCCGGTCGAGCTGCTGCTCGCCGCGATCGGGGGCTGCACGGCCGCGGACGTCGACGTCGCCACCGGCCGCCACGCCGAGCCCGACGCGTTCTCGGTCACGGTGACGGGAGACAAGATCAGCGACGAGCTGGGCAACCGCATGACCGACCTCGTGGTCACCTTCCGGGTCGCCTTCCCGGACGGCGAGGGCGCCGATCGCGCCCGCGCGATCCTTCCCCGCGCGGTCAGAACGTCACACGACCGTCTCTGCACGGTCAGCCGCACCATCGAGACCGGCACGCCCGTCACCGTCACCGTCGAGGACGCCTGACGGGGCTTTGCCTTCTCTTTACAACCTGTGCCGCCGCTGTCCCGTCTCTCCGCACGATCCATGACCCAGCCCGCCGGGCCATCGTGCGGGCGGAGCGACGAAAGAGAGCGATCCATGCGCCGAACTGCCCTCAGTGTCACGGCACTCGCCTGCACCGCCGTGCTGGCGAGCCCGGTACCCGCGTTCGCCGACGGGCCGTCCCCGGTCCCCGCGGCCACCGTGACACCCAGCGAGTCGCCGGCCCCGGCCGACGCCACGGACCCGAGCCCCGTACCGGCCGAGAGCGACGCACCGGACCGGTCGGCGGTCCCCGGCGGGGTCACCGTCGTACCGAGCGGTGCGCCCGACACCGGCGTCGGGTCCGCGTCCGCGGAGTCCGGGGCCGACGGCGCGCTGATCGGCGGGAGTGCCGCCGCGGTGCTCGCCGCCGGCGGCGCGGCGGTCCTCCTCGTACGCCGCCGGCGGGCGACCACGGCATGACGCCGCTCTCCAGGCGTGCCTTCGCCACCGCGGCGACGGCCGCGCTCCTCGGCGGCTGCGGCGGCGGTCACCGGACCGGCCGGTCCACGGCCGGACACCCCGCGCGTACGACACCGTCCGCGCGGCCCTCCGCGGAACCGGCGCGCCCCCTCGGGCGTTCGGTCCCGGTCGGACTGGAGATACCGGCCATCGGGGTCGACACCCCGGTCATCCGGCTGGGGCTGGCCCCGGACCACACCGTCCAGGTGCCTCCGGTCACGGCCCATGACCGCGCGGGCTGGTACCGGCACTCGCCGACGCCGGGCCAGACCGGCCCGTCGGTGATCCTCGGTCACGTCACGGTCGGCGCCCACGGGGACGGCGTCTTCCGCCACCTCGCGCGCCTGCGCCGGGGGGACGGGATCGTGGCACGCCTGGAGAACGGCACGGCGGCGGTGTTCGCCGTCGACTCGGTCCGGACGGTCGCCAAGGCGGACTTCCCGACGGACGCGGTCTACGGTGACGTCGGCCGGCCGGAGCTGCGGCTCATCACCTGCGGCGGCCCGCGCACCGGCGACGAGTACCGCGACAACGTGATCGTGTTCGCCGCCCTGACCTCCGCCGGCCCTTGATCCGCCGCCGCGTTCCCGGGCCGGCGGGCCGTGCGCCCGCGGCCCGGGAACGCGGCGGGCCCCACGACACCAGTACCGCCACGACCATGGAGAGCGTTGAAACGGTCCCGAGAGCAGGCAGCGTCCGAGCTCTTCGCCGCCCTCTACCCGCGCCTCGCCGGCTGGTGCCGCCGACTGGTCGACGACGACGGGACGGCCCACGAGATCGCCTCGGAGGCGTTCACCCGGCTGTGGGCCCGCTGGACGTCGGTGGCGGAGCCCCGGGGCTTCCTCTACGTCACCGCGGCCAACCTCGTCCGGGACCACTGGCGCACGCTCGAACGCGAGCGCAAGGCCGTGCACCGCGTCACCACCGAAACCGCCGTCCGCCCGCACACCGAACAGTCCGACCCGTCCGTACGTCTGCTCGTGCAGTCGCTGCCGGAACGGCTGCGCGTCCCGATCCTGCTGCACTACTACGCTGACATGCCGATCCGGGAGGTGTCCGCGGTGACCGGACGCAAGGAAGGAACCATCAAGGCCGACCTCCACGCGGCCCGCGAACTGCTCCGCGCCCATCTGAGGAGAAGCCTTGATCACACACTCTGACGACGGTCCGGAGTTCGAACCCGACGACCCCCTCGCCGTCATCCTGCGGCCCGCCTCCGACCACCTCGGCCCGCCCCCCGGCCGATTCGAGGAGATCCGCCGCGGCGCGGCGCGGCGCCGGCTGGTCCGCACCGCCGTCGGGGCCGGACTGACGTGCGCCGTCGCCGCCCTCGTCGTACTGCCGCTGCAGTCGTCGGCCCCCGACCGTCCGGTGTCCCCGACGGTCCCTCTCGCCCCGCCTCCCGTGAGCAGCCCTTCCGTCACGCCCGCTCCGTCGGCGTCACCGGGGCCCGCCGAAGCCCGCCCCACCCCGCTGGCCCCGACCGACGGCTCCGAAACCCCGGTGAGCGAGGTCGCCCCCGCTCCCGGCCCGCGGTGAGTCCGTGCGGCCCGCCCGGACTCCGTCACCCCGGCTCCACACTCGACCTGCTGGGCGGCGCCGACGTACGCGCCCGCGTCGGCCGGGCCGCCCGGGAACACCTCGGCACACGGCGGGAGGAACACCCGGAGCGGGCCGCGGACATCGTCGGCCGGATCGTGAAGCGCCGGTGAAAACCCTGTGGAAGCGGTGTCGGTGGGGTCGCTTATGCTGCACCGGATGATCATGCGGGACCAGGGGAGGGCGCGGGATGTTCGGCAAGTTGTTCGGCAGGGACGCGGAGAGACCGGCGGCGGATCCGCACGTCCTTCCCGTCCCGCGCAGACGGCGGGACGGGACGTACACGCTGCGCGCGCTCGGGGACACACGGGTGCTCGCGCTGGTGGAGGCGGCCGACGCGGGTGACTGGGCGGCGGTCAAGGAGGCGCTGGCCCCCTTCGACCTCGGCCGCGACCACCGGGTCCTCGGCGAACTGGCCGAACTGGACGGTGTGCAGGACTGGATCGGCCGGGCCGTCGAGGAGGACGAGGAACACCGGGCGACGGCCCTGCTGATATCCGGGGCGCGCCACATCAGCTGGGGCTGGGAGGCGCGCACCGCCGCGCGTGCCGTGCACGTCACGCAGGAGCAGTGGAGGGTCTTCCACGAGCGGCTCCACATCGCCGAGGAGCACCTGCTGGAGGCCGCCGAGCTGCGGCCGGAATGGGTCACGCCGTGGCGCCGGCTCCTCACCTCCGGGCGCGGCATGTCGCTGGGCGCCGCCGTCAACGAGACCCGGTTCGACGCCGGCCTGCGCCGCGACCCGCTGGACCTGGACATCCACACCGAGTGGCTGTCGCAGTTGCAGCCCCGCTGGGGCGGTGAGCCGGGGCAGGCCCTGGAGTTCGCCCGCAAGGCCTTCGCCGCCGCGCCCGACGGCCACCGGCTCGGCTGCGTCGTCGCCATGGCGTACGTCGAGGAATGGGTGGAGTCGGACGACAGCGACTGCCTGCAGCAACCCAGGATCCGAACCGAGCTGAGGGAGGCGGCGGAGCGCAGCATCCTGCACCACGCGTACGAGCGCGGCCTGGGCTGGCAGGGCGACTACAACATGTTCGCCATGGCCCTCTCACTGGCCGGCAGCAGCAAGGCCTCGAACGTCTTCCGCGAGCTGGACGGCGCGTTCACCGAGTGGCCGTGGACGTTCATGGCGGACCCGCAGAAGGCGTACGCGCGCTTCCGCAAGGCCTTCTGAGCCTTCCGGTTCTCCGTCTCCCGTCGCCGCCCCACCCCTTCACCCACCCGGACCGCCGATGACCCTGCCCGAGAACACCGCCGCCGACCGCACCTTCCAGGTGGACCTGCGCGGCCTCGTCGACCTCCTCTCCCACCACCTCTACTCCAGCCCTCGCGTCTACCTGCGCGAACTCCTGCAGAACGCGGTGGACGCGCTGACCGCCCGGCACGCCCTCGAACCGGCCGCCCCCGCCGACGCCTTCGGCATCCGTCTGTACGCCGACGGCGCGGTGGTGCGCGTCGAGGACGACGGCGTCGGCCTCACCGAGGCCGACGTGCACACCTTCCTCGCCACGATCGGCCGCAGCAGCAAGCGCGCCGAGAAGATCGCCGAGCAACGCGGCGACTTCATCGGCCAGTTCGGCATCGGACTGCTCTCCTGCTTCCTGGTCGCGGACGAGATCCACGTCCTGAGCCGCTCCGCCCGCACCCCCGACGCGCCCGCCGTGGAGTGGCGGGGACGCGGCGACGGCAGTTACACCGTCCACGTCCTGCCCGCCTCCGCCCGCCCCCGGCCCGGCACCACCGTCACCCTGACGCCCCGCGCCGACGCGGGCGAGTGGACCCGCCCGGCCCAGGTGCACGCGCTGGCCCGGCACTTCGGCTCGCTGCTGCGCCACCCGGTGACCTTCGACGACGGCACCGGCGGTCCGGGCGCGCCGGTCAACCCGGAGGCCGCGCCCTGGGCCCGTACGTACCCCA
This sequence comes from Streptomyces sp. AC558_RSS880, assembly GCF_019049255.1. Taxonomy (GTDB): domain Bacteria; phylum Actinomycetota; class Actinomycetes; order Streptomycetales; family Streptomycetaceae; genus Streptomyces. The sequence continues at coordinate 250,744 of NZ_JAGMUJ010000084.1, read as the reverse complement.
CCCCCGGAGCCCGCTCCCGCGCGCTGGCCGCGTACGGCGAGGAGGTCTTCGGGTTCCGGCCGCTGGACACCATCGAGCTGGACCTGCCGGCCGTGGGCCTCAAGGGCATCGCGTGCGTGCTGCCCGAGACGGTGCCGGCCGGCCGCAGCCACGGCCACCGCGTGCACGTCAAGGGCATGCTCCTGTCCGAGCAGGCCGAGGAGATCCTGCCCGAGTGGGCGTTCTTCGTCCGCTGCGTCGTCGACGCCGAGAGCCTGCGCCCGACCGCGTCCCGCGAGTCCCTGTACGAGGACGACACCCTCGCCGCCGTCCGCGACGCCCTCGCCGAGCGGCTGCGCGCGTGGATCGCCCGGGCCGCCGCCAGCGACCCGGACCTGCTCAACCGCTTCCTCCAGGCCCACCACCTGGCCGTGAAGTCGCTCGCGGTGCACGACGACGAGATCCTGCGGATGCTGCTGCCCTGGCTGCCGTTCGAAACCACCGACGGGCACACCACCCTCGACGAGTTCGCGCGCACCCACCGCACCGTGCTCGTGACCTCGAGCGTGGAGGAGTTCCGGCAGGTCGCGGCGATCGCCTCGGCCGCCGGGCTCGGCGTCGTCAACGGCGGCTACACCTACGACCGCGAACTGGTCCACCGGCTGCCCGAGATCAGGTCCGAGGTCACCGTCGCCGACCTCGACCCGGCGACCCTCACGGCCCACCTCGACCCCGTCGACCGGGAGACGGAACTCGCCGCCGCGGCCTACCTCGCCCAGGCCCGCGACGCCCTCGCCGTCTTCGACTGCGACGTCGCGCTGCGCACCTTCCAGCCCGCCTCCGCCCCCGCCCTCCTCGTCGACAGCCGCGAGGCCCGGCACGAACGCACCCGCTCCCAGCTCGCCCGCGAGCAGGAGGGCGGCCTGTGGGGCGACATCCTCGGCGCCCTGCGCCAGGAGGCACCGCGGGCCCAGCTGATCCTCAACCAGCTCAACCCGCTGGTGCGCACCGCCGTCGCCATCGACGAACCCGAGCTGGCCCGCACCAGCGCCGAAGCCCTCTACGGGCAGGCCGCGCTGCTGTCCCGGCGACCGCTCAGACCCGCCGAGTCGAGCCTCATCAACCGCTCCTTCCTCGACCTCCTCGCCCACGCCCTCCGCAAGGACAGCTGACGATGCCCACCGCACCCCACCCCCAGAGCACCGACGAGCTGTACCAGGCGCTCCAGGAGAACCGCCGGCGCCCCTACGGCCGCCCCCGCACCGTCACCGCCGAGGAACTCGTCGACGTCGCCGAGCAGTTCGCGGAGCCCGTCCCGCTCGTCCGCGCGCTCCTCGAACTCCAGGAGGCGTACACCTACGGTTCCGAACCCCGGAAGTCGCCCGTCGTCTTCGCCCGTCTGCTCACCCTCTTCGACGAGCAGCCCGACGTCTTCGACGACCGCCTGCGCCACACGCTGTTCTGGCGGTTCAAGTGGGTGGCGAACGCCCTGCGCGCGCTGCCCGAGATCCCGCTGGCCAGCCTGCGCCAGTGGCTGACGGAGATGCGCGACCGGTACGAGAAGGCCGGCCTCGGCCTCCAGCCCTACTACGGACAGGCGTACCAGCTCGCCGCCCACACCGGCGAGGACACCACCCTCGCCTACGAGCTGTGGGCCGGCCGCACCCGCACCCGGCTCAGCGACTGCGAGGCCTGCGAGATCTGCGAGCGCGCCCTGTACCACCTGGCGGCGGGCGACGACGAACGGGCGCTGCGCGCCTGGGAGCCCGTCCTGGCCGGGAAGGAATCCTGCCAGGAGGAGCCGGCCCGCTCCTTCTCGTACGCGCTGCTCCCCCTGCTGCGGGCCGGCCGCACCGACCAGGCCCGCGAACTGCACCTCGCCGGCTACCGCGGCTGCCGCCGCAACCCCTCGATGTCCGGGGAGGTCGGGCGGCACCTGGAGTTCTGCGCGCTGACCGGCAACGAGGCACGCGGCCTGGAACTCCTCGCCGAGAACCGGAACCTGTTCGACGAGGTGGACTCGCCGCGGGAGCTGTTCGACTTCCTCACCGGAGTGGAGGTCCTCCTCCAGCGCGTCGAGCACCTCGGCCACGGCGAACTGCCCACCGCGGGGTTCGCGGGCCGCACCTGGACGGTGACCGGCCTGCGCGCCGAGGTCCGCGAGCGCGCCGACGACCTCGCCGCCCGCTTCGACGCCCGCAACGGCACCACCGCCCACACCGACCGCCGCGGAGCCCGCCTCGAACGCGCCCCCCTCCTGGACGCGCTGGAACTGACCCTGCGTACCCGCACCCTCGACGACGCGGCCCCGGCGGCCCCGGCCGCCGCGCCCACCACGCGTACGGCCCCCGCCGTCCCCGAGTCGCTGCCCGAACTCATCCTGCGGGCACGGGAACTGGACGAACAGGGGCACCCGGACGCGCGGGCCTGCTGGGCACGGCTGCGCACGCTCGTCGCCGCCCGCGGCTACACCCACCCGGACGACCCGGCCGTGGGGTCGCTCGTCCACCTGCACGCGGACCTGCTGGACGACGAGGCGGGCCGGGCCCGCGAGAAGGACGAGTTCGCCGACGCCGCCGCCCTCCACGAGGAGGCCGCCGGCCTGTACGACGACGCCGGACAGCCGGGTTGTGCGGCAGTCGCCCGCGCCTGCGCCCTGCTCGCCGCCGCGGAGACTCCCGCGGAACCCCCCGCGGAGGACGCCGGCGGAACCGAGGCGCGGATCGCCGCACTGACCGCCGCCCACGCGTCCATGGTCCGCCTGCACGAGGAGACGCCCGGCCTCACCCCGCACCAGGAGGCGCGCCTGCTGCGGCTGCGGGCCACCGTGCTCGGCATGCGCCTGCAGACGTCGGGAAGCGAGGAGCACATCGCGCCGCTCCTCGCCGAGGTGGACCTGCTGCACACCTTCGCCACCCGGCACGACATCGACGCGCAGATCGCCGGGGCCCTGCTGCTGCGGGCCACCACGCACGCCATGACCGGTGACCTGCCCGCCGCGCTCACCGGCACCGACGGTGCCCTCGACCGGCTCAAGGCGCACGGCCCGGCCTGGCACCTGCCCCGCGCCCTCGCCCTGCGCGGCCGGCTCCAGCTCGGCCTGCGGAACGCGCAGGCCGCGTACACGGACCTGACCGAGGGCCTGCGGCTGGCCGCCGACTGGCCGGCCGACACGGTCGACACCTCCCGCCTCCACAGTGATCTGGCCGGGGCCTGCCTGCACCTGGGCCGCCCCGACGAGGCGCTGCGGCACCTGACCCGCTCCGCGGAGCTGGACCTCCGCCACGGCAGCCGGTTCGACGCGTACTGCACCTACAGCAACGCCGCCCAGCTCAGCCTCGACCTCGGCCGCGTCGAGGACTGCATCGCGCTGCTCGACTCCGTGCTCGCCGAACCGGCCGTCACCGCCGGGGAGCTGGACGACCGGCTCGTCGCCCAACTGCGTCTGACCCGCGCCCGCGCGCTGCACGCGGGGGACGACCTCAAGGCCGCCACGGCGGAGTTCGTCGCCCTCGCGGCCGAGTCGGCCGGCTGGGACGACGATCCGGGCAGCCACGCCATGATCGCCGCCGAGACCGCCGTACTCCTCGGCGAGTCCGGCGAGTTCGGCCGCGCCCGCGAGGCCGCGGACCAGGCACTCGCCGCCCACGCCAAGGATCCGCGCCACGAGCAGCTCAGCAACTGTCTGCGCGAACTCGCCCGCCTCCAGGCCCAGCAGGAGGGCCCGGACGGCCTGGCCGGCGCCCGCGCCTTCCTCGCCGACGCCGGCCGGATCGCCGACGAGGCCCGCGCCGCCGGGTACGAGGCCCACGGCCGCCCCCTGGACGCCGCCCTGGCCTACGAACACGGGCGCGTCAACGCGTACGCCGGTGAGCACGAGGACGCCCTGACCGCCCTGGAGAAGGCCCTCACCCTGCTCGGCGAGCCGGGGCAGGACCAGGAGCACGCCGGCGAGTGGGCCGAGTGCGTCCGCCTCGCGGGTGCCATGGAGGGCATCTACCTGGAACGTTCCGCCCCGGCCCTCACCCGTCTCGACGCCGCGGTCTCCCGTCTCACCGCACTGGGCCACACCGAGGCGGCCGAGCCGCTGGCCTCCCTGGCGGCCCGGCTGCGCGACGAGGAGTGACACGGCGGGCGGGGCCCGGGGGCCGTGGACGGAGGCAGCCGTTCAGGCCGCCGTCCGCCCGTCCACCGGGATGCCCAGCCGGTCGGCCACGGTGGTGAGGGCCGTTCCCAGGGGGAGCGCGACCCGGGTGACGGCGTGCCGGTCGCCCCGGGTCGGGTCCCGGTTGACGATCAGTACCGGTGTACCGGCCCGGGCGGCCTGGCGGACGAACCGCAGCCCGGACATCACCGTCAGCGACGATCCCAGGACGAGCAGCGAGGCCGCCTCACGGACCAGCGCGCGACAGTGCTCGACCCGCTGCGGCGGCACGTTCTCGCCGAAGAACACCACGTCCGGCTTGAGGACGCCGCCGCAGACCGCGCAGGGCACCACGTGGAAGTCCCCGACCTGTTCGTCGGTGAGGTCGGCGTCACCGTCGGGGTTGATTCCCGCGGCCACCGGCGCGAAGCCCGGGTTGGCCTCCTCCAGCCGCCGGGCGAGTTCCCGGCGCGGGCTGAGGGCGCCGCAGGAGAGGCAGACGACCCGGTCCAGGCCGCCGTGGAGTTCCACGACGCCCTCGCTGCCGGCGGCCTGGTGCAGGCCGTCGACGTTCTGCGTGATCACACCCGAGAGCAGGCCGTGCCGCCCGAACGCGGCCACGGCCCGGTGCCCGGCGTTGGGCAGGGCGCGGCGGAAGGTGCGCCAGCCGAGGTGGCTGCGTGCCCAGTACCGGCGCCGTGCCCGCTCGCTGCCGGTGAAGTCCTGGTAGGTCATCGGCGTGTGGCGGCTCAGGCTCCCGCCCTCGCCCCGGTAGTCGGGGATGCCCGACTCGGTGGAGATGCCCGCCCCGCTGAGCACCACCACACCGCCGGTGCCCAGCGCGTCGGCGACCGGCCCCGGGTCCGTGGAGCCCGGCGGCAGGTCTTCTTCGGGGGTCCAGCTCAGAGTGGGGCGCATCCGCATGCCGCCAGGGTACGGAACGCGGCCCGTACCGTGCCGGTGCGGCGGCCCGCCGAGGGGCGCCCCTCGGCGGCACGGCACCCGGGGCGGGTCAGCGTCCGGTCGCCCCGTCGATCAGTTCACGGAGGATGTCCGCGTGGCCGGCGTGGCGGCCGGTCTCCTCGATCATGTGGGTGAGCGCCCAGCGGACGCTCGGAGCGGGGCCGTTCGACCGGGGACGGGGGACCGGTGCGCCGAGGTCGGCGCACGCGTCGAGCACGTCGTTCGCCCGGGCCACCGCCTCCCGGTAGCGGGTGACGACATCGGCCACGCTGTCCGTGGGCGCTGCGTGGAAGGTGGCCTGCCAGTCGCCGACCCGCTCCCCGAGGAACGTGGCCCGCTCGACGGAGGTGAGGTGGCCGAGCAGCCCGAGCAGGTTCGTGCCCGAGGGCACCGAGGCAGTCCGGACCTGCGGTTCGGGGGCGTCCTCGACCTTCGCGGCGACGGAGTTCCGCAGATAGTCGAGGAAGCCGCGCAGCACCTCGGTCTCGCTGCTTCCGGTGCGGGGCGGCGGGGTGTCGCCCCGGCTCCCGTGACGCATGGTGCCTCCTCGTGCGGAGCGGGGCCGGGTCAGGCCGTGCGGCGGACGATCAGGACGTGGTCGGTGACCTCGGCGGTCCGCCCGTCCGGTCCGGTCGCGACCCGGCGGGGCGAGTCGGCCCGCTCGACCGTCCAGGCCGCCGGGTCCAGACCGATGTCCGCGGCGACCTCCCGCGGGGCCGGGTACCGGACGTCGGGGTCCTGGTTCCACGACCACGGGGCGGTCGATCCGTGGTCGACGACCAGCAGTCGCCCGCCCGGCCGCAGGGCGTGCGCGGCCCTCCGCAGCACGGCCGCCCGGTCCAGGTCGAGGGGGGTGTGCAGATAGTGGGCGCAGACGACGTCGAACTCGCCCTCCGGGAACGACTCCCGCAGGTCGTGCCGCCGGGCGGTGATCCGGTCGGCCAGGCCGTGCGAGACGGCGAGTGAGGTGAGGCGCTCGACCGCCACGGACGAGACGTCGACGGCGGTGACGCGCCACCCCCGGCGGGCCAGCCACAGCGCGTCGCCACCGGCACCGCATCCGAGGTCCAGCACGTCGCCGGGCGGCAGATCCGCGAGGGTCTCGGTGAGGCGTGCGTTCGGCCGCGGATCGGTGGCCGCCGGGCGGGCCGCGTAGACGTCGTCCCAGAACCTGACCGCTTCGTCGGTACTCATACAGGGCTCCTTCTCCTGGGGGAACGCGTCCGAGCCTTGCCCGGCCCACGGCGAACCGCCAAGAGATGTTGCCGTTCCGGCAAGGCACCCGTGGAGACCTTCATCCGAGGGCCCGGTAGGCGGACGGCGGATGGACGAGTCCGGGGTGTTCCACCGGGTACCGGCTACCGTGGATCGTCAGCATCGCCCAGTGCCAGGCCTCGTCGTGGAAGACCAGGCCGCGGTGGGCACGGTCCTCCGGCTCGTACGGTTGACTTGCTCCTTGGGCTGAAGCCCGAGGATTCCGGCCTTCCCGACCGGGCCCCGTGCCGCTATGTGGCACGGGGCCCGGTCGGGAATCCGTGGCTTCCTGTTTCTTCGCGCTGCGCCAGGATCGCTCCTGGTCTTACCGGCGCTCCGCAGGCGGATGCCGCCAGTCCGGCGGCCGTCTCGATGTTGATCGCGGCGTTGTGGTCCCGGTCGTGGACGGTGCCGCAGGCGCTACAGGTCCACTCCCGCACGTGCAGGGGTTTGGGTCCGTCCTTGGCGCCGCAGATGGAACAGGTCTGGGAGGTCGGTGTGAACCGGCCGATCCTGACGAAGGTGCGGCCGTACCGTGCTGCCTTGTACTCCAGCATGCCGAGGAACGCCGACCATCCAGCGTCGTGCACGCTCTTGGCCAGCCTGGTGCGGGCCAGTCCCGCCACTGACAGGTCCTCCACGGCGATCCCTTGGCTCTCGGAGATCAGCTTCGTGGAGAGCTGGTGGTGGAACTCCCGGCGCGCGTCGGCGACCTTCGCATGGGCGCGGGCGACCTTCAATCGGGCCTTGGCCCGGTTCTTCGATCCCTTCTGTTTGCGGGACAGTTCCCGCTGGGCCTTCTTCAGCTTCTTCTCCGCGCGCCGCAGGAAGCGCGGAGAGTCGATCTTCGTACCGTCGGACAGGACCGCGAAGTGGGTCAGGCCGAGGTCGATGCCGATGGTGCGGTCGGTGTCGGGCATCCGCGCCCGGTCGGCGGCGGGGTCGGTGTCGACGACGAAGGAGGCGAAGTACCTGCCGGCCGCGTCCTTGATCACGGTGACCGACGACGGGGTGGCGGGCAGGGTACGGGACCACTTCACCTTCACCGCGCCGATCTTCGGTAGATTCAGCCGTCCGCTGCCGGTGATGCTCCAGCGGGCGTTGGCGGTGAACCGGATCGACTGCCGGGCGTCCTTGCGGGACTTGAAACGGGGCGGGCCCGGCTTCGGTCCCTTGCGGGTGCCCTTGAGGGAGGCGAAGAAGTTGCGGTAGGCGCTCTCGGCGTCCCGCAGCGACTGCTGGAGCACCACCGCGGAGACCTCACCCAGCCAGCACCGCTCCACCGTCCGCTTCGCCCGGGTGATCAATCGCGTGGACAGCTCCCCGGCCGTCGGGAACGGCTGCCGGGCCTCGCGGGCGTCCTCACGGGCGCGGACCGCGTCGTTGAACACGACGCGGGCGCACTCGAACGCCCTCGCCAACGCCATCTGCTGGCCGGTGTCCGGGTACAGGCGGAAGCTGTACCGAAGCTGCATGCGAGGATCGTACGAACGAGCCTCATCGCCTGTCGCCGGGAACATCCGTTCCCTGCCTCACCCCAGGCGACCGCCCCGTCCCCTCTGGCTCCGCCGGAACGACGTCGTGGCGCTCCGCTCCGCATTCACGGGATTCGCTTCACCACCGGGCTGAAGCCCGATGCGCTACGAATGGGATTCGTCAGCACTTCAGGGCCGCTTCCGTGGCTTCCGCCGACGTCAGACCGCCATAATGCCGTATCACCCGTGCGTAGGCACGCTGTTCGGCGTGCGGGTAGTCCAGGTGCTCCGCCTCGCTCCATGTCATGGCCAAAACTCTAGGGGCGGGCTCGGCAGGCCGCGGCACGGTGGCGGGGCGCTCACCTGGGTGGCGGCCCGGCACCAGGCCGACGTGGTCCGGGCCGCGGGAAGAAGCCGAGAAGGGCGGCGGCCGCTGTCGCGGCCTCGACGGCCCCGGCACGGCCTGCGTGACGTGCGGCCTGCCCGTGGCGAGCCGGATCGATGACTGCTTGTTCCAAACGCGGTGCCCCGCCGTCGCGTCGGTGACGCCGACGCGCCATTTAGCCAGGCGAGTCGATGGCGGAAGTGAAGGGGACGCTCTTGTTCGAGCCGATCGCCACGCGGGGTCCGTTACCAGGGCCGAACCGCTTCTGGTCATGAAGCCTGCAGTGGGAGGCGGCCGCCAGCCGGGCCGGGACTGTCCGCCCCGACGTGGATGCACCAAAATCGCCCTCGCGCCGGTGCATTCGCAAACGAGGGAGAGGGGGAGTGCGACCAGCCTCTCCCGAGTCGCGCCCGCCCGTTCCTGTCCCGGGTGGCACGCCCGACGGCGTCCATCGCGACGAACCGCCTTCTGGCCGGCCGGCAGAAGGCGCCGGCGGTCACGCCCGTGAGTCGTGGACCCCGTCGATCTCACCCGCGTGCGTCACCGGTTCCGGAGAACACCTCGCGTCCCACACCTTGACCCCTCCGAACCGCGCGGTTTAGCGTTCCCGCGTTCGATAGCGATTGAAACGATTCAATTCGTGTGAACTTCTCTGGGGTGCACTCATGTACGACGAATCCGTCCCGCAGCGTGGCGGGATGTCCAGGCGCACGGTCCTGACCGCGGCGGTGACCGCAGGGGCCGCGGCCGCCCTCGGCGCGGCCTCACCCGGCGCCGCCGCGACTCCCGCTGCCGGCGCCGCCGCAAATCCCGCTGCCGGAGGCGCCGGACCGACCGCCGACTGGTTCGCCGCCCCCGCCCGGTCGGTGCGTCCGAAGTTCCGGTGGTGGTGGCCGGACGGTCTCGTGGACCCGGACGAGATAGCCCGCGAGATCGACCAGATCGCGGACGCGGGCTTCGGCGGAGCCGAGATCGCCGCCGTGCACCACAGCATCAAGGACAAGTCGCTGCTCGACACCGCCCGTCACGGCTGGGGCAGCAGACCCTGGCGGGACGGCGTCGAGGCGGCCCTGCGCCGGGCGGCGAGACGCGGCCTCACCGTGGACATCACCCTCGGCCCGAGCTGGCCCGCGGCCGTCCCCGGTCTCACCCCCGACGACGAGGCCGCGACCCAGGAACTCGTCCACGGCCGGGTCCCGCTGACCGGCGGCGCCACCTACCGCGGACCGGTGCCCCCGCCCGCGCACAAGGCCGCCCCCGGCGTCACCCGTGAGCACCTCGTCGCCGTCCAGGCGGCCCGGGTGGACACCGCCCACTCCACCCGCAAGGAGACCGGGCTCGCCCCCGACAGCGTCCGCGACCTGACCGGCACCGTCACCGACGGCACCCTGACGTGGACGGCGCCCGCCGAGGGCGACTGGGTGCTGATCTCGTACTGGCGGCGCGGCTCGGGACAGCAGCCCGAATCCGGACCCCACACCGCCCCCGCCGCCTACGTGGTCGACCACCTCGGCGAGGCCGGCACCGCCGCCGTCACCGACTTCTGGGACCGCCACATCCTGACCGACTCCCTGCGGCGCCTGCTCGAAGCCGCGGGCGGTGCCTTCTTCGAGGACTCCGTGGAACTGGAGACCGACGGACTGGTCTGGACGCGGCGGCTGCCGGAGGAGTTCGAGAAGCGCACGGGCCGCCCCCTGCTGCCCCACCTGCCCGCCGTCGTCCTCGACAACAGCAACCAGGTGTTCGCCTTCGACGCCCAGCTGACCCGGCAGATCCGGCACGACTTCTGGGCCACCGTGTCCGACCTGTTCAACCGCCACCACGTGCGCGCCCTCAGGGACTGGGCGCACGGCCTCGGCATGACCCTGCGCGCCCAGCCCTACGGCCTGCAGACCGACTCCATCGCGTCCGCCGCGATCCTCGACATCGCCGAGGGCGAGTCCCTCGGCTTCAAGAACCTCGACGACTACCGCTGCCTGGCAGGCGGCCGGGACATGGCGGGGCACACCGTGCTCTCCTGCGAGTCGGGCGCCTACAACGGCTCCGCCTACAGCACCACCTGGGACCGCGTGCTGCGCACCATGGGCGGCGCCTACGCGGCCGGCGTCAACCAGACCGTCCTGCACGGCTTCTCCTACGCGAAGGCCCCGGAGTCGCAGTGGCCGGGCTTCGCCGCCTTCAGCCCCTACAACGGCACCGCCGGCTACAGCGAGTCCTGGGGTCCCCGCCAGCCCACCTGGCGGCACGCCGAGGACGTCTCCGGCTACCTCGGCCGCGTCCACCAGGTCCTCCAGGCCGGCACGGTCCGCGCGGACGTCGCCGTCTTCCGGCAGACCGGTTACTCCGCCACCGGCATCGGCGCGTCCTGGTTCACCTCGACCGGCGTCCCGCTCGGATGGACCCACCAGTTCCTCAGCGGCCCGTTGCTCGACCTGCCGAACGCCAGGGTCTCCGGCGGCCGGCTCGCCCCGGACGGCCCGGCCTACAAGGCCCTGTTCGTCGAGGGCGACTTCTTCCACGGCTCCACCCCGACCCTCGCTCTGGCCGACGCCCGCAAGCTGCTCCGCTTCGCCGAGGCCGGGCTGCCCACGGTGTTCCTCGGCGCCTTCGACCAGGCGCTCACGCCGGGCGTGCCGGAGCCGGGCGAGACGGAGCGGCTGCGGGACGTGCTGGCCCGCCTGCTCGCCCTGCCCAACGTGGCCCGGGTCACCGACAAGACGGCGGTCGGCGACGCGCTCACGTCCCTCGGCGTCACCCCCGACGCCCGCTACTCCACCCCCTCCACGCTCCTCAACGCCCACCGGGTGACGGACCAGGTGGACTTCTACTACCTGTGCAACGGCAAGCACGCCGAGACCGTCAAGCCGCCCGTCGCCGCAATCGACCACGAGGTCACCCTGCGCTGCACCCGCGGCCGCGCGTTCGTGCCCTACCTCCTCGACCCCTGGACGGGCAGGGCCGAACGCGCCGCGCGGTACACGCGGCAGGGCGACGAGGTCACCCTGCGCGTCGCGCTGCGGCCCGGCCAGACCACGATCGTGGCGCTGGGACGGCCGGGGCTCTTCGGGGACCGGAACGGCAACCGTCCGCACGCCGTCTCCTCGGACGCCGACGAGGTGCTGTTCACCCGTGGCGGGCTCACCGTGCGGGCCGGCGCCGGGGGCACGTACCGGACCCGGCTGTCGCAGGGCCGCACGGTCACCACCACCCTCCCGTCCGTGCCCGCGGCGATCGAGCCGGACCGGTGGCACCTCGACGTGGACGACTGGTTCCCCGGCGCCGACGCGACCCGGACCGAGACCGTGCGCCGCAGCGTCGTCCTCGACACCCTGCTGCCCTGGTCGCGCATCCCCGAACTGGCGGACTCGGCCGGCGTCGGCACGTACCGCACCACCGTCGTGCTCCCGGACGACTGGACCTCCTCCCACGGCGCCGTGCTGGACCTGGGACAGGTCAGCGACACCTTCCGGGTGACGGTCAACGGACGGGACCCGGGCCCCGCCGACCGCCTGTGCCCCGTCATCGACGTCGGTCCGCTGCTGCGGCGGGGCGAGAACACCCTCGAGATCGAGGTGGCGACACCGCTCGTGAACCGCCTGCGGACGACCCGTCCGGAGGTCTTCGGCGGAGTCGCCCGCCAGGACCACGGACTCGTGGGACCGGTCCGCCTGGTGCCGTACGCCCAGACCACCCTCTGATTGAACGTTTCAATCCTCCCGATTCCCGCCGGGGCTGCCCGGCCGTGAGACAGCCGCTGCGCGGACGGTGCCCACGCCCGTCCGCGCGGCGGCATGCTCGCGTGCGCTCAACTCCCGCACGTCACAGGGATACTTGCCGCCCCGCGCGCATCCTGTGAGAACTCTTGACGCTCGCCACGGCGGCGCTTAGCGTCTGCGCCGAGTCGAGTAAAACGATTCAACTCCCCTTGGTCTCCCCGTTCCTGACCCACCCGCCGTCGTTGCCAGTGAAGGGAGCCCCGTGCCATGCCCGCATCTTCCGGCAGGCCCACCCCGTCCAGACGCCAGGTCCTGTTCACCGCGTCCGTCGCGGCCGCCGCGGCGGTGACGACACCCACGTCCCCGGCCGCCGCGGCACCCGCACCGGCGTCCGTGCCCGCCGGACGGTCCGGCGCGACCGGCCCGGAGCCGGCGCTGGACGAGTTCGCGCTCTCCGAAGTCCGGCTGCTCGAGGGCCCGTTCCTCGCCAACATGCGCCGCACCTGTGCCTATCTGCTCTTCGTCGACACCGACCGGCTGCTGCACACCTTCCGTCTGAACGTCGGCCTGCCGTCGTCGGCGGAACCCTGTGGCGGCTGGGAGGCCCCCACCGTCCAGCTGCGCGGCCACACCACCGGGCACCTGCTCAGCGCCCTGGCCCAGGCCCACGCGGGCACCGGCGACCGCGCCTACGCGGACAAGGCCCGCGCGCTCGTCTCGGCGCTGGCCGAGTGCCAGCGGGCGGCACCGTCGGCCGGCTTCCACCGGGGCTACCTCTCCGCGTTCCCGGAGACGGTCTTCGACCAGCTGGAGGCCGGCGGGAAGCCGTGGGCGCCCTACTACACACTGCACAAGATCATGGCCGGCCTGCTGGACCAGTACCGACTGGCCGGTGACGCACAGGCCCTGGACGTCCTGCTGGAGATGGCCGCCTGGGCCGAGGCCCGCACCGCGCCGCTGTCCCGCGAGCGGATGCAGAGCGTGCTGAAGGTCGAGTTCGGCGGCATGAACGACGTCCTCACCCGGCTCCACCTGGTGACCGGCGACCCGGTGCACCTGCGCACCGCCCGGCGCTTCGACCACGACGAGCTGTATGCGCCGCTGGCCGCCGGCCGCGACGAACTCGCCGGCCGCCACGCCAACACGGAGATCGCCAAGGTGGTCGGCGCCGTGCCGGGCTACGAGGCCACCGGCGAACGACGGTACCTGGACATCGCGGACACCTTCTGGACCACCGTCGTACGCGACCACTCGTACGCCATCGGAGGCAACTCCGACAAGGAACTCTTCGGTCCTCCCGGCGAGATCGTCAGCCGGCTCTCGACGGTCACCTGCGAGAACTGCAACAGCTACAACATGCTCAAGCTCGGCCGCCACCTCTTCCGCCACCGTCCCGAGCGCGCCGACTACCTGGACCACTACGAGTGGACCCTCTACAACCAGATGCTCGCCGAGCAGGACCCCGACTCCGAGCACGGCTTCGTCACCTACTACACGGGGCTGTGGGCCGGGTCGCGGCGCGAGCCCAAGGGCGGACTGGGCGCCGCCCCCGGCAGCTACAGCGGGGACTACGACAACTTCTCCTGCGACCACGGCACCGGTCTGGAGACGCACACCAAGTTCGCCGACACCATCTACTTCCGCTCCCGCGGCACCCGCCGGCCCGAGCTGTACGTCAACCTGTTCATCCCCTCCGAAGTGCGCTGGAGGCAGGCGGGGGTGACGCTGCGCCAGAAGACGGAGTACCCCGCGGGCGACCGCACCCGCCTCACCGTCACCGCCGGACAGGCGCGTTTCACCCTGCGGATCCGCGTCCCCGCGTGGGTCGCCGACGGCGACGGGCGGCGGGCCGTGCTGAAGGTCAACGGCCGGACCGCCGGGGCACCGCCCGAACCGGGCGGCTACGCCGCCGTCACCCGCCACTGGCGCACCGGGGACACCGTGGAACTCGTCCTGCCGCGCGTCCCCGTCTGGCGCCCGGCACCCGACAATCCGCAGGTGGCATCGTTGTCATACGGTCCGCTGGTGCTGGCCGGCGCATACGGCGGCACCGGCCTCGCGACCCTCCCCGTCATCCGCCCCGACACCCTGCGCCGCACCCCCGGTGAGAAGACCGCGTTCACCGCGGTCGCGGACGGCGGCCGCGTCGCCCTGCGCCCCTTCCACGAGGTCCACCACCAGCACTACAACGTGTACTGGGCGGTCGCACCGCGCCGCACGGCCGCACGGGACGTCGCCCACTACCCCCTCGACGAGGGCAACGGCACCTCGGCCGCGGACCGCACCGGAACCTTCGCCGACGCCGCCCTCGCCGGCGGCGCCGCATGGAGCGCCGACGGCGGCGTGCCCGCGGTGACCCTCGACGGACGCGACGGCCACATCGCGCTGCCCGCCGGACTGCCCAGCGGCCTCGACGAGTTGACCGTGGCGGTACGCGTCCGGGTGGACGCCCTCGCGCCCTCCGCACGCGTCTTCGACCTCGGTTACCACAAGGACACCTACCTCTTCCTCGCCGCGACCACGGGCGCCGGCCGCGCCCGCGCGGCCCTGAAGATCTCCGGCATGGAGCGGGAGGACGTCGTCGACGCCACCGGCCCGCTGCCGACCGGCCGGTGGGTCCACGTGGCACTCACCCTCGGCGACGGCACCGGAGTGCTCTACATCGACGGAGCCGAAGCGGGCCGCAACTCGGCCATGGTGGCCGGACCCCTCCTCCTCGGCCGCACCAGCCGCAACTTCCTCGGCCGCTCGCAGAACGGCACCCACCCCTACCTGAGCGGGGCGTTCCGCGACTTCCGGCTGCGCAACCGGGCCCTGACCGCCGACGAGGTGCGGCGGCTCGCCCAGGGCTGAGCGGCGCATCCGCGTCCACGGTCCCGCCCGCCCCGCCGACCACCCACCCCAGGAGCTCCGCCATGCCCGAAGACGCGACACCCGAACGCCCCGACGGCCCCGAAAGCGCCCTCTCCAGACGCCGGTTCGTGGCCGCCGCCGGCGCCACCGGCGCCCTGGCCGCCGTCGGCTTCCCCGAGACCGCGTCCGCCGCCCCCGCCACCGGAGCGGCGGAGGCGGCCGCGGGACCCGGCCGGGACGCCTTCTCGCCCCGGCACTTCGCCGACCCGCGCCGCGACAGCCGCCCCACCGTCTACTGGTACTGGAACGGCCCCGTCACCCCCGAACTCGTGGACCGCCAGATGGCGGACCTCCGGGACAAGGGCATGTACGAGGTCATCCTCTTCTCCTTCGACAACGCCGAGATGCGCCCGGTGTTCTTCACCGAGGAGTGGTTCGACATCGTGGGCCACGTCCTGCGCACCGCCGAACGCACCGGCATGCGCGTGTGGCTGTTCAACGACGACCACTTCCCCAGCGGACGCGCCGGGGAGTTCATCGTCAAGGGCGGACAGGTCGGCAGCCGCACCTACGCCCCCCGGCCCGACCTGCGCCTGAAGGCACTGGCCCGCTCGACCACCGTGGTACGCGGCCCGGCCGCCGTCGACCTGCGCCGCAGCACCGGGGTCGGGGTCGAGGCGGGACGCCTGGTGGCCGACGCCGCCGTGCTCCACGGCGCCACCGTCCTGCGCGACAGCGCCGGCTGGGCCGACTACACCGTCACCGGCAGCGCCAAGGCCGAGCACGGCGCGGCCGGTCTCGTCGTGCGCGGCTCGGCCGACGGGCACTCCGGGTACGCCGTCACCTTCGACCAGACCGGCGTGACCACCGTCCACCGGCTGGCCCCCGGCACGGAACCCGCCGAACTGCTGCGCAGCACCCGCACCGACGGCTTCAACAAGACCAGGTTCCACACCCTGCGGGTCACCGTCCGCGCGGACACGGTGTCCGTCACCCTCGACGGCCGGGACAAGGGCACCGTCCGGGACTCCGCCCACGCCACGGGCGGCGCCGGCGTGCGCGCCGTCGACGACCAGCGCGCCCTCTGGGAGAACCTCACCGTCGAGGGTGCCGACGGCGCCGTCCTGTACGACTCGGCCTTCGACGACTCCTCCGCCGCCCGGGCCTTCCCCGAAAAGGAGCTGCCTGCCGGGGACTTCACGGTCGCCGCCGCTGCCGCACGCCCCGTCGGACCGGCCGGCGCGGCCGACGTCACCGACCTCACCGGCCGGCTGACCGGCGACCACACCTGGCAGGCGCCGGCGGGGGAGTGGCAGGTGGACCTCTTCGGCGGGGTCCTCCTCGTCGACGACTCCCAGGGATACAGCCGCAGTTACGTCGACCTGCTCGACGACGAACCGGTCGAGCTGTTCCTGGACATCGTCCCCGCCGAGTACCACCGCCGCTTCGGACGGTACTTCGGCACGGTCGTCCCCGGCTTCTGGGACGACGAGCCCTTCTTCGCCTCCGCCGAGGCCCACTTCAAGCGCCTGCCGTGGTCACCCTCCCTCGAAGGGGCCCTGCGCGCCGTCGGAGTCACCCCCGGCGCCGCCTACGCCGCCGCCTTCGACGACCTCGGCCGCGCGGGCCGCACCGTCCGCGGCCGCTACTGGCAGGCCGTCTCCGACCGCTTCGCCAAGGCCTTCGAGAAGCAGGCGCGGTTGTACGACGAGTGGGGCGTCGCCCTCATCACCAACCCGCTCTACGACGAGACCGCCCCCGCCAAGCGCATCGTCACCACCGGCGACCTGCACAAGGTCAACCAGTGGGCGCAGGTGCCCGGCGGCGACATCATCACCGCCGAGTACGTGGCCGGCGAGCCCACCATGATCCCCCGCAACCCGGTCTCCGTCGCCCACCAGATGGGCCGCGAACGGGCCCTGCTGGAGATGTTCGGCAACATGGGCTGGCAGGTCACCCCCGCCTTCGTGCGCGCGACCGTGGGCGCGCAGGCGGCCCGCGGCGTCAACCTGACGGTGCTGCACGCGCTGTGGACCGACGAGACCCGCGTGTACTTCCCGCCGCCGTTCGGCCCGCGCGCGCCCTGGTGGTGGGCGATGCGCCCGCTCGCCGAGTGGATCGGACGGCTCATGGAGGCCGGCCGCGGCACCTCCGCCGCCCGCACCGCGCTGCTGCAACCGCAGCGCGCCGCCGAGCAGTCGACCGGCACCGACCGGCAGGGCGACGTCGACGGCCCGCTCGCCGACGCCGCCTACGCCCTGGAACGGTCCCAGGTCGACTTCGACCTGCTGCACGAGGGAGCCCTCACCGGCGACCCGGCCCTGCGGGCCCACGCCGGCGTCCGGGGAGGCCGGCTCGTGGTCGGCCACGCCGCCTACGACCTGGTGGTCGTTCCCGAGACGCCGACCCTGGACGCGGACGGACTGCGGGTGCTGCGCGCGTTCGTCCGCGCGGGCGGCACCGTGATCGCGGTGGGCGCCCTGGACACCGACGAGGCCGACGGCAACGACCGCACCCTCGCCCACGGTCTGCGCGACCTCTTCGGCGACCGCGTTCCCGGCAGCCGGACCCTCGGGCGCGGACAGGCCGTACGCGTCGCGGACACCGGCGCGCTGGGCGCCGCCGCGACCGGCGCCGGGGCGGCCGCCGCCGTCCTCGACCCGCCCCGGGACGCCGTCCGGGTGCTGCGCGTGCGGCAGGGCGCGGACACCGTCTTCCTGATCAACAACGAGAGCGGCGAACGGGTCCGGACCGTCGCCGCCCTGCCCGCCGCCGGCGTGCCCCGGATCTGGGACCCGGAGACCGGCACCGGCGGCCCGGCACCGCTGCACCGGAGCACCAAGGACGGCGTGCGGCTCCCGCTGGACCTGGAGCCGTACCGGAGCCTGGTCGTCGTGGTGCGCCCCGGTGTCCGGCACGAGCCCCACCTCACGGACTCACCCCTGCCGGTCCTGGCCGTGGAACGCCGCGGAACGGTGCTCAGGGCCACCGTGGAGGCCGCCGCGCCCGGCACCCACACCCTCACCGGCACCGACGGCGGCCACCCGTACCGCGGCACCGTGCGCGTCGACGACCCGCTCGAGCCGGTTCCGGTGACCGGCGACTGGACGTTCGCCTTCGCACGCGACGGCGCCACCCCCGTCACCGCGCCGCTGGGCAGTTGGACCGCGCACGACCCGCTGTTCTCCGGCAGCGGCACGTACACCACCACCGTCGACGTCGACACCGCCGAACTGCGCGACCGCCGGGTCCTGCTGGACCTCGGTGACGTGCGCGACGTCGCGGAGGTTACCGTCAACGGCATCGTGCTGCCGCCGCTGTTGTGGGCCCCGTTCGTCGCCGACGTCACCGAGCGGCTGCGCCCCGGCCGCAACACCCTGAGCGTGCGCGTCTCCAACACGCTGTCCAACGAACGCAGGAAGCCGCTGCCGTCCGGCCTGCTCGGCCCCGTGACCCTCCGGTTCCGGCGCCGCGCCACGGTCGAACTCCGGCGCGTCTGAGCACCGTTCCGGGACCGCGAAGCCCACCGGCCCCGGAACCGCGTACGACCCCCGCCCCCGGTCCCTCCCACACCCGGCAGGAAGCCACATGTCCACACCGCACCCGCACCGCAGACCCGGGTGGTCCGCCGCCCTGGCCGCGGCCACCGCCTTCGCGACCGTGCTGGCCGGCGCGGTCGCCGCCGACGCCGCCACCGGCGACGTCTCCCCGACCCGGCTGCGCACCCAGCACCTCACGCAGGCCCTCGGCATCGACGACACCACCCCCGAACTCAGCTGGGAGATCGACGCCGACCACCCCGGCGCCCGGCAGTCCGCCTACCGGGTGCAGGCCGCCACCTCGCCCCGGCTGCTCAACTCCTCCCGCCCCGACCTGTGGGACTCCGGCCGCGTCGACTCGGCCGTGCCCGCGACCACGTACGACGGGAAGGAGCTGGGGTCCCGCACCCGCGTCCACTGGCGCGTCATGCTCTGGTCCGGGCCCGGACACAGGGACGGCGGCTGGAGCCGCACCGCCGTCTTCGAGACCGGCCTGACGAAACGGTCCGACTGGGGAGCCGACTGGATCACCCACCCCGACTGGCAGTTGAGCGGGCGCACGGCCGAACCCGTCGTCGTACGGCTCCCCAGGACCACCGCCCGCTACGTCCGCCTGGACGTCACCCGGCTCGGCCTGCCGCTCGCCGAGTCCTTCCCCGACCGCACCTGGCGGCTCCAGCTCGGTGAGATCGACCTCCGCGACTCCACCACCTCCACCACCGGCCTCGCCCGCGGCGCCGCGGTCACCGCGTCCGAGAGCAACACGCTGCGCAAGACCTGGGAACCCGCGCTGGCGGTGGACGGCCTGCCCAACAGCGCCCTGCAGACCGCGGCCGGCTACGCGAGCGCCCCGCACACCGGCCCGGACGTCTCCGCCGCCCCGGTCACCCTCACGCTCGACCTGAAGTCGGTGAAGACCTTCGACGAACTGGCGTTGTACCCGCGCGCCGACGTCCTCACCGACGACGGACGCGTCCCCAACTTCCCCGTCGACTACGCCGTTTCCTCCGCCGACGGCGCGACCGGCCCGTTCACCGAGCTCACCCGGGTCACCGGCCGGCGGCCGCCCACCCCGTACCTGCCGGCCGGACTGCCCCTGCTCGCCGACGACTTCACCCTCCCCAAGGCGGTGCGCAGCGCCCGCCTCTACATCGCCGGCCTCGGCGTCCACGACGCCAGCATCAACGGCGAGCCCGTGGGCGACGCGGTCCTCGAACCGGCCAACACCGACTTCGCCGAGCGCGTCCAGTACGTCACCTACGACGTCACCGACCGGCTGCGGCCCGGCGCCAACACCATCGGCGTGGCCCTCGGCAACGGCATGTCCAACGTCGTCAGCACCGCCGACCGCTACCGCAAGCTCTACGGCAACCTCAGTGACCCCAAGCTGATCGCCCGGCTGGACGTCACCCTGGCCGACGGCCGGGTCCGCACCCTGACCAGCGGGGACGACTGGCGCACCACCCTCGGCCCCACCACCTCCTCGAACTGGTACGGCGGCGAGGACTACGACGCCCGCCGGGAGATCCCCCACTGGGACGAGCCCGCCGGCGACCACTCGGACTGGCGGCGGGCGACCGTGGTGGCGGGCCCCGGCACCACCGAACGGCCTGCCGCGCTCAGCGCCCGGGAGACCGAACCCATCCGGATCGTCGAGACCCTGGAGGGCCGGGAGGTCGACGGCGCCGACGGCAGCCGCGTCTTCGACCTCGGACGCAACATCGCCGGCTGGCCGGAGATCACCGTTCGGGCACCGGAGGGCACCGCGATCCGCGTCTACCCGGCGGAGAGCCTGAAGGACGGCCGCGCCTTCCAGTCCATCAGCAACGTCGGAGCCCCCCTGTGGGACTCCTACACCGCCCGGGGCCGCGGCGACGAGACCTGGCACCCGCGCTTCAGCTACCACGGATTCCGCTACCTCGACCTGAGGGGTGTGCCCGAGGGGGCGACGGTGAGCGTGCGCGGACACGTCCTGCACACCGACAACACCTCCGCCGGTGACTTCACCAGCTCCGACCCGCTGATCAACGACATCCACGCGCTGATCCGCCGCTCCATCGAGGGCAACATGATGAGCGTCCTCACCGACTGTCCGAGCCGCGAGAAGCTGGGCTGGCTGGAACAGAACCAGCTGGTCTTCCCGGCCCTCGCCGGCAACTACGACATGCAGTCCTACCTGCGCAAGATCGTCCGGGACATGGCGGACGCGCAGACCACCGAGGGCCTGATCCCGAGCACGGTCCCGGAGTACACGAGCCTGCCCGGCGGTTACCGCAACGACTCCAACTGGGGCGGCGCCTTCGTCCTCGTCCCCTGGCAGCTCTACACCACCTACGGCGACAAGCAGACCCTCGAGACGTACTACCCGCGCATGCGGCAGTACGCGGCCTTCCTGGAGACCCAGGTCAAGGACGGCATCCTCGACTACGGCCTCGGCGACTGGTTCACGCCCGACCGGACCTTCCCGCGCGCCGTGGCCGGCACCTACGGCTACTGGCGGGTCGCCGACGCCCTCAGCCGCATCGCCACCGTCCTCGGCGACCAGGGGGCCGCGGACGAGTACCGCGCCAAGGCCGACGCGAGCGCGAAGGCCCTGTCCGCGAAGTACTACGACACCACCGCCGGCACCTTCGGCGGCGGCGGTCACGGGGCCGAGGCGCTCGCCCTCGACATGGGCGCCCACCCGGCGGGGGAGCGGGACCGCCTGCTCACCCACTTCACCACCGCGGTCAAGGACGCGGGCAACCACCTGATCCTGGGCGAGATCTCCCTGCCCGCCGCCTTCCGGGTCCTCAGCGGGGCGGGGCGCGACGACCTCGTGCACGCCATCGCCACGCAGACCACCAGTCCCAGCTACGGCTACCAGGTACGCGCCGGCAACACCACCCTGGGCGAGTCCTGGGACGGCGGCCCCGGCCAGTCGCAGAACCACTTCATGCTCGGCGCCATCGACTCCTGGTTCACCACCCGGGTCGCCGGCATCGCCCAGACCGCCGACTCCGTCGGCTACGCCGAGCTGCTGATCGACCCGGCCGTCGAGGGCGACATGACCTCGGCGTCGGGCTCCTACCGGACGCCGTACGGCATCGCCCGCAGCGACTGGGAACGGACGGACGGCCGCTTCCGGCTGACCGTGGACGTCCCCGCCGGCAGCACCGCCGAGGTGCACGTCCCCGCGGCCGGCGGACGGGCCGAGGCACCGAGGGGAGCGCGCCTGCTGCGCACGTCCGGGGAGGAGGCCGTGTACCAGGTGGGTTCGGGACACTGGACCTTCCGCTCGGCCCCGCCGCGGTCCTGAGCGAACTCCTCCCGCCGGGCGGCGACGACAGCGCGTCGCCGTCCGGCGGGCCGGTCGGCCGCGCGTGCACGGCGGTTCGGCTGAACGGGCGGACCGGCGCGCACGTTGAAGAAGAGCAGACGGCCTCGCGCGCGTGACCCCCGGCGCCGGCCCTCTACGTTCCACCGGCCGACGCAAGGAGTACGCGATGATGAGCACCGCCCGCCTGAGCGACCGGCTGGCCGGTCACCAACCGCTCGTGCTGGGCCTGTTCCGCATCGTCCTCGGCCTGCTGTTCACCAGCGAGGGCGTCGCCACGGTGTTCGGCGTACTGGACAGGAAGGCCGCCCCGACCGGTGACTGGCCGTTCTGGTACGCGGGCGTGATCGAGCTCGTCTGCGGTGCCCTCGTCCTCCTCGGAGCCGCGACCCGCAGCGCGGCGTTCCTCAGCTCGGGAGCCATGGCCTTCGCCTACTTCACCGAGCACCAGAAGGACGGTCTGTTCCCTCTCCAGAACGGCGGCCTGGCACCGGCGTTGTTCTGCTGGGGTTTTCTGCTCCTGGTCTTCTCCGGGCCGGGCGCCCTGTCCCTGACGGGCCTGCTCCGCCCCGGCGGCACCGCACCCGCCCCGTCCGGGGACACGGTGGTGGAACCCGCGTCGAGGTAGTGCGTGACCCGGCCGGACCGACGTGGTCGAGGCGGACGACCACGTACCCCGTCCGGGGCAAGGAGGGGATCGTCGGCGTGCCATCGTGCGGTGGCACGGTGTAACAGTTCTTTATGATCTGTAGACGAAACACCTCGACGGGTTCGGTGCGGAACGCGCGTATGGGCCGCATCAGGACCGCCGTGATCGTCACGACCGCCGCGATCGCCCTCGGTACGACCGCCGAGGCGACGGCGTCCCCGTCGGCTCCCCGGGGGACCGACTGGGACGCCATCGCCGCGTGCGAGTCCAGCGGCGACTGGCAGGCGAACACCGGCAACGGCCACTACGGCGGCCTGCAGTTCGCGCAGTCGAGCTGGGTCGCGGCCGGCGGACTCAAGTACGCCCCGCGTGCGGACCTGGCGACCCGTGAGGAACAGATCGCCGTGGCCAGACGCCTGGCCCGGCTCCAGGGAATGTCGGCCTGGTCCTGCGCCTGACTCCCCGCCCCGCGGCGGCGAGCGACGACCGGGCCGGGGACGCCCCCGGGCGGGGCGGGCCGCGTAACGTCCACCCTCATGGAACACCTGGCTCATCCACCGTCCGCGCCGGGCACCCGGCGCCGGGCCCGTGACCTCGGCATCGTCATCGGACGCGCCGCCACCGGGCCCTTGAACGCGATCACCGACGTGCCGGGCGTCCGCGTCGGCCACACCACCGTCCGCCGACTCCCCGGCGTGCACAGCGGGGTCACCGCCGTCGTGCCCGATGCCGTCGGCCCCCGCACACCGCTGCCCGCGGGGGTGTTCACCGGCAACGGTTACGGCAAACTCATCGGCACCACCCAACTCGCCGAACTCGGCACGCTGGAGACGCCGGTGCTGCTCACCTCCACGCTGTCGGCCTTCCGCGTCGCCGACGCCCTCGTCGGCTGGATGCTCGAACGGCCCGGATGCGAGCAGGCGCAGAGCCTCAATCCCGTCGTGGGGGAGTGCAACGACGGCCTCCTGTCCGACATCCGCGCACGGCCCGTCCACGAGGAGCACGTCCGGGCCGCCCTCGACGCGGCGTCCGACGGGCCGGTCGCCGAGGGCTGCGTCGGCGCGGGAACCGGCACGGTCGCCCTGGGCTTCAAGGCCGGCATCGGGACCGCCTCACGCACGCCGGACCTGGGAGGACGGCGTTTCACGGCGGGCGTCCTGGCGCAGACGAACTTCGGCGGCACCCTGCGCGTCCTGGGTCGCACCGTCACACCCGAGTCCGTGGGCCTCGGAGCCGACGGTCCGGCACCGGAAGGAGAGACCGGCTCCTGCATGATCGTGGTGGCCACGGACGCCCCTCTCGACGCCCGGCAGCTCACCCGCGTGGCCCGCCGCGCGGTGTTCGCCCTCGCCCGCTCGGGCGCGGCCTACAGCCACGGCAGCGGCGACTACGCCGTGGCCTTCGGCACGCGACCGGGAACCGGCGGGCCCGTGGCCGATGCCGAACTGGGGCCGCTGTTCGAAGCGGTCCTCGACGGCGTCGAAGAGGCGGTGCTCAACTCCCTGCTCGCCGCGCGGACGACCACCGGCTTCAACGGCCACACGGCCCGGGCCCTGCCGGCGGACCGTCTCCTCTCCGTCCTCACGGACGGTCGGTCCGGGCTCGACGAGCCAGGGTCCCGTGGGGTGCCACGCCTTTGAGGACGCCGGGTCGCCCGGCCTGGTCCGTCGCCGTGTCACGCCCGATCGAGGCACCCCGCCACCCACGTGAGCCCGATCCGCGGGCTCCGCGCCTTCGTCGACGAGTGCGCCGGGCGCCGGGCCGCGGGTCATCGGGATGACCGCAGCGAGCGCACGACTGCCTCCAGGACCTCGTGGACGGTCTTCGCCGGGTGGCCGATGACGGTCTCCAGCGTCGGGTCGACGACGTCGAACTCGCCCTTGCGCGATGCGGTGAACATCGTCAGGGCGAACTCCGCGGCCGACCGGGGCATCCCGCCGGCGACTGCCGCGGATATCCACTCGTGGTCGTCCATGACGACCCGGGTGACGGTCCGGCCGGTGATGCGGCCGAGGATCCCGGCGACGTCGGCGAAGTCCAGCGTGTGCGGGGCTGTCAGCGGCGGTGTGATCCCTTCGAGCGCCCCGTCCTCGGTCAGGGCGACGGCCGCGGCTTCCGCCAGGTCCTCGTGGGCCGTCCAGGACACCGGGCCGTCCTGCGGCACGGCGAGTGTGCCGGTCTCCAGCGCGGCGTCGATGTAGTGGCTCAAGGTGGCGGCGTAGAAGCCGTTGCGAAGGGCGGTGCAGGGGACGTGCTGCTGCTCGAGGTACTCCTCGGTGGCCGCGTGGACCCGTTGCGGCGGGAAGAGCGACGCGGGCGAGGCGGCCTGGTGGCTGGTGTAGAGGATGCGTCGGGCGCCCGCTTCCCGCGCTGCGTCGACGGCGGCGCTGTTGGCGGCCGACGCGCCGTCACCCCGGATGGCCGCGGAGACGATCAGGACGCGCTCGGCCCCCTCGAAGGCGTGCTTCAGGCCGCCGGGTTCGGTGAAGTCCCCCGCCCGGACTCGGACGCCGCGCTCGGCGAGGCCGGCGGCCTTGCGCACGTCGCGCACACTGACGCCGATCCTGTCGGCCGGTGTCCGCTCCAGCAGGCGGTCGACGATCAGTGTCCCGAGGCGGCCGGTGGCCCCTGTGACGATCAGCATGGCTGACTCCCATCCAGTGATGCTTCCAATGGAACGGAAGTAACGTTAACACTGATACTTCCATTGGAAGCAAGCGTGTGCGCGCATCGGGGAAACGGCCGGCCCGCCGCAGCTGGAAGCGGGCGCATGGCGGTTCGGTCGGTGTTATCGTTGATAACATCGCCTGTCACGCACGGGCGATACCATCGTCTCCATGGCACCGAACACGCAGCGGCGAGACATCACACGGGACCGCATCGTGAAGGCCGCGGCCGGCCTGCTGCGCGACCAGGGACCCGCCGCGGTGACCACGCGCCGCGTGGCCCAGGAGGCCGGGCTGCAGCCTCCCGCGCTCTACCGCTTCTTCCAGGGCAAGGACGACCTGCTGGTCGCCGCCGTGGAACAGGTCTTCGCCGACCATGTGGCGGGCAAACAGGCCACCGCGCCTTCGGACGACCCGGTGGAGGACCTCCGCGCCGGATGGAACACGCAGATCAGCTTCGGCCTCGCCCACCCGTACGTCTACGGCCTGCTGCTCGACCCGGCCCGCGCGCGCGACACCCCGGCGCAGGTCAAGGGTGTGCTGGTCCTCGCCGAACGGGTGCGCAGAATCGCCGCCGCCGGGCGGCTGCGGGTGAGCGAGGAACGCGCCGTCAACCTCATCCGCTCGGCGGGGGTCGGAACCGTCCACACCCTGCTGACCCTGCCCCCGGAGCAACGCGACCCGCACCTGGCCGACGCCGCCTTCGACGCGATCACCCGCGCCGTCCTCGTGGACGAACCCGCTGTCCCCGCCCGGGACCAGGCGGCCGTCGTCGCGGCCTTCCGCACCCTCCTGCCCGAACTGCCCCATCTCAGCAAGGCCGAAGCCGCGCTCCTCGACGAATGGCTGCGACGCTGATCCCGCTTCGACAGGCGCCTGCTCCCCACGGAGGCGGGCGAGGTGCCCCTCCCTCCCCGTGAGCGCGCTCTGCTGGGGCCGCCCTTCGCGGGACAGTCCACGGATCGCTGCCCGCGGGCGGCGCCGACCGTTCCGACCGAGGTGAGGAGACCGGCCGCCTCTTCGCCGCGTCATCCACCGGGACTGATGAGGAGCAGGGCGATGTCGTCGCCGGGAGTGGGGGCGTGGCGGATGAGGGTGTCGGCCATGGCGTCGAGGTCGGTCGGGTCCGCGCGTTCGAGGAGCCCGGCGAGGGCCGCGGTGGCGTCGTCGAGGTCCACTCCGGGGGCCTCGACGAGCCCGTCGGTGTAGAGGGCGAGCACACAGCCGGGCGGCAGGGGGACCTCCAGGGCCGGGTAGCGGGAGTCCGGCTCGATGCCGAGGAGGAGGCCGGGCGGGACCGGGACGAGTTCGGTGTGTCCGTCGGCATGACGGAGCAAGGGCGGTGGGTGGCCGGCGGTGGCCACGCACGCGAGGTGGGTGGCGAGGCCGAGGTGGACGTAGAGGCAACTGGTGAACAGGCCCGGCTCGAGGTCGGTGAGCAGGCGGTTGGTGCCGGCCAGGACCTGGTCGGGGGCCGAGCCCACGGTGGCGTGGGCGTGGACGGCGGTGCGGACCTGCCCCATGAGCGCCGCGGCGTCCACGTTGTGGCCCTGCACGTCGCCGATGGCGGCGCCGGCGGTGTGCTCGTCGAGGCGGATGAGGTCGTAGAAGTCGCCGCCGATGCCCAGGCCCCGGGCTGCCGGGAGGTAGCGTGCGGCGACCTTCAGGCCGGGGACGTGGGGAAGGGTGTGCGGCAGCAGGGCGGACTGCAGGCGGTGGGCGAGGTCGTGTTTGGTGTCGTAGAGGCGGGCGCGGTCCAGGGCCTGCCCGACCAGGCCGGCCAGGGAGGTGAGTACGGAGCGTTCGCCGGGCGGGAAGACGCGGGGTCTCCGGTAGGCGAGGAGGACGGAGCCGATGGGGCGGCCGGAGGCGATCATCGGCAGGAAGGCCCATGCCTCCATCCCGTCCTCGTGCACGGTCGCCGGGTAGGCGCGGTGGAGGTCGGCGAAGGTCGTGAAGAAGTCCGGGACGCCGGAGGTCAGGACCCTCGTGGCGGGGATGTCCAGACTCAGGGGGACGGCGTCGAAGCGGTCCATGACCTCGGCGCGGTAGCCGCGGTAACCGAGGATCTTCAGACGGCCGTCCTCGGAGGTCATCAGCACCATGCCCTGTGCGCCGAGGGCGGGCATGAGCTGGTCGGCGGCCTGGTCGACCACGTCCTGCACGCCGACGGCCTCGGTCAGGGTGGCGGCCAGATGCATCAGGTGGTACAGCAGGGTGGCGCGGCTGGGACCCGCGGCCGGCACGGAGGGCGGCGGGGGAGCGCCCTCGGACGGGTCGGTGCCGGTGATGCGGACGCTGATGCCGGAGGGGTCCGGGTACAGCTCGAAGGACAGCCCCACGTCCGGGGGACGCAGGACGGTGAACGCCTGCGGCCGACGGCTGACCAGCGCGGCCCGGTAGCGGTCCTCGACCTGGGGGACGTCCATCCACGGCAGCGCCTCCCACGGCAGGGCACCCACCAGGTCGTCCGGATCGCGGCCGAGGAGGTCGGCGGCGGCGGGCGTGACGAAGGTGAGGCGTCCGTTCATGTCCAGCGCGCAGGACCCGCCGGGCAGGCGGTCGATGAACGCCGTGTGCGCCGCCGCCTCACCGGGCGGGACGGTGCGCCCGGCCGGCTGCGGCAGGGTCCGCGGCCGGTCGGCGGGCAGCAGCGGGTCGCCGCGGTCCGTGGACTGCTGGAGGAGACCGCCCAGGCGGTGGCAGCCCGACTCGATGGCATCGCGCTCGGCGTGGCTCAGCCACGACGGACGGTCCCCGGGCCACAGCAGCACCAGCCCGCCCCGGACCCCGTCGCCCGAAGTGACCGGGGCGGCCGACAGCGCGAAGTCGTACGGCAGCACGAGGGCCGGCCTCGGGTACCGGCGCGCCATCTCCTCCTGCCCGCAGACCCACACCAGGCGCCGCTCGCGCACGGCGTCCGCCACCGGCATCGGATCGTTCAGCGCGACCCGCCGCCACGGAGTCGCGAGCTCGTGCGGGGCCCCTGCCACCATGACCAGCCACAGAGCGTCCTCGCCCGGCGGCAGCACGTACAGCAGTCCGCCGTACGCGCCGCTCTCGCGCACCACGGCAGCCATCGCGGTTTCCATCAGCCGCCCACCCGAACCTCGCGGACTTCCCAGCCGGCTGCCGGTGCGCCGGACACGCGGTACCGGATGCCGTGCACCACCGGCCCCGGCAAGGGTGCGTCACACCGGCCGCACCGGACATCGCCCATATGCGGACACTACGCCCAATGTGTCGCAAGGGCATCCAGATACGGGAGCGGCACGAGACATGACCGCCGGGCCAGGAACTCGTCGACGGCGCGGCGTGCGCGTTCCGGAGGGGCCGGCGCCCCGCGTCGCCCACGCGGTCGGCCCACCGCGACCTGCCCGGCACGGGAGGCTGCCGCCCGGGTGGCTCAGCGCGGGAGTATCCCGTGTCCGGAGAGCGTGCCGACCGACAGGCCCGCCTCCCGGCAGCCGTTCACGATGCCGGGCAGGGCGCCCAGCGCGGCCCGCCAGCAGTCCGGGGCCGACATCCGGTCCGAGTCGTGCAGGAGGACGGTGCCGCCCCCGCGCAGCCCGGCCGCGACGGCCGACCGCACCGATGCCGAGGTGGCCCCGGCCGTCCAGTCCCTGCCCCAGGCGGTCCACAGCACCGGCCGCAGGCCCGCCGTACGGGCGGCCGCCCAGCGCCCGGAGGTGAGGATGCCGTAGGGCGGGCGGTACCAGCGGGGGCGCCGGCCCGTCAGCTCCCGCACCGCGTCGGCCGCCCGCAGCAGAGCGCGCGCCTCGTCCGCCGGGGCCGGCAGCCAGGGACGGTCGTGGCTCCAGCCGTGCACGGCCAGTTCGTGCCCGCGGCGGACGGTCTCGCGCACCACGGAGGGATGCCGTACGGCGGCGTCGCCCAGCACGAAGAAGGTCGCCCGGACCCCGAGTTCCTCCAGGGCGTCGAGGAAGCACGGGGTGGACCCGGGGTCGGGCCCGTCGTCGAAGGTCAGGGCGACATGGGCGGGGTGCCCGACACCGGCGAGGCGCGGGAGACGACGGCGCACCACGGGCAGCCAGGTCGCGGCCGGGGCGATGTGCGCCGCGGCGACGGCGGCGACGGGAGCCAGCGCCACCGCCGCGCGCCGGGCGGGGGAGTGGGCGGGAGGCGTGGACATCGGCTTCCGGCTCCTTTCCGCACGAGGCGGCCGCGACGGCTACGACACCGGCCGGGGCACGTCGTCGCCCGGGTTCCGCGACGCCGCGTCCCAGTGTCCGGAGACCGACGGGGCGCGGGCCAGCCCCGCCGTCCCCGCCCCCATGAGCGCCACGCCGATCACCGCGGGCACCACCCGCACACCGAGCGTGATCTGCTCTCCGAACAGCGCCCACCCCAGCGCCACGCTCGTCAGCGCGTCACCGAGGGTCAGGGCGGGCTGGGACGCCGCCAGCGTCCCGGCCCGGAACGCGCCCTGGAGCAACAGGAAGGCGACGGCTCCGGCGGCGGCGGTGGCGTACACGGGCCACGTCCCCAGCACGGCGCCCACCCCGTCCGGAATCCTGCCGGTCACTTCCTTGAGCAACGCCGCCGTCAGGGAGAACGACACGGCGGACGCCAGCCCCAGCAACCCCGCGCGCGGTGCGCCCCGCACCGCGCGGGCCGTCACCACCAGCGCCACCACGGCACCCAGCACCGCCCCCGCGGCCACGGTCCACCGCTCCGCGGAGGCCGTGGACCGGCCGGCGGCCGGAGCGACCGAGGTCAGGAACGCCGCCAGCCCGGTGGCCAGGGCGACGAACGCCAGCCAGGTCCTGTGGTCCGGACGACGGTGGAAGACCACGCTGCCGACGACGAGGGTGAACAGCAGCTCGGCGGCCATCAGCGGCTGGACCAGCGCGAGACTGCCCACGCCCAGAGCCGCCGCCTGCAGAACGGTCGACAGCGCCAGCATCCCGGCACCCGCGACCCAGTAGGGCCGCCGCAGCACACGCCCGAGCCAGCGGACGGCCTGGCGCACGCCCGCGCCGCCCTCCGGTTCGTCCGCCGCGGCCCGCCGCTGCAGTACCGAGGCCGCGGCGTTGGACAGCGCCGCCAGCAGGGCCAGGACGACGACCAGCACGACGCGACGCCGTTCAGCCGAACACGGCGGCGAGCCGCCGGTAGGGGCCCGGCACCGCGTCGGCCGGGCCGGTGGGGGAAGCGTGGGACATGGGCCTGCACCTCGGCTGCGAGGGTGAACGCCCGGGAGACCGCCGTCCGCGGCCGCTCCCGGCGTCCGGCGGGGAGGGGGACCCCGGAGTATCCCCGGCCCGGCCGCCGAAACGCGGGAAAGCGTGTTTCACCGGCGCGGTGGAAGGAGACACACCACCCCGTGCACTCACCGTCTCCGTGGCCCCGCCGGAACGTGCCGGCGGACGGCAGGCCGCGACTGCTGATCGTCAGCGCGAGCATGGGGGCCGGCCACGACACGGTGGCCCGCGAACTCGCTCGCCGCGCCCGGGAACAGGGCCACGACGCGCAGGTCGTGGACTTCCTGCGGCTGCTTCCGTACGGTCTCGGGACCGGGCTGCGCCTCTTCTACCAGGCGTCGGTACGACACTTCCCCTGGGCGTACGCGGGCCTCTACCGCGCGCTGCTGCGCCCCGGTCCGCGGCACCGTCCCAGCGGCATCCCCCTCGCCCGGCTGGCGGGCCGCCGTCTGACGGATCTCGCG
Source organism: Streptomyces sp. AC558_RSS880 (assembly GCF_019049255.1). Taxonomy (GTDB): domain Bacteria; phylum Actinomycetota; class Actinomycetes; order Streptomycetales; family Streptomycetaceae; genus Streptomyces. The sequence continues at coordinate 220,116 of NZ_JAGMUJ010000084.1, read as the reverse complement.
GAGCGCACGGGCGCCGACGTGGTGGTCCCCGTCTTCCATCTGGCCGCTCAGCTGACCGGTCATCTGAGGGCCCACGGGCGACTGCGGTCCCCGAGCGCCGTCTTCATGACCGACTTCGCCGTCCACCGGCAGTGGCTCCATCCCGGCAACGACCTGTACCTCTGCCTCACCGACGACGCCGCGCGGGACGTGGGCCGGCGCGTCACGACGCCCGTCGAGACGACCGGACCGGTCGTGGCGCCAGGCTTCTTCGCGCCGGCCGCCGGAGCCGCGGAATGGCGGCGGCGCTTCGAGCGGTGCGCCCCCGGACGCCCGCCCGTCGTGCTGTCCGCCGGCGCCTGGGGCGCGGCTTCGGAGCTGGACGGGACCGCCCGGCTGCTCGCCGCCGCCGGTTTCCTCCCGATCGTGCTGTGCGGCCGGAACGAACGCCTGCGGGCCCGCCTGGCCGGGCTGCCGGGCACGCTCGTACCGGACTGGGTCACCGACATGCCCGGCCTGCTGCGCGCGGCCCGTGTCCTGGTCGACAACGCCGCCGGCCAGACCGCCGTACAGGCCCTGGCCTCCGGGCTGCCCGTGGTGGGCTACCGGCCGCTGCCCGGCCACGGCGCGGAGGGCGTACGCCGGATGGCGGCGCTCGGCGTCTCGGAGATCGCCGTGGACGCCGACACGCTGCTGTGCGCACTGCGGCGGCTGTCGGCGGACGGCGCCCACCGGGACCGCCGGATCGCCCGCGGGCGGGAGCTGTTCCGGGGGGACGTACTGGCCCGGGTGGCCGCACTCGCCCGCATGTCGCCCGTGTGACCCGGCGGATCCGCCGGAAGCACCTTCGCGGCCGCCGCGAGAGCGGCTGTCCGCAGGGAGGGCGTCCGCGCGTACGGTGCCGTCCTCGGCGGCGACCCGGGTCCGCCGCACGGACTCCGGGCCGCAGGGCGGTCGCGAGGTCCCCGACGGCGGCCCTCGCCGGGAACGTCGTCGAGTGCGGTCCGTGCGGCCGCGGCGACCGGTCCCGCCCCTCCGCAGGGAGGACGATCCGCCTGCGCGGGCGCGCGTCGCCCGCGTCAGCCGTCGCCGGCCGGTTCCGTCCCGGGCGGCGGGGGCAGGCCCGCGGTGAACCGGTGCCCGTGGTGGTGGAGGAGCCAGCGGCCGAACAGGGCGCCGCCGAAGATGACGAACCCCACGCCGATGAGCCAGGACTCGACGATGAGGACGACACCGACGGTGCCGTAGCTGATCGCGTTGTCGATGATCAGCGGGGTGAAGACGAAGTAGGAGAAGCCCCGCAGGCCGATCAGGCCCGCCATGGTGGCGAGCGCGCCCGGCAGCAGGTGCCACCAGCCGATCTGGCCGCCCAGCAGGAAGCGCTGCCCCCACCAGAAGAACAGCACGCCGGTCGCCAGCGAGAGGGTGATCCGCTCCGGCCCGTGCAGGGCGTCGCGGGTCAGCACCTCCTGGTAGAGGTACGCGGTCAGGACGCACAGCCAGGTCGCCTGGCGCCAGATCCGGTGCCACGGCCCCGGCGGCAGGTTCCACGTCCGCTCGTAGCCGTTCTGGACGCTCCCGCCGAACGGGATGCCGAACGCGGCGAGTGCCAGCACACCCCACAGACTGGTGGTGCCGATCACCTCGCGCGGCGGGCTGATGATCTCCGTGAGGAGGCGCGCGGACCGGCCGGACAGTCCCATGCCGTCCGCCAGCCAGGCCGCGAAGCCGCCCCGCCCGAGCGGATCGGCGGCGGCGATCACGATGAGCAGGGGCGCCAGCGTGACCAGCGCCAGCGTGGCGAATCCCATGGCCCTGTGCATCAATTCGATGTCGCGGCCGCGCCGCGTCAGGGTGTGGGCGCCCAGCCACTCCCATCCGTGCCGGAGCGCGCGCAGGCCACGCCTCACGGTGCGCTCCTTCGTCGGCTCGCGTCCACGCACCCGTGCCACCCGTCGGCAGGCGGGACACACCTGGGCGGGAAAGGTGCTCTCTCCTCGTGCGCGCGGCGGGCGGGAGGGGGCCGCGCGGCCCGGCAGGGGAGCCCGGCGCGTCGGGCGGCGGCCGGCCGCGCCCTCGCGGTCCGCGCCACGGCCCCGGCACACGTCCGGCACCGGGCGCCGAACGGGACGGACCACCGCGCACCGAACGGGACGGGCCACCGCGCACAGAACGGGACGGGCCACCGCGCGCCTGTGGATCGCCACCGGGCCGGGTGCCCATGACCGAGCCGGTGCCGGCTTCCCGCACCGACCGCGGCGCGCGGAGCCGGGCCGGCCGGATGCGGGTGAGCCGCGGGGCCGGGCGCGGGGCGTGCCGGGCCGGTGGACCGCACGGGACGTACCGGCTTCTCCGTGCCACGGCGGCCGCACGAGGCGCGCGCCGGCCGGGCCGCCCGGCCGGCGACCGGGGCCCGCGTCTCCGCGGCGGCTCCCGCGCCCGGCTCGCCCGCCAGGAGCGCCTCACGGAGCCGGTCGAAGCACCGCCGCAGGATGCGCGACACCTGCATCTGGGAGACGCCGATGGCGTCCGCGATCTGCTGCTGGGTGCGCTCCCGGTAGAAGCGCAGGTAGAGCACTTGGCGGTCGCGCTCCGGCAGTCGCTTCACCAGGGCGGCCAGGGACACGGTGTCGACCACCCGGCCGAGCGCCGGGTCCTCGGCGCCGACCAGATGGGCGAGCGGTCCCTCCCGGCCGTGCCCGGTGGGCTCGTCGAGGGAACGCGGACGGCATGCGTGCACCGCCCGCAGCGTGGACAGCACGCGGTCCTGTCCGAGCCCGGTGTGCTCGGCGATCTGCTCAGAGGTGGGCGAGCGGCCGCCGAGCCGCTGTTCGAGCTCCTCGACGGCCTGGAAGATCCGACCGCTCGCCTCCTGCAGGGGCCGGGGCAGCCGTACGGTGGTCGTGCGGTCGCGCAGATGCCGCCGGAGTTCACCGGTGACCTTGGGAAGCGCGTACGCCAGGAAGGCGTGGCCCCGGGCAGGGTCGTAGCCGTCGACGGCCTTGATCAGCCCCAGGGACGCGACCTGCACGAGATCGTCGGACTCCTCCCCCTGGCACTGGAAGCGGCGCGTGACCCGCCGGGCCATCGGCAGCAGCAGGCGGATGACGCGGTCCCGGAGGGCGGCCCGCCGCAGTCCCGGTGGGTGCTCCGAGAGCTCGCGCAGCAGCGCGTCGAGTTGCTCCGAGGAGGGTTCCGGTACGGCTGCGTCGCGGGTCCGGATCACGTCGGCGGCTGAGGTGGACATGGGCCTCCGGGGGTGTCGGCCTGGTGGGACACGTACGGCGTGACGTTGCCGCGGTCGGCCTGTGCGGGGAGCGGTGGCCACGCCATTCTCGGAGTCACCCTGCGGCCGGGCCCCGAAACCCGGCCTGAGCCGCGCGCGGGAACCCCGTCCGTCCCACGAGTGACGTCAGGCGCCGGCCGGTTGCGCACCGGACCGCTCCCGGTTCCGGCCGGTCTCCGGACCGGGGCACCGTCGCCGCTCTTGACCGCCCCTGCCGTTTGACAAAACGGAACGCCGCTCCGGATGATAAGCGGAGCAGCGTTCCGTTTCATGTCGGCGCGCCTGAACACCCGCCTGCCGCCGCCCCGTTGGGCCGTCGGCGGGCGGGCCACAGAAGGGACCATTCGCCATGAGCCCCACCATCGACACGGGCACCGCCACCGCCTTCGGCACGTCCGCCCCCGTCCTGTCGTACGGTCCGGTCGTCCTGTCCGTGCCCGGACGGCCCGTGGACCTCCAGATCCGGGTGTCCGCGCCCGCGACCGGCGCGGGCCTGCCCGTCGTCCTGTTCTCCCACGGCCACGGAGCGTCGAACAACCTCTCCTCGCTGAACGGGTACGCCCCCCTCGTCAACCTCTGGGCGGCAGCCGGGTTCGTCGTCATCCAGCCCACCCACCTCTCCTCCCGCACGTTGAGCCACCGACTCGCCGGTGCTCCCGGGGCCCCGCTCTTCTGGCGCTCACGCGCGGAGGACATGAGCCACATCCTCGACCGGCTCGACGAGATCGAGAGCGCCGTGCCGCGTCTCGCCGGACGCGTCGACCGGGACAAGGTCGCGGTGGCCGGGCACTCCCTCGGCGGCCACACCGCCGGTCTCCTGCTGGGCGCCCGGATCACCGACCCCGACACCGGGGACGAGGTGGACCTGGCCGAGCCGCGGATCAGGACAGGCGTGCTGCTGGCCGCACCGGGCAGGGGCGGCGACGTCCTGAACGGACCGATGGCCGAACAGGTGCCGTTCCTCCACACCACCGACTTCTCCACGATGACCCCGCCCGTCCTGGTCGTCACCGGCGACAAGGACGACTCCCGGCACTTCACCGACGTCGGCCCCGACTGGCACGCCGACCCCTACCGCCTCGCCCCCGCACCCAAGACCCTCCTCACCCTGTTCGACGCGGGGCACCTGCTCGGTGGGATCTCCGGGTACGACGCCGCGGAGACCACCGACGAGGACCCCGGGCGCGTCGCCGCGCTCGGAAGCCTCACCTCGGCCTACCTGTGCGCCCAGTTCGGGTGCGGCGCCCATGAATGGCGGGAGGTGTGCGAGGCGCTGACGGCCGGTCCCGCCCCGGTCGGTCGGGTCGAGTTCAGGTAGGGCCGGCCCCCGACGGGCACCTCGCCGCACTCCGGGCGGGCGTGGGGAGCCCGCTCTGGACAACCCCCGGGTGACCGGTTCTCAATGGGGGAGAGCCAGGGGGGTGAAGCGGTGCGCAGGGGGAGAGGCCGGGGGAAGACGACGCCCGCGACCGCTGAGGTCTGGACGAGCCCCGGGGCGTTCGCCGCCAACGCCGTCGGCGAAGTGACCGACGGGCAGCGGAGGTTGGTCGCCGGGCGGAGGGTACGGCCGCCGCTGTCGGCCTGGGCCGCCCTGCTGTGCACGGGAGCCGTGGTCGTCGGCTCCGGAGTGCTGGTGGCGGTCTCACCGGACCCGAACTCCGACCTGCCGGAAGGGCGGATGGCCGGGCCGTTGGCGGCGATGGGGGTGATCGCCCTGCTCCTCGGCGTGCACACCGTGCCGTTCGCGCTGTTCGCCGGGCTGCCCCGGTGGAGGGCCCGGCGCCGCCGTCGTCGTCGCGTCGAGGCCCTGAAGGCGTGCCGGGTCGTGGGCGCGCCGGGCGTGATCGGGGCCACCGGCGTGTCGGTGGACGGACGCACCCTCGTCGTACCGGACGGCGCCCCGCCGCTGCCGGCACCGGGAACCTACTGGCTGTACTGGCTCGAACCGGCCCACGACAACGGCGAGTCGCTGCTGTTGTCGGCCGAACCGGTCGACGCCCGGGAGGCCGCGGGCCGCCGTGCGCACGCCGCTTCCGCGCCCGTTCTTCCCACGCCGGACGCACCACCCGATCCGCCGCGTCGTACGGGCTGATGCGCGATCCCGCGCCGATGGCGGCTCCCTGCGGTCCGCCCGCTCGCACCTCGTCCCCGATGGGGCCGGACCCGACGCTTCCGTACGGGCCGCCGCCACGGGTCAGGCGGAGGAACCGCCGGCGCCGGTGGCCTCGCCGCCGTCACGCTGGTGGCCGCGCCGGGCGTCGCGGTCGAAGATGCCCAGGATCTCGCAGGGGCCGCCCTCGGCGCCGAGGGCGTGCGGAAGCATGGTGGGGAACTCGGCGGCCTGGTTGGTCTCGACGCGGAAGCGACGGTGCCCCAGCATGAGGATCGCGGTTCCGGACAGGACGACGAGCCATTCGCGGCCGGGGTGGGCGCGCATGCGGGCGGGGTTGTCCGGCGGCGGTCCGGTCATGCGCTGACGTACGACGGTCATGCCCGGGTCGCCCTTCACCGGCCAACGCATCAGCCCGTGGGCGCCGTCGATCATCGGGCTGGTGACGACGTCGTCGGTGGCGGTCTCCACCAGCTGGTCCAACGACGTGTCCAGGGCGCGGGCGAGCGTGACCAGCTGATCCAGCGCGAGGCGCCGCTGCCCGTTCTCGATGCGGCTCAGCGTGGACTGGCTGACATGGGCGCGGGTGGCCAGCTCCTCCAGGGACCAGCCCTGTGCGACCCGCAGGGCGCGGATGCGTTTGCGTACGAGGCCGTCCAGTTCGCCGTCATCTTGCGTCATGGGCAACATCGTATGCCTGTTCCGCAAGGTGTGCTTACGGTCGCTCGTGAGTGGCCCGCAGCGGCTGGGCCACACCCGAGCGAGACCGGGCTCCACGAGGAGACCCGGGCGCGCTGCACCGCGACACCCCCGGCGCCCGGCTCGCCCCTGCCCTTCCGAGGAGATCCCCATGAGCACCGACCAGCCCTCACCGGCGGCCCCCGCCCGTGACGAGGGCGCGCCGGACGCGCGCCGGCTGCGCACCATCCTGATCGCGGTCTCGGTGGCCCTGATGGCGGTCATCGCGTCGGTGTCCGGGCTGAGCGTCGCCCAGACCCAGATGGCCGTCGAGTTCGACGCCTCACAGAGCACAGTCCTGTGGATCATCAACATCTACACCCTGACCCTGGCGGCGCTGCTGCTGCCGCTCGGCGCGATCGGCGACCGGCGGGGCCGCAAGCCCATGCTCGTCGCCGGTCTCACCGTCTTCGGCGTCGCCGGCGTCGCGGCCGGCCTCGCCCCGAACACCGAGGTGATGTTGATCGCGCGCGTGGTCGGCGGCATCGGCGCTGCGACGATCATGCCGATCACCCTGGCCGTCATCACCTCCACCTTCCCCGAGGAACAGCGCGGCAAGGCGATCGGGGTGTGGACCGGTGTCGCCGGTGGCGGCGGCATCCTGGGGATGTTCCTGTCCGCCCTCCTGGTCGATGTCGCGGACTGGCGCCTGCTGTTCGTGCTGCCCGTGGTCCTGGTCGTCGTGGCCCTGGCCATGACGCTGAAGTCGGTCCCCGACTCGCGTGAGCGGTCGGCCCATTCCTTCGACACCGTCGGCGCCCTGCTCTCCGCCGTCGCCGTGGCCGGCCTCGTCTTCGTCCTGCAGGAGGGCCCGGAGAACGGCTGGACCGCTCCCGTGACACTGATCGCCCTGGCCCTCGGCCTGGCCGCCGCCGTCGGCTTCGTGGCCTGGGAACTGCACCGCCGTGACGCGTCCCTGCTGGACGTGCGCCTGTTCCGGGAGCGCGGGCCGGCCGACGGTTCGCTCACCCTCCTGGTGGTCTTCGGTGTCCAGGCGGGCATCGCCGTGGTCATGTTCCCCTTCTTCCAGGCGGTGCTCGGCTGGTCCGGGCTGCTGGCCACGCTGGCCCTGATGCCCATGGCCGTGACGATGATGGCGGCCTCCGGTCTGGCCCCCAGGGCGGCCGCGCGCATCGGCTCCCGCCCGACCATGATGGCGGGCGTCGCGCTCGGGGCCGCCGGTCTCGCGCTCATGGCCCTGCTCGTCTCCGTGGACGGCGGCTACCTGACGGTTCTGCCCGGCATGCTCGCCATGGGCGTCGGCATGGGCCTGTCGATGACCCCTTCCACCGAGGCCATCACCGGATCCCTGCCGGGCGAGAAGCAGGGCGTCGCCTCCGCGCTCAACGACGTCACCCGCGAGTTCGGCACCGCGCTCGGAGTCGCCCTGCTGGGCGCCCTGCTGTCCGCCGGCTACCGCAGCTCCGTCGACGGCAGGCTCGACGGCATCCCCGAGAGCGCCGCGGACAGCGCACGGGAAGGCATCGCCAACGCCGTCGAGGCGGCACCCCGCAGCGGCTCGCACGCGCAGGACCTGGTCCACGCCGCCCAGCAGTCCTTCGTCGACGGCTGGCAGCAGGCCATGTGGGCGGGCGTCGCCGTCATGGGCGCCCTGTTCGTCCACATCGCCCTGCGGGGGCCGGGGAACGCCACCCCCGTGGCGGACGACGGCAGCACCGGGACCGTCGGGACCGCCGCCGCCCGACGGCTGCCCACGCGCTGAGGCCGTACGGGCTCGTCTCCGCCCCACCGGCTGCGGCGGTGACGGTGGCGACGACTGCCACCGCGTCCCGGTGGCCGGCGCGCGTTCGCCTTGCTCGTCGCACGCCCTTCCCCTTGCCGGACAGACCGATCTGCCCGGCAAGGGGCGGGCCGACGGCCCACGCCGCGCCGCCGTCCGTGTCGGCGGGACGCTCCCCGCCTACCGGGACCACGGTCAGGGCACACCCGTGATCCTCATCCACGGCACGCCCTCGCACGCGTACGAACGGCGTGACGTCGTCCCGCACATCGAGGCGGACGGCTTCCGGACCGTCACCTACGACCTGCTGGGACGCGGCCGTTCCGAGCGGCCGGCGGACCGTGACACATCGGTCGCCGCCCGGACCGACCTCCCGGGGCGCCTTCTCGACGCGCTGGACATCGATCAGGCGGACGTCGTCGCGCACGACATCGGCGGAGCCGTCGGCCCGCGCTTCGCCGTCGACCGTCCCGGGCGCGTGCGACGGCCGTCGACCACCGACTCGGTCAGCCACGACTCGTGGCCCTCCCCGACCTGGCGGCAGATCACCGACGAGCCCCCGGACGACCTCACGAACATGTCGTGGCACGCGTTCGACCACGCGAAGCGACTCAGCACGGTGACCGCACCCGGCAGTCCGGGCGGAAGACGCCCGGCACGTCGTCGAGGACGCCGGGCACCGGACCGGTCGCGGCGACGGTGCGTCCCCCAGCGGAGTGCTTCCCCGGGCCGGGCGGATCCGAGATCATGAAACATGCTTCCGGACGACTGGCAACTCACCGAAGACGTGGACGACTTCCTCGCTCGTGCCGGAGAATTCCTGCGCTCGCGGCCCGCCCTGCACAACACGCCGTTGACGGACATCGAGAAACTGCGGACACGCGGGGCGGACGCACGCGGTGCCGAAGCCACCGTCCTCGGCCGACTGGAGTCGGGAGGCGAGGTCCGCGCGATCTTCTATCGCACTCCGCGCGGCCGCCTGGGCCTCACGCCCCTGTCCGCCGAGCAGACCGACGCCCTCGCCGCTCACCTGGCCGGCCTCGGCCACTCGCCCTCCGACGTCATCGCGGACCGCGACACCGCCGGCGCTTTCGCCGAGTCATGGCAGCGGCACACCGGTGCGGTGCCGGTCCCCTTCTGGCGGACTCACCTCTACCGTCTCGGCACGCTCACCCCACCGCAGCCGTGCCCGGAGGGCCGGGGGCGCATCGTGGGCGGAAAGGACCGTGAGCAAGTCGTGCGGTGGTGCCGTGAGTTCTGCGTCGACGTCGGGGAGCAGCCCTCCATCGACCTGATCGACGCCGGCTCCTGGGACGACTCGCGCTTCGGCGACAGGCACTTCACGTTCTGGGAGACCCCGGACGGCACCCCCGTCTCCATGGCGGCCGCCACCTCGATCGTCGGTGGCATGATCCGGGTGGACCCCGTCTACACCCCGGCCCGTCTCCGGGGCCGCGGCTACGCGGGCGCCGTGACGGCCGAGGTGAGCCGTGCCGCGCTGGCCGCGGGCGCGACGGACGTCGTCCTGTTCACGGACCCGGCCAACCCCACCAGCAACGCCCTTTACCAGCGCATCGGATACGTCCACGTCGCCGACTTCGCCGGGTACAGGTTCTCCCACGGCGCACCGTAAGACGGTGGGGCACCTTGCCTCTCTCCCTCGCACCGGTCAGGACGACAGCCTCGACCTGACATGCGGGACAGCTCTCAGCCCGGGCTCGGGGCGGCCGGACCTGTCCGGCCGCCCCGAGCGGTGTCCGGGGTCAGGACGCCGTGTCCGGGTTCTTCCCGCGGCGCAGCGCACGGGCGCACCAGCCGATGATCATGGCGTTGGCGAGTGCTCCGAGAACCATGGAGAGCAGGAAT
>NZ_JAGMUJ010000084.1:0-210386 GCF_019049255.1 Streptomyces sp. AC558_RSS880 | reverse complement strand
GCAGGAGTACGAGGCTGGCCGGGAGGGTGGCGAAGAGCGGGAGGACGATTGCCATGGATCCTTCGGAGGCGGCCACCAGTGCCCATCCGAGCAGCAGCGCACAGCCCGTCAGGTAGATGCGGGCGGCGAGGGTGCCGAGGGTGCGGCGCACGCCGCGCAGGACGGAGGGGCCTGGGCCGGTCATGGTGGGTGGGGCTCCTGGATGGTGGTGGCCGGTGGCCGGTGGGCCGTCAGGCGGGGGTGTGGGGCGGGTTGGGGTGGGCGAGGCCGAGGTCGTAGGCGAGGATCGTCGCCTGGACCCGGTCACGCAGTCCGAGTTTGCGCACCTGCGCCACAGCTGGAACACCGCCGCCGGCGCCTCCTGGTACGCCTCCCTGGCCTGCGTGGACACCTGGACCACCGACTTCCGCACCGACATCGAGAAGGTCGACGTGCCGGCGCTGATCCTGCACGGCACCGCCGACCGCATCCTGCCCATCGAAGCCACCGGCGAGCCCTTCCACCGGGCGCTGCCGCAGGCCGACTACGTCGTCATCGACGGCGCCCCGCACGGCCTGCTGTGGACCCACGCCCAGGAGGTCACCGACGCCCTCCTCGCCTTCCTGGCCAGGTGACGGACACCCCGTCACCGGCGCGGTGGAGCGCCGGCCGCACAGCCGTTACGAGTCGGTGCGAGCCCGCAGGATTCCCTCGACGCCTTGCAGGAAGGTTTCGGAGACCAGCTCGGGGTCGAAGAGGCAACCGGCTGCCATGGCGCCGTCCCGGAGCATGACGAGGTGCCGGCCGGCTGCCTCGGCGGGCGCGTCGCCGGTCTGTGCCAGCAGGTCCGTGACGGTGTCCAGGAACCATTGCCGATGGGCCAGGACGGCTTGGTGGATCGGGTGGGCGGGATCGGGATACTCGGCCACCGCGTTGAGGAAGGCACAGCCGCGGAACCCGGGGGACCGGATGCCTTCGGTGATGGACCTGGCGACGGCCCGGACCCTGCCGGCCGCCGACCGGCCGCTCGCCCGGGCTGCGGCGACCTGCTCCCGGATTCCCCGGTCGGCCTGGTCGAGGTACGCGAGAACGAGCTCCTCCTTGCCCGAGAAATGCCGGTACAGCGTGGCCCGGGTGACCTGCGCCTCCGCGATGACCCGGTCGATGCCGACGGAGTGGATCCCCTCGGCGTAGAAGATCCGGGTCGCTGTGCTGAGCAGCCGCGCTCGCGCTTCGGACGTGCTGCCGCCTTTCGGGCTCCGACTCATGTCGCCAGGCTACCAAAAGGGAGAACGTTCGGTCTTGACAGCGGCCGCGTCCACCCTCTTTGATCTGATGACAAGACAGAACGTTCTCCCTCATGGTGGATGGTGCCTTCGTGGCCCTCCGTCGCGCGGTCTCCTTCACGGACGCGAGGCCGACGGCAACGGTGAGCCGGCCAGGTGCGGTCGCGCACCCGGCCGGGGAAGCCGGCACAGCACGCATGACCGAGCCGTTCCGTACCGATTCGCTGCCACAGAAAGGCACTTCCGTGGACACCCTCGTCGGCACAACCCCCGCCAGCGTTCCTTCCGCCTTGCGCAAGCTGTACTTCCTGCGGTTCACCTTCGCCGCCGTATGGGCCGCCCTGCTGTTCACGACCGCCGAGACGCTGGGAGCGCTCAGTGTGACGCTGCTGCTGGTCTACCCCCTGTTCGACGTGGCGGCCGCGGTCGTCGACGTCCGGTCCGCGAAGGCGAACGGCGGTCCGGCTCGATTCCTGTACGTCAACATCGCGATCAGCTCGCTGGCGGTCATCGGCCTGGCTGCCGCTGCCACGTCGGGCATCCCGGCCGTCCTGCGGGTCTGGGGAGCCTGGGCCATCACCTCGGGACTCGTCCAACTCGTCGTGGGCGCAGGCCGCAGGGAACTGGGCGGCCAGTGGCCGATGATCATCAGCGGCGCGCTCTCCACGGCCGCCGGCACCTCGTTCCTCGCCCAGGCGGGCGGCGACCCCGAGTTGGGAAGCCTCGCCGGTTACGCCTTTCTCGGAGGTGTCTTCTTCCTCGTCTCGGCACTCCGGCTGAACCGGGCCCGCAACGGGGTGTGACCCCCCGGACACCGAATCCGTCTGTCGCGAACAAGACTGTCGAACAAGACGGCAGCGGCCGGGGCACACGCCCGCACGCACATCGGTGACTCCGCCGGCGGGCGGGCCCGGTCCTCCGGAGGACATCCTGTGCGAGGCGCCGCACCCCTGCCCCGCTCTTCTCCTCGTCGCCACGAAGGCGGGCAGGGAACGGCCCGTGCCTCCCGGCGGGAGACGTGGACGAACGGCCTTGGGGCCGCCGCCACCGCTGGGCCCGGGCGGTCAGCCGGAGTCGTCGAACATGGCCAGCAGCGCCTGCTCGTCCGTCTCCGGCGAGGGCTGCTCCGGCTGCGGCAGCTGCTCGGCCCATACCGTTTTGCCCTGCGGCATGTAGCGGGCGCCCCAGCTGCTGGTGAACTGCGCCACCAGGAACAGACCGCGCCCGCCTTCCTCGGTCATGGCCGCCCGCCGGATGCGCGGAGAGCTGTTGCTGCGGTCGGAGACCTCGCAGATCAGTGAGTTGTCGCGCAGCAACCGCAGGCCCACGGGCCCCCGGCCGCCGTACCGCACGGCGTTGGTGATCAACTCGCTGACCACCAGCCCGGTGTTGAAGTCCAGCTCCGACATGTCCCAGGCGGCGAGCTGGGCGCGGGTCAGCGCCCTGGCCCGCGCCACGACCGAGGGGTCGGACGGGAACTCCCAGGCGGCCACCCGGTCCTCGGGCAGCGCGTGCACACGGGCCAGCAGGAGGGCCACGTCGTCGTGCGGGCTGCCGGGCGGGAGGGTGGCCGCGATCCGGTCGCAGATGTCCTCCAGCGCCGGATCGCCGCGACTCAGCGAGGCCAGCAGCCGCTCGGTGCGCACGTCGGTGTCCCCGTAGCCGCGGTCCTCCTTGAGCAGGCCGTCGGTGTACATCGCCAGCAGGCTGCCCGCGGGCAGGTCGACGGTGGCGGACTCGTACGGCTGGAGCCCGCCGAGCCCGAGCGGCGGACCGTTCGGCAGCTCGATCAGCCGCGCCTGCCCGCCCGGCGTCAGTACGGCGGGCGGCGGATGACCGGCCCGTGCGGCCGTGCAGCGGCACGTCACCGGGTCGTACACCGCGTACAGGCAGGTCGCTCCCGTCGCAGGGTCCTGTTCGTCGGCCGATTCGTCGGGAGTGCGGCTGACCAGGTCGTCCAGGTGGGCCAGCACCTCCTCGGGCAGCAGGTCCAGCCCGGCCAGCGTCCTCACCGCCGTACGCAGCCGGCCCATGGTCGCCGCCGCCTGCAGACCGTTGCCGGGCACGTCCCCGACGACCAGCGCCACGCGCATCCCGGACAGCGGGATCGCGTCGAACCAGTCCCCGCCCACACCGGCCCTGGCGTCCGCGGGCAGATAACGGGAGGCGAGTTCGGCGGCGCTCAGCCGGGGCAGGGCGTGCGGAAGCAGGCTGCGCTGCAGGGTCAGGGAGGCGCGGTGCTCCCGGCGGTAGCGGCGGGCGTTGTCCACGCTGATCGCGGCGCGGGCCGCCAGTTCGCCCGCCAGCGCCAGGTCGTCCTGCTCGTACGGCTTCGTCCTGCCGCGGCGGTAGAAGCCCGCCAGGCCCAGAACGGAGCCCCGCGCGGACAGCGGCGCGCCCAGGTAGGAGTGCACGCCCTCGCCGAGCAGGTCGACGGGGTGCGCCCGGCCGGCCGGCGACCCGGACAGGGCGGCGGTCAGTACCGAGTCCGTCACCGGCTGCCCGGTCTCCAGACACCGGGCCTGGGGTGTACCGGCGGGGTAGCAGGCCGGCTCGCCCACGCCGCCGGTCGGGGTGTCGCGGGAGTCCTCGCCCGCCCAGGCGGCCACCCGGCGCAGTGCCACGTCGGGGCGCAGCCGCCCGGGTGGTGGCTCCTCGCCCGCCAGGACGCACTCCGCGAGGTCGACGACGACCAGGTCGGCGAAGCGCGGCACGGCGATCTCCGCCAGTTCCTCGGCGGTACGCCCCATGTCCAGGGTGGTGCCGAGCCGTACGCCCGCCTCGTTCAGCAGGGACAGCCGCCCGCGCGCCTCGGCGGCGAGCCGGCCGACGCCCGGCTCGCCGACCAGCAGCAGCCACGCGTCGGCCGGTCCGGCGGTGTGCGGTTCCGCCGTCGCACCGGGCGCGTTCACCTCCGCCGCCACGGCGGGACGGTCCAGGAGCGGCACCTGACGACCGTCGGGGGCGGTCACGGTGGCCGGGCCCGGTGCCCCCGCGCCACGGGTGTCCTCGAAGCTGACCTCGACCGCCGCGCCCTCCACGTCGCCGTGGTGCAGTTCCCGGCGGCGCAGCACGGCCACGCGGCTGCCCGCGAGCGGCACCTCGGCGAACGTCTCGCCCGCCGAGGAGATCAGCTCGACCGCACGCTCCAGCAGCGTCAGCTGCTCCTGCGGGGTCAGGCGGGGCGTCGGTCCGCCCGGCCGGTACAGCTCACCCGAGCCGAGGCGCAGCTCGGCGTGCCCGCCGAGTTCCCTGGCCCGGTGGAAGGAGCGCATCAGCTCGAGCTCGCGGGCCGTGCCCAGCTCCAGCAGGCGTTCCCCGATGAGTTCGGTGGCGTTCTGCAGCATCAGCGCCATGCCGGGGCTGGCCAGCACCTGGGGCACGGAGAGGTTGACCGCGCCCCGCACGGTGCCGCTCATCGGGTCGCGCACCGGCGCGGCCATGCAGGTCAGCTCCTTGAGGTCGTGCAGGAAGTGTTCGTGGCCGACGACCACGAACGGCGCCCGGGTGCTCAGCACCATGCTGACGCTGCTGGTCCCCATGAACCGCTCGTCGACGTTGGCGCCCGGCACCAGGGAGGCTGCGTCCATCAGCTCCAGCCCCGCCGGGTCGCCCCGCCGGTCCACGATGTTCGCCCGTGAGTCGGCCAGCGCCACGGTCACCGGCACGCCCGAGAACCGTTCGCACAGGCGGTCCAGCACCGGTGTGGCGGCTCTGATCAGCCGGGAGTCGGGATCCAGGTCGCTCTCGACCGGTAGGACCGGCCTCTCGCGGTCGATGCCGAGCGACTGCGAACGCTCCCAGGAGGCGAGGATCTCCGGACGTACTCCGGCGACCGGCTGCGTCCGGTCGCCGGGACCACTGCCCGGAGGAGTTGGATACGGGTCCACAGAATCAGGGTAATCGGGCAAAGGGGACGTGCACCTGGTTGTGGGTGTCTCGGAGACGGAGGCCCCGGGCTCGCCGGGGCGCGGACCGTCCGTCGTATCGCGGAGGGGCCGGTCCCGAGTTCCGCGGTGTGGACCGCGGGCGCAGGGCCGGCGGGTGCGTGGTGCCGTCCCAGTGCCGGAACGCCGACGCCCGACCGCCGACACCCGACCGCCACAGCCGTTGTGCCGCGCCGGTCACCGGGGCGTCTTCGTCGGTCGATGGGCACCGGCCTTCTGCGGGACCGGACTCGCCCTGCCAGCCGACGAGAGACAAGTGGTGCAGACTGGCCGAAGTGGAAGTTTTAACCCCTTTTCTGTCGTCAGGGGACGGCGAACCCGATGAGGAGGGCGAGTCCGTTCCGCGGGATGAGGGCCGGCCGGCCCGCCGCGGTGGGCAGTCCGTCTGTGCCCGGTCACGGAGACCGTTCCAGCGTCCGGGCCCGCTGTCCCGACGCGGTCGGACAGGGAAACCGGACAGCGAGAGCAGAGGAGTGACATGGACAAGTCCCAACTGGCCCGGGCCAGCGTGCGCAAGGCCGCGCAGGGAGGCCACGACATCCGCCAGGAAGACGCGGAGCAGGTGATCGACGCCCTGTTCGGCACGGTCGACATGGCGGGCGTGATCGCCGAGGCGCTCAAGCACGATGAAGCGGTGGTGGCCGGCAGTTTCGGACGCTTCCACACCGACGGAGGCTCCGCCGCTTTCCAGCCGGGCAAGGCCCTGACCGAGTACCTCCACGGCACTGCCTCGTGACAGGGAGCGGCTACGGCCGGCGGCGGCCTCGGCGGCCGCCGGAACCCGCACCGGCCCGGTCTGTGAGCCGGCGCCCGGCAACCTCATCGAGGACGGCGCTCTTCCCGTAGGGGTTTGCACCCGAGGCGGCCCGGGCAGGTCGGCGCGCCGACGGTACGATCATGGCCATGACGACGTCGGAACCGACCATCCTCGCGACCTCCGGCGGGCATCGGCTCGGAGGACGGACCAGGGTGATGTTCGATGCCCTGGTGCATCATGCGGTCGACCTCTCCGGGGTGCACGGCCGGCGCCCGCGCATCATGTACGTCGGGACCGCCATCGGGGACGCCGAGCACTTCACGACCCGTATGACCGAGGCCGCTCGGGTGGCGGGATTCGATCTGACGCCTCTGCACCTGTTCCCCATGCCCAACGTCGAAGACGTGGAGGGCTCGGTCCTCGACCACGACGTGGTCTGGGTCATGGGGGGCTCGGTGGTCAATCTGCTGGCGGTGTGGAGGGCGCACGGCCTGGACCGCGTCATGCGCCGCGCCTGGCAGGCCGGTGTCGTCCTCAGCGGGGTCAGCGCGGGCTCCCTCTGCTGGTTCCAGGGAGGCGCGACCGACTCGTTCGGGCCGGAACTGCGCCCGGTCACGAACGCGCTCGGTTTCCTGCCGTACGGCAACGGTGTGCACTACGACTCGGACGAGGGCCGGCGTCCGTTGACGCATCGGCTCGTGGCGGACGGCACCATTCCCACGGCTCACTGCACGGACGACGGCGTCGGCCTGGTGTACCGCGGAACGGAACTGGTGGAGGCGGTGACGGAGATCCCCGGCAAGGGTGCCTACATCGTCAGAAGCGATGGCGCCGGTGTGGTGGAGGAACGCATCGAACCCCGCAGGCTGACCCTTTCCGGGGCGTGACGGCACCGCTCGACCACCCGTGGACGGGCACGGACGCGAAGCGGGCGGGCGCGAAGCGGGCCTGGTACTGCGCCGGCTCGCCCCCGCGCGCGGACCGGTCCCCGGCCCGCGCACATGGCGGGCGGCGGGGCGGGACGAGCCCCTGGTGACTGTCCCGCCCCGCTCACCGGGCTTCCGGCCGGTCGCACCGTCCGGGGAACCGGCCCGGCCGGCTTTGCCGTTGCGGTCCGCGGGTTCCTCGACCCGTGGTGAGCCCTCGCCGGAGGTCCGTCGTCACCTTTGCGGACGCCCGGCCTCCTCGAGCCGTCGGTGTGCACGGTTCCCGCCCCGGCTGCGCAGAGGGGCGTCCGCCTCGGTGAGGACACGGTGGACGAACCCGTACGACCGCCCGTGCGCTTCGGCGATGGCCCGTATGGACAGGCCGTTCTCGTACTGTTCCTTCATCTCCCGCGCGAGTTCCTCACGGGCCCTGCCTGTGATCTGTTTGCCCTTGTCCACGGCTCGTCTCCTTCGGTGATCGACGTCCGGCCGTGATCGTCGTCTACCCCCGACAAGGGGCGAGTCACAGAACGGGGACGCCTTGTCGCCGCCCGGCGTCGCGGAGAGGGGAACAAACCGCGGGCGGGTGCGGTTGGGGAGGGCGTGGCCGTGGAGGGGACAGTGTCCCCGGGCCTCACCCCTTGCCCGCAGGGACGATCGTTCGGCTGAAGCCCTGCGGAGCCTTTCGCCGCGCAGGCGACCGCCCTCCACGGTCACGCGTCGAACGGCTTCGGTCCGCGCCCGGTGACGCGCCGGGCGGCGGTCCTGTCCCGCGGAAAGCGGGGCCGGCGGAATACGGCGGCCGCCGACGCCGTTGCACACCATGTATGACATGTCCGAGTCAATGAGCTCGGATGGTGGCGGAAGGAGCACCTCATGGCACGCAGCACCGCGCGACCGGTCGTCAGGCTGAAGTCGACGGCGGGTACGGGAGTCACCTACGTGACCCGCAAGAACCGTCTGAACGACCCCGACCGGCTGGTCCTGCGGAAGTACGACGCGGTCGTCGGCGAACACGTCCTCTTCCGCGAGGAACGATGAGATCCGCCTCCGCCGCCCGGCGGCGGAGGCACCCCAGGAAGGACATCCCGTGAGGCACGGCATCCACCCCGTCTCCCGCCCGGTCGTCTTCCGCGACCGCGCGTCCGGCTTCCGGCTGCTGACCCGCTCCACCATCGGGTCGCAGCACACGGTCGAGTGGGAGGACGGCGCCATCCATCCGGTCGTCGACGTCGAGATCTCGTCGGCCAGTCACCCGTTCTACACCGGCACCTCGCGCGTCGTGGACACCGCGGGGCGCGTGGAGCGCTTCGAGCGGCGCTACGGCCCCGCCCGCACCCGCCGCTGACCGCGGCACCCCCGTCCGGTCCCACGGAAGGAGATCGTGATGAAGGTACGCAAGTCCCTGCGCTCGTTGAAGGCCAGGCCCGGTGCCCAGGTGGTGCGCCGGCGGGGCGTGACCTTCGTGATCAACAAGAAGGATCCGCGTTTCAAGGCCCGCCAGGGCTGACGAGCCACTTCACCGACCGGACGGCCCGGCACCGTACTCGCGGTGCCGGGCCGTCCGTCGTACCGGCGGGGGACCGGCCGTGGCCGCGGCCCGGCCGGTCAGCGCTCCAGGTCCCCGCGCATCTCGACGAAGAGCTCTCCCGCATCGGCGAGCGTGCTGTCCTCGAAGAGCGCGACGGCCGCCGTGCCCTCGTCGGCCCAGCCGCAGATGACGTTGCCGTCCTCGCTCAGCGAGGCGAGCAGGCACTCCACCGAGCCGCCGAGCGGTCCCGGCTCCACCGGCCGGGCTTCGGGATGCCCCAGCTCCGGGTCCCACCGGACGTACTCGAGCATGCCGCGGAACAAGTGCTCACGACGCTCGTTGGTGTCCTCGGGCACATGGTCGACACCTTCGAACAGCACCGGTGCGCCCTGCCCGTCCGGGTCCCCGTAGTTGCCGGTGACCAGCGTCATGCCGTCCCGCATCTCGCCCGGGTCGACAGGGACGTCCGTCAGGGCTCCGTCCCCCGTCAGCTTGTCCAGGCCGCCCGCCACGGGAGCGTCCACCAAGGCGCGCGGACCGCTCCGCTCCGCCGGAGGCGTCGGCGACGCGGACTCGGAGACCCGCCCGCTCGGGGAGACGGAGGGAAGTCCCGCGTCCTCCTCCCGACAGCCGCTGACCGTCAGCATCGCCAGCACCGCTACGGCCGTCAGGCCCGCTCTCGCCGCAGACGCACACTTCATGGAGTCCCCCCGTTGTTGCTTCGCCTCTGGTGTGTCCCGCCGTTCAGGGCGGCGGCAATGATCAGTGACGAATCGTTCCGGCCGGATGGTTCCCGCCCCGGGCACAAGGATCCGCCGCACGGTGTGATGCCCGGCGATCCGGCCTGACCTCCGTTCCTCCCGGCCGCGTCGACGCCGTGAACCCGTCCTCCGTCGCATCCGGCCCCACGGCGCCGTCCCGGGCGCCCTCCGCCAGGGCGTCGGGCGCGCCCTCTCCTGGCTCCGTGACGTTCGCCGCCTGCGCCACCGGGGGAGTTCTCACCCGTCACGGTGGGGCGCGGACGGCTGGTGGGTGCGGGTGCGGAGGGCGAAGGCGGCGAGCACGGTGGTGGTCATGACGGTCAGCCAGACCGTGCTGTGGAGCAGAGGGCTCAAGGTGGCGTTCCGGGTGAAACCCGCGGCGAGGCCGGTCTGGAGGGAGCCGTAGCCGGGAAGCAGCTCGACCAGGGCTTTGTCGGCGGTGGTGCTGGCGACGGGATTCTGCGGCGCGAGGTCGATGATGCTGGTCATGATGATCGTGACCAGTCCCTCGACCTCACCGTGCAGGAAGAGGGCCAGGCACATGCCCATGGCCCCGTAGACCAGGCAGATCGCCAGGACCGCGATGCCGAGGAGGAAGGGCTGGAGGGGAGACCAGAACAACAGCATCCAGGCGGTGGCGTAGGCGCTGACCAGCACTGATGCGACCAGGAGCGTGGTGAGCTTGGCGCCGATGAGGGCGGTCCGGGGATAGCCGGCCGCGGTGAGGCGACGGTCGAAGGCCCTGGTGCGGCGGGCGGCGCTGAACATCAGGAACCCCACGAGGAGGGACACGGCGTTCAGGGAGCCGCTGAGCATCGTGATCTCGTCCCCGCCGGCGCGCAGCCAGGTTCCGGTGGCGCGCAGCCGGAAGGGAAACGTCTTCGGCGTGGTGAGGGTCTTCGCCACGGTGATCCACATCGGGATGAAGGCGATCAGGAGCACGGCGGCCAGCCGGTTCTTCGCCATGGCCAGCAGGGCGTAACGGCAGGCGACCAGGTAGGCGCTCACGCGGTGTCCGCCGTGGGTGAGGGCCCGAGGAAGCCGTCGTGCAGATGGTGCAGGACGTCCAGGCGTCCGGTGTCGTGGGCGAGGTGGGAGACGATGATCACGGTGCGTCCGCGGTCCTTCAGCTCTTGGGCGAGGTCCCAGAACCGCAGGTAGGTCTCCCAGTCGAAGCCCTGGTACGGCTCGTCGAGCAGCACGACGTCCGGGTCGTGCATCAGGGCCAGGACCAGGTTCAGCTTCTGCAGGGTGCCGCCGCTGAGGACTTTCACCGGCGCGTCCAGGTAGCCGGCCGCGGAGAGGACGTCGATCAGATGGAGCGCGCGGCCGGGACTCGGGAGGCGGTAGGCGACCTGGAAGAGACGCAGGTGCTGGCGCACGGTCAGTTCCTCGTCCAGGACAGGGTGCTGCGGGCAGTAACCCCGTGTGCCCACCAGGTCCACGCGTCCGTCGTCGGGGCGCAGGTCGCCGCTGAGGATGCGCAACAGGGTGGTCTTCCCGGCGCCGTTCTCCCCGACGATGCCCACCAGCTGCCCTGCCCGCGCCTCGAAGCTGACTCCGCGCAGGACCTGCCGGGACCCGAAGCCCTTGCGGACCGCCACGACGCGCAGCACCACCGCCGCCTGCCGCCTCACGTCCGGCCCCGGAGGGCCGGTCCCGCGCGCCGCCGGTCCCGTGGGTCCCGGCAGCAGCCGGGTCTCCGGTGCGGGGACGGGGAGCCGGTGGGCGAACCGAGTCCGTCGGCCCACTGCGGCAAGGCCTCGTCGAGGCCGGAGGCTCGGGCGTGCGCGCGTTCGGCGAACGGCCACCGGAGGGGCGGCGTGCCCTCGTCCCGGTCGGCGGACGGCGGGCTCGAACTGGCCACGGGGGCTCCTCGGGAGCGGTGGAGTGCACAGGTTCCGACCAGCCAACCACGTACGAGCTGCCGGGACACGTCACGAACACGTCCGGCGCACCCTTCCGGAGCCGGCCGCCCGCGGACGCCACCCGACGGAACGGGGACCCTGCTCGCAGCGGCCCGGCACGCTGTCCTGACCAGGCAGGACGGGCGGTTTGGGTGAGGCCGCGGAAACCCGGGGAAAAAGATGCGGCAGCCGATGGGAGGTCGCCGTGAAGGGTGGAGATGTGGAACTGGGCGAGTTGCTGGCCGCCGCGGAGGCGGCGCCGCCCGGTGAGTCCGTCGACGTGGTGGCGCACGACCTGCAGAAGCGGTTCGGTGCGGAGCGCGTGTCCTTCCTGTTCGTCGACCTCGTCGGCCGGCGGCTGGTACGGCTGACCACGGCCGACGGTGACGTCACGGACTCCGCCGAGCCGATCGACCTGCAGGGCAGCGTCTACGACCGCGTACTGCGGAGCCAGCGCCAGCACGTGGAGCCGGACAGCCAGGGCGGACGGCGCGTCATCACGCCGGTCACCAACCGCGGCGACTGCATCGGCGTGCTGGAGGTGACCCTGCAGTCCGCCGACGACACCGTGCTCCGGCAGGTCCGCGACGCGGCCCACGCGCTGGCCTACATCGTCGTCACGGACCGCCGCTTCACCGACCTCTACCACCTGGGCCGGCGCACCACCGAGACCAGTCTGGCCGCGGAGATCCAGCACCAGCTGCTTCCCTCGGCCTCCTGCTGCGAGGCGGCCCAGTTCACCCTCGCCGCCGGGCTGGTCCCGGCCGACGACATCGGCGGCGACACCTACGACTACACCCTCGACCGCGACACCCTGCACCTGTCCGTCACCGACGCCATGGGCCACGACACGAACTCGGCCCTGCTGGCCACCTTGCTGGTCGGCGCGCTGCGCCGGGCACGCCGCAGTGGCTGTGACGCCCTCAAGCAAGCCGACCACGCCCACCAGGCCCTGCTGAGCCACAGCCGCGGCCTGGCCACCGGGCAGCTGCTGTGCGTCGACCTCGAAACAGGCCTCTGCGAACTGGTCAACGCCGGCCATCCCCGGCCGCTGCGGCTGCGCGACGGCACCGTCGAGGAGGTCGAACTCGCCGTCAACCTGCCGTTCGGTGTGGCGGCACCGGTCCCCTACCGTCTGCAGGAACTGCAACTGCGGCCCGGTGACCGCCTGATCCTGCTCACCGACGGAATGCAGGAGCGCGGTGCCGCAGCCGTCGACCTGGCCGCGCTCGCCCACGACACCCGCCCGCTGCATCCGAGGGAAGCCGTCCGGAGCCTGACCGCCGCAGTGCTCGAGGCCTGCCACGGCAACCTCAGGGACGATGCCACGGTCCTGATACTGGACTGGCACGGCAACCGCCGCAGACCGTCCGGAGCCGGGCCGGGTCCACGGCGGTGAGCCGCAGCGGCCGTTCGGAACCCGCCCCGGCGTGGACGGTGGGCTCCGGTCAACGGCGGGGAACCGCCGAAGTCCGTCCCGGCCGGCCGCGGTCGGACGCCGGACCTGCCGGAGGCGGCGGCACGGATCAGGCCGTCCGGCCACGCCTGGTGGCGCCGCCCCGGACGGGGGTCCGAGAACCGTCTGCGAACGCCACCGGCTGTGGTCCGCCCCGGCGACCGGGGCGCAGGCCGGAGACCGGCCTCGGCCGGTCTCCGTCACCCGCACGGTGCCGGGCCCTCGTTCCTGTCGAGGCCCTCATGACGTCCCGCCGTGTTCAGCCGACGGTGAGCTCCATGACGACGGGACAGTGGTCGGACGCCTTGGGCTTGTCCCTGCCGACGCCCGGGAAGCGCGGTCCGGTGTAACGGGCCGCTCGCAGCGGCATGCCCTTGCGGAGGATCTCGGGCTTCGCCCCCGCGGAGTTCTCGGCGAGGGACGCCGAGGGGAGCAGGTAGTCGAGTTGCCGGTACTCGTCGCCACCCTGGAAGAAGTGGGTCCACCGGTCCGCCTCGGGGAGGCGCGTCACCACGTTCTCCACCTGGTCCCATTCGACGAGGCCGTCGATGCCGGAGCTGCCGTCCGGCCCGAGGTAGTCGTTCAGGTCACCGAGGACGACGAACGGATGGTCCCCGGGAGCGGCGGATCCGAAGCGCCCGGTGACGAGTTCCTTCACCTTCGTGGCCTGGCGGAGCCGCTTTCCCCGGGTTTCGGGACGCCCGCCCATCATGGACTTGAAGTGGTTGACGAAGAGCGTCACGGTCGTGCTCTTCGCTTCGCCCTCCCTCACCTCGACATCGACCTCGAGACAGTCCCGCGAGAACAGCGGAGCGACCGGACTCCCGGGATCCATCAGGTGCTGGTGCGAGCGGATGCGGGTGATGGGCAACCTGGACAGCACGGCGACGTCGATGAGGCGTGGATCGTTGCCGTCCACCCCCGCGACATAGGGGTACTCGACGCGTCCGCCGAGGGCCTGCGCCCGGAAGTGCTTCAGGGCGTCGACGTTCTCGACCTCCTGGAGAGCGAGCACGTCCGCGCGGATCTCACGCACCGCCGCCCCCGTGATGGCCTTGTCGTCGACGCCCAGTTCCTCGAACCGGGTCTGCTCGACGACCCAGCCCCGGGTGTTCGCGGCAGCAGGGTCGACGCCTTCTTTGAACCGCCATCGGGCGAAGAGGTTTTCGACGTTGAAGGTCGCCAATCGCAATGTCGTGGACATGGGCCCTCCCACGACCGGATCGCGGCCCCGGCACCGCCGGAACCAGTGGTGGAGGGGCATGCCCGCGCGGGGACGGAGCCGTCCGAGGCCTTGTGTCGCCCGCCGGCCCCGGTCCACGGGCAGGCCCGCGGGTCGTACGATCAGTGTCCGCCCCGTACGGGGGCGCGGCAACACGGGAACGTCCCGTCGGCTCAGGACGTCTCCGGCCCCCGCGGCCCCTCCTCACCGCCGCGCTCTCAGTCGAAGGGGACGAGGAATTCCTCCACCGGCAGCGGCCGGCCGACGATCCGGGTGTCGCCCATCCAGCCGTAGAAGCCCTGCCCGAAGGCTCCGTCGAACTGCGTGGCGCCCAGCACGAAGGGCTTGCCGAGGGTGGCGATGCCGGTCGATGCCTGCGACGGGTTGCGGGCGATCTTCGAACCGTCCACGTACATCACCGTGCGGCGGCCGTCGTTGACGACGGCGATGTGCATCCAGCGCCCGGTCGGCACGGCGTGGCTCCACGACGTGGGGTCGGCGTCCTGCTTGTGCGGGTAGACGACGAACTGCAGGAACCGCTCGGGCGACAGGTTGAGGCTGCAGGTCGGTTCCAGCGGCGACCAGCCCGTCGTCTTGCCCGCCTCCGAGTTGCGTCCCTCCCAGCTGAGGACGCCCATCCAGCTGTGGTCGCCCCGGAACGGCTCGGGCAGCCGGACGAAGGTCTCGATGGTGTAGCCGCGGAGGAACTTCTCGCTGTTCAGGGCCGCACGGGCCGCGGTGGTGAGGACGGCGCCGCGGTCGGGGTTCTTCCCGCCGTCGAAACGGAGGCTGGCGTGCGCGGGCTGTCCCTCGTGGTGGTCCGCCGACCAGGTGAGCGCGTCGGCGCCGCTGGAGTGCAGCCGTCGCACCGTCAGGTCGTTGCCGTTGCCGGTCAGGTCCTTGACGACGACGCCGTCGGCGACGGTGGCGCCGGGTGTTCCGGCCGCGTCGGTCCCGGAGGAGTCGAAGCGCCAGTAGGCGAGGGTGCCGCGGGGCATCACGGCGCGGGCGGGCCGGGGTGCGGCGGGCGTGACGGGGGCGAAGCCGGCGAACCGTCTCTCGAAGTCGACGGTGAGGCAGAACCGGTCGGCGGGACCGGTCAGTTCGATCGTCTCGGCGGCCAGGGGGGAACGTCTCGCGGGGTCCCGGTCCAGGAACCAGGGCGAGAACGTCTCGACGTCGATGACTCCGCGCACCAGGTCGAAGCCGTAGGTGCGGATCATTCCCGCGCCGCCGTAGTACCGGTCCTGGTAGTTGGTGATGTGGACGTGGACGTCGTTGCCGGCGTCGTTGACCAGGACCGTGCGGCCGGGCGGCCAGTAGTGACCGCCCAACGCCAGGAAGATCTGGTCGTTGCCCTTGATCAGGCGTTCCCAGAGGCGTTGTCCGTTGCCGGACAGCTGGGCCCTGCCGTCGTCGTCGGACCAGGCGATGTCGTGCGTGGTGAGCACGGCGGGCAGGGTGGGATGGGCGTCGAGCACCCCCTGTGCCCAGGCCAGTCCCTTGTCGGAGACCCGCCAGTCCAGGGCGAGGACGAGCCACCGTCGGCCGCCCGCCCGCAGGACGTGGTAGCTGTTGTAGCCGTCGGGCGAGGCACCGCCGAACGTCGGCATGGACCTGTAGCGGTCGGGCCCGAACGCGGCGAGGTACGCGGAGTCACCGCGCTGGTCGTCGGTGGACGACTTGATGTCGTGATTGCCCGCCAGCACGCTGTAGGGGACCCTGCCGTGCAGGACGCGGAAGGTGTCGGCGGCGAGGCCGATCTCGTCCTCGGTACCGTGCTCGGTGACGTCACCGAGGTGCGTCATGAACGCGATGTTGGCCGCCGACCGTTCGGCGGCGAGGTACCGGAACGTCGCCCGCAGCGGGGCGGGGTCGGCGCTGTCGGCGTCGAAGAGGTACTGGGTGTCGGGCAGCACCGCCAGCGCGAAACGCGGACTCTCGGCGTCGAACCGGCCGCCGGCCGCCCCGGCGTCGTCCTCGGAGGCCTCGGCCCGGGCGGTGTCCGGACCGGCGGCCACGGCGCCGGCGGCCGGTACGACCACCGCGGCGCGCAGCAACGCGCGTCTGTGCAGGGGCCGGTGGTGACTCGTCTGTTCCTCGGTGCTCATCGGGGCTCCCCGGGCCGGTGGTGTGGGATCAGCCCGAATGCTGCTCACCCGCGCTGACCGCCCGATGGCGCGGAGCTGAACACCTGCTGCATGGACACCGCAGCGACGGCACCCTCGACGGGCCACCGACGGCGGCGGCGCGGAGCGAGGTGACCAGGGGCCGCGCCGCGCGAGGTCATGCCCCCTCTCCTCTTGAGCTACGATATTCCATGGATTTATGGAGGATGTCATGGCGGGAAACACCACGGCCGGTGCGAAGGCACAGCTGTACGACGCGTTCGCGGCCAGCGGCAAGGCGCTGGCCAGCGGAAAGCGCCTGGAACTGCTCGACCTGCTCGCCCAGGGCGAGCGCACCGTCGACGCCCTGGCCAAGGCGGCCGGGCTCAACCTGACGACCGCGTCGGCACACCTGCAGACGCTGAAACAGGCCGGATTCGTCGCCACCCGGCGTGAGGGTGTGCGCATCCACTACCGCCTCGCCGGCGACGACGTCGCCGAACTGTTCGCGCTGCTGTGCAAGGTCGCCGAGAGGCACCAGGCGGCCGTGCCCGCGGCCAGGGACGCCTACCTCGGTGAAGACGACGGAGCGGAAGTCACCCGTGAGGCACTGACGTCCCGTATCGAGGCGGGGGACGTCGTCGTGCTCGATGTGCGGCCCGCGGAGGAGTACCTCGCCGGCCACATCCCCGGCGCCGTCTCCATCCCGGTCGACGAACTGGCCGACCGGATCGACGAGTTGCCCGAGCACACCGAGATCGTCGTGTACTGCCGTGGCGAGTACTGCGTCCTGGCGCACGACGCGGTCCGGCTGCTGAACGACCGCGGCCGGCGCGCGATCCGGCTGAACGACGGCATGCTCGAGTGGCGTCTGTCGCGGATGCCCGTCGACGCCGAGGAGCCGGCGTGACCGGCCCGGCCGGGGCCCCGCCGCACCCCGGACCGGCCGTCGACGCTCCGGTCCGCCCGGACGGCAACGCCACCACCCCCGTCCGTCCGCGCCCACCCACCTGGCCCGCACCTCCGACACGCTGTTCCTCCGACACGCTGTTCCACCCCTGACGCAGCCCACCCGGCCATCCGGCCGCCCCGAGCGAAAGAGCGCACCGTGACGAGTACCGCCCCGGCCGAGACCGCCGGCGGATCACCCCGGCCCGAGGCCCAGCGCCGCACCCTGCGCGTTCTGGTCGCCTCCCAGATCCTCAGCGGCGCCGGGCTCGCCGCCGGCATCACCGTCGGGGCGCTGCTCGCGCAGGACATGCTCGGCTCGGCCGACCTCGCGGGCCTGCCCAGCGCCCTGTTCACCGCGGGATCCGCGCTCGCCGCGGTCGCCGTGGGCCAGATGTCCCAGGCCCGCGGCCGCCGCGCCGGCCTCGCCGCCGGATACCTCACCGGTGCCGTCGGCAGTGCCGGCGTCATCGCCGCCGCCGTCGCCGACAGCCCCGTGCTGCTCTTCATCGCCCTGTTCGTCTACGGCGCGGGCACCGCGACCAACCTCCAGGCCCGCTACGCCGGTGCCGACCTCGCCGACCCTGCCCACCGCGCCCGTGCCGTCTCCACCGTGCTGGTCGCCACCACCCTCGGCGGTGTCGCCGGACCCAACCTGGCCGCCCCCACGGGCACCTTCGCGGAGAGCATCGGCGTCCCCGCCCTGGCCGGGCCCTTCCTTCTCGCCGGCGTCGCCTACGCGCTCGCCGCGGTCGTCCTGGTGATCTGGCTGCGCCCCGACCCGCTGCTGCTCGCGCGCGGTCTCGACGTCCAGGAGCAGGCCCGGCGGAAGGCGGCGGCAGACGCGGCGCACACCGCGGGGACCGCGGTCGACGTGACCCCGGCCCCGGACCGGAAGCGCGGTCCCGGGCTGATACCGGGCGCCCTCACCATGATCCTCACGCAGCTCGTCATGGTCGCCGTCATGACGATGACACCGGTCCACATGCACGACCACGGCCACGGCACCGCCGCCTCCGGACTCGTCATCGCCATCCACGTCGGCGCCATGTACCTGCCCTCACCCCTGACGGGCCGACTCGTCGACCGCCACGGTCGTACCGCCGTCGCCGCCGCCTCCGGCCTCACCCTCCTGGCCGCCGGGATCCTCGCCGCCGTCGCGCCGGTCGACTCCGTCGGCCTGCTCGCCCTCGCGCTCGCCCTGCTCGGCCTGGGCTGGAACTTCGGCCTCGTGTCCGGCACCGCGATGATCACCGACGCCGTACCGCTGGCCCGCCGGGCCAAGACCCAGGGCATGGTCGACGTCTCCATCGCCGTCGCGGGTGCCACCGGTGGCCTGGCCTCCGGCATCGTGGTCGCCGCCGCCGGCTACCCCCTGCTGGCTCTGACGGGCGGCATCCTCTCCCTGGCCGTCCTCCCCGCCATCGCCGCCACCGCGAGCAAACGGTGAACCGCGGCCGCCGCGGGCGACAGGGGCGGCGACACCTTCCGCACCCGTCTGTGCGGAGCGGTGGGCGACCACGCACTCGACACATCACTCAATGGATTGTTCGAATGGACGTCAGCATGTTAGAAAAGGACGACTCAGAGGCAGGGCACTCGACGCGCGGCCGCCCCGACCGTCCAGCCCGTCTCCGGAACGACGGGAGAACAACGGAAACCCCCATGACAAGGACGGACCACCTCGTCACCGACGTGAGCGACCTCCTCGTCAGGATGGAAGCCAATCTTGCCGAGCACGCCTGCCATCTGCACAGACACATGGACGGCGCCGCAGTCACGGACACGGGCGACCTCCTGATCGCCGACAGCGGACTCGACGACGACACCTTCAACATCGTCGCGGCCGCACGCATGACACCCGAGCGAGCCGAACTCCGTATCGCCCAGACCCTCAAGACCCTCAGGAACACCCGCCGTCCCTACTCCTGGTGGGTGGGTCCCGCTTCCACGCCTCCGGATCTCTCCGTCCGCCTGGCAGCCGCCGGCCTGGAGGCCTCCGAGAGCGAGACGGCCATGTGGGCCCGCCTCGACGAACTGCCACCGCGCCCCTTTCCGGAGGGCCTGGAGATACAGCGGGTCGTCACCCGCGAACAGCTCGTGGACTACGCGACGGTCCTTGCCGCCAACTGGGATCCGCCGGCCGCCACTGTCCGCCGCTTCTTCGAGCGGGCCGCCTCCCGGGCGCTGGCACCCGACTGCCCGGCCCGATACCTGATCGGCTACCACCGGGGCCGTCCCGTCTGTTCGGCCGAGGTCTTCCACCACGCGGGGGTCGCCGGGATCTACAACATCAGCACCCTGGCCACGCACCGCAGACGCGGATTCGGAGGCGCCGTCACCCTTGCCTCACTCCATACGGCCCGCGAACAAGGGCAGCGGACCGCAGTGCTCCAGGCGACGCCGCAGGGCGAACCGGTCTACCGGCGGCTCGGCTTCGCGGCCTGCGGTCACTTCACGGAGTACGCCGTCCGGTGAAACCACCGACGCGGTCCGGAGAGTCGTGGGGGAGCCGACCGCGCGGGCCCTGACCTCCCGGGTCACCGGGTCGGCCGTCGTGTGTACGGGCGGTGCCCGCGGACCGGACGGTGATGGACCCCGCCGGACGTTCAGGCCAGGTGGATCTCGACACCGGATTCACGCAGGGCCTGCAAGGTGGACGGTCCGTTGGGATGGGTCTGCGGGTCGTCGGCAGCGGCGTCGGTGACGAAATGATCCACGGCACCCAGGGGGGCGACCTGGCTGAACGCCCGTACGCCGAGCTTGGTCGCGTCCGCGACGGTGATCGTGCGGGCGGACTGCGCGAGCCCGGTCTGCTTGACGGCCGCATCGTCCAGGGAGAACTCGGACCAACCGCGTTCGGCGTGAACTCCTCCGATGGACATCACGAAGCAGTCGAAGCTCAGCGACTCCAGGGTGCGCAGAGCCAACGGTCCCACCAGCGAACGCTCACCGGGTCTCGAGCGCCCTCCCACGACGATGAGTTCGATTTCCTGCCGGTCCGCGAGGACCGTCGCCGTCTGCAGACTCAGCACGGCGACCGTCAGCGGCGCACGCTCCGCCAGATGCTCTGCGACATGCACCGTCGTGGTCCCCGCGTCCAGCAGGACTCGCGAGCCGGGTTCCACCATCTCGGCCACGGCGGCGCCCAACCGGTCCTTCGTGGCGGTCTGCCACTCTCCCCGGGCGGCGAAACCCCCGCCCTCCTCCCGCCGACGAGTGGCGACCGCACCACCGTGGACCCTGTGCACCAGGCCCTGGCGTTCCAGCGTGTTCAGGTCCCGGCGCACGGTCATCTCGGAGACCCCGAGACGCTCGGCGAGCTCCGACACGGACAAGGTCCCCGAGCCCTGGACCAGGCGCTGGGTCAGGTCTAGTCGATTCGCGACGCTCATGCCGCATTTCTAACACGCGGGTGTTCGTTTGAACGCTTGACTCGATGTGCGGCGGGCTGAATCGCACATGATTTTGTTCAAAAGAACGTGACTGTGTTAGAAATGAGTCCTGGGTATCGTCGACCGGCTGAACCTGACCCGCGGTCGGCGAGGGCTCCGGCAGGCTTTCCGCTGCCGGAGCCCGCCCGGCGTCAGATCCCACGGGGGACGGCGGACCGCCTCCCCCGGGTGCCGCGAGAGACGGGAAAACCGGTCACGACCGCCGCGTCCTTCGGCCACCCGCACACCCGTCCCTCCATCCCGTCAAGGAGCCACCCCGTGAACGCCCACCCGCACTCGCTGATGATCCTCGTCGCGGGACCGTACCGATCGGGCACCGGTGACGATCCCCGCAAGCTGGAGGCGAACGTCCGCGCGATGAACGAGACCGCCCTGACGCTCTTCCGCGCAGGCCACCTCGGGGTCACCGGTGAGGCGCTCGCCCTCCCGCTGCTGGAGACGGCCGGCAGTACCGGTCCCGGCGACGCCGCCTACGAGGAGATATTCCATCCCGTGGCCGAGCAACTCCTCTTCCGCTGCGACGCGGTGCTGCGCATCGGCGGTCCGTCCGAGGGAGCCGACCTGATGGTCACCCGAGCACGCGCCTGGGGCAAGACCGTCTACACCAGCGTCGACGACATCCCGGCCGCCCGGTGACAGCCGGGATCGACACACCGGACCGACGCGGCCGTACCGGGCTCGACCGGCAGGGCCGTGACCTCAGGGGCAACCCGCGGGTGCGCGTCCTCGACGTCGAGGTACTGTCGTGCGACTGGTACGTCCTGCGCAAGACGACCTTCGACTACCGGCGCAGCGACGGGCGTTGGAGCCGCGAGCAACGCGAGACCTACGATCGCGGCGACGGTGCCACCCTCCTCCTCTACAACACGGACCGCGGCAGCGTTCTGCTGACCCGCCAGTTCCGGCTGCCCGCCTATGTCAACGGCCATCCCGACGGAATGCTCGTCGAAACCGCGGCCGGCCTGCTGGACGGGGACACGGCCGAGGAGGCGGTCCGCAGGGAGGCGGCTGAGGAGACGGGCTGCACCATCGGTACGGTCGAGCACGTCTTCGACGCGTACATGAGCCCCGGATCGGTCACCGAACGTCTGCACTTCTTCGCCGCTCCCTACGAGGCCACGACCCTGGTGGAAGGGAAAGGGGGAGGAGGCCTCGCCGACGAGGGCGAGGACATCGCGGTCCTGGACCTGCCCTTCCGTACGGCCCTCGGCATGATCCGCAGTGGTGGGATCGCCGACGCCAAGACGATCATGCTGCTGCAGTGGGCCGCTCTTGACGGACCGTTCAGGTGCACGGCCGGCTGACCCGTCGCGCTGCCGTTGTGCAGGGCGGGACGCGTCAGGGGCGAGGCGCTGCCGGCCGTCGCCCGCCGTGGCGACGCGCACCGCGGGCCCCGTCACGCGGCTTGGCCGGCCACGTCCGCTCAGGCCGCCAGGGGTATCTCGGCCCAGATCGTCTTGCCCTGCGCGGCGTGGCGGGTGCCCCAGTGCCAGGCGAACTGGGCGACGAGGAGCAGTCCGCGTCCGCCCTCGTCGAAGGAGCGGGCGCGGCGCAGGTGCGGGGAGGTGCTGCTGGCGTCGGAGACCTCGCAGATGAGGCTGCCGTCGCGGATCAGCCGTAGTCGGACGGGGGGCCGGCCGTAGCGGATGGCGTTGGTGACCAGCTCGCTGACCACCAACTCGGTGACGAAGGCGGACTCGTCCAGCCCCCAGGCCGTCAGCTGGTCGGTGACCTGTTTGCGTGCCTGGGCGACGACGACGGGTTCCGAGGGCAGACTCCAGGTGGCGACCTGGCCGGCCCCCAGAGCGCGGGTGCGGGCGACGAGCAGGGCGATGTCGTCATCGGGAAGGGCGGGCAGCAGCGTTGCGAGCACGTCGTCGCAGAGCGTGTCCAACGCCTGCGCGGGCCGGCTGAGGGTCCGGCGCAGCGTACGGAGCCTCTCGTCGATCTCATGGCCGCGGTCTTCGATGAGGCCGTCGGTGTACAGGGCGAGAAGGCTGCCCTCGGGCAGTTCGACCTCGCACGCCTCGAAGGGCAGGCCGCCCAGGCCGAGCGGTGGGCTCGCGGGGAGGTCCAGGAAGGTCGCCTCGCCGTCCGGGGTCACCACGACGGGTGGCGGGTGGCCGGCACGGGCCAGGGAACAGCGGCGGGAGACGGGGTCGTAGACCGCGTAGAGACAGGTGGCGCCGATGTCTCCGGCGATGTCGGCGTCGGCCGCGGCCTCGGAGGACAGACGGATGACGACGTCGTCGAGGTGGGTGAGCAGCTCGTCGGGCGGCAGGTCGATGTCGGCCAGGGTCCGGACGGCCGTGCGCAGCCGCCCCATGGTGGCGGAGGCCTGGACCCCGTGGCCGACGACGTCACCGACCACCAGGGCGACCCGGGCGCCGGAGAGCGGGATGACGTCGAACCAGTCACCGCCCACGCCGGCCCGGCCCCCGGCGGGCAGGTAGCGGGAGGCGGCCTCGACCGCCGACTGGCGGGGCAGGGTCACGGGCAGCAGACTGCGCTGCAGGGTCACGGCCGTGACGCGCTCACGGGTGTAGCGACGGGCGTTGTCGATGCACACCGCGGCCCTGGCGGTGATCTCCTCGGCCAGCAGGACGTCGTCCTGTGCGAACGTCTCCGGGTGTCGGGTGCGGCCCAGGAAGACCGAGCCGAGAGTGACACCGCGAGCGCGCATCGGCACCACCATCACCGAGTGCGCCCCGGACCGGAGGAGCCGGGTGGCCCGCTCGGGGTCCTGGGCCGTCCACCGGGCCATGGAGGAGTCGTTCACCTCGTACACTGCGGAACGGCCGGTGGCCAGACACTCGGCCGTAGGCGCGGACACCGGGTACTCCACCTTGCTCCCCAGCCGGAGCATGATGCCGAGGAGGGCGTCGGTGCCTGCCTGCCGGGCGGTCCGGCGCATGGTGATCGGATCGCACGGCGGGCCGTCGGGCGGCTCCTCGCCGCGGTGGATGAACTCCAGCAGATCGACGGATGCGTAGTCCGCGAGCCGGGGGACGACCACGTCGACCAGTTCCTGCGCGGTACGGGTGACGTCCAGGGTGCTGCCGATGCGGTTGCCGGCCTCGTCGACCAGCTGCAGCCGCTGGCGGGCCAGGTACTGCTCGGTGATGTCGAGAAGCGCGATGGACGATCCCTGCACCTGGCCGAGGTGGTTCTTCAACGGAGAGAGGAACACGGACCAGACACGCCCTCGTGACTCGCTGGGTGCCCGGAGGTGCCGGACCACGTGCGCGGGTTCCCCGGTGCGCACCACCTGGTCCTGGAGCTCCGTGAACTCGTCGTACGCCGGACTGGGCAGGAAGTCCCTGAGGCGGCGCCCGCGTATCTGCTCCTCGGGCAGGCCCACTATCCGGGCTATCACGTCGTTGGCTCCCACCGCCCGGTTGTCCCGGTCGTAGAACGCCACGGCGACCGGGAGCTGGGACAGGGTGAGTTCCCTCAGCAGGGTGTCCTTGTCCCCGGGCAGGCTCGGGCCGTCCGCGACCGAGGCCGTGAGGACCCACTGGGTCCGCCCGCCCCCGTCCGGGCACGGACGGGCCCGGACCGCCACGTCCACCGTCCGGCCGTCCCGGTGCCGAGCCGGGAGGACGCCGTACCACGGCGCCTGTTCCGCCAGACGGCGCAGGGCCGACGGGGGGAGGCGCGAGACGAGCAGATCGGCCGCGGGGCGTGAGACGACCTCCCCGGGTACGTAACCGAGCAGGCTCCGGGCTTCCTCGCTCCACCCCGTGATCACACCCCGTTCGTCGGCGATGGCGACGGCGGTGGTCGAGGTCGTGGTGTACGGCCCGGGCGCGCCGTCGGGCCGGCTCTCAGCACCCTTGTCCTGTAGTGCCATTTTCGCCCACTTCATTCCAGTATGGGGATATTTTATCGTTCCGGCTCCCCGCGCCGGCCCGTCCGGTCCCGGCGGGACGCGCGCCGCCCGGATTCGCGAACGCAACCGACCTCCTCCCGTGCCGCGAACGGCACCGTCCCGTGAACCATCCCCACCTCGGCCAGCGACATCCGCCACGCCGCGGTGACGCCTGCGGCACGCCGACGGCGTGCCAGCGCCCACGCCACCAGCGCGGCCAACGGCAGCGCGGCCAACGTCATGAGCACCACACCGTTGAACGTCCCGAAGCAGCCCTGCCACCGCCCGGCCACGCACATCGGGGCGGCCATCATGAGCGGCCGCCGCACGACGAGCGCGGCGCTCACCGTGCCGAGGACCGCCAGGCCGAGAAACACGGTCCTGCGTGTGCGGCGGGGCGGTGTCGACAGGGATGCGTTGTGGTTCATGCCCCCATTGGAGGCGGAGGGCCGTTGCGACGGCGTATGCGATTTTCGATACGCCCGCGATACGCGGGATCCCCGGCACCGAGGAGCCGGCGCGAGCCGGCGGCCCGCACGGTCCTTGCCCGTCGGCGCCCCGTCCTTCAGCGGCGGATCGGCCGAAGGCGATCGACGCGGTCGAGGTCGCCGGCGAGCAGGGCACGGTGCGCGGTCCGGGTGTCAGCCGGTCAGGTGGGTCACCACCGAGCGCATCGCGTGGAGCAGGGCCGGGCGGGTCTCCTCGGGCGCGTCGAGGGTCTCGAAGCCGTGGTGGCCGTTCGGGACGTCGACCAGTTCCAGGTGCGCCGCACAGCCCTCGGCCGCGTTCACGAACGCCTCCACGGTGGCGGCGATCCCGGGTGTCTCCCGCCCCGCGCGGAGGAGGACGAAGGGCAGGGCGCCCGCGTGCGCGACCGCCCGGGCCGGGTGGAACCGGCTGTCGGTCAGCCCCCAGTCGGGCAGCGGCGCCAGGATCGGGTAGGAGGCGGCCAGGCAGCGCAGCCAGGCCGGGGGCCTTGTCAGCCAGTCCGCGGAGAGCAGACCGCCACCGGAGAAGAACCACAGAGCGATCCGGTCGGCGTCCACCCGGGGATCGGCCCGCACCAGTTCCACCGCGGCGGTGACGTCGTCGGCGGCGCGCTCGTAGTCGGCGATGTCGTGCAGCCGGTGGTCGAGGGTCACGCCGATCACACCCTCGGCGGCCGCCAGGCGGGCGTGTCCCACGAGGGTCGGCCAGTCGCGCGGGGTCGGCCGGGCTCCGGCGGGCACCGGGCCGCCGTGCACGAAGACCACGGCCGGTCGCGGGCCCTCGGCGGAGGGAACGTACAAGTCGACCTGTCCCCTGCGGTCCCGGGGCAGTTCGGGCACGTCCAGCGGGAACGGGCGCAGATGGGCGGGCGGCGCGCCGGCGCCGACCGGTCGCAGGTGGTGCCCCTCGCCGGCCGCGGCCCGCAGCAGGACGTCCGCCAGTTCGGCGGGGCAGGACAGCATCGGCCAGTGCCCGGTGGGCAGTTCGAAGAAGGTGACCTGAGGGCCGGTCAGGGCGGCCAGTGCGGGGTCGCCGAAGTCGACGAGCCGTTGCACCAGGTCGATGCCGGCGCCGTTATGGGTGCACAGCACCCCGGTGGTGGGCACCGCGGCCACCGCTCCGGTCAGCCGCAGCGGCTGGAGCAGGGTGCCGAGCGGCTGCGGCGCGGCGAGAACGGTGAGCCGGTCCAACGCCGCGGCGGAGAGGCCGGTGACGCTGCCCCAGCGCGGCCACTCGTCACGGGACGGTGGCGTCAACCCGCCCGCGCGTTCACCGCGCTGGGCCCGCTCGGCCAGCCGCGCTCGCAGGGCCCGGTCCGGTACGGCGGTCAGGGCCGGGGCGCCGTTCTGCGGCATCCCGGAGTCCAGGAACACGACGCGGGCGACGCGCGACGGCCGCCGGTCGGCCGCGCCGAGCACCGGATGGATCCCGTAGCCGTGGCCGACGAGCACGATCTCCTGGCCGGACGCCGCGTCCACCGCGTCGATCGCCGCGATCACGTCCGCGATGTGTGTCTCCAGATCGACGGAGGCCGGCCCGGCGGGACGGTCCGCGTCGAGGCCGGTGAGGGGGACCGCGTGCACCACGCTGCCCGCCGCGGCCAGCCGCTCGGCCGTCTCCTGCCACACATGGGCACCGGTGAACACGCCCGCCACCATGATGAATACGGTCACGATCCCTCCTCGGGTCCGTCACATGACGTCGCGCCGGTCGCGTACGCCGTGGTCCGCGGACCGGGGCGTACGCCCGGCCCGCGTGCGCCGGTACCGTAGGAACTCCCCCGGAGGGAGGTTCAACTGTCCACGCCCCACGAGGTCTTCTGGAGCATCGGTGAGCTCGCCGAGCGCGCGGGTACCACCGTGAAGACCGTCCGTTTCTACTCCGACCGGGGTCTGCTGCCCGAGGCATCCCGCAGCGGCGGCGGGCACCGCCGGTACGGTCCCGACGCGCTGGAGCGGCTGCGTCTGATCCGCTCCCTGCGCACCCTCGACCTGCCGCTGCCCGAGGTGCGCCGGGTCCTCGAGGACGAGGGCCCGGCGGGCCGTGCACTGGAGGACGCCGTCGCGGGCCGCCTGCGCGAACTGGGTGATGAGCTGAGGACGTTGCGCTGGCGGGAGGCGGCGCTGCAGCTCGTGCGGGAGTGCCCGCCCGCGGAGCAGGCCGACCTGCTGAGGCTGATCGGCGTGATGGGCACCCCGCCGAGCGTGGCACCGCTGGTCCGGTTCTGGCGTGCCTGGCTGCCGCCGCGCATGCCGGCCCGGGCGACGGCGGCGTTTCTGGAAGTGGCCGTTCCACAGCCGCCCGACGCGCCGGCCCCGGCGCAGGTGCTCGCCTTCACCCGGCTGCACATGATGACGACGGCCCCCTGCCCGGGCGGCCGGCAGCCCCAGCCGGAGGTGCACCGGGTGGCCGGGGCCCGCGGGGCGGCCGTGTTGTACGCGGGCCTTGCCGAGGCGTACGAGCTCGCGGGCCCGCAGCTGCGCCGGGTACGGGATCCGTACCCGGGTGAGGCGCTGGACGCCTACGTGGCGGCGTACGCGGGCGCGTACGGCAGCCGGGACACCCGGGAGTTCCGCCGCCTGCTGGCCGCGCGACTCGCGGCCGGGCCGCGTCTGGACCGGTACTGGGAGCTGACGGCCGTGGTGCTCACGCCGCCGGGCAGCCGACCGGAGCCGACCCCGGGCTCCGCGGACGACTGGCTGCGCGCGGCGCTGGAGCGGGACAACGCCGCAGCGGCGTAGACCACGCGGGGCCCCTACGGCCCTTCAGCGGGAGACCGCCTGCGCCGTCGGGGCCCGGTGCGCCCGCAGCCCGTCCGGATGCCGGCCGTCACGGGCAGCGTTCCGCTCCTTGTGGTTCCGTCACGATCCCCTGCCCCGGCGCGGGGCTCCCTCGGCTGTTCCGAAGTACGTTCCCTCCTGTCCGGATTCCCCGGAGAGCTCCCGGGTAGCAGGGGAGGCGACAGCACATCGTGAGCCGGAACGAGGAGCAGACGTGAACGAGTCGGCGTCCGTCGCCCTGCAGCGGGAGATCGCCCGGGAACTGGGCGTCGCCGGGGCCTTCGAAGTCGAGCGGGAGATCGAGCGCCGGGTGGCCTTCCTCGCCGAGCGGCTGACTTCCACCGGTCGGCGTTCCCTCGTGCTCGGCATCAGCGGTGGCGTCGACTCCACCGCCGCGGGCCGGCTGTGCCAGCTCGCCGTCGAACGGGCGCGGGCCGGCGGACACGAAGCGCGGTTCCACGCGATGCGCCTGCCCTACGGGGTCCAGGCCGACGAGCACGACGCCCGGCTCGCGCTCTCCTTCATCCGGGCCGACCATGTGCTGACCGTGGACATCAAGCCCGCCGCCGATGCCGCGCTCGAGGCCGCGCTGGCCGCCGGAGTGAAGTTCCGCGACGCCCGCCACCAGGACTTCGTGCACGGCAACATCAAGGCGCGCCAGCGCATGATCGCCCAGTACGCGGTGGCCGGCGCCCACGACGGCCTGGTCGTCGGCACGGACCACGCCGCCGAGGCGGTCACCGGGTTCTTCACCAAGTTCGGCGACGGCGCCGCCGACCTGGTCCCGCTGGCCGGCCTGACCAAGCGCCGGGTGCGCGCCGTCACGGAGGCGCTGGGCGCGCCGGACGAACTGGTGCGGAAGACCCCCACGGCCGATCTGGAGAGCCTCGACGCGGGCAAGGCCGACGAGGACGCGCTCGGGGTGACCTACGACGCCATCGACGACTTCCTGGAGGGCAAGCCGGTGGACGAGCCGGCCTTCGAAACGATCGTCCGCCACTACCGCCTCACCGACCACAAGCGCCGGCCGCCCGCCGCCCCCTGACGGGCGGTCGGAGCGGAGGACGGCGCTCCCGGACGGAGGCGTCGCGTCCGACCTCGTCGAGGGTGGAGTGCGTCGCCGTCAGCCCAGTCCGAGGACGCTCATGGTGTGCTCGGCCATACGCCGCTCTCCGAGGGCGTTGGGGTGGACGGGCACGAGGCTGCCGCCGAAGAGGAGGGGCTCGATCCAGCGGGTGCCGCCGGGCTTGCACGCGTCGTGGCCCTCGGAGACGCGGGAGAAGTCCACATAGGTGGCGCCGGCTTCCGCGCTGGCGCGTTCGACGGCCGCGTTGAGGTGTGTCTGGATGCCCCGTACGTAGGGCACGTCACCGGCGGCGATCGGCAGCTTCACGAAGCAGGACGGGTCGGCCTCGGCCGGAGTGATCCACGGGTAACCCAGGACGGCCACGCGGGCGTTGGGGGCCTTGGCGCGTACGGTCTGCAGGGCGGTCTTCAGCGCGGGGTAGGTGTTCGCGTCGATCTGGTCGGTGAAGGAGGTGCCGTACGTGTCCTTGCAGGGGCTGCCCTTGCCGCCGCTGAGGACACCCGCGGTGCCGCAGGCCGTCATGGCGTTGATGAAGGTGCCGTTGTCGTTGCCGCCGATCGTCAGCGTCACCAGGTCGGTGTCCGCGCCGAGTGCGTTCACCTGGGGTGCGACCCCGGGGTACTGCGATGTGGTGAAGTCCTTCGTCTGGGCGGCGCCGCAGGTCACGTCCTTCAGGCGGGCGCCCGTCCGGGCGGCGATCACGTGGGGGTAGTTCGCGGTGGAGCGCAGGCACAGCAGGTTGGTGAGGTCCACGGGCAGCACGCCGGAGCCGGCGCTGTAGCTGTCGCCGAGGGCGACGTAGTCCAGCGGGGCGGAGGCGTGCGCGGTGCCGCCCGTGAGGCCGAGGGTGAGCGTGCTGACGAGCGCTGTTGATGTGGCCATGACATTTCGCAGGACGTGTTTCGGCATGCGATCCCTCTTCTCGGGAGCGGGGTGGTCGGTGGGGCGTGCCGTTGGTGGGGACGGAGCGGTTCGAGTGTGGGGGAGTGCCGGGCCGCGCGATTA
This sequence comes from Streptomyces sp. AC558_RSS880, assembly GCF_019049255.1. Lineage (GTDB taxonomy): Bacteria > Actinomycetota > Actinomycetes > Streptomycetales > Streptomycetaceae > Streptomyces. Next base: position 180,871 of record NZ_JAGMUJ010000084.1, on the reverse strand, counting down.
CCGAACGGTTCTACCGACAAGTAATGTGCAGGCCTCCCGAGAGGGAGTCAACATTGTTGACCGGACTTCTCGAAACGCTCACGAAAGACCCCGGCTCGCCCTCCGTACACGCGCGAACCCGCAGTTGCGAAGCGCCGGGCCCCTATCCTGTCCCGCATGCTGCAGACCGGCTCCAGCGCCACGACCCGCGAGGCCATCCACTCAGCCGCTGCCCGGCTCTTCCGGGACCAGGGCTTCTCCAGGACCACCGTCCGCCAGATCGCGGCGGCGGCCGACACGGATCCCGCACTGGTGATCCGTCATTTCAAGAGCAAAGAGCTCCTGTTCCTGGAGACGATGCACCTGACGATCGACGACGAGCCGCTGCTCGACGTGCCACTGGAGCGGCTGGGGGACCGGCTCGCCGAACTCCTCGTCGAACTCGACGGTTCCGCGCGGGGCGTCTTCCTGGCCCTGGTGCACGGCAGCAACGGACCGCAGATCCGCGAACGTCTGCGCGACACGCACGAGTACCTCTTCGTCGCACCACTGCGCCGTCGCCTGTCCGGCCCCGACGCCGACGTCCGCGCGCGCACGGCGGCCGCCTTGGCGGGGGGACTGCTGTACGCACTGTGGGTGGTCGGGGACGAGGGGCTGCTCCGGATGGACCGCACGGAACTGGTGTCACGGTACGGCGCACTGCTCCAAGGGGTGCTGACTCCCCGGAACCGCTGACGCCGGCGCGGTACCGGATCCCGCGGAGGCCGTGCCGGAGGACGCGCGTCAGGAGGTCGGGAACGGTGGAGGCGGTGCCGGCCCGGCTGCCGCGCCGCAGCGGTGACCGGACGCCCTCAACGGGGCTGAGGTCCGGCGCGCGGCCCGGCCCCGGCCCGCGCGGCCTCCGATCTCGCCCTCGTCGCACGGCTGTCGTTTCTGTCCAAGACGGCCGCCGCGGCTGTGTTCTAGCGTGAACCCGGCAGCGTGCCCGAGCATGAGGAGACAGCACCGTGCGCAATGTGGTCTACACCGGTTTCATGTCGCTCGACGGCGTCGTGGACTCGCCCGGCGGACCGGAGGAGGGGCACCGCAGCGGCGGCTGGGTGGTCAAGGACCTCGAATTCGTCCCGGAGGCCTGGTCGTTGAAGGAGGAGGAACTCACCGACACGACGGCGCTGATGTTCGGCCGCCGCAGCTACGAGGCGTTCGCGAAGGTCTGGCCCGGCTCACCGGACCACACCGACTACAAGGAGTTGCCCAAGTACGTGGTGTCGACCACGCTGACCGACGACGCCCTCGTCGACGGGTGGGGGCCGACGACGATCCTGCGCTCGAGCGAGGACGTCGCCGCGCTCAAGGAGGGCGAGGGCGGCGCGATCTTCATCCACGGGAGCGCGGAGCTGGCCCGGCGGCTGTCGGACGCGGGCCTGATCGACCAGTACAACCTGCTCGTCTTCCCCGTACTGCTCGGTGCCGGCAAGAGCCTGTTCGACCGGGCCGACCGGGACAAGCGGATGCTGACGCTGCGGGAGTCGGAGAGCTACTCGAACGGGATCCTGAAGCTGGTCTACGACGTCAGGCGCTGATCCACCTCGAGGGCGATCGCGCCGCCGGCGCCCTCGCGCAGCTGCCCGGCGGTGCGTCCGACGTAGCAGCGCAGTGCCCTGGCCAGGTGCGGCTCGTCGAAGTAGTCGAGCTCGGCGACGACGTCGGCGGCCCGGTCGCCGGCCGACAGCAGCCGCGCCGCCGCGCGGGCCCGCTCGATCTGCCTGACGGCGCCCCGCGTCAGCCCGGTCGCGGCGCGGAACCGGCGTTCGACGGTGCGGCCCGAGAGCGCCGGGCGGTGACCTCGCAGCACCTCGGCGACGAGCGGGTCGCGGACCACGATCCCGGCCCGGACGAGACGCCCGACCAGGGCCTCGGCGTCATCGGGGCCGGGCGTCTCGAAGCGTGAACCGTCCAGCCGGAACGTCCGGCACGTGGTGTCGGGGAGCCCGATGCCGCCGTCGACCAACGCCGGCGTGGCCACGGCCCGCAACGAGGTGCCCACGGCGAACTCGACGCCCGTGAAGGCCGCACCCTCCGGCACCGGTGCCGTGCCGGTGCGGGTCTCGGGGCCGGTGATGCCCGCGTACGCCCGGCCGTCCTGCCTCCAGAACACCAGGCCCAGCCGCACCCCTGCGACGGACGTCATCGCCGTGACCTGCTCGCTTGTGCATGTCCACACGGTGTCGACCCACGGCGAGTCGGACCGGCGCGTCTCGAACCGCAGTCCCACGGGCGCAGGATACGCCGCGCCGGACAGCCGCGTCGTGGTGGCCGGGCAGCGGGGTCCGCGGCCCGCCTCGGCGGCGATCCGGGAACGCCGGCCAGCGACATGAGGCGCATCCGGCCGTCCTGAGCCCAGTGACCTGAATCACAGCCGGTTCCTGTCAGGGATCGGAACGCGGTCTCGTTCAAGGGGCACGCGAACGAGACAGGAGCAACGTCATGAAGCACCGCATCGTCGTACTCGGCGCCGGATACGCCGGAGCCTTCGCCGCCGGGAACCTGGCCCGCCGGCTCTCGCCCGCCGACACCGAGATCACCGTCGTCAACGCCGAGCCCGACTTCGTCGAGCGGATGCGGCTCCACCAGCTCGCGAGCGGCCAGGACCTCACGTTCCGCAAGCTCGCCGACGTGTTCGCGGGCACCGGGGTGCGGTTGCGCCTGGCGCGCGTCACCGGCGTCGACCCCGAGCGCAGGACCGTCACCGTGACCGGTGAGGGGAGCGACGGCGAACTCGCGTACGACACCCTTCTCTACGCGCTCGGCAGCTCCGTCGCCCACCATGACGTCCCCGGCGTGGCCGAGTACGCCTTCGACGTGACCGGCCGCTCCTCGGCGCTGCGTCTGCGCGAGCGCCTGGCCGGCCTGGGCGAGGGCGGCACCGTGCTGGTCGTCGGTGAGGGGCTGACCGGCATCGAGACGGCCACCGAGCTCGCCGAGTCCCGGCCCGACCTCTCGGTCGCGCTCGCCGCCCGCGGCGAACCGGGCGCCTGGCTCTCCCCGAAGGCCCGCCGTCACCTGAGCCGGGCCTTCGACCGGCTCGGCGTCACCGTCCACGCGCACACCGGCATCGAAGCCGTCGAGCCGACACGGGCGATCGCCGCCGACGGTACGTCCGTCCCGGCCGACGTGACCGTGTGGTCGGCCGGGTTCGCCGTGCACCCCCTCGCGGCCTCCAGCGGCCTGGAGGTCGCCGGGACCGGCCAGATCGTCGTCGACCGCACCATGCGTTCGGTCTCGCACCCGGACGTCTACGCCGCCGGCGACTGCGCCTACGCGATCGGCGAGAACGGCCGGCCGCTGCCGATGTCCTGCGCCTCGGCCGGCGTCACCAACATGCAGGCGACGGCCGCGATCATCGCACGCCTGACGGGCAGTGAGGTCCCGGTCACCGGGCTGAAGTACTACGGCAACCACATCAGCCTCGGACGGCGGGACGCGATCTTCCAGATGGTGGACGGGGACGTCCGGTCGAAGTCCTGGTACCTGGGCGGCCGGACCGCCGCACGGCTCAAGTCGGGCGTGCTCATGGGGGCCGGGTGGGGCATCGCCCACCCGACCTTCGGCATGCCGAAGCGCCGGCACCGCCTGGCCACCGCGCCCGACCGGGCCGGTGCGAGGGCCCTCGCATAGGCTGACGCGCATGGACAGCGCAGCCGTCGAACGGTTCGAGGCCAGCCGGGGCCGGCTGGCCTCGCTCGCGTACCGCCTGCTCGGCTCGGCCGCCGACGCCGAGGACGCCGTGCAGGACACCTTCCTGCGCTGGCAGGCCGCGGACCGCGAACGGATCGAGGTGCCGGAAGCGTGGCTGACCAAGGTCGCCACCCGTCTCTGCCTCGACCGGCTCCGCTCGGCGCAGGCGCGCCACGAGCGAGCGGCCGGGGCCTGGCTGCCCGAGCCGCTCCTCGAGGGCGACCCGATGCTCGGCCCTGCCGACACCTTCGAGCAGCGCGAATCGGTGTCCTTGGCCGTACTGACCCTCATGGAGCGCCTCTCACCGGTCGAGCGGGCCGTCTACGTCCTGCGTGAGGCCTTCTCGTACAGTCACGCCGAGATCGCCGGGATCCTCGACATCACCGAGTCCGCGAGCCAGCAGCATGTCCACCGCGCCCGGGTCCGGGTCGCCGCCGAGCGCCGCCGCGGTGGCGAGGCCGATCCCGCGTCCGCGCGCCGCGTCGTCGAGGAATTCCTCGCCGCCGCCACGTCGGGGCGCACCGAGCGGCTGGTGGCACTGCTCACCGACGACGTGACGGCGGTCTCGGACGGCGCCGGACTGAGCAGGCGGCTGCTGCGGTACACGACGCGTGAGCGGGTCGCCTCCTACGTGCGGGCCGGCTTCACACCCACGCCGGCGAAGCGGCGGCTGGCCGGCGGCTCGCCCGCGATGCACATCGCGTGGGTCAACGGCTCCCCGGCCGTCCTCGCCGTGGTCGACGGCCGGGTCGTGGGCGCCGTGGCGTTCGAGGTCCGTGACGGCAAGGTCGCCTCCCTGCGCGGCATCGCCGCGGCGGGCCGGCTCTCGCGCGTCAACGAGGCCTGGCGGCGGCACGAACCCGACGCGCCGGTCATCAGCGCATGGTGACCGGCGCCACGGGAAGCCCGTGACCCGAGCCGGAGCGAGGACGGCACTCCGTCGGCATGTCGTCGCGGAGCGGGTGGAGGGGATCGCCGGCACGGCGGCGCGACCTGTCCGGGTGAACACAGGGGCTCTCGGTGCGACGTCCGCCTGGCAGTCGGCCTGAGCCACGCACAGGGCGAGAGCGCTACGCCGTGGTCCCGGAGCGTTGACAAGATCGTCCTCGAGACGGTTCCCGGGATCAGGGCCGGGAGGGGGTCATGGAGGCGATTTCCTTCCCGCGCGTGCTGTAGAGGGTGACGCCGTCGATGGTGAGGTCCTCGTGGAGGGGGACGTCGGCGTACCAGACGCCCCAGTCGGGCGTACCGGGCAGTCGTACCACCGATGCGGTGACCTTGCCGTCGCCGGTGTCGACGACGACGCGGCCGACGTCGACGGTGCCCGTGTACAACCCGGACAGGAAACAGCGGTTGTCCACGGTCTCCGTCATCAGGCCCACGGTGGGGTGGCGGTGGCCGACGTCGCGGTCGGCCACGCTCCGGAACTGGTGGTCCATCTCCGGTGTCGACCAGTGCTCGCCCTCCTCCGTCAGCCACAGCTCGACGCCCGCACCGGCCCGGACACGCTCACCCGGTGCCACCACCCGCACCGACCCGGCCGCGTCCGGCGTGTCCGGCGGCGTCGGATGCGCCGCGACCTCGTTCCGCTGCGGAGGGCTGTGTTCCTGGAGGACGGCGCGGACCGTGACGGCGGTCAGCGGAGCCAGCAGCAGGCCGCAGCCGATCACCATCCCGGCGGTGCGGCGGCGCCGTCGGGCACGGCCTGCCCGTTCGATGGCGGCCAGCGGAACGGGAGAGGGCATGAGGCCGTCGGCCACCTCACCGAATGCGTCACGCAGTCGTTCGATTTCATGCCGAGGCTGCGGGGAGGGCCGGGAAGTCGGGGACATCAGCGCTTCGCTTCCTGGTCGACAAGGTGGAAGGTGAGGAGGGGATGGGCGCGCAGCGCCTCCAGGCCGCGCCGGGCATGCGTCTTGACCGTGCCGACGGAGCAGTTCAGCGCCGCGGCGATCTCCTGTTCGCTCATGTCCTCCCAGTAGCGCAGCACCATGACGGCACGCTGGCGGGCGGACAGGACCGAAAGGGCCTCGACGAGGACGGTGCTCTGCTCGACGGCCTCGGCGTGCCCGCCGTGCGTCCGGTGCACCGACTCGGGCAGAAACGGCATGAGCAAGTGGGCTATGCGTTTCTTGCGCACCCGGCTGATGTTGTTGTTGACCAGAGCCCGGCGTATGTAGACGTCGACCTCGTGGCGCGGGATCTTCCGCCATCGCGCGTACATCTTGGCCAGCGTGGTCTGAACGAGGTCCTCGGCCTCGTGGAAGTCGCCGGTGAGCATGTGAGCCGTACGCACCAAGCGGGGCCAGGCCACGGTGGCGAACTCGGCGAAGTCGGCGTGGCTCTCGTGCGTCACGACAACGGATTCCTTGGGGTCGGAGGCGGGGGAGACAACAAGTACGGGGCCGGCGGGCGGACATGGGCGTGGGCCGGGCAGGACCGGCCCACGCCCATGGGTCACCTCCTGGGAGCCGCCAGGGCTGTCAGGGCGGCTACGGGCGGGCGGGGGTCAGGGAGGCGATTTCCTTCCCGTGCCTGTTGTAGAGGGTGACGCTGTTGATGGTGAGGTCCTCGTGGAGGGGGAGGTCGGCGTACCAGACGCCCCAGCCGGGCGTACCGGCGAGCCGCACTACGGAAGCGGTGACCTCGCCGTCGCTCGTGTCGACGACGACCCGGACCGAGCTGTGCTCGGCCACGTAGACGCCGGACAGGAAGTAGCGGTCTCCCACGGGTTCCGCCATCAGGCCGATGCTGCGGCTGCTCAGGTCGATGTTGCCGTCGACCACGCTCCGGAACTGGTGGTCCATCTCCGGTGTCGACCAGTGCTTGCCCTCCTCCGTCAGCCACAGCTCGACGCCCGCACCGGCCCGGACACGCTCACCCGGTGCCACCACCCGCACCGACCCGGCCGCGTCCGGAGCCGGCTCGCCGCTCTGGCGGTGGGCCTGCGCCGCGGCCGGCGCCTGCGCCGGCGTGACGGCCTGCGCCGCGCCCGGCACTCCTGCCAGCGCGACCGCGACCACAACGGCGGTCACACACTTGTTCGTTACCGTCATCCGTGTCATGGATACAGGACTCCTTGCGGATCATTCCGATCGGACAGGGTGGAGGGCGCCTCTCCACCCCTTGTAACGCCGTCCGTTCCGCATTCCGATGACACGGTCCGCCGCTCGATCCAGGACGGCGTCTCAGCCTGTACCGGAATCCTCGGCCGTGCCGTCGCGGGTGAGCTCTGCGAGGTGGGCGTCCAGCGGCTGAAGTCGCCCCGGCAGGGACTGGCGAAGGTCCCACCACCGGATGGCCGCGATCTCGTCGTCGGGCTGGAAGAGCCGTGCGGCGCCGGAGGACCGGCCGGTGAACAGGGCGCCGTATTCGGCACGTCGGTCGGGCGCCAGAGCGAAGCCCGCGAAGCCGACGAAACGGAGCCGCCCCTCGGGGACGTGGCCGGTCTCCTCCAGCAACTCGCGCGCGGCCGCGCGGCGAGGGGTCTCACCGGGGTCGATCTGTCCGCCCGGCAATTCCCAGGTCTGCCGGGACCGGTCGAGGACCATCAGGACGCGGTCGCCGTGCCACAGGGCCACCAGCGCCAGGGGCAAGGGCGCGTCACCGGGCGGCTTGTCCTCCGCTGCCCGGACGAAGGAGATCAAGGCGTTGCCGCGGTCGTCGACGGCGAGCGGCAGGGAGCGAGAGGCGGCCATTCCGACATGGTGCCCGCGCTGCTCCGGTGACGGCGCGATTTGTGCCTTTTCGTCCTCGAACGGTGTCTCGAGCGCGTTCGCTCGGGCGGGCGTCCGCCGGATGCCGGGGGAGGCCTCCGTCTGATCGTCCGGTGCCGGCGGTGGGCGCCGCGCCGCAGTGGTGATCGGACACGCGGTGCTCGTGGGAGCGGCTGTTCCCGTCATGTCCGTGGTCGGGTGCAACGGCCTTCCGGTCCGTTCCCGGCCGGCCGTACTCGTTCGTCGGAGGGCTGGGGCCGAGCGCCGCGGTCGTCCCACGCCGGTGTGCTGCGACCGCTGCCGCGGAATCGTGCCGCTCGGGCGGCAGCTGACTGCTCCATACGGCGGAATTTGTCCCTCCGGCGGCGCCGTCCGGCGAGGCCGCGCTGCCGCGGCCGGGTCACCGTGGTGCGGCAGAGGACGGCGCTAAGAATGGAAGTGCGGATGTCGAACTCGGGTCGAACCTTGAGCCGGCGCGGTCTGCTCATAGCCGGTGGGGTCATGGCGTCCACAGCCGGTACCACTCAGAAGTCCCGCGCTCTCACCGGGGGAGGGGGCAGTGCGAGCGGCACCGAGGGAGGTGACGACGCCTGGCGGGCGAAAATCGATGTGCACCACCATTTCACCGCGCCGGAATGGGTGGAGTGGGCGGAGCGCGAAGGGGTGGTGCGACAGGAGGAGCTGCAGTGGTGGTCGCGCTGGGACGCGGACTCCACGCTCGCTCTCATGGACCGGGCGGGGATCGCGACCGCCGTTCTCAATCCCACCATGCAGGACCGGTATCGCTCCGCGGCGCAGGCCAGGGAGGGGCTGTCCGTCGTCTTCGAGGCGCTGAGCGACTTGATGCACGAACACCCGGGCCGTTTCGCCTTCCTCTGCCCTGCCCTCCTGGATCACCCCGAGGTCACCACGTGGGCGTTCCGACGCGCCTTCGACGAACTCGGTGCCGTCGGAGTGAGCGTGAAGGCGAGCTACAACGGTGTGTACCTGGGTGATCCCTCGTACGACCGCTTCCTCGCCGAAGTCGACGAACGTTCCGGTGTTCTCTTCACCCACCCACTCGATCTTCCGGGGAAACCACCGGGGGTGCCCACCGTTCCCGGGATCCCGAACTTCATGTGCGACTTCCTGCTGGACACCACGCGTGCCGCTGTGAACCTGATCCGCGCAGGAACACTCGACCGGTACCCCCGTCTGTCCGTCGTCCTGCCGCACGCCGGCGGATTCCTTCCCCAGATCGCCACCCGTCTCGAGGCCTTCGGCGGCTTCTGCACCCCGCCCCTCGACGCGGCCCGCGTGCGCGACGGTCTCCGCCGTTTCCACTACGACACGGCGGGCCCGCTCGCTCCGGCGTGCACCCTGGTGGAGACGGCCGGTGCCGACCGGATCCTCTTCGGCACGGACTGGCCGGCCGCCTCCGCCGAGATCGTCACCGGCTTCACGGTGCCGGCCGTCGAGGCCGACCACGCGTTCACCGAGCACCAGCGTCGCGGCATCTACCGCGACAACGCACGGCGGCTCATGCCCGCGCTGAAGCGCGCCGACCACACCGGCCGCCGGGGCGTGAACGGCTGAAGTGCGTGGGGCGAACGGGGGACGGAGCCGGTTCGCTCCGGACGTCGGGACCGTCCGACGCCTCCGCGACGGTTCCGCAGTGCGTCCGACTCCTCTTGACGCCTGAGAGCCGTCCCGGGCCGGTTCAGCCGGTGTCCGGCCGCTGCTCCGCGGCGGCGTCGTAGACGGCGCGGGCCTCGGCGACGGCGGACCGGTGGCGTTCGGCCCGGCCCACCAGTCCGGTCAGTGAGGCGTGGAGTTCTCGGGCCGTGGGCGTGAGGTCGTACTCGACCTCGGGCGGCACGGTCGGATGGACGGTGCGGATGAGCAGCCCGTCCCGCTCCAGTCGGCGCAGGTCGAGGGTGAGCATGCGCCGGCTGATGCTTTTGACGGCGCGTTCGAGTTCGGTGAAGCGGACCGGGCCCTGGGCGGCGGCGATCAGGATCCCGATGTTCCACTTGCCCGCCACGCGGTCGAGCACCTCGGTGACCGGGCAGGCTTCGTCCCTCACCGCTTCCGCAACACGGGTGTGACTGCGTGACATGAACGTGCCTCCTTCCCGGCGGTGGGCCCCCGGGTGGTGGCCCTGGCCTCGGGGGCGTTCGCCGAGCGCGTCGCGATCGGTGCGGGTGCGCTCGCCGAGGTGCCCGAGGGCCTGGACCTGGCGAAGGCGGTCGCCCTGCCGGTCGCCGGAGTGGCCGCACTGCGCTCGCTGCGGGCCGCCGGGCTCGGGCCGCGCAAATGGACCTGCTCGCTCCCGGGGGGCGACGTGCAGAGCGTCGGCTGGGACTTCCGGGGAGCCGGCGGTCTCCCCCCCGTACGCGACCGTGGGCCCGACCAGGTCGCTGACGTCCTTCGTCATCGAGGGCGATGCGGGGCCGGACCTGGCCGTTCTCACCGAACCGACCGCTGAGGGGGCCCTCACCGTCGAGATCGGCTGGCAGGGATCCTGGAACCGCTTCGACGAGGCCGTTGAGGCCCTCCACGGGCGCCGTGTCTCCGGAAAAGCGGTCCTGCAGGTCACGTGGTGAGCGGCATGAACCGGCACCGCCTCCACGGGGCCGGCACGTCGGGGGCGCTCAGGTGCGGAGCCGTATGGCCAGGGTCGCGGGGGCGGCTGCGCCGAGGAAGACGTGGCCAGGAACGGCCACTGCCCCCGGCCCCGCGGTCAGTGACCGTTCGTCGTCGACCCCGGGGAGGCACCGGGGCGGTGTCCCACCCCGTGGAAGGAGCGATGTGCTCCGGGTCACATGCTTCCGGCGCGCCGCAGGATCGCGCGTACGTCCTCCTCGAACCGTAGGCGTCGGACGGGCGAGCGCCGGTACCCGACCGGGAACGAGAACGTGGATCGGGCCCCCGCGCGGTGTCCGACGTCGACCATCACCGCCGTGTCCAGCCCGGGCAGCCGTCCGGCCAGGAGCGGGAGGACCCAGCCCCACGTGCGCGAGTCGATCGCGTCCCCGTAGACCACGGCGGCGCACCGGTTCGTCGCCGGCTCTTCCCGCAGGGCGCCGGCGAAGGAGCGGGCGGACCGCGGGCCGTCCCCGTCGATGTGCTTGCTCAGTTCGCCGGAGTCCCTCCGCACCACGACGTCGTCGTCGCCGTCACGGAGTGTGATCCACTGCGGCCGGACGCCCCTGCGGCGGGTCCATGCCCTGGGGGCGACCCGCACGACGGTCTCGAGGACGCGGATGCAGTCCGCGCGCACGTGAGCCGGAAGGGAACCGAGTTCGGCCGGGATCGCCTCGCCCCGCACTGCCATGAACGCCCCGGACATGGTGTGGTCCCGACCGGCCGTAGGCCGATGCGGCCCGGCTCCGGCGGCGCACCGTGAGGAACACCTCGGGCGTTCCGCGCGCGGTCGCGCGAAGCCGGGGAGCCGTAGGCCCGGTGGACATCATTCCACGCCACTGCCGGGCGCCGGTCCCGCGGACAGTTCGGCCGGGACGGTCAGGGACGCGGGCGGCGACCGGACGCGGCGCCCGCGGCGGGCCCGAGGGCGTCCAGCGCGTCGGTCGCGGCCTGCCGCAGCCGGGGTGACGCGTCCGAGGTCAGGACGGTCAGCCGGGCGCTCACCCGTGCGGTGTCGGGCAGGGGTCCGGTACTGGTCTCCGCCCACCGTGTGAGGCCGAGGGCGGCGTGGTAGCGGACGGCTTCGTACGGGTCGTCCAGGCCTCGTACGAAGCGTCGCAGGTCGCCGGTCGTCCCGTCGGGGTCCAGCAGGGACAGTGCGGCGGCCCGGACTTCCCCGTGGGACGCCCGGTCGGCGAGGCGGCGCACGGCGGGCAGGGCCTGTGCGAGCCCGGCGAGCGCGTTGCGCGTGCGCCATACGTCGTGTCCGTCCGCCAGGTGCGCGGCCAGGGCCCAGGCCACCGCGTGCCGCTCCCACGGCCGCAGCCCGTCGTCGATGAGCGTGCCCAGGCCGTCGAGCGCACCGCCGCGCAGGTCGGCGTCCGCGTCGTCGAGGAGCGGAAGCAGCCACCACACGGCGTCCCACGCTCCCGACTCACCGATGGCCACGGCGGCGGCCGCCCGGGTGAGGCCGGGCAGCGCCCGGTCGTCCAGCGCCGTCCGCAGTTCCTCGGCGGCGGCCTCGGTGCGGATGCCGCCGAGGGCGCGCGCGGCGCGCGGCCCGGCCACGGGATCGCCCAGCCACCGCACCGCAGGACCAAGTGCCCGGGGGTCGTTCCACCTGCCGAGTGCGACGAGCAGCCATGCCGCCGTCTCCGGGTCGCGCTCGCCGTCGAGGGCCACGGCCAGCGCGTCGGCCGCGGGGCCGGGGCCGGTGGCGAGCAGCCGTCGCACCACCGCGGTCCGCACCTGCGCGGAGGGATCGCGCAGCCCTGCGAGCAGCGAGTCGAGCAGCCGCTCGGTGCAGCGGGCCGGCAGCATCTCCAGGGCCCGGGCCCGGGCGGCTCCCGTTCCCTCACGGGCGGTGCGCACCACCTCCGCCCGGACGGCGGGGACGTCCCGCAACCGGTACACCAGGCTGTGGGCACGCCCCCACACGGCGGAGTCCGCGTCACCGAGCGACTCCACCAGCGCCACGGGGTCGCCGGGTGTGCCCAGGGCGGTCAGGGCGGTCAGGGCATTGATCCGGAGGTGCCGGTCCGGGTCGCGCAGCAGCCGCGCGTACGCCTCCGTCGCCGGCCGGTCGTCCAACCCGAGCCGCAGCGCGGCGAGCGAGGCCCCGCGCCGTACCTCCGGCTGCGGATCGCCCATCAGCCGCACCAGCACCCCGGGGCCGGCCTGCCGCTCTCCGAGCCGGCCCAGGCCGTGCGCGGCGGCCGCCCGCACCCGGGGGTCCGGATCGCCGGCGGCCCCGACGAGGGCGGCGGCGTGTTCGGGGCGGCCGGTTCTTCCCAGTCCTTTGGCCGCGGCGGTGCGGCGGTCCGGGTCCTGGCTCCCCAACTCCCGCAGGAAATGGGCGATCTGATGTTCGGCAGACATGACACCCCGGTAAGTCGGACTCCCGAACCGTCCGGAGGTTGTACGGCGGAACTCCCTTCCCGGCCCGCACACCCTGCCGGCCAGGCCCGCCTGTGCGTCCGTCGGCTGAACCGTGGAACGAGGGAGCGCCCCGGGGCGGCGCCGGTGCGTGGCGGCCCGTACGCGGGTGGCGGCGTGACCGTCACGGTCACGCCGCCACCGAGCGGCCTCCCGGTCGAGAGGCGGGGGGCCGGCGAACGGACGGAGTCCTACCCGAGGGTGATCGCGTAGACCTGCACCCGCGGATCGTTCCGCAGGCCGACGGAGCGCACCGTCTTCGACGCGTCGAGGTCCGCGGAGGAACCGAACAGACGTACCGGCGGGCCGTCCACGCCCTGCCCGCGCTTGATCCGGTGCGGCATCTCCAGTGCGACGGAGCCGCCCTGCGGTGCCGCCCCCGCCCAGTCGCCCACGGTGACCGGCACCTCGGCGGTGGTTCCGTCGGTGTAGCGGACGGTGAGCACGGTCGTCACCGGGCCGTGGTGGGCCGCCGCGACCAGGCGCAGCTTGCTGTACGACCCGGCCGGGAGCAGCATCGCCTGACCGCGGGCCTCGACGAAGTTCGGGGCCGTCCCGGACGGATCGGGGGCGTCGTAGGTCACGCCGTCCCAGACGACCGGACCGGCCGCGGGCAGCAGGTCACCGTCGTAGCTCCATCCCCCTCCGTCGAAGTCGCCCTCGCCGGAGGCGGCGACGGTCGCGGTACCGTCGTGGTTCACCTCCTTGCCGAGGTCCACGGCACACTGCCCCTCGGCGTCCGCCGCGCAGCGGGCGGCGGCGCGCACCTCGATGGTCGCGGTCCGTTCCACGCTCTTCACGCCGTTCGCGGCCGCCGTGATCCGCACGGTGTACGAACCCGGCGCGGTTCCGGCCGGCACGCTCACGTCCACCGCCGCGGTCCGCTGGACCGGAAGCCGGTGGGAGGCGAGCGAGAAGGGCTCGGGGGTCTTCACGGTCCAGCCACTGGGAGCCTTCGCGCCGACGCCCACCCGGAGCGTGCCGGGGGACTGGCCCAGCACGTCCAGCTCCAGACGGACGTTCTGTGCGCTGTCGGCCGTCGGCAGGACGTCGGAGCCGGTGCGCAGTGACGCGTCGAGGTGCCGGCGGGAATCGGCCGACGCGCGGTTCACGGACGGCGGCTCCGCGCCCTTGCCCGTGCCCCATGCCGACGGCTTGTCGGCCATCTCGAAGGCGAGTTTCCCGCCCTTGGCGACCGCGTCCCAGTCCAGCCAGGTGGCACGCAGCTTCTTCCCGCCGAACTCGGCCCGCTTCACATAGCGTCGGGCGTCGCTCGTACCCGGTGCCCTGACCGTCAGAGTGCCGCCCTGCTCGTTCCCGTAGGCGCCGATGCGAATGACCGCCGACGGGAACTGCGGGCTGGAGACGGCGAGGAAGTCGCCACCGTTCGTCGTCGGGTACAGGCCCAGGGAGGAGAAGACGTACCAGGCCGACATGGTGCCCAGGTCGTCGTTGCCGGTCATGCCGTCGGGCCCGTCCGTGAAGAGCGTCATCGCGGCGCGGACCACGGTGGCGGTCTTGGCGGGCGCGCCGGCCCACAAGTACATGTAGGGGGAGTGCAGATCGGGCTCGTTGTTCGGGTTGTAGGTCGGCTTCCCGTAGTAGTCGTACGGTGCCGAGATCCAGTCCTCGCGAGCGGTTCTGGCGGGGTCCGCGAGGAGCTTGTCGTAGGCGAAGAAGGCGTCGAGCCGCTTCTCGGTCTCCCGCTTGCCGCCCATCAGCGACACGAGCCCGGCCGGGTCCTGGGGCACCAGCCACTGGTACTGGTAGGCGCCGCCCTCATGGAACTGGTGGCCCGCTTCGACGGGGTCGTAGGGCGTCAGCCAGGTGCCGTCGGTCGTGCGCGGCCGGAACTGCTTGATGGAGGAGTCCCACAGGTTCCGGTACCACTGGCCGCGCGCCGCGAACATCCGGGCGTCCGCGGTGTGCCCCAGTCCCTTGGCCATGAGGGCCAGCGAGGCGTCCGCCGCCGCGTACTCCAGGGTCGCCGAAGCGGGATGACGGCAGTCGTTGTCGCCGCCCTTGTCCGGACAGTCCTTCCCCGGCTCCAGCCCGCTGGGTATGTAGCCGCGCTCCTGGTAGGCGGCGACCCCCGCACGGCCGTTGTAGGGGGAGTCGTCCGGCGGCGTACTCAGGGCGTTCTTCCTGAGGAGCGCGTACGCCTCCTCCTCGTGGCCCGCGAGCAGGCCCTTGGACCACGCCTCGACGAGGAACGGAGTCACCGGGTCGCCGGTCATGATGTTGGTCTCGCTGTTGGCGAGGGACCAGCGCGGCAGCCAGCCGCCGTCCCGTCCGATCGCGACGACGGACAGCGCGACATCGCGGGCGACCTTCGGCTCCAGCATCTGGAGCAGTTGGTTCTGCGGCCGGTGGGTGTCCCACAGCGACAGGTTCTGGTAGGGCGTGAACCCGGACACGGTACGGGTCTTCCCGTCGAAGCCCGCGTACCGCCCGTCGACGTCGCCGGCGAGGTTCGGGTGCAGTTGCGCGTGGTAGAGGGCCGTGTAGAACGCGCGCTGCCGCTCGGCCGACCCACCGTCGATCTTCACGGCGGCGAGCTGCCGCTCCCAGGTCGCCTGCAGCGCCGCGCGGGTGGCGTCGAAGTCGTACGAGTCGTCCGTCTCCGCCTTCAGGTTCTTCCGGGCACCCTCGACGCCCGTGTAGGAGAGCCCCACCTTGACGACGACGTCACGGTCGGTGCCGGCGTCGAAGGTCACCCAGGCACCGTTCCCGCCCTCGCCGGCCGCGTCCCGCTCACCGGGGGTGGGGGTGCTACCGCGCCAGGTGCCGTGCGAGGCGAACGGCCTGTCGAAGGTCGCCGTGAAGTAGACGGTGTGCCGGTCCTTGCCCGCGCAGAAGTTGCCCGCCTCGACACGGCCCTCGACCGTCCGGTCGCCGACGACGTGGACCTCCGAGTTGTACACCCTCTGGTTGGCCTTGCCCGTGTTGAACAGGACGTTGGCACGGTCGGTGGCGGGGAAGGTGTAGCGCTGCCATCCCGTGCGGGGTGTGGCGGTCAGCTCGGCGTCGATGTCGTACGTCTTCAACCCGACGCGGTAGTAGCCGGGTTCGGCGTCCTCGTCGTCGTGCGAGTAGGCCGAGCGGTAGGCGTCGGGGTCGACGTTGTCGACGGCTCCGGTCGTCGGCATGAGCGGCAGCTCGCCCATGACGGAGCAGCCGACGCCGGAGAGGTGGGTCTGGCTGAACCCGTGGATCTTGTCCTGCTGGTAGTCGTAGCCCCCCTGGCCGCCGGTGTCCGGACTGACCTGGACCATGCCGAAGGGGGCACTCGCGCCGGGGAAGGTGTTGCCGAAGTTCTGTGTGCCGATGAACGGGTTGACCAGGGAGGTGAGACGGTCAGCGGCCGCGGGGGCCTGGGCGACGGCCGGTGCCGGGCCCAGGGCGCCGCCGGCGACGAGCAGGGCGGCGAGGACTGCCGATGCGCGGTGACGCAACCGGCGGAGGGGTCTGTGCATGGAAGTGGTCTCCTGTTCCTCACCCGTCATGTGCTGCGCGACATGAGAGGTGATCTCCGAGCGGCGGACGGAGTGGGCACGATGGAGCGCCGGTCCGGGAGGGCCCGGCGCTCGTGCGTCTGCTTGGGTTCACGCACGAGAAGGCGGCAGTGTGCGGGTCATCGCGGTGAGTCTCCCTTTGCGGCGCGATCAGCGGCACTCGGCTGGACGGAAGCGGACTAGATCACGCATTTGACATCGTTGTCAAGACTTTTGGCGCCGGCCATCACCTTGATGCGAAGCACCACGTGGGCGTTGTCGGCCTGGCCGGCGTGCCCAGGGGCTGAGACGACCCCGCGGGTGGCGGGCCGTCGGGAGGGGACGTCGTGGCGCCGTCGTACAAGGGGGTACCGGTCCCCGGGCGAGCCGCCCACGAGCCCCGGAAGCCGAAGCCCTCGCCAACAGGGCCGAGAACTCCCCGGAGTGCCGCTCCACAGGCGGAGCCCGGTGCTTCCTGCCGGTGCTCCACCCGGTTCTCCTCCCCACGCGACCGTCGCGTGGCGGCTCAGTGGCGGAACGCGTCGACCGGCTCGATGCGCGCCGCGCGGAGCGCCGGATAGGCGCCCGCGACGAGACCGGTCGCCAGCCCGATCACGGGAGCCAGGACGGCGACGGTCAACGGCAGCACCGGCGTCCACCGCTGGACGACGGCGACCGCCACCACCGCGACGACGCCGGCCGCGGCGCCGACCAGGCCGCCGACACCGCCGATCAGCGCGCTCTCGGTGAGGAACTGCGCCACCACGTGCCGCCGGCGCGCGCCCAGTGCCCGGCGCAGCCCGATCTCCCCGGTGCGCTCCAGGACGGCGATGAGCGTGGTGTTGGCGATACCGACCGTCCCGATGGCCAGGCTGACCCCCGACAGGAGGAGGAACAGACCGTCCAGGTCGGTGCTCACGTCGTTCCTCAGGGTGCGCGGATCGGGCGGCGCCACGGCCTGCAGTACGTCCGGCCGGTCCGGCCGCAGGGCGAGCGGGAGCTGTGCGGCGACGTCGGCGGCGGCCCCCAGCTCCGTGTCGACGATCATCCGGGCGGGCTGGTCCCGTTTGCCGGGCGGCCCCCACATCCGGTGCGCGGTGCCGCGCGGCACGACCACGGAGGACAGCACCTCCGCCTTGCGCTCGACGTCGCCGACGATGCCGATGACGGTGAACGGCGTCCCGCCGATGAAGATCACCGGCCGCCGGTCGAGCCGGCTGACGCCCAGGCGCCGCGCGGCGCCGGAGCCGAGGACGGCCACCGGTTCGGCCCGGTCGTCCAGGACGGAGTCGAAGAGTCGCCCGCCGTGCAGGGTGGCGCGCAGCGCGGGAAGCGTTCCGGCGGAGGCGGCGATGACGGGCAGCCGCTGCGCGGACGCGCCGGGCAGCGGCACGCCGGTGATGTCCCCGACCCGCGCGGAGGCGAGGGCGTAGTACGTCCCGGCGCTGCGCACCCCCTCGATCCGGGCGGCCCTGGCGTCGGCGTCCGCCGGGAACGGCGAGCCGTCCGGGCTCCCGGCCGCGTCCTGGGCACCGGCTGACGGACGCACCGTCACCTCGGTCGCGGTGAGCGCGGTGAACCGCCCCGAGATCTGCCCGGAGGCACTCGCGGTCATGCCCAGGACGGCCACCACGGTGCCGACGCCGAGCACGACGCCGACCATCGTGAGCATCGTGCGGACGGGCCGCTGCAACACCCCCGCCAGTGCCTCGCCGAGCAGGTCCCGGACGGACAGGTGCGCCGTGGGGCCGGCCGCGGCGGCACGGCCGGGGGAGGGGGAGGGGGATCGTGTCATGTGGCCGGCATCCTCGTGGTGCGGTCCTCGGTGAGGACTCCGTCTCTCATCCGGACGACCCGGCCCGCGCCGGCGGCCACCGAGGCGTCGTGCGTGATCACCACGACGGTGACCCCCTCCCCGTGCAGTTCGGCGATGAGGTCGAGCACGGTGCGGGCGGTGGCGGAGTCCAGGTTGCCCGTGGGCTCGTCGCACAGCAGGAGCGACGGCCGCACGGCCAGGGCGCGGGCGATGGCCACGCGCTGGCGTTCTCCGCCGGAGAGGGTGGTGGGCTCGGCGTGCAGCCGGTGACCCATGCCGACCCGCTCCAGGGCCCGCGCCGCCAGCGCGGCGCGACGGCGGCGCGGAACGCCTCCGTACATCAGGCCCAGCATGACGTTCTCGGCCGCGGTGCGGTACGGCAGGAGGTGGAAGGCCTGGAAGACGAACCCGACGCGGCGGGCGCGCAGTTCGGTGCGCTCGGCGTCGGACAGCCCGGTCGTGTCGATCCCGTCGAGCCGGTACCGGCCCGAGGTGGGCCGGTCCAGCAGGCCGATGACGTTGAGCAGCGAGGACTTGCCGGAACCGGACGCGCCGACGACGGCGACGTACTCCCCGCCGCGCACCGTGAGGTCGCAGGAGCGGACCGCGGTGACCGGCGGCTCCACCGGATAGACGAGTTCCAGTTCCGCGAGGTCGACGACGGGCGGCGCGGGGGAGGTCATGAGCCCTCACCCCGCGACGCGCCCCGGCCGCCGGCGGACGTCAGCGACTCGTCCTCCGGCCGGGAGATCACCACCCGCTCGCCGTCCCGCAGCGATCCGCCGCGCTCCGGAGTCACGGCGACCATCCCGTCGGCCGACATCCCCGCCCGCACCGCGACGGTCCGCTCCTCGCCGGAGGGCAGCGACCGTACGACGTTGGTGGTGCCGTCCGGCGCGGCGAACAGGGCCGAGACCGGCACCACGAGCACCTCGCCGGAGCTGGCCGCGGTCTCGATCGTCAGCCGCACGTTCGTCCCCGCCAGCCGGGCGTCCAGCGCACCCTTCGGCCGCACGGTCAGTGGATGGCTCGACGCCCCCGTCTCCGGGTCCTGGACGAGCGCGCCCACGGAAGCGACCGTCCCCTCGGCGGACACCCCCGTGGTCTCCGAGAGGATGCGCACCGGCTGGCCCTCGTGCACCAGGTCGCGCTGCCCGGGGTTGAGGCCCCCGGTGATCTCCAGACGGCCCGACGACAGGGTCACCAGCGGCGCCTTGACCGGAGCCCCGACCGTCGCGCGGGTGGCGGCCACCCGCGCGGGGAACGCCGGCAGGAACACGAACTCGGCGGCGGGGAGCATCGGGCCGCTCCTGGCGCGCAGCGCGGCGAGGTCCCTCCGGGCCCGTTCCAGTCGCTCGACGGCGCGCTCGACGCCCTGCCCCTGCCGGTCACCGCTCTCCCGGGCGGCGGCCAGCGCGTCCTCGGCCTCGGCGACCCGGTCCTGGGCACCGGTCAGGGCCTGCTGGTCACCGGCGGTGGGCACGTCGTACCCGAGGGCCTCGTACAGGGAGCGCAGGGCGTTCTTGGTGCCCGTGCCGAACCGGCCGTCGAACGCGCCCGGGTCGTGCCCGAGTCGCTTCAACGCGGTCTGCAACTGGGCCACGTCGTCGCCCTCGGCGCCCGGCCTGAGGTCGCGGTAGGCCGGCTTGGCGCCCGGCAGGGCGAACAGCGGGCGGCCCGAGACCTCCAGGATCACCTTGCCCGGGCGGATCTCCTGCCCCGCCCCGGCCCGGACGGCGGTGACCACGGCCTGCGCCTCCTCGGTCGAGGGCGTGACGTCGACCGTGCGCGAGGCGGTGACGTCGCCGCGCAGCAGGACGGTGGACCGCAGCACACGCCGCTCGACGGCCGTGGTCAGGGTGCTGGGCCCGGGGCCCGCCGCGTCCGCGGCCACCTGCTGGGGCGAGCGGATCGCGGAACCCGCGACGAAGCCGCCGGCCAGCAGGGCCGCCGCGGCGACCGTGCCGCCCGTCAGGGTGCGGCGCCTGCCGCGCAGCGTGTTCTTCGGCACGCTCATCACTCCTTTCGACAACCGGCGTCACTCGCCGAGGAGTTCGGCGACCCGCCGCATGACGGCCTCCTTGCTCCGGGCGTACTCCGCCAGTTCCTGGCTCTTGTCGTCCACGACGCCTTCCTGGTAGGCGCGTTCGACCGCGGCCAGGGTCTCGGCGAGGCGGGTCTGCCGTCCGCACCGCACCTCCGCGACCGCCACCGCCTTCTCCTCCGCCGAGGCGGTCGCGGTCTCCCAGCGGGGGTCCGCCCAGGCGTCCCGGGGACTGCCGTAGTCGAATCCCGCCCGCCCCATGCAGGCGCTCCACTCGGCCCGCACCCGGACCACCCGCGGGTCCTCGTCGATCTCCCCCTGGAGGTTGACGGCGAGGCCGTTGGGATAGTTCTCGTCCCAGCGCGGATCGCTGTGCTCGCGCAGGGCGCGGCGCGCCTCCTCCACGCACCCGCCGGCGGGCACCTTCCGCCCGGCGACGGTGCCGGAGCCCCGGCCGGTGAGCACGGTGCGCAGCTGCGGCGACATACGGGATCCGGTCCCGTCCTCGTCCGCCGTCGCGGCGCCGTCCGCGGACCCGCCGGCGGCCGCGGCCGTGGACCCGTCGGCGTCCGCCGGCGCCGGATGGTAGCCGTGCCGGCGCGCGGCGGCCTCGTCGTAGTGGACGTAGGCGTCGGCGCCGTAGCGGAAGGTGTCCGGCACGTCCAGGTTCACCGGCGGCGGTTCCCAGTCCAGGCCGAAGCGCCGCGCGCAGTCGGCGCGCAGCCGCTGTTCGGCCGCGAGCATCAGCTGCGACTGGCGCTCCGTCAGGATGTACTCGTTGAGCGGCTGCCGGATGTCGGCGGGGTCGTGCAGTTCGGTCACGGTGACGGGCGGGAGCCCGTCGCGCGACGGCTCGTCCGCGCCTTGCGCGGAGCAGCCGAGCACGGTCAGCAGAGGGAGCAGACCGCACAGCGTCGCCCACGACGCGGCGGTCCTTCGTGTCGATCGCCCTGTGTCGCCCATCGGCCTGGTCCTCCTTCGGTGGGGGCGCCGGACGTGCGGCGGGCGCCCGGGCCGCGGCGCGCGCGGTGCCCGGGGGCCCACCGCACCCCGCTCAGTTGCTGAAGTGGGCCCGGGCGTTGTTGCAGATGTACCAGGGCAGAACACCCCAGTCGGTGCTGCCCGTGTGGTTGTTGCAGGTACGCACGCCGAAGCCGTACGTGACGCTGTAACCCGAGGGGCGGGCACCGCCGACGGACGGGTTGTAGTAGATCGTGCGGGTCCGGTCCAGCGCGTTCACGAACAGGGACCCGTTGTTGTTGCCGATGACCTCGCCCGAGCCGGTGCCGCTGCCGGCGTACCGGTGGCCGTTGAGGTCCCAGACGTTGCCACGGAAGTAGCTGATGGCCCCTCCGTCCTTGTTCCAGTTCCCGCTCCAGCCGTAGCACATCACCTCGTCACTGGGACATCCCGCGCCGTCCGTCGCGCCGGCACTGCCGGACGACGCGAACACCGTCGCCACCGCCGCCGACGCGACAGCGAGCATCTGCAAAGACCGCCACTTCGCCACTGTTTCTCCTTCGGTCTGGTCGTGCGGACAGGGCAGAAGGTAGGGGCCGGGGCACCGCCGGCGGTCCTGACGCCTGTCAGGAGGGTGCTTCGCCGGCCTACCGGGAGAGCCCTTTCCGGCCACGGGCCGCATGGCGCGATCCGGTCGCGCGCGGCCACCGCACCGATGACTCACGGCGTCAAGCGGAGTCCCGGGTGCGTCCCCGGCAACCGCGCGGGCGACCGGCGGGGTTCGCACTACAATCCACGCGACCGACTTGGGGGAGGACCGGATGGAAACCGTCATCGTCCAGTTACCGGAGGCCACAGCGGTGGTCCCGGGGGAAACGGGCAGACCCGGACTGCTGCACCTCGGTCCCGGGGACGTCATCGAATTCGGCCGCGGCGTACCCGGAAACGGAACCACGGCGGTCAATCTGCCGGATCCCGGGATCTCGCGCCGCGCCGGGCAGCTGGAGGCCGCGGGGGACTACTGGCGGCTGTCCAACTTCAGCCGCAGCATGTCGTACGTCGTGGAGAACCTGGAGGGCGCGGGCGAGTACATCACCGTGGCACCCGGACGCCTCGGCGCGCCGGTGCCGTTCGAGTTCTCCCGGGTGGTGCTGCCGGCCCTGACCGGGAGCGCCGCCTTCAAGGTGTTCGCGCCGCAGCACGCCTACCTCGGGGAGCGGCCGGGCGACGGCGCCGGCGAGCAGACCGTGCACCCCTTCGCCCTGGACCCCACGTCGAAGTACTTCCTCGTCCTCGTCGCCCTGTGCGAGCCACGGCTGCGGGACCCCTCCGACCCGGCACTGCCCGGCGCCGGGGACATCGTGGAGCGGCTGCGCCCGCTGGACTCCTGCCGGAGCCTGACGCGCTCGGCGGTCAACTACCACATCGACTACCTCGCGTTCGCCAAACTGCGCCTGCCGTACGGCGACGAGGCGGCCGGCGACGGCCCGCGCACCGGCGCCAAGCGCGCCCAACTGGCGTTCATGGCACTGAGGTTCGGTCTGGTGCGCGAGGAGCACCTGGCGCTGCTGCCGCCGCGCAGCCGCCGCACCGCGCCGCAGGAGGCCCGCGCATGACGGCACACGAGGCACCCGACGACCTCGAGCCGGAACCGCCCAGGCTGCCGGAGGGGTTCCGCATCGAGGGGGACTGGGAGGTCGGCGCGGTCATCGGCTCCGGGGGATGGGGCACCGTGTACGAGGCCCGCTCGCTCGCCGACGGCACGCCCGTGGCGGTGAAGGTGCTGCCGACCGGAGCCCTCGCGCCCGGCCCGCGCACCGCCTTCGGCGAACTCGTCGCCCGCGAGGTGCGGTTCAGCGCCGGGGCGGACCACCCTCACCTCGTCCGCACCCGCGCCGTGTGCACCCTCGCGGTACCGGACCTGCCGGCCCTGGACGGGGCGACCGCCCTGGTCATGGACCGTGCCGAAGCCAGCGTGAAGGACGTCCTGGACGCCGCGGAGCAGGGCCGGGCGGTCGCCGACGCCGCCCGGATCCTCGGCGGCGTCGCCGCCGGCCTCGCCCACATGCACGGCGCCGGATGGGTGCACGGCGACCTCAAACCGGCCAACGTCCTGCTGGGCGCGGGCGGGCAGGTGTGGCTGGCGGACTTCGGGCTCGCGGTGGAGCTCGACGGGAGCCACGCCCATCTGCCCCCGCTCGGCACCCTGGACCACCTGCCTCCCGAGTGGTGGTCCCAGCGCACCGGAACGCTCGGCTCGGTGGTCCGGCCGACCGCCGACGTCTGGGCGTTCGGCGTCCTCGCGCACCAGGTGCTCACCGGCGGCCTGCACCCCTTCCCGGGTGCCACCGCCCGGGCCCGCTCCCTCGCGGCCCAGTCCTACGCGCGCGGCACCGCGCCGCTGCGGCTCGACGCCGGACTCGACGAGGGCTGGCGCGGCCTGATCGCCGACTGCCTGGCCCCCGACCACGCCTCCCGGCAGCCGCACACCGCGCAGCGGCTCGCCGCCCGGGTCGAGCGGCTGGTCCGGGACGCGCGCCCGCACCGCCGGCGTACGGGACCGGCCCTGGCCGCCCTCCTGGGCCTGACCGCGGTGGCCGTCGCCGGTATGGCGTTGCTCGCGGGAGACGACCGTGCGGGGGACGACCGTGCCGGCGGCGCCCCGGCCCGGGTCACCGGCGCCCGGACCGGGGCGCCCGGCGCCCTGCGGCCGGACGCCGACGTGCCCGACGCCCTCCGGCCGGTCATCGACCGTGCCGCCCACCGCTGCACCGACGAGGAGGTCACACCGGCCCTGCTCGCCGCCATGCTGAAAGCGGAGAGCGACTTCGACGTGAACGCCGCCCGCCCCGCCACCGACGAGTACGGCATCGCCATGTGGACGCCGTCGGTGTTCCGCGCGTGGGCCGTCGACGGGGACGGTGACGGCGACAAGGACCACATGTCGGCGCCGGACGCGATCGCCACCATGAGCCTGTACGTGTGCTGGCTGGACCAGCGCTTCAAGCAGGCGGGGCTGCCGAAGGAGGACCTGCAGGCCCTGGTCGTCGCGGGCTACCGCACCAGCGACCGGACCGTCATCGAGGAACGCGGCGTCCCCGAACGGGTACGGCCGCACGTGGAGGAGGTACTGCGCCACCTCGCCGCGTACGGGCGGTGAGCGTCCCCCGCCCCGCCCACCGCCCGTACCCGTTCCCCGCCGGGGTTACCGCCCGCCGCACTCCGGGACGCCCGGCAGCTTGTTGTCCGGCGAACTGATGTAGATGTTGGAGATGTAGCCACCGTGCTGCGGCAGGTAGGCCCACCATTCGTTGGTGTACGGCGGCACGGTGACGACCTGGCCCCGGACCTGGCAGCCCACCAGCACCTCCACGCCCGCCGGCAGCTGCCGCAGCGGCGGCCTGCCGGTGGACGGGTCCTCGCGCACGTTGACGAACTCGCTCCACGTCCCGAACCACGTCCCGGACGGCCGCACCGCCCCCGGAACGTTCAGCGAGCGGGTCAGCCGGCCGATGTCGGTGTACGCCTTGCCGTACGAGGTGCCGAGCGGGTGCAGCGTGAGCACGGCCACGATGGCCCGGTCACCGGCACCGACCGTGCCGGTGCTGTGCAGCGCGGGCCGGTCCAGGTCCACCGCGGCCGCGCCGGTCCCGGTGCCCTGGTCCGCGGTCACGCCCGCCGCGAGGGACGGTGTGCCGCAGGTGCCGTCGGGGAAGTCGCCCGACCATCCCTGCTTCACCGCCCACGGCCGCTCGAACGCCCCGGTGATGCCGAAGTGCTGGTCGAAGCGGTCCGAGGCACAGCGCGTGCTCTGACGCAGGTTGCCCATGACGAAGTCACGCACGGGGGCGGGCGCCCGGTCCAGGACGTACCGGTAGATCGTCACGGTGTCCCGCGCCGAGAGCGCGGTGTAGCCCCAGAACTCCTCGTACCCGGCGGGCGGCGGCACGGTGTCGTCGAGCCCCAGCCTGGCCACCATGCGGTCGATGATCGCCGAGCGGCCGTAGTTCCTCCAGTAGTGGGTGGCCGCGGCGTCGTCGCTGCTGCGCAGCATCGGCTCCAGCCGCGCCCGGTCGGCTTCGGGGACGGTGTAGTCGGGTCCCCGGTTCCACAGGAAGTCCAGGGCCAGCAGCAGCTTGACGACCGACGCGGACCTGAACTGCGCGCCGGACGCGATCTGTTCGGTGTACGTCCCGGTCTGCCGGTCGAACACCGCGACACCGGCGGTGACACCCGCCGGCACCTGCGCGGCGGACGACACGGTGTCCCCGGCACCGGCACGCCGTTCCTCCCCGGCGGCCGCCGGGGCGACCGCACACCACGCCAGCAGCAGGACGGCCGCGGCCGCCGGTAACAGTCGCCCGACTCCGGGCAGGGTCGTACCTCTCATCGTCACTCCGTCGTCGCAGGTTCCACCGATGATGACACCGCCACGGTAGGCACCCACGGGATCCCGGTGACCCTGACACCTGTCAGGTCACGACGGCGCGGCCGCATGGGGGGCGCTCCCCTCGCGCCGGGCCGGAGGACGAGAGGCCGCCCGGTCCCACGCGGACCGACAGCGGGGTGCGTCGGCTCCGGATCACCGTCGGCGGACCGGCAGGTCACCGCACGGCGTCACGCGCGGCCGGCCCGCGCTCTCCGGCAGCCGCGCGTCCATCATCAACTTCCCCGCGCTCGGTCATACTTGAACCCCCGTTGCCGACGAGAGGACCCCCATGCTCCTGGAAGCGCTCAGCGCGTTGGCCGCCGCCGGGGGCGGCGCACTGGTCCAGGCGATGGCCACGGACGCGTGGCAGGAGTGCCGCGAGCGCACGGCCCGGCTGCTGGGCCGCGGCGATCCGCAGGAGGAGGCCCGGCAGGAAGCCCGCCTGGAACGCGCCCGTGAGGAACTGGCGGCGGCCGGCGACGACACGGAGCAGGTCGCGGCCCGCCAGGCCGGGGCCTGGCGGACGCGGTTCGAGGATCTGCTGGAGGACACCCCGGAGCAGGCGCAGCAGCTGCGGGACCTGGTGGCGTTCGTCCGGGAGCGGTCGCAGGCGGGCGGCGTGGCCGCCGGGCAGGTCACCGTGCACGCGACCGCGTCCGGTCAGGCGCGGCAGGCGGTGCAGGGCCAGGGCGAGCAGCACAACACTTTCCAGGCGCCCCGGTGACGGCAGGGACGGACCGGCCGCCGGCGGACCCACCGGGCGCGACACCGGCCGCCGGGGCCCCCGGCGCCTCCGTGACGGTCGGCATGGACGCGAGCGCGACCGGCCGGGCGCAGCAGGCCGTCATCGGGCAGGGCGTCCAGCACAACCACTTCTACGGCGCCCCCGCCGCCGAACGGCCGGGGATCGAGCTGAACACGCTGGTGCCGCCCCCGTCGGTCCTGGTCGGCCACGCCGGGCTGCTCACGGATCTGGCCGCCGTCTGCGAGGCGGCCCTGACCGAGCGGCGCTCTCCCGCCGTCGCGCTGCTGCACGGCACGGGGGGCGTCGGCAAGTCCGCGCTGGCCCGCGCCCTCGCGGACCGGCTGGCCGGTGCCTTCCCGGACGCCCGGTTCGAGGTGGACCTGTTCGGGTTCACCCCCGGCAGCATGCCGCGCGAGCCGGGCGAGGTCCTGGCGGAACTGCTGCGGCTGGCCGGCTTCGACGGCTCCGACATCCCCACCGGCACGACGGGCAAGGCCCAGCTGTGGCGGGCCTGGCTGGCGGACAGAAAGGTGCTGCTGCTCCTCGACAACGCCCGCGAGGCCGCGCAGGTCGAGCCCCTGTTGCCGGGCCCGGCGAGCGCCGGCCGCTGTCTGGTGCTGGTCACGAGCCGGCACCGGCTCGCGGGGCTGGACGCGGTGGTCCGCGAGGAGGTGTCCCTGCTGCCGCCGGACGAGGCCGTGGAACTGCTGCTGCGGATCGCGGGCCGGTCACCGGCGGACGGGACCGGTGGGTCCGGCGAGCGGGAGGTGCTGCACGAACTCGCCCGGCTGTGCGGCCGGCTGCCGCTGGCCCTGCGTCCCGTCGGCGCCCTGCTGGCCGACATGGACCCGGTCGGCCTGCTCGCGGTCATGCGGTCCGCGACCCGGCCCCTGGAGCAGCTCGACGACGCCGACCGGGAGGCGGCCGCCGCGTTCACGGTCTCGTACGAGGCCCTGAGCGCGGACCTGCAGGCCATGCTGCGCACCTGCGTCTGGCATCCGGGGCCGGACTTCGACGCCGCCTCGATAGCGGCGCTGGCCGGGATGCCCGCGGAACTCGCCACCGTGCGCCTGGTCCGGCTGCTGCAGCGCAGCATGCTGACCTCGCTGCCGCAGCGCCGGTACGTCTTCCACGACCTGTTCGTGGCGTACGCGCGGGGGCTCGTCGCCGCCCAGGACCCCCGTGAGACCGTCGAGCGGGGCCGGCGCAGCCTCTACCGGCACCTGGACGGCGTCACCGGCACAGCGCACGCCCTGCTGTACGGGGCGGCGGTCCCGGCCTCGGGCACCGGCCCGTTCGACAACCCGGACCACGCGCGGATGTGGAGCCACGCCGCCTTCGAGGAGCTGTGCGGTGCGGCCCGGGCCGCGCTGGGCGAGGGATGGGAGACGGGAGGGAGCCTGGCCCGGCGGACCGCACGGCTGCTGTACGTGGACGGCCGTGAGGAGCAGGCGGCCGCGCTGTACACGGACGTCCTGGCGGCCGCCGAGCGGGCCGGGGACAAGGCGGGGCAGGGCCGGGCCCGCACGGCCCTCGCCGACATCGCGCGGGACCGGCGCCGCCACGACGAGGCGGTCGCCGGGTTCGAGGAGGCGGCGCTGCTGCTTCGCCTGGCCGGGGACAAGGTGGGGGAGGCCGACGCGCTGCGGGGGCTGGGGGAGGTCGCCCGGGCGCGCGGCGACTACGCGGCCGCGACGGAACGCTTCGAGGAGGCCCTGCGGTGCGCGCGGGCGGCGGACGACCCGGCGGGGCAGGGCTACGCGCTGATCGGCCTGGCCCATGTCGCGCGCGTCCGCGGGGACCACGGCCGGGCGCGGGAGGGGTTCCGGGAGGCGGTGGAGCTCCAGCGGCAGGCCGACGACGGCATCGGCCTCGCCTACGCGCTGCGCGGCCTCGGCCACGTCGCCCGGGCAGCGGGTGAACTCGGCGAGGCGACCGGGTACTTCCGGGAAGCGGTCACCCTCCACCGGCGGGCCGGGAACCGCTTCGGGCAGGCCTTCGCACTCAACGCCCTCGGCGGCATCGCGTACGAGCAGGGACGGAACGGGGAGGCCGCCGCGTACTTCGGGGACGCTCTCGTCCTGCACCGGGCGGTCAACAACCCCGCCGGGGAGGCGGAGTCCTCGGCCGGTCTGGCCCGGGTCGCCCTGGCCGGGGGCGACCCGGAGCGGGCCGCGGCAGGCATGAGGGACGCTCTGGCCCTGCTCACCAGGATCGGCGACCGCCCCCGCCAGGCCGCGGCGCACGGTGAACTGGCGGCCCTGGAGGCCGGAGCCGGCCGTGTCGCCGAGGCCCGGGAACACTACACGGCCGCCCACCGCCTGCAGACCGCTCTCGGCCTGACCGGCGCGGCGGCCCGGACCGAACAGGCCCTGCGCGAACTGCCCGCCTGACGTCCCGCGCCGCGCCTGCCCGGCAAGGGCGGTGCCGCGGACACCACACGGCTCCCACGACCGGGACGGCGAGGCGCCCCCGCGCAGGACGGCGGGATCCGCACGCGCCCCGCACCGGCGCTCCTCGTCGAAGCGCCGGCGGACCGGCGCGGCCGTGCCGGGCATCGGCCCGGGCGGGCCACGGCGGCTTCGCGGCGGGGCGTGGCGGGGCGCGGCGGACGGGCCGGCGCGGTACGCCTCAGATCAGTTCGGGTTGCGGTTCCGGTCGCCGCGCCGGTGCGGTCCTCGGCTCCCACAGCGCGGTGGTCCGTACGTAGCCGTAGATCACCGAGGCCGTCGCCAGCACCAGCAGCGGTCCGGCCACCCAGGGATGCTGGGCCATCGTCAGCGGCAGGAACCGGTAGGACAGCAGGAGCGCGGCGAAGACTGTCGCGCCGTAGGCGGCCAGCAGGACCCCCGACCGGTCCCAGCCCCGGTCGAACGAGCGCAGTGCCGCCTCGATCGTGAGCGTGAACACCACGCCGGCGAGGAGGTCCGCGCCGTAGTGGTAGCCGAATCCCAGCGTCGCGGCGAGCGTGGCGACCAGCCAGAACGTTCCTGCGAACCGCAGAGCGCGGGGTCCCTTCCGGGAGTGGATGAAGATCGCGGTGGCCCACGCCGTGTGCAGGCTGGGCATGCAGTTCCGCGGGGTGATCCCGTCGAACGGCATGGGGTGCGGGGTGTCGACCGGCGGCGGCGTCCGCGGCCACAGGTCGGCCACGGCCCAGGGCTCGCTGGGCGGCATGTCCGGCGCCCACAGACTGACCGCCGCCCAGTGCTCGGTGCCCGTGCCGTAGGCGAAGAGCGGCCCGACCACCGGGAAGATCATGTAGAAGGCGGGCCCGACGAGGCCGATCACCAGGAACGTGCGCACCAGGTGGTGGCGCGGGAAGCGGCGCTCGGCCGCCACGTGGCGCAGTTGGTACAGCGCGGCGATGACCGCGGCCACCGCGAGATTGCCGTAGACGAAGTCGAGGAAGTTGAAGCCGACGGGGCCGGTGGCCGTCACGATCCGGCCCGCCAGCCACGACGGGTCGCCCAGCGCGTGATCGGCGGTGGCCACGTACTGGTCGAGCACCGTCAGGCGGGTCTTCGACGTGATGAACAGCCAGGTGTCACCGGTCTTGCGGCCGGCCATCAGCAGCAGGGCCAGTCCGACGCCTTTCAGGAGCAGGACCCGTTCCCGGCCGGTGCGGCGGGTGACGGCGACGACCGCACCGCCCAGAATCACCCACAGGGCGCCGTTGCCGAAGGGGTGGCCGCCGTTCGTCTCGGCGTCGACCGCCCACCGGACCACCAGGAAGGCGACGTCGATGCCGATCGCCGCACCCACCGCGACGAACCGTTCCCGCCAGGTGAGCACCACCATCATCAACGCCATGGCGGCGTACAGCAGGCCGCCCGACTTGGGGGCGTACACCACCTCCCGCACCTGGTTGGTGATCGGCCCCGGCAGGCCGTAGTGACGCGCGGCGAACTCCAGCGCGACGAGGAACCCGAGGGTCACGGCACCCGCCGCGATCCAGAGGGCCGTCCGCGGCCGACGCCACACGGAGAGCGCGGCTCTCCGGTTCGTTCGCGAAAAGTTCTGCGGTGGTATGTGTCTCACTTTTGGCTGCTTTGTTAGTTGTCGGTCATGTCAGGGCGGGTTCCGCTCGTCACCTTCCGGCCGGAGCCGCCTTCCCCCTCACAAGGGCGGCCCGTCGGAGCAAGACGGAAAGACCGCAGCCCGGGTTCCGGCGAATCCGCCGTCGCCCGTGCGTCATCCGCCGGCTCCGGTGCGGGGCACCCTCCCGGCACTCCCGCCCACGGCTCCGGCGGCAGTCCGGCCCGTGCTGTTCTCCGCTCCGTCGGCCGCTCGCACCGCGGCGGGACGACGTCGTCGCGGGCGGCACCCGTGGAAACCCGCGTCGCGGCAGCGGTGACGTCAAGGGGCCCGCTCGGCGGACCTACGGGGATCACCGGGCACCGGCCCGGGCACGGCCACGAGGCGGTCGTACAAGGAGCACCGGCCTCGTGGCACCCGCGGCCGGGGCAGGCCCGGCCGAGGTGCGCGCGGGTGCGGCGCGGTCACTCCGGCAGCGTCTCCGCCGCGTCCCCCAAAGCCCCGAGACACCTCACGCCCCCTCGATCCGCCCCTGTACGCCACCTGTGCCCCCGATGTGCCCCCAGGCCCTCGCGCCGAGCGAAGCACAGCGAATCCGAGCAGGTCAATAGCCATGCGGAAGCCGTGCGGGCGCGCAAGCACCGTCACTTCCCGGGCCGCGGTGGGAGGAGGAACCGACATACCGGACGGCTGGTGCGAAGTGCCGTGCCCGACACCGCCTGCGGCCACATACCGCCCACACCGGGAAGACGGCAGCGGCCCGGCATCATCGCACGGCCGGACCGTGCGGCCGCTCAGGCTCCCGGTCACGTGGTGATCGTTCACCGTCCGCACGGCTCCGGATTGGGCGGGAGAACAGTTCTGCGCCCGGGGCGGGCGGATTCGCGCAGGGGTCTGATTGACTCCGCGCCCACCCCCACACCCGTACCCGCACCCCTTACCGGGGTGCCGGACCGACGTGAGCGGAGCAGCCCCCATGTCCTTCGGACCGCGGCCCTGGCACGGGCCACCGCACCAAGACGAGCCCGCGGCCGGCGCACGGCCCGCGGCGGAGCACGAGCGACGCGACGACGGGGAGGCGGCGCGACTGGCCGTCGGGCTGCGGCTCGGCGTCCGGATCGCCGTCGCCTGGCTGCTCTACGTGCTGCCCGCCGCCCTCGTACCGGCCGCGTACGGCACGCGGATCGCCGGACCGGTGAGCCTCGGCGTGCTCCTGGCCGTGGCGCCCCTGGCCGTCGGTGTGCACGCGCTGGTGGTGTACGGGCGGCGGGTCGACCGGCTCGAGCCGCGGCCGGGCGCCCGGAGGTCGTCGTGACCACGCTGCTCGATCCCTCGTCCCGGTCCCTCGTCTTCGCCGTGTTCTCGGTGTTCGTCGTGATCTGCCTGATGCTGTGCATCGTCACCGGCGCCGACGAGGACGACCGGGCCCTCGTACGGTCCGACAGCCGCCGGCTGCGCTCCTGGCAGCAGGGCATCGCGATGGGCGGCGACACCACCACGGTCGCGACGGTCACCGTACTGGTGGGCATGGTCGCCACGACCGGCTTCGACGGGCTCGGCGTCATGCTGGGCAGCCTGATCGGGGTCATGCTGCTCCTCGTACTGATCGTCGAGCCGCTGCGCGGGCACGCCTCGCTGACGGCCGCGGACCTGTTGGACGCGCGCGGCAGCGGCGGGACGACGGTACGCGTCTCGTGGGGCGTGGTGACCCTGCTCGTCTGCTTCCCGCTGCTGGTCGTGCAGTTGGTGGTGGTCGGCAACGTCGCCGCGGCGCTGATCGGGC
The DNA here is from genome assembly GCF_019049255.1 of Streptomyces sp. AC558_RSS880. Taxonomy (GTDB): domain Bacteria; phylum Actinomycetota; class Actinomycetes; order Streptomycetales; family Streptomycetaceae; genus Streptomyces. Next base: position 149,068 of record NZ_JAGMUJ010000084.1, on the reverse strand, counting down.
AGCCCGGTGCGCGGACCGGCTGCATCGTGGTGATCGGCTGCGTGATGACGGCGCTGGCCGTCAGCGGCGGGATCCGGGGCACGGGCGTGGTGATGATCGCGAAGTCGGCGATCGCCCTGCCCGTGCTGGTGGCCGCCGCCGTGCTCGTGCTCCACCGCTTCGGCTGGGACCCCGGGCGGCTGCTCGACGCCGCCGCGCACGGCTCGCGGACGGGCGGGGCGTACCTGCGTCCGGGCGGCTACACCGGTGAGGGGTGGGTGGGGGCCGTGAACCGGATCGGGCAGACCTTCGGCATGACGATGGCCACGCTGGCGATGCCCGCCGTGCTGATGCGGGCGATCTCGACGAAGAGCCCGCGCGGCGCCCGGACCGTCGGCCGCTGGATGCTCGGCGAACTCACCCTGCTGTACGGCACGCTCGCCGTCGTCGGCGTCGGCGCGGCGGCCCTCGCCGGCGAGGCGCTGCGCGAGGCCGGTCCGGCGGCGCAGGTGTTCACGCCGCTGCTGCTCGGGCGGGCGCTCGACAGCGGCGGCGTCCTGGTCGCGGCCCTGGCCTGCGTCCTCTTCCTCACCGCGCTCGCGGCCGTGGTGGACGTGACCCTCGCCGCCGGCATCGCCCTGGGACGGGACGTGCTGGGCGCGTCCGCCAAGCCCGCCGCCAAGCCCGCCGGCAGGCGCCCGGCGGGCACGGCGGACGGTGCCGCGTCGCGGTGGTCGGCGGCGCTGACGGGGGCCCTCGCCGCGGTCGTGGCGGTCGTCGTCGCCGACTGGAACCTGGTGGTCGTCTCGACGCTCTGGCTCGCCGTCTGCGGCGCCGCCCTCGCGCCCGTGCTGCTGTACGCCCTGTACTGGCCCGGGTTCACCGCCCGCGGCGCGCTGTGGTGCCTGTGGGGGGCCACCGTGCTGAGCGTCGTGGCGCTCGCGCTGTCCCCGTACGCGTCCGGCACACCCGGGTCGATCTTCCCGGAGCACGACTTCAGGATCTGGGACGTGACGATCCCGGGCCTGGTGACGGTGCCGGCCGGATTCCTGCTGGGCTGGCTGGGCAGCGTCACGGACCCGCGCCGGGCGGCGGCGGGCGACGCACCGGATCCGGAGCGCCGCAGGGAACCGGACACCGTCTGAACCGTCCGCGTGCCGCCCACCGATGAGTTCCGGTGGGTGGCACGGTCGTATCCGGTACACGCACCCGGATGTGGAGGACACCATGACACGGAAGATCAACGCCAGCCTGTTCATCTCGCTCGACGGCGTCGTCGAGGCGCCCGACCAGTGGCACTTCCCGTACTTCAACGACGAGATGGGAGCCGCCGTCGGTACGGGCCTGAACACCACGGAGGTCCTGCTCTTCGGCCGCAGGACGTACGACAGCTTCGCCGGCGCCTGGCCCGAGCGGGAGGCGGCGGGCGGCGAGGACGCGGGCTTCGCCAAGCAGCTCGGCGACATGCGGAAGATCGTGTTCTCGCGCAGCCGGCTCGACCTGCGGTGGCGCAACTCCGAGCAGGCGCGGGGTGACGTCGCCGAGGTCGCCGCCGCGCTGAAGGACGAGCCGGGCGGTGACATCTCGCTGAGCGGCTCGGTCTCCGTCGTCCGGCAGCTGCTGGCCGCCGGCCTCCTCGACGAACTGCGCCTGCTCGTCCACCCCATCGCCGTACGCAAGGGCATGCGCCTGTTCGACGAGGGCGAGCCGTCGATCCCGCTGAAGCTGCTGAGGTCCGAGACGTTCACCACGGGCGTGCTGAACCTCGTGTACGGGCCCGACACCGCGCCGCCGACGGGCGGTTACGAGGAGGCCGTCGCCACGCTCGGGGAGTGACGGCCGGCTCGGAGGGCCTACCAGTTCTTGTACCGGACGTCGCCGAGGCCGCAGAAGGCGCAGCCGGGGCTCAGGAAGTCCGGCGTGCGGCGGAACTCCTCGTCGGCCAGGTGCCACCGGAGCCAGGCGGTGATGATGTGCTGACCGTTGCGGGTGGCGAGGATGTGGTCGGTGCCGTCGAGGACGTTGAACCACACCGGCACGTCGGTGCCGGTGTAGTCGCGTTCCATGTTCGCGGTGGCGAAGTCCTCGTCACCGCCGATGTACAGGGCCGGGTTGCGGAGGCTGTCGGGGCCGTTGCCGTCGAACGAGCCGCCGGCCACGTGGACGGTGGTCTCCAGCCGCGGTTCGTCGGCCACGTCGAACGTGCCGAGGGACCCGCGGGAGTGGCCGCCGAAGGCCACCTCGGAGAGGTCGAGGTCCCCGTACAGCGGGCTGCCCGGACTGGCGTTCCGGTCCTCCAGCCAGTCGAGGGCGTCGACCATGTAGGCGCCGTTGCTGGACGAGACCTCGCTGTAGACGACGAACCCGTGCGAGGCCCACTGGCGCAGCATGTCCTCGTAGTCGGCGGGGTCGGATCCCGCGCCCGGGCCCCAGACGAAGACCGGGTGGTCCACACCGTCGCGGCCCGCGTCGGTCGGGTACACCAGCCAGCCGTCGTCGCCGGGACCGGCGGATTCGTCGACGGTCACCGCGTACGGACCGGGCTCGGTGACGTCGTCCACCGGGGGCAGTGACCCGGTCGGCGGGTCGGTCGGGCCGCCGCCGTCGGCGGCCTCGATCAGCACGTCGTCGACGGTCAGCGTCTCCAGGGGGCTGCCCGCGTCCAGCGAGAACCGCAGCCGCAGGTCACCGCCCTCGACGGAGTCCGGCAGGGGGAACGACACCGCGCCCGTGGCGGTGCGCGCCGATTCCAGCACGGTGAACGGGCCGCCGTCGACCGAGTAGGCCACGGTGAAGGTCTCACCGAGGTCCAGCCCCGAGGCCGCCCGGGTGTAGGACAGGGTCAGGTCGCCGTACCCGGTCAGGTCGACGGGCGCGGACACCATGGACGGGTCGGAGGACAGCGACCCGCTGAGCCGGGCACCGTACGTCCCGGTCCTGACGGAACCGGAGGCGGTGAAGGTGCCGAGCCCGTCGGAGAAGTCCTCGCCGTAGACCGGCGTGGCGGCGGAGGCGGGGGGTGCCGCGACGCTCGCGGTTCCCACGACCGTGATGCCGACGGCCACGGCGCCGAGCAGGCGCAGCCGCCCGCTGATACGAGACATGTCCGAGATCCCTTCCGGGCACGCCGGCCGCCTGCGTCGGCGCACCCTTGCCGATTGCGCGAGTCGTGTCTGCCTCCGGCCCTCGCGGATCGTTCCGGGACCGGCTCGCACCGAGTCAAGCGGGCGGCCGGGACGGGGGAATCGGCGAAATCACCGGCCGGGCCGCGTGCCGGCGTCGCCGGGCCGCTCACCGCGTGGATGACGCCCGCGCGCCCGCGCGCCCGCCGGTCGTGCCGGGGGCCGTGACGCGCGGAGCGTTGACACGCGGACTTCCCGACGGCGGTTTGCCGCGGCCACATTGCTGGTTAGGGTGGCGGGCAGAGACTGATCCCGATGCCCTCGGCCAGGGGGATGGACGGGCCGGCGGGTTCAGGACTGCACAGGCCGATGGCTCCCGCGCGGGCCAAGTCAGGCACGACGGGGGAGTGGCTCGGTGGTGGGGAGTTGGCGCCGGCGGAAGCCGGAGGACACGCCGACCGGCGTCGGTGGCGTGGGATCGCTCCTGGTGATCCCGGCCGTGCCGGTGGGCGGCAGCGGGCGGTTCCCGGGGGCGCGGCATCACGGCAGCCGCGGGTGACACGGCGTCGGCCCCGCGGGGAGGGGGAGGCGCGTCGCATCCGCCGGATGGTCCGCGACGGTGCGGGGGTCTCCGCGTGACCGGCCGGTCGGCGCCCGTGGTGCTGCCCCTGTCGCTGCGCGCGTGGCTCGGGCCGATCGCGGCCCTCGCCGCGCTGGTGGTCGTCGTGCTCGGGGCCCTGTACGCCGGCGACAGCGAGCCCGGCACGGTGGATGCGCGGATCCGGGCGGCGGTGGAAGGGGTGGGGCCGCAGACGCGGTACGTCGCCCTGGCCACGGACTTCTTGGGGGAGCCCGTGGGAGCGGCGACGCTGGTCGTGGGCACCGTGACGGGCTGCCTGCTGTTCCGGCGTCCTCGCGCGGCGGTGCTCGTCGTCGCCGGCACCGGCGCGAGCGTGGCGACGACGAAGCTGCTCAAGCCCCTCGTGGGACGCGCCATCCACGAGGGGAGCCTGTCCTACCCGAGCGGGCACACCGCCTTCCTCACCGCGTTCGCCCTCGTGGTGGCGCTGCTCGCGGCCGGCCGGCTCGGCCTCGGCAGGACGGCCGGCACGTCACTCGTGCTCGCCGCGGCGCTGGTCGCCGGAGCCGCGATGGGCTGGGCGCAGGTCGCCCTGAGCGCGCACTACCCGACCGACACCCTCGGCGGCTGGTGCACCGCGCTGGCGGTGGTACCGGCGACCGCGTGGCTGGTCGACCGGACGGCCGACCGGCTGGGCGGTCGCATGGCCGACGCCGGTCGGCCGGAGCCCCGCTGACGTCACGCCGAGCGGCGGAACACCGGCTTCACCGGGCGTCCGCCCAGCCAGGGGGTGGGGTCACCGGCGTCCAGTGCCTTCCGGTACACCGCACACGCCTGGGCCACCACGTCGACGGTGTGGTCGATGTCGGCGTCGTCGAGCGCGCCGCTCACCACGAACGACGGGGCCAGCACCCCGCCCGCGAGGAGCCGGCGCAGGAACAGGGTGCGGTACCGCTGCGACGGCTGCCCGTTCTCGTCGAGGGTGGCGAAGACCAGGTTGCTGGCCCGGCCCCGGACGACGACGTGGTCGCCGACGCCCATGCCGGCCGCGGCCTCGCGGACACCGGCGGCCAGCTTCTCGCCGAGGGCGTGCAGCCGCGCGGTGACGCCCTCCTCGACGTAGGTGGCCTGCACGGCCATCGCGGCGGCCAGGGAGTGCGTTTCCGCACCGTGCGTGGTGGACAGCAGGAACACCCGGTCGCCGGAGTGGCGCAGCCCGCCCCGCTCCATCAGCTCGCGGCGCCCGGCCAGCGCGGAGACGGCGAACCCGTTGCCCAGCGCCTTGCCGAACGTGGAGAGGTCGGGGACGACGCCGTACAGGCCCTGGGCGCCCGCCTCGGACCAGCGGAAGCCGGTGATCATCTCGTCGAAGACCAGGACGCAGCCGTGCCGGTCGGCCAGCTCGCGCAGGCCGGCGAGGTACCCGGGCGGCGGCTCGGTGTGGGTGGCGGGTTCGAGGATCAGGCAGGCGACCTCGCCCTGGTGACGGTTCAGCAGCTCCTCCGTGGCGGCCAGGTCCCCGTAGGGGAACGCCACGGTGAGGTCGGTGGTCGCCGCCGGAACGCCGGCGGACATCGGCGTGGTGCCGATGAACCAGTCGTCGACGGAGAAGAACGGGTGGTCGGCGCAGAGGGCCACCCGCGGGCGCCCGGTGGCGGCGCGGGCGAGGCGCACCGCGGCGGTGGTGGCGTCGGAGCCGTTCTTCGCGAACTTCACCATCTCGGCGGTCGGCACCGTGGCCAGGAAGCGTTCCGCGGCGTCGGCCTCCAGGACGGACGGCCGCACGAAGTTGCTGCCGCGGTCGAGTTCCCGCCGCACCGCCTCGGTCACGCGCGGGTGGGCGTGGCCGAGGCTGACCGACCGCAGGCCGGAGCCGTACTCGACGTAGCGGTTGCCGTCGACGTCCCACACATGGGCGCCGCGGCCGTGGCTGATGACCGGGGCCAGGTTCTCGGGGTACTGGTCGTCGCCCTTGGCGTAGGTGTGCGCGCCCCCGGGGACCAGGGCGTGCAGCCGCTCGTTGGCCGCCCGTGAGCGGGGCAGTTCGAACTCTTCGGTGTCCACGGCGACCTCAACTCTCTCTGTGCTTCAGGACCTCGGCGAGGCTCGGCGCCTCCCGGTCCCGCTGGGACATCGATGTGACCGGCAGCGGCCAGGGGATGGCGAGCTCCGGGTCGTCGAAGGCGATCGTCACGTCCTCGGCCGGATCGTGCGGGCGGTCGATCCGGTACGAGGTGTCGGCGGTGTCCGTCAGCGCCTGGAAGCCGTGCGCGCACCCCGCCGGGATGTACAGGGTCGCCTGCGTCTCGCCGGACAGCTCGAAGGAGGCCCGGCCCAGGTAGGTCGGCGAGCCCGGCCGCAGGTCCACGACGACGTCGAAGATCCTCCCGTACGAGCACCGCACGAGCTTGGCCTCGCCGGCGCCGGAGCGCAGGTGCAGTCCGCGCAGCACGCCCCGGACCGAGCGGGACACGCTGTCCTGGACGAAGACGTCCGGGTCGAGGCCCACCGAGCGGACCACGTCGGCGTCGAAGGTGCGGCAGAAGAAGCCGCGCTCGTCGGCGTACGGCGTCGGCTCGAACAGGTATGCGCTGGCGATCGCCGGGACTTCGGTCGCTTTCATGGAGCCTCCTGGCGGGCGTGGGTGTGACCGGTCGCCGGGAACAGGGCCACGGTCAAGGCGGTGAACTGGTCCTCGAGACGCCGGGCGATGTCCCGGTTCCGCTCGATGAGGGCCCGCCGCAGCTCGACCGATCGCTTCTCCAGCGCCCGGAACTGTTCGAGCAGCCGGTCGGCGTCGACCTCGCGGGCCGGGTGGCAGTAGGCGCCCAGCCCCATCTCGGCCATGAGCGCGTCGCTCTTCGCCGCATAGCTGAGCGCCAGCGTCGGCACGCCGGCCTTCAGCGCGCAGACCAGGTTGTGGTACCGGGTCGCCACCACGGCGTCGGCGACCTCCATCTCCTTCACCAGGTCGGCCAGCGAGGCCGCCCCGGCCGCGGTGACCAGCGGCGAGTCCACCGCCTCGAGGATCGCGGTGACCACCGGCGCGTCGCACGCGTCGCCGGTGAGCAGCCGGACCCGCCTGCCGTCCTCGACCAGCGCGCGGACGAACCGGATCGTCCCGTCGAGGTAGCGCCGGTGGATCTCCCCGGCCCGGGCGCGGTCGTCGTTGCCGCCGTGGAAGTCCATGACCCCGACGCAGATCTGGCCCGGCGTCCCCGGGGACGCGATCGCCGGTGGCGGCGGCATGGCGAACGCGAGGTCCGGGTGGACCTCGTCGCGCGCGGTGTCCACACCCATCGCCCGCATCGCGTCGCGGGACAGGACGTCCCGGTACGACCGGTAGGCGGCCAGCCGCGCCGACCAGCGCACCAGGGCCCGGGTCGGCCGGTCGCGGATCGTGTCCGCGCCGACGCCGACCAGCGCGACCCGGGTGCGCAGCAGCCGGCCGCTCGCGCAGAGCAGGAACAGCGAGTACGGGAAGCCCCACGGCCGCAGCGGCAGCGTGGCCTCCAGGACACCCATGCCCGGCACGATCACCACGTCGTGCCGGCGCACCCAGGCGGCGGTGCGGACGGCGTCGACGAGTTTGCCCAGGCCCTTCGCCGCGACCGCACCCGCACGCGACGCGGTCCGGTACTCCCCGCGGTACCAGTGCAGCCGCGTCGCGGGGATCCCGTACCGGGCCGCGACGACCTCGGGGCCGCCGCACATCGCGTCCACGACCGCCTCCGGGTGCTTGGCGCGCAGGTACCCGAGGACGGCTTCGAGCGACCCGTCGTTGCCGAGGTTGCCGGAGCCGAGCAGGCCGAACACCCCGACGCGCACCGGAGTCACGCCCGCCTCCGCTCTCGCCCGGCGACGAGGGCGTCGACGGAGACACCGGACAGGCCCGGGTCGACCGGGGCGCGGTCCTCGACCCGCTCGCCGGCGCCCGGCCGGGCCCGGCTGGCCGCCCACGCGGCCAGGTGGCGGTAGCAGGCGCGCCGGTCGGCCGGGGACAGCGGCGCCCGCCGGATCGCCGAGACGAACCCCCAGACGTACTCGGCGAGCAGCCGGGGCGTCGGGTGCAGCGGGCCCGCCCGGCGCGGGTCCAGGTTGACGCACCGGGAGCGCTTGGACGGGTTCGCCCGCTCGGCGCGGGTGGGGTGGTCGCGGCGGAAGTACAGCAGTTCCGGCACCTGGTGGAAGGGCCCGTGGAGGCCGATCTCGGCGACGAACGTGCGGTCCGCGTGGTGGTAGCTGTCGTGCGGTTTCACCCTGCGCAGCACATCGGCCCGCATCACCCCGTAGAAGTCGTCGCCGCCGGGCTCGAACAGCATGCTGCGGAAGCGCACCGGCGCGTGCGGCGAGCCGGTGGCGAGCGTGTACTCGTACGGCACCTTCACCCGGCCGTCGCCGTCGATGACCGCCTGGTCGGCGTGGGCGAGGATCACGTCGGGCCGCTCGTCCAGCGCCTCCACGCAGCGCCGCAGCAGGTCCCGGGCGTACAGGTCGTCGTGCGAGGCCCACTTGAACAGCTCGCCGCGGCACTCGGTGAACACGTAGTTGTGGTTCGGCGCGGCGCCGATGTTGCGGGGCAGCCGGATGTAGCGGATGCGTGAGTCCTGGGCCGCGTACGTGCGGCAGATGTCCTGGGTGCCGTCCGTCGAGGCGTTGTCGGAGACGACCAGCTCGAAGTCCTCGTAGGTCTGGCCGAGCAGGGCGTCGAGCGACTCGGCCAGGTACTCCTCGCCGTTGTACACGGGCAGGCCGATGCTCAGCCGGGGCTGGGGGGTCATGGCGTCCTCACTTCACGGATGGTGTTCTGGTGGTGCTCGCGCAGGGCGGACCGCAGGTGCAGCCACCACACGGCCGAGGAGCAGACGGTCGCGGCGGCGACGCCCCAGGCCGAGCCGGCCGTGCCGGCCGCGGCCGCCCCGCCGAGCCCGCCGCCGACGTAGCAGGCGGAGGCGAACAGCTGGGCGCGCAGGCTGCGCGGGGCCGCGCCGAGCGCGCGCAGCCCGGCCGCCGCGCCGGTGCCGAGGCCGGCGCCCGCGACACCGAGCGTGACCGGCACGACGAGCTCCGCGGCAGAGCTCCAGACGCCGCCGAGCACGAGCTCGCCGGCCCGGTCCGGCACCAGCAGCAGCGCCCCGCCCCAGAGCAGCGCGGCGACGGCCTGCCCGCCGCCCAGCACGAGGCAGAACGCGCCGACGCGGTGCGGGGCCTGCCGCAGCACCCGGGCCGCCTCCGCGACCGTGACCAGGGACAGCCCCATCAGCACGGCCATGAACGGGCCGAGCAGGAGCTCGGCGCCCCGGATCACACCCACCGCGCCGACCCCGACGATCACGCCGAGCCCGTACGCCCGCAGCTGGCTCGCGCCGCTGTTGCTGACGTTCTCGACCAGGTACCGGTAGCCGAGGTCGCGGTGCTCGCGCACCCACGCGCGCGCTCCGGTGAGCCGGGGCCGGATGCCGGACTGGAGACAGCCGTACACCGCGGCCACCGCGGCGGACCCGCCCCAGGCGAGCACGAAGGCGGCCACGCTGCCCACGCGGGCCGCCAGCACCAGGGCCGGGACGAGCGCGACGCCCCACACGAGGTCGTTGACGAACGCCTTCCGCCCGGCGCCGGCGGCGAAGAACGCGAACCGCCACGCGTCCTGCAGCAGCAGCCCCGGCAGGACGACACCGAGGCAGACGAACGCGGGCCCCACCCGGCCGCCGAGGGCGAGCCCCGCCAGCACGGACGCCGTGCCGAGGGCGGCGCCGACGCCGAGCGCGGCACCCGACGACCGGGCCACCGCCCCGCGCCAGGACGCGTCCGGCACACCGCTGAAGCGCACCACGAGCGGGTCGGTGGCCAGTCCGCGGGAGACGTTGAGCACCACGCCGTAGGTCACCCAGGCGAGGCTGAACACGCCGAACGCGGTGACCCCCAGCGAGCGGGCCACGTAGACGCCCACCGCGAAGTTGCTGATGCTGGAGGCCGCCTGGTCGGCCAGCCCCCAGGACAGCCGCCCGAGGACGGCCCGCCCGGCGGTGGCCGCCTTCGTCCTCGTCTTCTCCCCCTCGGTGGTCATCGGCGTCATGCCTTGATCAGCCCGGCACCGCGCAGGGCGTCGGCCGCGGCGGCGACGGTGTCGAACGGCAGCCCGGACCGTTCGGCGACGTCCAGCAGACCGTGCTCGCCGTCGGAGAGGCTGAGCACCCAGAGCATGGCCATCTGGGCCTGCTTGGTGTCGCTGCGGCCGCCGAGCGCGTCGTACAGCCCGCGCCGGCCCAACTGCGGCTCGCCGTAGGGGCTGAGGTTGAGGTAGCGCCGGTTGCGGTCCAGTACGGCGAACGCCTCGCGGCAGACCGCGAGGGTGTCCGCCATCGCCTCCGGGGAGACGAAGTCCAGGTCGTCCGCCGAGGTGTGGTACTCGGGGTAGCCGGCGTACGGCGTCCGGCTGAGCGAGCCCACGCCGAGATCGAACCCGGGCGAGCAGAACTGCCGCTCGTCGTAGCCGTACGGAGTGAACTCCCTGATCTCGTGCGGGCGTTCGGAGGCGGCCAGCACGTGCCCCATCACCCGGTCGATCTCCGCGTCGCCGCGCCTGCTCCGCTTGTACGTCAGCTGCCCCGGGTCGCCGGCGCAGGCCAGCACCAGACCGTGCTTGACCCGCTCCACCCGTTCCCTGTTGCGGGCCAGCCAGGTGATCGCCCCGATGGTGCCGGGCGCGAAGAGGAACCGGTAGGTGTAGTACGGCGTCCGCTCCGCCAGCGCCCGGGCCAGGAACGTCGCCACCGCGACGCCGGCCAGGTTGTCGTTGGCCAGCGACGGGTGGCAGACGTGGCAGGAGACGATCACCTCGTCGGGGACCTGCCCGGGGACCACGTGTTCGGCGTAGGTGAGGTGGCCGTCCGCGAGCGTGGAGTCGATACGCACCTCGTACTCGCCGTCCGGCATCGCGTCCAGGGTCTCCTGGGCCAGGCAGAACCCCCATTCCGGCCGGTAGTAGCTGGTGCGGTACGGCACCCAGGACGGGTGCTCCGGCAGGGTGTGCAGGTGTGCGCGCAGCTCGGCCAGCGGCATGGTCGCCGACACGGGCACGCTGTAGCCCAGCACGTGCAGGCTGGACGCGGCGAAGTCGACGACCCGCCGGCCGGAGGCGTCGGCGATGTACGCGTCCCGGATGTTCCACTCCTGCGGCACCGTCCAGTCGAGCACCTGCGTCCCGGTCGGCACCTCGTGCACCCGCAGCGGGACGTACTCGCCGACGATCTCCAGGGTGGCGCGCACCCCGTCTCCGGTGATGCTCCGGCACAGCGGGTACAGCCGCTCCACCAGCGCGTACATCTCCTCGCCGGAGCCGGAGCCGGAGCCGGAGCCGGTCGCGGTCACCGGCGCCACCGCAGGGTGTCGTCGACGGCGCCGGCGTCGGACGCCGCGCGCAGCACGGCGAGGCGGGTGAAGCGCCGCTCGAAGTCCTCCCGGGTCAGCCCGTGTTCCCGGTAGGCGTCGGCGAGTTCGAGCGCGCCCCGCTTCACCGTCCACTCGCAGTCGAAGCCGGGTATCGCGGCGCGGAACCGGGAGAAGTCCACCCGGTACGACCGCGGGTCGGCACCGGTCTCCCCGGTGATCACCACCTTCGAGCCGGACACCGCCTCGGCGACCTCCTCGGCGATGTCGGCGACCGTGACGTTGTTGGTCTCGCTGCCGATGTTGAACGCCCGGTCGTGCACCGCCTCGCGCGGCGCCACCAGCGCGGCCGCGAAGGCCCGTGCGATGTCGGCGGCGTGCACCAGCGGGCGCCAGGGGGTGCCGTCGGAGAGCACCAGCACCTCGCCGGACAGCAGCGCGTGGCCCACCAGGTTGTTCAGCACGATGTCGGCGCGCAGCCGGGGCGAGTGGCCGAAGGCGGTGGCGTTGCGCATGTACACCGGGCTGAAGTCGCCGTCGGACAGGGCGTGCAGGTCGTCCTCCACGCGCACCTTGGACTCGGCGTACGGCGTCACCGGGCGCAGCGGGGCGTCCTCGGTCACCAGGTCGTCGCCGCCGGCGGCCCCGTAGACCGAGCAGGTCGACGCGTACAGGAAACGCTGGACCCCGGCGTCGCGGGCCAGCCGGGCCAGGCGTACGGACGCGTGGTGGTTGATGTCGTAGGTGAGCTCCGGCGCCAGCGATCCCAGCGGGTCGTTGGAGAGCGCGGCCAGGTGGATCACGGCGTCGACCCCGGCCACGTGGTCGGCCGTGACGTCGCGCAGGTCCACCCGGTGCCCCGGCGGGTCGGCGGGCGCCGGACCCAGCACACAGTCGGCGAACAGGCCGGAGTCGAGCCCGACGACCTCGTGCCCGGCGGCGGCGAGGACCGGGGCCATCACGGTGCCCAGGTAGCCCTGATGTCCGGTCAGCAGTACACGCACGGTTCATTCCCCCAGGTCGAGAGTGAGTTTGGTGACGGCGAACGCCTCGGCGTAGCGCTCGTGGCATTCGATTCCGCGGATCCGGGCGAGACCGAGGAACGCCTCCCGGTCGTACCAGGGCCGGTGCCGCTGCGAGGGGTAGTGCTCCTGCAGCAGCCGTACCTTCCGTTCGGCGGTCTGGGGCGACAGCGGCTGGTACGCCACCGGACGGCCGAGATCGGCGTCCCACTTGACGATCTCGTAGCCGAGCACGAGGTGGTCGCGGAACGCGGTGGGCATCAGCCGCGCCAGACCGCGGTGGTCCTGGTGCGCGTCCTCGGCGCGCGGGGCCAGCACGAGATCCGGCTCGGTCCGCGTCCGCAGCTCCTCGACCGCGGCCTTGGCCTCTTCCCAGTGCGCGGGCAGCCGGCCGTCCGGCAGCTTGAGCACGGTCAGCCGCAGATCGGCGCCCGGGCAGAAGGCGGCGAGCGCGGCCCGCTCCTCCTGCTCCCGCTCGCCGCCACCGCCGGAGAGCACCAGCGCGTCGACGCGGACACCCGGCCGCGCGAGGCACAGGGTCAGCAGGGTGCCGCCGGCGCCGATGGCGATGTCGTCGCAGTGCGCGCCCACCGCGACGATCCGGTCCGGACGCCCGGTGCTGAGCCGGATCACGCGCTCACCCCCGCGCCGTCCCGCTCCCACACGGCCCACGGGCGGTCGCCCCGGGCGTAGGCGGCGTCGAGCGCGGCGCGCTCCTTCACGGTGTCGGTCGGCTTCCAGAAACCGCGGTGCCGGTGCGCCACCAGCCGGCCGCGCTTGGCCAGCTGGGCGCAGCCGTCGGCGACCAGGTCCCCGTTCTCCGGTATGTGGTCGAAGACTTCCTGGCGGAGCACGAAGTAGCCGCCGTTCTCCCACAGCGGCAGCTCGCTCACCGCGGTGATGCCCCCCACCAGGCCGTCCTCGCCCAGGTCCACGCAGTGGAACGAGGACTGCGGCGGCACCACCATCATCGACGCGCCGGCGTCGCGCCGGGCGAAGTTCTCGATCATCTCCGGCAGCGGGGCGTCGGTGAGCACGTCGGCGTAGTTGGCGAGGAACATCTCGTCGCCGTCCAGGTGGTCCCGCACCCGGCGCAGCCGCTCCCCGATCGGCGACTCGATGCCGGTCTGCGCGAACGTGATCGTCCAGTCGGAGATGTCGGTGGACAGCAGCTCGGTGCGTCCGCCGCGCAGCACGAAGTCGTTGGACGTCGTCTCCTCGTAGTTGAGGAAGAAGTCCTTGATGTGGTGGGCCCCGTAGCCGAGGCACAGGATGAACTCGGTGTGCCCGAAGTGCGCGTAGTAGCGCATGACGTGCCAGATCAGCGGCCGGGGGCCGACCATCGCCATCGGCTTGGGCACGTCGTCCGCGGCGCCGCTGCGCATCCGCATCCCGTAACCGCCGCAGAACAGTACGACCTTCATGCTGTGACCTCTCGGGACGCGGCCTCGACAATGCTCAGTTCCGGGATGGGAAAGACCAGCCGGCCGCCCCACTCGTGCACGAAGGACAGCTGCTCGACCAGCTCGGCCCGCAGGTTCCACGGGAGGACGAGCACGTAGTCCGGCTTGTCGGCGGCTATCCGCTCGGGCGGCAGGATCGGGATGCGGGTGCCCGGGGTGAACCTGCCGTGCTTGTAGGGGTTGCGGTCGACCGTGTACGGGAGCAGGTCGGGCCGGACGCCGCAGTGGTTGAGCAGGGTGTTGCCCTTGCCCGGGGCGCCGTAGCCGACGACCGTCTCGCCGCGCTCGGCCGCCTCGATCAGGAACCGCAGCAGGTCCCGGCGCACCTTGGCCACCCGGGCGGAGAACTCGGTGTACCCGGACAGCTCCTGCAGTCCGGCGGCCTTCTCCCTGGCCAGCACGTCGGCCACGCGTCCGCTCGGCTCACCGGCCACCTCGGCCGGCCGGGCCCACAGCCGGACGGAGCCGCCGTGCGTGGGCAGCAACTCGACGTCCACGAGCGCGAGTCCGCCGCTCGCCAGGGCCCGGATCGCGGACGCGACCGTGTAGTACTGGAAGTGCTCGTGGTAGATCGTGTCGTACTGGTTCTCCTCGATCAGGGTCAGCAGGTGCTGCACCTCGACGGAGACCCAGCCGTCGTCGGCGACCAGGGCGCGCAGCCCCTGGGTGAACCCGACCACGTCGGGGATGTGCGCGTACACGTTGTTGGCCACGACCAGGTCCGCCGGGCCGTGCTCGGCGCGGACGGCCGCGCCGGTCTCCGGGCTCAGGAACTCCGTGAGCGTGGGCACACCCGCGTCCCGGGCCGCGGCGCCGACGTTCACCGACGGCTCGATGCCGAGACAGCGGATGCCCCGGTCCACCACGTGCCTCAGCAGGTACCCGTCGTTGCTCGCCACCTCGACCACGAAGGCGTCGGTGCCGAGACCCAGCCGCGTCGCGGCGCCGTCGACGAACGTGCGCGCGTGCTCCACCCAGGAGGTCGAGTACGAGGAGAAGTACGCGTACTCCTTGAACGTCTCCTCGGGCGTGATCAGCGGCGGGATCTGTGCCAGCCAGCAGTCGGTGCAGACCCGCAGGTGCAGCGGGTAGGCCGGCTCCGGCTGGTCCAGTCGGTCCGCGGCGAGAAAGCTCTCACACGGCGGGGTCGCCCCCAGATCGACGACGCTCGCCAGCGCCGCCGAGCCGCAGAGTCGGCATCGTGTCATCTGCTGTCCCCATCCCCCCTGCTCGCGCGGACGCCCCGCCGCGAGCCGGTGTTTTTGTTGCCTGACGGCGGCGCGCTGTCCCCGCCGCCGGACCGGCCCGCGATCGCGGATCGGTACTCCTCCAGCAGGCGCCTCAGCCCGACGTCCGGGCTGAAGTCCTGTTCGTAACGGCGCCGGGCCGCCCGGCCCATCTCCCGGTTACGGACCGGATCGGCCGTGATCCGGCGTATGCCGGACACCAGCGAGGCGGTGTCGCCCGGCCGGTGCAGCAGCCCGGTCACCCCGTCCTCGACGAGTTCGGCGAAGGCGCCGTGACCGGCGGCGACGGCCGGGACCCCCGCCGCCATCGCCTCCGCGACCACCAGGCCGAACGTCTCCATGGCCATCGAGGGGGCCACCATGGCGACCGACCGCGCGACGGCCTGCCGGCACTGGGCCGGGTCGTACAGGCCGGCGTACCGCACGTCGTCCCGGCCGGCCGCCCAGGCGGTCACCTCCTGCTCCAGCGGCCCCGCGCCGGCGAGCACGAGCGGCACGCCCACACCGCCGTCCGCGGCGATCTCGTCCCACGCGGCCATGAGCAGCCGTACGCCCTTGGCCTCCGCGAGCCGGCCGAGGAAGAGCAGGTGCTCGCCGGCGCCCGCCCGCCCGGTGCCCGGGTCGGGCACGAAGTTGTGCTTCACCACCAGCCGCTCGGCCGGCATGCCGGACCGCACCAGGACGTCGCGCTGCGCCGCGGAGATGCAGAAGAACCGCTCCACGCCGGACCACCACCGCCGCCGGTTGACCGACAGGCCGACGGCGAGCGGCACCGTCGCCAGCCGGGAGTTCCGGTAGCAGCCGTGCCGGACGGCGGGCAGCGACACCGCCGTCCCGACGCACTCGGTGCACAGCCGGCCGTCCCGGTGCAGCGTGCCGGGCGGGCAGACCTGGGTGTAGTTGTGCAGCGTGGCGACGACGGGCACGCCGGCGTCGGCGCAGGCGGCCAGGACCGCGGGCGACAGGAGCGGGAAGACGTTGTGGACGTGCACCACGTCCGGCCGCTCGGCGCGGAGCCGGGCGGCGAGCTCCGTACGGACCGCCGGGTTCCACGGCACGAGCAGCGGCACCGCGGCCTTGCGCGGCAGGGACATGGCGGCGATGTCGTCGCTGCGCCGCTCGAACACCCCGACCCGGTGGCCGGCCGCGCGCAGCAGCCCCACCTCCTGGTCGACGACCCTGTTCTCCCCGCTCGGCTGCGCCGAGGAGTAGCGGTTGTGCACCACGAGGACGTGCATGCTCGGGATCACCTCCGGTCCCGGGCCCAGCGCGGGACACGTCGTCGGGGAACTGCGGGCGTCGTCAGGGGCGTGGCCGCGGCGGGCGCCGCCAGCAGCGAGGCCGCCAGGGCCAGGTGCAGCAGGTACGGCGAGGCGTCACCCAGCCCGGCCTCGGTGTACGACGAGATCGCCACGTAACTGATCAGGAAGATCGCGCAGGCCCTCGGCAGCGACGGTGGCCGCAGCAGCGCGACACCGCCCAGCACGGCGATGAACGCCGCCACGACGGTGATGCCGGTCAGACCCTGCTCGTGGTAGACGGCCAGCCAGCTGTTGTCGATGGGCAGCCCGTCGAACGACTTGTCGCCCAGGCCCGTGCCGAACAGCTTCTCCGTGGTCGTCCGGGGCGCCGCCAGCAGGGCGTCCCAGACCTTGGCCCGGCCGGTGAGGCTGGTGAAGTTCTCCTCGGTCTGCCCGCGCAGGAACCACGCCCGCAGCGCGGAGGCGAACCCCACCGCGGCCACCGCGGCGACGAGCACCGCCCAGGCGAAGAACCGGCGGGCGGCGGCGCTGGTCAGGACGAGCGAACCGATCGCCAGCGTCAGCCCGACGAGCAGGCCCACCGTGGCCGTCCGGGTGTGGGTCAGCGCGAGCACGGCGAGGGAGGGCACGATGACCACCGCCGCACCGGCCCGGTCGGTCCGGCGGCCCAGGACGAGCAGCACGGTGAGCCCGATGATCACCGCCGAGTACTGGCCGATCTGCGGCGGGGTGAGCGGCCACAACGCGCCGACCAGTCGCCCGCCGTAGAGCTCGGGCATGGCCGTGCCCGGCGAGACGGCCAGGCCGGCCACCGCCGACCCGAGCACCGCGAAGTACATCCGGATGTGGTACCGGACGAACGTCAGGCCGCCGTCCCACCACCGGGTGAGCAGCCACAGCGTGCCGACGAAGACGGCCAGCCGGGCGCAGCGGAACAGCGCGCCGGCCCCGGACTCCGGGTCCGCGCTGGAGATCACGCTCGGCACCAGCAGCAGGGTGAGCAGGAACACGAAGGCGCTGGCCCTGATACGCAGCGGGCGGTTGAGCACCAGCGCCAGTGCGAACGCGGCGACCAGCGCGCCCATGGTGACCAGCTGGATGAGGGAACGGGGCAGCGGGACGATGGTCTGTGCCCCGGTGGAGCCGAGCGTGTTGAGGCCCAGCAGCGCCCAGACGATCCCGACGGTCCTCGGCGTGCCGGCGGGGAGCGGCTCGGCGCCGGGCCGTGTGCCCGCCGTGTCCGGTGCGCCCGGCGGCCCACCGCGCATCGGGGTCCCGCCCATCTCAATCACCGGCCCGTGGGCGGAAGGTGCTGCCCTCGTCCTGCCGGTACGGCGCGGCCTGCCACTGCCCGGGGTCGATCACCCGGCTCGGGTCGTGGACGACGAAGCTCCACGGCCCGGCGTAGACGTTGTCGTGCCAGCGGTTGTGCTGCTCGAGGGTGATCGCCTCGGCCACCCGGTCGCCCTTGTACGGCGACCAGTCCGGGTAGGTGCCGTAGTTGGCCAGCACCGCCATGCGGTCGCACCGCACCGTGCACCCGACGACGGACTTGTCCAGCACGAAGCGGTTGTCGTGGATGTCCACCCGCTGGGTCTTCCACCGGCAGTCGGCGTGGAGCGGTGCGGTGGCGATCGCCGGCTGTGCGCAGCGGTCGGTGTCCTCCACCAGCAACGTGCAGTCACCGGACGAGGTGTTGGCCGGGCTGTTGCAGAACCGGTCGGCGTTCTCCCACAGGGTGATCCCGTTCCAGTTGTTCTCCAGCACGTTCCGGTGGACGTCGATCTTGTCGGTGCGGGCCCGGACCCGTGGTTCGCCGCCGGCCTCCGACAGGTAGACGGTCGCGTACGGGAAGGTGTCGCCGCGCTCGGCGGACCTGCGGCCCTCGACCCAGTTGTTCCGCCGGATCATGTTGTTCCGGATGACCGCGTTGTAGCTGATCTCGTAGATCAGCGCGGCGCCGTCGTTGGCCTCGAGCACGTTGTCCTCGATGCGGAAGTCGTTGTTGTTGGTGTCCGCCCACAACCCGGGTCCGCGGTTGTCGTGCACCCAGTTGCCGCGTACGTCCGCGCCGTCCACGGCCCAGAACTTGACGCCTCCCGTGCAGCCGCAGCCCGGCTTGCGCCTCTCCCAGCCGTCCCTGTTGTTGTCCGTGATCTCGTTGCCCTCGACCAGCAGGCCGCCGATGCCGGTGGACTTGTACGCGTTCAGGCCGTACTGACCGTTGCCGCGCAGGCAGTTGCCGCGGACCCGCTGGCGGTTGCCGGCCATCATCCCGGCGCCGGAGTTGTACTGGATCCTCGTGTGCTCGATCACCCACCCGTCGGCCGAGCCGGAGTTGACCACGCCCTCGTCGTGCGGAGCGACGAAGTGCTGCACGGTCAGGTGGCGGACGGTGACGTCGCGGGCACTGCCGCCGAACGCGTACTGGCTGGTCCTCCGGCCGTCGAGCACCGCGCCCGGCGCGCCGAGGTAGCGGTTCCCCTCCTTGGGGACGACCTGGGCGTAGCGTTCCGGCGCGAGCCGGTGCTTGCCGGGACGGAGCCAGAACGTGGTGTGCGCGGGGCTGCTCTCGGTCTTCGCGGCCAGGTCGCCGACGACCGCGGGGTCGACCGTCACCGCCCCCGCCGGCGCCTTCGCCGGTCCGGGCGCGGGCTTCGCGCACACCCGGGCCACGGCCGTGGACGGCGCACCGGACGCGGACGGCGCACCGGTCGGCTCCGGCCGGGCGTCGTCCGGCGTGCCCGTACAGCCGGCCACCGCCGGCAGGACCAGCGCCAGCGATGCGGCCGGTAACGCCCAGTGCCGCCACTTGATCCCCACGCGCCCCCCTAGCCGCGGAATCCGAGTACGGTGGTGAACTTCTCCGCACCGCCGGTGGAGCCGGTGCCCACCAGCGTGGTGGCGGGTTCCTTGCGCCCGAAGCCGGCGGAGTACCAGCCCAGCGGCGGGTCGCTCTCGCCCCGGTGCGCCCGCCAGGACAGCTGCCCGGGCAGGTCGAGCACCGCGGAGCGGTCCTCGCCGTCCCGGGTCCAGGTGAGCTCCGCCCGGTTCCCCGCCAGGTCCGCGGTGACCGCCGGGCCGAGGTGGAACGCCAGGCGTACGGCCCGGTGCGGGCCGCGCACCTCGTCGACCACCCTCAGCTCCCGGCTCGCGGCCGTCAGCTCCACCCGGCGGCGGTGCACGGAGGGCCGGTAACCGTCGTGCTCGGCGCACCAGCGGGCCGACCCCCCGTCGAAGGAGCCGGTCGTGTCCACGGCCAGGACGCGGCTGCGGGCGTGCCGGGTCCACAGGAACGGGCCGCCGGAGACGGACTGGTCACCGCCGTCCAGTTGCAGGGTGTTGTGGCCGAGGGTCGACCGGAAGTACCGCCGCCACTCGGGCTGTCCGTGGTAGCAGTACGTCCCCGGGTCGGCGAGCACGTCGACCCCGTCGTGCCGGACCTCCACGGACAGCGCGTCCGCGTGGGCGTGCGCGGCGATGGACAGGAATCCGTGCGGGCCGCCGTCGCAGCGGCACCAGATCTCCCCCGGACCGCGCAGGATGGTGAGCCCCGCGTCGGCGAAGTGGGCCGGCCGGCTCGCCGGGCGGGTCACGGACGGTTCGGCGGGCTTGACGAGCGCGGCCAGCAACGGGGTGCGCACATCGGTGCCGGTCACCTCCGGCCACCAGGCGAGCCGGCCGAACACGGCGTCCCCGGTGGTCAGCAGCGAGGCCCAGCGGTCGGTGCCGGCGCCGTCCACGACCAGACCGTGCCCGTCGTCCGCGTCCCCCTGGCGCGGCGGCCGTAACCGGCTGTCCACGACGGCCGCGAGCGCGTCGGTCATCCGCAGCAGCACCAGCCGGACGGTCGCGGGGACCGGCACGCCGGCGGCGTCCGCCTCGGCCACCGCGGCCAGGCCGAGCTCCAGCACCAGGCCGTGGTACTCGGTGGCCAGCTCGCGGTTGAGGCCGGAGCCGAAGGTGTTGGCCCGCAGCTGCCGCTCCAGCGACCGCAGCGCGTCGGTCCGCCAGCGCGCCGAGGCGGGGAACCACCCGAACGCGCAGGCCGCGGCGAACTGCCCGGCGGCCTCGGCGATGACGTGGTTGTTCGCCGAGGACCCCCGGCTGGGGAAGGCGGCCAGCCAGCGCTGGTGGTGCCAGATCTGGTTCACCGCCACCGGGTTGCCCTCGAACAGCCCGGCCGCGCCCGGCCAGCCGTCGAGCAGCCGGCGGATCCACACCCAGGACAGCAGCCGGATCCCCAGCTCGATGCCGCTGGTCCAGTGCACCCCGCGCAGCGGCGCGTTGACCGCCCACCACGACCGCAGGTGCCCGGCCACCCGCTCGGCGTACCGCTCGTCCCCGGTGACCGCGTAGGCGGCGGCGAGCACGGTGAGGTACTGGTGCCGGGACGGCTCCCAGATCTGCTTGATGTCCCCGACCGCGTCCTCGTCCCGGTACGGCACGTCGAACGCGTAGCCCTCCGGAGCCCGGCGCCCGGTCTTCGGGTCGTACCACCAGTCCGGGTCGGTCAGGTCGTCGCGGACCACCCCGAAGTACTCGGCGTGCCCGGCCATCAGCCGGTCCGCCTCGGCGACGAGACGTTTCACGGCGTCCGCCGGCACCGCGGCGATCGTCCCCGCGGGCAGGACCGCGGTGAACCGGGCGCCGGTCACGCTCGGGCAGTCCGGCAGCGCCGACCGCCACCGCCGTCTGCGCACCGTGTCGCCCACCCGGCCGCCGATCTCCCGCGGCCCCATCCGGGACAGTCGCCGCAGGTACCAGCCCGCGCTCATGCTCATCGCGCCCCCGCCAGCGTCACCGGCGCGCCCCCGGCCAGAGAGGCCTGTACGGCGAGGGTGGCCGCCGTGGTGGCGACCAGCGACTGAAGTGGCACCGGCATCGGTCCGCCGGTCCGCACGGCCTTGACGAACGCGGCCAGTTCGGCGTTCTGTCCCTTGTCCCGGGCCTTGGGCAGCCGCGAACTGACCCACCGCTTACGGCTGTAGACCGAGGCACGGACGAAGTCGTCGAGCCGCAGCACCTTGCCGTCCGCGAGGAGATCCAGCGTCTCCTTGGGGAACCCGGACGATCCGGTGGTGACGTAGCTGATCGTGGCGGTGGACCCGTCCGGGTAGCCCAGGACGACCTGCAGGTCCTCGTTGCCGGACGGGGCGACCGCGTACACCGAGACCGGGTCGGCCTCCAGCAGCCAGCTCGCCGTGTCGATGAAGTGCCCGCCCTCACCGGTGAACCGCGAGCCCTCGGTGCCCTGCCGGAGGTACCAGCTGCCGTGGTCGAGGCGGCCCGCGTTGACGAGGTAGCGCAGGCTCGCCGGACCGCTCCGGGCGCCGAACCGCTTTCTGGCCTCCTGCAGCAGCGGCGCGAACCGGCGGTTGAAGCCCACCTGCAGCCGGTCGTTGCCGGACTCCTCCACCGCCGCGAGCACCCCGGCCAGTTCGTCCTCGGTGAGCGCCAACGGCTTCTCCACGAACACCGCCTTGCCGGCCAGCAGCGCCCTGCGGGTCAGTTCGGCGTGCGAGCTGTGGCGGGTGACCACGAACACCGCGTCGACGGACTCGTCGCCGAGCACGGCGTCGAGATCGGTGGTCGCCCCGGCGAAGCCGAACTTGCGCTGGGCGTTGGCCGCGGACAGCGCCGTCGTGGTGACGACCGTGGACAACTCGACGCCCTCGCGCCGTGCCAGGTGCGGCAGCAGCATCGACGACGCGTAGTTGCCCGCGCCGACGAACGCCAGGCGCACCGGCGTCCCGGCGGCCCTCGCCGCACTCCGCTTCACGTGCACGGCGGGCACGGCCACCACCGGGGCCTCCGCTTCGACCGTCTGTCCGGGGTAGCGGAACAGCACGGCCACGGCCTTCAGTTCGCCGTCCTTCAGGCTCCGGTACGTCTCGACGGCGTCGTCGAAGTCGGCGACGTGGGAGACCAGGGGCTCCACGTCGACGCTGCCGCGGGCCATGAGATCGAGGAAGCACGCCAGGTTGCGGCGCTCGGTCCAGCGGACGTAGCCGATCGGGTAGTCCCGCCCCTCGAGCTCGTACTCCGGGTCGTAGCGCCCGGGACCGTACGAACGGGAGAACCGGACGTCGAGCTCCTTCTCGTAGTACGCGTTCCACGGCAGGTCCAGGCGGCACTTGCCGATGTCGACGACCCGGCCGCGGTCCCGGCTCAGCTTGGCGGCCAGCTCGACGGGCTGGTTGCTGCCGCCTCCGGCGGCCAGGTACACCTGGTCCACACCGTGCCCGCCGGTGAGTTCGGCGACGGCCGTCTCCACGGCCGCGGACGCGGGATCGCCGCAGGCCGCCGCGCCCAGGCGCGCGGCGAGCTCGCAGCGCACCGGGTCGGGGTCGGCCCCGACGACGCGGACTCCGGAGGCGGTGAGCAACTGCACCACCAGCTGCCCGATCAGCCCGAGGCCGACGACCAGCGCCACCTCGCCGAGTTGCGGCTCGCCCTGGCGGACGCCCTGCAGCGCGATCGACCCGACGGTGCCGAAGGCCGCGTGCCGCGGCGCGAGGCCGTCCGGCACCGGGACGTAGAGGTTCTTCGGCACCCAGTTCAGCTCGGCGTGCAGCGCGTGCTCGTTGCCGGCGCAGGCCACCAGGTCGCCGGCCTTCACGTCGTCGATCCCGGCGCCGACCTGCTCGACCACCCCGCACAGCGAGTAGCCCAGCGGCGTGTAGGAGTCCAGCTTGCCCATCACCTTGCGGTAGGTGGCGGGCACCCCGTTGGTGGCCACGCTCTGCACGACCTTGGCCACCTGGTCCGGCCGGGAGCGGGCCTTGCCCAGCATCGACATGCCGGCCTCGGACACCTTCATGAGCTCGGTCCCGGTGGAGATCAGCGAGTAGGCGGTCCGGACCAGCACACCGCCCGGCTTGCACCCCGGCACCGGCACGTCGAGCACCGCCAGCTCGCCGCTCTTGTAGTTCTGTACGACCTGCTTCACGCGAACTCCCCTGATTCCTAAGCCGTCAACCGAGTGCTCTGGCCGGACCCGGAGGTCGCGTCGCGATACCAGTACTCGAGGGTCAGCACATGCCACAGATGCTTGGAGAAGTCCCGGTGCCCGGCGGCGTCCTCGGCGACCATCCGCGCCAGCGCGTCGCGGCGCAGGAACCCGGAACCGACGAGCAGGCCGTCGTGCACCACCTCGCGCACCAGCGGTGCCAGATCCCGGCTCATCCAGGCGCGCAGCGGGGCGCTGAACAGCCCCTTGGGCCGGTACACGATCTCCCGGGGCAGGACCGAGGCGGCCGCCTCCTTGAGGACGGCCTTGCCCTGCCGTCCGACGATCTTGCGGTCGCCGGGCACGGCGAACGCCGCCTTCACCACCTCGACGTCCACGTACGGCACCCGCACCTCGGTCGACGCGGCCATGCTGGACCGGTCCGTGTACGCGAGGTTCAGGCCCGGCAGGAACATCCGGGCGTCGCCCAGGCACATGCGGTTGACGAAGTCGTCGAGGTCGTTGTCCTGATAGGTGTCCGCGTGCTCGGTCAGCACGTCGTCGACCGCCTCGGCCAGGTCCGGGTCGACCAGGGCGAGCAGCTCGTCCCGGTCGTACATGGTGTAGCTGCGCCGGAACGCGGTCTCCTCCGGCAGGTCGGCGAAGGAGAGGAACCGCTTCGCGAAGCGCACCGACCGGTACCCCCGGCGGGACGTGGCGACCGGCAGCCGGTCCACGACCCCGGACACCCCGCGCCGCAGGGGACGCGGGACGCGCTGGTAGCGCAGCGCGAGCAGGTTGGCCAGGTGCTTGCGGTACCCGGCGAACAGCTCGTCGGCGCCCATCCCCGAGAGCATCACCTTGACCCCGGCCTCCCGCGCGGCCGAGCAGATCAGGAACGTGTTGATCGCGGCGGGGTCGCCGATCGGCTCGTCCAGGTGGTACGTCATCCGCGGCAGCAGGTCGAGCACGTTCGGGGCGATCTCGATCTCGTGGAGGTCGACGCCGAACCGCCCGGCCACCTGCCGGGCGTACCGCAGGTCGTCCGGCATCGCCTCGAACCTGGCGTCCTCGGCGCGGAACCCGATCGTGTAGGCGGAGATCCCGGGCCGGTCGCGGGCCGCCAGCGCGGTCAGGTAGCTGGAGTCGAGACCGCCGGAGAGGAAGGTCGCCACGGGTACGTCGGAGAGCAGGTGCCGTCGGGTCGACTCCTCGACGACGGCGGCCAGGTCCGGCCGCTCACCCTCCCGGGCCCGCTCCCGGCCCTCGGCGGCGACGTCCCGCAGGTTCCAGAACCGGCCGCGCTCCACCCGGCCGTCGGGCCGGCACCGCAGCCAGCTCCCCGGCGGCAGCTTCTCCGCCTCGCGGAACGCGCACCGTGAGTCCGGCACCCAGTAGTACAGCAGCGAGGCCACCAGTGCCGCACGGTCCACCTCCAGCGACCCGCCGGTCGCGGCGGCGAGCGCCTTGAGCTCGGAGGCGAACACCAGACCCCCGCCGCGCCGGAGCAGGAACAGCGGCTTGATGCCGAGCTGGTCGCGGGCGAGCACCAGCTCCCCGGTCCGCTCGTCGAAGACCCCGAACGCGAACATGCCGCGCAGCCGGGGCAGGCAGTCCGTGCCCCAGCGCCGCCAGGCCTCGAGCAGCACCTCGGTGTCGGAGGTGCCGCGGAAGCGCACCCCGGCGGCCGCCAGCTCCGCGCGCAGCTCGGGCGCGTTGTACAGCTCGCCGTTGTACGTCAGGACGAGGCCGTCCGAGACCATCGGCTGGGCGCCGGTGCCGGACAGGTCGATGATGGCCAGCCGGCGGTGCCCGAGGTGCACTTCGCCGTCACCGGCGGGGTGGCTGTACCGGCCCGCCCCGTCCGGTCCGCGGTGGGCGAGGGTGTCGGTGAGCCGGTCGGTCACGGCCTTCCCGTCCGGCCACCGGTACGTGCCTGCGATGCCACACATGTCCTACCGCGCCTCCTGGTCGCTGTCCGGGACCCGTGCCGCCGGCATCGGCAGCCGCTCCGTCCGTAACCGGCCCTCACCCACTGCCTGGACGGCGTGGGAGGTACCCCCGCCGTTCTGCCGGGCCGGCCGCTCGCCGTGGCCGCGCGGCGCGGTGTGCGGCCCGTCCCACAGCGTGCCGTCGGTCCGGTCCCGCGGGTCGGGGTCGATCAGCACCACGCCGATCACCGCGATGTGCTGGTCCGCGAGCTGCCGCGCCACGGTGTGCAGCCATGCGGCGCTGCCGTGCCCGGCCCGCACGACGAGCACGGTCCGGGTGCCGAGGTACTGGAGGTCGGTCCACGCCGTGCCGGGCGCCACCGAGCCGACGCCGAGCCGGCGCTCCTGCGGCGGCACGGTCGCGGCACGCTCTCCGCCGACCACGGCCGGGTCCCCCGGCTGCGGGCGGCGGCCGGCGAGCTGCGGCCCGGGCAGGCCGTCGACGACGGTCACCGGACCGTCCGCCGCCAGTGCCCGGGCGACGTCCAGGGCGATCACGCTCGCGTCGCGCGCACAGCCCAGCTCCAGCAGCGACACCGGTTCCGCGGAGCCGCGTACCCGGCGGGCCAGGGACACGGTGAGCCGTGTCCGTGCCGCCCGGGTCCGCCGGCGCCGCCACATCCCGGCCGGCCGGCGGCGCGTGCGGGGCAGCTCCGCGATGACCGAGGCGCCGAGGTGCGCCGCGATCTCCCGCCGCAGCACGGGGCGGTCCGCCACCACCGCGCCGACCGCGGCCACCGCGAGCCCGAGGGCGAGCCCGAGGACGAGCCCGATCGCGGCGTCGGTGGCGGCGATCCTGGGCAGGGAGTGCCGCACCGCGCGCGGGGCGTCCACGATCTGCGTGCCGGCGACGAGCCGGGGCGTGCCCATGCGCGCCTCCGCGGCACGCTGGTCGAAGTCGGCGATCCGCGAGGTGAGTTCGGCCCGGCGGGCGAAGAGCGACTCGAGGTCCGCCGACGCCGTCGGGTCGGTCTCCGGCGGTCCGTCCCCGATCGCCTCGTTGACCTCGGCGAGCTCCTTCCGCATGCGGTCACGCTGGTCGAGCAGGCTCTTGGCCTCGGCGTTCGCGGCTTCCCGTATCCGCCGCACATGGTCCGCGACGAACGCGTCGGCCAGCGCCTCGGCGCGGGCCACCGCCTCCGCCTCGCTGTCCCCCGTCACATCGATCTGCAGCAGGTTGTTGGTCAGGCCGGTGCCCCGGTAGTCCCGCATGAAGTCCTCCGGGCTCTCCTGGGAGCCGAGGGACCGCAGGGCCGCACCGGCGATCCGCGTGGTCCCCAGCAGCGCGACGTCGGTGCGGATCAGCGTTCCGGTGTCGTTCGGCTGGTCCTCCTGATGCGCGACCAGCACCTTGGTCACCGCGCTCGGTGGCGGCGGCAGCAGGACCGCCACCGCCGCGCCGGCCAGCAGCCCCAGCAGCGCCAGGGAGCACCAGAGGCGGCGGCGCCTGCGCACCGCGGCCACCAGCGCCTGCAGATCCAGCAGCGGAGCGGCGGCCGACGGCTCCGAAGCCCTGTTCGTCGTCACACCGAACCTCCCGTCGCGTGACCGTGAACCGCGAGCGCCGAAGCGGCCTCGTCGTCGGGAGGAGGGGCGGCGGACCGTACCGGACGGGCCAGGACCGTGCCGGCGACGACGACGCCGACGACCTCGTGCCCCGCGTCCGCACACGCCTCCGCGACGCCGGCGAGCTCCCCCGCGGTCCAGCTGCCCGAGCTGAGCACGACCAGGGCACCGGACTCGTCGTCGTGGTCCGGCATCATCGGCCGGGAGACCGAGATCCCCACCGTCCGCAGCAGCGGATCACTCCCGGCCTCGGCGACGAGCCGTCCGGCGGCCCGGTGGGCGATCTCGTCGCCGTCCGGGACGACGACCAGCAGCCGCCGGGGGGCCGGCAGCCGGTCCCGGAGACGGGCGCACACCCGCCGGTAGCGGATCCGTCTGCTGGCCTCGTCGCCGGACGCCTGCGGGGCCGGCAGGTCCCACCGGACGTCGGCGCCCAGCAGCCGGCGGATCCGGGCCCACGGGCCGCTGCCTCCCGGCCGGCGGGCGGGCCGTTCACCGGGTACGTCGACGGCACCCAGGAGCGCCGAGCCCAGCGCCGCGGCGATCTCCGGTTCGGTGCGCAGCCGGCGGCTCATCCGTGCGGCGGCGAGATGGCCGATGACCGCGAGCAGGAAGAACAGCAGCGCCCCGGCGACGACGAGGTGCGTCCTCGTCGGCGGTGTCTCACCGGCCGGCCGGGCCGCCGGCCCCATGACGACCATGCCGGCCCTGTCGGTCGCCGGATCGGCCTCGTCCAGCTTCTTCATGGCCTCCTGCAGCGCGGTCCGCAGCTTCTCGAGCTCGGTGCGGGCCTGCACGCTCTCGACGGTCCGCCCCGGATCGGCCGCCTCGGCCAGGTCGGTGATGCGGCGGTTGGTCTCCTCCACCCTCTTCCGCAGCGCCTCCGGCCCGGCCGCCGATTCGGGGTCGTCGCCGGTGAGCCGCGCGGCGAAGGCGACGAACTGCCCGGCCACCTCGTCGGAGAGCCGCTGCGCCCGCTCCGGGGTGTCGGCCGTGCCCGAGATCTTGATGATGTTCCCGTCGGCGACCCCGGCGCTCACCCGGTCCCGCAGCTCTCCGCCGCCCGCCCCGCTCCGGCCGAGCGCGGCGGCCGTGCGGTCGATCACCACCGAACTGGTCGCGATCTCCGCCTGGGTCAGCAGCTCGCGCTCCTCCCACGCCCCCGGCAGCAGTACCGACGCCGACGTCGTGTACCGCGGCGGGAACAGCAGCGAGGCGCCGTAGCCGACGAGCGCGCCCACCACGGCGAGGACGGTGAGGAGCCGCCAACGCCGACGGATAATCCGCCCGATCGTGACCAGGCGTATCGTGTCATCGCTCAACGGCGCGGCCTTCTCCCTGCCCGGTACGGGGCACCCGCCGACACCGGAGCGCGGTCACGGCAGGCGGCGGCGTAGGCGGCGAGCAGCGAGGCCTGCGAGTTCCGCCAGGAGAGCGGCCCGTTGATCCGCTCCTGGCCGGTCTTGCCCATCCGCGCCCGCTTCTCCGGATCGTCCATCAGCAGCGCGATGAGCCGGGCGAACTCGGTCTCGTCGTCGGCGGGCGCGTAGACGGCGGCGTCACCGGCGGAGACCCGCGCCTCCTTCAGCTCGAACGAGACGACCGGCCGGCCCATCACCATGTACTCCAGGACCTTGTTCATGGTCGACACGTCGTTGAGCGGATTGCGCGGGTCGGGGGAGAGGCACACGTCCGCGGTGGACAGGTAGCGCACCAGGTCGGCGTCCGGAACGCGTCCGGTGAACTGCACCTGCTCCGAGAGCCCGAGCCGCCGGGACAGCTCCACCATCGCGTCGAAGGTGTCGCCGCCGCCGACGAACACCGCGTGCCAGTCGGTCCGCCCGACCTCGTCGCGCAGCTTCGCGAGGGCCCGCAAGGCGTAGTCGACGCCGTCCTGCGGCCCCATGACGCCGAGGTAGCACAGCAGATGGGGCTTGCCGCGCTTCAGCTCCGGTTCCGGCGGTACGGGGTGGAACCGCGCGGTGTCGGGCGCGCTGCGCACCACGAAGACGTCCTCCGGCCGCTTCCCGCCCCGGCGCACCGCGACGTCCCGGTAGCTCTCGTTGGTGGCGAGCACGATGTCCGCGGCCCGGTAGGTCCGCCGTTCCAGCGCGCACACGGCGCGGTGGAGCAGGTCCTCGCCGCGGCCGAACCGGGAGAGGTACAGCTCGGGCACCAGGTCGTGCTGGTCGAAGACGAACCGCGCGCCGCGCCGCTTCAGCCACAGGGCCGGCAGGAACAGCAGGTCGGGCGGGTTGCAGGCGTGGACCACGTCGACCGGGCCGACCTTCCGGGCCAGCCGGAACGTGTGCCACAGCGCCGCTCCGTACTCCCGCAGGTAGCCGGCCGGCCCTCCGGTCGCCGCGCGCAACGGGTAGCGGTGGATCCGCACCCCGTCGATCTCCGCCTCCGGCTCCGTGTCCCGCTTGCTCCCCTGCGGGCAGATGACGTGCACCTCCCAGCCCGCGTCGCGCAGCGTCGTGCACTCCTGCCACACCCGCCGGTCGAACGGCACCGACAGGTTCTCCACCAGGATCAGCGCGCGCCGGCCCGCCCCGTCACCACTGGCTGTGTCGTCGAAAGACGTGTCACCAAGCAAGGCCCACGTACCCCGGTTCGGCCCGGCGCGCCTCGGCGTCGGGGAGGCGGACGAGATCGATGATCACGGGGCCGTCGCCATGGGGCAGCGCCGACAGCACGGCCGGGTCCCTGGTCCCGACCAGGCACACCTCGGCGTGCTCGAGCACCTCGTCGACGGAGTCCGCGAGCAGCTGCGCGAGGTGCGGCAGCCGGGTCTCGATGTACTCGCGGTTCGCGCCGATCAGCCGGGAGAGGCTCACGTTGGCGTCGTGGATCCGCAGGTCGTACCCCTTCCCGAAGAGCCTCTCGGCCAGCTCGACGAGCGGGCTCTCGCGGAGGTCGTCGGTGCCGGGTTTGAAGGACAGCCCGAACATCCCCACCCGGCGTTTGCCGGTGCGCTCGACCAGCTCCACCGCGCGCTGCAGGTGGTCGGAGTTGGAGGGCAGCACGTGGGAGAGGATGGGCACCGAGACGTCGGCCCGCCGTGCCGCGTGGACCAGGCTGCGCAGGTCCTTGGGCAGGCAGGAGCCGCCGAAGGCGAAGCCGGGCCGCAGGTAGGCGGGGCTGATGTTCAGCTTGCGGTCGGCCAGGAACACGTCCATCACCTGGTGCGAGTCCACCCCGAGCGCCTGGCAGACCGCGCCCAGCTCGTTCGCGAAGCCGATCTTGAGGCCGTGGAACGCGTTGTCCGCGTACTTGATCGCCTCGGCGGTCGGGACCGGCACCCGGAACACCTCGCCGGGCAGGCCGTCGTACAGCGCCGCCACCGTGTCGCCGCTCGCCGGGTCGAGTTCGCCGATGACGGTCTTGGGCGGGTCGAAGAAGTCCCGCACGCTCGTGCCCTCGCGCAGGAACTCCGGGTTGACCGCGACCCCGATGTCCACCCCGGCCGTGCCGCCGACGTACTTCTCCAGGATCGGCACCAGCAGGTTCAGGCAGGTGCCCGGGAGCATGGTGCTGCGGAACACGACGGTGTGCCGGCCGCCCCGCTCGGCGAGCGCGGCGCCGATCTGCTCGGTGACCCGCTCCAGGTACGTGGTGCACAGGCTGCCGTTGGGCTCCGACGGCGTGCCCACACAGACCAGCGACACCTCGCTGTCCATGATCGCCTCGCGGACGTCGACGGTGGCGCGTAACGCCCCGGTCCGCACGACCTCGGCGGTGAGCTCGCCGATCCGCTCCTCGACCACCGGGGCCCTGCCGTCGTTGACCAGGTCGACCTTCACCTGGTTCACGTCCACCCCGATGACCTCGTGACCCATGCTGGCCAGGCACGCGGCCGACACGCAGCCCACGTAGCCGAGCCCGAAAACGCTGACTCTCATGTCCCGTTCCTCCCCCCCAGGCAGGCCCTGTCGGCCTGCGGTCCGCGCGGCCGGACGACGGTTCCCGCGCATCAGTAGGCCCCCTGCCCGTGGAGCACCGCACGCAGCGTCTTCCACAAGATCACCGTGTCCAGGGCGAGCGACCAGTCCTCCACGTACCGCAGGTCCAGCCGGACCGTTTCCTCCCACGACAGGTCGCTGCGTCCGCTGATCTGCCACAGGCCGGTGAGTCCGGGCTTGACCAGCAGCCGCCGCCGGATGTCAGGGCCGTACGCGGCCGACTCCTCCGGCAGCGGAGGCCGCGGACCGACGAGCGACATCGATCCGGTGAGCACGTTGAAGAGCTGCGGGAGCTCGTCGACCGAGTACCGGCGCAGCACCGCTCCCACCCGGGTGACCCGCGGATCCCGGCGGAGCTTGAACAGCAGGCCGGCGCCCTCGTTGCGGTCGGCCAGCTCGGCGCGTGCCCGGTCGGCCCCGACGACCATGGTGCGGAACTTGAACATGGTGAATTCACGGCCGTCCTTGCCGACCCTGCGCTGGCGGTAGAACGCCCCGCCCCGGCTGTCCACCACCACGAGCAGCCCCACGCACACCATCAGCGGCGCGAACAGCACCAGCAGGACCGCCGCGCCCAGGCGGTCGACGACCCCTTTGACCGCCCGGCGGCCCCCGGTGAAGGCCGGCATGCTGACCCGCAGCAGCGGGATCCCGAGCACCGCGTCGATGTGCAGCCGCGGGCCGGCCACCTCCATCAGCACGGGGGCCACGACCATGTCGGCGTCGCTGCCCTCGAGGTTCCAGGCCAGCCGCTGCAGCCGGTCCGGTGACCAGTGCGGGTCCGGTGTGACCGCGACGACACGGTAGCCGTCGCGGCGGACGTGATCGGCGACGTCCGACAGCCGGCCGACGACCGGCACTCCGTCCAGTTGGTCACCGTCGGGACCGAGACCGTCCGTCGTGCACACCGCGTCCACGCGCCAGCCGAGGTGCGGGAACTTGCGGGTCCGGGTGATCAGGTCGCGCACGGTGGCCGGGCTCCCGGCGGCGAGCACCGGTCTCAGGCACCGTCCTTCCTTGCGCTGTCGGTGCAGTCCGAGGCGCAGCACGTACCGCGCGGTCATGGTGACGAGCGCGATCGCGGGGATCGCGACGAAGATCCAGAGTTTGATGTTGCGCGAGGTGAGGGCGATTCCGCCGAGCGCCAGGACGACGGTCGCCGCGAACAGCGAGCGTCCGAGCCGGCGGAACTCCTCGGCGCCCTGGCCGAGTACGGCCGGAGCCCACGACCGGCTCACCGCGAGCGTCCCCAGCACCAGCAGCCAGGTGCCGAAGGCGAGGATTCCCCACTTCTCGTGCCAGTTGGCCGCGTCCCGGGCCCCGAAGAAGTTGCCGATCGCCGCCACCACGAAGGCCGTGGTCACGGTATCGCTGGTGATCACGGTACGGCGGTACCGCTGTTCCCACTCGATCGCGGGTCTGCTGATTGTCCCGTTCGCCGGCCGACCGTGCGCCGACGGAAACGGGCTGAGTAATCCCCCTTGCCGCACAGAACCCCCCAGGTCCCCAGTGGTTCGACGTGTTCCCCTGACACCGTTTCTCCACCCGGGAGGCCCCCGCCCCCCGCGCCGCGCTGTTCCTCCCCCCGGAAGGCCCCCGCTCCTGCGCATGACGTCTCGGCTGTTCCGGAACTACGTGAACAACCCACCCTGGCGACGGCGGACTCGTCTGTCCTGCCAGATCCCCGAGGTGCGCGGGAACCCGTCGGAACCCCGGATGCTCCCCGCACCCAAAGCCCCCTCGAAATCCGAGAACTGATCACCCCCACGCCCGGCGCCGGGACGTGACTGCTGGCTTTACGTGGCGCCGGACTTAAAGATCATTACTGGTCGCCCCATGTCCGAACGGCTGAAGCAAGGTCAATCTAGACCATGGGAGCCGTTATGAAGAGGGGTTGTGTGGAATTTGTGTTCATCCTTGGGACTGGATCCACCGATCGGTGACTGCCCACGGGTGCCCTGACGACGCCGCGTGTTCCGGCGGGCCCTCTGCGATGCCCGGTTCGGCGACACCTTTCCGCTGGTCGTGCGCTACGGCGGTGCATGCCGCGAGGCCGGCCCGGACGCTGATGGAGGGGGCGCGGGCAAGGGCGGCCGGTGCCCGAAGCACGGGGCGCGCATGATCGGAACGTGTTCACGCGCATATGACGTTCACCCACTCGCGGAACCTGGCCGGAAGGCCCGGAAACGGGGCCCGACGTGGGGTTCCCCCGCAGGCACCGTCACCGCCGAGGACAAGCGGAAGACCATCGAGCGCACCACCGGTCTGTACGCGGAGATCTACGGTGAGCGGGCCCGCCCCACCACCGCCGTGCTCGACGGCGACGCCTGATCTCCCTCCGATGTGGCGCCCGGAGCCGTGGCGCCGGGCCCCATCGGAGGGCCGTCCGGTACCGGGCCGGCGGCAGCGCGGCCGGGGGAGGCGGACGGTTACCCCCCTACAAGGCGGCCGTCGCGCATGTCGATCGTCCGGTCCGCGAAGTGGCGTACCAGCGCCCGGTCGTGGCAGATGAACAGGTACGCGAGCCCCAGCTCCTCCTGGAGACCGGCGAGCAGGTTGAGGATGCCGGCCCGGACGGACGGGTCGAGGGCGGAGACCGGCTCGTCGAGGACGAGGAGCCGGGGCTCGGACACCAGCGCCCGTGCGATGCCCGCGCGCTGGCACTGCCCGCCGGACAGCTCGTGCGGGAAGCGGTCGCCGTGGGCGGGGTCCAGGCCGACCCGGCCGAGGAGTTCGGCGACCTGGGCGGGGCTCTCCGCGTCGCTCCAGCGGCCCTGGACGCGCAGGGGTTCCGCCACCGCGTCCCGGATGCGGTGGCGAGGGCTGAGCGAGCCGTACGGATCCTGGAAGACCGGCTGCATCCGGGGGCGGAGCGGACGCAGTTCGCGTTCGGTGAGCGCGGTCAGCTCCCGGCCCTCGAAGTGGACCTCGCCGGCGTCCGGGCGGCGCAACTGCAGCACGGCGGTGACCGTGGAGGACTTGCCGCAACCCGACGGGCCGTTCAGGGCGAGGGTCTCGCCCGCCTCCAGGGTGAAGGAGACGTGGTCCACGGCGGTGACCGGGCCGTAGCGCACGACCAGGTCGCGGACGTCCAGCAGCGGGTCGTCCGCGGCGCGGCGCGGCGCGGGGATCACGGGGGTGTTCATACGGACCGCTCCAGGAACAACTCGGTCGCCGGGTGGGGCACGTCCTCCCGGCGATGGCAGGAGACCTCGTGGCCGTCGCCGGCCGCCCGGGGCCGCGGCTCCTCGCGCCGGCAGCGGTCGTCGGCCAGCGGACAGCGGGGCGCGAAGGCGCAGCCGGGCGGGAGACGGTCGAAGGCGGGCGGGGCGCCGGGGATGGTGGGGAGACGTCGGCGGCCGCCGTGCCCACCGGGTTCGCCCGGCGGCAGCGACGCCAGCAGCCCCGCCGTGTACGGCGCCGCGGGGCGGTCCAGCACGCGTCGGGCCGGCCCCTGTTCGACCTGGCGTCCGGCGTACATCACGAGCACGCGGTCGGCGTGGTCGCGGACCGTCCCCAGGTCGTGCGTGACCAGGACGAGGGCGGCGCCCACCGCCTCCCGCTGCTCGCCGAGGACCCGCAGCACCTGCTCCCGGAGGTCCGGGTCCAGCGCGGTCGTCGGCTCGTCGGCGATCAGCAGGTCCGGCTCGTTGATCGTGGCCATGGCGATGACGGCGCGCTGGCGCATCCCGCCGGAGTACTCGTGCGGATACGCCCGCGCCTTGCGTGCGGCGTCCGCGATGCCCACCCGGTCGAGCGCGGCGACCGCCCGCGCACGGGCCTCCGTGCGCGAGACGCGTGCCACCGACCGTACGGCGGCGGCGAGTTGGTCGCCCACGGGATGCACGGGGGAGAGCGCGGAGAGCGCGTCCTGCGGGACGAGGGCCGTGCGGCGGCCGCGCAGGGCGGTGCGGGCCGCGGCCGGGGCGCCCACGAGTTCGTCGTACGAGCCCGGGGTACGGCGCAGCCGCACGCTCCCCGTCACGCGGGCGGCCCGGGGGGCCGTGCCCAGCAGCGCGCGTGCCGTGAGGGACTTGCCCGCGCCCGACTCGCCGACCACGGCGAGAACCTCCCGGGCGCGGACGTCGAAGGTCAGCCCGCTGACGATCTGGACCCCGTGCAGGGAGACGCCGAGACCGCGTACCGAGAGGAGGGCGTCGGTGTCAGGTGGCGCTGCCGTCAAGGGAGGCCTCCTTCCGGGAGGGACGGGAGGGGGAGCCGGGGGATGCGGCCGTGCGGGAGGCGCGCGGCACGGTGCGTCCCTGTGCGTACGCCGCTCCCGCCACGGCGAGGCCGGCCAGCAGCGCGAGGGCGACCGCCGGGGTGAGCGCCGCCCACGGGGCCCGCTCCACGTACGCGCGGGACTCCTCGAGGAGCAGGCCCCACTCGGGGGCGGGCGGCTGCGCGCCGAGTCCCAGGAAGCCCAGGGAGGCGAGGGCGAGGGCGATGCCGGGGAGGCGGAGGACCGCGTGCCGGGCGACGGGGCCGGCCACCGACGGCAGGACGTGGCGGGTCAGGATCCACCACGGGGTGGCGCCGATGGCACGCTGGGCGGTCAGGAACGCCGACGCGCGCACCTCCTGCACCAGGGCCGCCGCGTGTGCGGACAACGGGGGCCAGGAGACCAGCGCGACCGCGAGGGCGGCGCCGCCCGTACCGGGGCCCACGGCCGCCGCGACCAGGACACCGACGATCACCGGTGGCAGTGCGTTGGCGATGTCGGAGGCCCCGGCGGCCACCTGCGGCAGGAATCCGAAGGCCAGCGCGAGCAGCAGGCTCGCGAGGCACACGGCGACGGCCGTGCCGACCGTCGTGGTCGCGCCGTGCCCGAGCCGGGCCAGGACGTCCCGGCCGAGTCCGTCGGTGCCGAGCGGATGCGTCCACGACGGGGGCAGCAGCCGGGCCGTCGTGTCCACGGTGTACGGGTCGCGCAGCAGCCCCCAGCCGATGGCGGTCAGCAGGACGGCGCCCAGTGCCGCGGGGACCGCCGGGTGCGCCCGCACCGGGCGCGGTGCGGGCGGCGTCAGGCCCGCGTCGCGCAGCGCCGGGCCGAGCAGGCGGCGCCGTACGCCTGCGGCCAGCGCACCCGCGGCCAGTCCCAGCACCAGCAGGGCGAGCACGGAACCCTGGAGCAGCGGCAGGTCCTGGGACTTCGCCGCTCCGAGCGCCGTACGGCCGATGCCGGGTACCGCGAACACCGTCTCCACGGCGACCGCCCCGCCGGTCAGGCCGACGGCCACCATGCCGAACTGCGGGACCAGCGGCGGCAGGACGCGCCGCAGCGCGGCCGCCGCGATCCGCGTCCGGCTCACCCCGGCCTCCCGCCACAGCTCCACCCAGCGCTCGTCCAGCACGGTCGGCAGCGCGTCCGCGACCAGGCGGCCGAGGAGTCCGCCCGCCGGGACACCGAGGGCGACGGCGGGCAGGACCAGGTACTCCGGGCCCTGCCAGCCGGAGGTCGGCAGCACGCCGAGCCACACCCCGCACACCAGCAGCGCCACCGTGGCGAGCAGGAACTCGGGCACCGCGGCGAGCATGGCGCCGAACGCGCCCGCCGACCCCCGGCCGCGCACCAGCACCGGTGCGACCAGCGTGCAGGCGAGCAGTACCGCGACCGCGAGGGCGGCGGCCATGAGGCCCGAGGACACCTGGAGACCGGAGAGCACGGACGGCAGCACGTCGGTGCCCGAGACCCACGAGGTGCCGAGGTCGCCGCGGACCAGCCCGGCGAGCCAGTCACCCAGCAGCGACGGGGGGCCCGCGTCCAGGCCGAGGTCACGGCGCACCGCGTCCAGGGCCTCCCGGGTGGGCTCCTGCTCGGCCGACCGCGCCCGCAGCACGGTCAGCGCGGGGTCGCGGCCGGAGAGCCAGGGCAGCAGGCCGACGGCGGCCAGTACGGCGGTGAGGCAGACGAGGCGGGTCAGCGTGGCCGCACCGGCCCGCCCGCGTGTGCGGGACCTCACTTGACCTGGGTGTCGATGGTGACGAGCTCCCGCTCGCGCGGGTCGTGGGCCGCGCCCGTGACCCCGGCGGCGTCGCCCTGGACGACGCGCTCGTGCAGCATGGGCACCGCGGCGTCCGTGGCGAGCACGGCGGCCTCGGCCTCGATGACCGCCTTGCGCCGCGCGTCACCGGTCGGCGCCGAGGACGCCTTCCGAAGCGCCTTGTCGACCGCCGGGTCGGCCAGCTGGGAGATGTTGAAGGATCCCTCGGAGGCGAAGTCGCTGTAGAGGTACGCGGCCGGGTCGCCGGAGTCGAGGACGGTCGCCCGGGACAGGACGAACGCGTCGAACCGGCCTGCCAGCGCGTCGGACTCGATGTTCGCGTACTCGCGGATCTCCAGCTTCACCTTGAAGCCGGCCTCCTGCAACTGCTGTTGCAGGGTGGCGGCGACCTCGGGGAGTTCGGCGCGGTCGGTGAAGGTGCCGATGGTGACGGTCTTCCCGGCCGGGTCGCCGGCCTTCGCCCGGCCCTCGACCGGCTCGCGCAGTTCGGCCGCCCACGGGAGCGCCGGGCCCAGCAGGCCCTCGGCGACGTCGGCGCGTCCCTCGTACACGCCGTCCACGAGGGACTTCGCGTCGATCGCCTCCCGTGCGGCCGCGCGCAGCGAGGCGTCCTTGAAAACACCCTTCTCCGTGTTCAGGTACAGGGTGTTGGTGCGCGGCATGGGGACCTCGGTGATCAGGTCCTGGTCGAGCACGGCGGCCTGCGAGACGGGGACCGCCTCGACGATGTCGGCCTCGCCGCTGCGCAGGGCGGCGGCCCTGGCGGTGCCGTCGGGCACGAAGCGGACGTCGATGCCGGGGGCCTTGGCCTTGCCGCCCCAGTAGTCGTCGTAGCGGTCGAGGGTCGCCGAGGACGTGCCGTTCACCTCGGTCAGCTCGAAGGGGCCGGTGCCCGCGCCGGCCGGGTTCACGGTCTTCCCCTCGTACGCCTTGGCCGCGAGGATCGCGAGCTGCGGAGAGCTGAGGCGCTGCGGGACGAGCGGGTCCTCCTCGGCGGTGGTGACGGTGACCTTGTCCCCGTCGGCCTCCACGGTCATGTCGACGCCGTCGAGGATGCGCGGCTTGGGGGACGCGGTGGCGGCGCGGGTGAGGGAGTCGACCACGGCCTCGGCGGTGAGGTCGGTGCCGTCGTGGAAGGTGACACCGTCCCGGACGGTGAAGGTCCAACTGCGTCCGGACTGCTTCCACCCGGTGGCGAGGGCGGGTTCGGCGTCGCCGTCCTCGTCCAGCTTCACCAGGGTCTCGGCGGTCGACCAGCGGGACAGCTTGAACGCGTCGTCGGAGAGCGGAGAGAGCCCCGAGCGCGGCGGCTGCATCATCGCGACGCGTATGCGACGGCTCTCGCCCTCGGAGGAGCCGTCGGCGTCCGACGCCGCGGAGAAGCAGCCGGTGAGCAGGAGGGAGGCGGTGGTGACCGCGGTGAGAGGGACGAAACGGGCGGGGAGGCGCACGGGGACACTCCGGGGCAGTGCTCGGTCAAGATCGGGTGTGCGACGACCGTAGCATGATGACAATCATTTTCATAAGTGTGGTTCCGCCGGACCTCGCTTCCGCCGATGAGGAAGGCCGCGCCACGGAAGAGGAGACCCGGGAGGGACGCATTGGCCGCCCCGGCAGCGCGCTCGACCGCACACCCACCACCCCTCCTGAGCACGGGACGCCGTCCAGGGGCACGGTCCGGTGAGGCTTAGGGACGGGTGTACCTGGAAACGACTACTCCCGAACGATCGTCGCGACGGCGGTCGGCCGACACGGGGAGGGGTCTCACGTGGATGCGCCCTTGTATCTGAGGCCGAGGGTGGATCCGCAGCTCGCCTCACTGCTGACGGACCGGCCCTTCCTGCACTCGCTCGTCGACGCGCTCGGGTCTCCGCTCAACGTGCTGCTCCCCGAGGCCGTCGCCCGGAACGCCGCCCGCTTCCGTGCCGTCTACCGCCGCCACCGTCTGAGCGGGCGCGTGTACTTCGCGCACAAGGCGAACCGGGCCGGTGCCCTGGTGCGGCGGCTGGCGGCCGAGGACCCGGCCGCCGTCGGGGTCGACGTCGCCTCCCTGGAGGAGCTGAGGCACGCACTGGGGTGTGGATTCACCGGGGACCGCATCATGGCCACCGGCCCCAAGGACGCCGAATTCCTCTGGCTGGCGGCGCGCGTGGGGGCGACGGTGAACCTGGACTCGGCCGGAGAGCTGGAACGGCTCTCCGGCCTGGTGCGCACGCACGGTCTCGGCCGGGTCGCCGTACTGGTGCGCCTGTCCGGATTCGAGTCCGCCGCCGGCCACGGGGGAGCGGGCACCCGGCTGCTCTCCCGGCGCAGCCGCTTCGGCACCCCGGTGCGGGACGCGGAGGCGCTGCTGTCGGCGCTCGAACGCAACGCGGACGCCGTGGAGTTCACCGGCGCCGCCTACCACCTGGACACCACCGGCGTGGAGGAGAAGGCACGGGCGCTGGAGCAGTGCGTGCTGTTCATGGACGAGTGCCGGGCACGGGGACTGGCGCCGCGCGCCCTCGACATCGGGGGCGGATTCGGCGTCGGTTACGTCGCCGAGGCGGGGGAGTGGGAGCGGTGGACCACCGCGCTGAGCGAGGCGGTGCTCGGTGTCCGCCCGCCGCTGACCTGGCGCGGTCACGGCTACGGGCTGCGCAACGAGGGCGGCACGGTCCGCGGGGCGGCCGCGCTGTACCCCGCGCACCGTCCCACCGCCGGCCCCGGCTACCTCGACGAGTTGCTCTCCCTGCCCGCACCGGCGTCGGGCCGGCCGTCGGCCACCCTCCTCCTGGAACACCTCCACGACCTGTACATCGAACCCGGCCGCTCCCTGGTCGACCAGTGCGGGCTGTCGCTGGCGCGGGTGCTGGACGTACGGCCCGCGGACACGGACTCCGGGCACCACGTGGTGCGCCTCGGCATGAACGCGGGAGACATGAGCTTCGAGGAGCACGGAGTCCTCGTGGACCCCGTCCTGCTGCCGCGTGACGAAGCGGCGACCGGTGAGGAGGAACCTTTCGGCGTCTACCTCACCGGCAACCTGTGCCTGGAAGGCGATCTCATCACCCGGCGCCTGGTCTTCCTGCCCCGGCTGCCGCGCGCGGGAGATCTGCTGGCCTTCGCCAACACCGCCGGATACGCCATGGACTTCCACGCCCACCACGCGCAACGGCAGCCCGCCGCCCGGACGGTCGCGGTGGAGCGGCGGGGCGACTCCTGGCGCTGGTGCCTGGACGAGGACTACTGGCCGATCACACCCTTGGGGGGAACACCCGGATGAGGTACGACAGCATCACGGAGGCCATCGGCAACACACCTCTGGTGCGCATCGACCCCGGCGTGCACGCGCTGCGCAACATCGACCTCTACGCCAAGCTGGAGATGCTCAACCCGTTCGGGTCCGTCAAGGACCGGCCCGCCTGGCACATGGCCCGGCCCCACCTGGAGGCCGCGGCCGACGGCGACGGGACGGTCGTCGAACTCTCCAGCGGCAACACGGCCAAGGCCCTCGCCCTGCTGGCCGGCATGCACGGACTGAGGTTCAAGAGCGTCACCAACCGCATGCGCGTGCCCGAGATCAAGGAGCTCCTGCTGCTCCTCGGCGCGGAGATCGAGGAACTGCCCGGACGCAGCGAGTGCCTCGACCCGACCGACACCGACGACCCGCTGACCCACTTCCACCGGGCGCTCTCCGACCCGGGGAGCACCTACCTGCACACCGACCAGTACTTCAACCCGCGCAACGTCGAGGCCCACGCGGCGGGTACCGGACCCGAGATAGTCAAGGACCTCGACGGGCGTGCGCCGGACTGGTTCGTCGCCTGTGTCGGCACGGCCGGTTCGTCGACCGGCGTCGCCAGGGTGCTGCGCGAGCACGACCCGCAGGTGCGGGTCCTCGGCCTGGTCGCCCACAAGTCGGACTTCATCCCCGGCATCCGCACCATCGACGAGGTCCACCAGGTCGGCCTGTTCGACCCGGCGACGTACGACACCATCGAGTCGGTGACCTCCGGCGAGGCCATCGACGGGATGATCACCCTCATCCGCCGCTGCGGACTGCTGTCGGGACCGACCGGAGGCGCCGCCTACCAAGGAGCGGTCCGGCACCTGCGGCACGCCGACGCCGAGCTGGACGGGACGGGGCAGCGCCGGACGGCGGTCTTCATCGTGTGCGACCGGGCCGAGAGCTACCTGAGCTATGTGCGTCAGCGGCGCCCGGAACTCTTCGGCCGGACGGACCGGGGGCGGTCCGTGTCGGCCGTCACCGACGCCGAGGCCCGCGCGGAGGCCCGCGTCATCGGAGTCGACGACGCCCGGCGCTGGACCGTCGAGGGTGATCCCCGGCCGCTCGTCGTCGACCTGCGCAGCCCGCACGCCTACGCCGCCCTGCACATCGAGGGCTCGGTCAACATGGTCGACGAGCTGTTCGAGGAATTGCTCCGCGGCGGGCTCCCCTTCAGCAAGCGGACGCCGGTCCTGCTGGCCTGTCCCGTCGGCGAGAAGTCGCTGCGCTACGCCGCCGCGCTGACCCGGATGGGCCATCCGGACGTCCGCAGCCTGGCCGGCGGGATCGTCGCCTGGCGGGACGCGGGCGCACCGCTGGTGCGTGAGTGAGCGCGGGGCACCCGCTCGCCGGGGTGGAGCCGGACGACCCGCTCCGGCAGCGGGAGTTGAGGGAGCAGTTCCCCATCGTCACCGCCCATCCGGAGCTGGCGTACCTCGACAGCGCGGCGACGTCCCAGAAGCCGCGCGCCGTACTGGAGGCCGTCCAGACCTATCTCACGACGTCGAACGCCAACGCGGGGCGCGGCACCTATCCCTGGGCCAACCGGACCACGGAGCTGGTGGAATCGACCCGGGAACGGGTCAAGGAGTTCCTCCACGACCCCGAACCGGGCCGCTCCGGGGTCCACTTCACCAGCGGCACCACCGAGGGCCTGCGCACCGTCGCCCGCGACTGGCTCGTCCCGTACCTCACCGACGGCGACGAGATCCTCGTGCCGCATGCCGACCACCGGGCCAACCTGGACCCCTGGCTCGAGGCCCGGCGGCTGCTGGCCGAACGCGGCATCGACGTCCGTGTGCGCGCCCTGCCGTACCAGACGGCCTCCGGCGACTACGACCACCGGGCCCTGGGCGAGGCCGTGGGCCCGCGGACCCGCTTCGTGGCCGCCACCCACGTCCACCACGTCTACGGCGGCGACATGAACGTGCACCGCATCCGCGCGGCGGTCGGCCCGGACGTGCCGATCTGTCTGGACGCGGCGCAGAGCGTCGGCCACCTGCCCGTCCGTCTCGACGATCCGTCGCTGGACGTGGACTTCGTGGTCTTCTCCGGGCACAAGGCGATGGCCCTGCCCGGCTCGGGGGCGGTCTGGGCACGCAACGCGCGAGGGCCTGTGTTCCGGCCGGACGGCTGGCAGGGCACGCCCAACACGGCGGGCATCGTGTCCCTGCGGGCCGCGCTCGACTGGCTCGACGCCGCCGGAGTCGAACGGATCGCGCGCTGGACGACCGCGCTCACCACCCGGCTGACCGACCGGCTCGGGCGCCTCGGCCCGTACGAGGTCCTCGGCTGCCCGGCGAGCCTGGCCGCCGACTCCGCACTCCCCGCGGCCCAGCGCCGCCACGGCATCGTCACCTTCCGGCACCGCGACATCCCCTCCGACGACCTGGGGTTCATCCTCTTCAGCCACGGCTTCATGGTGCGCGCCGACAGCCTCTGCCAGGCCGGCGCCGACGAGCGGGACGGGTCGGTACGGGTGAGCCTGCACGTGTACAACACGGTGGAGGAGATCGACCGTCTGCTGACCGTCCTCGCGTCGTTGACGTGAATGGCAACTGATAACCGTTTCCACCTGTAGATTCGTCCGTGCCCACGGACGGACGAGGAACGGATGAGGTGGCGCAAGCGATGGGCGTGAGCATGGAGACGGCCAGGATGTGGGTGGAACGCTGGGAACGGCAGCAGGAGCGGTACGCGGTGGACCGCGAGGAGCGGTTCTCCGTGATCGCGGACGTCGTCGAGCACACCACCGCCGGCCGTGCCCGCCCCCATCTGCTCGACCTGGGGTGCGGCCCCGGCTCCCTGGCCGCCAGGCTCGCCGCCCGCTTCCCGGACGCCGAGATCGTCGCCGCCGACATGGACCCCCTGCTGCTGGAACTGGGGCGGACGCACCACGCCGACGCCGCCCGCTACGTCGACACCGTCATCGGCGAGGAGGGCTGGACCCGGTCCCTCGGACTGGAACGTCCCCTGGACGCCGCCGTCTCGACGACCGCGCTGCACTACCTGCCCGAGCCGGCGCTGCTGCGCACCTACCGCTCCCTGGCGTCCCTGCTGCGCCCCGGCGGTGTCCTCGTCAACGGGGACCACTTCCCGCCGGACGCGCCGGCGTGCTCGGCCCTCACCGCCCATGTGGGCCGTCGCAGGTCGGAGCGGACGGGC
The DNA here is from genome assembly GCF_019049255.1 of Streptomyces sp. AC558_RSS880. Classification (GTDB taxonomy): domain Bacteria; phylum Actinomycetota; class Actinomycetes; order Streptomycetales; family Streptomycetaceae; genus Streptomyces. The sequence continues at coordinate 106,092 of NZ_JAGMUJ010000084.1, read as the reverse complement.
AGCCGCACACGGGAGGACTGGCGGTCCTGGTGGGACGACGCGGCCCGGGACCCCGAACTGGCCGACCTGTTCGACGAACGCGGGCGGCGCCCGGCGGCCCGCGCCGGGAGCGGGGGCGACGAGAGGGTGACGGCGCACCGTCACGCCGAACTGCTGCGCCGGGCGGGCTTCGCCCATGTCGTACCGGTCTGGCAGTTCGGTGACAGCGCCGTACTGGTGGCGGTCATGGACGGCGCGCCCGGAGTCCGTGCTCCCGCCGGGACGTGAGCCCGCAGGGGAGGGAACCGCTTCGGAGGACCGGACTCATCAGGATCCCGTCCCGGTCGTCACCGGGCGCCACGCGCCCGGCTCGCCTGCAAGGAGCCTGCGGCGGTCCGGGGAGAGGTTCCGTACGATCCTCTCGACCGCCGGACAGGCGGTGCTCCGGGTGCTCGTCGCCCTTCCTCCGCGTGCGTGGTCGCGCGCGTCATCCTATGTTGATTCGGTAGCGCCGCAGAGGCCGTCGGACGGGCGGCCGCCCATCCGGTCCGCATCGGGAGTACGTCATGACGTCCGTCACCGGGCATCGCACCCACGAAGGCCACGACCACCGGCACGAGGAGGGCTGCGGGCACGTCGCGGTCCCGCACGGAGACCACGTCGACTACGTGCACGACGGACACATCCACCGCGCGCACGACGGGCACACCGACGAGTGCGCGACCGCCGGTCACGCGCGGCACGAGGGTCACGAGCACCAGCACGGAAGCGGCTGTGGCCATGTCGCCGTGCCGCACGGCGACCATGTCGACTACGTGCACGAAGGGCATCGGCACGCCGCCCACGAGGGGCACTGGGACGACCACTGAATCACACACGGCCGCCTGTGCCCGGTGGCGGCGGCCGCCGAACGACCGCGTACGGCGGGTGGGCGAGTCACCGCTCCGCGCGTGGCGGTGCTGACGGCCGTCTCGGCCCCGGGCGGTCACCTCGGCGCCGGTACCCTGCGTGAGCGCGCCCGGCGGATCACCGGCCGCCTGCCTCCGCGGGCCACCTGCACCGTGTCGCGCGCCCTCGCGGACGCCGGTCCGATCCGATCCACCCGGATCGCGGGTCCCCCGCTACGAGACCGGGCGCCACGGCGACCACCGTCACTTCGTGTGCCGCGCCTGTGGTGCCGTCCGCGACGCGCGAGGAAAAGCCCGTGCGTTGCCGTCCGGCCGTGCGGAAAACCGCACGAGCGGCTGATCCCCGGACACGAGTACCTGCGCTGTCACGGATCGATGCCCGCATCGTCCCGATAAGATCCGTTTTATGATCGGCTCAGGAAGGTTCCGGCGCCGCCATCGTCCGAACGGTGGCCGGCGGGAAGCCGTGCTGCTGTCACCGGTGGTCGTCACCGTCCTCATCACCGGCCTGGCGTTCTCCACTCCGAGGGAGATCGCCTTCAGCCGCCTGCTGCCCGCGGCACCCGCCCTCGCCGCCGCGCTGTGGCCTGTGCTCCCGACGGTCCTGCTGGGGACGTTCTGCCTGCTGATCATGATCGGCCTCAGCTTCGTCCACTCCGATCTGGGGACGCCGTACACGGCCGCCGCGATCATCGCCGTCACCTTGACGGCCGCATACGCGAGCCATCTGCGACTCCAGCGGGAGGAGACGCTTTTCCAGGTCCGGCTCGTCGCCGACGCGGCTCAGAAGGTGCTGCTGCGGCCGCTGCCGCACCGGGTCCAGGACGTCGAGATCGAGTCGCTGTATCTGGCGGCCCAGGAGCAGGCCCGGATCGGAGGCGACTTCTACGAGGCCGCCGACACGCCGTACGGGGTCCGGCTGCTCATCGGCGACGTGCGGGGCAAGGGCCTGTCGGCGGTGGGGGTCGCCTCCGCGGTGATCAACTGCTTCCGGGAGAACGCGTACGACCAGCCCGACCTCAGGGCCCTCGTCCGTCGGCTCCAGACCACCATGTCCCGCTACAGCGCCGCGGTCCCCGCCGATGATCAGACGGAGCACTTCGCCACCGTCCTGATCGCCGAGATCCCGCACGGCGGCGAGCACGTCAGAATCCTCAACTGCGGGCATCCGCCCCCGGTGTTCGTGCGCGGCGGGGAGATCCACGTTCTCGAGCCCACCCTCACCTCGACCCCCCTCAATCTCTCGGCGCTCCTGGGAGACCACTACCACGTGGACACCGTCGCCTTCGCCCCGGGCGACCAACTGCTGCTCTACACCGACGGCGTGACGGAGACCCGCGACCGGGCCGGCGAGTTCTTCCCGCTGACGGACTGGGCGGGGCGGCACAACCAGGCGCCGCCCCGCGAGCTGCTGGACCGGCTGCACGCGGACCTGCTCCACTACGCGGGCGGAAGGCTCGAGGACGACATCGCGGCCCTCGCCGTGCGCCGGCGAGCGGAAGCCTGACCAGGGACCAGGGCTGCCGCGGCGACACATCCGCGTCGCGAAGACCCCTCGAGGCTCGAGACGGGGATGAACGCACCGCCCGCGTCCTCCGCGGAGTCCGGCTGAACGCGGCTTGCCGCAGCGGAGAATGACACGACCGTGACCGGCGTATCACCGCCGACCATGCAGCACCTCGTCGAACACCCTGAAGGCTGCGGGGTTTTCGCCGTGGTGCTCGACCGGCGAGTCGCATGGAAGGATGTCGCCCGTGACCGGAATGTCTTCCTCGCCTGTCGCCGAGGACGCGCCTCGAAACCACGACCTGGGTCCGCGTGTCGCCGCCGTGCTCGTGTTCGGGTCCTCGGCCGCGGTCCTGGTGGTCGAGATCGTCGCCCTGCGGCTGCTGGCTCCCTACCTCGGCCTCACCCTCGAGACCAGCACCATGGTGATCGGCATCGCCCTCACGGCGATCGCTCTGGGCTCGTGGCTGGGTGGGCGCATGGCCGATCAGGTCGATCCGCGTCGGCTCCTCGGCCCTTCGCTGGGAGTGTCGGGAGCGGTCGTGGCGCTCACCCCTGCCGTGCTGCGCAGCGCGGCGGAGTGGGCTCCCGCGGTGCTGTTGTTGATCGCGTCGCTGACCATCCTCGTGCCGGGCGCCCTGCTGTCCGCGGTGACGCCCATGGTGACCAAGCTGCGCCTCACCAGCCTTGCCGAAACCGGAACGGTCGTCGGCCGGCTGTCCGGCGTCGGGACCGTCGGTGCCATCTTCGGTACCGTCCTGACCGGTTTCGTCCTCGTGTCGAGGCTGCCGGTCAGCGACATCCTGATCGGCCTGGGAACACTGCTGGTGGTCGGCTCGGCGCTGGTCGGATGGCGGATGCGCAGGTGGAGCGGCACCCCTGCCCTGACGCTGGCGGTCGTCGCCGGCGGCCTCGCCACCATGGTCGCGCCGGGCGGCTGCGACGCCGAAACCAGGTACCACTGTGCACGGGTCGTCGCCGACCCCGACCGGGACGGCGGCCGCACACTCGTCCTGGACGGCGTGCGGCATTCCTACGTCGACATCGACGACCCGACGTTCCTGAAGTTCGCGTACGTGCGTGCCATCGCGTCGGTGGTCGACGCCGCCTTTCCCGAAGGCGAGCCGCTCGCTGCCCACCACCTGGGCGGCGGCGGGCTCACCTTGCCCCGTTACCTCGCGGCCACGCGTCCCGGAACGCGCAGCCTCGTGTCAGAGATCGACAGCGGGGTCGTGCGCATCGACCGCGACCAGCTCGGTCCGAGGCCGGAGCACGGTATCGACGTACGCGCTGAGGACGGCCGCCTGGCCCTGCGGCGACTCGGCACCGGCAGCCGCGACCTCGTCGTCGGCGACGCCTTCGGCGGCGTCAGCGTCCCGTGGCACCTCACCACGGTGGAAGCGATGACCGATGTGCGGAGAGTGCTCGAGGAGGACGGCCTGTACGTCGCCAACCTCATCGATCACGGTGATCTGGCCTTCGCACGTGCCGAAGCGGCCACGCTGAACGAGACGTTCGGGCACGTCGCCCTTCTCGGCGAACCCGGTGACATCGGCCTCGACCCGACCGCCACCCCCGAGGGGGGCAATCTGGTGATGGTCGCCTCCGACCGGACAGTCGACCTGCGCGCGATGCAGGAAGCACTGGACGCCCGGGGGACCGGCTGGAAAATCGCCACCGGCGACGACCTCACGTCCTGGATCGGCAACGCCCCCCTGCTCACCGACGACTACGCGCCCGTCGACCAGCTCCTCCAGCCCTACGGCCGGAGCGGCCGGTGACACTAGGGATCTGAGGTGGCGACCCCCACCTCCACGGGGTTCGGGCGCGCGAGGACCGTCTCCCGTCAAGGTGCGGATTTTTATCGGGAGATGAGCACCAGGGACCTCTGTTATGGTGCGCCGATGTCATCGATCAAGCAGTTCCAAGTCACCTTCGACTGCGCAGAGCCTGAGCGCGTCGCTCGTTTTTGGTGTGAGGTTCTGGGGTATGTCGTACCTCCGCCGCCGGAGGGGTTTGCCACGTGGGACGATTTCCATCGCTCGCGGCCGGCTGAGGATCGAGGCTCATGGTTCGCGTGCAGTGATCCCTCAGGTGTGGGACCGCGACTGTTCTTTCAGCGCGTTCCCGAAGGCAAGGTCGTCAAGAACCGGGTGCACCTCGACGTGCGGGCCGGCACCGGGCTCGTGGGCGAAGAGCGCCTCGCCACACTCGAGGCCGAATGCGCACGACTGGTCGCGCTCGGCGCGGTACACGTGCGAACGCTGTACGCCGATGACGAAAACGAGTCCTGCATCGTGATGCAGGACATCGAGGGCAACGAGTTCTGCCTCGACTGAGCATCCTTAAGCGCCGGGCATGCCCTGCCGGTCTCCTTGCGCGCCGGGGACGGCCGGGATGCCGAGCAGGGCCAGGAAGGCGGTGGCGGCGGGTGTGCGGCTGATCCGGCTCCAGATGACGTACTCGACGCGGTCCGGTGCGTCGGCGACCTCGATGGTGGTCACGCCGGTGAGCCGGCGCACGTAGGCGGAAGGGAGCAGGGCGACGCCGAGGCCCTGGCCGACCAGCCGGGCGAGGAAATCGGCGTTGGTCACTTCGAAGGCGACGTCGCGGGTGAGACCGGCGGCCGAGAACACCTGGTCGGACTGGGCGCGTCCGGCGGTCTTGGCCGGCAGGTCCACGAAGACCTCGGAGGAGAGTCTGCGCAGGTCGACCGCCGACTCCTTGGCCAGCGGGTGGTTCGGCGCGACCACGGCGACGAGGCGGTCACGGGCGAGCTCGACCGCGTCGACACCCTGGGGCCGTGCCGTGGTCGGCAGGCCGAGGAAGGCCACCTCGATGGCTCCCTCCTCGACCTGCTCGACAAGTTCGTCACTCGCGCCGACGCTCAGGCTGACGCGCACGTCGGGGTACCGCCGGCGGAACTCGCGCAGGGCGCCCGGGATGTCGACCGCGGCGACGGTGGGGATCAGACCCACGGCGAGCCGTCCGCGTACCTCGCCGACCGCCGCGGCCACCTCGGCGGCCGCGCGCTCGGCGGCCTCCAGACACTGGCGTGCGGCGGGCAGGAACGCCGCACCCGCCGGTGTCAGTCGCACCCGTCGGCTGGTTCGGTGTCGCCCTGACCGGGGCCTCCCCGCTCCTGACGCTCGGCACGGGACGCAAAACCGCGGCCCCCGTCTCCCTCCCTGGATGACCAGCCCGCCTCCCGGGCTCAGGCGTCGCTCCGTGACGTCCGACGCGTGACGACCGGATGGACGTCCCCTGCTTCGGGGACCGTGGTGGCCGGCCCCGCCCACCACGGTCCCCGAACCCCGCCCGAGTGCGGGGAGTGAGAACGAAAGGCCCCGCCGACGGGATGTCACATTCGTCGTCATCTGGCTCCTCTCCTCTGACAAGACCAGCCTGGACGACGACACCGCGCGCATGCTCCATGCCCACCGACGGGTCGTCCGCAAGAGAGGGAAACACGTGAAAATCGTGATATTCGGGGCCAATGGGCCGACCGGGCGGCAGGTCACCGGGCAGGCGATCACCGAAGGCCACACGGTCACCGCCGTCACACGCCGCCCCGAGGGCTTCCCGCTGAGCCACCCGCGTCTGCGGGTGGTCGGTGCGGATGTGCTGGATCCCGGCGCCGTCGAACGCGCCGTGGCCGGGCAGGACGCGGTGATCTCGACGCTCGGGGTGCCGTACAGCCGAAACCCCGTCACGGTGTACTCCGAGGGCATCACTCACCTCACCCAGGCCATGACCGAACACGGCGTCCGACGCCTGGTCTGCGTGACCTCGACCGTGCTCTTCGGCGTGCCGGCACCCGGCGAGACCTTCTTCTTCCGGAAGGTGCTCGAACCCTTCATCGCGCGTACCGTCGGGCGCACGGTGTACGACGACATGCGCCGCATGGAGGAGATCGTGCGCGACAGCGACCGCGCGTGGACGGTCGTCCGCCCCGCCGGTCTCTTCGACACGGATGCCGTCAGCGACTACCGGGTCTCCACCTCGCGCCTGCCAGGACGGTTCACCTCGCGCGCGGACCTGGGAAACGCGCTGCTGCGCGAGGCGGCCGGCAACCGTCATGTGGGCGCCTTCGTCGACGTCCGCACCACGGAAGGTGTTCCGAGCATCCTCGACGTCATCCGGAAGGAGGCCTTCGGCGGCAGGAAATGAATGAGGGCCCGACCGCGCCGCTCAAGAAGGGTCACGCTCCTGCCCGCAGACCGTTTCACCCCGCTGGAGACGGAGAACCGGAAGGGCCCATGGGCATGACCTCGACGGCCATGGGGCGAAGGCGCGGCAGGCGATCCTTCCGGTCGGGAAGAGAGGGACCGCGGCAGCCTCCGCGGTCTCACCCGTCCGGGAAGCGGCCGGCTCGGGCGAGTACGACTCCGAAGAGCCGGCCGGTGACCCGTGTCACGCTCACCGGGTGGATGTCACACTCCGGTCGCCCCGTCCCTCTCACCAGTGAGTGCCGGACAGGAGGACGACCCATGGCAGACATATCCGACGACAGCCGGGCAACGGGTGGGGCGGGACCGGTGCGGGACGCGCCGCGCGGACCGGGCGGGGGAGAACGACAGGACGGCCCGGCGCACGACACGACGCGGCTCTTCGTCGATCACCGCGAACTCCTGTTCTCCGTCGTCTACAACATGCTCGGCAGCGTCGCCGACACCGAGGACGTGCTCCAGGAGACCTGGCTGTCCTGGTCCGGCAAGAACCGTCGGGCGCCGCTGGCGGAGATCGGCAACCCGCGCGCCTACCTCGTACGCATCGCCGTGAACCACGCACTCGCCCGGCGGACCGCCATCGCCTCCCGACGGGAGACGTACGTCGGTACCTGGCTGCCCGAACCCCTGGTCGCCGATGCCGCCACCGGCCTCGCCCCGGACACCGCCGACCACGCGGTACGTACGGACTCGGTCTCCCTGGCGATGCTGGTGGTCCTGGAGACCCTCACACCGCTGGAACGGGCGGTGTTCGTCCTCCACGAGGTGTTCGGCTATCCCCACACCGAGATCGCCGGCATGCTCGACCGCAGCCCTGCCTCCGTACGTCAGCTCGCCCACCGGGCCCGCGCCCACGTCCACGCCCGCCGCCCCCGCTACCGCGCCCACCCCCGCGTCCGGCGGGAGGCGACCGAGCGGTTCGTCACAGCCGCCCTCGGCGGCGACATCCACGCGCTCATGGAGATCCTCGCCCCGGACGTGACGGTCTGGATCGACGGCGGAGGCGTACGGCAGGCGGCCGGGCTGCGTCCGGTCCACGGCCGGGAGAAGGCCGCCCGCATGCTGGCCGGCTACGCCACCCGGCGCACCGAGAACCTGGACATCCGCTACCGTCGCGTCAACGGCGACGACGCGGCGGTACTGTTCACGGGTGACTCCCCGTACGCCGTGATGGTCATGGACCTCACCCCGGACGGCGACCAGGTCTCCGGCGTCTACGTTGTCACCAACCCCGCCAAGCTCACCCACGTGCGACCGGACGACGAGCGGAACCCGCCGGGCCGGGACACGACCCCGGGCCGCCCCGAGAACCGCCGACCGCCCGCCCCCGGAAAACACGCATGACCACGGCCGGGCACCCGAACGCGCGCAAGACGGGGCCACACCCGGCCGGATGCGGGGAGCCGGTCGCGGACCGGCCCGACGGCCGACGGGGCCCCACCCCTCCAGAGGCATCCACGTCACACCGGATCCCTTCACCGAGAACCCCCGGGTGCTGTCCGGTCCGCTACGACCCGGCACGAGGAAGGCGAGCGCCCTTTCGCAGGTCCGGGCCACTGCCGACGCCGTGGGCGAGCCGGACCCCCTGACCGAGCCTCCGGCCTGACGAGCGCGGGGTCGCGTCCCCCGGCCGCGCTCCCGGTTCGACGCTCCTGCCGGTGGGGGCGGCGGAACCGCGGGCCCTCGTGGGTAGGCTGCGCCCGTGCGCACAGTCGAGCTTCTGTTGGACGAGGCGGCGGACCTCGCGGTCCGGGAGGCCTGGTGGCGGCTCGCGGACGCGGGACTGCCCAGTCAGGCGCGTCATCACTCACCGACCAACAGCCCGCACCTGACCCTGGCCGCTTGCCCGGAGCTGACCGCTCCGATCCGCTGGGAGCTTGCCGAGGTGGCCGCCGCCCTGCCGCTGCCGGTGCGGGTCACCGGCGTGGTCCGCTTCGAGCGGCCGACCTCGGTGCTGGCCTGGGCGCTGCATCTCGACCCCGCTCTGGCAGCCCTGCACGACCGGGTGTGGGACGCAGTGGTCTCGGACAGTCCGCCCGAGACCCTCAACCCTCTTCACGCCCCCGCGCGCTGGAGCCCGCACATCACCCTCGGTCGCTCCCGGCGGGCCGGCGCCTTCGCCGGCCCCCGGGTCTTCGAGCTGCTGCCGGCGCCGCCGTCGTCGGTCCGGCTCACCACCCTGCGCAGTTACGACACGGAAACGGGCACCCTGGAGGTGCTGGAGCCCCGCTCCTGACAGGACTTCGTCCGTGGGATGTCCGGTGATGTCGGTCCCCCCCCCAGCTGGTCCCGGACGTGACGGGTGAAGTCGCGTTCCGCCAGGTCGGCGGCCGACGGCGTGCACCCGGCGGGAGCCGCAGGTGCCGCGTGAGGCGGTGTCTGTGTGAAACGCCTCCCGCGGGAGCCGGCCGGGGACGCCGGCCCTGTGCAGTTCCCCGTATCCCTGACGGAGCGCTGCCCCCTGCCGGCGTTCCCGGCTGTCAGTCGAAGAGGTCCAGGAGGTCCGGCCAGGATCCTGCGTCGTCGGCGGAGCGGGACCGCATCGGGACCGGATTCGGGTAGGTCTCCGCCGCGGCTCTCGCGCGGACGATGTCGGGCCCGCCGCACGCCGCGACCGCGAAGGCGCCGAAAACCTCGGCGAACGCGGCCGGGTCGCGGAACTCCACGCCGAACGCCCGGCCGTCCCGCAGCGGCACCCACACCACCCGGTCGAACCGTGGCCATTCCGGCACCGGCTGGTCGTCCGCGGTCGACCGCCCCTCCAGCCACAGCCGCGCCACGTGCAGCAGGTTCACCTCCTCCATCGGCAACCGCTTGCGCCGCACCCGCAGTTCACGCGTCGTCAGCTCGACGCGCTGGTTCTTCTTCGGGTACCAGACGACACCGATCCCGAACGGCACCCACAGCAGGATCCCGATCATCGGCCAGACCAGAGCGTCGCCCCAAGACCGGAGCAGCCCGCCGTCCAGCAGGTACAGGACCCCGAAGACCAGAACCCACTTCGCCGTCATCCGCCAGAATCCGCTGCCCTGCCGGTACAGGACCCGTCGCTTCCCCGTCATCGCCATGCCCGTACGCTATCCGCCGCTCCGCGGCTCACCGCGGGCGCCCTTCGCCACTCGTCGACAGACAACGCCCTGGTCCGCGGGCGTGCCGACGTCACCTGCCGCGGCGGGCCGTTGTCCGACGAGCTCGTGCGTCCCCTCGTACCGGTCCGGGGCGTTCTTCCTGAACGTGCGGTGCGGAGGCGTCACCACCCGTACCCATGACGTCGTCTCATGCGGAGCACTACGAGTGGTGGGAGCTGTTCCGGCGGGTGGTCCCGCCTGCTTCGTCACGGCCGCAGGGCGGCGGTCGGCGCCGGTCGCACGGCCGCACATCGCGAACACGGCCCGCGCACCGAGGCGCCAGGCGTGCGCGGGCCGTTCAGGAGCCGGAGGCGCGGTGGCGTCCGGAGTCGCCCCGCGCCGGTGTCTGCGTCCGGGCCTCGGGGGAGCGGACGTCGGCCAGGGTGGTGGCCAGGGCCTGCCAGATGTGGGCCGCCAGGTCGAGGTTCCCGGACTCCGTCGCCTGCCGCCCGAGCCGTTGCAGGGCGGCGACGCCCTCGTCGGCGCGGCCCGCCAGGATCATCAGCCGGCCGTCGAGGACCGACAGCCGTACCCGGTCACGGTAGGAGAGGCGCAGGTCCTCCTCGGCGAGCAGGGCCCGACTGAGGGCCCGGGCGTCGTCCAGCCGACCCTGATGAAAGGCGAGATGGGCCTGGAGCGCCCGCAACTCCTGGAGCTGCAGAGGGGTGCCGATCAGGTGGAGGACGGAGGCGGCCTCGTCCAGCCAGCGCTCGGCGGCGGCCACGCCGGGCGGTGACATCTGCAGCGCGGCGGCGGTGGCGGCGGCCCGTAGCCGGGTCCACAGGGTCAGGTCGTCCTTGCCCTTCAGCAGGCCCAGGGCGGTGTCCAGCCTGGCCCGGGCGGTCGCGTCGTCCCCCTGGCGGTTGCTGACCACGGCGGCCGTCCACAACGCTTCGGCCGCCTGGGCGGACGTGGCCACGGGCAGCAGATCCCGCTCCAATTCGGCGACGTGCCGGCCGGCCGTCTCCAGCCTGCCGAGTTCCGTCTCGATGCTGATCAGCACCATCAGGGCGGCCAGGGTGTCGGACACGCCCAGTTCCGCGGCGCGGGCGACGGACAGCGCCTCCACGGCCGCCGGTTCGGCCGTGCGCATGTCGCCCAGGGCGCGTGTGCAGCGGGCGTACCGGACGCGCGACCGGGCCCGGAGTTCCGGTGCCTCCAACAGATCGCTCAGCTCGATGAGTTCCAGCAGCCGCGTGCGCTCCAGCTCGTAGTCGCCGTCGTGGCCGGCAGCGCGGCTCAGCAGCCACAGGGCCTGCCAGCGGGCGGCGGGATCCTCGCCCGCGTCCTCCTCGACCGCGCGGCTGAGAGCCGCCGTGTCGTCCGTTCCGGGCGGCGCCGAGGTCACGGCGGCCAGGACCCCCGTCAAGGACCTCTCGTCCGACGGGCCGGTCAGGGCGGACGTGTCGACGCCGAGCCGGTGGGCGAGGTAGGACACGGCGCGCTCGGTGGGACGCCGGTCGCCGGACTCCAGACGTGACAGATACCCCGTCGACATGCCTTCGCCGACGAGGCCGGCCTGGCTCAGGCCCCGTGCCAGCCGAAGCCTCTTCAACCGACGGCCGAAATACGGCTGTTCGAGCATCTCCCCCCTCTTGTTCCGTGACGCGACCAACAGGTGTCGTGGTCCCCGCCTGCCCGGTCGGGCGCGTGGGTTGTCAACACTCTATGAAGCTCGGCAAGGGGCTACAAGCCGTTAACCGCAGGTCAACTGGGCAGTGCAGAGGCGGCGTCCGACGCTGCGGGGCGTGTTTGGATCGGGCTTCACGCTGCCCGAAAGAGGCCCGATCGCAAGGGGGTTGCCAGGTTGCCGAGGCCATCTGGCAAACCCTTGCCACATGGGTTGCCGACCCTTAACCTCGAGAGCGCCCCCTTGATGCGATCCCATCTTCGTCATGTGGAGGTTTTCGTGCTGTGCAGCTCCCGACCGGGCCCCTCGCGAAGGCCGGACGTACGGCCCGCCGGTCCGCCCGGTGGCCTTCCGTCAGGATCGGACACCGAGATCGAGTGGCCATGACAACGTTATCCACGGCAGTCGGGCGCCGGCCGCCCCGGCGCCGCCTCCTCTGCTCACCCTGACCGACCCGGGAGCCCGGCGTCCCGCCGCCGGCCGGCCCGGGGCGACGCGGACACCGGCACCGGCCACCGACGAGGTGGCACGCGCCGTCACCGGACGCTCGTCGACACCCAGGCACGACGCACCGGTCCGCTCCGCGTCCTCTCACCCTTCCCAGCCCCCCACGCGCAGGAAGAAGGACGGTACGTCCGTGGCGACCACGAGTTTCCCCGACGCCTCGCCCCGCAAGAACAAGAAAGCCGCCGCTGCGGCCGCCCCCGCTCGCCGCGCCCCGACCGGAAACGGCGCGCCGGGAGACGCCGCCCCGGCGGACGCCTGCAGAGCCCACGTGTCCCCCGGGGACCTGGTCGTCACGGCCGCGGATCCCGGATTCGCCCGCCAATTCGGACTGAGCGCCGACGAGATATGCGGGTACGGCCTGCTCGACCTTCTCCGCTCACCCGTTCCCGCACGGCTGCGGGAACAGTTCACCGCGCTTTCCTCGGGAAGCAGCCGGCGATTCCAGGAAAAGGTGACGGGCCGGGACGGCACCGGCCGGAATTTCCCGGCGGAAGTCACCGCGGTCGCCGTCAGGAAACCTTCCGGGGACATGGTCGGCGTCGTCGTCTTTCTGCGCCGGTCCGAAGGCGCGGTTTCCTGCGGGCCCGTGCTCAGCGCCCTCGACGCGCAGGTCCTGGAAGGTGTGGCGAGTGGCGAGTCCACGGTGCAGTTGGCCTCCCGTCTCTATCTGAGCCGTCAGGGGATCGAGTACCGCGTCGGGCAGATGCTGCGGCGCTTCGACGTGTCCAACCGTCCCGCCCTGGTGGCGCGGGCGCACGCGCTGGGGATGTTCGCCGCAGGCCAGTGGCCCCCGCGCGTCCTCCCGGAACGCGTGCGGTAGTGCGGGAGGGGGCTCGTCGAGCCCCACACGGCGGCTGTGGCGGTGACGCACCGCCACAGCCGCCTTCGTACGGGTCCGGCCCCGAGGTGCCGGTGGCGGCGTCACGCCGCCGAGGGCTGCCACGCCTCCTGGAACCGGCGGCGGGCCCGGAAGAGACGGGAGCGGACGGTGCCCACGGGCAGGGCGAGCACCTCGGCCATCTCCTCCTCGCTGAGCCCGTAGGCACGCAGGGTGAGGACCTGCCGGTGCGCCTGGGACAGACGCTCCAGCACGTCGCTGATGTGCACCGCGTCCAGAGGGTTCGCCTCCTGCCGCGACTCCACCTCGGAACAGCAGCGTTCCTCGCCGTAGCGCTTGGCGGTGCGGACGGCCTCGCGGACCGTCACCGAGCGCACCCAGCCGTAGAACGCCGCCGGTTCGCGCAGGGAACCCAGGCCGCGGTAGACGGCGAGCAGCGCCTCCTGCGTGGCGTCGGCACCGTCGTCATGGGTGATGGACCTGCAGATACGCGCGACGTAGGGCGTGATGCCGGTCAGCAGGTGGTTCATCGCGTGCTCGTCGCCCGCCTGGGCTCGGGGGAGCAGCGTCAGGGGGGAGGGGGGTTCGCTGACGGTGGTCATGTCGGGCAGCGCTTCCTTACGGCAGCCGGATGGGCGGGGACGGGAGTGGTGGAAGGGCCGTGGTCAGCCGGTGGCGGCGCGGGCGCCCCCGGGCTCCGCCGCGGTCGCGAAGCCGAGGAGCCCGGCGCGCACGTCGTCGCGGAACGCCCGCATGAAGGACGGGCTGTAACAGGCCGTGGAGTGCGGGAACTCGATGGAGAGCCGGCCTTCGAAGGAGACGACGCACGCCATGACGGGACTGCGTCCCGCCTGCGGGAAGTAGTGCTCGCGGGCCGGCACCAGACGCACGTCGGCCGCCCGCAGCCCACTCGGCAGCCGCGGGCCGGGGACGACGCCCATGTTGGTGGCGATCACCGTGGCCAGCTGCAGAGCGGGGTTGCGGGGGATCTCCGGCGTGATGCGCATCTCGTGGAAGTGGTCGCCGCGGGAGAGGAAGTCGCCTAGGCGGGCGTGCACGGCACGCGCCAGCTCCAGCGGCTCGGAGGCCTCGGACACCTCCAGGGTCTGCAGATGGGTGGTGACCGCGGGGACCGGGGCGGAGGCGGGCACGGGCGGGGACAGCCGGGAGCGCAGGTCGACGGGGGACAGGCAGCCGAGCGTGCGGGATCCGTCGCCGTCCAGGCGCCGCCGGGCCGTGGCCAGCAGCGTCGCGGCGACCAGGGCGTGCACGGAGACGCCCGAGCCGCGCGCCGTCCGGCGCAGCCGCGAGGTGAGGTCCGCGTCCAGGGTCAGCCTGCGGACCTCGATGTGCCCGCCCCCGTCGGCCCCTTCACCGGTGACGGCGTCGTACGGCACCAGCTCGACCGGGTGCCGCCGTGTCTGCTCGATCCGGTCGTCGAGGTACTTCGCCGTGTCGGCGGCGTCGGCCGGAGGCAGCAGCCGGCTGACGGGCTCGGGCCAGCGCGACAGGCCCGGATCAGCGGCCTCCGCGGAGGGCTCGCCGCCCTCGACCAGCGCCCGGTAGCGGTCCCACAGCGCGTTGTGCAGCGCGATGCTGCTGTGGCCGTCGATGACGGTGTGGTCCACCACCAGCAGGAACAGGTGGCTCTCGCCGTCCGGCGCGCTGACCAGGACGGCACGGCTGAGCGGGCCACCGACCGGGAGGGGCCTGTTCAGCTCCGCCGCGTAGGCCTCCTCCTCGTCGCCGGTCCGGGCGACCAGCCGCGGCCGCTCGGCCTCACCGAGGAGGCGCAGCACGTGACCCGCGCCGTCCTGTTCGATGCGGGACCGCAGCGGCGGGTTCACCTCCGTCATGGCGTCGAACGCGGCCGACAGCGCCGCGACGTCCACGGCTCCGCGCAAGGAGCACGACAGGAAGGCCCTGCTCCTCTGGCCCACGTAGAGCGTCTCGACCGGACACAGCGCACGGTGCATGCCGTCAGCCTTCTTTCCGTCGTTCATTTCGGGGGTCCTCGGCCCGGAATCGGTTCGCCGCCGCGGCTGTCCGCGGGGATGTCGAGGGCCTTTCGAGAGTGCACGGCGGAACGCGGCCGAATCCAGCGCAGAGCCCTCAGCGAAGCGAAGTCGCGTGTTTTCCCTAAAAGTTGAACCGGGGCCCGCACTCCCCGGCTCCGCATTCTTCAGGGAAACCCCTGAATCGGCGTCCCGGGAGCCCTGATCCCTTGACCCGGCCGGTTCCGGTGCACCACCGTGCTGTGCCGTGAAACCGGGGCGGGTGACGTGATCCCCTGCCTCGGTGTGCGGCCTCCTTTCCGCCCTGTGGGCCGGCCCGGCGCGTACACACACGCGAGGGCGGCGCAAAGCGGTGGCCGCACCCGTCCGATCCGGCCGGGCCTTCGCCGTCCGGGACATTACGGCTTGCCACGTGAGGGTTGTGCTATGTCACTCCAGGAGGACGAACGTCGACCGCTGTCCGGAGCCCAGGAGGGCCTCTGGTACGCCGGGCGGCTCGCACCGGACAGCGCCGCGTACAACACGGCGGAGGCGGTGGAGATCCACGGCCCTCTCGACACCGCCCTGTTCGAGACCGCGCTGCGGCGCACCGTCGGTGAGGCCGACACCTTCGCCCTGCGTTTCGTCGACACCGGCGACGGCCCACGCTGCCACCTCGCTCCGGACGCGGACGACTGGCCCTTGCATCGGGTCGACGTCAGCGGCGCCGAGGATCCCGAAGCCGCCGCGTGGGCCCATGTCCGCGCCGATCTCGCGGCCCCCGTGGACCTGGACAAGGGCCCGCTGTTCGCCCACACCCTGCTGACCCTGGCCCCCGACCGGTTCCTCTGGCTGCTGAGGGCCCATCACCTCCTGCTCGACGGTTACGGCTACAAGCTCCTCGGGCGGCGCCTGGCCGAGACGTACAACGCCCTGGCCGAGGGGCGCGAGCCGGACGCCTGCGGCTTCGCGCCGGTGAGCCGGCTCCATGCGGAGGAGGAGGCCTACCGCGCCTCCGAGCGGTACACCCGCGACCGCGACCACTGGGCGCGGCGCCTGGCCGGCCTGCCGGAGCCCGCCCGGCTCACTTCCCGTACGGCCGCCCCCACCGCGCCCTTCCTGCGCCGCACCGCCGAACTGACGCCCGCCGAGACCGACGCCCTCGACGCCGCCGCGGCCCGCCTCGGAGTCCGGCGCACCGACCTGCTGGCCGCCGCCACCGCCGCCTACCTGCACCGCATGACCGGCGCCGGGGACCTGGTGCTGGGCCTGGCCACGATGAGCCGGCTCGGCAGCGCCGCCCTGCGCACCCCCGGCACCGCCTCCGACGTCCTCCCGCTGCGCGTGGCCGCCACCCCCGACACGCCCGTCGCCGAGCTGGCGCGGGCCGTCGCCGACGAACTGGAGGCGCTGCGCCGCCACCAGCGCTACCGGGGCGAGTTCCTCCGCCGCGACCTGGGCCTGCTGGGCACCGGACGCCGGCTGTACGGGCCGGTCCTCAACATCGTCCCGTTCGACGAGTCCCCGGTCTTCGGCGGACACCCCACCACCTGGCACCACCTGTCCGGCGGAGCCGTCGACGACCTCCAGATCTCGGTGCGCCCCGGCGCCCTCCCCGGCGGACTGTGGCTGGCCCTCGACGCCAACCCCGCCCTGTACGAGGAGGACGAACTCGCCCTGCACCGCGACCGGTTCCTCACACTGCTGCGCCGGCTGGCCGAGGCGGAGCCGACGACGCCGCTGGGCGACCTGGACATCCTGCTGCCGGGCGAACACCCCCGCGACACGCCCGTACACACGTATCCGGTCGAGCGGACCCTCACGGAGCTGTTCGAGCAGCGGGCGGCTGCCGGGCCCGAGCGGACCGCCGTCACCTGCGGGGGCGAACGGCTCACGTACGCCGCACTCAACGCCGAGGCCAACCGCCTGGCCCGGCTGCTGACCGAACACGGCGCCGCCCCGGGCCGGGTGGTGGCGCTGGCCCTGGAGCGCGGCGTGCGGCTGCTGCCCGCCCTGCTGGCCGTCCTCAAGACCGGCGCCGCCTACCTGCCCCTGGACCCCGGCCACCCGGCCGAGCGGCTGCGGCTGGTCGTCGAGGACACGGACCCCGTCGTCCTCGTCACCGAACACGCCCACGCCCACCTCGCCCAGGACACCCTCCCCGCCGTCCTGCTGGACGACCCGGAGGTCGCGGCGGACCTCGCCCGCCGCTCCTGCGCCGACCTGAGCGACGCCGACCGGAACGGGCCGGTGAGCCCGTCCGACATCGCGTACATCATCCACACCTCCGGCTCCACCGGCCGCCCCAAGGGCGTGCCCGTCCCGCACGCGAACGTCGTACGGCTCTTCGCCGCCGCGGCCGAGCACGTCGACTTCCGCGCCGACGACGTGTGGACGCTGTTCCACTCCTACGCCTTCGACTTCTCCGTCTGGGAGATCTGGGGCGCCCTGCTGCACGGCGGCCGGATCGTCGTCGTGCCGTACGCCGTCAGCCGCTCGCCGAGGGAGTTCCTGGAGCTGCTGCACCGCGAGGGCGTGACGGTCCTCAACCAGACGCCGTCCGCGTTCGAGCAGCTGATCGACGCCGACCTGGAACGGGCCGGGGACACCGGGGCGTTGCGCTACGTCGTCCTCGGCGGCGAGGCCCTGCGCCCCGCGCGGCTGCGCCCCTGGGCCGACCGGCACGGCCTGGACCGCCCGGCGCTGGTGAACATGTACGGCATCACCGAGACCACCGTGCACGTCACCCACCACCGCCTCACCCGCGCCGACCTGGACGACCCGCGCCGCGGCAGCGTCATCGGCACCCCGCTCGCCGACCTCCGCGTCCACCTGCTGGACACCGCGGGGCGCCCGGTGCCGCCCGGCGCGACCGGCGAGATGTACGTCTCCGGCGCCGGCGTCGCCGCCGGATACCTGAACCGGCCCGAACTGACCGCCGAGCGCTTCCTCGACGACCCCTACGGCCCGCCCGGCACCCGCATGTACCGTTCGGGCGACCTGGCCCGGCGCCGCCCCGACGGCACGCTCGACTACGTCGGCCGCGCCGACGCCCAGGTGCAGCTGCGCGGCTTCCGCGTCGAACCCGGCGAGATCGAGGCCGTCCTCGCCGCCCATCCGGGCGTGGCCCGCGCCGCCGTCGTGCCCCGCCGCGCCGGCAGCGGTGCCCTGCACCTCGTCGCCTACACCGTCCCCGCGGGCGACGGGCCCGTGAGTCCCGCCGGACTGCGTGCCCACGCGGCCGCGCACCTGCCCGAGCACATGGTGCCGGCCGTCTGCGTCCCGGTGGACACGCTGCCGCTGACCGCGAACGGCAAGCTCGACGTCCAGGCCCTGCCCGAGCCCGACTTCACCGCCGTCGCGTCCGGCACCCGCCCCGCGACACCGCAACAGTCCCTGGTGTGCGCCCTGTTCGAGGACGTGCTGAAACTGCCGCGGGACACGGTGGGCACCGACGTGAACTTCTTCGACCTCGGCGGCGACTCCCTGCTCGCCACCCGCCTGCTGGCCCGCCTGCGGCACGAGACCGGCGCCGAGATTCCCCTCACCGCCCTGTTCGAGACGCCGACCCCGGCCGCCCTCGCCGAGCGGCTCGCCGTCCGCCCGGACGGCGCCCCGCCCCGGCCGGCTCTCGGCGACGCCGTACGCCCGCAGCGGGTGCCGCTGTCCTTCGCCCAGGAACGCATGTGGTTCCTGAACCGGCTCGACGGGGGAGCGGCCACCTACAACATCCCGCTCCTCGTCCCGGTCGGCGCCGGCCTCGACACCGAGGCGCTCCGGTCGGCCCTCGGCGACCTGGCCGACCGCCACGAGATCCTGCGGACCGTGATCGCCGAGCACGACGGCGTCCCCCACCAGCGCATCCTGCCGCCGGGGGAGCTGCGCCCGGTCCTGCGGCGCGTCGACTGCCCCGCCGCGGAGACCGCCGCCCACGTCACCGCCGCGCTGCGGCACCGCTTCGACCTCACCGCCGAAAGCCCCCTCGCCGCCTGGCTGCTGGGCACCGGCAGCGAGCGGGCGCTGCTGTTCGTCCTGCACCACAGCGCGGCCGACGGCTGGTCGCTCGGCCCCTTCGCCGCCGACCTGAGCACCGCCTACGCGGCCCGCCGGGCCGGCCGGGCGCCCACGTGGACCCCCCTGCCGGTGCAGTACGCCGACTACGCGCTGTGGCAGCGCGCCCTGCTGGCCCCCGGACCGGACGGCCCGGGCCGGCTGGAGCGGCTCACCGCCCACTGGCGCACCGCGCTGGACGGCCTGCCCGAGGAGTGCACCCTGCCCGGCGACCGGCCGCGTCCCACCGCACCGCGCGGCGGCGGCGCGCACGTCGAGGCCACCGTCGACGCCACCCTGCACCGCGACCTGCTGCGCCTCGCCGACCATGAGGGCACCAGCCTGTTCATGGTGCTGCACGCCGCCGTCAGCGCCCTGCTCACCCGCTGCGGTGCCGGCGAGGACATCGTCCTCGGCACTCCCGTCGCGGGCCGCACCGAACCCGCGCTGGATCCCCTGATCGGCCTGATCACCAACACCCTGGTGCTGCGCGCCGACACCTCCGGCGACCCCGCCTTCCGGGACCTCCTCGCCCGGCTGCGCACCGCCGACCTGGCCGCCCTGGACCACCAGGACCTGCCCCTCGACCGACTGGTGGACGACCTCAACCCGCCCCGCACACCCGGCCGGCACCCCCTGTTCCAGGTGATGCTGGCCCTGCAGAACAACGCACCAGCCGTCCTCGAACTGGACTCCACACGAGCCGAGTTGCGGCCCACCGCCACCGGCACCGCCAAGTTCGACCTCTTCGTGGACGTCCTGGAACGCCATACCCCCGAAGGCGCCCCCGACGGCCTGACACTGCACGTCGAGTACGCCACCGACCTGTACGACGCCGGCACCGCCGAGGCGTTCACCCACGCCCTGCACGAGACCCTGCGCACGGTGGGCGCCGACCCCGGGACCCGCCTCGCGGAACTGCCCGCCCTCCCCGGGCGCACCCCCGCCCCGGCCGCCACCGACCCCGCGGAACTGGAGGACGCGGCCCTCGCCGTGCCCGGTATCCGCGACGCCCGTGCCCTGCCCGGCGCCGACGGCACCCCACCGCGCCTGTACGTGGTGCCGGGGCGGGCGGACGCCGTCGAACGCGTCGAGGACGCCCTGGACCGCGCCGGCCACGGCACCGTCCGCGTCACGGCGGTCAACGCGCTGCCCCGCACGGAGGACGGCACCGTCGACACCGCGGCGCTGCGCGCCCTGCCCGCCGTCGACCGCACCGCGGCCGGGACCTGGCGGGAGCGCCTGACCGCCCTCCCCGGCGTCACCGCCGCCGAGGTGACGGTGGAGAACACCCCCGAGGAACTGGACCGCCGCCACACCGGCCGGCCCGACCGCACCACGGAACCCACCCCCACCCCCGCCCGCACCGACCGCGCGTCCGCCGTCCCGGCGCTCAGCGAGGGCCCCGACCTGACCGAGCCGTCCGTGCCGAGCTGGGCCGAGGCGCTGCGCCGCGCCGCCGAACGGGGCCGGGGCGACATCGTCCACGTCCACGCCGACGGCAGCGAACACCGGCGCACCTACGCCTCCCTGATCCCCGAGGCCTCCCGCGTCCTCGCCGGTCTGCGCCGGGCCGGCCTGCGCCCGGGCGACCGGGTCATCCTCCAGTGCGACGCCACCGAGGACTTCCTCGCCGTGCTGTGGGGCTGCGTCCTCGGCGGCTTCGTCGCCGTCCCGCTGACCGTCCCCGCCTCCTACGACACCCCCTCGGCGGCGCTGACCAAGCTGGAGGGCATCTGGCGGATGCTGGGCCGGCCCCGGATCGTGTGCTCCGCCGGCCGCGAGGCCGGGCTGCGCGCCCTCGCCGCCCGGCAAAACTGGCTCGGGCTGCGGCTCACGACGGCCGACGCGCTGCGCGAGGCGCCCGAGGACCACGACTGGCACCCCGCCGGGCCGGACGACCTCCTGCTGTTGCTCATGACGTCCGGCAGCACCGGCCTGCCCAAGGCGGTGCGGCTCACCCACCGCAACGTACTGACCCGCTCCGCCGCCACCGAGCAGCTGAACGGGCTCGGCGCGGACGACGTCTCCCTGAACTGGATCCCGCTCGACCACGTCACCGGCGTGGTGATGTTCCACCTGCGGGACGTGTACCTGGGCTGCCGCCAGATCCACGCCCCCACCCCCTGGGTGCTTGAGGACCCGCTGCGCTGGATGGACCTCGCCGACCGGCACCGGGTCACCGTCACCTGGGCGCCCAACTTCGCCTTCGGGCTCCTCGCCGAGCAGTCCCACCGCTTCACCGACCGCACCTGGGACCTGTCACCGATGCGGCTGGTGATGAACGCCGGCGAGGTCGTCGTCGCCCCGGCCGCCCGCCGCTTCCTGCACGCGCTGAAGCCGTTCGGCCTGCCGCAGCACGTGATGCACCCCGGCTGGGGCATGTCCGAGACCTGCTCCGTGGTCACCGACGCCGTCCTGCCCGGCGAACCCGACCCCACCGAGGGCACGTTCGTCAGCTGCGGCCGGCCCTACCCCGGCTTCGCCATGCGGATCGTCGACGAGCAGGACACGGTCCTCCCCGAAGGGGACGCCGGCCGGCTCCAGGTCCGCGGCACCTCCGTGACCGGCGGCTACCACGACAACCCGGCGGCCGACGCGGAGGCGTTCACCGAGGACGGCTGGTTCGACACCGGCGACCTGGCGTTCCTGCGGGACGGCGAGCTGTACATCACCGGCCGCGCCAAGGACGTCATCATCGTCAACGGCGTCAACCACTACAGCCACGAGATCGAGGCCTGTGTCGAGGAACTGCCGTACGTGGAGCGGAGTTTCACCGCCGCGGTCGCGGTGCGCACCGACCCGTCGTCACCCACCGACGAACTGGCCCTGTTCTTCCACCTCACCCCCGAAGCCGCCGCCGAACCGGCCGGCGCCCTCCGCGAGATCGCCGGCAAGGTCACCCGGGAGACCGGCGTCAGCCCTGCCTTCCTGATCCCGGTCGCGCGCGACGCCGTTCCCAAGACCGAGATCGGCAAGATCCAGCGCACCAGGCTGCGCAAGGGCTTCGAGGCGGGCGACTTCGACGACGAGGTCCGCAGGACCCAGGTGTTGCTGGGCACCGCCACGACCGTCCCCGACTGGTTCCTGCGACCGGTGTGGCAGCGGACGGAACACCCCGGTGCCCGTACGACGACGTCCGGCCGGCACACCCTCGTCCTGGCGGGCGGCGACCCCCGGGTCGGGAAGCTCGCGGAACGGCTCGCCGACGCGCTGCGGTCCGCCGGCGGCCTGTGCACGGTGGTCGGTGAGGGAACGTCGTACGCCCGGCTCGACGCCGCGCACTACAGAGTGCGGCCCGCCGAGCGATCCGACTACGCCACGCTGCTGGGGCGGTTGGAGCACGACCAGCGACCGGTCGACGCCGTCCTCCACATCGAAGGGCTGCGCGGCACGGGAGATCCGGAGACGGCGCCGGACGACACGACCGGTGCGGAGCGATTGCTCGCGTTCGCCCGCGCCCTCACCACCCGGCCCGGACGGCAGCGCCCCGTCGACCTCGTCCACGTGACGGCAGGTGCCCAGGCCGTGTGCCCCGGCGACCGCCCCTCCCCGGCCCACGCCATGGCGGGCGCGCTCCTCAAGTCACTGGCCGAGGAATCAGGCTGGCTGCGCACCGCGCACCTCGACCTCGCACCGGACGGGGGTGAGGACCCGCTGCCCGTCCTGCTGGCCGAGGCGACGGTCACCACGGACGGCGCGGAGGTGGCGTACCGCGACGGGCACCGGCACGTACGCCGGCTCGCCCCCCTGCCCGACACCCCGTCCCGCGCGGAGCCGTCCGCGCACGACGGCTTCACCCTGCTCACCGGAGGACTGGGCGGTGTCGGCGCCGAGATCGCGGCGCATCTGCTCCGCACTCCCGGCACCCGGCTGCTGATCGTGGGCCGCACACCGGCGTCCGAGGCCGCCGTTCCGGCGCGGCTGAGGGAGCTGGGCGAGGTCCGCTACGCCTGTGCCGACGTCACCGACGAACGCCAGGTACGGGCCGCGGTGGAGGCCGCCGCCGAGGCGTGGGGCGTGCCCCTGGGGTCGGTGCTGCACCTGGCCGGCACGTTCGTGGAACGGCCCGTGGGGGAGCTGGACACCGCCACCTGGCGCCGGGCGCTGGAGGCGAAGGCGCGCGGCGCGTGGACGCTGCACCGGCTCACCGCCGACCACCCGGTCGGTTCCTTCGTCACCTTCTCCTCGGTGAACGGCTTCTTCGGCGGCGCCATGAACGCCGCCTACGCCGCCGCCAACGCCTACCTGGACGCCCTCGCCCGCTACCGCCGCCGCCTCGGCCTGCCCGCGCAGTCCCTGGCCTGGAGCATGTGGCGCGAGCGCGGCATGAGCCGCGGCTACGGGCTCACCGCGCTCACCGAGGCCCGCGGCTACCGGCTGCTCGACGCCCCCGCCGCGCTGCGCTCGTTCGACCTGGCCCGCTCCCTGGACGAGCCGCACCTGCTGATCGGCGCCGACCGCACCGCCCCCTGGGTCCGCGGCCACGTCGTGGCCCCCGTGCGGCAGGTGCGGCGCCTGGCCGCGCGCGTCGGCCTGGAGGACGGCACCGACCTGGGCGCCCTGTGCCGCGCGGCGGCCGACGGCGCCCGTGCGGCCGGCCTGTCCGACGCGTGGACGCTGCGCTCGGCGGGCACTACGGCACGCCCGGACGAGGCGGAGGCGGAAGAGGACCCGCGGCGGCTGGAGAGCCGGCTCGCCGAGGTGTGGTGCGGCGTCCTGGGGCGCGACCGGGTGGGCCGGGAGGAGAACTTCTTCGACCTGGGCGGCAACTCCCTGCTCCTGGTCACCGCCCGGACCGCCGTCAACCGGGCCTTCGGCACCGACGTGTCGGTGGTCGACCTGTTCGCGCACCCCACCGTCCGGGACCTGGCCCGCCACCTGTCGGAGCGGGGCGCCGCCCTCGAGGCCGCCGCCGAACCGCCGCGCAGCGGCCCGGACCGCGCCAAGGAACAAGCACAGCGCCAACGCGCGGCCCGCGCCCGCCGTTCCGCACGGCACGGCAAGGACCGGGGCCGTGCGTGACACCACCGGACAGGGAGAGGACGAGGCGAAGCCCATGCACGACACCACCGAGCCGGGAGAGGACGAGGCACAGGCCGTGCACGACACCACCGCACCCCACGACGAGGACCTCCCCGCCGTCGCCGTCATCGGCATGGCGGGCCGCTTCCCCGACGCCGGCGACCTCGACGCCTTCTGGGAGAACCTCGCGGCCGGCCGGGAGGCGATCCGGCCCGTCGCCGACGAGGAGTTCCTCGCCGCGGGCGGTGACCCGCGCGACCTGGACGACCCGACGCTGGTCCGGATGGCGTCGGTCGTCGAGGGCATCGACCGCTTCGACTCCGGCTTCTTCGGCTACAGCCCCGCCGAGGCCGCCGTCGTCGACCCGCAGCAGCGGTTGCTGCTGGAGACGGCCTACCACGCCCTGGAGGACGCCGGCTGCCTCGGCACGGACCGTGCGGGCGAGGCGTTCGGCGTGTACGCGGGCGCCGGCGACAGCCGCTACTACCCGGCCCACGTGTACCCGCGCTTCGCCGGGCAGCCCGGCTCGGTGGCGCTCGTCCACGCGGCCACCGCCAACTCCCTCGGCACCCTCGCCACCCGAGTCTCCTACGAACTCGGCCTCACCGGACCCGCCGTGTCCCTGCAGACGGCCTGCTCCACCGCGCTGGTCGCCGTGCACACCGCCTGCCAGGACCTGCTGGACCACCGCTGCGACACCGCGCTCGCCGCCGCCGTCTCCCTCAACCCCTCCGCCGTACTGGGCTACCGCCACGTGCCCGACGGGCCGTTCTCGCCCGACGGCCACTGCCGCGCCTTCGCCGCGGACGCCGCCGGCACCTCCTCCGGCGACGGCGTGGGAGCCGTCGTGCTCAAACGGCTGGAGGACGCCCTCGCCGACGGCGACCGCGTCCGCGCCGTCATCCGCGGCAGCGCCGTCAACAACGACGGCCGCCGCAAGGTCGGCTTCAGCGCGCCCAGCGCCGCCGGACAGACCGAGGTCGTCCTCGCCGCGCAGGCCCAGGCGGAGGTCGACGCCGACACGATCGGCCTGGTGGAGGCGCACGGCACCGCCACCAGGCTCGGCGACCCGATCGAGGTCTCCGCCCTGACGGAGGCGTTCCGGCACAGCACGCGGCGGACCGGGTTCTGCGCGCTCGGCTCGGTCAAGACCAACATCGGCCACCTCGGAGCCGCCGCCGGCATCGCCGGACTCATCAAGGCGGTCCTGGCCCTGGAACACCGGCAGATCCCGCCGAGCCTGCACTTCGACCGCCCCAACCCGCTCATCGACTTCGACACGAGCCCCTTCCGCGTGCCCACCGCTCTGGAGGACTGGCCCGCGGGCGACCACCCCCGCCGCGCCGCCGTGAGCGCCTTCGGCATCGGCGGCACCAACGCCCACGTCATCCTGGAGGAGGCCCCGCCCGCCGCTCCCGCCGCGCCGCGCCCGCCCGAGGACGACCGCCGCCTGGTGCTGCCGCTGTCGGCCCGTACCGCCGGCGCCCTGCGCGGCCAAGCCGAGGTACTCGCCCGGCACCTCGAGCGCCGGCCCGAGCTGCGCCTGGACGATGTCGCGCACTCCCTGCGCACCGACCGGCCCGCGCTGCGCCACCGGCTCACCGTCACGGCGGCCTCCCGCGAGGAGGCCCTCGACGCGCTGCGCTCCGCCGCCCCCGCCACCCCGCCGCTCTCCGACGACCGGGCCCGCGTGGCGTTCCTGCTGCCCGGCGGCGGCACCCAGTACCCCGGCATGGGAGCGGAGCTGTACCGCGACCACTCCGTCTACCGCGACACCGTCGACGAGTGCGCCCGCATCCTGCGGCCCGTCCTCGGCGCCGACCTGCGCACCACCCTCTTCGAGGAGCGGCGGCCCGACGACACCTCCGCCTTCCTCGGGCTCGTGGTCACCGAATACGCCCTGGCCCGCACGCTCATGGAGTCGGGCGTGCGTCCCGACGCGCTGATCGGCCACTCGCTCGGCGAGTACACGGCAGCCTGCCTGGCCGGCGTCATCGACCTGGCGGACATGCTGCCCCTGGTCACCGAACGCATCCGGCTCATCGGCTCCGCCGGCGGCGCCACGGTCGGCGTCGCCGCCCCGGCGGAGGAGATCGGGCCGCTGCTCGACGACGACCTCTCCCTGGCCGCCGTCAACGGCCCCAGCGCCTGCACCGTCGCCGGACACCTCGACGCCGTCACCCGCTTCGAGGCCGAACTCACCCGCCGCGGAGTCCCGTTCCGCCGCCTGCGCATCCCCGTCGCGGCCCACTCCCACGTCCTGGACCCCGTCCTGCCGGCCTACGAGACCCACCTGCGCCAGGTCACCCTGCGCCCGCCGCGCATCCCGTACGTCACCAACGTCACCGGCACCTGGGTCACCGACGCCCAGGCCACCTCCGTACGGCACTGGATCGACCACACCCGCGACACCGTGCGGTTCGCCGACGGCATCACCGCCCTCTGGGACCGCACGCACCCCGTCCTCGTGGAGATCGGGCCGGGCGACACCCTGACCAAGCTGGCCACCGGCCGGCTCGCCGACGAGGCACCGGTGACCGTGACCACCATGCGGCACGCCAAGGCCGAGGCGTCCGACGGGTTCGTCCTCGCCGAGGCGCTGGGACGGCTGTGGAGCGCGGGCGTGGACAGCGCCCTGCCCCCGGTGCCGGGCGCGCCACGGCGGGCGCCGCTGCCCCCGTACGCCTTCGAACGCCGGCGCCACTGGATCGACGCCCCCGGCGCCCGAACCGACCCCGCCGCGTCCGACGACACCCCGGCCACGGTGGACACCGGTCCCGGGCTCGCCCCGCGGCCCCGGCTGACGACCGAGCACGTACCGCCGCGCACCGACCGCGAACGGGAGGTCACCCGGCTCTGGGAGGAGATCCTCGGCATCGGCGGCATCGGCCTGCACGACAACTTCTTCGACCTGGGCGGCGACTCGATGCGCGCCGTGCTGCTGGCGGGCCGGCTGCGCCGGGCCGGCGTCCTCGACGTCCCGGCGGCGGCCCTGCTGGCCGCGCCCACCGTGGCCGGGGTCCTCGCCACGGCCGGCGAGCCGGACGGGGAGACGCCGAAGACCGCCCCCACCGCGCTCGGCCCGCTGCTGCCGCTGCGCACCGAGGGCACCGCCACGCCCCTGTTCTGCGTCCACCCCGGCGCGGGTGTGTCCTGGCGCTACACGGGCCTGCTGCCGCACCTCGGCGGCGACCAGCCCGTCCACGGCATCCAGGCGGCCGGCCTCGACGGCACCACCCCGCCCGCGCCGGACGCCGCCGCCATGGTCGCCCACTACCTCGACCTGGTGCGCCGGGTGCAGCCGCACGGCCCGTACCGGCTGCTGGGCTGGTCCTACGGCGGATTCGTCGCGCACGCCATGGCCTGCGCCCTCCAGCGCGACGGCGAGCAGGTCGAACTCCTGGCCATGCTCGACGCACCCCAGCCGCACGGCACCGCCCACGACCCCGACGCGGCCGAACGCCAGGTGGCGGCCCTGCTGTCCCGGGTGGCCGGACTCCCCGCCGACCCCGCCGCGGCACCCCCGGACGTCGACACCGTCCTGGACCGGATCGGCGCCCGGGTCGCCGCCGACCCGTCGAGTTCCCCCGTCACCCGCGCCGAGGCCGCCGCCATCGCCGCCGTCATGCGCAACAACCTGCGCATCGCACCCCAGTTCACCCCCGGCGTCTTCCGAGGCGACGTGCTGTTCTTCAGCGCGGCCGAGGAGGCACCCACGGACTTCCCGGCCGACCTGGCGGTGCTGCCCGGCAAGGCCGACAGCTGGCGGCCCCACGTCGACGGCACCCTGCACGACCACCAGGTGCCCTGCGGGCACTACGAGATGACCGAACCCGAACCGATCGCCCGCATCGGCGAGGCGGTCGCCAAGGCCCTGCGCGGCCTCGCCGGCTGAACCGCCCTTCCCCTTGCCCTCGAACACCCTTGAGCACTCTTGAGCACGCGTTGAGGAGAACCAGCGTGAAAGCGACCCAGGAACTCTACGAACTCGGCGACGCGCCCGAGATCGGCACCGCACCCCGGCGGATGTACGCCTCGCTGATCCGCCGTGAGCGCTACGGACAGCCCGTCGACGCCTTCCGGACCGAGGTGGTCGACGTCCCGCCCGTGGGGCGCGGACAGGTCCTGGTGAAGGTGATGGCGGCCGGCATCAACTACAACAACGTCTGGGCGGCGCTCGGTTCGCCGCTCGACGTGATCGCCGCCCGGCAGAAGGCGGGCGCCACCGAGGACTTCCACATCGGCGGCTCCGACCTGTCCGGGATCGTGTGGGCGGTCGGCGAGGACGTACGCGGCGTGAAGCTCGGCGACGAGGTCGTCGTCCTCGCCAACCGCTGGGACGAGAAGGCCGACGACATCCGCCTCGGCGGCGACCCCACCTGGTCCACCAGCCAGCGGGTGTGGGGGTACGAGGAGAACTACGGCTCCTTCGCCCAGTTCGCGGTCGTCGACGACTACATGTGCCACCCCAAGCCCGCCCGGCTGTCCTGGGCGGAGGCCGCCTGCTACATGGCGACCGCGGCCACCGCCTACCGCCAGCTCTTCGGCTGGCCGCCGCACACGGTGCGCCCCGGCGACCCGGTGCTGATCTGGGGAGGCGCCGGCGGACTGGGCTGCATCGCCATCCAGCTCGTCCGGCACGTCGGCGGCATCCCCGTCGCGGTCGTCTCCAGCGAGGAACGCGGCGAGTTCTGCCTCAAACTGGGCGCCGAGGGCTGGATCGACCGGCGCCGGTTCGACCACTGGGGGCGGCTCCCGGACACCTCCGACGACGAGGCGATGGGCCGCTGGCTGTCGGGGGCCCGCGCCTTCGGGCGGGCCTTCTGGGAGGTGCTCGGCGAGCGCCGCAGCCCGCGCATCGTGCTGGAGCACTCCGGCGCCGACACCATCCCCACGTCCCTGTACCTGTGCGACAACGGCGGCATGGTCGTCCTGTGCGGCGGCACCACCGGCTACAACGGCGACGTCGACCTGCGTTTCCTGTGGATGCGGCAGAAGCGCCTGCAGGGCTCGCACGTCGCCACCGCCCGCGAGGCACGGGAGGTCACCCGGCTGATCGACCAGGGGATCATCGACCCGTGCCTGTCCCGGACCTTCGATTTCGACGAGATAGGCATCGCCCACCAGCTCATCCACGACAACCGGCACCCGGCGGGGAACATGGCCGCACGGGTGGGCGACCGGGGATGAGGGACGGGGCGGCGGTGCGCGGGGCCGGGTGATTCGCGCTCGGCCGGAGGGGTACCTGCGGCGGGGTACGACGCACGTGTACTTCCGGGAGGTGTCCCATGGGCAAGCTGGGCGACATGATGAACAAGGCCAAGCGGATGGCCAAGGGCCATCCCGACCAGGCCGACAAGGGCGTCGCGGGCGCCGAGCGAGCGGTCGACCAGCGGACGGGCGACAAGTACGACGCCCGGACCGACAAGGCCGCCGACGCGGTGCGGCGCTCCTACCGGGACGGCGGTACGCCGGAGCGCTGACCCGGTACGAACGACTTCCCCCTCCCCGGGACGATGCCCCGGGGAGGGGGAAGCACGGGGTCAGCCGCGGGCGCCGGCCCGGCCGACGACGTAGCCGAACACGCCCGCCCCGACGCGTACCACCCGCACCCGCACGGCGTGGGCGGGATCCGTGCGCAAGCAGACGCGCAGGCCGTCCCCGCAGGGGGACGCCCGCAGGTCCCGCGGACTCCCCGCCGGTCCGGCCCGGCAGCCGCTCTCCGGCACGTCCAGGGCCTTCCACGCGGCCTCCTCGGCGGAGAACAGCTCCGTCACCGACCAGGCCGCACCCGCACCGAGCGGCATCTCCTCGTCATCGAGCAGTGCCTCCTCGTCCGCGCGCAGCACCAGACGGGCCGCGTCGCGGGGGAGGGGCCGCGGCTCCAGGTCGCAGCCGAGCGGCAGGTCCCGGCCCGGGGCGCGGGCCACGGCGACGGCGGTCCCGGCACTGTGCGAGATCGACGCCGCCCGGCCCGGCGGATACACCGGCAGCCGTCCCGAACGCGGGATCTCACCGCACTCCGGCCCCACCGCGCGCAGGGCCCGGCGGGCGGCCCGCCGCCCGGCCAGGAACTCCAGCCGGCGCTTCGGCGGCATCGACGCCGCAGCGGCCGCCTCGGCGGGCCCGGCCGGCTGCGGACACGGCTCCGAGACGGCCGCGACGCCCGGACCGAGCCCGGCGACGGCCGGCAGCGGACGCAGCGCGGACACGTCACCGTCCGCCACCTGCCGCCGCACGCGCTCACACCCGCAGCAGCTTCTTGACGATCTTCCCGGCGGGATTGCGCGGCACCTGCTCGACGAACTCCACCCGCCGCGGGCGCTTGTACGGGGCGAGCAGTCCCGCGACATGCGCGAGCAGCGCCGCCGCGCCCGTTTCCGCATCCGGCTCCAGGGCCACGTACGCCAGCGGCACCTCGCCGTAGTCCTCGTCGGGCATCCCGACGACCGCCGCGTCCCGGACCGCCGGGTGGGTCATCAGGGCGCGCTCGATCTCCGAGGGGTAGACGTTCTGGCCCGCGCGGATGATCACGTCCTTCGTGCGGTCCACCAGGCTGATGCGGCCCTCGTCGTCCATGAAGCCGAGGTCGCCCGTCCTGATCCAGCCGTCGAGGGTGATCTCGCGGGTGGCCTCCGGGTCGTTCCAGTAGCCCCGCATGACGCCCGGCCCGCGCACCACGATCTCCCCGGTGCCGCCGGGCGGCAGCTCCCGGCCGCCCTCGTCCACCGCGCGGGCTGACATGCCCGGTATGACCCGCCCGCACGGGATACGGACGGTGACGTCCCCGGGGGCGGGGTGCTCGTCGGGGCCGAGCGTGACGAACGGGCCGCCCACCTCGGTCATGCCGTACACCTGCCGGAAGCCGCAGCCGAGCCGCTCGACCGCGTCCGCGTAGACGTCGAGCGGCATGGGGGCGGCCCCGTACAGGACCTCCCGCAGGGAGGACAGGTCGGCACGGTGGGACGCCCGGGCCTGCAGCATGAAGCGCAGCATCTGCGGCACCAGCCACATGTGGGTGGCCCGGTGCCGTTCCACCGCGGACAGCGCCCGCTGCGGGGTGAAGCCGGGCATCAGCACGACCGTCGCGCCGGCCGCCAGGTAGGTCAGGGACACGACCATGCTGCCGTGGTACAGCGGGCAGCAGTTGACCATGACGATGTCGTCGGTGGGGCGGGCCATCACCAGCCAGCCCAGGGCGATGGCCCGGAACGACGCGCTGTCGACGACGACGCCCTTGGCCTGCCCGGTGGTCGCCGAGGTGTGCAGCACGGCGATCGGGTCGGTGTCGGCGACGTCCGGCAGGTCCCGTCCGGCGGCCAGGGTGCCCAGCGCCGCGAAGGCGGGTTTGTCGAAGGCCAGCCGGATCCGCACCGACGCCGGCAGTTCGGCGTGCCGGTCCAGCAGCTCGGACTCACCGAGGACCGCCACCGCGCCGACGCGCTCGACGATCCCGGCGACCTCGGGCTCGGCCAGGCTGTGGTTCAGCGGCACGAACAGCGCACCGAGCCGGGCCAGCGCGAAGTAGCTCTCCAGGACCTCGATCCGGTCCTTGGAGAGCACGGCGACCCGGTCGCCCCGCTCGATGCCCAACTCGGCCAGCCCGCGTGCCAGTTCCAGCGTGCGGTCGTGGAACTCGGCCCAGGTGACGCTGCGTTCCTCGTCGACCAGCGCGGTCCGGCCGGGCCGGCACTGGCGGTTGCGCTCCAGCAGTTGCGTCAGCCACATCACGCACCGCCGCTCGCACCGGCGACCGCGTGCTCGGCCACGAAGCGCTCGTAGTCGCCGATCGTGCGCAGCTCCTCCATGTCCTGGGCGGTGATCTCCACGCCGAGCCGCTGCTCCACCAGGAGGACGAGGCGCACCAGGTCCCCGGAGTCGATGCCGCTGGCGGCCAGGTCGACGTCGTCGCCGACCTGGTCGGCGTACTCGGCCGTACCGGTGAGTTCGACCAGCAACTCCCTGATGGTGCTCATGGTTTCCCCTTTCGCCTCGGCGTGCCGGCCGCCGCGCGGTGTACGACTGTCACCCCCTGAAGAGGCGGGTGGGGCCCGGTCCCACTCCCCGGGCCGGTCCGTGAGCTTTGTCACGCGCCCGAACCTCGTGCGGCGGGGATAGCGGGGCCGCGCGCCCGGCCTCTTACCGCAACGAAGCCACCCGCCCCGCCCGCCCCGCGCGGGCGGTCCCGAGCCGAAGGAGTGATGCGCGTGCCCAGGCAGCCGGTACGGGCCCGGACCCCGGGACGGTGCCCGCAGCACGGCACCGCCCCGGCGTTCACCGGACGCCCGGGCGGTACCCGGTGAGCGCCTCGACCACCACCGCCGCGGACGAGGACGAGCTGCTCGCCCGCTTCGACGCGCTCATCGCCGGCGGTGAGACGGTCGAACCGCGCGACTGGATGCCCGACGGATACCGCCGCATGCTGGTCCGCCAGATCGCCCAGCACGCCCACTCCGAGATCATCGGCATGCAGCCGGAGGGCGCCTGGCTCACCCGCGCCCCGTCCCTGCACCGCAAGTCGGTCCTCCTCGCCAAGGTCCAGGACGAGGCCGGTCACGGCCTGTACCTGTACTCCGCCGCCGAGACGCTCGGCGTGGACCGCGCCGACCTGCTGGACGCCCTGCACCACGGTCGGCAGCGCGCCTCCGCCACCTTCAACCACCCCGCGCTGACCTGGGCGGACACCGGGGCCATCGCCTGGCTGACGGACGGTGCCGCCGTCATCAACCAGGCCCCCCTGTGCCGCACCTCCTACGGGCCGTACGCCCGGGCGATGCGCCGCGTCTGCCAGGAGGAGGCCTTCCACGTGCGGCAGGGCTACGACCTGATGCGCGCCCTGTGCGAGGGGACGCCACAGCAGAAGGAGATGGCGCAGGACGCGGTGAACCGCTGGTGGCTGCCGGCCGTGGCGCTGATGTTCGGGCCGCCCGACACCGAGGCGGGCGGCGCCGACGCGCGGACCGCCGCGCTGGGCGCCGCGGTCTCCCGCCGCGCGATCGCCTGGGGTATCAAGCGCCACACCAACGACGAACTGCGCCAGCGTTTCGTCGACCAGTGCGTGCCCCAGGCCGAACGCCTCGGCCTGACGCTGCCCGACCCGGCGATCCGCTGGAACGAGGAACGCGGCCACTACGACTTCACCCCGATCGACTGGGACACCTACCGCGAGGCACTGGGCGACGACACCCACTGGGCGCGGCAGCGGATCGCGCACCGCAGGGCCGCGCACGAGGACGGCGCCTGGGTCCGTCGGGCCGCCGCCGCGTACGCCGCCCGGACGGACACGACGACAGGAGAGGACGCATGAGCGGGGCTCCGGAGGACGCACCGGCGTCCTGGGAGGTCTTCCTGCGGGCCCGCCGGGGCCTGGCCCACCAGCACGCGGGGTCGGTGCGCGCGGCCGGCCCGGACGCGGCGCTGGCCGCCGCCCGCGACCTGTACACGCGCCGGGGCGAACCCCTGTCGCTGTGGGTGGTCCGCTCCGACGCCGTGCACACGGTCCCCCCGGACGAACGCGACCCGTACTTCGCGGGCGCCCGCCACAAGCCGTACCGCCACCCCGAGCACTACGCGCCGCTGACCGAGAAAGGCCCCGAAGGTGAGCACCACGAGTGACCTCCCGGCGGTGCGCCCCGGCCCCCTGCCGGGCGAAGGGCCGTCCACCGACCCCGACCTGGCCCGGCACCTCCTGCGCCTCGGCGACGACGCCCTCGTCCTCGGGCAGCGCCTGTGCCAGTGGATCACCCGCGCGCCGACCGTCGACGAGGACCTGGCCCTGTCCAACATCGCCCTCGACCTCATCGGCCACGCCCGCACCCTGTTCACCCGGGCCGGACGGCTCGACGGAACCGGCCGCACCGAGGACGACCTCGCCTACACCCGCTCGGAACGCGAGTTCACCAACGCCCTGCTGACCGAACTCCCCAACGGGGACTTCGCGACGACCGTGGCCCGTCAGCTCGCCTACACCCACTACGCCGTCCTGTACTACGAGACGCTCGCGCACCGCGCCACCCCCGAACTCGCCGCGTTCGGGGCGCGCGCCGCCAAGGAGGTCGCCTTCCACCGGCTGCACGCGGACCGCTGGACGGTGACCCTGGGACGCGGCACCGAGGAGAGCGCCCGCCGCATGCAGCACGGCCTGGAACGGGTGTGGCCGTACACCGGCGAACTCTTCGAGGAGGACGGCCCACTGCGCCGCCTGGCCGCGTCCGGAGCCGCGCCCTCACCGGCACCCCTGCGCGAGACATGGCTCGAGCGCGTCACCGGCGTCGTCACCGAGGCGGGCCTCACCGTGCCCGCACCCACCTGGTCGGCCACGGGAGGCCGTTCGGGCCTGCACACCGAGGAGTTCGGCCCGCTGATCGCCGAACTGCAGTCGGTGCGGCGGCAGTTCCCCGGAGGCACCTGGTGAGCGGGGGGAACCCGGTGAGCGGGCCGGCCACGGCCCGCCGCTCCGCCGAGGAGGTGCGCGAGCGGGTGGAGGCGCTTTTGGACCCGGAACTGCCGGTGATCGGCCTGGGTGACCTCGGCGTGGTGGGCTCCGTCGCGCCGGGCGCCGACGGCGTGCTGGAGGTGGAGATCACACCCACCTACCTGGGCTGCCCCGCACTGCCCGAGATCACCGCCGCGGTACGGGACGTCCTGGCCGACTGCGGCCACCCCGACGGCCGTGTCCGGCAGGTCCTGACGCCGCCCTGGACGACGGACCGTGTCACCCCCGAGGGGCGGCGCAAGCTCGCCGCGCACGGCATCGCCCCGCCCGTGTCCCCGGCCCCCGCCGGCCCGGTCACCGTCGAACCGGTCGCGGTGCCCTGCCCGCACTGCGGCTCACGGGCCACCCGGCCGCACAGCCCCTTCGGGCCCTCCCGCTGCCAGTCGGTGCTGTGGTGCACGGCGTGCCGCGAGCCCTTCCCCCACCTGACCGCACTGTGAGACACACCGTGGACACCGCGACCATCCCGCCCGCCTCCCCCGACGAGGCACCGGCCGGCCCGCCCCGCCGCACCGGCTGGCACCCGCTCGACGTCACCGAGGTCCGTCACCTGACCGCCGACACGGTGGCCGTCACCCTGAACGTGCCCGCCGCACTGCGCGACGTCTTCACCCACCACCCCGGCCAGCACGTCACCGTCCGGCACCGCCGGGCCGGCGCCGTACTGCGCCGCAGCTACTCGGTCTGCCCGCCGCCGCACGCACCCGAGACGCTCCGCCTGGTGATCGGACGGGCCGGCCCCGGCGGTTTCGGCGAGCACGCCACCACCCGGCTCGCCCCCGGCGACCACCTCGAACTCTCCCCGCCCACCGGGACTTTCGCCCTGCCGGAGCTGCCCGGCGCCCACCACGTCCTCCTCGCGGGCGGCACCGGCATCACTCCCCTGGCCCCGATGGCCGCCCATGCGCTGCGCCGGGACCCGGCCTGCCGCGTCAGCCTCGTCCACTCGGTCCGCACCTCCGCCGACGCCCTGCTGGCCGACGAAGCGGCCGAGCTGAAGGACGAGTTCGTCGACCGCCTCACCGTCCTGTACGTGCTGACCCGTGAGGACCCGGGGAGCGGGGGCGGCCTGCTCACGCGGCGGCTGGACGCGGCCGGGCTGCGCCGCCTGCTGGCGGCCGTGGACGCCCGTCCCGGCCGGGACACCACGTTCGCCCTGTGCGGACCCCCCGGCCTCATCGACACCGCACGGCGGGTCCTGGCCGACGAGGGAGCCGATCCGTCGCTCGTCCGCTGGGAACTGTTCACGGCCGGCGGCACGGCACCACGGCCACCGGAGACGACCGGACCGGTACCGGAGACGACCGGACCGGTACCGGAGGCGGGGGAGGCCCGGGTCACCGCCCTGCTCGACGGGCGCCGCCGTGCCGCCACCGTCCTGCCGCACGACCCGGCCCTCCTCGACGCGCTGCTGCGCGCCCACCCCGACGTGCCGTACGCCTGCCGTGAGGGCGTGTGCGGCAGCTGCCGCGCGAAGGTCCTGTCCGGTCAGGTGACGGCGGACCGCCAGCACGCCCTGGACGAGCGGGACCGCGCCGCCGGCTACACCCTCGTCTGCCGGGCCCGGCCGCGCACCCCCGAGATCACCCTCGACTTCGACGCCTGATCCGCACGCCACGCCACCCCTCAGCGAAGGAGACCCACGATGACCGCCACCGCCCGCCACGCGGGAAAGACCGCCCTGGTCACCGGAGGCAGCCGGGGCATCGGCAGAGCCATCAGCCGCCGCCTCGCCCGCGAGGGCGCCCTGGTGGCGGTCCACTACGGCCACGACCTCACCGCCGCCGAACGCACCGTCAAGGAGATCGAGGCCGACGGCGGCCGCGCCTTCCCCGTACACGCCGAACTCGGCGTCCCCGGCGACGCCGACACCCTCTGGTCCGCCTTCGACGCGGCCCTGGCCGAGCAGGACGTCCCGGCGGGCCTGGACGTCCTCGTCAACAACGCGGGCATCACCGTCCCCCGCCCCCTCGCCCAGGTCACCGAGGCCGACTACGACCGCGTCTTCGCGATCAACACCAAGGCACCGTTCTTCATCATCCAGCGCGGCCTGGACCGCCTGCGCGACGGCGGCAGGATCGTCAACATCTCCTCCGTCGCGACCCGCGTCGCCTTCCCGGCGATCGTCTCGTACACCATGACCAAGGCCGCCCTCGACTACCTCACCCTCTCCCTGGCCCAGGAACTGGGCCCCCGGGGCATCACCGTCAACGCCGTCGCACCCGGCTACACCGAGACGGAGATCAACCCCACCCTCGCCGTCCCGGAGATCCGCCGCCGCTACTCCGAGGCCTCCGCCTTCGGCCGGCTCGGCGACCCGGCGGACATCGCCGACGTCGTCTCCTTCGTCGCGAGCGACGACGCCCGCTGGGTGACCGGCCAGTGGATCGACGCCTCCGGCGGCGCCCACCTCGGTGTGTGACCCGTACGCACCCCCAGGAGATGCGATGAACGACCGCACGTCCGCCCTCGACGAGCCGGCGACGGACGACGCCCTGACCCGGCCCTTCGCGGGCGCCAGCCCCTACGACACGTATGTGCACGCGTCCGTGCTCAACTCGCTGCAGCACCCGCTCACCGAGGCCCCGGACGAGATGGGGTTCCTCGTCACCACCCAGGTGATGGAGCTGTGGTTCACCCTGATCGTGCACGAGTGGCGCACGGCCCGGGTGGCCTTCGCCAAGGACGACCTGCCCGCGGCCATGGACGCGCTGGAGCGCAGCCGCCGCGCGCTGACCGCCCTGGGCGGCGCCTGGGCGCCCATCGCCGCGCTGACCCCCGCCCGGTTCAACGGTTTCCGGGCCGCGTTCGGCCGGGCGTCGGGTTTCCAGTCGGCGATGTACCGCCACATGGAGTTCCTCCTCGGTGACAAGTCCGCCGGGCTGCTGCGCGCCCACCGCGGCGATCCGGCCGTCCACGAGGCGCTCGCCGAGACCTACCGCGAACCGTCCCTGTACGACGAGGTGCTGGCCCACCTCCACCGCCAGGGCCTGCCCGTCCCGCGCCACGTCCGCGAGCGGGACGTGACCAGCCCCTACACCGGCGACCCCGGGGTCGTGGAGGCCTGGCGGCACGTCTACGCCGGACCACAGCACCACCCCCACCTGGCATTGGGCGAACTGCTCACCGACATCGCCGAACTCGTCACCCGCTGGCGGTTCGACCACCTCCTGGTGGTCCGCCGTGCCATGGGCGTCAAGCCGGGCAGCGCCGGCTCCGCCGGACTCGCCTGGCTGGAGCAGCGGGCGGCCCGCCCGGTCTTCCCCGAACTGTGGGAGGTGCGCGGTGACGTCTAGGGTGATCTCCGCCTTCGCCGCCGAGGAGGAGCGGCGGGTCCTGAGCCTGAAGCCGGTGCTGGCACCGGCGCACGGCCGCTACGGCGACCATCCCCACCAGTCCTACGACGCCTGGCCGTCCGACGACCCCGGCGCCCCGCTGGTCGTCCTGCTGCACGGCGGCTACTGGCGCTACGACCGGATGCACCTCACCCCGTTCGCGGCCTACCTCTCCCAGCAGGGCTTCGACGTCCTGCTCCCCGGCTTCCGCCGGTCCGGCGGCGCGGGCGGCTACCCCGAGACCTTCGACGACGTCGCCCGCATCGTGGACACCCTGCCCCAGGGACGGCCCTACGTCCTCGCGGGCCACTGCTCCGGCGGCCACCTGGCACTGTGGTGCGCCGCCCGGGGGCTGCTGCCGCCCGGCTCGCGCTGGCACACGCGCACCCTGCCGACGAGCGTGCTCGCCCTCGCGCCGATCACCGACCTCACCGCCACCCGCCGCGACGGCCTCAGTAACGACGCCGCTCTGCAACTCCTCGGCGGTGAGCAGCACTTCGCGGAGCGGCTGCCCGAGACCGACCCCCTCACCCTGCTGCGGGACGCCGGCACCACCGGCGTTCCCACCGTGCTGCTGCACGGCGCCGCCGACGAGGAGGTCCCGCTCACCCAGTTCAGCGACTACGCGGCCGTGCACCGGGACCTCAGGACGGTCGTCCTGCCCGGCACCGGCCACTACACCCTCATCGAACCGGGAGCACCCGGTGCCCGCGCGGTCGCCGACACCCTCCGGGAGATGACGGCCGCCTTCACCCCGGCCGACCCCGGCCGCGCGGACGAGGAGGCCGCACGCCGATGACCACCGCACTCTCCGCACCGGCCGACCTGCGCGAGCGGGCCGCACGGCTCGACGCCGACGACCCCCTGGCCCCCCTCCGCGCGCGCTTCCTGCTCCCGCCGGACGTCGTCCACCTCGACGGCAACTCCCTGGGCCCGCTGCCCGCCGCCGTGCCGGCGGCCCTCGACGACGTCGTGCGGCGCCAGTGGGCCACCGGACTCATCGGCTCCTGGAACGCGGGCGGCTGGTGGGAGGCGCCCCTGCGGGTGGGGGACGCCATCGGCACGCTCATCGGGGCCGCGCCGGGGCAGACGGTCGCGGGCGACTCCACCAGCGTGCAGGTGTTCACCGCGCTCGACGCCGCGGCCGCGCTCCGTCCGGACCGCCCGCTGCTGGTCACCGACCCCGGGCACTTCCCCACCGACCGCTATCTGGCGGACGCGGTCGCCCGCCGCCGGGGCCTGGAGGTACGTCGGGTGCCGCCGGAGGACCTCCCGCGCTTCCTCGCCGCCGAGGGCCACCGGGTCGCCGTCGTCAGCTACGCGCCCGTCGACTTCCGCACCGGCGAGCTGTACGACATGCGGGCGCTGACCCGGGCCGCCCACGACGCCGGCGCCCTCGCGCTGTGGGACCTGTGCCACGCGGCCGGCGCCCTGCCCCTCGACGTCGACGCCCTCGGCGTCGACCTGGCCGTCGGCTGCGGCTACAAGTTCCTCTCCGGCGGCCCCGGCGCCCCCGCCTTCCTGTACGTGGCGCACCGCCACCACGCCGACCTGGAAACGCCGTTGCCGGGCTGGACCGGCCACGCCGACCCGTTCGGCCTGGCCCGGGAGTACACGCCCGCCCCCGGCATCGCCCGCGCCCGCATCGGTACCCCGCCGATCCTGTCCCTGCTCGCCCTCGAGGCGGCCCTCACCGCCTTCGACGGCGTCGACCTGACCCGGGTCCGCGCCAAGAGCCTCTCCCTGACGGGCTTCTTCCTGCGCTGCGCGGACGAACTCCTGACCCCCCTGGGCTTCGCCTCCGTCACCCCGGCCGACCCCGCCCGCCGCGGCAGCCAGGTCACCCTCCGCCACCCCCACGCCCGCGGGCTGGTCGCCGCCCTCGCCGAGAACGGCGTCATCGCCGACATGCGCGCGCCCGACCTGCTGCGCTTCGGCGTCAACGCCCTCTACACCAGCCACCGGGACCTGCTCACCGCCGCCCTCCGCCTGCGGGACCTCACCCGGGACGCCGCCTACGACCCCGCGCCACCGGCCACGGGACCGGTGACCTGAGGGCCCCGCGGCCGGCCTGCCCACCGGGCGCGGCGGTCCTGTGGGACGGACCCCTCGTCCTGGACGCGCGACCGAGCCCGGCGTCCCTGGTGACGGCCGCTCTCCCGCGCGACGACGCGCCGCCGCATGCGGCGGCGCGTCGTCGCGCGGCCACTTCACCCGAGCCTGCGCACCCTCGACTTCGGCGGCGGGGAGAGGGCGAGGAGCTCGTCGCGCAGTCGGGCACCCCGGGCCTCTTCGGTGGCGCCTGCCCCTTCCTCCCGACCGGAGTCAGGCGCCGCTCGTCGTACCTGTCCGGCCTCGCCGTCAGTACCCGCGGGGAGGCCGGTTGGGGTCGAACTGCTGGACCTTCCTGGCGAGATCGGAACCGTCGATGGCAACGCCGTACCGGCTGCGGACGTACCGCATCGCGGCGGCGATGCATGCCACGGGGTCGTAGATGTTCACCGAGGTACCGGGAGCGTGGCGCTGGGCGAATGTTTGCGGGATGCACTGCACGATGCCCCGGGAGCACTGGAAATGTGTGAGTGAGCCGTTCAGCCTCACGATCCGCCCGTCGCCCAGATGACCGTCCCCGAAGTCCTTGACTTTGCTGAAGCCGGGAGGTGTTTTGGCGTTGGAGTCCCACAGGTTGCAGGCGTTGGGGTTGCCGGACGATTCGCGTACGACGGCTGTCTTGAAGCCTTTCACCCAGTGGCTGCTCGCCTGGACCCCGGCCGCCGTACTCGCCTGGGCGATCCAGTCCTCCAGCGTGCCCTCGGGCGTGTACCGATGGAACGTCACCTGCTTCGGGTCGATCTGCCCCATGGCATCGATGCCGGTGCCATCCGTCGTCCCGCCCACCGGGAAACCGGTACGTACCCGGAACAGCCCGGCGCGCTGCCCGAGTTCCGTCAGCGACTGCATGCCGGGTGTCCCGACGGCGTCACTGCCGGAGAAGTGCAGCATCGTACGGCGAAACTCGTCGTAGAGGTCCTGAGTGGCGGTCTCGAAGATCCCGCGTTCATCGGCCACGTCCGTGTGCATGACCCTTTTCAGCCCGTCCTGCACCAGAGCCACATCGGCCTTCGGGCCGGCGTCCCCGCCCGGCTGCGCCTGCTCCTCCCGGGCACTGTGCGTCGAGGCCCAGACCACCTGGTTCAGGCTGACCCAGGGCTGCTCCGCCGCCGGGGACGAACCCGCCCTGACGTTGAACAGCTCTGACCGCCTGCCCAGTTCGACCAGCTCCTGCACGCCGGGAACGCCGTGGCCGTCCGCCCCGGAGCGGCCCAGCTTCTCCGTGCGGAATCGCTCGAAGAGCTCCTGCGTCTCCACCTCGAACACGGAGTGCGGGTCACCCGGGGCGACGCCCATGACCTTTTCCAACGCGTCCTGGAGGAGAGCGACATCGTCCGCCGTGGTGCCGTCGCCGTTTCCCGCGGCCTGCTCCTCGGCCGTAGGGTGAGCGGCCGCCCAGGTGAGCTGGATCGAGGACACCCACGGCAGCGCCTCCTCGACCTCTGCCACGGGCAGGGCGTCGGACTCGAGGGACGAGGCAACGGCCATATAGGTATATCCGGGTTTGTTCTTCAAACCCGGATCGGCCGTGACAATTCCTTCCGCGAATTTCGGCAGCCCGTATCCGTAGAGATAACTGTCCCGGCGGGCACGCTTTTTCAGGTAGACCCCGTTGCCTTCGGATGAACCGTTGGCGTTGGTGTTCCCCTCGATGGTGTACGCATAATCCGCGTCGTATTTGTGGACGAGTCCGACGTGTTGGCCCCCCGAGTGGCCGAAGAAGACCATCGCTCCGATCGCGGGATAGTACGAGAACCTGCCGCGGCTCTTGTACCAGTTGACGGCCGTCGAGCAAGAGGCGGTTACAGGTGCCAGGATCTTTACGCCGGCCTGCTGGAATGCCCAGGACTGAAAGGTCTGACACCATGCCTGGTTCTGTGACCACTCCAGTCCGGGAACGGCGGGGGAAAATTTCTGATGGTTGTTGTAGTGGCCGTTCGAGAAACCTTCACGGTATCCTACTTCGGTCTTCTCGATGGCGATGAGGGTGTCTGTCTGGCTCATCGTGGTCCATCTCCTCTCCCGCGGTCTTCAGGCCCAGAGAGCGAAGGAAAACGAAGGAAGGATACGGGAATTCGGCCACCGGTCACCGGGCTCGCGCGGCTGTTATGCCCATGCTATCGCTGGTGGTACGGTGCCGCATCTCACTCCTCATGAATCGTCAGGGGTTACGCTTACCGGAGCAGAACTCGTGATGTCGCACTGAGCGTTTTCCAGCCTCGGTTTGAACAGGCCAGACGCAGGGTGAAGACGGCCTGAACGAGGGTGGTGGGTGACGCGGTGGTGGAGCCCAGCGCGAGCGTCAGCCGACGGGCGTGCTGCCCCACGGTCCGAGCAGGACCCGTTCCGACTGCTCGCCGCCGAACAGCATGCGGGCCTCGACCGGCGCGGCCTCAGTGGTGAGGACGAGGTCCAGCGCGTCGGAGCCGAACCGTTCGCTCCGCGCCAGCCCGCCGCCCCCGCCGCCGGCAGCCACGGCGTGAGGGCTCCGGAGCGAGCCCCGTGCTTCTCGCGCTGCTCCACGAGCAGCCGCAGTACGCGTGGGCCTGAGCCGCCCGCGAGCGGCAGTCGGCGCGGGCCCCACACCGTCACCGCCTCGGCACTGCCCGGCAGGTGCCGCTCGGCGAACTGCTGTGCCACCACGCCCAGTCCGTCACGCAGCAGCGTGCGCAGCGCCTGAGCGGGGTCGGCGGCGTGGAGAACCAGCGGCAGTTCGCGGCGCGCCCGGGGGTCGAGGGTGGCCTTGGGCTCGGCGGCGTACAGCCGCAGCAGGGCGGCGCGCTGTTCGGGGTTGCTCAGGGTGGCCGGCAGGGGCAGCAGGACCGGTTCGGCGGCCAGCGCGTTGACCGTCCCCGGGGCCAC
Organism: Streptomyces sp. AC558_RSS880; assembly: GCF_019049255.1. Lineage (GTDB taxonomy): Bacteria > Actinomycetota > Actinomycetes > Streptomycetales > Streptomycetaceae > Streptomyces. Next base: position 63,494 of record NZ_JAGMUJ010000084.1, on the reverse strand, counting down.
TCCCGGGCCCATCACGACGGCGACGTACTCCCCACAGACGATCCCCCTCCACCATGATCAACCCGAAGATCGTCCCACCCGGTCAGTCAACGTGACAGTGCCCGACCGACTGCTCGTCCGACACCGGCCCGTCGGTCGGCTCCTCCACCGCCTCGGCCCCGACAGCGGTCTCGGTCCTCTGGGGTCTCTTCTCGATCAGCAGATCCGCCGTTGGCCGGACACTCCCGGCGGTCGGGGCCCGTGACACGGCAGGGCCCCTGGTCGTTGCGGCTGGTGATCTCACTCGCCGACGTCTCGACACGGAAGTCCTGTCGGTTCCGTATCGAGCCGTGCTCGACGTCCCGCACGAGGTCGTTGAGTACGTTTCCTGGGGTGTCGATGAGTTTGGGAAGCACTGGCTCTCTTGCCGGGGTAGCGCCGGGATGCTCCTGGTGAAAGGTGCTGGCCATGCGACAGACGGGCACTGCGGTCATCCGCCGGTCGTACCACTTCGTCGGCCGTCAGACGGAGCCGAGTCAGCTCTCAGAGCGATGCTCGGGGCCCCCGTGACTGGGATCTTCATTACTGAAAGGACCGAACAGCGGTTCACCGAAGCCGAGGACCGCCCATGCGGCAGCCCCTGCACGCCAAAGACCCCGCTCCCGTCCGCCCCGGACGATTACGCGTCGCATGGCGGGCGGCCCACGAGCCCGTTGCCGGAGTGTCACGACGGATGCGACTGGTGGCCTACGCCGTTCCGTTGACCGTCCTTCCTTCCGGTATCTGGCGGCTTCCGGCCGCGTTCGGCGACGGTCGCGGACTCGGCGAACGGGCGTACGTCGTCTCCCTGTCGGTTCTGTCCGAAATCTTGGCGTTCACCGCGATCGGTCTGATCGCCCGCTGGGGTGAGGTGTTCCCGCGGTGGATCCCGTTCCTCCGCGGCCGCCGGGTTCCGCGAAGGGCAGCCGTTCTCCTGGCCGCCATCGGGGTTGCGGGCCTCACTCTCCTGTTCACCCTTCTGTTCATCGCCTCCGAGATCAGGGGTACCACCATCCGAGGCGGCGACCTGCCGGCCGACTTCCCCAGCCAGGCCGGCGGCTGGGAAGCTGCCTGGTTCTACTTCTGCTACGCGCCGCTGACCCTGTGGGGGCCGCTGCTGGGCGTGCTGACCGTCGCGTACTGGAAACGCCGTTCCGCGGCCGAGAGGACACCTGTGGCGGCGTGAGATCGCCGTCGGCTTCCGATGCGCACGCCGGAGACCGGGGCCGTAGGCGAGCAGTGCCGAGAACTCGCTTCGGAGAGCAGCCTCTGCCGACGGGTTACTTGTTCCCCGGCCGCCCGGGCGACGTGTGGGGGATGGCATCCGATCCGACCGTCGCCAGCCAGCCAGCCAGCCAGACGGGCGGCTGGCTGTCCCGCTTCCGCGGCCACGTCAGTGAGCCGTTTCCTGCCTGGCGGTAGCGCCCGGGTGTGGGCGGTCGGCGCCTATTGCGGAAGCCGCGCTGCAGCACCCACGGCATCACCGACATCGTGAAGGCCGTTCTCGTCCTTCACCACGCATCAGCACGAGGCGGAGAACGGCTCAGTGCCACGCTCCACCACGGCGCGGCTACCGGGCTGGTCGCATGATCGTGTTACGCGCTCAAAGGCCGGAGGCTCCCTTGCGGAGCCACGAGGACGGTAACGGGGGCGGTCGAGGACCGTCCGGCGGGGCCCGGCGCCCCTCGGCTCACAGCAGCAGGGGCAGGGCGACGAGGGCCGCTCCGCTCGCGCCGAGGGCCGCCAGTAGTGAGCCGGGCCAGTCGCCGGACTGGGCGTAGGTGAGCAGCCCGGCCAGCAGTCCCGCCACCACCGAGGCCAGAAGGATAAGGGCCCACCGCAACGACAGCCGGTCCGGCGTGGGCGTGGGCGGGGACGGTTCGGACATACGGCTCTCCTGCCGCTGTGTCAGGACGGGACGGGGCGGCCCTCTCCTGCGGACCGCCGCGCGCCGGCGCCGGTCCCGATGCGGCCCATCCCGCGACCCACCCGGCCGTGCCCGGCGCCACCGGCACCTCTCGAATGATGACCACCGTACCCATCTGAGCGCTACCAGAGAAGGCTGCTGATATGGCATCACGGACCGAGCAGGGGCACGAAAGGGCGTTCACTGCCCTTCGCGCGCCCTGGCGTGCGCCCGTCCCGCCCTCCGTGCTCCCGCACCCGGCCTCGCACTCCCGGAAGTGGTGTCCGTACCGCTGACCACGGAGACTCTGTGACCTAGCCTTCGGGTCATGACTGGTCCCGCATTGGACCCACCCGTGGACACCGACGACGCCCTCCGGGGCTCCACCGCCCAGGTCGTGGCCCGCCTAGGCTGCCAGATCGTCGAGGGCGCCAAGCACCGCGACCGGCACCTGACCGTCGACGCCGTCGTGCAGGAGTTCGGCGTCACCCGCTCGATGGCCCGCGAGGCCCTGCAGACCCTGCACCAGAAGGGCCTGCTCACCCTCCAGCCCCGCATCGGGGCCACCGTCCAGCCGCTGGAGCGCTGGGACCTCCTGGACGCCGACGTGATCGCCTGGCGCCTGGAAGTCGCCCCCGACAGCCAGATGCGGTCCCTGACGGAACTGCGCGAGGTCATCGAACCCCGCGCGGCCCGGCTGGCGGCGCAGAGCAGATCCGCGGAGATCTGCCACGACCTCACCAGCCACGCCCGCACCCTGCTCGCCCTCAGCCGGGAACCCGACTTCGAACGGCCGCGGGAGGGTGCGGCGGTCCGCCAGCGGTTCCGGGACGTCGACGCCGCCTTCCACCGCACCCTGCTCGCCGGCTCCCGTAACGAGCTGTTCCTGCACCTCTCCCATCCCGTCGCCATGGCTCTCAACCACCGCATCGACCGGGACTGGGCCGGCGGCCGCCCGGGGGAGCGGACCGCCTCGGCACGGGCCCTGACCGGCTCCGATACCGTGCAGAGCTATCCCGTACGGCCGCTGCCGATCGCCATGTGGCTGCACATGGGGCTCGCCTACGCCGTCGACCAGGGACGGGCCACGGCCGCCGAGGCGTTCGCGGAAGCCATTCTCGCCGAGATCCGCGGCGGGCGGCTCCAGGACCCCGCCGTCCTCGACCGGTTGCGGGAGGGACTGGCGCAGTTCGACCCGCGCGGGCTGCCCGCCGCGTACCGCGAGGGCTTCCGGGACGCCCTCGCCGCGCTGGTCCGCACCCGGCGCGCCCCCGTCGTCGTGATGGGGGTCAGTGGCTGCGGCAAGACCACCGTCGGCGAGTACCTGGCGGAGTCGCTGCGGGCGCCGTTCGAGGAGGGCGACCGGCTCCACCCGCGACGCAACGTGGAGGCCATGAAGGCCGGCACGCGCCTCGACGACAGCATGCGCAGCCCGTGGCTGGCCGCCGTCGCCGAGCGGATGAAGGGCGCCGGCCCGGAGGAAGGGCTGGTGATCACCTGCTCGTCCCTACGCCGGATCTACCGCGAACTGCTGCGGGTGGCCCGCCCCGACGCCTTCTTCGTGCACCTGGAGCTCGACCGGGAAGAGGCCGTCGCCCGGGTCAGGGGCAGACAGGGGCACTTCATGCCGGCCTCGCTGGTGGACTCGCAGTTCGAGGACCTGGAGCCGCTCCAGGACGACGAGGCCGGCATGACCGTCGACGCGACGCTGCCGGTGGAGCGGATCGTGGCGGAGGCGCAGACGGCACTGGCCGGCCATGCGCGAAGACGGGCGGCCGGGGAGCTCTGAGCGCAAGGCATCCACGACCGCGACCGCGACTGTGAAGAGGGGAACCTGCCATGAGGATCGTGTCGGCCGAGGTGATCGTCACCAGCCCGGGACGCAACTTCGTCACCCTGCGCCTCACCACTGAGGACGGTGTCACCGGCCTCGGCGACGCCACGCTCAACGGCCGTGAACTGGCCGTCCAGTCCTACCTGGAGAACCACGTCGCCCCCCTCCTCCTCGGGAGCGACGCCACCCGCATCGAGGACACCTGGCAGTACCTGTACCGGGGCGCGTACTGGCGGCGCGGGCCCGTCACCATGGCGGCCGTCGCAGCCGTCGACACCGCCCTGTGGGACATCAAGGCCAAGTGCGCCGGCATGCCGCTCTACCAGCTCCTGGGAGGTGCGTCCCGCACCGGCGCCCTGGCCTACGGCCACGCCTCAGGCCGCGACATCCCCGAACTCCTCGACTCCGTACGGGCCCACCTGGAGCAGGGCTACCGCGCCATCCGCATCCAGAGCGGCATCCCCGGCCTGGGCCCGGTGTACGGGGTCGCCGCCGGCACGGACGGCGCGGACCGCTACGACTACGAGCCCGCCCGCCGCGCGGCCGCCGGCGGCATCCCCCTCCCGGTGACCGAAACCTGGGACACCAGGGCCTACCTGCGGCACGTCCCGGCCGTCTTCGAGGCCGTCCGGGCGGAGTTCGGCCCCGAACTGCCGCTGCTGCACGACGGCCACCACCGCATGACCCCCATCCAGGCCGCCCAACTCGGCAAGGCACTGGAGCCCTACGACTTGTTCTGGCTGGAGGACGCCACCCCCGCCGAAGACCAGGCGGCCCTGCGCCTGATCCGCCGGCACACCACCACCCCGCTGGCCATCGGCGAGGTCTTCAACTCGGTGTACGACTACACCACCCTGCTCAGCGAGCGCCTGATCGACTACGTGCGCTCCGCCGTCACCCACACCGGCGGCATCACCGCGATGCGCAAACTCCTCGACCTCGCCGACGTGTTCGGCATCAAGTCCGGCATGCACGGCCCCACCGACATCTCACCCGTCGGCATGGCCGCCGCCCTGCACCTGGACCTGGCGATCCACAACTTCGGCATCCAGGAGTACATGCAGCACTCCGACCGCACCCTGGAGGTCTTCCGCACGGCCTTCACCTTCAAGGACGGCCTCCTGCACCCCTCCGACACCCCCGGCCTCGGCGTCGACCTCGACACGGAGGCAGCGGCCCACCACCCCTACGAACCGGCCTACCTCCCCGTCAACCGCCTGACGGACGGCACGATGCACGACTGGTGAGCCGCGCTGCGCGGATTCGGCCAAGGCCGGACCGGCCGGCCCCGGGACCGTGTTCACCGATCCGATGACGACCACACCGCCGCCCGGCGGCCCGACAGTCGCCGGGCGGGCACCGCTCAGCGCGGTCCTCGACGAACCGGCCCGACGCCGCCCCGTCTTCCATTCCGAGACGGGCCTGCAGCACAGCTTCGCCCCACTCCTCCGGGAACTGGCACCCGAGGTGCGCTCCGGACCGGAAGTGCCGCGGAGGCACAACGGCCGGGTGGAACGCCTGGCCCTCCTGTGTCTCGGCTCCCCGGGTCGCACGGCCACCGAGTTCAAGTACCCCACCCGGCGCTGGACCGGCACTGCGGGCTGCGACTTCTCATTTTGACGTCATCCATGTTTCTCACGTGGATGTCACCGATGTCGGTCGGACAGGGCGTCATTTTGTCGACAGCCGGCGAGAAGGCCTCGTGACATTGGAGGAGAAGACCCGGCGCACCGAAGTGAGAAACCCATCTGTACCAAGCTCCGCACCGATCCCGTCCACGCGACCGGCCCGCCGCGCGCCCTGTTCGTCCTGACGAACCTCGAAGGAGCCCGCCGACGGATGATCCACACCCGAGACATCCGCCCAACACCAGCATGACCACCCCGAACGCCCCTCACGCCACCATCCTGACCAGCTACTTCAAGAGGGCGCAGCGTCACTGAAGCGCGCAGCCACGGAGCGTCACGGAGTCCACGTAGGTTTCCGAAGCTCGATCGCCGGTTACCGAGAAGTCATATTCGGCGCGGTACGGCTCCGTCCTGCCAGCGGTAGAGGTCGCGCAGCAGGGAAATCTCGGCGCCGTGATGGATCAGCTCCCTGTTGACGTGCAGGACGATGCCCTCCATGGGAAACCGCTCGGGACCCACCGCGGGCGGATTCTCCAGGTCGGCGTCCGAGAGCTCGCGGACCCCCGCGTTCCATCTCCCGTACATCTCATCGAGCTGTTTCAGCGCCTCGTCAGCGGTCCCCGCGTAGGCGAATGTCCGGGAGTCGACGTCCTGGCCGCCGAAGTGCCATCCGACCCGATAGCCCAGGCAGGAGACGATGATGTGTGCCAGCCGCCAGGCAATCGTGGTCACCGGCGCCGGCACCGGGTCAGGGGACGCGGAGTCCATCGTCCATTCCCCCGAACCCGCCGACATCGGTGCGGCCGACGTGCCACGTGGGCGGATGCTCCAGCAGCCGCGCACCGGCTCCCAGAAGTACTCCTCATCGGCAAGACCGTGCAGCCGCGGCCGCAGGTTCTTGTGCCAGTGCCGGTCCAACTGGTCCGCGAGCCGCTCGCTTCTTGTCATTTCCGCACACTACATACAACGGAGACCTGGCTGCGGCCCTCGCGGACGCCGTCGCCGGCCGTGGGCCGCGAGAACGTACCGCACCGGGAGATGACGCTGGGGGCTGATGTGCCCTTCGGGCCGCGCCGCGAGCGGCTGTTTGACATCAACAACAACCCGGCTGGCCGGGTTGGGTTCAATGACCCACATGTGACAGCCTCGACCGATGACATGACGGATGATCAAGACTGCGGAATCCCGCCCGAGATCAGCATGAGTATCCCGAGCGAGCGCCACGCCAGAGCCTCCGACCCGCATGTTCGAAGACGGCGAAGACTCAGGGTGTCTTCAGTTCTTGCGGATGCGGTGGGCCTTGGCCACGAGCCTGCGAGGCAGCTTCGGCCCTGCGCATGCGTAGTCGATCAGCAGGTTCCGGTAGGCGGTGTTCGCGAGTTCCGGCGCCAGGGCGATCAGGGCCCTCAGGCCGTCGGACGAGCCGGAAAGGCGCGTGCGGTAGGCGGCGGCCGCCGCACGCAAGGAGATCTCGTGAGGTTCGTGTTCCAGACCCTGCGCGGCGAGACTCGCGGCTGCGGCGAAGTCTCCCTGCTCGGCACGCACATCCGCCAGGTCCAGGTAGAGGGACCAGTTGGCGGGGTCCAGGTCCAAGGCGCGTTCGAAGGCCGCCGCAGCCTGCTCCAGGTCGCCCCTCACACGCCAGGTGGTCGCTCGTGCGACCGCGGTCCACATGACCTGGTCCACGGTATCGGCGCGGTCGCACAGGGCGAAGGACGGCTCGTAGCGGCCGCAGGCCCGGGGTAGCCGGGCCATGGAGGCCAGCGCCTCCGGGACGGGACTGCGCGCGGACACCACCTCGAGGGCATGGAACCAGGGCGCGAACCGCTCACGCATCTCGTCGGTGTTGGATCGTCCCAGTAGCCGCGCCGGGCCCAGCGCTCGGTTGCGGCGAGCCGCTGAGCCTCGGCGGAGTGCGGTGCCACCTCCTTCAGACGCCGTGAGAGGTCCACGGCACGCGCGGCACGGGCGGGGTACTCGAAGGAGTCGGCGCGCAGGCACAGTTCGGCGTAGCCGGCGAGCAGACCGGGATGCCCGCCGTCCAGCGCCGGTCCGGCCCGGAACGCCTCCTCCGCGCGGTCATCGTGGTCGTCGTCGTCCTCGGCGGCATGTCCCAGGGCCAGCCAGCAGTAGAGGTCGGCCAGGGGGGCCGAGTTCGTCGAGCCCCTGCTGCGCCGCGCGCCGCACAGCCGCGTTTCCCCCGGCCAGGAACAGTTGCTCACAGCGGTCCTGGTAGGCGCCGATGGTGGTCATACAGGATTCCCTCGTTTCTTCTTCGGGAGGGGCTGGACAGTGTGCGGCCCGATCCTCCCAGGCGGAAGGGATCACCGAGACCCTCGTGGCTGCCGGGGAAGGACGCGTCACCTACGACACCGGATACGGCGGCCGGAAAACGCTCATCGCCGCCGCTGCTCACCATGGCGCCCAGCGCCGGCCACCCGGTGGTGGCCTGCCAGGTCGGCGTCTTGAGGATCGCTTCGTTGAGCTTGTCGCGGGTCGGCTGTCCCGGGACGAGGCCGACCGCTGGGCGGCGAGGTGGGTGGTGGAGGACGGGATCGTCTGGGACGACCTGCCCTGGTGGGCGCTGAACCTCCTCTACGGAATCGATCTTCCCGCGGGCGAGAGCGGCGGCTACCTGCACGACGGCGAACAGGTACGGGCTTGGCTTGCTGAGCTGAAGGAACGCCGAGCGATGTCGTGAACAGGGCGAACGCTGCCTGATGCGGTACTGGGCACCCACCTCAAAGATCATTTACGGGACAGCTCCTGGTGCTGTCCGGCCGATCGTGACGGCCCGCCCGCCAGACGGCCTGACGGGCGGGGGACCATGGTCGTGGACCAGTCGACGGAGACACAGGGGCAGGGGAATCATGGTCGCGTTCCACGCATCCGCGCTGGACGGAGTCGCCCGCAATCCGGCGCTGCCGACACCGTTGCTGCTGCGCCTGCTCGCCTTCGACGGCGGCGGTGACGGCCCGCCCCGTCACGCCCTCCAGCGGGCTGGACTTTCCGAGCCGGCCGTCGCGGTGATCCTGGCTCACCCGAACCCGGGCGCTCGGATCGACTTCGCGATGAGCACCAGGGCCGAGCCCGCGCAGCGGGCCCGGCTCGCGGACGACCCTTCCCCCAAGGTGCGGGCCGCTCTCGCGTACGGACCCGAGTGGCGCGACCCGCGTACGACGGTCGCGCCGCTGCCGGACGACGTGTGCGCCCGCCTGCTCGACGACCCCGCCCCTTCCGTACGGACGGCCCTGCTGGACTCACCCCATCTCGCGCCGTCGTTCGTGGCCTCCTTGGCCACGCACCGCGATCCGGCAGCGCGCCGAAGCGCGGCGCGCGCATGGGAGAAGCTGCCGCCGGACGAGCGGTCAGGACTGCTTGCCGACCCCGACCCCGAGGTGCGGCGGGCCGCCGCACTGCGGGAGTGCCGACGGGACGCACGCGTCACCACCGAACTCCTCCGCGATCCGAAGTCCGCCGCCGAGGCGCTGCGCCGCGGACTCCTGCACCGCGCCGACGCCGAACGATGCGTCGCCGGGCGGACGCACCTGGCAGCCCTCGCCGAGAACCCGTCACTGCCCCCCGACCTCGTGGAGCAGCTCGCCGTCGACCCCGACGAGGCCGTACGGCTCGCGGTCTCCCTCAGGCCCGAACTGGACGAGACGCGGCGCATGTCGATCGACTTCACGGTGGGGGTCTTCGACAGGGGAGACGTGGAGTGGGTACGGGACGGGCTCGCCGACCCCGAGGTGCTGCGACGGGCCGCGACCTCCGCCCACCCGCTGCTCCGGCGCACCGCCGCCCAGAGCCCCCACCTGCCGCCCGACCTCATGCGCCTGCTCGCACGCACCGAGGACCCCCTGGTGGAAGACCTCTTGAGTGTGCACCACCCCGACACCCCGGAGGAGGTCCTGATGCGTGTGTACGCACGGCTCGGCGGCACATTCTCCGCCTGGATGGCGGAGACGCACCCCCGCTTCCCCCGCGAGGGTCTCGCCGCGCGCTACGCAAACCACCCGGACGGCAACTACCGACGGCTGGCCGTCCGGGACCCGGCCGCCACCCCCACGCTGATCGAACGGCTCAGCCACGACCCCGCGGTCTGGACACGCCAGGCGGCGGTCGGCGACCCGCGCCTCCCGCTCCACCGGCTCCGCGAGGCGCTTCATGTCCCTGAACTGGCCTCCAGCGCGGGTGCCAACCCCGCGCTCCCCGAGGACGAGATGGTCGCTGTCCTGAACCGGGCCGGCGTTCCCGCCTGACCACCGAGCAGAACCGCCCGGCCCTGCGCCGCTCCCCTACGGCCCGTCCGGGCGGTCCCCGGATACGAAGGCCATGATCGACTGCGATCCTCGGTCGCCCCCGAAGGCGGCCGCCAGGCCGCTTGAGCAGCCGAGAACAGCGTGTCCCTCGGTGCCGTGGGGGCGAGCAGCGGGGGACAGCGCTGTTGAATACGGGCATTCAGCTTCGGTGTGATCCGTGTGTCGTGTGTCCACTCCAGGTTCCGAAGTGAGGCGTTCCCGGTGCGGGCCACGGAGTGGGGAGCCTGCTGGCACGGGCCTGGTGGTGACCACCCTGAGCAATGGGATTGGGCAGATGAGGCGGGCGACGCGCTCGCGGGTTGTTCTCGTTGGGTGGTCGGCGCTCTTCAGGGGGTGCACAGGGGCAGGACGGTGGTGAGTTGGGTGAGGTGGTCGGGGTGGACGCGGATTCCGGGGAGCCAGAGGTGTTTTCCGTTGTGTGTGACCTGGATCCAGATGCTGGTGTGCTTGTGGTTTTCGTCGGTGACGGTGACGCCGTTGGCGATGGTGCAGTGGGCCTGGAGGAGGTCGCGGTGCCAGACGCGGCCGGCGGAGTTGGTGGTGTTGTAGGGGCGGTAGGGGTTATAGGCCAGGGACAGCGCGCAGGTGTTCGTGCGGGGTTTCTGACATGGCTTTTCGACGTTGTGGACGAGGACGCCGGCACTGCTGGCTGTGCTGGCTGCGGCGCCTGACGCAGGCGTGGCGTCGGGCTTGTTCTGTGCGGGAAGCAGGAACAGCAGGCCTGTCACCAGCCCGCCGGCCACGACGGAGGCGGCGGCTGTGGCGATGATCCAGCGGCGGGACCACGGCCTGAGCAGCCGGGGTCGGCGGGCTGGGCGGGGCGCGGTTGAGGAACCGGCAGCCTCATTGCTGTCGCTGGTGCGGTTGTCGGCGGTGACGGTCGGCTCGTCGTGGCGGGTGGGGTCGGCTGCTTCCCACAGGGCGCGGTACTCGGTGGGGTCGGCGTTCAGTGCGCGGCACAGGTCCCGCACCACGGGCCAGGCGGGCACGGTTTCGCCGCGGAAGTAGCGGGAGAGGGACGAGTCGCTGATCCGGACCTGGGCTTCCAGGCTGCGCAGGGTGCGCCCGGATTGTTGTTGCAGGCTGCGCAGGGCGCTTCCCAGCTTGCGTGCTGCCGCGCGGGGGTCCGGTTGTTGGCCGGTCATCGATCGGGCCTTTCCACGATGGGGGCAACCGCGTCCCCGCCGACTGTCCCAGGTCCCGGGACGGGGGTGTCCCAGCAGGTCAGGACTGTATTTATCCCGACATCGGTGAAGCAACCGGGATCTGGTTGTAGGGGTGCCGTTTCCTGCGCAAACTCGGCATACCGGCTCTGGAGATCACCCCCGAGGGTGAGCGTGCCGGTACTCGTGGCCCTGCCGGCGGACGCCGCACGGGCCGACTCGAACCCTCCACCGGAAGGATTCTCATCATGCGTGTACGCACCGCACTGTCCGCCTTCGCAGCCCTCGCCGCCGTCGGACTCGGCGGCCTGGGCGCGGCGGCTCCGGCCGCCGCCGCACCTGGCGCGGCCTCCCACCAGATGGCCGTTCAGGCGGCCGACGGCCTCGACGTCCACCGCGGCAAGTACTTCACCCTGGGCGGCTGCCAGACCGCCGGCCAGCAGGGCGTCGACCGCGGGCACTGGGACCGCTACCAGTGCGCCGAGGGCACCTTCTTCTGGAACCTGTGGACCAACCGCTGAGCACGTAACGCTGCCGGTGGCCTCCTCCGCTCATGTCGCAGGAGGCCACCGACGGCCCAGGCCGTCCACTGCCTGCTCGTCACTTCTCACAGGTCACCGCCGGGACGCCCCGTCCGTCCGGCCGGCCCCGCGGCGAGGAGCAGCCTCAGCGATGTGCGCACCGGCAGCCGGCAACGACCGGCTCGCCCGGCCGGACCGCTCCGTGCCTTGTGAAGGGCGGCCGGGAAGCGGTTGCGGGCCCGGACGACTGCGCCCGGATTGGCGCACACAGCTCAAACTGTCGGCCTTCCGGCAGCACCGGATGCGCGGGCGAACTCCCGTGCGGAGCCGACGCCCATGAGCAGCGGCACGCCGTGCCGCGCACCCAGGACACGCTCGCACACGGCACGGCCGCACCACGGAGGCGAAGGTGCCGGAGCACCTCAGACGACCGCCAGAGGCCGGTCTTGCGCCCTCTGCCTGCTCAGCGGGGACCGCTACCACCCGCGGCACCCCCGCCCTCTGACGCCCGGCGCGGTCACGGCCCCGTACGCCCCCGCCTTCATCACCCCGGTCCCACCCATCAGGAACATCCGTCAACACCCGACGAAGGGAATCCTCATGTCCATCCGCCCCCACCCCACGCCTCTGCCTGGCGCGCCACGCCCCACCGTGCTGCGCCGGTTCCTGCCCGCACTCGCCCTGACCTGCCTTGCCGCAGGAAGCCTCGCGGCACCCGCCGGCGCGACGACCACGGCGGTCCCGGCCCCCGCACACGCCGGCACCACAAAAGTCCAGCCTGCCGCCGCGCAGGCCGCAGCCTCCTTCCCCACCTGGGGGACACGCTGGGTCGTGCACGCGACGCCGGACATCAACTCGCCCTCCGTCGGGATGATCAACCGGACCTCCGCGGGCCAGGACCGCATCACGGCCGACTACCAGGTCGACACCGGCCGCAGGGTGTGCGAGGGCAGCGCCTGCTCCACCTTCATGGCCCACATCACCCAGCCCGTCACCGGCTTCCTCACCGTCGTCGCGGTGGACATCCCCGAAGACCGACTGCCCGGCGTCCCCGTGCAGACAGGCCCACCCGCCCCTCAGCCCGGCTCCCGGCAGCAGACCCTGCAGCGCGCCGCAACCTGGCTCACCGCCAACAACGGACGCCCGGTGCCCTACCACCAGGGCTCACACTGGCGGGACGGCTACCGCCAGGACTGCTCCGGCTACGCCTCCATGGCACTGGGCCTGCCCGCGCCCGGCACCAACACCGTGGGGCTGACCAACCGCAGGCTCACCCGCCCCGTCGCCATGAGCGAGCTCCAGCCCGGCGACCTCGTCATCGACGCCACCGGCAACAACAACACCCGTCATGTGGTCATCTTCGAGAAGTGGAACGACGCCGCCCACCGCTCCTACACGGCCTACGAACAGCGCAGCGGTCCCGGCACCAGCCACCGCACACTGACCTACGGGCTGACAGCGGGAAGTGAGTACAAGGCCTACCGCCCCCTCCAGTACGGAAACTGACACCCGACCGGTGCTACCGCTGCGTGCCCCCGCTCCTCTCCCGCAGGGCACGCGGCGGTAGCACGGCTCGATGCCCTCGAGCGGGTCCGTGCAGCGAACGGTGGAGCCCACTTCGTACGCCCACGATCTCGCCGGGCAAGTCGCCTCACCGATTGACGCGCTCGCGAGCCCGGAGGGGCCGACGCTCTGACCGCCCTCGTGCACCCGGCCGGGCCTTCGGAGCTGCTGTGCGTCCGCGTCCTGCCCGCCCTTGCTCCGCTCGCCTTCGAGCTTGTCCTCGAAGAAGCCGGAGAGCCCGCCCACGATCATGTAGGTGATCAGGCCCGCGATGCCGGAGAGCAGCACCGTCTCGGCCTTGTCGACGTGCGCGCCGCCGTGCTGCCGACGAGGAGCATGACCAGGCCGACGACGACGGCGCGCCGGATGGTCTTGCGGTGGTGGTCACCGAGGTCGACCTCGGCCAGGCCGACCAGGGAGGCGCGGGCCATCTCCACGGGCGTGATGCCGAAGTGCGAGGCGGTGTCGTCGACCATGCCGACGACACCGACGACGCTGGAGGCGTGGGCCTCCAACCGCGCGCGTTGCCCGGTCACCCGCCGAAAATTGAGGATCAGGGCGCCGGCGACACCGACGAAGAAGATGATGGCGGGCTCGATGGTGCCCTCGACCAGCAGAACCATGACGGCCAGGTTGAACCACAACAGCTCCGGGCGCGCGTTGGGCAGGTTGACGCGGCCGTCGGGAGTGATCAGCTCTTGTGTGGTGTCATCCGCCGCGTTCGACTCGGGGACGTACGGCCGGTCGGCCGGGACCGTGGCAGGAGGGCCACCGGTCGCCACGGCGACGGCGGTCCTGGCCATCGCGGGCTCAGCCTTTGGTTCCGAGGGCTCTGCCGCGGTCGCGCCGGGTTTCCGCAGGACACCCTCGCGGAGTTCGACCAGGCCCAGTCGGCGGCGCTCGCTGCGGCCGAGGAAGAAGGCGAAGACCAGAGTGGCCACCAGTCAGGCGGCGATCGCGGGGATCATCGGCACGAAGATGTCGATCGGTGAGACCTTGAGGGCGGCTGCGGCACGGGCGGTGGAGCCACCCCAGGGCACGGTGTTGAGCATGCCGTTGGCTGTCGCGGTCACGCAGGTCAGCACGACCGGGCTCATGCCCAGGCGCAGATAGATCGGCAGGAACGCGGATGTGACGATGATGAAGGTCGTGGAGCCGTCACCGTCCAGTGACACGATCGAGGTGAGCAGCGCCGTACCGACGACGATCTTCACCGGGTCGTGCCGGACGACACGGAGGAGGGCACGGACCAGCGGATCGAAGAGACCGACGTCGATCATGACGCCGAAGAAGGCGATCGCGAAGAACAGCAGGACGGCGGTCGGCGCGAACCCGCTCCAGTACGGCGTCGGACGACGCGTCCACGGACAGCTGCGCCAGGTCCAGCCCCGGTGTGCCCCGCACCGCGGACAGGGCCGGCGCGGGAGTGTCGGCCGGTTCGCCCAGGACGAAGACGGTCTCCCGCAGTCTGCGCAGCACCCGCTCGGCCACCTCGGCACCCTACGGCTCCGCCGTCACGCGGCTCCCTTCCGCAGCCTGTCGTCGGCCTCCGCGGACAGCAGCGAGGCCACGGTCACCCAGCCCAGAAGGGCCGCGGCCTCCGCCTCGATCCGGCGCCACGTCGGGCAGCGCCGTCGCGGCACCGGGATAGTCGAGCGCGGCCAGGGACTCGCCGCGCAGGGTGAGCAACTCCCCGTCGACGACGCGGGAGATGTCCAGCAGCGTGATCTCCTCGGCGGGCCGGCCGAGCCAGTAGCCGCCCTCGTAGCCGCGCTGGCTGCGGATCAGACCACCCTTGCGCATCTCCACGACGCCCCCGGGCGGTCGGCCGCCCCGCTGCGGACCCGCCTGCACCATGTGCGCGCAGGCTCCCTCGACGGTGACACGGCGCAGACCGGTGGCATGCGCAGGTTCACCACCGTGAGCGGGCGGACGGTGGGCTCCGAGAAGCTGTGGATGGGCCAGACCCACGTCGCTCCCGCGACCTCCTCCTCCGACCATCACCACGGGGAGTCGGAGACCGTGATCCACGTGGTCAGCGGCCACCCCGAGTTCGTCTTCCTGGACGACTCGGGCGACCGCGCCGAGGAGGTGCGGCTGCGCACGTCACCGGGGGACTACATCTTCGTCCCCCCCGTTCGTCCCGCACCGCGAGGAGAACCCGGATCCGGCCGAGGAGGCGGTGGTGGTCATCGCCCGCAGCACGCAGGAGGCGATCGTGGTGAACCTGCCCCGGCTGTACGCGCTTCCGGCCGACGAGGGCTGACCGGCACCGGTGCGCCCCGGGGCGGGCGAAGGCCGGCTTCCGGGGCGCACCGGTCCGGGGCCGGAGGCTTGACTCAGTCACCGCCCGGCCGTGGAACCGTCAGGGCACGAGCTTCAGCAGCCGGTTCGGCGAACCCGATCCGGGGGCGGTCACCTTGCCGGTGGTCGCGCCGTTCACCAGGGCCGAGGCGACCTGGGCGGGGGTGGCGGAGGTGTGGCCGGCCAGATAGACCGCCGCCGCTCCGGCGACGTGCGGGGTCGCCATCGAGGTGCCGGAGATGGTGCTGGTCGCGGTGTCACCGGTGTGCCAGCCGGCCGTGATCGAGGAGCCCGGGGCGAAGATGTCCAGCACCGAGCCGTGGTTGGAGTAGCTCGCCCTGGCGTCCGTGCTGGTCGTGGCGCCCACGGTGATGGCCTCGGTGACCCGGGCCGGGGAGTAGGAGGAGGCGTTGGCGCCGCTGTTTCCCGCGGCGACCGCGTAAGTGACGCCACTCGCTATGGAATTGCGCACCGCCGCGTCCAGGGTGGTGGACGCGCCGCCGCCGAGCGACAGGTTGGCGACCGAGGGGCCGGAGTGGTTCCCGGTCACCCAGTCGATGCCGGCGATGACCCCGGCGGTGGTCCCGGACCCGTTGTTGTCCAGCACCCGTACGGCGACGATCTTCGCCTTCTTGGCCACTCCGTAGGTGGATCCGGCGATGGTGGTGGCCACATGGGTGCCGTGACCGTTGCCGTCGGCGGCGGTGGTGTCGCCGTCCACGGCGTCGTAACCATACGCGGCACGACCGCTGATCTGCTGGTGGGTGATACGCACGCCGGTGTCGATGACATAGGCGGTGACACCACTTCCCGCGTTGTCCGGGTAGGTGTAGGTACCGGAGAGCGGGAGCGAGGTCTGGTCGATGCGGTCCAGACCCCACGGCGCGTTGGACTGCGTGGTGTCTGCGACGCTCACCCGCTGGTTCTGCTCGACGGAGGCGACCGCCGGGTCGGCGGCCAGACGGCCGGCCTCGGTGGCGGAGAGGACGGCGGTGTAGCCGTTCAGCGCGCTGCCGAACGTCTTCCGCACGCTGCCGCCGTACCGCTCGACCAGGTCCCGGCCCGCGGCCGAGGAGGCCTTGAACCCGGCGGCCTTCTTCAGCGTCACGATGTAACTGTCCTTGACCGCGGTGGGGGAGCCGGCGGCGAGCACCGTGCCCTCGGCGGGGGCGGCCTGGACGGGAGTCGAGGTGAGCCCGCCGGCCAGGGCGGCCGTCGCGACACCGGCGATCACCGCGAACCGTGTTCTCTTGCTGCGCAGTCGTGCCATTACGAGGGATTCCTCCTCTGGGCGGCGTGCCTGGGTGGGGCACGCGTCTGTGGGGGGCGGGAGCGCGTGATCGCACACCCCTGCCTGGAGCGTTGCGTTCCGCTCCCGGCCTGCAAGCAAGGTTCGTCGCTGACTGCCGTACGGGACAAGGGAGTTGATCACCTGGCAACAAATTCGCCATGGGCACGACATGTGGCGGGGCGTCGGGCCGCGAGCAAACTGAGAAGAGGGTCAGGAGGTAAGCACTCCCGGTCATCGGACGCAGGCCCTCGTGCGCTGTGGTGATGCACTGCCGCGCATCAGCCGGCTCCCGTAGCCGAGTGGTGGGTTCACCCTGGAGCACCTGGCGCAGTCCGCAGCCCTCCGCGAGCCGCTCGGTTGCGTCGGTGGCCTTTTACGAGGTGATGGCGACATCGACGACGCGTCCGTGGAAAGCGACGAATGGCCCCGGATCGCCCTCGGCCACCAGCGCCGCAGCCGAGCCACGGCCGGCGACGGTGTCACGTCGATGCGGCACCCGACGCGTCCACGGGAAGCGGAAGGGTGTGCAAGCGTTCGCGGAGATCGGCCATGTGCTCGGCGGGGGCGGGCGGCGAGCATGCCTCCGGTGACGCGAGTCGGAGATTCTCTGGCGGTAGGCGGCGACCTTGTCGAGGATCTCGTCGGCGGTCTTCGTCCAGACGAAGGGGCGGAAGGGTCGAGGGCTGTCGCTCCAGTCGGCGATCCATGCCCGGATGTCGCGTTCGAGGGCCTGGACGGAGCGGTGGGCCCCTGGACGAAGGAGCGTTGATGACACCGGTGGACGACCATGCCGACGCGCAGGGGCTGTCCCACCTCACCGACTTCCTGACCGGTGACGCCGCACAGCTACCCTTCGAAGACGAGTCGTTCGACGCCGTCTACAGCATTCGGGCCATCCGTCACACCCCCGACGAGGCTCGGGTCCACGCCGAACTCGCGCGCGTGCTCAAGCCCGGTGGCGTCCACCTCGGCAACGACTGGTTCCGAGCGGAGGGCCTCACAGCCGAGTGGCAGGAGCACTGCGCGGAGCCGGTCTGTCAGGGCACGGCGCCTCCAAGGCTCTCCACCCCTGGGAGGGCTGGGCCTTCTCCGCCGGGTGGGGAACCAGGCGCATGCTCGACGTCCACTTGGTTCAGCCCGCACGCTGTTCCCCAGGGGCCGCGCGGCCGGACGGCGTCGGCCGCAACCGACGCCGTCCCGGCCCGGACCAACGGCTAGGCGGCTACGGACGCCGTGCGGGGTCTTCTCATGTCGGCCGCCACTCGGAGAGCGTGACCGAGTTGATGGGATCGAGGTTGAAGTACAGGCCTTCCTGGGCGTAGACGGTGTCATAGCAGTCCGTGCCGACGCTCCTGCACAGGTGGGCGAACGCGTAGTCGGACTGGTTGTTGAGCACCCAGTGGTAGCCGAACTGGTTGTAGATGCGGTGCGGCCCGTACGCCCAGAACACATGGCTGGGGCTGACGGCGGGGTTCTGGTTCTGCGGGTAGATGCACACCGCGCCGTACGGGCAATTGGCCCATGAGTCGGCAGCGTGGGCCTGGGTTGTACCGCCCGCCATCATGGCGGCGGTCGCGAGAGCCAGCGCGGCGGCCCCGCGGAGGAGTCTGCGCACGGTCATGCCTTTCGAGAGTCGACCTGTCGTCGCAGCAGCCCGGTGGCTGCGCCGACACAGTAGGAGGACGAGCGGCGAGAGCGGTCCTGACAGATGTCAGGGGGAGGGCGGCGCCGGGTCCGCCTCGCCGCACCCGCGGAGACCGGCTCGTCCCGGTCTCTCCGACAGCGGACCGCGCCGGGAAGAGGAGGGGCGATCAGCGCGTGCAGGCGGAGCCGCCCTTCCCGGAACCACGCGCGGCGACCGGTCCCGACGCGGGTCTTGACGACCACGGTGAGGTCGACCTCGGGTGCGAGGGCCCCTAGGGGCTTCGTCAACCCGTGGAGGGCGGTCCGTTTCTGCCCGTCGTACCGCTGGACCCGGTCCCGGCAGCGCGGCGTGTGGACCTCGTTGTCGCCGCGTGTCTTCGCGGCTGCGCGGGTCTGCCGCAGGGCGATGCGCGCCGGGTCGATGCCTGCCGGCTCCGGTCCGTCCGTCCCCGGCCGGGTGGGGTGAATCCGCCGGCGGCAGTTGTCCACGCCCACGCGGCTCCTTTCCACGGAGTCGAAAGCGGAGGCGAGGGACGGTGGGTGCGCACGCGAACTGATTATGATCTTGGTCATGTTTGTGCAGAACTCTGACAAGACCCTTTCCCGTAAGCAGAGGCTTCAGGAGAAGCAGCGCCGCCAGTTGGCGGTGGTCGATACCGTGGACAAGGCCGAGGCGAAGGTCCGCAAGGCGGAGGTTGAACTGGCTGGGGCTGTCGCCGAGGCTGTGCAGGTGTTCGGCGACGAGCAGTCCGCGTCCGAGGGGCTCGATATGCCGGTCGAAGCGATCCGGCGCTTTCTCGGCATGGTGCAGGACGAAGCGGCCGACGCTGGCGACGTCGCCGGCGCATCCTGAATCCGGCCTGCCGCGGGGCGGCCACGTGCGTGGCCTCGGTCGCCCCGGAGGGCGGCCGCCGGCCGTCGTGGGGGTGTGGAACTGGCGACCTCGCGTCATCGGTTGTCGCCTGTTCCTCGGTGTGCGGGGCATCGCCGTGACCGTCTGCGGTCGCGGTGGCGGATGTCGGCAGCGGGGTGCCGTCAACGCGGCTGTCCCGGGTTCGGGCAGGTGCTGGTCGGCACCGCACCCGTCGGCCCGAACCCGGGATGTGCGTTTGCCCGCTCCAACTGCCTTGACGCCGGTGTCAGGCGGCAGTCGGAGGCGTGAGGTCACCCACGGGCGGGGCGAGGCGGGCGAAGCCTTCCTGGCGTTGGTAGGGGAAGTACGGGTAGGGCGCTGCCTTGCTGCTCGCCGCGTTGAGTTTCGCCATCTGGTCGGGCGTGAGCGTCCAGCCGATGGCGCCGAGGTTCTGACGGAGTTGCTCCTCGTTGCGGGCGCCGATGATGACGGAGGAGACGGTCGGCCGCTGCAGCAGCCAGTTGATGGCGATCTGCGGAATGCTCTTGCCGGTCTCCTGCGCGACCTCGTCGAGGGCGTCGACCACGCGGTAGAGGTGTTCGTCCTCGACCGGCGGGCCGTAGTCCGCGGTGTGGTGCAGTCGGCTGTTGGCCGGGAGCGGCCGGCCGCGGCGGACTTTGCCGGTGAGCCGTCCCCAGCCGAGTGGGCTCCAGACGAGGGCTCCGAGGCCCTGGTCGAGTCCGAGGGGCATCAGTTCCCATTCGTAGTCGCGGCCGATGAGGGAGTAGTAGACCTGATGGGCGACGTAGCGCGGATGGCCGTACCTCTCCGCGATGGAGAGGGACTTCATCGCCTGCCAGCCGGAGAAGTTGGAGATGCCGAGGTAGCGGACCTTTCCTGCTCGTACGAGATCGTCGAGCGTGGACAGGACTTCCTCGATGGGTGTGCCGGCGTCGAAGGCGTGCAGTTGGAACAGGTCGATGTAGTCGGTGCCGAGTCGGCGCAGGGCGTCCTCGCACGCGGTGATCAGGCGTGACCGGGAGGAGCCCGCGTCGCCGGGGCCGTCGCCCATCGGCAGGCTGGTCTTGGTGGATACGATCACCTGGTCCCTGCGGCCTTTGATCGCTTCGCCCAGCACTTCCTCGGACGCGCCGCCGGAGTAGACGTCGGCGGTGTCGAACATCGTGACCCCGGCGTCGAGGCAGATGTCCACGAGGCGGCGCGCTTCTCGGGCGTCGGTGTCGCCCCAGGCGCCGAACAGCGGTCCTTGGCCGCCGAAGGTGCCCGCGCCGAAGCTCAGTGCGGGCACCTTGAGCCCGGACGCACCCAGCCGCCTGTATTCCATGGCCACTCCTCAGTCTGTTCAGCGGATTCACTAACGGTTCCAAAGTTCCGTTAGTGTGGTGACCAAGGTAGCAGGCGCAAGCAATTAACGAAACTGGGGTCCCGTTATGAGTTCAGTGAGTGCGGAGCCCGGGATGGTCCGCCCGGGAGGGCGCACGGCGCGGGTGCGGGCGGCGGTGCTGCAAGCGGCCGGGGACTCCCTGGCCGAGCGGGGCTTCGCCCACCTGGACCTCGCCGAGATCGCGCGCCGTGCCGAGGTGGGCAAGACGACCGTCTACCGCCGCTGGGGAACAGTGACCGGCTTGGTGGCCGACCTGCTGATGGACATGGCCGAGCAGTCACTGCCGCGTACCGAGACGGGCTCGCTGCTCGGCGACCTCAAGGCCAACGCCCGGCTCGTGCAGCGCACCTTGGCCGATCCGCGGCAGGGGGCGTTGTTCAAGGCGGTGATCGCGGCCGCCACCTGCGAGCCGAAGACGGCCGAGGCCTTGCACCACTTCTACGACATCCGCGTCAAGGAGTGGGCACCCTGCGTCCAGCAGGCCGTCGACCGGGGCGAGGTCCCCGAGGGCACCGACACCCATGAGGTGATCCGCGCCGTCTCCGCCCCCCTCTACTACCGCCTGCTGACCAGCGGCGCCCCCCTCGACGAAGCAGCCGCGGACCAGGCCGCCGAGGCCGCCGCGGCTGCGGCGCGCGCGGGTGCGTACCTGCGGGGCGAAAGGCTCGTGTGACCGGCCCGCGTCCGCCGTCGAGAGGGTGTCACCGTGCGTGCTCCCCGGCGGCGTGGTGGCGCCAGGTTCCTCCGGCCTCGGCGGTGAGCCGGGTGGCGGTGTCGTCTTGGGGACCGCGATCGAGGGCAAGCCGGCCCGCAGTTTGCTGCGCACCGGACACGACGTCCAGTGGGTGATCCACGGCCCGTATCAGGCGGTTGCCCCAAGGCGACTGCTTGCTGACGCCCATCCGATCAGCAGCATGCTCCCCGCTCTCACCCTGGCTTCCCGTGAGGAGACGGATTCCCCCTCGCACCCGCGGCTCCGTCGGTCCGTAGCGCGGCGTTCGTCGTCCAGGTGGGCCATGGCGTGGCTGCGTTCGTCAGGATGACGGGCCAATGGAGATGCTGTCTTGGCCTCCGAGGAACTGTCCGTGCGAAAGAGAGGAACTTTCGTGGATTTCCGTGTGCCCGAGACGGGCGGCACCCTCAGCAACCCCGTGATCCCCGGCTTCCACCCCGATCCGTCCGTCTGCCGGGTGGGGGAGGACTACTACCTCGCGTGTTCCAGCTTCGAGTACTTCCCCGGCGTGCCCGTGTTCCACAGCCGGGACCTGGTGCACTGGACCCAGATCGGCAATGCACTGGACCGCCCGAGTCAGTTGCGCCTGCCCCACGACACGGCTTCCTCGGGAGGGATCTACGCGCCCACGCTGCGTCACCATGACGGCCGCTTCTGGCTGATCGTGACGAATGTGAGCGGCGACGGCAACCTGCTGTTCACGGCCACCGACCCGGCCGGCCCCTGGTCCGACCCGATCCGGCTGCCCGGGGTGCACGGCATCGACCCGGACATCGCCTGGGACGACGACGGCAACTGCTGGTGCACCACCGCCGGAGTCTCACAGGTCCGCATCGACCCCCACACCGGGGAGACCTTCGGTCCGCCGCGCAAGCTCTGGTCCGGCACCCCGGGTGCCAAGGCACCGGAAGCACCGCACCTGTACAAGATCGGCGACTACTGGTACCTGCTCATCGCCGAGGGCGGCACCGAGCGCTCCCACAGCGTCTCCATCGCCCGGGGCCGCACGCCGGGCGGCCCGTTCGAGCCTTGCCCGGCCAACCCCATCCTGACCCACCGGGGCTCCGACCACCCCATCCAGAACACCGGCCACGCGGACCTGGTGCAAGCGCCCGACGGCTCGTGGTGGATGGTGCTGCTCGGCGTGCGTCCGCAGGGCGGCACCCCCGGATGGCACGTACTCGGCAGGGAGACGTTCCTGGCGCCCCTCGACTGGGCCGACGGCTGGCCGGTCGTCGGTGAACTCTCGCCCGACATACCGGCACCGCCCTGGCCGCTGCAGCCCCCTGCCGTCGTGCCGGGCCGGGACGACTTCGACGCCGGCGACCTGGCCCCGTACTGGATCTCCCCGCGTCAGCGCATCCTGGAGGACTGCACCACGCGGGAACGGCCCGGCTGGCTGACCCTGCACGCACGGGGCGGATCGCTCGACGACAACGGCGTGACGTTCCTGGGCCGGCGGCAGCAGCACCTGTCCTGCCGGGCACGCGCCCTGGTCGACGCGGGCCGAGGACGTGGTGGCCTGGCCGTCCGCCTGGACGAGCAGCACCACTACGACATCGAGGTCTCGGCCGACCAGGTGCAGGTGCGCGTCCGCATCGGCCCGTCGAACACGGTCGTGGCATCCCGGCCGGTCCCTGCCGGACCTGTGGTGCTCCGCGTCGAGGCGGCCGCCGCGCGCACGGTGAACGACGCACGCACCGGCCCCGACATCCTCTCGATCGGTGTCGAGGAACCGGACGGCACGTACGTCGAACTCGCCTCGCTGGACGGCCGGTACCTGTCCACGGAGGTCGCCGGAGGCTTCACCGGCCGGGTCATCGGCATGTACGCCTCGGCCGGCACCGTTCACTTCGACTGGTTCGCGTACGAGCCCTGCAAGCACTGAAGTGGGCACAGCCGGACCGACGGCCCGGCCGGCTGGGACACCCTCCTCACATCATCGCGGCGCCGGCCTTGAGGGCTCCGCGGATGCGGAAGCAGGTGCCGCAGCGGCAGATGTTGCGGATGCCGTCGAGATCGGCGTCGGTGATCTCACGGCCTTCCGCAGCGGCGCGGCGTACGACAGCGACGGCCGTCATGATCTGGCCGGGCTGGCAGGAGCCGCACCGGGCCACGTCCTGGTCGAGCCAGGCCTGCTGCATCGGGTGCAGGTCCGCGCCCACCGTGGCCGGCAGCCCCTCGATCGTGGTGACCTCGTCGGTCGCCTTCAACCCGCCGACGGGGATCGCGCAGGGGTTGACCGCCTTGCCGTTGAGGTGGCTGGTGCACGCCTTGCGGACGTTGACGCCGCAGCCGTACTCGGGACCGGTGACGCCCAGCAGGTCGCGCAGTACCCACAACAGGCGCTCGTCGTCGGCCGCGTCGACGGTGATCTGCCCGCCGTTGAGACGGAAGGTGTGGCTCTCGGCGTCGGTAGGAAGCGCTCGATCACGGACGGCGGTGCGTCTTACGGCCAGGGGCAGGTCGGCACGGACTCCCCGGTCACATTCTCGAGGTACGGGCTGTACACCCAGCCCTCGTCCGCGTAGTACCAGAGATTGCGGTATCGGTCATTCACGTACTGGCAGAGGATGTTGGTCAGTGACCCGCCTTCACCAAGACGATCTTGGATCGGGCACTTGGCAAGAGGCCCATCGTGCACGGCCGCCCCCGCCTTCAGCACCATCGCGGTCGCCCGGTCCGTGGTGAGTGGCCGCCATCCGCAGAAGTCCGCAGCTCTGGCCTCGTGCGGTGTTGCGACGAGCGCCGCCCCGGAGAGCAGGATGGCGGCGGCGAAGGTGCACAAGGTACGTCCCAGCATCGCGACCCCCACGAAATTGTCTGCGTGCAGTCAGGTTCATCCTGAGGGTAGTGAAAGTCCTTCCAGCTCAGCAGAGGAAGCGCAAGTTCCGTGCGTCCTGCCGAGGCCGGAGAGCAATGCTCAAGACCTGTGGACCAGCCCGGTCGAGGCGTTGGTCAAGCTGCGGACCAAGGGCACCCGCGGCGCCGGTAGCCGCGCAGCCGCGCTCGCGATGGTATTCAAACTCATCGAGTCTGCCCAAGCGCGCCGGCGCACGATCACCGGTGCCCACCTGGTCCCGCTGGTCCGCACGGGTGCGAGATTCGAGAACGGCCAGCTTGTGGAACGAGAGGAACTCGTGGCCTGATGACCACCCCGGAACCGCTCACCGACGACGAACTCGACGAACTCGACGAACTCGTACAGGCAGCGACCCCAGGCCCCTGGTTCGTCCGCAACCTCGACGACGAGTACGCCATGAACCTCGTCGCCGTGGGCACCACGCCCGACACCGGCCTCGGTGAGCGCTGGCCGGCCTTCGACCATCGCGAGATCGTGGCCGCGACCCTGGTCCAGCAACCCCGCTACGTCGACACCGCCGACGCCCGCTGGGACGAGAACGCGCAGTTCATCGCCACCGCCCGCGAAGCCGTGCCTCGCCTCATCGCCGAGATCAGACGCCTGCGCGCCCAGTCGGCAGCCGAGCTCCCGGGCCAGGACCGAGAAGGCTGAACTGATCCACAACTATGGACAATCACTCTCCACCGCGCCGACCCCGGCCGCCGCGTGGGCGATGGGCGGCTGGGCCGTACGGGGACGAGAGGTGATCCGGGCCGGCCTGCGGACCTGGAAGAGCCGGTAGGAGGCCTGGTTGCCCTCCTCGGGCGAGTCCAGCACGGTGACCTCCTCGGCACGCAGCCCGTACTGCGCGAGCAGGTCCGTCCACAGTCTTGTGGTGAGTATTCACATGTGCCCGGTCAGATTGAGCGGGCGGGTGTGAGGTTGGTGGGAGAGGTGGCGGAGCCCGGCTGCGATGCTGCGGTGTCCGTTCCTGCGCAGGGTGCTGATCGCGAAGTTGCCAAGGGCGGCCATGTGGGCCGGGCCGTGGCCGGTGCGGATCTTCGAGGCGTCTTCGGCGAACGCGGTGTCGCGGACGTGGTGGTGGGCCTCGATGTGTGTATGAAGAACGGTGCAGGGCGGCTGAGCGGGAGGCGCGGCGGCCGGTGTGCAAACGGTGCGGGCAGAAGTCCACCGACCAGTGGTGGGAGGAGACCACCCTGCACAGTCAGGTGCCGAAGGCCGGTGACCTGTCCGTGTGCGGTCCCTGCCACGCCGACGACGTCGCCCGGCGGGAAGCCGCCGACACCGCACGCGAGCAGGCCGCCATGCAGCCGGCTTCGGAGGGCGACCGCGGCCAGGAGCCGGGCAAGCCCCGTCGTGCCCTGTTCCGCCGCCGCGTCTGACCACACACCGCGACGCCGCCCCTCCCGCCGGACACGGGGGAGAGGCGGCGTCGGCGAGCAGCGGCCCGGGTCAGGCCGGGGCAGCCTGCTTCGCCGGCGCGGCGAGCGGGGAGCGCAGTCGGCCTCGGGGTGCGCGGCGGGCAGTCGTCGACATCGGTGGACCGGCAGAGCGCGTCGTCGACGGCCCCGGTCCGGCTCGTGCCGAACAAGACTGCACGAACACCTCGGACGCCCGCCGGGGCCGCTCGCCTTCGACATGATCCGCCGGGCCGCCGAGGAAGCCCGCCGCGCCGCGCGCCGACTACCGGCCGCCGCGGGTCACCGTGTTCGACGCCTTGACCGTGTCCACCACAAGCCAGTGCTCCGAGCGGTAGTGGACCTCGTCACCCGCGTAGCCGAGCACGTAGTGGACGTCCCCGACCCGGTCCGGCAGGACGTCCTCCAGGACGAACGTTCCGTCCTCGGCGACCGGAACCGACGGCAGGTCGGCGACCTCCAGGCCGTTCAGCCGCTGCACCGTGATCCGCGGCGCCTCGGTGGGTGCCAGTCCGTCCAGGTCCAGTCGTCCGGTCACCCTGAACGGCCCCCCGGCGACGGCCGGGCCGTGCGTCACGTCCACGAAGCGCGACGGGGCCAGGGCCTCCCGGGTCTGGATCGTGTGCAGCCAGAACCTGGTGCCCTCCTGGTTGGAGGTCACGACGAAGAGCTGTTGTCCGTCCCCGGAGAACTCCATGCCCCGCGGGACGACGCGGTGGCCCGCGGCCTCGTCCTCGAAGCTGATGCGCAGCGGCTGCCGCTCGACCGACGGGTCGGCGAACGCCAGGGTCAGGTCGGCGGCATCGCCCGACGCCGCGCCGCCTTGGGCGAACCACTTGCCGTCGGGACTGAAGGCGACGGCCGTGGGCGCCACGCCCTCCGGCAGCGGCGCGTAGGGGTTCTCGAGGAAGCGGGCGTCCTGGCCGCCGAGCAGCATGGTCCCCCGGACCCCGTCGGCCACCGCGAGGACGGAGCCGTCCGCGGAGAAGTCGGCGTCCCGGAAGTCCATGCCCCGGTCCGTGCCGTCCTCGGTGAACCGGCGCTCGCCCAGGAACTCCAGCAGGTTCCCGTCCGCCCCGTCCGTCACCCGGTAGATCCCCAGGTCGGGGTCGGCGGTCGGGGACCAGCGCTCCGGAGCGGTCACCAGCAGACCTCCGGGCCCTCCCTCGAGATGGATCGGGCTGCTCGAGTACATGACCTCCCTGGCCTTGCCGCCCTCGGCCGTCGCGGCGACGCCGACACTGCCCAGCGCGTCGGCGCAGCCCTCGGACGACGCGGCCGGCCGGCTGGTGAAGAACAGCCGCCCGCCGGTGTGCACCAGCTCCCGCCCACAGCCGTCGGCCGGCGCCGGAATCGGATCGAGGGGGTATAAGGACCCGCTTTTCATCGGTTGACCAAGTGAGGCCGCGGAACAGCTCGACCACATCTGCTCAGTTCGCGGCCGCCGTCCTCTCCGCTGTCGCCCTGATCGCCGCCGCGCAGGCCGCCGCCCGCCTCGGCCCGAGGACCTCCCGTGAGGCGGATCCGCGCCTCCTGCGGTCCGCCGCCGACGTCGAACTGATCGCCTACGAGCACCCCGGCTTCGAAGACCGCCTCGATGCCGCCGGGAAGGACGCGGAGCCCGCCCGCGATCTGGTCACCGGCACCCAGGCCGCGATCTCCGTCCTCGCCCATCACCGCCCAGCGCTGGGCCGACCGCTACCAGCGTTTCGGCGAAGCCGGGATGTGCGACCGCTCCTCCCGCCCGCACATCAGCCCGCGCCGCACCCCGACCCGCACCGAACGCCGGATCATCAAGGTCCGTCTCGCACGCCGCTGGGGCCCGGCCCGCATCGCCCACCTGCTGCACCTGGCGCCCTCGACCGTGCACCGCGTGCTGACCCGTTACGGCCTGGCCCATCCGGACCAGGCCACCGGCCGGGTCATCCGCCGCTACGCACGCGAAAAGCCCGGCGAGTTGGTGCACGTCGACATCAAGAAGCTCGGCGACATCCTCGACAGAGTCAAGCCAGGGCGGCCGACGAGCGCCCCACCAGTCCTGGACGACGCCGGGCACAACACGGGGACACCGAGCACGACGGAGACGCCGCCGGAGGCGACGGACAGCACACGCACGGCACCCCTCACCTGGTAAATCCTGTGGTGCAGCCCTCGTTTCCAATCTAGCCTCAGGTAGCACAACAGCCCATCCGAACACGGGAGTTCACCATGAAAGCACCCCGCACCGCGATGACCGCCGCCGTGACCGTAGCCGCCGCTGCCACAGTCTTCACGTTCGCCACTCCCGCGCTGGCCTCCGGTACGGCGCCCGCACCCGCATTCGCCTCCACCGTGGTCGTGGACGACGAGGACGACGTCAACGACCTGCGAGTCGCGATCGTCCAGCTCATGTCCCTGCCGCAGGCCGGCTCGGAGGTGATGGACAAGGGCCGGGCGGCCCTGAACGGCACGGTCGAGGACATGCGCGCTTTCCTGGAGAGCGGCTACCGCCTCGCACAGGCCCAGGACGACCGTGTCGCCCTCGCCCAGCTCTACTCCATGCCCACCACCAGCCCGGCGCTGAAGACGGCCATCCGTTCCGTCCTCGGCACCAGCGACCCCGAGGAGATGCGCTGGTTCCTCGAAGTCGGTCAGTACGAGGTCACCGGCTGACTCCGCCCGGCCCCCGCCCGCACCGTCCCCGAGCCGGTGCCGCACAAGGAACAGTCACAGACACCGTACCGGCCCCGCCGAACCGTCCTCGCCGTAGCGCCCGGTCAGTTGCGGGACAACCTTCAAAGGGTGTTGCACAAGGCCGTGAGCTGGGCATCTCCTAGGTATGGCCGCGATGTTCCGTGCTGAACGGGTGTGGGTGGAGACGTTCACGGGGCTGCGGATGACGCAGTTTTCGGGTGAAGGGTGAGGAGGAGGACAACACCACCCACCGCACAGTCCGCGCACGCGTCGAGCACGTCTTCTCCCGTATGAAGAACTACAAGATCCTCCGCGACTGCCGGCAGTACGGCGACGGCCTCCACCACGCCGTCGCCCGCATGCACAACCTCGCCCTGGCCGCATGACCCGCCAAGCCCAGCCGCCCGCTTCAGGCTGCTTGATCACGGCCATGTGCAACACCTCAGGTTCGCGGACGACTTGAATTCAGGCGGCCTCCGGGTGTTCCCGGGTGAGGTAGAGCACCTGCGTCTGGTCGGTGTGCGGGGTGAGCAGTTCCTGCAGTTCTGCGGCGGCGGTCTTGAGGAGGTGTCCGTCGCGGGTGGCGTGGAGGGTTTCGAGGACGAAGGCGACGTGGGCGGAGTTCTCGGTGACGCGGGTGCGGTGGGCGTCACGGTGGTTCCAGTGGCGGGTCAGTACGTCGGTGGTGTCGGTGTAGATGATCTCGCCGGGCTCGGGGTGTTCGGTGGTGCCGGGTTCGCCGAGCGGGGTGAAGGTCTCGGTGCCGTCGGCGTGGCGGATGTCGACGTCGCCGGTGACGTGGTCGAGGTCGAAGGCGCCGGCGGGCAGGCCGTGGCGGACGGAGACGGCGTTGTAGGAGTCGACGGCCGGGTTGATCCGGGGCAGGCTGCCCTTCTTGGCCATGCGGCGGCCGAGAGCGTCGACGCTGGGGCGGATGCGGCGGGGGTTGGTGCCGAAGGAGCGGTAGGCGGTGTGCCATGCCTCGATGCGGGGATCGTTCTCGTCGGCGGGCTGCCAGGTGCCGCTGGCGAGCTGCTGCTCCAGGCTCTCCAGGGCGGTGGTGGTGGCCGGCCAGGGTTCGTGGCCGCGCAGGCCGGTGGCGATGACGACGGCGATGAGGGTGTCGGGGAAGGCGTCCGCGACGGCGGGGCTGATGCGGAAGGTGGTCACAGGGATCCGTTCATGATGATGCGTGCGAAGGGGTCCACCAAGGCCCTGGCGGAGCGCTTGGGCGTCTCGCGCCGCACGGTGGAGCGCTACCGTACCGGGAAGCCGACGACCCCGCGGAAGCACCTCCGGGACGCCCTGGTGGAGGAGGCGGAATCCGAGTGGCAACCGCAGGTCGGAGCGCAGGCTCGCGAACAGGCGGCTACCTCCGGCGGCATGAGGGTGGAGGTGACGGCGCACTTCGGATTCGCCTGCCGGGGCAGCTCTGACGATGGCCGCGAGCGCAGTATCACCACAGCGATCTCACCCACCTACGCGAAGCAGATCCTCGAACTCCAGGAGGCCGGTGCGAGCACGCTGACCTCACGGCGGTGGTGCGGATCGGTGCCGATGGTGCGGTACTTCGTGAGATTCCCTCCGGTGCGCGCCCGCTCTTACGGGCACGCAGCGGAGTCTTCATTCCGAAGCGCACTCCACGCCAAGGGAGTTCGGCGCGGCAGGCCGGGGCGGGAGGTCTTACAACCCGATCGTGCCCGGCCCCGCGCCCCGCGTCACGAGGTCCTTGACGGTGCCGGGGTCGTCCACCGTGTAGTCGTAGTAGTCGGCCGGGTTCTCGACGCTGCCGCCGACGACCGGTTCGCCGGCCTCCTCCCCGGTGAAGAGGTTGTCGCGCTCGACGATGCTGCCGTCCGGCCCCGAGTAGCTGTTGGTCATGGGCTCCTCGACCTCTTCGAAGTGGTTGCCCTCGATGAAGCAGCCGGAGTCCGCGTTGCAGGCCGGTCCGGTGTCGCTGTTGTCGAAGAAGTAGTTGTTGTAGATGTGCACCGGGTCGCCGAAGCGGGTGCGCGGGTTGCGCTGCGGGGTGCGGTCGTACCAGTTGTGGTGGTACGTCACCTTCAGTCGGCCGGTGTCCTGGGCGGCGTTCTTGTCGGAGTGGCCCAGCAGCATGTTCTTGGTGTGGTGGTGGGTGTGGTTCCAGGAGACGGTGATGTAGCTGGAGCCGCGCTTGATGTCGATGAGTCCGTCGTAGCCGGCGGACAGGTCGTTGTGGTCGATCCAGACGTGGTGGGAGAACATCTGGACGTTGATGGAGTCGTCGCTGGCGTTGCGGAACGTCAGGTTGCGGATGATGACGTTGTGCACGGCGTTCGCCGGGGGCGAGGTGACGGTGTCGCTCGCCGGGAGGCCGATGTTCAGTCCGCCGCCGGAGATCCCGGAGGTCGCGCCGACGCCCACGACGGTCTTGTCGGAGGACACGTCGTACATGCCGGCCGGCAGCTGGATCATGCCGTTGACCCGGACGATCCTCGGGCCCTCGGCGCGGACGGCGGCGATGAGGTCGGCGGCGGTGGACACGGTCACCGTGGGTCCACCCGCGCCGCCGGTGGTGCCGTTCTGGCCCCACGCGTTCACACTGGCGAATCCGGTGGGGGCCGACTCCGCCAGGGCTGAGGGGGTGGACGGGGGCGCGGAGTCGGGTGCGGCGGGAGCGGCGGCCGTGACAGCCAGGGTGGCGAGGGCCGCGAGGAACAGGGTGCCTTTGCGGTGCATGTCGGCCTCCAGGGGCTCAGGCGATGACGCCGACGCCGACGCCGGCCGGGACGATGCTGGGAATGCTCGAAGCGGGGTCGAGGGAGTAGCCGTAGTACGTGCGCGGCTCCACGACCGTGCCGAGCGTCTGCGGCTGCCCGCAGTTGACGTATACGTTGTCGCGCTCCACGATCCGGCCCGGGCCGCTCTCGTCGTAGCCGGAGTAGGTCGGGTGCGAGACGTTCTCGAAGTAGTTGGCCTCGACGAGCACACCCGCGTCCTCGGTCGAGGCCACGCCGTACAACCGGTTGTTCCGGAAGTAGTTGTTGTAGACGTGCACCGGCTCCGCGAACCGCACCCTCGGGTGGCGCTGGTCGGTGCCGTCGAAGAAGTTGTGGTGGAAGGTGACCCGCAGAGTGCCGCGGTCCTGGCTGCCGTTGGCGTCCGAGTGGCCGATCAGCATCGTCTTGCTGTGGTCGTGGAAGTGGTTCCAGGACACGGTGACGTAGTCCGCGCCGCGCACGATGTCGATCAGGCCGTCGGCGCCCGAGCTGAACTCGCAGTGGTCGATCCAGACGTGGTGCGAGGACTGCTGGATGCTGATGGCGTCGTCCTCGGCGTTGGTGAAGCGCAGGTTGCGGATGATGACGTTGTGGCGGCGGTAGAGGTCCAGGCCGCCGCCGGTGATCTCCGCGTCGGTACCCAGACCGATGATGGTCTTGTTCGAACGGACGCCCTGCTTGCTGGTGATGCGCATGGTGCCGGCGACCTGGATGACGTAGGGCTCGTTGCGGTCGCAGTAGTCCAGGAAAGTGTCGGCGTCGGTGACCGTGACGACCGGGGCTCCGGCGCCGCCGGTGGTACCGGTGAGCCCGAGCGCGCTGACACCGGCGAACCCGTCGGCGCTCTGCGTGGTGACGGAGG
This sequence comes from Streptomyces sp. AC558_RSS880, assembly GCF_019049255.1. GTDB lineage: Bacteria > Actinomycetota > Actinomycetes > Streptomycetales > Streptomycetaceae > Streptomyces. Next base: position 31,734 of record NZ_JAGMUJ010000084.1, on the reverse strand, counting down.
CGGCCCGGGCGCGACCGGTGCCGGCGGCCAGCAGAGCGGCGGACGCTGCGGAGGCCGCGGTGCCCGCGAGCAGGCCTCGGCGGGAGATCCGGGGGACGTGAGGGGGGTGGGGGGTGCCTGTCATGATCCTGCGCTCCTCAGATCTTTCCGACGCCGGCACCAGCCGGGACAACGGTCGGGACGTCGGCCGCGCGGTGCGGCGTGTAGGAGTAGTAGGTGTGCGGTTCGACGACCGAACCCCGGGTCTCGATGGCGTGGTTGCAGTCGATCAGAACGTTGTCACGCTCGACCAGACGGCCCAGATCGCCGCTGAAGTCCACGCGGGCGGGGTTGTTGACGCTGAAGAAGTAGTTGCCCTCCAGCACCACGCCGGCGTCCATGGCCGCGGCGACGCCGTAACTGCTGTCGCGGTAGTAATTGTTGTAGACGTGCACCGGCTCGGCGAACCTGACGCGCGGGTTGCGCTGGTCGGAGGCGTCGAAATAGTTGTGGTGGTACGTGACCCTCAGGCGACCCCGGTCCTGGGCGGCATTGTCGTCGTCGTGACCGAGCAGCAGTGTCTTGTCGTGATCGTGAAAGCGGTTCCACGACACGGTGACGAAATCCGAGCCCCGCTTGATGTCCACGGCACCGTCGTCGCCGTTGGAGAAATCGTTGTGGTCGATCCAGATGTGGTGGGAGAACATCTGGATATTGATCAGGTCGTCCGTGGCTCCGTCGATCGACAGATTGCGGACGATGATGTTGTGGACCGCGTTCGCGGGCGGCGAGGTGACCCGGTCGTCGGCCGGGAGGCCGATGTTCAGCCCACCGCCGGTCAGTCGGGCGTCGTCGCCCAGGCCGGTGATGGTCTTGTCCGACGCCACCGGGTGCATGCCGTCGGAGGTGCCGACGGGCAGCGTGATCGTGCCGCTGACCTGCACGATGAGAGGCTCCGGGCGGGAGATGTAGTCCAGGAACTGCGCGGTGGTGGTGGCCGTGACGACCGCGCCGCCGGCTCCGCCCGTGGTGCCGTTCTGGCCCAGGGCGGCGACGCCGGCGAAACCGTCGGCCGTGGTGAGAGCATCGGGCACGGACGCCGCCGGGGCGGCCGCGACCGGACCGGCACCGAGTAGCACGCCGACGAGCACGGCCACCAGGGCGACCGCCGTCGCCGTGCGTCGGGAGGGCTTTCTCTTGGATAACCGCGGTGGGGATAACCGCATGGGAGGCCCTTTCTGATGTCCTGAATCGAGCACATCCGGGCAAGCGCTTTCTACGGAAAGTAGGTTCATTGATCGGGTCACGTCAATCGGTGGTACACAACAAAAGACCACCAAAAACGACCATGAACAAACATCAGAATGCGGGCCACAGGCCGGAATTCCGCGTCATCCGGCACGGCCCGCGCCCCGCTCCTTCATGCACTTCGCCGGGGAGCGCGGGTGGCTGTGGACGGCCGATGAGGTCGAACAGCGCTTCTGCGCACGGGCCTCGGGGCGGCACGCAGTGGACACGCGAGACTCGTCCTGGACACCGCCGCCACGCCCTCATTCGTTCGAGGCCGCCGCGCGTCGGCGGTGTGCCGGCCGTCCGGCCGAGACGGATACTCCCGTTGCGGTTCGCTGTCCCTACTGGTCAGAGGTGCCTTTGCGAGTCCATTGGGCTGCCGTGCCATCGGGTGCCGGAAGTTCGTGCCCTCCCTCGGCGCGGCGACGGTAGTGGCAGCGTTGTGCGGTGGCCCGGTGACGGCGGCGCCACCAGGACCAGCTCAGCGCTTGATCGGCTTTCCACCGGGGTGCCGGTGGGGGACGGTGAACTGCCAGGAGCCGCCGGACTTCCGACAGGCGAGCGGCTGCGGACCGGCGGATTTCGCCCCGCACCCACGCCATCAGGCGACGACGGAGCCACTCAAAGACTCACGAACCACCCTCTACGAACCCCGACCCACCCCAACGACTTGACCACACCCATGGGGGCCCCGCAGCCTTGCCCGTGCGACGGCAAGGAACCTCACACGGTGAACTCCCGTATCACCGTGTCCCGGAACACCGCCCGGCCGTCGATGGTGAACAGCGCGAGCCGGTCATCGATGAGGTACGGGAATGCCTCCGAGGTGTGCACATACCGGCCGTCGTCCACGAACATCTCCACCGACGTGCGGTCCACCAGAACTCGCAGCCGCACCCGCCGCGCCGACGGATCGAACGGGCTCTTGCTCTCCTGCCAGCGCCCCGAGGCGTCCGGGTTGACGGTGGACCTCCGGTTGAGGAAGGCGTAGTCGCGGTACACCCCCGCGTCGACGTGGCGGCCGCCGTCGTTGGAGCGGCGCAGCTGGAGACCCGCGCCGGTGAGCTGGTCCCAGGTGATCTCGCAGCTCACCTCGTAGGCGGTGCCGCGGTAGTCGAGTACCCGCGTGCCCTCGACCGTGAGGTCGCCCAGTCTCACCGTGCGCGAGACGTACCGGTCCAGGGCGGCGACCGGGCGGGAGGCGAGGTGGTAGGTGCCGGTGGCGGCGCGCTTGAGGGTCACCTCGCGGACGATGGAGTCGGTGCCGTTGAAGCCGTCGGTGTCGATGGTGGGCGTGGTGTTGGCGTAGTCCCAGTTGTTCAGCCAGCCGATGGCGTAGCGGGCGCGCTCGTCGAGGGTGCCGCCGGCGTTCCGTTTCTCGAAGGTGACGGCGCCGTACCAGTCCCAGCCGTGGTCGAGCCACTGCGGGTCCGGCGTGTCGGGGGCGAAGGCGCTGCCGTCGAAGGCGCCGGTCCAGTAGGCGTAGGTGTTGGGCAGCCCGGCGCCCTTGGCGTTGGCGCTCACCCCGAGCACCCACTTCACGGTGCCGTCCTCGGCGGTGATCCGGAACAGGTCGGGGCACTCCAGCACGCCGATGCCGTCCTTGATGAAACCGCCGGCGTACCTCCACGCCTTCAGGTCGGCCGAGTGGTAGAAGCCCACCTTGTTGTTCTCGGCGAGCGCCATCACCCACCGGCCGCGCTCCTCGTCGCGGATCACCTTCGGGTCGCGGAAGTCGCGGCCGCCGGGATTGGGCAGGACCGGGGCGGTGCCGTGAGGGCGGAAGGTGCGGCCGCCGTCGGTGGAGTAGTACAGGTACTGGGCCTGCGCACCGCCCGTCGGTTCCATGGTCGCGAGCACGATCACCGCGCCGGCGCCGAAGCCCGCCGTGCCCCGCGTGTCCACGACCGCCGAGCCCGACCAGACGTCACCGTTGGGCGTGGTGTCCTTCGGGACGGCGATGCCGCGGTCGGTGAAGCGGACCAGGTCGGTGCTGGTGACCAGGCGCCAGGCGGTGCCTGCCGTGGTGCCGCCGGCGAAGTAGTCCGGGTTGTACAGGTAGTAGTAGTGGTACTCGCCGTCGATCCAGACCGGGCGCTGCGGGTCGTTCTTCCACTGGTCGGGGACGGTGAAGTGGTACGCCGCCCGGTAGCGGGCGCAGGTCTCGGCGGCGGCCCGGGGCCCGGCCGCGGCGGGGCCCGCCGTCGGCAGCAGCGCGGCGCCGGCGCCGGCGGCTGACCCGGCGAAGAGCGCTCGTCTGGACAGTCCACTCATCACACATCGTTCCTCTCGTTCGAGCGAGCCCCGGAAGCGGTGGCTCGGAACGGCGGCTCTCGTGGAACCAGGACTGTAGACCTAACTCGTTAAAGGTCAAGGGGTTCCCGAGTCTTGACAGGTATGCGACGCGGTTCCCATCATCATCGGCATCAGCTCTTGACTAACACGAGTTAGGCACGTCCGATGACCGACTCGCACACCCGCCGCAGCCTGCTGCGGTACGGCGCCTACGGCGCGGCGGCCGCCGCGCTGGCCGGCACCGCCGCCTCCTGGGACCGGCTCACCGGGGCCGACATCCCCGGCCGCGACGACGGCTCCCTCGTCGTCGCCACCCTGGGCCCCGCCTACGGCCCGGCCGCCGTGCGCGCCCTCACCGAGGGCTTCGCCGAGCAGTACCCCGACATCAAGCTCCGGATCAACGCGGTGCAGGCCGTCGACTGGTCGGACTTCTTCGCCAAGATCCTCACCCAGATCGCCGCGGGCACGGCCCCCGACCTGGTCTACGTCGCGACGGAGGGCGTGCAGCTGTTCGCGCGGCGGCTCGGGGTGCCCCTGGACCGCTGGGTCCGGCGGGACGCCGACGAGCTGCGGGAGTACTTCGCCGACGTCCACCCCTCCCTGGTGGAGTCGATGATGTACGAGGGCAGCCTGTACCAGCTGCCCGTGGAGTTCAACGCGGCCGACATGTACCTCAACCGGCAGGTGCTGCGACGGGCCGGCGCGGACCGTCCGCCGCCCGACTGGACCCGCGACGACTTCACCGCCCTGCTGCGCCGGATGAAGAAGTCGAGCGACTCGCACTTCACGCCGTACTTCTGGACCAACCGGCTGTGGGGCGGGGTGGTGCCCTGGCTCTTCGCCAACGGCACCAACCTGCTGGCCGAGTCCAAGGCGCCCGGCGGCGACTGGCTGTGGAACGCCTTCTACCCGGCGGAACAGCGCCGCGGGCGCGGCGGTGGCTTCCGCTGGACCACGCCGCAGGCGACCGGCGCCCGCTTCGAGGAGACGTACGAGTACCTGGCCTCCCTCATCGAGGAGGGCCTGTGCACCCGTCCCGAGGGCGGCAACGGGCAGAACCTGGTCGGCGTGTTCTCCACGGGCCGGGTCGGGGTGACGCCCGCGGGCGGCTTCTGGGCGGGCGGCCTGCACCAGGCGGGGATGCCCGCCGACGGCTACGACGTGCAGTACTTCCCGCGCGGGCGCACCCAGCGCCACCAGTACGGCGCGGCGGGCTACGCGCTGCTGCGCACCTCGAAGCGGCAGGAGGAGGCGTGGGAGTTCATCAAGTACGCCGCCCGCAAGGACACGCTGACCCGGCTGTTCACCACCAACCAGACGACCCCGGCGCGCCGCTCGATGCTGACCGCCGACCGCTACCGGGAGACCGGCCCCGACCACTGGAGGGTCTTCTACGACACCCTCGACCGGTTCCCCGACACGGGACCCGTCCCGGCGCCACCGCAGGTCGCCGAGGTCGAGCAGGTGCTGCTGAAGCACACCGGCACCGCCCTGTCCTCCCCGCGCGCGGTCCGTCCGGCGCTGCGCCGGCTCCAGGGCGATCTGGAGAAGGCCATGGAGCGTGACGTATGACGAACACCCGGATGAACACCCGGATCCCGCCGGCCCGTTCGCAGCCGGCGCCCCGGACGCCCGCGGCCGCGGCCCGTCCCTCCGCGCGGGAGCGCGGCACGCGGCTGCTGGCCGCCCTGTTCCTGGCGCCGACGATCGTCGGCATCGTCGTCTTCACGGTCGTCCCCATCGTCGGCTCGGTGGTGCTGAGCCTCTTCCACTGGAACGTGATCGACGATCCGCGCTTCGCCGGAGCGGCCAACTACGGCGAGGTCTTCGGCGACTCGACCGTGCTGGTCTCCTTCCGCAACACGCTGCTGTTCATGGTGCTGGCGGTCGCGCTGCAACTGCTGATCGCGCTGGTCCTGGCGATCACGGTGAACGGGCGGATGCCGGTGTGGCTGCGGTCGGTGTTCCGGTCGGCGTTCTTCTTCCCGCTGGTGCTGTCCGCGGCGTCCATCTCCGTGGTGATGAAGTACCTGTTCAACCAGGACTTCGGGCTGGTGAACTGGCTGCTCGGGCTGGCCGGGATCGCTCCGGTGCCCTGGCTGACCTCGGAGAACGGGGCGATGGCCGCGGTGATCCTGGTCTATGTCTGGCAGCAGTTCGGGTTCTCGTTCCTGCTGTTCGTGGGCGGCCTCAACAACATCCCGAAGGAGGTCCACGAGGCCGCCGCCCTGGACGGCGCCACTGGGCTCCGCAAGCACCTGCACGTCACCCTGCCGCTGCTGTCGCCGACGCTGCTGGTGGCGTCCGTGGTCGGCATCATCAACGCGCTCCAGGTCTTCGAGCAGCCGTACGTGCTGACCAACGGCGGTCCCGGCGACTCCACCCGCACCGTCGTGATGGTCATCTACGAGACCGCCTTCGAGCAGTTGCGCTTCGGTACCGCGTCCGCGGTGGGCGTGCTGCTGTTCGTGCTGATCATGGCGGTGACCGCCCTCCAGTTCCGGCTCAGCCGGCGTTTCGTCCACTACCAGTGAGCCGGTGAGTCCCATGAGCCACACGACCCTGACCACCGGCCGGGTGCGTCACTCCCTCGCGCCGTGGGCGCGGATCGCCGGACTGGCCGTCTGCGCCCTGCTGACCCTCGGTCCGGTCATCTGGACCGTCTCCACCTCGCTGCGCACTCCCTCGGAGTCGTTCGACCTGCCGCCGCAGATCGTTCCCTCCGAGCCGACCGTCGAGGCCTACCGCGGGGTGTTCGCGCAGATCGACGTCTGGCTGCTCGCCCTGAACTCCACGCTGGTCACGGCGCTGATCGCGGTCGGCCAGATGGTCACCGCGGGGCTCGCCGGATACGCGTTCGCCCGCCTGGAGTTCCGGTTCAAGAAGCCGCTGTTCGCCCTGGTGCTGGCGACCATGATGGTGCCGTTGCAGGTCACCATCGTGCCGGTGTTCCTGGTGCTGAAGTCGATGGGGCTGACCGACACCCTGCTCGGCCTGATCGTGCCCGCGTTCCCGACCGCGTTCGGCACCTTCCTGATGCGCCAGTACTTCCTGGGCATGCCGAAGGACCTGGGCGAGGCGGCGATGCTCGACGGGGCGGGCCCGTGGCGGGTGTTCCGCTCGGTGTACGCCCCGCTCGCCGCGCCCGGTCTCGCGATCGTCGGCGTACTGGCCTTCAACTACCACTGGAACGAGTTCTTCCGCCCGCTGATCCTGGAGACCTCCGGCCAGAACTACACCCTGCCGCTGGGACTGGTCTCCCTCCAGGGCAACCTCGGCACCGGCTCCGTCTCGGTGGTGCTCGCCGGTGTGGTGCTGTCCATGATTCCCGCCGTCGCCGTGTTCGTCGTCGGCCAGCGCCCTCTCCGCGAGGGCATCACCTCCGCAGGAGTCAACCGTTGAGCCTCGACCGCAACGCGCCGCGCTTCCGGGTCCGTCCGCCCGCCCAGTGGATCAACGACCCGAACGGTCCGTTCCGTTGGGGTGACCGCTACCACCTCTTCTACCAGCACAACCCGGGCGCGCCGGTGCACGCCGACGTCCACTGGGGCCATGCCTCCAGCCCCGACCTGGCCCGCTGGCAGCACCATCCGATCGCGCTCGCCCCGACGCCCGGCGGGCCCGACGAGGCGGGCTGCTGGTCCGGCTGCGTGGTCGACGACGACGGAGTCCCGACGGCGGTGTACACGGGCATCGACCACCACCACACCGGCCTCGGCACCATCTGCCTGGCCCGCGCGGCTGACCCAACCGACCCGGCGCTGACCGAGTGGAAGCCGCTGCCCGTGCCCGTGGTGCCGGGCCCGCCGGCCGACCTGGACGTGGTGATGTTCCGCGATCCGTTCGTCTTCCGGCACGCCGGCCGTCGCTGGGCCCTGGTCGGCGCGGGCCACGCCGACGGTACGCCCTCGGTCCTGCTGTACGACTGCGACGACCTGACGGACTGGCGGTTCGCCGGTGTGCTCCTGGACGGTGACGACCCGGTGGCCGTGGACGCGTTCGGCGACAAGGCCGTCGGCTGGGAGTGCCCACAGCTGCTGGTGACTCCGGGAGGGGACCGGGTGCTGGTGGTGTCGCTGTGGGACGGCGACCCGAGTGCGACCGGCTATCTGACGGGCAGTCTGGAACCCTCGTCGCAGCACGGGTTGCGGTTCACCCCGCACACCGGCGGCCCTCTCGATCACGGCCGTGACTTCTACGCGCCCGCCGTCCTGCAGGAGCCGGAGCGGGCGCTGATGTGGGGCTGGTCCTGGGAGTCCCACGGGCCCGGCGAGGCCGAGCGGGCCGGCTGGGCCGGCGTGCTCACCGCGCCGCGCGTCGTCGACGTCCACGCCGACGGCACCCTGCGGGTCCTGCCGGCGCCGGAGCTGAACACGCTGCGGGCGCCGGAGCCGTTCGTCACCGTACCGGGCACGGGCACACGGCTCCCGGACGCGTACGACCTGACGGTCACCGCCCGCACGGTCACCACGGTCCGCCTGGGGGAGGGGCTGACGCTCCGGATCGACCCCACAGCGGGCACCCTGACCGTACGGCGCGCCGGGCGGCCCGCGCCGGTGGAGGTGCGGGTGCCGCGCGATGCGGAGCTGAACGTCCGCGTCCTCGTCGACGGTTCGCTGTACGAGGTGTTCGCGGACGGCCGGGCCACGGTGACCGAGCGGGTCTACCGGGGCCCCGGCGACGCCCCCGAACTGACCGTCACGGGCGCCGAAGCCGCCGTCACGGCGTGGGAGCTGGTCGGACCGACCCTGAACTGAGCACCGGGGACCACATCACGCCCACCGCCACGTCACCGGTGCGGACGTCGCCCGGCAACGCCCTCGGCCGAAGGGCACGCCCCGTGCTTCCTCCCCGGAACGACACCGCCGCACCGGCCCCGCGGTGGCCGCCGCGTCGTCACACGGTCGGGACCGGACCCACCGACGACCGGGTCACCACCGGGCAGGCCAGGCGGCGGACCGCGGCCGGCGGGGTGCGGCCGGTGGTGATGGCGTCGAGGAGAAGGCGGGTGGCGGACTCGCCCATCCCGCGGTGCGGGAGGGCGACCGTGGTGAGGGACGGTGTGAGGAAGGCGGCCATGTGCTCCTGGTCGTCGTAACCGATCACCGACAGCTCGGCGGGGACGGCGACGCCGAGCCGGGTCGCGGCGTGCAGAACGCCCGCCGCGACCCGGTCGTTGTAGCAGAAGACGGCAGTGGGACGGCGGGCCGGCTCCGCGCCGTCGAGCAGCCGCATGGCGCCGTCGTAGCCTCCGGCGATCTCTCCACCGGTGCGTACCACCCACTTCTTGGGGACGGTGATCCCCTCGGCGCGCAGCGCGTCACGGAAGCCGCCCAGCCGCTCCACGAACGCGATGTCGTCCAGTCCCCCTATGTAGGCGATCCTACGGTGCCCGTGGTCGAGCAGCAGCCGGGCCGCCGTACGGCCGCCGGCCCGCTCGGCGGGGACGACGGCGGACAGGGAGCCGTCCTCGGGCAGGCAGTTGGCGAGGACGGAGTGGGTACGGTGCAGCCCCTCGGGGACGCGGACCCGGCGCAACGACATGGCGGCGTAGATGATGCCGTCCACCCGCCGGTCCAGGAGTTCGGCGACGGCCGCGTCCTCCTTGGCGGGGTCGCCGCCGGAGTCGATGGTGAGCACGAGGTGCTCGCTCGCCCAGGCCGTCTCCATCGCGCCGCGCAGCAGCCGGCCCGCGAACGGGGAGGACGCGATCTCGTCGGTGACCAGCCCGATCACGGCCGTACGGCGGCGACGCAGGCCGCGGGCGACGGGGTCGGGCCGGTAGCCGAGCTGAGCGGCGGCCAGCCGGATACGTTCCTGGGTGGCGGGGGAGAGGTTGCCCTCGGCACGGCCATTGAAGACGAAGGAGACGGCGGTGTGCGACACGCCGGCGAGCCGGGCGACGTCCCGTGAGGTGGGACGCCCCGTTCCCGTCGTGTGTTTGCCTTCTGCGCTCGTCATGGCATCCGCTGTCCTCTGCTTCCCCCGCCCGCACGGTTGATCTCTGCTCAGCCTAACCGGACGCGGCCGTCGGCGACCGCTCCACCCTCCCGCCCGGGTCGTGGCTGGTGGCCGCGATGGGATCCTCGCCGTGCAGAACGTCGCCACCGCCGAACGTGTGGAACGGCCGCTGCATGGCCACGACGGCCCCATCCGCGCCATCCGTCTCGTCCACCGCGACGGGGCGTCGCCGCTGCTCGCCCCGGTCGGCAATGACGGCACGGTCCGCCTGTGGAACATCGAGTTCTGAACGCCACATGGCGAACCCCTGACCGGTCACCACAGCCGGGTCTGGTCGCCGGCGTCCGTACCGGGCCGCCCCGGCCAAGGACAGAGGCCGGCCTCCGCCGGAGCGGACGGGACCGTCCGTCTCCGGGGCCCGCTCCGACATCGCCGGATCGGAGAGCCGTTGACCGTGCACACCGACCAGGTCCCGGCCGTCACGCTCGCCACGCGTGGCGACGGCCGCGGCCTTCTGGTCTCCGGCGGCCTGGACGGCGCCGTCCGGCTGTGGCACCCCGTCACCGGACGCCCCGTACCTACGATCCCGCTCGGCATCCCGATCCACGCCCTGCTCCAGCAGGTGCCCGACGATCGTGCCCGTGAACGCACAGCCGACGGCGCCACCGTCACCGTCGGCCTGCGCACCGGCGTCCTCGCGCTGGACCTCGACCAGAGCCTCTTCGCGGCTGGGGAAGGCTGGACCGGTACGGAACAAAACCGAGGCGGGCGGCGGCAGTTACCGGCCGCGGTGTCCGATCCAGGCCAACCGCTCGCCACGAGCCGGTCACGAGTGTGATCGCACCGATACGCTTCGTATGACCCTTGGCGGCCACCAACCAGACGGCCGCTGTTCCCGACGCCGGTGAGGTCGGCCCATGTGCGAGGCACTGTTCCGTGCCGCACAGCACAGCATGTGGGTGGCGAACGAGGAGTCCGCAGCGCGGCGTCAGTCGGAGCGGATCACCCGCCAGAAGGCGTCGACGCGGGCGTTGAACAAGTCCGGGACTTCCTGGAAGGGCTGATGCGCCTCCCCGGGCAATATCTCGAACTCGGCACCGGGAATCCCCTCGGCGACCACGCGGCCGAGACGCGGTGGGGTGGCGATGTCGAGTTCACCGGCCAGGACGAGCGTCGGCGCGGTGATCTCCGCCAGCCGGTCGATCGTGTCGTGGCCGGTGAACGCGGCGAGCTGCCGCTGGAAGGCATCGACGGACTGCGGGTGCGGGAAGGCCAGCGCCTCCTCGATGATCCGGTCGACCGTGCCGTCGGCGTGTGCACGCGGCGTGTAGACCCGCAGGTAGAACGCCTCGAGCATGGCGCGCTCGTTCGGGGCGCGCTCGGCCATCCAGTGCCAGAAGCCCGTCGTGGTGCGGAAATAGGCGTCGGGCCGAGCACATGTGCTCATGAGGACGAGACTGCTGACGAGTTCGGGACGGCTCAGTGCCAGCTCCTGGGCGATGAAGCTGCCTCCCGAGAAACCGGCGACGTGGGCGGTCGGGATCTTCAGGGTCTCCAGGAGCGCGGCGGCGTCGTCGGCCATCCGGGGCACCGAGAGAGGTCCCTCGGGCAGCGGCGTGCGCCCGGCGCCACGGTTGTCGAAGGCGGTGAGCCGATAGCGGTCCGCGAGCCCGTCGAGTTGGGACTGCCACGCCTCGGCGGTGTCACCGAGCCCGGCGATGAGCAGGACATCGGGTCCCGTGCCCCGGCGCTCGACCCAGAGCCCGACGTCGCCCACGTCGATCATTTCGCCCATCTTCGGCCTCCTGGACGGCTGGTGCGGGGAATCCTCTTCATCTTCGCGGGGCCGAAGCCGGGCGGGGAGGCCCGGGCGTGGCCGAACGGAGGGGAGGGGGACCGCCCGCCTCGGAATCTGTCCGCGTGCTCACGGTCTGCGCGCGGCCGATGCGAAGAGGCCGTCCGGGTCGTATGCGGCGCGGATGCGCTCGAGTCGTTCCTCGTGCGAGCCGAAGACCGCGCCCCGCAACTCGACGGCGTCCTCGCCGAGCCCGGCGAAGTTGACGTACGTCCCGCCGCTCGAGAACGGTTTCATCGCGTCCCAGGCCGAGCGTGCCCAGCCGATCGCGGTCTCGTCCAGCGCCGGGTCCTGCCAGCCCGCGTCGATGCTGACGTTGTAGCGCGCGGTCCGATGCGCGAACGCGCTGTCATCGGGGCCGACGTGCGCCACGGCGCCGCCCAGGGTGCGGACGACGATCAGGCTCTCCGGAGTCGGCCGCCGGGAGTACAGGTCCACCAGGGTGGTGATGGCCTCGTCGCTCAGCTCGTCCATGAAGTGGGACTTCATGAAGTAGCGCTCGCCGTCGGGGAAGCGCCACGTGTTGGCGCTCTGCAGCGCGACGTAGGGCACGGTTCCGCTCAAGTCGACGAGCGGAGGCCCCAGTTCGCGTTGCGGCGCCAGCGCGGCAGCGGCACCGTCGCCCGGCGGGCCCCCGTACACGGCGCCTACCATCACGCAGTTCGCCCGGTGCAGTTCGGGAGGGAGCGCGGGGTCCGCGGGCACGGTCCAGAGCAGGAGTTCCGGGGTGACCGTCTCCGGCGCGGTGCGGGTCGCGTCCCGCCAGGCCCGCAGCACTTCCTCGGCGCGCTCGTACGGGTGGAGAGCCAGCACGCCGGCCACCTCGGGGCCGAGCGGGTGAAGGTCGAACTCGAAGGACGTGACGACTCCGATGCCCCGGCCGCCGCCGCGCGCCGCCCAGAACAGTTCGGGTTCCTCCTCCCGACTCGCCGTGCGCACCACGCCGTCCGCGGTGACGATCGTGAGGGAGCGGACGCTGTCGCAACTCAGACCGAACGTCCGCATCACGAAGCCGAAGCCGCCGCCGAGCGTGAGTCCGGCGATCCCGGTGGCCGAGATCTCTCCACCCGGTGTGGCCAGACGGTGCAGCTGGGTCTCGCGGTCGAGCTCGCCCCAGGTCACGCCCGCCTGGGCCCGCGCGGTGCGGGCGGCGGGGTCGACGTGCACGCCCTTCATGCGTGACAGATCGATCACCAGCCCGTCGTCGCACACCGCGCTGCCCGCCACCTGGTGCCCGCCACCGCGGATGCTGACGACGGGACGGTGCTCGCGCGCGACCCGTACCGCCTCGACGACGTCCGCCGTACCCGTGCACCGGGCGATGAGCGCGGGGCGGCGGTCGACCAACCCGTTCCACACGGTCCGCGCCTCGTCGTATCCGGGATGCCCGCGGTCGATCACTTCACCCCGCAGTGAGGAGCGGAGTTCGTCCGCCATCACCTGCTCTGCGGCGTTTATCCGTACGGTCCCTTGTGTGTCCGGCATCGGCGTCACCCTCCCGGTGCGCGCTGCTGGCTACCGCGATCCCTTCCACGCTAATGCGGAGTGGCTGGGCCCGCATGCGGGCCCAGCCACTCCGCACCACTGCGCGGGCGGCCGGGTGCGCGCAGTGACGTGACGCCGCCACCGTCACGGCGACGGCGTCGCCGAACCGCTGCGCACCGGGTACTTGCTCAGGACGGAGACCGGTTGAAGGCGTTGATGCTGATCGCCACTCAGATCACGGCGGAGATCTCGTCGTCCGACAGGACGCCCCGTGCCTCGGCGTAGGCGCTGCTCCGCGCGCCGGCGTCGGCGGGGTGGGTGGTGGCCTCCGCGAGCGCGAGCGCCGCGCGCTCGCGGGAGGAGAACGGTTCGGTGTCGCGCCAGGCCGACAGGACTCCCAGGCGCTGGACGGTCTCGCCGGCCCGTAGCGCGGCCCTGGTGCGCAGGCTGAGGCAGTAGGCACAGGCGCTCAGCTGGGGGACCCGGATGTTGATCGGTTCCACGAGGAGGCGGTCCAGCCCGGCCGCCGTTGTGAGGGGCATCCGATCATGGAGGTGTCACGCCGGCTGGGTGCCTCTCCGGACACGGTCCGCACCTGACGGCGGCGTTTTATCGAACGGGGCCTGGACGGTCTGTCCGACGAGCCGCGGCCCGGTGTCCCGCGGAAGATCACCGACGCGGATGTCGAGCGGGTCGTCGTCAAGACGCTGGAGGAGAAGCCGAAGAACGCCACCCACTGGTCGACCAGGTCGATGGCGGCGGCCACCGGCATGTCGCAGTCGGCGATCTCGCGGATCTGGCGGGCTTTCGCACTCGCGCCGCACCGCTCGCAGACGTCTCTGCCGTCCACCGACCCGCTGTTCATCGACAAGGTCCGCGACGTCGTCGGCCTCTACCTCGACCCTCCGGAGAAGGCCCTGGTCCTCTGCGTGGACGAGAAGTCGCAGATCCAGGCCCTGGACCGGTCCCAGCCCGTGCTGCCGATGATGCCCGGCGTTCCCGAACGCCGCAGCCACGACCACGTCCGCGCCGGCACCACCACCCTGTTCGCGGCCCTGGAGGCCGCCACGGGGAAGGTGATCGGCTCCCTGCACCGCCGGCACCGGGCCGTGGAGTTCAAGAAGTTCCTGGCCGAGCTGGACAGGGAAGTCCCCGCGGAGCTCGAGGTGCATCTCATCCTCGACAACTGACGCCCGCCGTCAAGAAGTGGCTGCTGGCACATCCGCGTTTCCACCTGCACTTCACGCCGACGAGTTCGTCCTGGCTGAACCTGGTGGAGCGGTGGTTCGCCGAGCTGACGCAGAAGAAGCTCAAGCGCGGTGTCCACCGCTCCGTCCAGGCCCTCGAACGCGACATCCGGTCCTGGCTCGCGGACTGGAACGAGCACCCCAGGCCGTTCATCTGGACGAAGACCGCCGATGAGATCCTCGACGAAGGCGCCGCCTACTGCCGCCTACTGCCGACGGATCTCCGACTCAGGTCACTAGCCGGCGAGCGGCTGGGCAGCCGCTCGCGGTCCGCCGGCTGGGTGGGTCAGATGCCCATGGAGGCCATTTCGATGGGTGAGCGGTAGTTGGCCGCGGCGGTGACCACACAGGCGCGGTAGGTCCGGTCACTCTTGACGGCCAGGAAGTAGTCGCGAAGGTTCTTCCAGTAGTTGACCAGGTAACCGAGTCCGGGCACGAAGCCGGCCGGGCGCGGTACGAGGGCGAACGCCTCGCTGCACTTGAGGATCTCGCCGGTGGCCGTGGACAGTACGTCGGCCACCTCGGCGTTCATGTTCCAGCCGGCCGCCAGCTCGGGCGTCCAGATGGCACCGGCGATGGCCCGCAGCTGCTCCTGCTCCTCGGGCGTGGGGTCGCTCATCGCGATCGACTGCGCGGTCACCGGTGCGCCGGCCGGCGGACCGCCGGCGGCTGCCGCGGCCGGTCCCGCCATGGCTGCCGCGACCAGGATCGCCGTCAGCGCGACGGCGATCCTGGTGCCTCTGCCTCTCCTGTACCCGTTGCCTGTGGTCACCGTGTGTCCCTCCCGTGGATGACTGCCCCCGGCGCGGGGGTCGTCCGAAGGTGGCATGGCACGGACAAGGCGGTCAACGGCGGCAATCGCGCCACACACCCTCACGATCCGGCCGGGACCTGAGCGCGCGCCGACCGGTCTCAAGGGCGGTCCGCGGTGACCAGCCGCGAGGTGCTGCGGCGCTGTCACGTTGGCTGACCGGGTGGGATGGTCTTCAGGCTGATCACGCGGGGAAGGATCGTCCGTGGACAGTGCGTCGCCGTCGTACAAGGGGCTCGCTACCAGGTCGAGGTCATCTCCCACCGCGTGTGGCTGTACTTCCGCTTTCCGCTGTCGTTCCGCGAGGTGGAGGAGCTGATGCTCCAGCGCGGCGTCATCGTCTCGTACGAGACCGTGCGCCGCTGGTGCGCCAGGTTTGGTCAGGCGTATGCGAACGGACTGCGCAGCCGCCGGCCCCGGCCCGGGGACACATGGGATCTGGACGAGGTGTTCATCAAGGTCAACGGCGAGCTGAAGTATCCGTGGCGAGCCGTCGACGTCGGCGGCAACATCCCCGACATCCTCGTGCAGAACCGGCGGGACAAGGCCGCCGCCAGGCGGTTCTTCCGCCACCTGATGAAGAAGACGCGTGCGGTGTCGCGGGTGGTGGTCACCGACAAGCTGCGCTCCTACCGCGCCGCCCACCGCGAGGTCATGCCCTCCGTCGAGCACCGGCAGTCGAAGTACCTCAACAATCGGGCGGAGAACAGCCACCAGCCCACCCGCCGGCGCGAACGCGTGATGAAGGGCTTCCGCTGGGTCGGCGGGGTGCAGCGGTTCCTGTCCGCGTTCAGCGGCATTTCGCCGCGCTTCCGGTCCCACCGTCACCTGGTGCCCGCACATCACTACCGAGCCGGGATGACCGTCCGCTTCGCCATCTGGGATCAGATCACCGGCGCCGCCGGCCGGCCCACCACGGCCTGAACACAGGACCGTACCCGGGGGCCGTCACGCCCCGACACACCGTCAGGCAATCACGTACCCAACAACATGACAACGCCCTGGGGCGTGCTTGATGCCTCACGCCTCCAGGGAGCTCAGCGCTTGCATAGCCTCGCGTTCTATGCGCGAAAGATCGCCAAGGATCGTGCCGGCTTGCATGAGAAGCTGCGTCTCGCCCGATTCGCCAGCTTTCTTGATCAGTGCTGCTACTTCCGTCCACAGGACGGCTGCCTCGGTGTACAGCGTGTGGCCGGTGCGCAGGTGACTGCTGTCGAGCAGATCGGTGCATTCGGCGAGGAAGTCACGGTAGAGGTTGCGGAACAGAGCGCCGCCGGTGCCGGCCTTCTCCATCAGGAGGGCGGCCTGTGGCAGGTCTCGCTGCGGGGCGTCGGCGCGCTGGAGCCATGTGCGTACCAGCTTGCCGGCCTTCTCAATGCCCCGGTGGCCGAGGTTGGCGATGGGCGGGTGGAGGAAGGCGTCGGCGCAGGCGGTGATGGCGGGGATGATCTGGCCCTGTGGGGAGGGCAGGTTCGTCGGTCCGGTGAGTGTGAAGGAGCGGTGCTTGGCGGTCATCGGGCCGCGTGCGGCCCTGGCCTGGGCGAGGCTGGTCAGGCTGGTGGATACCGCTCCGCCTTGCTGGTCGGTGTCCACCAGGTAGGCCTTGTGGTCGTCATAGCCGTACATGGCCACGACGTGGCCGCCGAAGTGGACCTTCGAGCCGAAGTAGTCCAGGTAGTAGCTGTCGAGCTGGAGTCCGACGGGGTGGCCGGCGTCGACGGAGGCCAAGACGTTGTCCCATGCCTTGCGCGGGGATGTGGTCTCTTGGACCAGGAGCTCCAGCTTGAGTCTGTCGGCCAGGTTTCTGGTGAGGTCGAAAGGTTTGACCCGTCCACCGAGGAAGGGGAAGCCCATGTTCTTGCTGTCCCAGTAGACGAAGGACAGACCGGAGCCGAGGCCGAAGAGCATGGGCTCGGACAGATCGAGCCCTTGGTGCCGCAGCAGCACCCCCAGGGCTGTCGTCTCGCAGTGCTGCGTGCCGCGGGCATCGATGTCTATTACCGTGGTCATGCCATGCTCTCCTGAACGGGGATGATCAGTCGGGTCATCAGTTCTTCCTGCGGTGCCTCTGCCGGTCCGACGAGATAGGCCTCGCGTACGGGTGCTTGCGGGCGCAGGCCGCGCTCGTGGAGGGTGGCGAAGAGCGCGCTGTAGGCCAAGGGCAGTTGAGCGTAGGGCCCGATGTGCATGGTCTCGGCAACGAGCCCGCCGGGCAGCACCTCAAATTCCAGGCCGGGCAGGCCTTCCTCCTGCGGGGTCTGCACTCCGACGGCGATCTCCATCCTCTCTTCCAGATCCAGCGGGTACAGCCCCCACAGCGGCGGCTCCCATACGATTTCCGTCTTACCGAGCACGGGCAGCAGTCGCCCTACGCATTCCTCGACCTTGTCTCCGATCTCCACAGGGGTGCAGACCGCTCGCACCACTGCCAGCCGTCGCTCCGGCTCCCGGCTTATCGTCACCTCATAGCCGGGCAGACCGCCCTCCGCTAGCCGCTCCAGCATCTCCAGCCGGGCCTGGTCCCTGCTGATCCGCTCGGCCAGCCGGTCCCGCTCAGCGCGCAGGATCTGTGCCCTGCGCTCAGGCTCGGCAGCCAGTGCCTGGGAGATCACAGCCAGGGGAAGATCCATCTCGCGCAGCAGCGCGATGGTCAGGGCATCACGCGCCTGTTCGGGTGCGTAATAGCGGTAGCCCGAGCCGGCATCCACGCGGACCGGAGTCAATAGCCCTATTTCATCGTAGTGCCGTAGCTGCTTGACGCTGAGGCGGCACATGCGGGCGAAGGGCCCGATGGTGAGAAGTTCGTCTTGCACGCCATCATGGTGGACTCTCCCACGGTGGGAGAGTCCAGCGCTGTGTCCATGGGCTCAAGGACGTCCTGTTCGCTGCCGTTATCGTTTCGGCCGTCCGGGTCATACAGCGGGCAAACTCCCCGGCAGCGCCCACTGAGGGTGATGCCGAGCGAGGGCAGGATAGTGCTCGGGCAGCGAGGCGGCGTACGGTCGGCTGGGCCCGTTGTCTGTCGGCTTCACCGTCATGCCGCCGTCTCGTCGGCGCCGAGCATGCTGAAGTCGATGTCCAGGCGGGTGTCGTAGGCGTCGGGGGTGATGCCGAGCTCGTGGGTGGAGTACTCGCCGAACCGCTTGATGTGCTCGGTCAGGTATGGGGAGACTTGCGCGAGGTCGAGCGGGTCCACGGTCTGGCCCTCCGCCTGGAGCTCGCGCACTACTGGCCCCGCTTCTGCCGCCCGCTCCTGAGAGGCGCCGCCGGTATCCCGGACGGCTGCGTGTTCCTGACCGAGCGGGCCTCGCCGGCGTCATGTACGTGCTGCGGACTGGTGTCGCGTGGCGTGATGTTCCCGCGGAGACGGTGGGCTGCTCGGGTGTGACGGCCTGGCGCCGGCTGCGGGACCGGACCGAGGCCGGCGTGTGGCCGCGCCTGCATGCCGCCCTGCTCACCGAGCTGCGCCGCGCCGGCCTGCTGGACCTGGACGACTGCTCCGTGGACGGGTCGCATGTCCGGGCTCTCAAAGGAGGGATCACGTCGGCCCCTCACCCGTCGACCGCGCCTGCCCCGGCTCCAAGCACCACCTGATCGTCGACCGCCACGGAACCCCACTCGCCGTCACCCTGACCAGCGGCAACCGGCACGACGTCACCCAGCTCCTGCCGCTCCTCGACGCGGTCCCGCCGATCCGGGGTCTGCGCGGACGTCCCCGCCGCAAGCCCTGGCGCCTGTATGCCGACCGGGGCTACGACTTCGACAAGTACCGCCGTCTGCTGTGGAAGCGCGGCATCAAACCCCTGATCGCCCGACGCGGCGTCGCCCACGGCTCCGGACTGGGCAAGGTGCGCTGGGTCGTCGAGCGCGCCTTCGCCTGGCTGCACCAGTTCAAACGGCTCCGCACCCGCTATGAACGACGCGCCGATCTCCACCAAGGCCTGCTCGAACTGGCCTGCAGCCTCATATGCCTGCGCCGCCTGCGCACCTCATCCTGAAGCGATCAGCTGGCTACGCTGAACCATCCCGGCCGTACCTCGTCCAGAAGCGGTTGCAGGGACCGCACCGCGGTCCGCAGGTCCTGATCCGTGACGTCAAGAGGTTCCGGCAGGCTCAGCCCGTACCGGTGCAGCCGCCAGAGGTCGAAGATTTCGCTCCCGTCGGCTGCGAAGTCGACATCGACCTCAGTGCCGTTGTCGCTGACGAAGCGGCAGCCTGCGCCATGAACCGTGTAGGAGTAGGTGCCGATGCGCCCACTCCGGCTGATCCGGCGCGAATGGACCAGACCGAGGACAGCTGCAAGCCGCTCAAGCGAGGGGATCGCTGCCCTCATGGCCTCGCCAACCGCGTTCAAAGCGTCGACGTAACCGAGTACGAGGTCCCGCGCAGCCCCAACCCGTTCCATACGGCGTCATCCCCCCTGAACCCGTGACTGAAAGGATTGCTCCATGAGCCGCCAGCGTCTCCGCAGGACGGCATTCTGAAACGATCAGTTAGCCTGTCGTATAACCTCGTCTCCATTGAGGGTGGGGATGGTGCAGGCGGTTCTCGAATCCGTCAGGTATTCCGCTGTGTGCCAAGACCGCGGTGCGGAGTTGGAGTGCTGGGGAGTCCAGGCCCTGGTGGACAGCCGGTTGCGATGGGACGTTGAGTCATCCTGTTCCGCCTGTGGATTCTCGGTAGCCGTGTGCGGTGGCGACATGCCGGCCGAACGGCGGTATCAGATGCTCTCCGAGCATGGACCCGCGAGGCTGCAGGTGAGCAGTCCGCCGACGAAGACCGCCGCCATCATGCGCGTGCTGCGGGCTGAGCTCGGCGTTGACCTAATGAACGCCAAGGCTGTGCTGCGTCGTGTGTTGGACGGTGATTACTCAGGAACGCTTCCCGAGGTGGAGCGCCTGGCCCGCGCGCTTCGGGAGTCTGGCATCGCTGCTGCAGCTACTCGCCCTTAGCTTGACGTGCATCCAGTGCTGCTACTTGTGACGGTTACCGCGAGGTCCGGTCAGCCCTGTTCTCCGACGGTGCGTTCGCGTGCGCGGTGCTTGTTCTTCACGCCGATGGGCCGGCCTGGGCCAGCGGTGCTGAGTTTCGGTGCGCTGGCCGGCTGCGGGACCTTGCCGTGGAGGCGGCGAAATCCTCGGCGGACCCGTGCTGGGGTGAGACGCCCCTGACGTGCAGGCCGCTCCCAGGGTCTGCGGAGGTCTTCGGCCAGGGGCCGGGCCAGGCGGAGTTGAGTGTGGGCGGCGATGACGAGCCAGGTCCAGCGGCCACAGACACCAGGAGGTCGTGTCAAAGGCATTGGACGGGACGGTCGGGATCCGCGTGACCCTGTGAAGCGCGGGGCCCGGACAGGCCGGACCCCGCACAAGAGGGCGCTCACGATCCCTCGTACATCGTGCTCACGGATGGTCGAGCACCGTCCCCGTCAGCACCGGCCCGTCGGGCAGCGGCTCGGCGTCGTAGTCGGTCAGCGCGAGGCGCATCGACTCGGCCGGCTCGGCCACCTGGTCCCGCACGATCGGCACGACGAAGTCCACGCCGGTGCTCCCGGGCGGGATGTTCAGCCACACCCACAGGCTCGCGTCGGACAGCGGCCGCTCGGGATCGGGCACGTCACCGGACCAGTCCATGAGCCACTGCGGGTCCACGTCCTTGGTGGACAGCTCGGCGCCCTCGGTGACCGGAAGCACCCGCACCGGCTGCCAGATGTCCACCCCCGTGGGCGCATCCACGGACAACCGCCAGGTCAGCGTCTCCCCCTCGGTCACCCGGTCCGCGACCGGCGACAGGGTGATCACCGGCTCGGGGTCGTCGTCCTCGACGGTGAGCCCACCCCGGTGCTTGCCGACCACGGCGTTGTGGACGGCCTTGACGGCGATGTCGTGCTCCACGTCGTCGCCGTAGACCGTGTCGCCCTTCACCTCGACCGGCACGTCGATCGCGTCGCTGCCGGGCCGCACGGTCACGAGGCGGTTCTCGGTCCGGCCGCTGTCCGGGTCGAGGACGTACACGCGGACCTGCCCGCTGCCGTGCCCGGAGATCTCGACCGGGACCTGGTAGGTGCGCGTGCCCGAGTCGCCCTCCTTGACGATCGTGCGGCCCACGTCGACACGCGGCAGTGCGGCCGCCTTCACCGCCGAGGTGCCGGGCGCCCAACCCCAGGCGTCCATCAGCCAGACCTGCCCGGACTGCGAACGAGGCGTCAGCTCGAGGGACTTGACATGCCTGAGATCGAGCCCGGCCCGGGTCGCGGCCGACAGCGGGACGCGCAGCTCCTGAGCCCAGTACGAGGCGGTTCTCGCGGAGCCCGGGAGTCCGTCCACCCGGACCGAGCCCAGCGTCACCCTACGGTTGGAGGAGTCGGTGACGGACACGTCGAACTTCGTGCCGGTCGTGTTCGGCGGTACGAAGACCCGGAGCGCGAGCTTCTGGGAGTTGCGGAGGGAGAGCGGCTTGGCCGGAGTGATGCGCGCGGCCGTGCCCGGCACGGACCACTTCAGGTCCACCGCGCTGCGGCCTGTCTCCTGTTCCGTCTCCCACCACGCGAAGTGCGGTGACGATCCGGGGGTCTCCGGGTCCAGACAGGCCACTGCCGGGTCGGGGTCGATCGCCGAACACAGCCGGGCGCCGGTCACCTTCGTCCCGCCGTCCGGCAGGAAACCGCCGCTGCGGCGGCCGCCGACCGCGTGGGTCAGCACCCGGGCCGGGTCCGCGGACGGGGCCCGCTTGCCGGAACCGTCGAGCAGCGGACGCACCCGATCGTCCCCGGCGAGGAAGAGCCGGGCCGCGGCGGCGATGTACGTGGCGCCCGCCTTGTGCTGCTGGGCGGCGGTCAGCCGGGTCGCGGCACCCGGCGTGCACACCGGGTCCGGCTTCTCCGGGTCGGTCCCGAAGTCGTCCCCGGCCGGTGCGACGGCCTCACCCGGGGTCCACTCGCTGTTGAAGTAGTTGTGGTTGGCGCCGACCATGTAGACCGCGCTGTGCAGGGCCGTGCCCCGGCTGATCCCGCGCGTCCCGTCGACGAAGTTCTCGCCCTGCAGGTCCGACACGTCGCCGTCGCAGCCCGGCAGCAGCGTCACGGACGGCACATCGGCGACCGGGTTCTGGCCGAAGATCGTCGGCCCGATGAGCACGGTCCCGCGCACCTTCCAGCGCACCGGGCCCCGGTAGCCGTCCTCGGCGGCCGGCGGCGGGTAGAGGCTGTCCATGGCGGCCCGGTTGACGCCCTCGCCACCGCGTGAGTGGCCGATGAGCAGGACACGGGAGAGGTCCGCTTTTGCCGCCTCGCGTACGACGGCCGGGGCGGAGGAGCGATGGGCGGTCCAGTCGGCCCAGCGGGCGAGGTGCTTCCGTACCAGCGTGGAACGCGCCTGCGCGCCGCCGTCCTCGGCCCCCCAGTCCTGGGCGTTGATGCCGTTCGCCGAGATCGAGACCGTCACATAGCCCTGGGAGGCCAGCAGTTGCTGGTCGCGCAGGTAGCCCAGGTAGCTCGGGATCGGCTTGTAGCCGTCCGCACAGGGCCAGTCGCCGGTCACGTCGTCCTCGGAGCCCGGCTTGTAACAGGTGCCGTGGCGGCCGTGCAGGAACAGCGCGAGCGGCCGGCTGCCGGTGGCCCCCTTCGGCGCCACCACCTCGGCGGTCATCTCCACCGGGGTGCCGAACCCGGGCAGGCGCACCGGGTCGAGGTCGTACTTCCCGGTGACCGTGCGGTACGAGCCGGGTTTGCCCGGATCAACGCCGCTCGCCGGCGCCTGCGCGGGCATCCGTGGCACGCGCGAGCCGGACCTGTGCGTGTCGTCGGCCGCTGCGTCCAGTCGGCGCCCCGCGGCCATCACGTGAAGGTCCGTCAGCTGTTCGGGCGGCGTCCCGCCGAGGGCGAGCCGGAAGGTCTTCCCGTCCCTCGCCGGCTTCGGCGCCCCGAGCAGCCGGTCCCCAGCACGGAACTCGACTCGCGCATCCCCCATGGGCACGGCCTTTGGCGTACGCCAGACCAGCTCACGCGCCCCGCCCTCCCCGTCGATCCGCCACCCCGGCGGAAGCAGATTGTCGTCCGTCGTGCTCGACGGAAGCGATGTGTACGGCTGTTCGGCCTGTGCCAGTCCGGGCGAGCCCGCTAGGGCGGCCAGCACCGCCACGGCGGTCACACATATTCGCCGGGCACGGATCAATGGTCCTCTCCTCAAACCTCCGTGCGCAGACGTCCCGTCGGTCTCGGGCGCCCCTCGCGTCACCTAGGACGGGGGAGGGGTGTCTGTGGGTTGTCCGTGAGGAGACGCCGATGGCGGGCGAGCGATGCGATCAAGCCAGTGCAGCTGATCGTGTGCCGTTCAGGAATGCGTCGCTGCAGGTTGTAGGGGGTCTGGTGGTGCTCCTTGGCATCTGGGATCGCCTGCGTGACGGTTGGTCAGGGCTGACGTACAGGTGGTCGAAACCCTGGTTGACCACGCTGCGCCGGGCGATGGTGAACCGCCGGGCCTCCTCCACGGCCGCATCCGCTACGAAGGCGCCTTCGCCGTGCTCGACCGCGGCCACGCCCTCGCGCCGTGGCTGCTCGGCGACGCCACCCTCGCCGGCGCCTACAACACGGCTTACGAGCGCGTGTACCCCGGCGCGCTGACCGAACTGGGCATCCCCGCCACCGCCTTCTCGACCGCCGCCGCCTGGGCACGCCCGGCCGCGCCCGTGTACGCGGCGCTGCGGGACAGAGCCTTCTACGGTCCGCGCTATGACGATTCGGCCCCACGTCGCGAACATGCCGTACGTGCCTGAACAACCCGTAGACATCTGTCAGGCACGGTGCACTGAGAGATACACGCCTCATATGCCTGTCGCTCACCCGACACCCGAGACAAGGGTGTCTATCTAGAGGCCGAAGGGGTTCTGTGCAGTTCAGGAGCATGATCGACGGTGCAGGCGAGTAAGGCACGTAGCCGGCACCGGTTCGGTCGAACCGTTCACAGGACTCGGCCAGGCAGGGCCAGGGCAGTCAGCGTTTGGTGCGTCCGCGGACGGCGAGAACGGCGAGGGCGAGGAGAGCGGGTTCCATGAGGCGGGAGGCCATCTCGATGTAGGTGCCGGCGGTGGTCAGGTCCTGTCCGCTGGAGCGGAACACCACCGAGTTGAACGTGACGTTCAGGGCCTTCTCGAAGCGCTTGCCGGTGAACCGGTTCCCGGTGGGGTTCTGCGGGTCGTCCTTTTCGATCTCGAAGGTGACCTTGCCTCCGCCGGGCGGCACAGTGCCGGTCGCCTCCTGCTTCGGGTCCTCTTTCGGGAGCCCGAAGCCCATCGGCAACACGAGGGTGACGAGCATGGTGGCGGCGAGCCAGCCCAGGGCCCGCAGGCCGTAGCCGGAGAGTATCCAGTAGGCGTGCAGCAGTCCTCGTTCGGCGCGGGAGGTGGTGGTGCGGTCGTGGCGGCGCATCTCCATCTCGCCGTAGGAGAAGTCCGCCGCTCCCGGCTCGTTCTTGCCGTCCTCGAACGCCTTGCGCAGCGCCCGGTACACCGGCGCAGCTGCGTCGGCCCGGCGCGCCCGGCGCCGAGCACCGCCACGTTCCAGCCCCGGACCGCCACCGGCCGGCTCGCGTGCCAGTGGTGTTCCTCGGCGAGGGTGCGGCGCTCGGTGAACCACACCGGGCGCCCGTGCCGCCCGTGCATGCCGGGCGGGACCGCGTCGAAGGAGCAGGAGCCCTCCAGCCGCACCTGGTCCAGGTGCACCGTCCCGGTGAACAGGCACCCTGACAGGTCGACGTCTGCGAGGACTGGATGCGCTGCGTCCACCCCACGCAGCGAGGCCATCCGCACCGCGGCGTCAGGCTCACCAGCGAAGGCCTGTTTCTACCGGCCGTCCGTCGGGGAACACGAAGGGGGTCGGCCTCCGCGGAGATGGTCAGGGGGTACTCGAAGACCGCGTGGGCGAAGTCCACCGTGGCGTAACGCAGCCGGATCTCGGCCGTGGACAACCAGCGGGTCCGCCGGCACTCCAGACGGCGCGTGGCGAACGAGAGGGTCGCCGGACCGTTTGAACACCGCCCCGGACAATTCCACCCGTCCAGCGCACACCAGCGGCCCGGGGTTGACCCACCGCTCGAAAACCGCCGACTCGAATCCGGCGGCGTCCTGGAAGGTCGCCAACCCGGACTTGGTCTCGCCGAGGCGGGCGTGTCCGGTGGCGGGGTCGCGGAGGGCGCCGAGAAACTGGCCTGGCAGGCCGCCGACCACGACCGCCCCGACCGCACCCTTTACGTCTCCCTTTACGTCTCCGAGGTGACCCTCACGATGCTGTGGCCGTACGGCCGGGACCCGGACGGCACACCGACGCGCCGTTGGCAGTGATCCAAGGACTACCGGCCCGCGTGCGCCTCCGTCGATGAGTCGAAGGCTTTTTGACGAACCGGCAGGTGTTCAGGCGGCTCGGAGGATAGTGCGGATGGCTTCCGCAACCGGCAGAGCGAAGGCAGCCAGGAGGCGCAGGTCGAGCGGGACGAGAAGGAGAGCATCAGCTCGCCGCGGGTCCTCGCCGTCCTCGCACGGGGCGTCTGCCGACGAGGGGGGCGTGGGCGTTGCTATGTCGTTTCGCCGGCGTCCGTGACCATGCGGACGAGGGTGTCGACGAGTTCGTCGGCGGTGGTGTGCCACTTGGCTGTGTCGAGGTGGCCGCTGAGCTCCATGCCCGCGATGCCGTGGGCGCTGGTCAGCAGCAGGGCGCCGTAGTGCCGTGCGTTCCGCTCTCCCGCGAGGGCGGCGACGATGTCCAGGAACTCGTCCTGAAAGCGTTCGGCCGCGCGGTCGGCCACGGCCGGGTCGCCTTCCGGCCCGCACAGCTGACGCCGGATGCGATCCATCCCGTCACCGAGTTGCCCAGGAAGGTTCGCACGCCGCCTGAACAGCACCTGGTACAGGTGCGGCTGGTTCCGGCCGACGTCGATGAGGGCGCGGAGAGCGCCGCGCAGCTTCTCGGAGGCGGACAGGGCCTGGTCGGTCCGAAGGGCGTGCACCTGGTCGCCGATCCGTTCCCAGCTTTCGGCCGCGACGGCGGTCAGCAGGCTGTCCTTGCCCGTGAAGTGCCGGTACGGCGCTCCCCGGGTCACGCCTGCCCGCGCGCCCACCTCGCGCAAGGTGACCGCTTCGGGGCCGCCGAGGTCGAGGAGCTCGGCGGCCGCGTCGAGCAGAGCGCGGCGGGTGGCGGCGGCGGACTCGGCACGGGTGGTCATGACGCCCATCATACAGTTGACAGCGTCATCCGAACCGGTACCGTAGCCAAGGTGACAACGTCATCTGAAACCCAGAAGCTGATCGTCGTAACCGGAGCCTCAACGGGCATGGGCGCGTCAGCCGCCCGCGAACTGGCTCGCCGGGGATTTCACGTCCTGGCCGGCGTGCGACGCGACCGTGACGCCGACGCCATCCGATCGACCGGCATCGAGCCGGTCATCCTCGACATCACCAACTCCGAGCAGGTGGAGGCACTCGCCGCGCGGGTCGCCGATGACCCGCGCGCGCTGCACGCGCTCGTCAACAACGCCGGCGTCCAGGTGAACGCCCCGGTCGAAGCCCTGCCGATGACGGAGTGGCGGCGGGTGTTCGAAGTCAACCTGTTCGGCCACATCGCCGTCACCCAAGCGCTCCTGCCCGCGCTGCTGCGCAGCAAGGGCCGTGTGATCAACATCAGCTCGGTCGGCGGCAAGTTCGCCATGGCCACATACGGCGCGTACGCCGGCGCGAAGTTCGCCCTGGAGGCGGTCAGCGACTCGCTCCGCCGGGAGGTCGCTCCGCTGGGCGTACAGGTGGTCGTGGTCGAGCCCGGCGGCGTCCGCACGGAGATGGCTGCCCGCGGGGTCGAGACGGCGAACCACCTGGCTGCCCGGATGACGCCGGAGCAGGACGAGCGTTACGGCAGCCTGGTCCAGGCGAACAACAAGCTGATGACCTCGGGCACTGCCTCAGGCCTGACCGCCGACGCCGCCGCCCGGGTCATCGCGAGGGCCGTGACGACGCGCAGACCGCGCACCCGCTACACCGCCGGCCGGGATGCCGCCCTGATCATGCGCCTGGGTCCGATGCTGTCCGACCGCACGCTCGACCGCGTCCTCGCCGCCAACCTGCGCCGCCACTACCCGAAGGGAGCCGTCGGCCGACGAGGACTCCACGCACGGCTCCGTCCCCTGTGGTGCGGCCACCGGTGAGCTCACAGTCAACGGATGCACCGGCACGGCTGGTCCTGGCAGTCGCCTGCCCGCCGGGTCCTGGAGCGCGACGAGCACGCGGTGGAGCTGTGGAAGAAGGACGTGCGGCCGCAGGCGGAATGACCGCGGCGGCGCTCGGGGCCTTCCTCGTCTTCGAGGACGAGGCGGGGTTCGGCATGACCCCGCCGCAGGCCCGCACCTGGGGCCGGCGCGGACACACGCCGGTGGTGCGGGTGCGCGGCCGGCCCTGGCGCCGCTACTCGATCGCCGCGCTGTGCTGCTACCGGCCGGGCGAGCCCTCCCGGCTGATCCACCGGCCGCGTCGGCACCGTAAATACCGGGGCAGGGGACGCGACAGCTTCGCCGGCGAAGGCGTCCAGGACCACCGCGCAGTACACCTTGCCCTCCGTCGTGGGGTGTTCGGTGATGTCGGTGACCCACAGCTGGTTCCGGGCGTGACGGGTGAAGTTGCGTTCCACCGGGTCGGCGGCCGACGGTGTCTGCGGCCTGGGCCGCCGACGGGCGCGGTTGCCCGGCAGGCCGTGCAGGCCGGCCCGCTGCATCAGCAGTTCCACGGTGCCGTGGTGCACGTGGATGCCCAGGCCCAGGGCGAGCTCGGTGATGCGCTTGCGGGCCGCGGCCGGCTCAGCCTGATCGCTGCTGGTGGTGCCGGGGATCTGCCCGGTGTCGATCAGGTGCCGGCGGCGCCAGTTGTAGATCGTCTGGTCGCTGACGCCCAGGAGCTGGGCGGCCTCGGCGACCTTGCGGCCGGATGCGACAAGGTCGAGGACCCGGCGGCGGAACTCGGGCGGGTAGCTGCGGGGCATGACGGCCTCCGGATGCTGCTGGATCGGTCAATTCTCCAGCAACCTGACTCCATCAGACCCGGGGCAGACCACCTACCAAACCCGGAACGGTTCAGCTTCGGCTGCCCCGACATCGCGAACACGACCTTGGTGAGGTACCCAGTCGCCCAGTAGTCAGGAAAGTGTCCTTTCTGTATGCCGCCGTGGCCGTGCCACCCAAGCTGATCAGTCGAGAGCGTGTGCGCGGCAGGTCCGCAGAATCTCGTCGGACAGTTCGGGCTGGACCTGGCGGACCGCTCGGGCGAGCACCATCGCCCCGACCAGCCTGCTGAGCAGCAGCACCGCCCGGTCCCGTGCCTGCTGTGGGGTGATCTCCCCGTCCTGCTCATGGGCGAGTTCTGCGGCGAAGCCCGCGAGGTACCCTTCCACGCCGGCTGCGTACGAGCGCTGGATCGTGTCGTTGTGCCGCCCGGCGTCGATGACCAGGGAGGCGGAGGGGCAGCCGCCGTCCGGGGCGTCGCGGTGGGCGACCGAGAGATAGTCGTCCACCACTCGCCTCAGCGGTGGGCCGGCGGAATCGTCTCCTTCCTCGACGGCCTGCTCCAGGACGCCCAGAGACGCCGCGAATGAGGCGTTGCACACCTCGGCGGCCAGGTCGTCCTTGGATGCGAAGTGGTTGTAGAAGCCGCCGTGGGTCAGGCCCGCTTCCTTCATCAGGTCTGCGATCCCGACGGCGTCGATGCCCTGCGAGCGGAACATGCGCCCGGCCGCCTCGACGATGTTCTGCCGATTCCTGGCCTTGTCTTCCTTGGTGATCCGCGGCATGCCCGCCCTCCCGCCTCGACTGTGATTGACCTTTTCAAGGTTACCCCTCATCATTGTTTTAATGTTGTCCATCATTAAAACTTGAGCGGAGGAGCCATGCGCACTGTGGTGCACACCCGGCAGGGGGAACCTGCCCAGGTACTCAGGCTGCGGGAGGAGCCCGACCGGCCGCGCCCCGACGCCGGGGAGGTCCTGGTCCGCATGCTGGTCCGGCCCGTCCATCCGGGCGACCTGGCCGGTGTTGAGGCACCGGTGGGGCCCACGGAACAGCAGCCGGAGGCCCGGACCCCCGGGGTGGAGGGGATGGGCGTTGTCGAGAGCGTCGGGGTAGACGTGCACACGCTGCGTCCCGGTCAACGCGTGGCCGTCTTCCCGGCG
Source organism: Streptomyces sp. AC558_RSS880 (assembly GCF_019049255.1). GTDB lineage: Bacteria > Actinomycetota > Actinomycetes > Streptomycetales > Streptomycetaceae > Streptomyces. Next base: position 2,620 of record NZ_JAGMUJ010000084.1, on the reverse strand, counting down.
CCGGGGACATGGGCCGACTTCGTCGTGGTCGCAGCGGACCGGGCCGTGCCTGTGCCGGATGAGGTCAGCGACGAGACCGCGGCCCTGATGCTGGTCAATCCGCTGACGCTGCTCATGCTGTACCGCGCGCTGGACAGTGCCCTGCGCGGTCAGAAGGGCTCCGTCGTGCAGACGGCCGCCGGTTCCTCCGTCGGCCGACTGGTCAGCGCGGCCGCAGTCCGGCACGACCTGCCCCTGATCAACCTCGTACGCAGCACATCCGGTGCTCAGAGGATGCGAACGCTGTACCCCACCCTGCCCGTCATCGCGACCTGCGACGACGACTGGCCGGAGCAGGTCCGCCACCAGGCCGGCGACCGGGGCGTTCGAGTTGTCCTCGACTGCGTCGGCGGTGCCATGACCCGGGACCTCGCCGAGCTGCTCGCCGACGGCGGCACGTTGATCTCCTACGGGCAACTGGGCTCCGGCACCACCCCGCTGGAGAGGCTGCCACTCGTCCAGCGGGCGCTGACCGTGCAGGGCGTGACCGTGTTGCACTGGATGAGCCGCACCCCGAAGGAGCGGGCCCAGGACGTCGCCTTCGCCCTGGACCTGGCCCGGAACACCCCGGATCTGCTCGAAGTCGCGGCCAGCTACGACCTCGCCGACTTCAAGGCGGCCATCGAACACGCCCGCCGCCCGGCCAAGAGCGGAACCGTCCTGCTCACCACACCCCAGGCGACCGACTCCGGGCACGGGGCCGCCTGATGAAGATCGGAACGCTCGGAGCCGGAACCATCGCCCAGGCCATCGCCCGGCACGCGATCCGCCACGGCCACGAGGTCGTACTCAGCAACAGCCGAGGACCCGCCTCCCTGGCTCCGCTGGCTAGGGACCTCGGCGCACGCGCGGCAGCCGCGACTCCTGCCGAGGCTGTCGCCGCAGACCTCGTCGTGCTCGCGGTCGGCTGGCCGCAGGTACCCGACGTCGCCGCCCAACTCCCTTCCCTGGACGGGACCGTCGTCATCGACGCCACCAATCAGTTCGACTCCCCTTCCCCGAACGCGAAGATCGCCGATCTGGGCGATCTCACCGGAAGTGAATACGTGGCCTCCCTGCTTCCCGGCGCGCGCGTGGTCAAGGCCTTCAACGCCCTCTTCGCGCAGTTCATCGCACCCGATCCCCGCCACGAGGCCGGGCGTCAGGTGTTGTTCCTCGCCGGCGACGACGCGGACGCCAAGAACACCGTGAAAGGCCTGGCCTCCCAGTTCGGCTTCGCGCCCGTCGACCTCGGAACGCTGCGCGAGGGAGGCCGCCTCATCCAGCTCGGCGGGCCCCTGTCCGGCCTCCACGCCCTCAAACAGGACTGATCCCACCCACCTGCTCGTACTCCTCGTCTCCGCGAGGAGCACCCTCCTTCACGAAAGAGATCCTCATGTCCGACCCGACTTCGGCATCCGGCACCCAGCCCCTCCTGCAGCCCGTTCGGCTGGGCGCGCTCGAGCTGCCCAACCGCGTCGTCATGGCTCCCATGACCCGTGCCCGGGCCACCAATGCGGAACTGGCCCCCACCGCCCTGCACGCCACCTATTACACGCAGCGCGCCAGTGCCGGCCTGATCATCAGCGAAGGAACCTGGGTCAGCCCGGACGCGATCGGCTTCATCAACGTCCCCGGCATCTACACGGAGGCTCAGACCGCCGGCTGGGCCAAGGTCACCGAATCCGTGCACGCCGTGGGAGGCAGGATCATCTCGCAGATCGGCCACCTCGGCGCCGTCTCCCATCCCGACCACCTCGGTGGCCGCCTCCCCGCCGGTCCCTCGGCGATCAACCCCCGGGAGATGTCCTTCACTCCCGACGGCCCGAAGGACACGGTCACGCCCCGCGCCTTGACCGCGACGGAGATCGCCACCACGATCGACTCCTACCGGCAGGCCGCCGCCAACGCTCTGCGCGCCGGCTTCGACGGCCTGGAGATCCACGCGCAGGCATCCCACCTCGTGGCCCAGTTCCTCAACCCCCGCCTGAACCAGCGCACCGACGCCTACGGCGGCAGCAGTGAGAAGCGGGCCCAGTTCCTGTTCGACGTCGTGGATGCCGTCAGCAGCGTGTGGGGCAGCGACCGCATCGGCGTCAGACTGTCCCCCTACTGGCGTCGCGAGCCGGCCTTCACCGCGGACGCCGAGATACTGGCCGACTACGACCTGCTCCTCAAGCGCCTCAGCGACACCGACCTGGCCTATCTCCACCTCCTGGGGCCGGAACCCCGCACGGACACCGACGACACCTTCACCGCGTTCACCCGCTTCCGCACCCACTACCGCGGTGCCGTCATCGCCAATCTCGGCTTCACGCAGGCGACCGGCAACGAGCTACTCGGACGAGAGTTGGCTGACGCGGTTTCCTTCGGTGCTCCCTTCATCGCCAATCCGGACCTCGTCGATCGGTTCACCCACGGTCATCCTGTCGCCGTCGGCGACCGCGACACGTACTACGCCGGTGGTGTGGAGGGATACACGGACTACCCCACCGCGACCGGGTCCTACTGAGTTTTTCGTTAGTTCTGTGGTGGTGGGGGCTTCGGCAGTGTGAGCATGATGGTGTGTCTTCCAAGCCGCAGGATGCTGTTGCTGATGTCT
>NZ_JAGMUJ010000083.1 GCF_019049255.1 Streptomyces sp. AC558_RSS880 | reverse complement strand
CGTCCGTTCCTTGAGAACTCAACAGCGTGCCAAAAGTCAACGCCAGATATGTTGATACCCCGACCTGATCGGTTCGATCGGGTTGAGGTTCCTTTGAAGAAAACACAGCGAGGACGCTGTGAACCGCCGGACTATTCCTCCGGTGGTTCCGCTCTCGTGATGTGTCGTCCCGATTACGGGAAAACATTCACGGAGAGTTTGATCCTGGCTCAGGACGAACGCTGGCGGCGTGCTTAACACAT
>NZ_JAGMUJ010000082.1 GCF_019049255.1 Streptomyces sp. AC558_RSS880 | reverse complement strand
GGGTTCTGTCGACGATCTTGTGATCCGGACGGCTGAGTACGTTGCTCCGCCTGTTCGCGATCATGCATCGCGTGCTCTCGTGATGTGCTCCTGGAGCTGTTTCCGTACCTGACCGCGTTGGTGATCGAGGAAGTGGAGAGGCGACCGGACCAGGTAGTGCTGAGAACGCGGGTGCGGGCGACGACTGGCTCCTGCCGGTGCGGTCAGAGCTCGGCCCGAGTGCACGGCCAGTATGTACGCAGGCTGCGTGATGTCGCCGTGGGCGGGCTCGGTGTCGTGATCGAGTTACGCGTGCGCCGCTTCCGCTGCGAGAACCCTGCCTGCACGGCGGTGACGTTCGCCGAGCAGGTCCTGGGACTGACCACCCCGCACAGTCGGCATACCCCGCTGCTGCGCGAGATGTTGACGCAGATCGGGCTGGCCCTGGCCGGCCGGGCAGGAGCCCGACTGGCGTCCGCGGTCGGCCTCACCATAGGCAGGGACACACTGTTGCGACTGGTCAGGTCCCTGCCCGAGCCGGAAATCGGCAAAGTGGAGGCCCTCGGCGTCGACGACTTCGCCTTCCGCAAGGGCCGCCATTACGGCACGGTATTGATCGACATGGCCACCCACCGGCCGCTGCACCTCTACGACGGCCGCGACGGGGAGGACCTGGCTGCCTGGCTCCGCGATCACCCCGAGGTGACGGTCATCTGCCGGGACCGTTCCAGCGGATACGGGGAGGGCGCTCGGGTCGGGGCGCCGCAGGCCGAACAGGTCGCGGATCGCTATCACCTGTGGGCCAACCTCGGCCAGGCGGTCGAGAAGACGGTCAACGCCCATCGCTCCCGCCTGGCGGAACCGCCTCCAGCACGGACCAGCAGCCACGACACTCCCTCGGTGAAGCCCGAGGTGGTGCAGCCCTCGAAAGAACTGAAGATCGTCGCCCGGCTGCGTGAGCAGCACGCCGCCGCCCATGAGCTCTGGGAACAGGGGATGTCAAAGGCAGCGATCGGCCGGAAACTCGGACTGCACCAGGCGACCGTCCGCAAGCTGGTGAGCGCCCGCTCCGCCGACGACGTCGTCGCCAAGAGCCTGCAGCGGGCACATATCGTCGACCCATACGTCGGCCACCTGCACCAGCGCTGGAACGAAGGCATCCGAAACGCCGCCCAGCTCTACCGGGAGATCCAAGAGCTCGGCTATCCGGGAGGCGAGTTGGCCGTCCAGCGCCACCTGCGGCGCTACCGGACCGGACGCGGACACGCACCCGTCCCAGGACCCAAGCCT
>NZ_JAGMUJ010000007.1:312034-440911 GCF_019049255.1 Streptomyces sp. AC558_RSS880 | reverse complement strand
GGCGGGGGTCCAGGGGGCGGGAGCTCCCTGGCGGGGGCGTGGGGGCGGATCCCCCGGAGCGGTGCGTGGGGGCGGAGCCCCGACAACGGGGGTGCGGGGGCGGATCCCCGGCGACAAAAGCGTGGGGGCGGGCCCCCGTGTCAAGCGGACCGGCGGAAGCCGATCGTCGGCACCGCCCGCCGCAGCGGCCACGGCCGCACCAGTTCCCCCGAGACCAGCCCCTCCAGGAACTCGTACCGCCGCAGCGCCGAGGGGTCCTGCCCCTCGACCGACCGCACCCTGCGCCACCACGCCCCGATCTCCGTCCACCCCGGCGCCGACAGCGATCCCCCGAACTCCTGGACGGACAACGCCGCCGTGAGCCCCGCGAAGGCGAGCCGGTCGGCCAGCGGCCATTCCGCCAGCGTCCCCGTGACGAACCCGGCGACGAACACGTCCCCCGCCCCGGTCGGATCGAGCGCCTCGACGTCGATCGCCGGCACCGACGCGGTCTCCCCCGTACGCCGGTCCACCGCGTACGCGCCCTCCGCGCCGAGGGTGACCACCGCGACCGGCACGTGCTCGGTGAGGGCGTGCGCCGCCGCGCGGGGGCAGTCGGTGCGGGTGTACCGCATCGCCTCCTCCGCGTTCGGCAGGAACGCCTCGCAGTGCCGCAGGTCGGGCAGCGCGGCCAGGTCCCACGCCCCGGTGTCGTCCCAGCCGACGTCACCGAAGATGCGGGCGCCCTTGCGCGCGGCCTGCTCGATCCAGGGGGCGCCGCGGCCCGGGGTGAGGGAGGCCACGGCGGCCCGCGCGCGGGGCGGGCAGTCGGGGGCCGGTTCCTCGGGGGGAGGTTCGTGGCCGTGGGAGACCATCGTGCGCTCGCCGTCGTAGGCCATGGAGACGGTGACCGGCGAGTGCCAGCCGGGCACGGTGCGCGACGGGGAGAGGTCGATGCCCTCGCCCTGTTGCAGCGCGTCCCAGCAGTACTCGCCGTAGTGGTCGTCGCCGAAGGCCGCCGCGAGGGAGGTGCGCAGGCCGAGGCGGGCCAGCGCGGTCGCCATGTTGGCGACGCCGCCGGGGCTCGACCCCATCCCGCGCGCCCAGGACTCGGTCCCGCGCACCGGGGCGGAGCCGAGCCCGGTGAAGACGATGTCGAGGAAGACGGTGCCGGTGAGGTAGACGTCCCAGGGCGGGTCGTCCGGTGCGCGCAGGGCGGCGAGGGGATCGATCTGGGACGAGCAGTGCGGTCCCTCGACGCGTGCCTTCCCGGTGGACGCCATCACGGTGCGCTCCCTGACGTGGTGCGGTTTCAGCCAGTGTGCACCACGCCACCGACAACGTGACCGCCGTCACTCCAGGTTCACCCCTGGGGGATCACCAGCGCGGCACGGCCGGTGTGGTCCAGTCCGGGTCGGCGACGCGCATGGCGGCCGCGTCGTCGCGGTCGCGCAGGGAGCCGTCGTCGTCGAGCCACCGCTGGTGGAGGACCGCCAGCCGGTCGCGGTCGAGCTCGACGCCGAGGCCGGGCGCGTCGGATACCCGCACGGAGCCGTTCTCGAAGGTGAGGCGTTCGGTGAGGACGTCCTCCGACTGCCAGGGGTAGTGGGAGTCGCAGGCGTGGTGGAGGTTGGGCACGGTGGCCGCGACGTGGGTCATCGCGGCGAGGCTGATGCCCAGGTGGGTGTTGGAGTGCATGGAGACGCCGACGCCGAAGGTGCGGCAGACGGCGGCGAGCTGCTGGGTGTTGCGCAGTCCGCCCCAGTAGTGGTGGTCGGAGAGGACGACCTGGACGGCGTCCCGGGTGAAGGCCTCCTCGATCTCGGCGAACGTCGTGACACACATGTTGGTGGCGAGCGGTACCGGGGTGCGGGCGGCGACCTCGGCCATGGCGGGGGTGCCGAGCGCGGGGTCCTCCAGGTACTCGAGGACGTCCCCGAGTTCCCCGGCCACCCTCAGCGAGGTCTCCACGGACCAGGCGCCGTTGGGGTCGAGGCGCAGGGGGTGTCCGGGGAACGCGGCGGCGAGGGCGCGTACGGCCGCGATCTCCTCGTCAGGCGGGAAGACGCCGCCCTTGAGCTTGAAGGAGGTGAAGCCGTACCGCTCCGTGAAGGTCCGGGCCTGCGCGACGACGCCGGCCGGGTCGAGGGCCGCGCCCCAGTCGTCCTTCTCGGCGGTGACGCCCTCCGGGTGGCCGGCCCACTTGTAGAAGAGGTACGCGCTGTACTCGACGGCGTCACGCACCTTGCCGCCGAGCAGGGCGTGCACGGGCAGGCCGAGGCTCTTGCCGAGGGCGTCGAGGCAGGCGACCTCGAAGGCGGAGAGCACGGACAGGCGCAGCTTGTCGGCGGTCTGCACGCCGCGCAGCCCGCCGACGTCGACCTGGCCGGAGACCTGGGAGGCGTCGACGGCCACCTCGTCGGCCTCGGTGAACAGCCGGTTCAGGTCGCCGGCCTGACGGCCGACGAGCCGGTCCGCGAGGGGCCGCGCCAGGTCCAGGTACTTGGTGTCGCCGTAGGTCTCGCCGAGGCCGGTGGTGCCGTCGGCGGTGACCACCTCGACGATCAGGCGGGGGGTGTACGGCTGGTGGACGCCCTGCGTGTTGAGCAGGGGCGGGTCGGCGACGAGGATCGGCGTGAGGCGGACCTCGGTGACGGTCAGGTCGCGGGAGGTCGGCGTGGTCACAGGGCGGCTCCTACGAGGTCGAGTCCGGCGGTGAGCAGGGTGCGCAGGTCGGCGAGGTCGCCGGGCGTGGGGTCGGTGAGGGGGGCGCGTACGGGGCCCACGGGGCGTCCGCGCAGCCGGGCCGCCGCCTTCACCAACGACACCGCGTATCCGGGGACGCGGTCGCGCAGTTCGACGAACGGCACGTAGAAGTCGCGCAGCAGCGTGTCGACGGTGCCGTGGTCGCCGTCACGCAGGGCGGTGAAGCAGGCGGTCGCGATCTCGGGGGCGAAGGCGTGGACGGCGGAGGAGTAGGCGGGGACGCCGACGGCGGCGTAGGCGCGGGCCTGGATCTCGGCGGTGGCGGCGCCGTTGAAGAAGAGGAAGTCCTCGGGGGCGGCGAGGGTGAGGCGCTGCAGCCGGTCGAGGTCGCTGTGGCCGTCCTTGAGGCCGATGACGTTCGGCAGGGCGGCGATCCGCCTGAGCGAGCCGGGGGTGTAGGCGACCTGGCCGCGCTGGTAGGTGATCAGCGGCAGCCGGGTGCGGGCGGCGACGGCTTCGAGCTGGGCGACGAGGCCGTCCTGCGGGGCGGCGACGAGGTAGTGCGGCAGGACGAGGAGGGCGTCGGCGCCGGCGTCCTCGGCGATGCGCGCGAACCGGGTGGCCTGGGCCCAGCCGTAGCCGGTGCCGGCGACGACCGGCACCCGGCCCGCGCTCTCCTCGACGGTGATGGTGACGACCTGCCGGTACTCGTCCTCGTCCAGGGAGAAGAACTCGCCGGTGCCGCAGGCGGGGAAGACGGCGCCGGGGGCGGTGGCGATCCGTTCGGCGACGTAGGCGCGGAAGCCGTCCGGGTCGAGGGAGCCGTCCTCGTGGAAGGCGGTGAGCGGGAAGGACAGCACCCCGTTCGCCATCCCGTCCTTCAGGCGTCGCGCCACGGTGGCCGTACCGCTCGGATCCGTATCGGGACTCACCCTCACTCATCTCCCCATGTAGACGTAGTCCATGTATGAAAATGAAGGTTAAGTAGGCGAACGAGAACCGTCAATGGCCCGGCACGGGCCTCCTTCCGCCGGACTACGATCGGCGCATGCCGGAGACAGGGGGCGTGCGCGAGGTGAAGTCCGCCGCGCGCACGATGGAGGTACTGGAACTGCTCGCCGCGCGCGGCGACCGCCCGGCGCGCCTCCAGGAGCTGGCGGACGCGCTGGAGGTGCCGCGCAGCTCGATGTACGCGCTGCTGCAGACCCTGATCGCACGCGGCTGGGTCCGCACCGACGTCACCGGCTCGCTGTACGGCATCGGCATCCGCGCCCTGCTCACCGGCACCAGCTACCTCGACTCGGACCCGCGCGTGCGGGCCGTGCGCCCGTATCTGGACGAGGCGTCCGACGCGCTGGGCGAGACGATCCACATGGGGCGGCTGGACGGCCACGACGTGGCGTACCTGGCGACCCGCGAGTCGCACGAGTACCTGAGGACGATCAGCAGGGTGGGGCGGCGGCTGCCGGCGCACGTGGGCGCGCTCGGCAAGGCGCTGCTGGCGGAGCGGCCGGACGAGGAGCTGCCCGAGGGACCGTACGAGGCGGCCACGCCGAACACGCACACCTCGCGGGAGTCGCTGGCCGCCGATCTGGCCGGGGTGCGGGAGCGCGGTTACTCCGTGGACCGCGAGGAGGGCGTGCCCGGGATCGTCGGCTTCGGGTTCGCCCTGCGGTACGCCTCCCCCGCGCAGGACGCCATCAGCTGCTCGGTGCCGGTGGCCCGGCTGACGCCGGAGCGGGAGGAGCGGATCGTCGCCGTGATGCGGGAGATCCGGACGAAGGTGGAGACCACGATTCCCGCAGGTGGCGGGGCCGTTCACTGGCGATAGCGGACGCCGCTTCCCAGCCTTCCGGGACCTCAAACGCAAGAGTGGTTCAGATCACACCTTGCGCGCTCCCGTCGTCCTCCCCTCACTTGATACAAATTGCCCGCGCGCTCCTGTCAGTCGACGGTCGTCGCCCCCTCCCTTCCCACGGTCACCGCACCGTCCCTTCCGCACGCCCCGGGAACGCCCGTGTTCGCCCCCCGCACCACCCCCTGGCCCCTCGTCGCCCTTTTCACGGCCGGGTACCTCGCCCCGTATCTGCTGCCGACCACCGTCGGCCGGCTGGAACGCGGCCTCGGCCTCTCCGCCACCCAGGCGGGAGCCGTCGGCAGCGCGCTGCTGCTGAGTTCCGCGACCGCCGGGTTCCTGCTGGCGTCGCGCGTGGAGCGGGTCGGGGCACGGACCCTGGCCCGGCTGGGCCTGCTGCTGGCCGCCGTCGGCTACGGCGGGGCCGCCCTCACCACCGCCGTACCGGCCGTCGTCGCCGGCGCGGTGATCGGCGGGTTCGGCTCGGGTACGGCCACCACGGTCGCCGCCACCCGGATCGCCGCCGAACGGGACCCGCACCGGGCGTCCGCCCTCGGACTGCTCAGCGTCTCCGCGCTCGCGGGCGTGGTGTACCTGACGGTGCCGCACCTTCCGGGACACGGGCTCACCCTGGCCGCCATCGCCCTCACCGCGCCGGCCGTGTGGCCGCTGACCTCGCGCCTGCCGGCCGGCACGCCCGGTCCGCGCCGTGCCGAACCCGGCGGCGCCACCGCCCGTCTGCCGCACCGGCGTTCGGGGCTGGTCCTCGCCGGTGCCATGCTGCTGTGGTCGCTCGCCCAGAACGCGCTGTGGGGCGTGAGCGGACGCATCGGAGTCGGCCAGGCGCACCTCTCCGAGGCGACCGTGGGTGCCGTCTTCGCGGTGGCGCTGGGCGCCGGACTGCTGGGTGTGCTGGGCGCGGGCGCGCTGGGGTCGCGGCTGGGGCGGGCGCTGCCCATCGGCGGCGGCACGGTCCTCATCGCCGGCTGCATCGCGCTCAGCGCCTCCGCGACCGGTCTGGGCAGCTTCGCCGCCGGTGAGATCGCCTGGAACACGATCTATCCGGTGGTGCTTTCGTATCTGATCGGGCTGGCGGCCTCGCTGGACCCGCGGGGGCGCTGGGCCGTGCTGGTCGGCTCGGCGTCGTCCCTGGGGACCGCCGCGGGGCCGCTGACCGGCAGCGTGCTGTCCGCGCAGGCCGGGTTCCCGGTGATGGGCACGGTGCTCGCCACCGGTCTGCTGCTGGTCGCGCTGCCGATGACCGCCGTCGCCCTGCACACCGGCGGACGCCCGCTGCTGCCGGGCGCGGTCCGCCGCCGCGGCGGCCACCCGGCGGCGGTGATCGCGGCGGCGCCGGGCACCCCGACGGGCACGGTCCCCGAGGTCGGCGCCCCGGAACAGCCGGTGGTCGAGATCCCCCTCGACGGCACCCCGGCCCCGGCCCAGGTCACCTACGACACGGCGGCGGCGACCCGGGCACCGGGCGCCGCCCACTGAAGCTCCGCTCTCGCGCTTCCGCGCTCCCCCACTCACGCGTTCCCGCGTTCCCGCGGGCAATCGTGCCGCCCCAGCGGCACGACTGCCCGCAGCTACGCGGTCAGGGTCAGCCGAAGTCGTACGCCTCCACCTCGGCAAGGTATCGGGCCCGTAGATCCTCGTCGTCCTCCAGGAAGGAGGCCAGGAACGAGTTGCGGGCCAGCTCGCGCAGACGCTCCGGGCCGAGGCCCAGAGCCTCGCGCACCGCGTCGAAGTTGTCCCCGGCGTAGCCGCCGAAGTACGCCGGGTCGTCGGAGTTGACCGTGCACATCAGGCCCGCCTCGAGCATCGCCGGCAGCGGATGATCGGCGAGGACGTCGACCGTGCGCAGCCGCACGTTGGACAGGGGACACAGCGTCAGCGGCACGCGTTCCCGCACCAGCCGCTCCACCAGCACCGGGTCCTCCACGCAGCGCAGCCCGTGGTCGACCCGTTCCACACCGAGGACGTCCAGCGCCTCGGTGATGTACTCCGGCGGCCCCTCCTCACCCGCGTGCGCCACGCGCCGCAGCCCCAGCGCGGCGGCGGCCTCGTACACCTCGCGGAACTTCACCGGCGGATGCCCGACCTCGGCCGAGTCGAGCCCGACGCCGGTGATCCGGTCCAGATACGGCTTCGCGGCGTCCAGGGTGGCCAGGGCCGACTCGGCGGACTCGTCCCGCAGGAAGCACATGATCAGCCGGGTGGAGACCCCGTGCGTCTCCTCTCCCCCACTCTCGGCTTCGCTCGAGCGGGGGGACCCCCATCGGCCCAGCGCCCGCCACAGCCCCTCGACGACGGTGCCCATGTCGACACCGCGCGCCAGGTGCGCCTGCGGATCGAAGAAGATCTCCGCGTGCCGCACGCCCTGCGCGGCGGCGCGGGCGAGATAGGCGTCGGCGAGGTCCTCGAAGTCCCGCTCGGTGCGCAGGACGGCCATGAGTTCGTAGTACAGGTTCAGGAAGGACTGCAGATCCTCGAAGCGGTACGCCTCACGGAGCGCGTCGGTGTCGGCGTAGGGCAGCTCGACGCCGTTACGCGCGGCGAGCGCGAAGGCCAGCTCGGGCTCCAGGGTGCCTTCGATATGAAGGTGCAGTTCGGCTTTCGGTACGGGCATCGAAATATCGTACGGGGGTTTCACCGACGCTTCGGAAGCGCCACCCGTTGCAGGTCCCGTGCCACGGTCAGCTCGCCCTCGTACCCGGCCGCCCGCGCCTGCCGCTCGAACTCCTCCGGGTCGGCGTAGCGCTGGCTGAAGTGGGTGAGGACGAGGTGCCGTACACCCGCGTCGCGCGCCACGCGGGCCGCCTGCCCGGCGGTCAGATGACCGAAGTCGACGGCGAGCGCCTCGTCCTCGTCGAGGAACGTCGACTCGATGACCAGCATGTCGCAGCCCTCGGCGAGCGCGTACACCCCGTCGCACAGCCGGGTGTCCATGACGAACGCGAACCGCTGCCCGCGCCGCACCTCGCTGACCTCCTCCAGCGGGACCCCGCCGAGCGTGCCCTCGCGCTGGATGCGGCCGACGTCCGGGCCCTTGATGCCGTGCGCGGCCAGCCGGCCGGGCAGCATGCGCCGGCCGTCGGGTTCGACGAGCCGGTAGCCGTACGCCTCGACGGGATGGGACAGCTTCCGCGCCTCCAGCGTGTATCCGGGGGTACGGGCGAGGGGGCCGTCGGTGTCGACCGGGGCCTCGGTGAGGGCGACCGTCTCGCGGTAGGCGGTGGCGTACCGCAGACGGTCGAAGAAGCGCTGCCCGGAGCGCGGGTAGTGGGCGGTGATCTCGTGCGGCACCTTGTCGAGGTTGATCCGCTGGATCACCCCGGCGAGACCGAGGGAGTGGTCGCCGTGGAAGTGGGTGACGCAGATCCGGTTCAGGTCGTGGACGGCCACCCCGGCGCGCAGCATCTGGCGCTGGGTGCCCTCGCCGGGGTCGAACAGGATGCCCTCGCCGTCCCAGCGCAGCAGGTAGCCGTTGTGGTTGCGGTGCCGGGTGGGGACCTGGCTGGCGGTGCCGAGGACCACCAGTTCGCGTGCGGACAAGGCTGCCTATCCGGGGGGCCACTCGAGACCGCGGCCGCCCAGGACGTGGGCGTGCGCGTGCCAGACGGTCTGGCCGGCGCCGCTGCCGGTGTTGAAGATGATGCGGTAGCTCTCCAGCTTTTCCTCGTCCGCGACGGCCTGCGTCTCCCGCAGTACGTCCGCGGCGAGCTCGGGCGCGGCGGCGGCGAGGGCGGCGGCGTCCTGGTGGTGCGCCTTGGGGATCACCAGCACATGGGTGGGCGCCTGGGGATTTATGTCCCGGAACGCGACGGTGGTCTCGGTCTCCCGCACGATCGTCGCGGGAATGCTCCCGTCGACGATCTTGCAGAACAAACAGTCGTCCTGAGGCTCCCCAGCCATGAACCCTCCTCAAGCCAGCTGATCACGTACGAAGGCATCGTATCCACGCCCGCGTAACCGCGGGCAATCGTGCCGCAGGGCGGCACGGGTGGGCGGTGGGGGTACCTCCCGCTCGAGCGCAGCCGAGAGTGGGGGAGGCACCCCGCCAGCGCCGGGCCGCGCGACCCACCCCCGGCTACGACAACGCCGGCGGCACCTTCGCCGGCGTCGACTCGAGCGCCTCCAACGCCAGCCTCACCGCCTCGTCCAACTGCACGTCCCGCCCCGCCGCGTAATCCTGCGGCCGCTGCACGACCTCCACGTCCGGGTCGACACCGCGGTTCTCCACGTCCCACCCGTAACCCTCCAGCCAGAAGGCGTACTTGGGCTGGGTGACGAGCGTCCCGTCGACCAGCCGGTACCGGCTGTCGATGCCGATCACGCCACCCCATGTACGGGTACCCACCACCGGCCCGATCCCCAGCGCGCGGATCGCCGCGTTCACGATGTCCCCGTCGGACCCGGAGAACTCGTTGGCCACGGCGACGACCGGCCCCCGCGGCGCGTCCCGCGGATAACTCTCCGCCCGCATCCCCCGGGGCAGGTCCCACCCCACGACCCGCCGGGCCAGCTTCTCCACCACGAGCTGCGACGTGTGCCCGCCCCGGTTCTCCCGCACGTCCACGATCAGCCCCTCCCGCAGCACCTCCACCCGCAGGTCGCGATGGATCTGCGCCCACCCGGGCGCCTGCATGTCGGGAACGTGGATGTACCCCAGCCGCCCGCCGGACTTCTCCAGCACGTACGCCCGCCGGTCCGCGACCCACGCGTGGTACCGCAGCGGCTCCTCGTCGGCGAGCGGCACCACCACCGCGTGCCGCGGCTCGCCTCCCCCCGCCGGCGACACCGTCAGCTCCACCGGCTTCCCGGCCGTCCCGACCAGCAGCGGCGCCGGTCCGGTCACCGTGTCGACCGGCTGCCCGGCGACGGCGACGATCGCGTCACCGGGCCGGACGGCGACCCCCGGCGCGGCGAGCGGCGAGCGGGCGTCCGGATCGGACGTCTCCGCGGGCAGGATGCGGTCGACCCGCCAACTGCCGTCCTCGTGCCGGGAGATGTCCGCACCGAGCAGCCCCTGCCGCGCACCGGCACCGTAGCCGCCGCGCGGGATGACGTAGGCGTGCGAGGTGCCGAGCTCGCCGTGCACCTCCCACAGCAGGTCCACCAGGTCGTCGTGGGTGGCGAGCCGGTCGAGCACGGGCCGGTACCGGTCGAGGACCCCGTCCCAGTCCACACCGCTCATGTCGGGACGCCAGAAGTTGTCCCGCATGATGCGGCCGTTCTCGTCGAACATCTGCCGCCACTCGACGGCCGGGTCGACGAACTGGCGGACCCGGTCCAGGTCGACGGTGATGTTGGTGTCGCTGTCGTCGTCGCCGGAGGCGCGCCGGTCGCTGGGCACGACCTTCAGCCGCCCGTCGGTCCACAGCAGCACCCGCTTGCCGTCGCCGCTGACCTCGAAGTGGTCCGCGTCCACGGCCAGGCGCTCGATGCGCTGCTGGGCGAGGTCGTAGCGCTCCAGGTCGGTCTTGGGGTCGGGGTCGTCCGGGGTGGCCCTGGACGCGCCGAGCACACCGCGCACCGGGTGCCGCAGCCACAGCACCCCGTCCTTGGCGGCGCGCAGGTTGGTGTAGCGGGCGGCCTCCACCGGGAACGGCACGATGCGGTCGGCGAGACCGTCGAGGTCGACGCGGGTGGTGGGGGTGCCCTCGCTGTCGGGGGTCCCGTCCCGGTCCGGTGTCTCGAAGGGCCGGCCGTGCCGCTGCGGGCCGAACGGCGACGGGGTGGTCGCCGCGAGGGTGATCAGATACGGACGTACGCCCTCGACGAAGGCCAGGTCGAAGACGTGTTCGTCGTAGACCGGGTCGAAGGAGCGGGTCGACAGGAACGCGAGGTGCTTGCCGTCGAGGGTGAAGGCGGGCGCGTAGTCCTGGAAGCGCAGCGGGGTCGCCTCGGTGACCGACAGGTCGGTGGTGTTGGCGAGCTTGAGCTGGCTGAGCGGGCGCGGGCCGGGGTGGGACCAGGCGAGCCAGGAGGAGTCGGGCGAGAAGACCAGCCCGGAGACGTCGCCGTCCTCGCTGCGGTCGACCTCCCGGACCTCGCCGGTCTCCCGCTCGACGAGGAGGACCCGGCCGTCGTGGGAGGCGACCGCGGCACGGCCGCCGTCGGGGGCCATGGCGAGTCCCACGACGCGGCCCAACTGCCCGGCGGCGATCCGGCGGGGGGTGGCGCCCGGGGCGAGTCCGGTGGCGGGAGCGAACTCCAGGGCGTCGTCGCCCTCGGCGTCGGTCACCCACACCACCCACTCCTCGCCGTCCGCGCGGAAGACGCGGGGCCGCCGGGCCCGTACACCCGGGGTCGCGGCGAGCGCGCGGGCGGGGCCGGCGCGGTGGGTGACCCAGTGGACGGTGCCGCGCACGCAGACGGCGCTGCCGCGCGCGGTGTGGTCGGGCGACGCGGAGCCGAACCAGCGGGCGGCGTTCACCGGGAACGGCTGGAGGTCGACGCGCTGCCCGCCGAGCCGGACGTCGAGGCGGCGCGGCTCCGCCCCGTCGAGGTCGTCAAGGAGCCACAGTTCACCGGCGCTGGAGTAGACGACGCGGCCGCCGTCGGTGGCGGCGTGGCGGGCGTAGAAGCCGTCGAGCGGGGTGTGCCTGCGGAGGTCCGATCCGTCGGCGAGGGAGGAGTACAGGGCGCCGGTGCCCTCGTGGTCGGAGAGGAACGCGATCCTGTCCCCCACCCACAGCGGGCACTCGATGTTCCCGTCGAGGTCCTCGTGCAGCCGTACGAACTCGCCGTCGCCCTCGCGGTCGATCCACAACTTGCCCGCCGTACCGCCCCGGTAGCGCTTCCACCGGGCGGCCTCGAGGCCCATCGGCGCGGACAGCAGCACGGTGTGCGGTCCCTGGGCGACGTCGCCGACGGGGCCGTGGGGCAGGGTGGTGGCGGGGCCGCCGTCCAGGGGCACGGCACGGGCCCAGGTGCGGCACGAGGCGGCCTGGCCGTGGGCGCTGGTCACCAGGACCCGGCCGTCCGCCGTCCAGCCACGCGTCCGGGTGGTGGAGCTGCCCCAGTGGGTCAGGCGTCTGGCGGGGCCGCCCTCGACGGGCGCGACGTGCACCTCGGGGGCGCCGTCGCGGGTGGAGGTCCAGGCGACGGTGGTGCCGTCGGGCGAGATGCGGGGCCGGATCACGGGTACGTTGTCGGCACTGACCCGCCAGGCCCGGCCGCCGTCGAGCGGGGCGAGCCACACGTCGTCCTCGGCGGTGAAGGCGACCAACTCGCCGTGCAGATGCGGAAACCGGAGATAAGCGGTGGATGCGACCGATGCGGGCTGTGTCACCCGATCACCCTATGCAGGCGCGGGCGGTCCTGGACAGGGGTTCCGATCACTTGCCCTCGACGGGGCGACACGACGGGTACTGCTCGCACCACACGGTCGTCGTGACGGTCACGGTGACGGTGGGGTTCGGGCCGCGGTGCGTGGGGTCGCCCACGCGCGGCGGGCTGGTGGAGTCGCAGTCGCCCAGGCCGTCGACCCGGAACACCTGCTTCCCGCCGACCTTCGCGGTGATGTTCCCGCGGACGCAGGCGCCGTTGACGGCGTGGGTGACCTTCCCGGTGACGGTGATCTCCTTGCCGTCCCGCGTCTCGCCCTGGCAGTCGACCGAGGCGACGGTGTTCTCGTCCGCGGACGGTGAGCGGTCCTTGTCCCCGAAGGACGCGGTGCAGCTGAGCCAGCGCACGCCGGCCTTCCGCCGGTTGAGCTCCTCGGTCACGGTCTCGTCGGTCGTGAACGCGACGGCCGCGGAGCTGAGTCCGCCGCCCTCGCACGCCGTGACCCCTGCTACGGCGGCCACGGCGAAGCCGACGGCGAGTGCCTGCCGCCGCCATGCGCGCACCGCGCGCGGAATCCTGTTCAACGCCCCCATGCACGGCAGCCTGCCACCGTCACAGGCGGGGCGGTAGGGCGCATACGGCCACGTGCTCCTTCCCGTCCCGGCCCGGGGCGCCGCCCCCGAAGGGCGGGAAGGGGAAGGGGCGGCGGGGGCGGAGAGACCTCCGGTCAGGACCAGCGGCCCGTGCGCCCGAGCAGCAGCGCCGCCGCTGCCGTCCCGGCCGTGGACGTGCGCAGCACACTGCGCCCCAGCCGGTAGGCACGCGCGCCGGCCTCCTCGAAGAGGGCCAACTCCTCCGGTGAGACACCGCCTTCGGGCCCGACGACCAGCACGATCTCGCCGGAGGCGGGGAGTTCGGCGGTCGCGAGGGGTTCGGTGCCGCTCTCGTGGAGGACGGCGGCGAAGTCGGCATCGGCCAGAAGTGACGCAACCCGCTTGGTCGTCGCCGCGTCCGCGACCTCGGGGAAGCGCACCCGGCGGGACTGCTTGCCGGCCTCACGGGCCGTCGCCCGCCACTTGGCGAGGGACTTCAGCCCACGCTCGCCCTTCCACTGCGTGATGCAGCGGGACGCCGCCCACGGCACGATCGCGTCGACGCCGACCTCGGTCATCGTCTCCACGGCCACCTCGCCCCGGTCCCCCTTGGGCAGGGCCTGGACGACGGTGAGCCGGGGTTCGTCCGGGGGCTCCTCGGCCACCGAGTCCAGCTGGACGATCAGACGGTCCTTGCCCTCGCTGCCGAGTACCACGCACTCCGCCCAGCGGCCCGCGCCGTCGGTGAGGACGACGTCCTCACCGGCCCGCAGCCGCTTCACGGAGACGGCGTGCCGCCCCTCGGGGCCGTCGAGCACGTAACGGCCTCCGCCGCCCGCGTCGAAGTGGTCGACGACGAACACCGGCGCGGTCATCGGGCACCTCCCGCCGACAACGTCGTCCGGGCGGCGGCCAGTTCGGCGGCCAGCACCTCCACCAGCTGCCCGGCGGGCAGCTCGCGGGCCATCCGGTGACCCTGCCCCGCCCACAGCGCCAGACCCTGCGCGTCACCGGCCTTGGCGGCGGCCTTGCGCAGGGGCGCGGTGAGGTGGTGGACGTCCGGGTAGGCGGCGGGCGCGTACGGGCCGTGCTCGCGCAGGAAGCGGTTGACCAGGGCGCGGGCCGGGCGGCCGGAGAAGGCGCGGGTCAGCTCGGTGCGGACGTACAGGGGGTCGGTGAGGGCCTGCTTGTGCAGGGCGTGCGCGCCGGACTCGTGGGCGGCGACGAAGGCCGTGCCGAGCTGGGCCGCGTCGGCACCGGCCGCGAGGACCGCGGCGATCTGGCCGCCGCGCATGATGCCGCCGGCGGCGACGACCGGGATCCCGACGGACTCCCGGACCTGGGCGACGAGGGAGAGCAGTCCGAGGCCGGAGCCGTCCGCCTCCGGTACGTCGCGGTGGGTGCCCTGGTGGCCGCCGGCCTCCACGCCCTGCGCGATCACCGCGTCGGCGCCGGCCCGTTCCACGGCCCGGGCCTCGTCCGCGGTCGTGGCGGTGACCAGCGTGAGCGTACCGACGCGGCGCAGGGAGTCCAGGACCTCGCGGGCCGGCACACCGAAGTGGAACGACACCACCGGCACCGGGTTGTCCAGCAGCACGGCGAGCTTGGCGTCGTAGCCGTCGTCGCGGCCGCTGTCGGGGTCGCCGAGCTCGGTCTCGTACCAGGAGGCCTCACCGGCCAGCTGGTGGGCGTAGACGTCGACGGCGGCCGGGGCGGCCGTCTCCGGCTGCGGCAGGAAGAGGTTGACGCCGAAGGGCCGGGAGGTCAGTCCCCGCAGTTGCTTGATCTCCTGGTACATCCCGTCCGCGGTCTTGTACCCGGCGGCCAGGAAACCGAGCCCGCCCGCCTCGGACACGGCCGCGGCGAGCTGCGGCACGGCGACACCGCCCGCCATGGGTGCCTGCACGATCGGGTGCGGGCAGATATCGGTCAGTACGGAGGACATGACGGCATGTTGTCACGTCCTCCGACCAACGCCGAATCCGCCCTTCCTCTTGGCATAAGCCACTTTTCGGCGGGGCGGCGACAAGGGCGTCGCCCCGCCGCACACGTGCCTCAGCGCCCGTTGAAAGCGTCCTTCAACCGCGAGAACAACCCTTGCTGCCCCGGCTGACTGTGTCCGCCCGGGGGACAACCCCCAGACCCCCGGCAGCAGGCCGTCACCCGCCCGACGCCAACCGATCAGCGCCCGTTGAAGGCGTCCTTCAACCGCGAGAACAACCCTTGCTGCCCCGGCTGACTGTGTCCGCCCGGGGGACAACCCCCGAACCCCCGGCAGCAGGCCGTCACCCACCCGGCGCCAACCGATCAGCGCCCGTTGAAGGCGTCCTTCAACCGCGAGAACAACCCTTGCTGCCCCGGCTGGAACTGCCCCGTGGGCCGTTCCTCTCCCCGGAGCTTGGCCAGTTCGCGGAGCAGGCGTTCCTGTTCCGGGTCGAGCTTGGTCGGGGTCTGGACCTCGACGTGGACGATGAGGTCGCCCCGGCCGCCGCCGCGCAGATGCGTGACGCCCCGGCCGTGCAGCGGGATCGACTGGCCGGACTGGGTGCCGGGCCGGATGTCGACCTCCTCCATGCCGTCCAGCGTCTCCAGCGGCACCTTGGTGCCGAGGGCCGCCGCCGTCATCGGGAGGGTGACCGTGCAGTGCAGGTCGTCGCCGCGCCGCTGGAACTGCGCGTGCGGGAGCTCGTGGATCTCCACGTACAGGTCACCGGCGGGGCCGCCGCCGGGCCCGACCTCGCCCTCGCCGGCCAGCTGGATCCGGGTGCCGTTGTCGACACCGGCCGGGATCTTGACCGTGAGAGTGCGCCGGGAGCGGATCCGGCCGTCGCCCGCGCACTCCGGGCACGGGGTGGGGACGACGGTGCCGAAGCCCTGGCACTGCGGGCAGGGGCGGGAGGTCATGACCTGGCCCAGGAAGGACCGCGTGACCTGCGAGACCTCACCGCGGCCCCGGCACATGTCACAGGTCTGCGCGCTGGTGCCCGGAGCGGCGCCCTCGCCGCTGCACGTCGTGCAGACGACGGCCGTGTCGACCTGGATGTCCTTGGTCGTGCCGAACGCGGCCTCGTCGAGCTCGACGTCGATGCGGATCATCGCGTCCTGACCGCGGCGGGTGCGCGAGCGCGGCCCGCGCTGCGACGCCGTGCCGAAGAACGCGTCCATGATGTCGGAGAAGTTGCCGAAGCCACCGGCCCCGAAGCCGCCCGCGCCACCGCCGCCGGCCTGCGAGAGGGGGTCGCCGCCGAGGTCGTAGACCTGCTTCTTCTGCGGGTCCGACAACACCTCGTAGGCGGCGTTGATCTCCTTGAACCGCTCCTGCGTCTTGGGATCAGGATTGACGTCCGGATGCAGCTCGCGGGCGAGCCGCCGGAAGGCCTTCTTGATCTCCTCCTGCGACGCGTCGCGGCGTACGCCGAGTACGGCGTAGTAGTCCGTGGCCACTACGACTCCGCCAGGATCTGTCCGACGTACCGTGCCACTGCGCGTACCGCTCCCATCGTTCCCGGGTAATCCATGCGGGTCGGTCCGACCACGCCGAGCTTGGCAACCGCCTCGCCGCCCGAACCGTAGCCGACCGACACGACGGACGTGGAGTTGAGTCCCTCGTAGGCGTTCTCGTGCCCGATGCGCACGGTCATGCCCGAATCCCCCGCCTCGCCGAGGAGTTTGAGGAGCACGACCTGCTCCTCGAGCGCCTCGAGGACGGGCCGGATCGTGAGGGGGAAGTCATGTCCGAAGCGGGTGAGATTGGCGGTGCCGCCGATCATCAGCCGCTCCTCGTTCTCCTCGACGAGCGTCTCCAGGAGGGTGGAGAGCACCGTCGAGACCGTACCGCGGTCCTCGGCCTCGAACGCCTCGGGGAGGTCCTCCACCAGGCTCGGCACATCGGCGAACCGGCGGCCCGCGACCCGGCTGTTCAGACGGGCCCGCAGGTCCGCCAGGGAGGACTCGCCGAACGGCGCCGGGCAGTCGACCATGCGCTGCTCCACCCGGCCGGTGTCCGTGATCAGCACCAGCATCAGCCGCGCGGGGGCGAGGGAGAGCAGTTCCACGTGCCGCACCGTGGAGCGGGTCAGCGACGGGTACTGCACGACGGCGACCTGCCGGGTCAGCTGCGCGAGCAGCCGCACGGTCCTGGCCACCACGTCGTCGAGGTCGACGGCGCCGTCGAGGAAGTTCTGGATGGCCCGCCGCTCGGGCGGGCTCATGGGCTTGACGCCGGCGAGCTTGTCGACGAACAGGCGGTAGCCCTTGTCGGTGGGGATGCGCCCGGCGCTGGTGTGCGGCTGGGCGATGAAGCCCTCGTCCTCCAGGGCCGCCATGTCGTTGCGCACGGTGGCCGGGGAGACGCCGAGGTTGTGCCGCTCGGTGAGGGCCTTGGAGCCGACGGGCTCCTCGGTGCCCACGTAGTCCTGGACGATGGCGCGCAGCACCTGGAGCCTGCGTTCACTGAGCATCGCGCACACCTCCAGAGTCTTCCGCGCGGTACCTTCCCTGTCCGCCTGGCACTCTTCGTACGCGAGTGCCAGACTTCCCCGCCCAGTGTACGGCCGGGGGGTACACCCCGGGCAAGGCCGGTCCCCGCGCCCTCGCGCCGGGCGGCGTCGTCACCGATAGCGTCCCGGTATGACCGTGACTTGGGAAGAGTCGGGATGGGAGCAAGTGGCCGCCGGAGTGGGGCGGTGCCGGCTGCCGGGGTGGGACTGCACGGCGGGGCTCGTCGTCGGCGCGGACGGGGTGCTGCTCGTCGACGCGGGTTCCGGCCTGGGCGAGGGCGCGCGGTTGCGGACGGAGGCGCAGGCGCTCACCGGTCGCCGTGTGACGCATCTCGCGCTCACCCACCCCCACTTCGACCACATTCTCGGGGCGGGGGCGTTCGCGGGCGCGGAGGTGTTCGGCGCGGTGGGCATGGACACGGTGCTGACGGGCCGCGGGCGCGAGGAGCTGCGCGCGGACGCGGTGCGCCACGGGCTGGACGCGCGCGTGGCCGAGGAGGCCGTGGACGCGCTGGTCCCGCCGCGGCACGCGGTGTCCGGCGAGTGGACGCTCGACCTCGGCCCGGTCGGCGACCGGCAGGTGCTGCTGGCGAACGTGGGCCCGGGCCACACCGCCCACGACCTCGCGGTCCTCGTCCCCGGCGACCCGGAGGTGGTGTTCTGCGGCGACCTGGTCGAGGAGTCGGGCGAACCGCAGGCCGGCCCCGACGCCGTACCGTCCCACTGGCCGGCCGCGCTGGACCGGCTCCTCGAGCTGGGCGGCGAGGACGCGCGGTACGTCCCCGGCCACGGCGCGGTGGTGGACGCGGCGTTCGTACGGGCCCAGCGCGACGCCCTGGCGGCCCGTTTCGGCGTGTCGGACTGATCACGGCGGGCGGGATCCTCGTATCGTCATCAGAATGCGCCAGTACTCCGCCGATCTGACCCCTCCGTGGAAGAAACCGCAGCCGGTCCCCGAGGTCGCGGCCGAGCCCGGCCTGGTGGTGGAGGAGCCCGGTACCGGCTTCTGCGGCGCGGTGATCCGCTGCGAGGCGGGCACGGTGACGCTGGAGGACCGCTTCGGCAAGCACCGGGTGTTCCCGCTGGAGCCGCGGGGCTTCCTGCTGGAGGGGCGGGTGGTGACGCTGGTGCGGCCGGCCGCCGGTCCTCGGCGGCCCGCCCGTACGGCGTCCGGTTCGGTGGCCGTCCCCGGCGCGCGGGCGCGGGTGGCCCGCGCGGGGCGCATCTACGTCGAGGGCCGGCACGACGCCGAGCTGGTCGAGAAGGTGTGGGGCGACGACCTGCGCGTCGAGGGCGTGGTCGTGGAGTACCTGGAGGGCGTGGACGACCTGCCGTCGATCGTCGAGGACTTCTCCCCCGGCCCGGACGCGCGGCTGGGCGTGCTGGTGGACCACCTGGTGCCGGGGTCGAAGGAGTGGCGGATCGCGGAGGCGGTGACGAGCGAGCACGCGCTGGTGGTGGGCCACCCGTACATCGACGTCTGGGAGGCGGTGAAGCCGGCGTCGGTGGGCATCGAGGCGTGGCCCCGGGTGCCGCGCGGGCAGGACTGGAAGACGGGGGTGTGCCGGGCGCTGGGCTGGCGCGTGGCGAACACCGGGGAGGCGTGGCAGCGGATCCTCGGCTCGGTGCGCTCGTACAAGGACCTGGAGCCGCAGCTCCTGGGCCGCGTGGAGGAACTGATCGACTTCGTCACGGCACCGGCCTGACCCCGGGGCTGCGCCCCCGGACCCCCTTTCAGCCCCTCCGGCGTTTGAGGAGCGGGGTCCGGGGCGGAACCCCGGGTCGGGACGGGAAAGGGCGGCGGGGGCGAAGAAACCCCTGTTCAGTCCACCAGGTCCCGCACCACCGCGTCGGCGAGCAACCGCCCCCGCAGGGTGAGGGCCGCGCGGCCCTCGTCGTACGCCCCCTGCCGGAGCAGCCCGTCCGTCAGGGCCCGCCGCGACGCCTCCAGCCCCGCCTCCTTCAGCAGAGACAGCGGCACGCCCTCCTCGAGCCGCAGCTCCAGCAGGATCCGCTCCACCCGCCGGTCCTCGTCCGACAGCAGCTCGCGGCCCGCCCCCGGCGACCGGCCCGACGCGAGCGCCGCCGCGTACGCGCCCGGGTGCTTGACGTTCCACCAGCGCACCCCGCCCACGTGCGAGTGGGCGCCGGGTCCCGCGCCCCACCAGTCGGCGCCGCGCCAGTACAGCTCGTTGTGCAGGCAGCGGCCGGCCTCCGACGTGGCCCAGTTCGACACCTCGTACCAGTCGAAACCCGCCGCGGACAGCATCTCCTCGGCGATCAGGTACCGGTCCGCGTGGACGTCGTCGTCGGTCATGGGGACCTCGCCGCGGCGGATGCGGCGGGCGAGCTGGGTGCCCTCCTCGACGATCAGCGCGTACGCCGAGACATGGTCAGGACCGGCGCCGATCGCCGCGTCCAGGGACGCCCGCCAGTCGTCGTCGGACTCCCCCGGCGTGCCGTAGATCAGGTCGAGGTTGACGTGCTCGAAGCCGGCCGCGCGGGCCTCGGCGACGCACGCCTCGGGGCGGCCGGGGGTGTGCGTGCGGTCCAGGACCCTCAGTACGTGCTGCCGGGCGCTCTGCATGCCGAAGGAGATCCGGTTGAAGCCGCCCGCGCGGAGGGCCGCCAGGTAGGCCGGGTCGACCGACTCCGGGTTGGCCTCCGTGGTGACCTCGGCGTCCGCCGCCAGCCCGAACTCCTCCCGGATCGCGCCCAGCATCCGTACGAGGTCGTCGGCGGCCAGCAGGGTGGGGGTGCCGCCGCCGACGAACACCGTGCGGACCTCGCGCGGGTCGTCCCCCAGCACCTTGCGGGCCAGGCGGATCTCGTCGGTCAGGGTCTCGGCGTAGTTGTCGCGGGAGGCCAGCACCCCGCCGCTGCCGCGCAGCTCGGTCGCGGTGTAGGTGTTGAAGTCGCAGTAGCCGCAGCGGGTCGCGCAGTACGGGACGTGCAGGTAGAACCCGAGGGGTCGGTCGGCGGCCCCGGCGAGCGCGGACGCGGGCAGCGCGCCGTCGGCGGGGACGGGCTCGCCGTCGGGGAGTGCGGAAGGCATGTGCTCCATTGTCCCGCACCGGCCGCGTCATTCCGCTTGCAGCACCAGCAGGGCGAGATCGTCGGCCGGCGGGCGGGCCCCGAACTCGTGCACGAGCTGCGTGATCCGTTCCGCTATCAACTCGGCGTCCATCCCCGCGCACCCCGCCAGGGCCAGGGCGAGCCCGTCGCCGTCGTCGAACTGGCGGGAGCCGGAGCGCCGCTCGGTGACTCCGTCGGTGACGCAGAGCAGGGTGTCGCCGGAGTACATCTCGAAGGTCTCGCTGGTGTAGGTGGCGTCCTCGACGACCCCGAGCAGGGTCTGCGGCTGGGCGACGGCACGGACCGAGCCGTCGGGGGCGAGCAGCAGGGGCAGGGGGTGTCCGGCGGAGGCGAGGGTGCAGCGGACGCCGCCGTCGAAGGGGACGAGTTCGCCGTAGAGGAGGGAGAGGAAGCGGGTCTGGGGGCCGTCGCCGGGGGCGGTCGGGCGGGCCCCCGCCGCCACCAGCGCGCGGGCGGCGGCGTCGGCGGCCTCGGTGGCGTCGTCGAGGAGGAGCTGGTTGAGGCGGTCCAGGACGTCGGCGACGCGGTAGCCCTCGCGGGCGAGCAGCCGCAGCCAGGGCCGGACCAGGCCGATGACGACGGCGGCCTCCGGTCCCTTGCCCTGGACGTCGCCGACGGTGAAGCACCAGCGGCCGTGGCCGGCCGGGAAGAGGTCGTAGAAGTCGCCGCTGGGTCCGCCCTTGTCGCAGGGTTCGTAGACGAGGGCGCTGCGCACGCCGGGGATCTCGGCGACGGCGCCGGGCAGCAGTCCGCGCTGGAGCACGGCGCTGATGGTGGCCTGGCGGGAGTACTGCCGGGCGGCCCCGATGGCGAGCGCGACCCGGCGGCCGAGGTCCTCGACGAGGCCGGTGATCTCGTCGGGGAAGCGGTCGATCCCGCCCCGGCCGATCACCAGCGTGCCGAGCGGGCGCCCGCCGGCGACGAGCCGGTAGGCGAGGGCGGTGCCGGGGGCTCCCGGGGTGTCGGGTGCTCCGTCCGACCACGGGTAGGGGGCGGGCCCCGCCTGCGGCGGGTCGCCCGCCTGCGGTGGGTTCCGCTCCAGGGAACGGCTCAGATCCTCGATACGGTTCTCACTCGCGTGCCAGACGCGGGCGAGGCGGGAGCCGTCGGTCCGGCTCCCCTCGCTCCAGCCACCGCCGTGGCCGGTGGTCTCGTCCTCCAGCCACACCGCGCACCAGTCGGCCAGCCGCGGCACGATCAGCTGCCCGGTGAGCGAGGTGACCAGGTCCTCGTCGAGCTGCCCGGCGAGCAGGTCGGAGGCCTCGGCGAGGAAGGACAGGGCGCCGCGCCCCAGCCAGGTCCCGTCCCGCCCGGGCCGGCGGGCGAGCCAGTCGTCGCCGTACGAGCCGCCGCGCCAGGTGTCCCGGGCGGGAGCGGGCGCTTCCCGGTGGCCGGGCGAGGTCCGGGAGACCAGCGCGTCCAGTGGGCCGGGCCCGTTCTGTTCCGTCCGGGGCGGCTCCGGCGCGAGGATCTCCGCCACCCTCAGGTCGCGCGCCAGCGTGCGCTCCCCCGCGTACGCCTCGATCTGGTCGCCCGCCGTGCACCCCCCGGCGGCCAGGCGCGCCCACACCGTCTTCGTGCCCGGACGGTAGGTGATGCCCCAGGACTCGCAGAGCGCGGCGACGAGGCGCAGGCCGCGCCCGTACTCGGGGGTGTCGTACGGCGACCCCTCCGGTTCGTTGCCGCGCGGCGCGCGGGAGGGGTGCTGGTCGGCGACCTCGACGACGAGCGCGCCGGTCGCCTCCTCCAGCCCGCACGTCAGACGCACCTCGGTGCCGGCGTGCACGACGGCGTTGGTGACGAGTTCGCTGGCGATCAGCGTGACGTCGTCGCCGACGCGGCCGGTGAGGTGTTCGGCGCCGGGCAGGGCGAGTTCCGCCCACTCGGTGAGCGCCTTGCGCAGCAGGGCGCGTGCGGTACCCGGCGCGAGGGGGCTCCCGGGCAGGGTCGCGTCCACCCACGCGCGCTCCCGCGCGCCGGAGGCGCACGAGGCGGTCTCCCGTTGGGTCGGAATGGCCCTCATGGGCAGCTCCCCGGACAGTTCGTACGAATAGAACCTCGATCGCTGCCGACAGGGTGACAGACCGGACCCGCTCATATGCGCCGAGTCACCGAAGTGGACCGCCAGGAGTGAAAACAGTGCTACGCATGCGTTCAGGAACGAACAGAAAGTCGGCCCGTTCCTAGCAGCACCGGAATGCGGCCGGGGGCCCGCGCCGTGACGGGCCCGGGTGCCGTCGCCGCGACGGACGGACGGGGCACGCCGGGCGCGCCTGTCCCGGCGGGCCCTGCGGCCCTGCCCGCACCGTCTTTTCCGGAGGACCGGGGTGTGACGCCCTGCCGGGAGGCGAGCGCGTCCACGAGGAGCAGTCCACGTCCGTGTGCGCCGTGCGGGCAGGGGCCTCCGCCGGTGCGGGCAGAGGCCTCCACCGGTGCGGGCAGCCGCTCCTCCCGGCAGTACGCGGCCGGGCGGCGTTCACGGACTTCGCGGCGGCCGGCCGAGCCGACCACCCGGGCACAGCGGGCGGGGCGGGGATCACCCCGCCCCGCCCGCTCGTCACGCGGTGACGGTCACGCCTCGCGCGTGCCCTCGTACATCTCCTCGATGAGGTGCTTGTACGCGCGCTCCACCACCGGGCGCTTCAGCTTCAGGCTCGGGGTGATCTCGCCGTGCTCGACGTCGAGGTCGCGGGGCAGGAGGCGGAACTTCTTGATGGTCTGCCAGCGCTGGAGGCCCTCGTTGAGCTGCTTGACGTAGCCGTCGACCATCTCGACCGTGGCGGGGGCGGCGACGATCTCCGCGTACGGCTTGCCCGCCAGGCCGTTCTCGGCCGCCCAGGGGGCGAGGGCGGCCTCGTCGAGGGCGATGAGGGCGGTGCAGTAGTTCCGGTCGGCGCCGTGGACGAGGATGTTGGAGACGTAGGGGCAGACCGCCTTGAACTGGCCCTCGACCTCGGCGGGGGCGATGTACTTGCCGCCGGAGGTCTTGATCAGGTCCTTCTTGCGGTCGGTGATGCGCAGGTAGCCGTCGGGCGAGAGTTCGCCGATGTCGCCGGTGTGGAACCAGCCGTCCTCCTCGAGGACCTCGGCGGTCTTCTCGGGCAGGTTGTGGTAGCCCTGCATGATGCCGGGGCCGCGCAGCAGGATCTCGCCGTCGTCGGCGATGCGGACCTCGGTGCCGGGCAGCGGCTTGCCGACGGTGCCGGTGCGGTAGGCCTCGCCCGGGTTGACGAAGGAGGCGGCGGAGGACTCGGTGAGGCCGTAGCCCTCCAGGATGTGGATGCCGGCGCCGGAGAAGAAGTAGCCGATCTCGGGGGCGAGCGCCGCCGAGCCGGAGACGCAGGCGCGGAGGTTGCCGCCGAAGGCCTCGCGGATCTTGGCGTAGACGAGCTTGTCGGCGACGCCGTGCTTCGCCGAGAGGCCGAAGGGGGCGCTCGCGGTGCCGGTGCGGCGGAAGTTGTCCTGGGTGACCTTGGCGTACTCGCGGGCGACGCCTGCGGCCCACTGGAAGATCTTGTACTTGGCTCCGCCGCCGGCCTTCGCCTTGGCGGCCACGCCGTTGTAGACCTTCTCGAAGATGCGGGGCACGGCCGCCATGTAGGTCGGCTGGACCACCGGGAGGTTCTCGATGATCTTGTCGACGCGGCCGTCGACGGCGGTGACGTGGCCGACCTCGATCTGGCCGGAGGTGAGCACCTTGCCGAAGACGTGCGCGAGCGGCAGCCACAGGTACTGCACGTCGTCGCCGCTGACCAGCCCGGTCGCGGCGATCGCCTTCGCCATGTACGACCAGCAGTCGTGCGGCAGGCGTACGCCCTTGGGGCGGCCGGTGGTGCCGGAGGTGTAGATCAGGGTGGCGAGCTGGTCCTTGGTGAGCGCGGCGACCCGCTCCTTGATCAGCTCCGGTTCCCGCTGGAGCCGGGCGGCGCCGCGCTTCTCCAGGTCGGCGAGGGTGATCACGAAGTCGTCGGTCTCGGCGCCGGCCGGGTCGATGACCACGACGCGGGTGAGCTCGGGCAGCTCGGCGCGCTTCTCGACCGCCTTGGCCGCCTGCTCGGCGTTCTCCGCGATGAGCACCCGGCTCTGGGAGTCGGACAGGATGTAGGCGGACTCGTCGGCGTTGGTCTGCGGGTAGACCGTGGTGGTGGCGGCTCCGGCGCAGAGGATGCCGAGGTCGGCGAGGATCCACTCGACCCGGGTGGAGGAGGCCAGCGCGACCCGCTCCTCGGGCTCGACGCCCAGCTCGATCAGGCCGGCCGCGATGGCGTGGACCCGCTCGGCGGCGCCCGCCCAGGTGAGGGACTTCCAGTCGTCGGGGCCCGTGCCGGAGGCCGCCGGGACCGGGTAGCGGTAGGCCTCGGCGTCCGGTGTGGCCGCCACACGCTCCAGGAAGAGGGTCGCCACGCTCGGCGGACGGTTCTCGATCAGTGTCTGTGTGTCGCTCACGACATCCTCCGGGGCCCGCGACGGTGCGGCTGGCTCAGTGGGGCTTGGGTTTCCTCGCGCCGTTGTTTAACTGGCGAGTAACTATCGAGTGGGGATCAGAGTAGAGGCCGACCGGCGATGACGTAAGGGCCTGCGGCCTGTCACTTCGTACAGACGGCTACCCGGTGAACGCGCGGGGCCCGCCGCACTCGCGTGCGACGGGCCCCCGTTCCGCCCGGTTTGCGGAGTGACCCGCGGTAACCGCCGAGCCACTCCCCCGGCTACTTCTTGCCCTTGCCCGCCCCCGCGCTGTCGTCGCTGGAGAGGACGGCGATGAAGGCCTCCTGCGGGACCTCCACGGAACCCACCATCTTCATCCGCTTCTTGCCTTCCTTCTGCTTCTCCAGCAGCTTCCGCTTGCGGGAGATGTCACCGCCGTAGCACTTGGCGAGGACGTCCTTGCGGATGGCGCGGATGGTCTCGCGGGCGATGACGCGGGAGCCGATGGCGGCCTGCACCGGGACCTCGAAGGCCTGCCGCGGGATGAGCTCCTTGAGCTTGGCGACGAGCCGTACGCCGTACGCGTACGCCTGGTCCTTGTGGGTGATCGCGGAGAACGCGTCCACCTTGTCGCCGTGCAGCAGGATGTCGACCTTGACCAGGCTGGAGGTCTGCTCGCCGGTGGGCTCGTAGTCCAGGGAGGCGTAGCCGCGGGTCTTGGACTTCAGCTGGTCGAAGAAGTCGAAGACGATCTCGGCGAGCGGGAGGGTGTAGCGGATCTCCACCCGGTCCTCGGAGAGGTAGTCCATGCCGAGCAGGACACCGCGCCGGGTCTGGCAGAGCTCCATGATCGAGCCGATGAACTCGCTGGGCGCCAGGATGGTGGCGCGCACGACCGGCTCGTACACCTCGCCGATCTTCCCCTCGGGGAACTCGCTCGGGTTGGTGACGATGTGCTCGCTGCCGTCCTCCATGACCACCCGGTAGACCACGTTCGGCGCGGTGGCGATCAGGTCGAGGCCGAACTCGCGCTCGAGGCGCTCGCGGATCACGTCGAGGTGCAGCAGGCCGAGGAAGCCGACGCGGAAACCGAAGCCGAGGGCGGCGGAGGTCTCCGGCTCGTAGACCAGGGCGGCGTCGTTGAGCTGGAGCTTGTCCAGCGCCTCGCGCAGCTCCGGGTAGTCGGAGCCGTCCAGCGGGTAGAGGCCGGAGAACACCATCGGCTTGGGGTCCTTGTAGCCGCCGAGCGCCTCCTCGGCGCCCTTGTGCTGGCTGGTGACGGTGTCACCGACCTTCGACTGGCGGACGTCCTTCACACCGGTGATCAGGTAGCCCACCTCGCCGACGCCGAGGCCGTCGGCGGGCAGCATCTCCGGCGAGTTGGTGCCGATCTCCAGCAGCTCGTGGGTGGCGCCGGTGGACATCATCCGGATCCGCTCGCGCTTGTTGAGCTGACCGTCGATGACACGGACGTACGTCACGACACCGCGGTAGGAGTCGTAGACCGAGTCGAAGATCATCGCGCGGGCGGGGGCGTCCTTGACGCCGACCGGGGCGGGGATCTCGGCGACCACCTTGTCCAGCAGCGCCTCGACGCCGAGACCGGTCTTCGCGGAGACCTTGAGCACGTCGTCGGGGTCGCAGCCGACCAGGTTCGCCAGCTCCTCGGAGAACTTCTCGGGCTGCGCGGCCGGCAGGTCGATCTTGTTGAGCACCGGGATGATCGTGAGGTCGTTCTCCATCGCCAGGTAGAGGTTGGCGAGGGTCTGCGCCTCGATGCCCTGGGCGGCGTCGACCAGGAGGACGGTGCCCTCGCACGCGGCGAGCGACCGCGAGACCTCGTAGGTGAAGTCGACGTGCCCGGGGGTGTCGATCATGTTGAGGATGTGCGTGTTGCCCTGGTCGTGGGTGGGCGCCCACGGCAACCGCACCGCCTGGGACTTGATCGTGATGCCGCGCTCACGCTCGATGTCCATGCGGTCGAGGTACTGAGCGCGCATCTGCCGCTGCTCGACCACACCGGTCAGCTGGAGCATCCGGTCGGCGAGCGTGGACTTGCCGTGGTCGATGTGCGCGATGATGCAGAAATTGCGGATCAGCGCGGGGTCGGTACGGCTCGGCTCGGGCACATGGCTGGGGATCGCGGGCACGCAGGGTCCTGATTCTTGAGGCGTCCGCATACGTGTGCTTGTGCGTCTGCGGTCTCGGGTCGGATCGATACGTAGCTTCCATCGTCCCACGGGTGGCGACCGGAGACGGGTTTGGGCCACTGAATGGGCCGCTGGTAGTGTGGGGGGCTGTGTCTCATGCCCTCTCAGCGCGAGGCACACCCCAAGAAATCACCGGTGCGGATCCACTGCGATCCCGTACCAGAACCTGTAGAGGCTCATTCGTGGCGAACATCAAGTCCCAGATCAAGCGGAACAAGACCAACGAGAAGGCCCGGCTGCGCAACAAGGCCGTCAAGTCCTCTCTGAAGACCGCGATCCGCAAGGCCCGCGAGGCCGCCGCCGCGGGTGACGTCGAGAAGGCCACCGAGTACCAGCGCGCCGCCGCGCGTCAGCTCGACAAGGCCGTCTCCAAGGGCGTCATCCACAAGAACCAGGCCGCCAACAAGAAGTCGGCGCTGGCTCAGAAGGTCACGGCCGTCAAGGGCTGAACCACCCTCTGATCTGACCGTCGGCGGGACTCCGGGCGGGCCCTCTCTCATCCGCCCCCGGCCGGCACCCCGAGCTCGTACGCGGCCTGCGTTCGCCACGCGGGTACGGGCTCACACGCTTCAACCGAAGGCCCCGTCCTCACACCCTTCCCCGGGTGGTGGGCGGGGCCTTCGGGCGCGTCTAGGCCCAGAAGTCGTTCATCGCGTCGATGTCGGCGACGCACTCGTCCAGGTCCGTCATCCTGTCGCCGACGATCCGGAAGACGATGCCTCCGTCCTCGTCCAGGTGCCTGCCCTGCCGGTCGGCCGTGAGGTGGTGCAGGGACACGGCGTGTCCCCGGCCGTCGACCAGGATCTGCCGCAGCTCGACCGTGAACGTCCCGTCGGTCTCCTCACCGAGCCGCCGGTACATGTCGAGGATCTCGTCCTGGCCCTTGAAGTCACCGGCGAGCACGCCGGTACCCGGCACATGGTGCGTGGCATCCGTCGCCAGTATTTCGCGCAGAGTGTCCATGTCTCCCCGGACGAAGGCCTCGTAGCCCTTGCGGACGAGCTGTGTGTTCGGGTGTTCAGCCATCGTGCTCGCCACCTCTCCGTACCTGGGCGACCTACGGCTGACACCTCCGATTCTCCTCGCCCCGGATCCGGGGGCGACTCGATCACCGCCCGTGCGTGAGGGCTATGCCCGTCCCCGCGAGCGCGCCGCGCGGGCGATGGTGACGACCGCCTTCTCCAGGGCGTACTCCGGGTCGTCCCCGCCGCCCTTCACGCCCGCGTCCGCCTCGGCGACCGCGCGCAGGGCGACGGCCACGCCGTCCGGGGTCCAGCCGCGCATCTGCTGCCGCACCCGGTCGATCTTCCACGGCGGCATGCCCAGCTCGCGGGCCAGATCGGCCGGTCTGCCGCCGCGCGCCGACGACAGCTTGCCGATCGCCCGTACGCCCTGGGCCAGCGCGCTGGTGATCAGCACCGGGGCCACCCCCGTCGACAGCGACCAGCGCAGGGCCTCCAGGGCCTCCGCCGCGCGTCCCTCGACCGCCCGGTCGGCGACCTCGAAACTCGACGCCTCGGCCCGCCCCGTGTAGTACCGCCCGACGACCGCCTCGTCGATCGTGCCCTCGACGTCCGCGACCAGCTGGGTCACCGCCGAGGCCAGCTCCCGCAGATCGCTGCCGATGGCGTCGACCAGCGCCTGGCACGCCTCCGGGGTGGCCGATCGGCCGGTGGTGCGGAACTCGCCCCGCACGAAGGCCAGCCGGTCCGCCGGCTTGGTCATCTTCGGGCACGCCACCTCCCGCGCCCCCGCCTTGCGCGCCGCGTCGAGCAGCCCCTTGCCCTTGGCGCCGCCCGCGTGCAGCAGGACCAGCGTGATCTCCTCGGCGGGCGAGCCGAGGTACGCCTTCACGTCCTTGACGGTGTCGGCCGACAGGTCCTGCGCATTGCGTACGACGACGACCTTGCGCTCCGCGAAGAGCGACGGGCTGGTCAGCTCGGCGAGGGTGCCGGGCTGGAGCTGGTCCGGTGTCAGGTCGCGTACGTCCGTGTCGGCGTCGGCGGCCCTCGCGGCGGCCACCACCTCCCGCACGGCACGGTCGAGCAGCAGGTCCTCCTGGCCCACGGCGAGTGTCACCGGGGCGAGGGGGTCGTCGGATGCGGTCTTCCTGGCCATCGCGACAAGCATCCCACGCGCCACCGACAACGCCGCCCGGCAGCCGGTCGCCGGACTACGGCTCCTCCCGCCAGCCGTCCCACTCGGCCGCGAACTCGTCCAGCTCCGCGGGGTCCAGCCGCCGCGACTCGTCCCGCAGGACGACGAGCCACTGCGCGTCCTCCGCGTCGTCCTCGCCGGCGAGCGCGTCCCGCACCAGCCGGGGCTCCTCGGCCACGCCGAACCGTTCCCCGAGGGCCTCGGCCACCTCCTCCGCGGCATCACGGTCGGGCAGCACCAGCACATGTCGCACATCACTCACACGGGCCATTGTCCGGTACCGGGGTCAGCCGCTCGTCCCGGTGCCGGGGTCAGCCGCTCGTCCCGGTGCCGCGCGCCGTCGGCACCGTGTCCAGTGCGATCCCGAACCGGTCCCGGTAGAGCGCGAGCACCTCCTCGTCCGTCCCGGTCCCGTGCTCCTGCCGCGTCCCGTCCGGCGCGGTGACCGTGAACCGCCGGCCGCTGAGCGTGATCCTGCCCCCGTCCTCGGTGATCCGCGAGCACACCGGCGACCGCGTGAAGTGGGAGAGCGGTGAGGTGCTGTGCCACCACGCCCCGGTCGTGAAGTCGCCGAGCACCCTCGGCCGGACCTCCAGGCGGTACACCGGCCGCCCGTTCCGGCTCACGTCCAGGTCCGCTGCCTCCACCCGGTCGTGCCCGCCGCGCACCCCGGCCGCGTCGGCGCCCGCCTCGGCGATCCGGAACGTGCCCCCGGGGTCCTCCTGCTCCCCGCGCTCCCCGAAGGCCAGCGGCAGGTGGAAGTGGGCCCCGAAGCCGATATCGGCCAGCCAGTCGCCGGCGTCCACCGTCCGCACCCGCAGCGCGAGGTGGTCGTACGGGATGCCGAGCCGGCCCTCGTCGCCGTACACCCGCGCGGCGAGCAGTTGGACGTCGTAGCCGAGGGCGGCGAGCAACGCCCCGAAGACGCCGTTGAGTTCGTAGCAGAACCCGCCCCGCCGCGCCTCCACCACCTTGTCCAGCAGCCGCTTCTCGTCCAGCACGATCTCCTCGCCGAGATGGATGGACAGGTTCTCGAACGGCACGGTCCGCAGATGCCGCAGGTGCAGCTCGCGCAGCGCTTCCACGGTGGGCCAGGCGGGCTGTTCGACGCCCAGGCGGCGCAGATAGGCGTCGACTCCCGCGGTGTTCATGTCCCCGGTCATGCCCTCAGTGTCGCGTCACCCAGGACTCCTTGCCCCCTGTTCTCGCCGGCGGTGCGGGTACGCTCTCCGCTCCCCGAGTGGCGGAGGAACCAGCCCGTGCACGACTACCAGCGGATCGCCGACCGGATCGCCGCCGACATTCTGAGCGGCCGGCTCAAGCCCGGACAGCGGCTGCCCCCGCAGCGGTCCTTCGCGCGTCGCCGCGGGATCGCCGCGTCGACGGCCGGCCGTGTCTACGCCGAACTCGTCCGGCGCGGACTGGTGGTGGGTGAGGTCGGCCGCGGCACGTTCGTGCGCGCCGCGCCCGTGCCGTCCGGCCGGGCACTCGCCGAGCCCGCCACCACCGCGCCGGTCAATCTGGAGCTCAACTACCCGACGGCGCCGGACCAGGCCGCCCTCCTCGCGCCCGCCCTGGCACCGCTGCTGCGCCCGGACGTGCTGTCCGAGGCGACCCGTACCGCTCCGGCCGACGGCACGCCGGCCGCTCGCGAGGCGGCCTGCGGGCTGCTGGCGACGGCCGGGTGGCGGCCCTCCGCCGGTCAGGTCCTCTTCAGCGGCAACGCCCGCCAGGCGATCGCCGGCGCGTTGGCCGCGCTGGTCCGGCCGGGCGGCCGGGTGGGGATCGACGCCCTGACCTATCCCCTGGTCAAGGAGATCGCGGCCCGGCTCGGCGTCACCCTGGTCCCGCTCGCCGGTGACGCCGACGGCATCCGTCCCGACTCCGTCGCCGCGGCCCACCGCACGGCGCCGCTCTCCGCGCTGTACCTGCAGCCGACCCTGCACAATCCGACGTCGGCGACCATGCCGGAGACCCGTCGTCGCCGGCTCGCCGCGGAGCTGCGCCCATGGGGTCTGCCGGTCGTCGAGGACCGCATCTGGTCCTTCCTCTCGGACGACACCGAGCCCTTCGCGGCCTTCGCCCCCGAACTCACCTATGTGGTCGACGGGTTGTCCAAGCGGGTCGCGCCGGGTCTCACCGTCGGCTTCCTCGTCGTACCCGAGGGACGGGCCGGGCGGGTGGGCGAGGCGCTGCGCTCCGGCGGCTGGACGGCGGGGCGTTTCGCGCTCGAAGCGGCCCTGCGGTGGATGGCGGACGGGACCGTCGACCGGCTGACGACGGCCAAGCGCGCCGACGCCTCGCGACGCCAGCGGCTGGTCACCGAGCACCTGCGGGGTTTCGCCGTCCGGGCCGACCCGCGGGCGTACTACGCGTGGTGGCGCCTGCCCGCGCCGTGGCGGGCGGACACCTTCACCGCGGCCGCGGCCGCCCGCGGCATCGCGGTGACACCCGGACCGTCCTTCGCGGTACCGGCCGGACCGTCCTTCGCGGTACCGGCCACCGGGCCCGCGCCGGCCCGGTCGCCGGACCCCGCCGCGTCCGGCGCCGCCGACTGCGTCAGGCTCGGGCTGGCGTCGGCACCGTTCGAGGCGCTCGAGCAGGCCCTGCGGACGCTCGCCTCCCTCGCGCGCGGCACACCGCGGGAAACCGCGGACCTCCCGTCCTGAGTCCGGGCACGGCACCACATTGCACCGAGGGCAATGTTTTGATTGCACCGAGTAGTGGCGTGCTTCTAGGGTCGTCCGCATGGCATCCCGTCTCGCACACCGGGCCGAGGGGAACGCCGGCGCCTCCGCGCTGCCCCTCGTCCTCGTCCACGGCCACCCCTTCGACCACACCATGTGGGCCCCGCAGATCGCCGCCTTCTCGCCCGGGCGCCGGGTGATCGCGCCCGACCTGCGCGGCTACGGCGCGTCGCCCGTCACCCCGGGCGTCACGGCGCTGTCCGTGTTCGCGGACGACATCGAGGAACTGCTCGACTCCCTGGACGTGGACCGGTGCGTCCTCGGCGGACTGTCGATGGGCGGGCAGATCGTCATGGAGTGCTACGCCCGGTTCCCGGAGCGCGTCCGCGGTCTGCTGCTCGCGGACACCTTCGCCGCGCCCGAGACCCCGGAAGGGCGCCGGGCCCGCAACGCCATGGCGGACCGGCTGCTGCGCGAGGGCATGCGGGGCTACGCCGACGAGGTGCTGTACAAGATGGTCGCGCCCCACGCGCCTCCGGCCGTCGCGGCGCACGTCCACCGCATGATGACCCGCACCGACCCGCGGGGCGCCGCCGCGGCCCTGCGCGGCCGCGCCGAACGGCCCGACTACCGCCCGCTGCTGAGCGGGGTCACGGTGCCCGCACTGGTCGTCGTCGGCGCCGAGGACGAGTACACGCCCGTCAGCGACGCCGAGTCGCTGCACGCCCTCCTCCCCGACTCCACCCTCGTCGTCGTCGACGGGGCGGCCCACCTGCCCAACCTGGAACGCCCCGACGCGTTCGACGCGGCCCTGGCGGACTTCCTGCGGCGACTCGACACCGCGGCCGGCCGGACGAATCCGTCGGACCAGCCGGGCGGAAGGGGCGCACACCCCTGATCACCGCCACCGGTCACCGCACCTGGATGCTGGGGGTGAGCGAAAAAGCCGGGGTGGGAACGTCAGTGTCGCGCCACTCGCAGTTCCCCGCCCCCGTTTTCGCCGACGGTCACCGCCAGCGCCCCGTCCCGGTCCGTCCGCAGCACCGTCGCTCCCCCGGCCCGCAGCGCGGCGACCGTGTTCGGGGCAGGATGCCCGTACGTGTTGTCCTTCCCCGTGCTGATGAGCGCCAGCCGTGGGGCCGCCCGGCGTATGAGGTCCGGGTCTTGATACGCCGAGCCGTGGTGGGCGACCTTGAGGACGTCCACGCCGGCCAGTCGTCCGGCCGCGGGTGACCTCGCCAGGGCGCGCTGGGCCGGGGGTTCCAGGTCCCCGAGGAGCAGCAGGCGCAGGCCGGCCGTGCGGACCAGCATGGCCACGCTGGCGTCGTTCGGGCCCTCCGGCACGGGGCCCGCGGGCTGTGGGTCCGCGGTCGGCGGGGCGCTCGGCGGTGGCCACACCACCTCCCAGGACAGCTCCCCCGCGCGCCGCGCCTCACCGGCGGCGGCGTGCGTCACCGGGATGTGGCGGGCGGCGGCGAGTCTTCGGACGAACGCGGCCTGGTCGGCGGGTTCTTCGAAGGACGTCGTCTCGATGGCGCCCACCGCGCGTCCGCGCAGTACGCCGGGGAGGCCCGCCACGTGGTCGGCGTGGAAGTGGGTCAGGACGACGAGGGGGATGCTGGTGACGCCGAGGGAGCGCAGGCAGTGGTCGGCGAGGGCCGGGTCGGGGCCGGCGTCCACGACCACGCCGGCGCCCTCGCCCGCCGCCAGTACCAGCGCGTCGCCCTGACCGACATCGCACATCACCAGCCGCCAGCCCGGCGGGGGCCAGCCCGTGATCGCCCGGGTGAGGGGGCGTGGCTGTACCACCACCAGCACCAGCAGGAGTGCGCAGGCGGCGCACCACCAGGGGTGCCGCAGCAGCCGTCGCCCTACGACCAGTGCCGCCAGGGTGAGGGCGCCGAGTGCCGCCGCACCGGCCCAGCTGCCGGGCCAGTCCACTCCCGCGCCGGGCAGCGCGGCCCCCGTTCTGGCGACCTGCGCGATCCACTCCGCGGGCCAGCTCGCGCACCAGGCCAGTGCCTTCGCCGCCGGCATCGCCACCGGTGCCGTGGCCAGGGCCAGGAAGCCCAGCACCGTGGCCGGCGCGAGCGCGAACTCCGCGAGCAGGTTGCACGGGATCGCCACCAGGCTCACCCGCGCCGCCAGCACGGCGACCACCGGCGCGCACACCGCCTGCGCGGCACCCGCGGCGGCCAGCGCCTCCGCGAGGCGGGACGGCACACCGCGCCGCCGCAGTCCCGCGCTCCAGCGTGGCGCGAGCGTGAGCAGCGCGCCGGTGGCCAGCACGGAGAGCAGGAAGCCGGGACTGCGGGCCAGCCAGGGGTCGTAGAGCACCAGGAGCAGGACCGCCGTCGCCAGCGCCGGGATCAGTGATCTGCGGCGGCCGGTGGCGAGCGCGAGCAGGGCGACGGAGCCGCAGGCGGCGGCCCGCAGCACGCTGGGATCGGGCCGGCACACGACGACGAAGGCGAGGGAGAGCGTCGCGCCGAGGAGTGCGGTGGTCCGCAGGGGGATGCCGAGACGGGGTGCGAGTCCGCGTCGCTCGGCCCGCTGCGCCAGGCCGGGCGGGCCGAGGAGCAGGGCGAGGAGGATGGTGAAGTTGGCGCCGGAGACGGCGAGCGTGTGGGTGAGGTCGGTCTCCCTGAACGCCTCGTCCAGCTCCGGGGTGATCCTCGCGGTGTCGCCCACGACCAGGCCGGGCAGCAGCGCCCGCGCGTCCGCCGGCAGTCCGTCGGTCGCCTCCCGCAGTCCGGCCCGCAGCCGTCCCGCCAGCCGCTGGGGACCCGACGGCCCGTCCACGGTCTCCGGGCCGTCCCGGCCCTTCACCCGCAGCACGGCGGCGAACCGGTCACCGCCCGCCCTCGCCGGGGCGAGCCGTGCCTCGACGCGGAGGCGGGTGGAGGGCAGCAAGGCGAGCCAAGGGGAATCCCCGGCGTGACCGGGCGCGGTGCGGTCGGCCTGGCGCGGGTCGACGATCAGCAGGACGGGCGTGCGGGTCGTCTCCGCCGTGCCGTCGGCCCGCTCCACCCGTCGTACGTCGGCCTCGACCAGTACGGAGGTGGGGGCCATGTGGTTGCCGCTGACCCGGGGCCGGGTGAGCCGGGGGTCGGAGGTGATCTCGACCTCGGCGGTCACCGGGGCGTACTCCCGCGCCAGTGCGGGCACGGGGCCCCGTCGCAGGTCCGCGCCGTGCAGTCCCGCCGATCCGGCGGCCGCCGCTACGCAGAGCAGTGCGGCGGCGGTGGCGTGGGCGGTGGCCCGTCCCCGCCCGGTCAGGCGACTGCGCGCCATGAGGAGGGCGCCGGCCGTCAGCAGGGAGGCGATCACCGCGCCCGCCGCCCGGCCGGGCGGGGCGTGCAGCAGCACGGCGGCCGTGGCCCAGGCGGCCAGGGCGGGCGGGACCAGCCGCAGGTCCGTCGGTCCCTCCTGCCTCGGGTGCGCGGCCCCGAGCCGCTTGCCGGAGGCGGCGTGGACGTGCCGCCGGGCGGTGGGCTGCGGGGGCGGTGGTGCCGCCGTGTCCGTCGTCTCCGTCGTCTCCGTCCTCATGGCCGTACGAGGTTCCGCAGATCCGCGAAACGGCGATCGCCGATGCCGTTCACCTCGCGGAGTTCGTCCACCGAGCGGAAACCGCCGTTCCGGGTGCGGTAGTCGACGATGTGCTGGGCGAGCACGGGGCCGACTCCGGGCAGGGTGTCGAGCTGGTCCGGGGTGGCGGTGTTGAGGGACACCGGTGCGGTGGGGCCGGTTCCCGCCGCCGTTCCCGCCGTCCCGGGACTGCCGCCCGGGGCTGTTCCGGCCGATGCCGGGCCCCCTACGACCACCTGTTCGCCGTCGACGAGGAAACGGGCGCGGTTCAGGGTGTCGGTCCTGGTACCGGGCCGTACTCCGCCGGCTGCCCGCAGCGCGTCCTCGACGCGTGAACCGGCGGGCAGACGATGGATTCCCGGATTCCGCACCTTGCCGCTGACGTCGACCACGATCTCGGGGCCCGCCGAGCCGCCGGTCCTCACCGCAGCGTCCGGCGCGGCCTCCCCTTTCGCCGCGCCCTTGACGTGCTCTCCGTGGGGAACCGCCGCGCGCACCACCTCCGGTGCCCGTACCGGCTGGGTCCGCCCGGTCCAGAAGTGCTGTACGGCGAACCCCAGGGCGACCACGAGCAGCACCGACAGCGCGACCACGCTCCGCCGCTCCATCCCGCACCGCGTCTGCACCCACAACGGCAGACGCTCCCGCAGCGCGAGCCCGGCCCTCTCCCGCCGTCGCCTCCGCTCGGACCCGCCGCCGGGTTCCTCCGGGCCCGCGACACCACCCTCGTCGTCCATCGCGACCGCACCGCCACCGGGCCCCGCCGCGAGAGGGCCCGCAGCCGCCGCGCGCCCCTGGGCGGCCTGCCGGTCCACAGCCGCCCGCCCCGGCCCCGCCGACCGGCCCGGAGCCACCGACCGGCCCACACTCGCCGACGAGCTCCCAGGTCCCGGCCGGCCCGCATCCGCCGGTCGGTCCGTGCTCCCCGCGCGCTCCACGGCCGCCGTGCGGTTCACGGCCGCCGCGTGCTCCTCGGCGCCCGCACGTTCCACGGTCACCGAGCGCCCCTGGGCCGGCACGCGATCCGCAGCCGTCCCACCGTCCGTGCCCCCGAGGCGATCCACAGCCGCCGGCCGGTTCACGGCCGCCAAAGAGCCGGCCCGCCTGATGCGGCGGGTGCCGGTCAGGGCCCAGGCCGGTGGTCGCCTGGTGTGCGCGGAGTGGTCGTCGCCGTCGAACAGTGACTCCGCCCGGCGGCGGAGTTCCTCCGCCACCGCTCGGCGGTCCCGGCGCGGGGCCCGGCCGCGGGGTCCGGTCGGCCGGCGGTGGCGGGCGCGGCCGTCGGAGGCGGGCGGGCGGCCCGGGCCGCTGGTCGCTGTCCCTGTGCGTGAACGTGATCGAAGTGCCATGCGAGGAGGATCCGGCACATCACCCCATCCGCGATGATCTTGCTCGATTTCCGGGGATTACCGCCCGGTTGTGGACAACCCCGTCACCCGTACGAGCGCACCGGCCTCACCGGGCCGAGACCACGACCCCCAGCAGTCCGGGCCCCGTGTGCGCCCCGATCACCGCGCCCACCTCGCTGACGTGCAGGTCGGCCAGTCCCGGCAGCCGGGTCCGCAGCCGGTCCGCGAGGGCCGACGCGCGCTCCTGCGCGGCGAGATGGTGGACGGCGACGTCGACCTCCGCCCCGCCCGCCCGCTCGGCCGCGATCTCCTCCAGGCGGGCGATCGCCTTCGACGCCGTGCGCACCTTCTCCAGCGGTTCGATCCGGCCGCCCGCCAGCTGCAGCAGCGGCTTGACCGCGAGGGCCGAGCCCAGCAGGGCCTGCGCGGCGCCGATCCGGCCGCCCCGGCGCAGATAGTCGAGCGTGTCGACGTAGAAGTACGCGGACGTGTCCGCCGCCCGCTTCTCCGCGGCCGTGACCGCCTCGTCCACCGTGCCGCCCGCCTCCGCGGTCTCCGCCGCCGTCAGCGCGCAGAACCCGAGCGCCATCGCGATCATGCCGGTGTCCACCACCCGTACCGGCACGGGCGCCTCGCGGGCGGCGACGACCGCCGCGTCGTAGGTGCCGGAGAGCTCGGCGGAGAGGTGGAGGGAGACGATGCCGGTGGCGCCGGACTCGGCGACCCTGCGGTAGGTCTCGGCGAACACCTCGGGGCCGGGCCGTGAGGTCGTGACCGGGCGCCGCTTCTGCAAAGCCTGGGCGAGGGAGCGGGTGGAGATCTCGGTGCCCTCTTCGAGCGCGCGGTCGCCGAGGACCACGGTCAGGGGTACCGCCGTGATGCGGTGCCGCTCCATCGTCCGGGTCGGCAGGTAGGCCGTTGAATCGGTGACGATCGCGACATGGCGGGACATGAGCTGGAGGTTACCTGCCGTAGTGCCCGTGCGGCAGCCCGGCCTCGCGGGGCGGGTTCGACGGTGGCCGGATCAGGGGGTGCTCACGTGGTGCTCTCGGGGCGGGGCTTCTTCTGCCAGGGGTAGGTGGGACGCGGTGCCGGCGGGGTGATGGCGGGCCGGGCGGGCTGCTGCTTCTGTTCCTTCGCCGGGGCGGGTTCCGGGGTGTCCTGCCGGGTCCGGCCGGCGGCGGGGGCCTCGGGCCAGGGCGGGGGCGCCGGGTGCTGCTCCGTGGTGGTCCAGTGGCGCAGCGCCCCGGCCTCCATGTCGATCTGCTCGCTCAGCGAGTCCAGGTCGTCGGAGGCGAAACGGCCGGCGCGGTCGCGGGCCGCCCAGCGCAGGGAGTCCGCGGAACTCGTGATGCGCTCGGTACGCTCGCGCAGCTCGGGCAGCCGGGCGGCGAGGGTGGTGCGGTCCGGTTCGGACTCCAGGCGCCTGAGTTCGCCGTCCAGTTCGTGGCCGTGCGCGCTGAGCCGCTGGAAGAGGCCGAGGGACTCCTTGAGGGACTCGTCCTCGGCGACGGCGGCCTCCAGCGCGTCCTGGGTGGCCCGCATGGAGGTGCGCAGCCTCAGCCGGAGCTGGGCGATCTCGCCGGCCGGGCCGGGCTGCGCGAAGGCCTTGGCCCGCAGGGTGTGGTCCTCGACCGTGCGGCGGGCCTGGGTGATGTGGCGGTCCGCGCTGCGCTTGGCGGCGCCGACGACCTTCACCGTGGCGTAGGCGCCGAGCACGACGAAGAGCACGAAGAGCAGGGCTACCACTGCGAACACCGCTTCCACGAAGCTCCTCCTCCGGACCCCTCTGACCTGTCCCGGCGCGCTTCGCGCCGCTCTTCAACGGTAAACGCAGCGGGCAGGCCCGGAGTTCCTGAAGAACCCCGAACCTGCCCGTAGGGGACTACCCGGACCACCCGGATCACCCGGATCACCTGGCCCACCCAGACCACCCGGATCGCCTGGCCCACCAGATCACCGGGCGCCCTGCGGCCCGCCCGGCGGTTCATGCCGGACGGGCCCCGACGCTCACGTCACGCCGGGACGATGTTCA
This sequence comes from Streptomyces sp. AC558_RSS880, assembly GCF_019049255.1. Lineage (GTDB taxonomy): Bacteria > Actinomycetota > Actinomycetes > Streptomycetales > Streptomycetaceae > Streptomyces. The sequence goes on along the minus strand of NZ_JAGMUJ010000007.1, from coordinate 402,436 downwards.
CCAGCTTCGGCGCCCGGACGATCACCTTGCGGATCCCGGCGCCGTCCAGCGCCGCGACGACCCGCTCGTCGGCCAGCGCGACCTTCTCCAGCTCGTCCTCGGCGATGCCCGGAGGCACCTCCAGCCGCGCCTTGACCTTGCCCTTGATCTGCACGACACAGGTGACGGTCTCGTCGACCACGTACGCCGGGTCGGCCACCGGGAAGTCCTGGTGCACCACCGAGTCCGTGTGCCCCAGCTTGCGCCACAGCTCCTCGGCGATGTGCGGGGCCAGCGGAGCGACCAGCAGCACCAGGGGCTCCGCGACGGAGCGCGGCAGCGCGCCTCCCCGCTTGGTCAGGTGGTTGTTCAGCTCGGTGACCTTGGCGATGGCGGTGTTGAAGCGCATGCCCTCCAGGTCGCCGCGCACGCCGTCGATCGCCTTGTGCAGGGCGCGCAGGGTGTCCTCGTCGACGTCACCCCCGTCGACGACGGTCACCTCGCCGCTCGCCTCGTCGACGATGTTGCGCCACAGCCGCTGCAGCAGCCGGAACTGACCGACCACCGCGCGGGTGTCCCACGGCCGGGACACGTCCAGCGGACCCATGGCCATCTCGTACAGGCGCAGCGTGTCGGCCCCGTACTCGGCGCAGATCTCGTCCGGAGTGACCGCGTTCTTCAGGGACTTGCCCATCTTGCCCAGCAGCCGGGAGACCCGCTCGCCCTGGTACCAGTAGCCGCCGTCGCGCTCCTCCACCTCGGCGGCCGGTACGGCGATGCCCCGGCTGTCGCGGTAGACGTAGGCCTGGATCATGCCCTGGTTGAACAGCTTGTGGAACGGCTCCGCCGACGACACGTGCCCCAGGTCGTACAGCACCTTGGACCAGAAGCGGGCGTACAGCAGGTGCAGCACGGCGTGTTCGGCACCGCCGACGTACAGGTCGACACCGCCGTGCGGCATGCCCTCGCGCGGACCCATCCAGTACTGCTCGATGGCCGGGTCGACCAGCTTCTCGCTGTTGTGCGGGTCCAGGTAGCGCAGCTCGTACCAGCAGGAACCGGCCCAGTTGGGCATGGTGTTGGTCTCGCGGCGGTACCTGCGCGGACCGCGGCCGTCGCCCAGGTCCAGGGTGACGTTGACCCAGTCCTCGTTGCGCGACAGCGGCGTCTCGGGCTGGGTGTCGGCGTCGTCCGGGTCGAAGGTGCGCGGGCTGTAGTCCTCGACCTCGGGCAGCTCCAGCGGCAGCATCGACTCGGGCAGCGCGTGGGCGACGCCGTCCTCGTCGTAGACGATCGGGAAGGGCTCGCCCCAGTAGCGCTGCCGGCTGAACAGCCAGTCGCGCAGGCGGAAGTTGACGGTGCCCTCGCCGTGGCCCGTGCGCTCCAGCCACTCGATGATGCGCGTCTTGGCCTCGGCGACGCCCAGGCCGTCCAGGGAGACCTGCTCGTTCGAGGAGGCGATGATCTTCGCGTCGTACGACGCGAAGGCGTTCTCCCACGTGGAGGTGTCCGTGCCGCGGCCGTCGGTCGGCTCGACGATGCAGCGGATCGGCAGCTCGAAGGCGCGCGCGAACTCGAAGTCGCGCTGGTCGCCCGCCGGGACGGCCATGATCGCGCCGGTGCCGTAGCCCATCAGGACGTAGTCGGCGATGAAGACGGGGACCTGCTCGCCGTTGACCGGGTTGGTGGCGTACGCGCCGATGAAGACGCCGGTCTTGTCCTTGGCCTCGGCCTGCCGCTCGACGTCGGACTTGGCGGCGGCCTGCGCGCGGTAGGCGGCGACGGCCTCCGCGGGCGTGGCGTGCCCGCCGGTCCACACCTCGTGGGTGCCCTCGGGCCACTCCTGGGGCGTGAACTTCTCGACCAGCGGGTGCTCGGGCGCCAGCACCATGTAGGTCGCGCCGAACAGGGTGTCGGGGCGGGTGGTGAAGACGGTGATGCTCTCGCCGTCGATCGGGAAGCCGACGCGGGCGCCCTCGGAGCGGCCGATCCAGTTGCGCTGCTGCAGCTTGATGGCCTCGGGCCAGTCCAGGGCGTCCAGGTCGTCCAGCAGACGGTCCGCGTAAGCCGTGATGCGCATGTTCCACTGGCGCAGCTTGGCCTTGAAGACGGGGAAGTTGCCGCGCTCGGAGCGGCCCTCGGCGGTGACCTCCTCGTTGGCCAGCACGGTGCCCAGGCCGGGGCACCAGTTGACCGGCGCGTCGGAGGCGTAGGCCAGGCGGTACTCGCCCAGGACGTCGGCGCGCTCGACCTCGGTCAGCTCGCTCCAGGAGCGGTCGCCGGGGACGGCGCGCTCACCGGACTCGAACCGCTCGACCAGCTCGGAGATCGGGCGGGCCCGCTTCGCCTCGTCGTCGTACCAGGAGTTGAAGATCTGCAGGAAGATCCACTGCGTCCACTTGTAGTACTCCGGGTCGATCGTGGCGAACGACCGGCGCTTGTCGTGACCCAGGCCCAGCCGGCGCAGCTGGGACTTCATGTTCTCCATGTTGGCCTCGGTCGACACGCGCGGGTGCGTGCCGGTCTGCACCGCGTACTGCTCGGCGGGCAGGCCGAAGGCGTCGAAGCCCAGGGTGTGCAGGACGTTGTGCCCGGTCATGCGCTGGAAGCGGGCGAAGACGTCGGTGGCGATGTAGCCCAGGGGGTGTCCGACGTGCAGTCCCGCACCGGAGGGGTACGGGAACATGTCCATGATGAACTTCTTGGGCCTGGCGGCCGTCTCCGGATCACCCGACAGGTCGCCTCCCCCACTCTCGGCTTCGCTCGAGCGGGGGGACCCCCATGGGTTCGGGGCGGCGTAGGTGCCCTCGGCGTCCCAGAAGTCCTGCCAGCGTGCCTCGATCTCGGCCGCCAGGGCGGCCGTGTAGCGGTGCGGCGCGGCCTCCGCGGCTGCGGTGGCAGCGGGGTTCGTCTCGCTCATGATCCTCAATGCTCCATCGATCGTCTCTGCCTGCTGCTGCGGCTTCCTGGAAATGAAAAATCCCCTCGCACAGGAGGGGACGCCGCGCCGATTCCGGCCTGCCGGTGACCGGCGGTCGGGACTGATCAGCGCGGCTCGCTAAGCAGAAGGCGTACGGCACGCATGGCGCCAGGGTACCGCAGCCACCGATCCGGTCGCGACGCGCTTCCACGACATGTTGACCCAAGGTCAAGGGTTACTTCGCGTAACGACTGCTAAGGGACATCGCAACGGCCTCATTGTCTTTTGATAACAGCGCAATAACTCAAACCCCGTACTCATCGGTATGACGAGCCTTAGAGTTCGGCAGCGGGACCGCTTTACCGAACCTTCGGAGTTGCCCCCATGAACCCTCGTCCAGACAGCAGCCCACCACCCCCCGCTCGGGGCCGGTCGGCTGCGGCTCCGTCGTACCCGCTCCGCGCCGTGACGCCGGGAGGCAGGTCGTGAGGCCGGACGACAGCACGGCGGACGACTGGTTCGCCGAGTTCCTCAACTTCGGCGTGGGCGTCCTGTCGCTCGTCTGCCTCAGCTGCTCGGTGATCTGGGGGCTCGTCGCCCAGGACCGGATCCTGCTGGGTCCCCGCCAGCGGATCCTGGCGCAGGCGGTGCACCGGACCACCGCGGTCGCCTCGATCGTCTTCCTGCTGATGCACATAGGCATCAAGCTGGCCCTGGACCACACCACGTGGATCGCCGCGGTCGTCCCCTTCGGGCTGGCCCTCACGGACGACGAGGCCGTCGCCGGCCGGTCCTTCCTCATCGGGCTCGGCACCCTCGCCGGCCTGCTGATGGTCTTCGTGGGCATCACCGGTGTGCTGCGCAACCGCTTCGCCTCCCCGGCACCGGTCGCGGCCCGCTGGCGGGCGATGCACATGCTGGCCTATCCGGCCTGGTGCGCCGCGCTGGTGCACGGCCTCTACGCGGGTCGAGCCGCGAAGCCGATCTTCCTGATCCTCTACGGGCTGTCCCTGGTCGGCGTCATGGCGGCCCTCGCCGTGCGCGCCTCCCCGCCCCGCGTCAAGCGCGGAATCGCCGACCGGATCACCGCGCTGCTCGACGCCGTCGCCGGCCCGCAGCGGGGCCGCGAGGAACGGCTGGAGGAGAGCAGGTCCCGGGCGGCCGGGTCCCCCCTGCCGGGATACGGCGGCGGGCGCGACTCCGCGCGGGGCGACGGGCGTCCGCGCGGGGACGGCGACCGGCGGGGCGGGCGCCCGCGCGAGGAGCGCCCGCTGTACGAGACCGCCGAACGCGCCCCCGCCCCGGAACCGGCGAACGGCTTCGCGGCCGCCTACCGCGCGGTGTCGGCGCCCGGCCGGCCACCGGCCGGGCAGACGCCCCTCACCGACGCGACCGCCCGCATGGAGCTGCCGCTGGACATGCGGCCCACGGAGGCCGTCCCGCGCGTGGACGGCCCCTCCAGCACCTCGGGCAACTGGCCGATCCCGTCCCCGCCACCGGTCGGCGAGGCCCCGCCGTCGGCGTACGACCCGCTCCAGGACACCGGATACACCATCCCGGCCTATGACAATTCGGCCGCCTCCGGCTTCGGTTCGAGTGATGTGTACGACACCGGTGAGACGAACGGCCTCTACGCCACGTACAACCCGAGTGACACGTACAACAGCGGTCCCGCCAATGAACCACTCCCCGGTGCGTCGCCCTCGTCGTCCTACGACTTCGACGCACCGGGTTCGGGCGAACCTTGGAACACTCCGTCCGGAGGCTATAAGTGAACGAGGCCCTGCCCGACGTACCCGAAGTCCGCGTGGTCGGGCTTCCCCAGCTCACGTCGGGCTTCGACCTTGTCGACCGGCTCGACCTGCCCATGCACCTCAAGGTGCACGGGCCGCTCGAACCCCTGGGCGGTGAGCAGCTCGCGCAGCTCGCCGAACGCATCAACCTCAGGGGCCGCGGCGGCGCGGGCTTCCCCTTCCACAAGAAGCTGCGCTCGGTCGCCGAATCGGCGATCAAGCGCGGCGTGCGGCCGGTCGTCGTCGTCAACGGCAGCGAGGACGAGCCGGCCTGCCGCAAGGACACGGTGCTGATCAACCGTGCCCCGCACCTCATCCTGGACGGCGCGCTGCTGTGCGCCGAGGCCATGGGTGCCCGCACGCTCGTGGTGGGGGTCACCCGGGAGTCCACCCAGCGCTCCATGGAGGCCGCGCTCGCCGAACGCGGCCTGAACAACGGGCGCCGCTCCGCGCTGCGCGCCCGCGTGCAGCGCAACCCGGTCCGCATGGTCACGGGCGCGGCGGCCTCCCTGATCCGCTCCATCGACGGCGGCCCGGCCATCCCGCCGGGCCGCAAGGTCAGCGCCTCGAAGAACGGCGTCGGCGGCGCGCCCACGCTGCTGTCGAACGCCGAGACGTTCGCCCAGCTCGCCATCGCCGCCCGCATCGGCCCGGAGCGCTACGGCAACACCGGCCTGTACGACGAGCCGGGCACCGTGATGCTCACGGTGTCCGGGGCGGTGGCCCGCCCCATGGTGATCGAGGTGCCGACGGGTGTGCCGCTGCGCTACGTCCTCCAGCTCGCCGGCGCCCCGCCGATGCCGCAGGGGGTGCTGACGGGCGGCTACCACGGCAAGTGGATCGACGCGGCGACCGTCAACGAGGCGATCGTCTCCCGCAACTCCCTGGACGCGGTGGGCGGTTCGCTGGGCGCGGGCGCGATCCTGCCGATCAGTCAGGACACCTGCCCGCTGGGCGAGTCGCTGCGGGTCGCCCAGTGGCTGGCGGAGGAGAGCGCCGGCCAGTGCGGCCCCTGCTACCTGGGGCTGCCGGCCGCCGCGCGCGGCCTCGAGGACATCCTCAACGGCGGCGGCCCCGCCGCCCTGGAGGCGGTCAAGCAGGTCGCCAGGAACGTGAAGCGGCGCGGGGCGTGTTCGCACCCGGACGGCTCCGCGATGTTCCTGGAGTCGACCCTCAAGGCGTTCACCGACGACCTCGCCGCCCATGTCCTCGGCAACGGCTGCGGACGGCCCGTGGCGGGTGTCCTGCCGCTCTTCGAGGGGGGCAGGGCCCCTACGGGCATCCCGGGCGGCGGCGGGGAGGAGAACGGGCCGAGCCGCCAGAAGATCTACGTCGACTGGACGCTGTGCCGGGGCCACGGCCTGTGCGCGGACATCCTCCCGGAGGTCTTCCAGCTCGGCGCGGACGGCTTCCCGACGGTGGCTCAGGCCCAGGTGCCGCGTTTCGCGGAGGCGAAGGCGCTGCGGGCGGTGCGCCGCTGCCCGGCACTGGCCCTGCGTATCGAGGACGAGTCACCCCAGGCGAAGGCGCCGTCGCGCAATCTGCCGGTGCTCTCGCAGGGGCGCGGTCGGCGCGCCCTGGGACGCTGAGGTTGCGCCCTCACCGGCGGTGAGGGCGCAACCCGCAAGAACAGACCCGGCAAGAACAGGCCCGACAAGGACGGAACCAGTGAGGGCGGACCATCCGTTCGGATGATCCGCCCTCTACTTCTGTGGAGCTAAGGAGAATTGAACTCCTGACCTCCTGCATGCCATGCAGGCGCTCTACCAACTGAGCTATAGCCCCTTGCTTTCACGCGGCGGAGCCGCATGTTGTCCGCGTCGCCCGGTTTCCCCGGCGGCAGAGCCAACTTTACACGGTCGACCCCGGCCAACACCAAATCGGTTTCACTTCGCTCGCCTATGTCCGGAATTGCCCCTACCGAGGGCTACGCGGTCACGAACGAATAGAAGCGCTTGAGTGTGCAGTGCTCCTCCAGCAGCCGACCGTAGATCGGCTCCCCCTCGAGTTCGCGGTACGTCTCGATGGGGTCGCCTTTTATGATCAGCGCCCGCGCGCATTCCTCGCACCAGTACTGGTAGTCGGGATTGATCGGCTCCATGTCCCGGACGATCGGCGTCCCGCTGCCGCACCAGTCGCACTTCCGCCTGTGTGCACCCATCGGTCAGCTCCAGCTGTGGCCGCAGGCCGTGCACACGTAGGAGACCCCGCCGTTGTCGCCGAGCACCTGGGCGACGTGCGCGGAGCCGCAGGAGGGGCAGCTGAGGCGGGTCGAGGTCCGTCGCGTCGACACCGCTCCGAGGAGGTGGTCGACCTCCTCGAGGATGCTCGCAGGCATCACAACTCCCTCCCGTCGGGCCGCGCCCCCTTCCGGCCGTTTGATTCTGCCACGGCCGGGCCGACACGGTCAGCGACGCCGTGGTACCGGTCGGGACACGGCTCGACGCCTCGCAGAGGTATACGCGCGCCAGGACCGTTCTGCTCACCGGCGGACAACGAAAGATCCCGCCTCCCTGAGGGAGGCGGGATCTTCGTCATGTGGAGCTAAGGAGAATTGAACTCCTGACCTCCTGCATGCCATGCAGGCGCTCTACCAACTGAGCTATAGCCCCTGGTTGCCACACGAGGCGACTTCCCGGTGTTCCGTCCCGCTCGGCGGGGCGAACAAGAAGAACTCTAGCCTGTGACCTGCCGGAAAGTGAAATCCGGGTCCCGGGACGCCCCGGGGCCGGATCGAAGCACTCTCAGTCGTCGTCGCCGAGCACCGGTTCCGGCAGGGTGCCGGCGTTGTGCTCGAGCAGCCGCCAGCCCCGGGCGCCCTCGCCGAGGACGGACCAGCAGCAGTTGGTGAGACCGCCCAGGCTCTCCCAGTTGTGCGGGGCCAGTCCGAGCAGCCGGCCGATGGTGGTGCGGATGGTCCCGCCGTGGCTGACCACGACGAGCGTGCCGTCCTCCGGGAGCTTCTCGACGTGCCGCAGCACCACGGGGGCGGCGCGGTCGGCGACCTCGGTCTCCAGTTCGCCACCGCCCCGGCGGACCGGCTCGCCGCGCTTCCACGCGGTGTACTCGTCGCCGTACCTGGCGATGATCTCGTCGTGCGTCAGGCCCTGCCAGACGCCCGCGTAGGTCTCCCGCAGGGCCTCGTCGTGGGTGACGTCCAGGCCGGTGAGCGCGGCGAGCTCGGCGGCGGTGGCCGCGGCCCGCTTCAGGTCCGAGGCGACGATCGCGTCGGGCTTCAGCCCCGCGAGCAGGCGGGCGGACCGGCGGGCCTGGGCGACGCCGGTCTCGGTGAGGTCCACGTCCGTGGAGCCCTGGAAGCGGCGCTCCACGTTCCAGGACGTCTGGCCGTGCCGCCACAGGATGACGCGGCGGCCCCGGCGCGCGGGCCCGCTCACCTCACCGGTGGCGCTCACCACTCACCGCCCGGCTGCACGGCCTCCTGGAGCTTCGCGTGCTCGGCGGCCTTGCCGCGGGTGGCCTTGGCGTCCTCGGGCAGCTCCAGCTCGGGGCAGTCCTTCCACAGCCGCTCCAGGGCGTAGAAGACGCGCTCCTCGCTGTGCTGGACGTGGACGACGATGTCGACGTAGTCGAGCAGCACCCAGCGGGCCTCGCGGTCGCCCTCGCGGCGGACCGGCTTGGCGCCGAGCTCCTTGCTGAGCCGCTCCTCGATCTCGTCGACGATCGATTTGACCTGACGGTCGTTGGGCGCGGAGGCCAGCAGGAAGGCGTCGGTGATGGACAGCACGTCACTGACGTCGTAGGCGACGATGTCGTGCGCGAGCTTGTCGGCGGCCGCCTGGGCGGCGGTGGTGACGAGCTCGAGGGAACGGTCGGTTGCGGTCACTGCGAGGCTTTCGGTCGGTGGACACTTGCCCTCCAGGGTCTCACGGACCGCCGGGCGCACCCCACGCGATGACGGAGGGTGCGCCCGGAGCGCGCTACGAGCCGGGTTCGTAGTCCTGGCCGAGGACGACCGAGACGCGGGCGTTCGCGGAGACCTCGCCCTTGGTGACGGAGTCGGCGGGCAGCCCCAGGGTCTTGGCGACCTCGGTGGCGTTCTCCTTGTCGGCGGCGTCCGCGTAGACGACCTTCGAGGTCGCCTCCGAGGCGGCGGCGGTGCCGGCCTCCCGGAAGGTGAAGCCGCCGTTGAGGAGCACCACCCGGGCCTTCTCGGTGCGGTTCTCCACCCCGGTGGCGTTGCGCACGGAGACGCTGACGGCGGCGTCCGGGTCGGGGCTCTTGGCGGTGCCGCCGAGGACGTCCTTGACCACGCTGTCGCTCGCCTGGGCGGTGAGCGTGCCGTCGTCCTGCACGGGCAGCAGCGCGCTCTTGTGGTCACCGCCCTTGGCACGGTCGGAGAGCCGGGCCAGGAAGGAGCCGAGGTCCTTGTCGGTGAGCGGCGGCTCGATGATCTGCCCGAGGGTCTGGACGGTGACCGTGGCGGCGTCCGGGTCGGAGGTCATCTTGCGCAGGACGCCGTGCAGGACCTGGCCGAACCGCTCCAGCTGGGCGTTCTGGTCCTCGCCCGGGCCGCGGTGGGTGGCGTAGGCGACGGCCGCCTTGCCGCTGAGGGTCTGGCCCTTCCCCTTCCTGACCAGGGGCGCCTCGCCCTTCTTCGCGTCCGGGTCGGGCACGTCGGTGTCGGTGTCGACCTCGATGTTGCCGACGAGGTCGACGAGGGTGAGCAGGAACGGGGTGTCCAGCCGCCAGGTGCCCTCGATGTCGGTGCCGAGGACGGTGTCGAGGGCGGTCCTGGTGCCCTCGGAACCGTCGTCCTCGACCGACTTGGCGAGCGTGGTGGTGGTGCCGTCGTCGGCGGTCAGGGCGAGGGAGTTGGGCAGCAGGACGGTGGTGCCCTGCTCGGTGGTGGTGTTGTCGACGAGCAGGGCGGTGGCGGTGCCGCCGTTGGTGGTGTCGTGCAGGTGCACGACGATCACGTCCCGCTTCTGCGCGCCCGCGGCCGTCGTGGTGCCCGTGCCGGAGCCGGAGTCGGACAGGCCCGGCAGTTTCCCGGCGTACCAGAGGTAGCCGACGCCACCGGCCACGACCAGGGCGAACACCACGACGAGGGCGACGATCCGGCTGCGGGCGCGGCGCTTGGCCTCCTCCCGGCGCTCGGTGCGGTTCTCCGTGAACTTCATCCAGTCGATGACGTCCTCGGAGTCGCCGTCGGGCTCCTCGACGAAGGCGAACTGCTCGGTGCGGTACTCCGGCGCGGGCCCGTCGGGGCCCTGCTCGTCGTCGGCCGGTCCGGGCTGCTGCGGGATGTGCGCGGTCTGCTCGGTGACGCGGGGCTGCTGCCCGGTGTGCGCGGTCTGCCCGTAGGGGTCGTACGGGGCGCCCTGGCCGCCCTGGCCGTCCTGCCGGGTGCCGTAGGGGTCATAGGAGTCGTAGGACGGCGCCTGCGACTGCTGCGGGGCTCCGGTCCCGGTCCCGGTCCCGGTCCCGTAGGGGTCGTACGAGGGCTGCTGGTGTCCGCCCGTGCCGTACGGGTCGTAGCCGTAGCCCTGCTGCTGGTACCCGTCGTACTGATGGTTCTGCTGGTCCGTGGCCTGGCGGTAGACAGGCCGGCCGTACTCGTCGTAGCCGACGAGCTCGTACGGGGCGCCCCCGTCGGCCCCGTACCCCGCGTCGTATCGGTCGTTCACCGGTGCCCCTCTCGGCTCACTCGCCGCGGTACAGCTCGCGCTTGTCGATGTAGCGCACGACTCCGTCCGGCACCAGATACCAGACGGGTTCCCCCTTGGCGACTCTCGCACGGCAGTCCGTCGAGGAGATGGCGAGGGCGGGAACCTCGACCAGCGAGACACCGCCCTCGGGCAGGCCCGCGTCGGTCAGGTGGTGGCCGGGCCGGGTCACGCCGATGAAGTGCGCCAGCGAGAACAGTTCCTCGCTGTCGCGCCAGGTGAGGATCTGGGCGAGGGCGTCGGCGCCGGTGATGAAGAACAGGTCCGTGTCCGGGTTGAGCGCGCGCAGGTCGCGCAGGGTGTCCACGGTGTAGGTGGGGCCGCCGCGGTCGATGTCGATGCGGCTCACCGAGAACTGCGGGTTCTCGGCGGTCGCGATGACCGTCATCAGATAGCGGTCCTCGGCGGCGGAGACCGCGCGGTGGCTCTTCTGCCACGGCTGACCGGTGGGGACGAACACCACCTCGTCGAGTCCGAACTGCGCGGCGACCTCGCTGGCCGCCACCAGGTGCCCGTGGTGGATCGGGTCGAAGGTGCCGCCCATCACGCCGAGACGGCGCCTGCCCTGCCGCGCCGGGCCGTTGCCGGGGCCGGTAGGCATGTCCTGCTCTCCCATGCGTGCAGACCCTACCGGCCCGGCCTGAGAACCCCGTCCGCCAGGGCGGCCGGCGGGAGACTCAGCGGTCGCGGTTGAAGCGGGTGGTGACCCACAGCAGGAGCAGCAGGACGAACAGGGCGCCGCCGCCGGTGAGGTAGGGGTTGAGGCTCTCGTGGTTGCCGCCGTGCTCTCCGCCCTCGGCGGCAAGGGTGGCGAACTGGGCAGCGGTGCTGTGGATGCTCATCTTCGGCAGGACCTATCGCGTGTGGGCGGTGTAAAGACGTCGGCTCATCGTATGCGGGCGCCTTCGCGCCGATCACGCCGACTCCGCCGTTGCGGGCGCGGTGGCGGGTGGAAGGAACCTTCCCCGCCGCCCAGTCGTCCTTCCGGCTGTAGCCGCGTGACAGGAACCACGCGGTGAGCGCACAGCCCACCACCACCATCACGATCGGAAGCACCCGGAGCGGAATCCCCGCACCTCCTCGGCCGTCCCGCCGTCCGTCACCGCCCGGCAGCGGTGACTCCGGCCGGGCCGGGCTTCGCCCCGGGGGGAGCGAAGGGCCGCGAAGGACCACTCAGACGCACATGGGGGACACATGTCCGACGGCCACCAGCACAACGGGCACGAGAGCGTGCCGAGCAGGCAGCGCAGGCGTTTCCCCGGGATCTCCTCGCGGGCGTACGAGCATCCGGCCGACCGCTCCGCGCTGGTGGCGCTGCGGAAGCTGAGCGGCTTCGACACGGTCTTCAAGGCGCTGAGCGGCCTGCTGCCCGAGCGCAGTCTGCGGCTGCTGTTCCTGTCCGACTCGGTGCGGGTGTCGGACCGGCAGTTCGCGCACCTCAACGACATGCTGCGGGACGCCTGCTACATCCTGGACCTGGAGAAGGTCCCGCCGATGTACGTCAACCAGGACCCGAATCCGAACGCGATGTGCATCGGCCTGGACGAGCCGATCATCGTGGTGACCACGGGTCTGGTGGAGCTGCTCGACGAGGAGGAGATGCGGGCGGTCGTCGGGCACGAGGTCGGACACGCGCTGTCCGGGCACTCGGTGTACCGGACGGTCCTGCTCTTCCTGACGTCGCTCGCGGTCCGGGTCGCGTGGATCCCGCTCGGCAACGTCGCGATCATGGCGATCGTGACGGCGCTGCGCGAGTGGTTCCGCAAGTCGGAGCTGTCCGCGGACCGCGCGGGGCTGCTGGTCGGCCAGGATCCGCAGGCCTCGATGCGCGGCCTGATGAAGATCGCGGGCGGCAACCACCTGCACGAGATGAACGTGGACGCGTTCCTGGAGCAGGCCGAGGAGTACGAGGCCGGGGGCGATCTGCGCGACTCCGTGCTGAAGATCCTCAACGTGCTGCCCCGCTCGCACCCGTTCACCACCGTGCGGGCGGCCGAGCTGAAGAAGTGGGCGGCCTCCCGCGACTACCAGCGGATCATGGACGGTCACTACCCGCGCCGCGACGAGGACAAGGACGCCTCGGTGCGGGACTCCTGGCGGGAGTCGGCGAGCAGCTACGCGGACGAGGTGCGCAGCTCCAAGGACCCGCTGATGAAGCTGGTCAGCGACATCGCGGGCGGCGCCGGGGATCTGGGCGGCCGGGTCCGCCGCGGCTTCGGCGGCTTCGCGTCGTCGCCCCCGAAGCCGGGACCGGAGGAGCCGGGTACGCCGCCGGGCACGGGGGACGACGAACCGCCGCGCGGCGGGGCGTAGGAGGTCGCCCCCGCCGCCCTTACCCGTCCCATCCCGGGGCGCTGCCCCCGGACCCCCGCTCCTCAAACGCCGGAGAGGCTGAAACTTAACCTCTCCGGCGTTTGAGGAGCGGGGTCCGGGGTGGAGCCCCAGGTTCGGGACGGGAAGGGGCGGCGGGGGCGAAAAATCCTCAGGCCCGAAGCAGCCGCACAGGGCTCAGGCAGGTGGCCACCACACCACCCGCCGATCCCGCGCTTCGCCGCCCGGCGCTCACAGCTTCGGCTGTGCGCCCGGCGCCAGGGTGCCGCACAGGGCCGGGGTGCTGCCCGTGGCGTACGGGTCGGTGCCGGCGGGGGCGGTCTGCTTCGCCGTCTGTCCCGCCAGCAGCGGGCGCAGCCGGGCGGCGGAGTCCTCGGCGCAGGACAGCGGGCCGGCCTGGACGCGGGTGGCGACGAGTTCCGCCTGGTGCAGGCGCAGGTCGTCGCGGTCGAAGCGGAAGTGCAGTTCGCGCCGGACGGTGAACAGCGACGCCTCGGCGTCCCGGTCCGCGCCGGCCGGACGCAGCGCGTAGACGAACGTGTGGTCCGTGGTGACCTCGAGGGTGGAGGAGTCGGTCTCGGCGGCCCGCATGGTGCCCTGGACGCGGATCTCGTGGTCGGCCAGCCGCACGCGGGCGGGGTCGAAGCGCACCAGCCATCCGGTGGGCGCGTGCCGTCCGTCGGCGGTGGGCCGGTCGAAGCTCCGGTCGAACTGGTCCAGCTGGCCGGAGTCGAGCAGCGCCCGCACGGGGCGGGTCTGGCCGCCGGTGAGCACGCCCGGGTCGAGGGCGGACCGCACGATGTAGTCCTTCGCGGTGAACAGCGCGCTCACCACCTGGCCGTCGGAGAAGTGCGCGGTGCGCCGGGACGCCGGGAGCGGCACCCCCTCGGCGCCGGGCCGGAACTGCGCCGCCGGACTGTGCGCGTACAGCTGTTCGACGTCGGCGGTGCCGGGGACCTCGCCCCGCGGGGCGAGCGGGACGACGGTCATCCGCAGCGGCTCGGCGGGGTCGTCGGCGGCGGGGTTCCGGTAGGGGTGGCGCAGGCCCATGTAGACGGCGGTGCCGAAGGCCACGGCGATCAGCAGGATCAGGATCAGCGCCTGCCGGGACAGACCGCCGCGGCTCCGCGGCGGGCGGCGGCGCACGGCGGGCGCGTGGTCGGTGATGCGCTGCTCGGCGGAGTACTCCTGGAGCCGGGCAGCGCGGACGAAGGACTCGTCGAAGACGACGGACCTGTACTCGTCCTCGCCACCTCCGGGGGCTCCCTCGGGTGTCCCCTCGGGTGGGTCCGAAGGCCCTCCCATATCTTCAGGGTAGGTCCGGGGAGGTCCCGGTAAACGCCCGACCGACGCACAAGTTTTGACAGGTTCTCACCAAGCCTGCGGCCGGTCTCAGGGGCCGCCGCGCGGGATCACCGGGACGGTCGGCCGGGAGTAGTCGGCCGACGCGGAGGGCGCCGCCACGCCCCCCTGCTCCACGCCGGCGGTGGCGGGCGGCGGGGCCGGGTCCTGGCGGCTGGAGGAGGCGCCCCGGTAGACGGCCGAGAAGGCGAGCGCGACCATGCCGATGCCCATCACCAGGGCGAGCATCCAGGCGACGGGACGGTGCCAGCGCACCTGTCTGCCGTACGGGCCCGGGGAGCCGTAGTCGTCCTCCGGGACGTCCTCGTCGTCCGGGTCGTCGTAGCCGGAGTCGCCCCGGTAACCGCCGTACCCCTCGTCGTACCGCTCGCCGCGCGTACGGGCCCGGTGGGCCTCGGCCTCGGAGGCCTCGGCTCTGGCCTGCGCGGCGGCCAGGAGGCGTTCGACGGCGGTCGGCTCGTGCACCTCGGCCGCCCGTACGAAGGCCTCGTCGAAGACCACGGAGGCGAACTCTTCGTCCGACACCCCGCGGTCGTGGTCGTCGTCGGGCTCCCAGCCGTCAGGGAACGGCGTGCCCCCCACGTCCTCCGGCACGGATCCAGAGTAGACCTGGGGGGTCAATTTGGGCAGACCGTATGGAAATTCATCCGTCTGCCGAGACGGCCGTACCGCCGCTCCCCTCCCGTGAGCGGCTCAGCGCCGTACGTGACCGTCGCCGGTGACGATGTACTTCGTGCTGGTCAGCTCGGGCAGGCCCATCGGTCCCCGGGCGTGCAGCTTCTGCGTCGAGATGCCGATCTCCGCGCCGAAGCCGAACTGGCCGCCGTCGGTGAACCGGGTGGAGGCGTTCACCGCGACCGTGGTGGAGTCCACCAGCTGGGTGAAGCGGCGGGCGGCCTGCTGCGAGGTGGTGACGATCGCCTCGGTGTGGCCGGAGGTCCACAGCCGGATGTGCTCGACGGCCCGGTCGAGGGAGTCGACGACGGCGGCGGCGATGTCGTGGGAGAGGTACTCGGTCTCCCAGTCCTCCGTGGTGGCCTCCACGACGGTGGCGCGGGAGTCCTTGGCGTACGCCATCACGCGTTCGTCGGCGTGCACGGTCACCCCGGCGTCGGCGAGGGCGTCCAGGGCACGGGGCAGGAACTCGGCGGCGATGTCCTGGTGGACCAGGAGGGTCTCGGCGGCGTTGCACACGCCGACCCGCTGGGCCTTGGAGTTGACCAGGATCTCGACGGCCATGTCGAGGTCGGCCTGCGCGTCGACGTAGACGTGGCAGTTGCCGGTGCCGGTCTCGATGACCGGGACGACCGACTCCTGGACGACCGTGTTGATCAGGGAGGCGCCGCCGCGCGGGATGAGCACGTCGACCAGGCCGCGGGCGCGCATCAGCTCGCGCACGCTGTCGCGGCTCTCGCCGGGCACCAACTGCACGGCGTCGGCGGGCAGGCCCGCGCCGTGCACGGCGTCGCGCAGCACCCGCACCAGCGCGGTGTTCGACCGGTACGCGGAGGAGGAGCCGCGCAGCAGGACCGCGTTGCCGGACTTCAGGCAGAGGGCGGCGGCGTCGACCGTCACGTTCGGGCGGCCCTCGTAGATGATCCCGACGACGCCGAGCGGCACCCGGACCTGGCGCAGGTCGATGCCGTTGGGCAGCGTGGAGCCGCGGACCACCTCGCCGACCGGGTCGGGCAGCGCGGCCACGTCCCGCACGTCGGCGGCGATGGCGCGCACCCGCTCCGGGGTGAGGGTGAGCCGGTCGATCATGCCCTCGCTGATACCGGCCTCGCGGGCCTTCGCCACGTCCTGGGCGTTGGCCTCGACGATCTCGCTCGTACGGACCTCCAGCGCGTCCGCGATGGCGAGCAGCGCGTCGTCCTTGGCGGCGCGCGGCAGCGGCGCGAGGGTGGCGGCGGCGCCCTTGGCCCGGTAGGCGGCCTGGTTGACCGGGGACATCGAGTCGTACGGCGAGAGCGTGGTCATGGGGAAAGGGTAGTGCGGGCGGCCCGGCCGGCAGGCGGTCGTCCCACACCCCGAGACAGGGACGTTTGCGTCTAAAACGGGTGCACGCCCACCGGGGTCGCCAGGACCGGCCCGTACCCCGCCGCGACGCGCTGGTGGTAGGTGGCCCGGTCGATGACCTCCAGGCCGACGATCTCCCAGGGCGGCAGGCCGGCGGTCTGGCGGTGTTCGCCCCACAGGCGCAGCGCCACGGCGGCCGCGTCGTGCAGGTCGCGGGCCTCCTCCCAGTAGCGGATCTCCGCGTGGTCGTCGGCGTAGCGGCTGGTCAGCAGGAACGGGTGGTCGTGGGCGAGCTGCTCCAGCGCCCGCCGGACCTCCGCGACCGGGGCCGGTTCGCCGGAGACGCTGAGGGTGACGTGCCACAGGCGCGGCAGGTCCCGGGATTCGCCGCCGCCCTGGAACCGGTCACCGGCCGCGACGCTGCTCAGGGCGCGCTCGTCGCCGGCCGCACGGGAGCCGGCCCCGCGGAACGACGTCGTCCCCGGGCGCACTCGTCTCACGACGGCCTCCTTCACGCGCGGACCCACCCGGTGGTCGGGCGGATGTGTCCTCGCAACAAAGTTGAGCAGGCCGCCGGGGATCGCGGGGCACTTTCACGGAACGTCCCCCACCGAGGGCGGACGTTTTCGCCCATTACGGATGCAGGACCACCAGATCGTCCCTGTGTACGACCTCACGTTCGTACTCCGGCCCGAGATCCCGGGCGAGCTCATGGGTCGAGCGGCCGATCAGGAGGGGGATCTCCTTGGCGTCGAAGTTGACCAGCCCCCGGGCCACCGCCCGCCCCTCGCGGTCCCGCAGCTCGACCGGGTCGCCCGCGCTGAACTCGCCCTCGACGCCCGCGATCCCGGCCGGCAGCAGCGACTTGCGGCCCTGGACGACCGCGCGCACCGCGCCGTCGTCCAGGGTGATCGAGCCCTGCGGGGTGGAGGCGTGCTGGAGCCACAGCAGCCGGTCGGCGGAGCGGCGCCCTGTGGGGTGGAAGTAGGTGCCGGTGTCGCCGCCGGTGAGGGCGTCGGCGGCGTGCACCGCGCTGGTCAGCACCACCCGGATGCCGGCGGCGGCGGCGATCGAGGCGGCCTCGACCTTGGTGACCATGCCGCCGGTGCCGACGCCCGCCTTGCCGGCGCTGCCGATCTCGACGTGGGCGAGGTCCGCGGGACCCCTGACCTCTGCGATCCGCGAGGTGCCGGGGCGGGCGGGGTCGCCGTCGTAGACACCGTCCACGTCGGACAGCAGGACCAGCAGGTCGGCGCGGATCAGGTGGGCGACGAGGGCGGCGAGCCGGTCGTTGTCACCGAAGCGGATCTCGTCGGTGGCGACGGTGTCGTTCTCGTTGACGATCGGGAACGCGCCCATCGCCAGCAGCTCGTCGAGGGTGCGGGAGGCGTTGCGGTGGTGTGCGCGGCGGCTCATGTCGTCGCTGGTCAGCAGCACCTGGCCGACCCGGACGCCGTAGCGTGCGAAGGAGGCGGTGTAGCGGGCGACCAGCAGCCCCTGGCCGACGCTGGCGGCGGCCTGCTGCCGGGCCAGGTCCCTGGGCCGGCGGCGCAGGCCCAGCGGGGCGAGTCCGGCGGCGATGGCACCGGAGGAGACGAGGACGATCTCCCGTTCCCCCCCGCTCCGCACCTTCGCCAGCACGTCGACGAGCGCGTCCACGCGATCCGCGTCCAGACCGCCCGCCGCGGTGGTCAGCGACGAGGAGCCGACCTTGACGACGATCCTGCGCGCCTCACCCACGGCCTGCCTCACCCCTGCCACCTTGCCGCCCGTCCCCTCACGTCGATCGATCGCCCACCAGGCAATCTACGCGAAGCGGATCAGCGGGCGCTCGGTGTTTCACTCCCCGGACCGACCACCCGGGGCGATCACGCGAACACGCTCCGCGTACGTCGAAAAGGTTGTATTGGTTGCCTATAGAAATCAAAGGAACTTCAAACATAATGTGAACGTCTGTACTATCTTGAAATCTTGAAGGGCGCCCTGTGAGACGCATCCTGCTCCGGTCGGGCAAGAGCCCGTTCGACGTCGTACCCGTGGAAGAAGCCCTGCACAGGGACGTCATCGCCACCAACTCGGGCAACCTGATCTTCAGTGACGCCGCCCACAAGATCCTCACGGCACCCGACACCGAGGTCGTCTCGAACGGCATGCGGACGGACGTCACGGCGGCCGGGCGGATCAACGACGAGTACGACGTGTTCGTGGTGCCGCTGGCCAACGCCTTCCGGCCGTCGTTCGAGGCCTCGCTGGAGCGCCTGACCCGGCTGATCAACAAGCTGAAGATCCCGGTCGTGGTGCTCGGGGTCGGCGCGCAGAGCGGGATCACGTACGACGCGGACCGGCTGAAGGCCTTGGAGCCGACCGTGCGCGCCTTCTGCTCGGCCGTGCTGGACCACAGCGCGTCGATCGGTGTGCGCGGCGAGTTCACCGAGCGGTACCTCAACGAGATGGGCTTCAGGGACGTGGAGGTCATCGGCTGCCCGTCGATGTTCCTGCACGGCGACAAGCTCACCGTGGAGAAGAAGGCGGCGGCGCTGACCCCCGAGTCGCGGATCGCGGTCAACGGCTCCCACACGGCGATGCGCAGCGGCGGCCTGCACAAGATCCTCAGCCGCACCCACGCGCGCTACCCGAACCTGCGCTACATCGGCCAGAACCTCACCGACGCCAAGCAGTTGCACTGGCGGGACGTGAACTCCCCGGCCGGCCGGATCACCCTGATGCCGACCCACCCGGACCACCCGATGTACCGGGAGGACAAGGTCCGCGTGTACATCGACCCGCAGACCTGGTTCGACGACCTGCGGGACTTCGACTACTCCTTCGGCTCGCGCATCCACGGCAACATCGCCGCGCTGCTGGCGGGCACGCCCGCGACGGTGCTGGCCTTCGACTCGCGCACGCTGGAGCTGTGCCGCTACTTCGAGATACCGCACCAGCAGCTCGATCAGACGGCCCCCGACACCGACCCCGCCGAGCTGTACGAGAAGGCCGACTTCAGCGCGCTGACCGGCAACCACCGCGAGCGGTTCGACCGGTTCACCGCGTTCCTCGACAAGAACGGCCTGCAGAACACCTTCACGCACGGCGACGGCGGAGCGGCGTTCGACGAGAAGCTCCGGTCCCTGTCCTTCCCCGCGGGCATCCGCCCCTGGCTCGACAACGACCCCGCCTCGCTCACCGCGCGGTTCAGCTGGATGTACGGCCGGGTCGCCGAGCTCACCGAGGACAACACCAAGCTGAAGCGTGACCTGGCGAAGGCCAAGTCCGCGGCGAAGAACACGGCCAAGGCGGCCAAGCCCGCCGTGGCCGCCGTGAAGCCCTCGGTCTACCGCCGTGCGCGGCGCGTGGTGGTCCGCCCCCTGCGGCGTGCGCTGCAGCCGGGACGGCAGGCCGCGCCGAAGGGCAGCGGGACCGTATAGCACGGTCAGGTCACTCCAGGGTCCGGACACCCGCGTGTCGTCCGGAGGTCGACGCGCGTTAACCCGGGCGCCCGTTCTGCGTCGACCCTGGAGTGACCGCAGTGCCCGAACCCTCGTCCCCCCGGCGGCGGACCGCCGCCCAGTTGCTCGTCCTCGCCGCCGTGTCGGCCGCCTTCGTCGCGCAGGCCGTCGCCGCGCTGCGCCCCCATGTGCCGCTGCTGCTCGCCTCGACCGCCGTGTCCCTGGCGGTCGAGGGCGTGCTGTACCGGTGGCAGCCCGGCATGGTGTCGCTGTTCGCCAAGTCGCACGCGGACGTCACCGTCCGCCATGTGCTGCGCGATCTGCTGCTGGTGGCGGGTCTGCTGCGGCTCGGCGAGCAGCACCGGGAGACGCAGTACGCCCCGCTGGTCGCCGGGCTGCTCGCCTTCTACGCGCTGCACTGCACGGTCCAGGTGGTGTCCGTGCTGGTCCGCCGCACCCGTACGCTGCCGGTGCTGACCCGCAACATCGACGCCTCGGCGCTGCGCCTGTCCCCCGCCCCGGCCGCGCTGCTGCGCCGCCCCGGCCACCGGCTGCTGGTGTTCGGCCTGCCCGCCACGGCCGGGCTGACGGCGACGGCGGTCACCGACGACGCCCGGTACGCGGCGGCCGGTGTCGCGCTGGCGCTGCTGCTCACGTCCGTCGGCCTGGGCGCGCTGCTGCTGCGGCTGCTGCCGGGGCGGCGTCCGGCGGGCGAGCAGGAGGTGCTCGACTGGTTCGACGCGTGGCTGGCCGAGTACCGGCCGACGGTCGGCCTGTACTTCTCCGGCGGCCCGTCCTCCGCCTACCAGGCCAACATGTGGCTGGAGCCGCTGGCCGGGCTCGGCGGGCGGCCGGTGATCGTCCTGCGGGAGCGGTTCATGGTGCCGAGGATCGCGGCGACCGACATCCCGGTCGTGTGCCTGCCGAAGGTGTCCACGCTGATGCGTCTGGAGCAGTCCACGCTCCAGGTGCTCATCCACCCGTCGAACTCCGGCAAGACCTCCCAGGTGCTGCGGATCCCCACGATCCTGCACACCTTCGTCAACCACGGCGAGAGCGACAAGCTGTCGTCCTGCAACCCGTACGCGAAGGCGTACGACGAGGTGTGGGTGGCCGGTCCGGCGGCGCGCGAGCGGTACGCGCTGGCCGACGTGGGGGTCGAGGACAAGGACGTGGTGGAGATCGGCCGCCCGCAGCTGGACGCCGTACGCCCGTACGCGGGTCCGCCCACCGGTTCCCACGTGACGGTGCTGTACGCGCCGACCTGGGAGGGCTGGGACGGCAACCCGGGCAACACGTCGGTGGTCGCGGCCGGCGAGAACCTGGTGCGGGCGCTGCTCGCCGACCCGGGGGTGCGGCTGCTGTACAAGCCGCATCCGCTGACCGGCTCGGTGGATCCGCGGGCGGGCGCCGCCGACCGGCGCGTGCGGGAGCTGATCCGGGCGGCGAACCGGGAGCGGTCCGGGGCGCGTCCCGCGCCGTCGGAGGAGCTGGCCCGGCGCACCGCGGAGCTGGACCGGCTCACCACGGCCACCTTCCGGGCGGGCGCCGATCAGGTCGAGCGGATGCTGGTGCAGTCCGCGCCGGAGCCGGGCCGGGCGCAGGCGGTGGCGCGGGCGACGGCGGCCTGGGAGGAGGCGTACTGGGCGTCGCTGCCGGAGTGGGAGCACCAGGTCGTCACGGACGCCCGGCTCGGGCTGTACGCCTGCTTCAACGTCGCCGACCTGCTGATCAGTGATGTGTCGAGCGTGATCAGCGACTTCCTGGCGAGCGGGAAGCCGTACGCGGTGGCGAACACCGGCGGGCTGCCCGAGGAGGCGTTCCGTGCGGCGTTCCCGACGGTGGCGGCGGCGACGGTGCTGACGCCGGACGCCGCCGGGGTGCCGGCCCTGCTGGAGTCGGTCCGCGACCCGCGGAAGGACGAACTGGCGGCGGCGCGCGCGGAGTTGAAGCTCCGCCTGCTGGGCCCGGCCGACCCGCCGTCCCAGCGGCGCTTCGCCGCGGCCGTCCGGGCCCTGTGCGCGGAGTCCCAGGCCCGCCGGACCCGCACCACGCACCGCCTCACCGCGGAACTCCCCGTCCAGCGCCAGGAGACCACCCCGGCGCACGGTACGAACCCGGCGTCCCCCCGCCTCGTCTAGGGGGTCAGCAGGCGGCGGGCCTTGCGGACGGTGCGGCGCAGCAGGGAGTCCGTGCCGTCCGCGCGGTGGCCGGGTACCGCGCGGGCCTCGCGCGGGGAGGCCAGGTACACGGAGTCGGGGATGCCGGCCGCGCGGTCACGGAAGTGCGGGTAGGCGAGGTAGACGCGGCGGCCCCGCCGCTCCAGCAGGGCCTGCGGCTGCTTCTTCTCCCGGAGGAACCGCAGGACGTCCGTGAGGAGTTCCAGCCGCTGCCCGGCCACCAGGTGCAGCCGCAGCCGCTCCTCGGTCTTCAGCAGCCGGGCGACGCCCTCGGTCCAGTGGACGTCCATCAGCGGCCGCGCCAGCTCCAGCTTGCGCCGCCGGACCTCGTCGGAGTCCTTGAGGAACCGGGGGCCGAACTGGGGCAGCAGGGTGACCGTGAACGGCCGCACCATCAGCAGGTCCCGGCGGGGGCCCTCGGGGACGAGATCGGCGATCAGGTTCATCAGGGCGCGGGCGGAGTCGAACCGCAGGGCGTAGCCGCCGCTCTTGGTGACGTGCTTGCCGTCGTCGCGGCCCACCAGGTAGTAGCAGGTGTAGTCGGCGATCACGGAGACGCCGTCGGCCCGCAGATAGGCCTCCATGGTGAACAGCGCGTCCTCGCCGGTGAACAGGGACTCGTCGAACCGTATGCCGTGCCGGTCGAGTAACGCGCGGCGGAACAGCTTCTGCGCGCTGAGCGTGAACTTGATGTTGGACGAGTAGACGTCCGTACGCTCCAGCGTCTTGCCCCACATGGACTTCGGCGCGCCCCGGTTGACGCCCTCGATCCGGCCCAGCACGACATCGGTGCCGGCCCGGTCGGCCATGTCGACCATCCGCTCCAGGGCCTCGGGGCCCAGCCGGTCGTCGGCGTCCAGGAAGAAGACGTAGCGTCCGGCGGCCTTGCCCAGGCCCACGTTGCGCGGGCCGCTGGGGCCGCCGGAGTTCTCCTGCCGGAGCACGGTGACCGGCATGGGCGCGCGGGCCGCGAACTCCTCCAGGCACTCCCCCGTGCCGTCGGTCGAGCCGTCGTCGACCGCGATGACCTCGATGCGCTCCGGGGCGATGGTCTGCGCCTCCACGGAGGCGAGGCACTCGACCAGATACGGCATCGCCTCGTACGCCCCGATGACCACGGTGACATCAGGCTGCGCCATGGTCACTTCCCCCTCGTCACGGGGCGTTTCCCCCGTATCGCCTCATTCTTTACTTGTTAGACGGACGTTCGAGGCAAGGGGTTGCCTCGGACACCTGTTTTAGTGGTCCACGTCACAGGGTCGCCGACGGTCTTTCGGGCAGGTGAAAGGGCTCGGCCCCCGAGGAGTCGATCCTCGGGGGCCGAGCCCTGTCGAGCCCGCCGGGCCGGTCAGCCGACGTCGACGCCGCCCGTCTCACCGGCCGCCGACGTCCGCGGCACGGGCACCGCGTCCGCCAGCTCCACGTCGGGGCCGCCGGTGGTGATCCGGGACTCCTGGCCGAGGTTGCGCGTCTCGGCCTTCAGCGCGAGCTGGGCGACCGCGGTGTTGAACTGGTCGATGGACTTCGGCTCGTCCGGGCCGAGCAGATAGCGCTTGAGCTCCCCCCGGTCCCCGGCCAGCGGGTCGGCGGCCGGGTCGCGGACCGCGTCGAGCAGCCCGCCGAGCTCCTTCGCGCTGTTGGACAGGATCACCGCGGCGCGCACCGCCGTGTTCTGCCGCTTGAACTCCTCCACGCCCAGCTCGGCGGAGTCCGTGACGGCGTACGGCTTGCCGCTGGCGATGAAGTCGGAGACCACGCTGGAGATGTCGGAGACCATCGCGTCGGAGACGTTGAAGCAGTCGTACAGCCGCGGCTCGGCGCCCGTGATGACGCGGTGCTCCCAGTCGGGGAAGGAGCGCCAGTACGCGGCGTTCCACTCGGCGCGCAGCCGGGCGGTCTCCTCGTGCCGGGCCACGTCGACGAGCCCGTCGCGGGTGGCCTCGGCCTCGTCGCCGTTGTCGGTGCCGACGGCCAGCTCGGCCAGCCGGGCCTCGATGCGTGCCAGCTCGGCCCCGGCCCGGGCCTGGGCGGCGGTGTCGGTGGTGAACCGCGGGTCGGCGGCGCGTGCGGCGGCGGCCTTCTCCACCAGCGCGATGATCCGCTGGTGGGCGGCCTTCGCCTTGGCGCTGCGGGTGCCGGTGAAGGGGTGCGGCTTGTACAGGACCCGCACCGCCGGGTCGGCCTCGACCAGCTTCTTCACGATGTTCTCGCCGGCCAGCAGGATCGAGGTGTTGCCGGGGTTGTCGTCCCAGCCCTCCCAGGTGGGCGCGTACAGGACCGTCGGCATGCGGTCGCCGGGGACGCCCTGCCAGGTCTGGATCGGGGCCAGCTGCGGGCGGCCGACCTCGACGATGTCGGCGTCGCGGACACCGACGTCGGCGATGGCGTAGCGGTCGCGGCCCGCGCGGCCGGCCGTCCACACCTCGTCGTAGACCTTGCTGTACGGGTTGACGCTGGCGAGCTTGTCGCTGTCGCCGTGGCCGATGAAGACGTGCTTCATGGTGGGCACGCGCAGCATGTGGATGTTCTTGCCGACGTTCGCCGCGTACAGCGCGACCCGCACCGTGGACAGGTCCATGTTCATCAGGTGCACCCCTCCGGGCACGCAGACGACGGGGACCGTGGTGGGCGCCAGGTTCTGCAGGATGACCCGCTCGCGCAGGACGACCAGCGGACGGGTGTCCAGCTGCTCCATGGTCTCCAGCCACATGTTGACCTGGTAGGCGGAGTCCTTGGAACCGGAGAAGTACAGCACGGTCTCCGGGCGGTACTCGCGCAGCCAGCCGTCGACCGCCTCCAGCACCTTCTCCGGGCTCGGCGGGGTCTTCCGGCCGCGCACGTAGGGCAGCAGGACGAGGATGTACAGGATGCCCGCGGCCACCGTGACGCCGATGCCGGCGTAGCCGACGGCGGCCGACTCCAGGGAGGCGCCGACGAGTATGCCGGCGACCGCCGCGAGGTCGAGGTGGAGCATCTTCTCCGCGGCGCGGTTCAGCAGCGCGCGCGGCGGCGCGTCCGGGATGCGGATACGGGAGGCCAGGTCGACGTTGCGGGTGGCGACCGGCATCCGGCGGCGGTTGCGGATCAGCGTGGTGAGCACGCCGTGCGGGGCCTGAAGACCGTAGAAGGCGATGAAGCAGGCGATCGCCCCGTAGTAGATCAGGTTGTCCGCGAGGGACAGGCGGGCCAGCAGCAGGATCAGCAGCAGCTCCCGGATCAGGAAGCGGATCGACAGGCCGGCCCGCACCTTGCTGAGACGGCTGACCAGATAGCTGCCCTTGCGGTGCAGATAGTGGTCCGCCAGGTACGTCACGGCGGCCGCTGCCGCGAAGGCGGGGATGCTCGGGACGAGCGCGGCCAGCATGAGGCAGGGGTAGCCCAGCATCATGAGGACCGCCGCGGCCAGCTCGGCCGCGCTGCCCACCCGGGCGACGCGAATAGCGGTGGATATCACGAATAACCTGCTCTTGGAGGGGGGAGTGCCGGTTTTGTGCCTGTGCGCAATTCGGGAGGTACGGATTCAGGCCCCCGCGAACTCCCGTCGACTGACCGCGTGAACAGGAGGCCGCAGGGGCCTGAATTACGGAAGGCTATTTGGCGGCAATTATTACACGCCGTCCTGACGGTCCAGCACCGCGGCCAGCGCCTGCTCGAACCCGGTGGCCCGTGCCGCACCCGCCGTCGGGTCCTGCTGCCGTACGTCGATGACATGGCCGGTGAGCTCGGACAACAGCACGTCCAGTGAGGTCCGGGCCACCGCCTCGGAGGACAGCAGGCTGCCCGCCGGCTCCTGCCCGAAAGCCTTGGTGCGCATCGGCGTGGCGGTGCGCTCCGGGTTGATGCAGTTCACCCGGACGCCGTCACCGGCCCACTCGTCGGACAGGGCCTGGGTGAGGTTCACCATGGCGGCCTTGGTCGAGGAGTACAGGCTGTACTCGGCGCGCCCGCGGGTGTAGCTGCTGGAGGTGTACAGCAGCAGCTGCCCCTTGGCCTCGGCCAGGTACTTGTAGGCGGAGCGGGCGATCTGCACCGGGGCCAGGTAGTTGACCTTCAGCGCCTCCTCGATGGTGGCGTTGTCGGTCTCGGCGAGCTTGCCGATGCGCAG
Source organism: Streptomyces sp. AC558_RSS880 (assembly GCF_019049255.1). Taxonomy (GTDB): domain Bacteria; phylum Actinomycetota; class Actinomycetes; order Streptomycetales; family Streptomycetaceae; genus Streptomyces. The sequence continues at coordinate 376,614 of NZ_JAGMUJ010000007.1, read as the reverse complement.
CACGCCCGCGGTGTTGACGACGTAGTCGATGCGGCCGGTCTCGCCGTACGCCTTGGACAGCGCGTCGTCGACCTCCTCCGGGTTCTCCACGTGGGTGCCGGTGGTGGAGCGGCCCAGCGCGTAGACGGTGGCGCCGTAGGACTCGGCGAGCTCGGCGATGTCCTTGCCGATGCCGTACGAACCGCCGAAGACCACCATCGTCTTACCGGTGAGCAGCTCGCGGTAGGCCTCCTCGGAGACCTGCTCGGGCGCGGCGGTGGAGGCGAGCTGGAAGAGCTTGTCGGCGATGAAGACGTCGACCGGCTGGGTGACCTTCATGTTGTACTCGTCACCCGCCACGACGTGGATCGGCACGTCCGGCAGGTACTTGAGCACGACCGAGCAGTCGTCCGTGGCCTGGAAGTTGGGGTCGCCGGCGGCGACCTCGTAGGCGCGGCGGATGGTGGACAGCTTGAAGGCCTGCGGGGTCTGGCCGCGGCGCAGCCGGGAGCGGTCCGGGATCTCCGTGATGAACTCGCCGTCCTCGCCGTGCGTGCGCGTGACGATGATGGTGTCGGCGGACGGGATGGCCACGTCGACGGCCTGGTAGCGCTCCAGCGCGGTCACGCAGTCGTCGATGACGCGCTGCGACAGCAGGGGGCGCACGGCGTCGTGGAAGAGGACGTTGCGGTCCTCGCCCTCGGCCAGGCCCTCGCCGAGCGCGGCGATGGCCCGCTCCGTGGTCTCGTTCCGGGTCGAGCCGCCCTCGATGACCTTGGCGACCTTCGTGAACCCGGCCTTGGCGACGATCTTCTCGATGTCGGGCACGTATCCCGGCGCCATCAGCACGATGATGTCGTCGATCGAGTCGGCCTTCTCGAAGGTGGCCAGGGTGTGCTCGATGACTGCCTTGCCGGCGATCTTCAGCAGCTGCTTGGGGATCGACAGACCCACCCGCTGACCGGTACCGCCGGCCAGGATCACTGCGGTGGTACGGGGCTTGGCTATGTGCTGGGACACAGGTGACCTACCTTGGGGCGACAGGGAACTTCGAAATGGTCCCACTTGTGGTTACCGCAGTGCAAGGTGAGCGACCTCCGCCGCATATGTGCGCGCAACCTGTCATTCACCTTGGACTCCTGGCGCCCCCGTCAGGGTTCCCGGGGCGCATCACGAATTGTTGTGAGTAACTACACAGGAGTTATGTCATTGCTGTGCGTGACAGGCGTGACACCACCCGGTCGGCTCAGCGCAGGCGCAGCCGTTTCAGGCAGCGGTGACCGAGGACCTTCACGAGTTCCTTCGACGATGTCCGGTGAACGGTACGCCCTTTGCCGGTGCCGTTCACCGCGGCGACCGCGGCGAGCATCCCGAACAGGGCCCGCGCGGCCGCCTCGGGAGCGAGCCGCGGCTCCCCCGCCGGCTCCCCGGACGCCGGCACGCGGGACAGCGACGCCAAGTCGCCGAGGACCCGTACGCCCGTGGAGCCGATCCACGCGGCCGTCTCGGCGCCGATCCCGGCGGCGGCCTCCAGGGCCCATCGCGGAGTACGGATCTTCACGTCCTGCGGGGCGGGACCGCACGAGTTCTTCATATGCGCGATCGCGCCGTGCCGCACCAGCCTCGAATACAGCTCTTCCGGAATCCCATTGCCGCGGAATTCCTTGTTGAGGTTCCGCAGCATTTCGGTCTCGGCGAGGGTGAGGGAACGGTTCGCGGTCTCCGGGACCGGCCTCAGCAGCCCCTCGGGCAGCCCCAGCAGCGCCTCGAAGGTGCGCATCAGCGCGCCCCGGTCGCGGTCGTCGACCACGACGACGGTCACCCGGTCGGGACCGGTCACCGCGGCCCACCGCTCGACCAGCCGGTCGTGCCGGTGCCGGCGCCAGAAGCTGGGGGTGGGCCTGTCGTACGGGGGCCTGCGGAGCATGTGCTCCAGCCACGGCTCGTAGCCCAGCCGCAGCCCGTTCTGCACGTACTGCTGCCACTGCGAGGGCATGATCCGCGCCAGGGGCCGCAGGGTGACCAGGACGTGCACACGGTCGCCGCCGAGTTGCCCGACGATCCGCGCGATCGTCGCCCCGTCCTCGGCGTCGGCGAAGAACTCGCTGCTGATCACGGAGGTGCGCTCCCCGGTGGCCGCCACCCGGTCCAGCAGCCGCTGCCAGTGCTTCTCGGTGGGGACGGTGTCCCCCATCATCGCGGGCCGGGCGCAGGCGGCGAGGACGGCCTCGATCGGGTGCCGGCGGTGCGCCGGGAAGTCGACGCCGTGCCGCGCCATCTCCTCCTTCGCGGCGAACAGCGCGCCCTGGACGGCGGTGGTGCCGGTTTTGTGCGGACCGATGTGCAGCAGGCGGGTGCCGGCGGGCAGCGGGGGGATCGTGGTGCCGGTGGCCGGGGGTTCTTCTCTCGTACAGTCGGTGTCCATGCCGGGGCACGGTAGGACGGCTCGCTGAGGATGCCGTGAGAGGAGCCTGGGACCCGCCTGAGCGCCGGGCTCCTCCCGTCGGGCGGCGGGCTCAGACCAGGTGCACTCCGGGGCGGCCGGCCTCGACCCGCAGACCGGCCAGCGTGCTCGGCGTGGCCCGCGGCTTCACCACGGTGTCCACCACCCGCACGCGCGCGTCGATGCCGTCCTGACCGATGTCGAACAGGTGGTAGCCGCGGTGCGCGTCGAGCAGCTTCCAGTGCGGGTTGTCCGCGCGCCGCGGGTCCCACTGCGCGCGGAACGCGGCCTGGTCCTGGTCGCCGTTGCTGGAGATGGACGTGCCGACGAACTCGGCGCCCACGACCGCCGACTTCGGGTCGGCGAAGTCCTCCTTGAGGTCGCTGATCATCGTCAGATGGCGGTCGCCGGTGAGGACGACGGGGTTGCTGACCCGCCGGAACTCCTGGAGCAGCGCGTTGCGTTCGGCCTGGTAGCCGTCCCAGGCGTCGTAGAACCAGAGCTTGCCCTCGCCGACCTGGAGGTCGGTCTCGGCCATCATGATCTGGGAGGCGATCAGGTTCCAGCGGGCGGGCGAGTGGCGCAGCCCGTCGACCAGCCAGCGCTTCTGCGCGGCCCCGAGCATGGTCAGCGACGGGTCCTGGGCGCCTTCCTGGCTGGTGGCCTGGTCGCTGCGGTACTGGCGGGTGTCCAGCACGTTGAGCCGGGCGAGCCGGCCGAACTCCAGCCGGCGGTGCATGCGGATGTGCGGGCCGTCGGGGACGGAGCTGGCGCGGACCGGCATGTGCTCGTAGTACGCCTGGTAGGCGGCCGTCAGCCGGGCGACGAACGGGTCGTGCGCCTGCTTGTCCGGGTCCTGCGGGATCTCGCCGGCGAAGTCGTTGTCGACCTCGTGGTCGTCGAAGGTGACCACGAAGGGTGCGTTGGCGTGCATCTCCGCGAGGTCCGGGTCGGAGCGGTACTGGGCGTACCGGTTGCGGTACTGCGTGAGGCTGTACGGCTCACCGCTGCCCTCGTGGCGGCGTACGCCGGTCGCCGAGGGGGTGGACTCGTAGATGTAGTCGCCGACGAACACCACGACGTCCGGGTCCTGCTGCAGCATGTCGGCGTACGGGGTGAAGTAGCCGTGCTGCCAGTTCTGGCAGGAGGCGAGGGCGACCCGCAGGTTTCCGCCGGAGCTGTCCGCGGCGGGCGCGGTACGGGTGCGGCCGACGCGTGAGAGCTGCCCGCCGGCGCGGAAGCGGAACCAGTACGTGGTGTCCGGGCTCAGCCCGCGTACGTCCACGTGGACGCTGTGCCCGTACCTGCTCCGGGCCGGAGCGACGCCCCGGCGGACGACCTTCTTGAAGCGGGCGTCCCGGGCCACCTGCCACTCCACGGCCACGGTGCGGCCGGGCATGCCGCCGCCGTTCAGCGGGTCCGGGGCGAGCCGGGTCCACAGGACGACCCCGTCCGGGAGCGGGTCGCCGGAGGCCACCCCCAGGCTGAACACACCGTCGGGCAGCTTCACTCCGGCCGCGTGCGCGGTGGCCGGCAGCCACAGCTGGGCGGAGGCGGCGGCGCCGAGCACGGCGGCACCGGCGGTCAGGACACGGCGGCGGTCGGGCTGAACTGCTCCGGTCATCGGCGGACTCCCCTGCCTCGTGTGGCACTCGGACACTGGGAAGCTCGTGGTCCGGGCGGTCCGTCCGCTGAACACCGTGGTTCGCGTGCATGACAAGCAGGGGGACAACGGAAAACCCGTCGCGGCGCGGGAACATCCCGTGGCCACGACGGGTCCGTCAGGTGAGCGGCGGGCGAAGGCGGTTGTCGCCCGTTCCGTCAGTCGGCGAAGGCGGTGCCCAGCCTCGCTCCGGTCGCCACCGTGCCGAGGGTGCCCGCGCCGAAGGTCCCGGCGCCGCCCGCGACGGCCGTCGGGGAGGAGCGGAAGTACCACACCGACCCGGCGCCGGAGTTCTCCCCCGGCGCGCCGACGACGAGGTCGGCGCGCCCGTCGCCGTTGGTGTCACCGAGGTGGGCGGCACCGCCGAACCTGTCGTTCTTCTCGGCGGTGCCGGGCACGTTCGCGGTGTTCTGGGTGACCGTCAGGCCACCGGCGCCGGTGAGCCCGTTCGCGGTGCCGCGCAGCACGACGACGGCGCCGGCCGCGGACACGCTGCCGAGGTCCTCGCCGGGCACTCCGGTGACGACGTCCTGGTAGCCGTCGCCGTCGACGTCGCCGATGTGGACGTCGGTGCCGAAGGCGTCGTCGTCCTCGGCGGTGCCGGGCACTCCGGGACGGTCCTGGTTGAGGAAGACGGCCTTGACCCCGTCGGGGCCCTCGGGGGTGCCGGGGATCCAGGTGACCCGGCCGCCCTTGACGTACGGGTTGTCGAGGTCGCTGTCGTACCCGTCCACGGCCCGGCCGACCACGATGTCGTCGTACCCGTCGGCGTTCACGTCCCCGACGTCGAGGTTCTCGCCGCCCTGGAGCCCCGCGCCGTCGATGTCGTAGACGAGGGTGAAGGGGTTGAGCGCGGTGCGGTCGCCCAGCCAGTACACGACCCGGCGGGCGTCGTACTCCTCGCCGTCGTTCTCGGTGGCGACGACGTCGGTGAGGCCGTCGCCGTTGATGTCACCGGCGGCGAGGTCGAGGACCCGGCTGTCGTACACGTCCTTCACCACCTGCTCGCCGCCCGGACCGGCGCCGTCCCGGCCGAAGGGGCCCTTGAGGATCCGCAGGTCGTGCAGGTTCTCGACGGTCACCACGTCCGGGCTGCCGTCTCCGTTTACGTCCCCGGTGGTCAGGTGACCGGCGGCGCCGAGCGCGTCATGGGCGTTCCGCCCCGACGCGAGCGCGGTGCCGCCGGACAGTCCCTGGGGCCCACCCCACAGCACCTCGACCAACCCGGCGTCGGCTCCGCCGTCCTCGGTGTCCTCCCGGGCCACGCCGACGACGAGATCGGCGTAGCCGTCCCCGTCGACGTCGGCGGTGGTGAGCGCGCTGCCGAACTCGTCGTCCGTCTCCGCGCTGCCGGGAACACCGGCGGTGTTCTGGTGGAACACCTGCTTGGTCGCCGTGCGCAGCCCGGTCGCCGACCCGTACACCACGGCGACGTAGCCGGCGCCCTTCTTGCCGGCGACGGTCGCGGTGGGGGCGGCGACGGCGAGGTCGGCGTAACCGTCGCCGTTGAAGTCGTCGCGCGGCTGGGCGGCGCCGGCCGCCGGTGCCCCGGCGGGCGCCGCGTACGCGCCGGGCACCGCGAGGGTCCCGGCGACGACGAGTGCCACACCGGTCGCGAGCGCGATCCGTGCGGGGCGGGTGAGGTTCCTGTGGCGTGGGGAAGGCGCGGCCATGGCGGGCGTCCTGTCGTAGAACCGGTCGGGTTGCCGCTCAGTACGACCGGCCGGAACACCCGTTGGTTGCCCGGGTGTTCACCACGACCTCACCCGCCGTCACCCCACCGGTCAGAACGGCTCGAAGTCGTCGTACTCCCGCTCGACGTCGTCCCGCTCGGCCTCCCGGTCGCGTCGCCGCTGGGCGGCCGGGCGGGGCGCCTCGAAGCGGTGGTCCTCGCCGCGTCGGCCGAGCATCTCCGCGCCGGCCGTGACGGTCGGCTCCCAGTCGAAGACGACCGCGTTCTCCTCGGGGCCGATGGCGACGCCGTCACCTGACCGGGCACCGGCCTTCATCAACTCCGCCTCGACACCGAGGCGGTTGAGCCGGTCGGCGAGGTAGCCGACGGCCTCGTCGTTGTTGAAGTCGGTCTGGCGGACCCAGCGTTCGGGCTTCTCGCCGCGCACGCGGAACAGCAGCTCCCCGTCGACGTCCTCGCGGGTGACGGTGAAGCCGGCGTCGTCCACGGCCTTGGGCCGGATGACGATGCGGGTCGCCTCCTCCTTGGGCTTGGCGGCCCGCGCCCCGGCCACCAGCTCGGCGAGCGCGAACGACAGCTCCCTCAGCCCCATATGGGCGACGGCCGACACCTCGAAGACGCGGTAGCCGCGCGCCTCCAGGTCGGGGCGCACCATCTCGGCGAGGTCCTTGCCGTCGGGGACGTCGATCTTGTTGAGGACGACGATGCGGGGACGGTCGCCGAGACCGCCGTACTGCCGCAGCTCCTCCTCGATGATGTCGAGGTCGGAGACGGGGTCGCGCTCGGATTCCAGCGTGGCGGTGTCCAGCACGTGCACGAGCACGCTGCACCGCTCGACGTGCCGCAGGAACTCCAGGCCGAGCCCCTTGCCCTGGCTGGCCCCGGGGATGAGGCCGGGCACGTCGGCGATGGTGTAGACGGTCGACCCGGCGGTGACGACACCGAGGTTCGGGACGAGGGTGGTGAAGGGGTAGTCGGCGATCTTCGGCTTGGCGGCGCTGAGCACGGAGATCAGCGACGACTTGCCGGCGCTCGGGTAGCCGACCAGCGCCACGTCGGCGACGGTCTTGAGCTCCAGGACGATGTCCTGCAGGTCCCCCGGCACGCCGAGCAGCGCGAACCCGGGCGCCTTGCGCCGCGCGGAGGCGAGGGCGGCGTTGCCGAGCCCGCCGCGTCCGCCCTGGGCGGCGACGTACGACGTCCCGTGCCCGACCAGGTCCGCGAGCACGTTGCCCGCCTTGTCCAGGACGACGGTCCCGTCCGGCACGGGGAGGACCAGGTCCTGCCCGTCCTTCCCGGACCGGTTGCCGCCCTCACCGGGCTTGCCGTTGGTGGCCTTGCGGTGCGGGGAGTGGTGGTAGTCGAGGAGGGTCGTCACGGACTGGTCGACGGTGAGGATCACGTCGCCGCCGCGTCCGCCGTTGCCGCCGTCGGGCCCGCCGAGCGGCTTGAACTTCTCACGGTGGACGGAGGCACAGCCGTGGCCTCCGTTACCCGCGGCGACGTGCAGCTCGACGCGGTCCACGAAGGTGGTCATGGGATGTGCCTCCAGTTACTACGGGGATGTCTCTTGCCTAACACGCGAAAGGCGGACCCGCTTCCCGTGGGGGAAGTGAGGTCCGCCTCGCGAAAGCTTCCGATCAGGCGACCGGAACGATGTTCACGACCTTGCGGCCACGGTGGGTGCCGAACTGCACCGCACCGGCCTGCAGGGCGAACAGCGTGTCGTCGCCGCCACGGCCGACGCCGGCGCCCGGGTGGAAGTGGGTGCCACGCTGGCGGACCAGGATCTCACCCGCGTTGACGGCCTGACCGCCGAAGCGCTTCACACCGAGCCGCTGGGCGTTCGAGTCGCGACCGTTCCGGGTGGACGATGCGCCCTTCTTGTGTGCCATGTCTCCTCAGTCCCTTACTTCGCAGCCGCGGGGATCTCAGTGACCTTGATCGCCGTGTACTGCTGGCGGTGGCCCTGACGACGGCGGTAGCCGGTCTTGTTCTTGTAGCGCAGAATGTCGATCTTCTGGCCCTTGTGGTGGTCCACGACCTCGGCCTGGACCTTGATGCCGGCCAGGACCCACGGGTCGCTGGTCACGGCGTCGCCGTCGACCACGAGCAGGGTCGAGAGCTCGACCGTGTCGCCGACCTTGGCGGTGGAAATCTTGTCAACCTCAACGATGTCGCCGACAGCAACCTTGTGCTGGCGACCACCGCTGCGCACGATGGCGTACACGCGGATCTCACTCTCGCTCGAAGAACGGCACCCCCGCAGGCCAGCCGCCCGGCCAAGAACACGGACGACCTCTCCCGGCCGCCGGAGCACCCGGAAGGAAGAGGTTTACGGGGATGTGGCGGCCCCGATGGACACGCCGACGGTCAAGGTTACGGGGCCCGGCTTGAGGGGTCAAACCGGGCCCCGATCTTCAGCCCGCCCAAGCGGGACCTGTTCCCTTCACTCGAACAAGGGCTCGGGAGCGATGCCGAGGATCAGGCACTCCAGTCCCGCGCGCTGCTCCGCGAAGCGGCTCAGGGTGTCGACGACCTGATAGATCACGCCGTTCTCGTCGATTCCGAGAAAGCCGCCCCTGCCCTCGTCGAACTCGCCGACGGGAAAGATGCTCTCACCGAGCTCCTCGCCCCATTCGGCGAATCTGTCCTCCTCGCCCAGGCACAGCAGGGGGTCCAGCACGAAGGGCTGGCGTGCCATGGAGATGCCCGTGCCCGCATGGGGGAAGGCAAGTCCACCGAACTCCGCCAGGAACCGGCGTGCCGCCTCGCTCATGGTGACCTCGCCGGAGGCTTCCAGCCGCCTCTGCCACTCAGCGGTGTCCACCTGTCTGCCCGGCACCCAGCCGGCCGCTGACAGAGCGTTCTCGATCTCTTCCGTCAGGTTTTCCATCTTCCCAGCCGTCTCTGCTCCCACTTCTGCCGTCATGGTGTGATGAAGTTCATCTCGAAGTGCTCCACCAGGGCGGCACAACTGTTGCACGGCCCGACCGGCATCCCGTGTTTCTCGTGGTTCACGTTGTTGCGAATGGTGACCGCGGCCCCTCTGGCCCCCAGGGGACTCTTCCCCGCGAACAACGCCTGGGAGACACAGACCACAAGCCCGCACTGACCGTGTCCCCGACCTCGCGTGGCGTGCGAAGCCATCTTGGTCAGCACGGCCTGCACCGCGGGATGCACGCGAACCTTCGCGCCGCGAATGCTCGTACTCGCCATCACCGTGCCGTCCGACAGCTGGATGCCTTCCGCGACGGCAGGCCGCTTCTTGCTGTCCTTGATCGTGGAGGCCTCGTCCGCGACGGACTGCACCGCGTCCATCAGCGCGTCCGACTCGTCCTCGCCCTCGTCACAGTTGTGCACGAGGAGCGAGACGCCGCCCGCGTGCACGTAGTACGTGTGGACGTCCGACACCGTCAGGTCGTGCGTGCGCTGACGCTTGTCGAAGGCGTGGACGGCCGTGAGTTCGACAGCCTCGCCGGTCGCCGTGTGCAGGCGCATGCCCGGCGTGAGATCGCCGGCCTCGATCCACTCCTGTTCGGAGTCGGACCAGAAGGGGTGGGTCGTGGTGGAGACGAGCTTCTCGGACCGGCCGGAAGCATCCTTGATCGTCAGATCGACGAAGTGCTTGTCGTCCTCGGTGACGATCGTGCCGACGACCTCGCGGACCGTCGTACCGCCCGCCTTCGGATCGGTGACGGTGATCTTGTCACCGAGCGTCACCTTCTCGATCGGCTTGGTCCTGCCGTCGGCCAGCAGCACCTTCGTGCCCGGCAGGAAGCTGTGCTTGCCGCCGACCAGGCAGGAGCCGCCTTCCTCGTTCTTCTTCCGTTTCTTGAGAGCCTCGGCTGCCTTCTTCCTCGCGTCCTTCAGTTTGTCCCCGGCTCTGGCCAGACCGGCGCTCGCCTTGCCGGCCGCCTTGTTGGCCTTCCACAAGCTCTTGACGCCACCGATCAGGTCCCCGACCAGACCCGTGACCCGCTTGGCGAGGCGGTAGCCCTTGGCCCAGTTCCATGGGGCGCCGTACTTGGCGAGGACCTTGCCCGCCAGCCCGCCCGCGAAGCTGCCGGCGATGTTGAGCAGGGTCTCGCCGCAGGCTCCGACGTCGCCGCTGGAGATGCAGTCCAGAGCCGCGTCGACGCCGAGGATGTCGCGGACGATCTTGACCAGGGCCTTGCCCGCGGACTTGATCCGTTGCTTGGCCGCGGCCTGCTGGCCCTGCGCCTGTGTGACCTTCCAGGACGCCAGGTCGTAGTCGGACTGCGCCTTCTCGACCTTCGTCTTCGGGGTGTACGGCATGCCGCCGCGGCACTCGATCAGGCCCTCCCGGCACTCCGGGATGATCATGCCGCTGGGGTCGGCGTGCGTGACCGGTGAGTTGTTGGCGTACGCGTAGCCGTTGACCTGTTGCGGTTGGGTGTAGTCGATGACCGGGTCGGCGGAGATGAACTTGCCGATCTGGGCGTCGTACTCCCTGGCTCCGAGGTGGGTGAGACCGGTCGAGGCGTCGATGGTGCCACCGACGAAGCCCTTCTCCCCCGGCCAGGTGCCGGTCCTCTCGCCTCGTTCGACGCCGAAGGGGTCGAAACGTCGTTGGGAGATGGCGCCGGTCGCCGCGTCGACGGCCAGTTCGCCCGTCCCGTGGTGGTCCGACGCCACGAAGGAAACCTTGCCCGCCGTTCGGACCGCGACGGTCTGGTCGAGATAGGTGTAGTAGCGGGTCGCCTCCGTCTTCGTACCGTCGGCGGACAGCTTCAGCTCTGTGCCGGGCAGGTAGGCGGTCGTGCCGGAGGGGTCCTTCCGCAGGACCCGGGTGCCGGTCGGATCGTACAGATAGGTGGTCTCCGAGCCGGCGGTGTCCGTGACCTTGTTGAGCTGGCCGGAGTCGTTCCAGTTCAGTGTTTGCGCGTTCCCACCGATGGTGCGCTTGGTGGTGTTGCCCGCGTCGTCGTACTCGTACGTCGACTGCCGGTCACCCGTCGGGGTGTTCTCCACCACCTTGGTGACCTGGTGCGGGCCGTCGCCCAGCGCGCCCGCGCCGCCGTACTCGTAGCTGCGGGTGATGTTCTTCGCCGTGTCGAGCCCGGTGTCGTGGATCGTCTCCGAGACGCGGTTGCCGATGGCGTCGGTCTCGTAGGACTTCCAGTACGGGGCCGGACCGCCCAGCGCGCCGGAACCGGGCGCGGAGTCACAGGCCGCCGGGCCGCTGCCGTCCACCGGAGTGGCGGAGCCCCGGGTGCCCATGCCGGACGCGCTCGCCGCGGTGGCCTGCGGGGTCCAGGCATCGTTCAGCCGCTGCCGGCTGTCGTAGGCGAAGCACTGCAGGTCCGGCGAGGCGGAGTTCGCGGTGTCCGCGATCGACAGGACGTTGCCGGCCTGGTCGTAGGAGTACCGCGAGTCCTTCGCCGGGGCGGTCGCGCCGTAGACGTCGACCATCGAGCGGGTGAGCCGGTCGGTGCCCTTCTCGTAGGTGTAGGTCTGCCAGACCTTCTTGCCGCTGCCGGTGGACAGCTCGAGTTGCTGTAGTTGGCTGGTGCGCGAATAGACGGTGTTGGTGACGTACGGGGTGCTGCCCGTCATCGTCATCGGACGCTGCAGCGAGTCGTAGGTGTAGGTCACCGCCTCGGCAGGCAGGTCGCCCACGGCGGGCAGGCCGCTGCTCTGCACCGATCCGTCCCGGTTGTACGACGTGGTGAAGACGTACGTGCCGGCCAGGTCGCCCTGGGAGGCGGGGATCTGGTAGGCGGTCTTGAGCGGCTGGTAGAAATCGTCCACCGACTGGATCGCCACGGCGAAGTACTCCGTCGGCGAAATGTAACTCAAGTGACCGTATGCCAGGCCGAGCCAGCCGGCCTTGTCGTACCGGTTCTCGGTCAGCTTCGTACCGGTTCCCGCATCGCCCTGCCAGGTGGACAGCACACGGCCGAGACTGTCGTAGACGGTGGAGGTCTTCTTGTTCCGTCCGTCGTAGGAGACCACCGGGCGGTCCAGTTCGTCGTACTCCGTACGCGACGTGCCCGTGTCGGGATCGACCGTCTTGGTCTGACGACCGAGCTGGTCGTACTCGAACCGCCACACATTGCCCTTGGCGTCGGTGACGGTCTCCAGCTTGCCGGCCGCCGTGTACGTGTACTTGGTCGAGTCGTAGGGCACACCCGCACCGGGCGCCGAGCCACGGTAGTGGCGCAGTTCGGATACGTTGCCCTGGCCGTTGTTGACCGTAGTCGTGGGTACTCCGCCGTTGGGCGGATCGACGTGGACCAGCTCACCGTCGTAGCGCGTCGTGGTGCGCCACTGTTCGCTGCCACCGACAGCGAAGATCTGAGCGGTGGGGCGGCCGAGGCCGTCGTACTCCATCAGGCTCTGGGCTCCGACCTGCCCGTTGGTCACGAGAAGCAACTCGTCCGAGGCGGCACCCGCGGCGTTGTAGGTCGAGTTGGTCTTCTTGACGTTGCCCGTACCGTCGTACCACGTGTCGGCGACCATGCGACTGCCGTCAGCGCCCTCCGTCTGGATCTGACGGGATCGCAACAAGCTGTCGTAGAGCTGGTACTCCGCACCGTAGGACCCGTCGTTCTCGATCTTCTCGGTCTTGATCGAGGTGACCTTGTCCTTGCGGACGTTGTACGAGTACTTGATGCTCGGGGTCTGGTTGGACGTCCGGTCCGCCAGCCACACCGAGGTCAGACGGCCGAGCGCGTCGTAGTCGAGGTCGGTGCGCTTGCCGTTGGGGTCGGTCTGGCCCTTGGACATGCCCCAGGCGGGCTCGTAGTCGGTGGTGGTGACGTGACCGGCGGCGTTGGTGACGACTGTCTTCGTCATCAGGCCGTTGGTCTCGGTGTAGACGGTCTTCGTCTCGTTCTGCTTGGCGTCCTTCTGGGACAGCGGACGGCCGAAGGCGTCGTAGGTCGTGGTGCCGGTGACCTGGTAGGTCGCCGTGGTGCCGTTGTGCGACGTCATCCGCTCGGTCTTCGTCGCGTCACCCTTGGTCGGGGCCGCGCCGAAGGCTCCGCCGTCGTAGGAGGTGCGCTCGTCGGCGAGGACCTGCGTCTTGCGGTCGGGGGTGGCGGAACACCTCACCGAGACGGACTCGCTGCGCGCGGGCAGCGACAGGATGTTCTTCGCCGTGTTGTCCGCGTAGGTGGTGCGGGTGCAGGAGTCGTCCTTGGCGGTGGAGACGTCGCCCTGGTCGTCGACCGTCAGCACCCGGCCGGTGCCGTTCGACGTGTCGTACGTGGTGGTGGACGTGGTCTCCTGCCAGGTCCCGTCCGCCTTCAGGTTGAAGCCGCGGCCGGTCCGGGTACGCACGATCACCGCGCGGGTGGTGCCCCAGCTGCGGGTCTGGGTCGCGGAGTAGTGCTTCCAGGGCGTGTTGATGGTCTTGGCGACCAGCTTGGAGCCGTCGTAGGTGGCGACCTCCAGTTCGTGGCCGGTGAACTCCTCCTCGTCCTTGTACGACGCCCCGGTGGAGTCCTTGACCGTCACCGAGCGGACGCCCCCGGCCGGGTCCTTGTCGCCGTCCATGCCCTGCAGGAACGTGTAGTCGACGCGGGTCTTCTGCTCGTCGGCGGTGCCGCTGGTGACCTTGACCTTGCCGTAGCCCTGCCAGCCGCCCCAGGTGAGGTACTTCTCGTCGGTGATGCCGTCCGGCTTGGCCTTACGCCAGGCCGCGTCGCCCTGGTAGTCGTAGCGGGTGACCATGCCGTCGCTGCCGCCGGTGCGGTCGGTCTCGATGACCGCGGAGACGACGTACTTGTGGAACCAGTCGGTGATCGGGTCCAGGTAGCCCGGCGGGGCCCACTTCACCGGGTAGCAGCGCTTGGTCGACTCGCCCGGCTTGGGCAGCGTCGCCTTGGTGCAGTCGGTCGGCGCGTAGTTGACGTCGAGCTGGGCGCCGGTCTCGCTGAGGACCATGGACAGGCGGAAGCGGTGGAACGGTGCGATGTTGTCACCGATCGCGTCGACGCGGTTGGCGAGCTGCTCACCGAAGAGGTCCACGGACGGCAGCTTCACCGCGGTGGTGCCGGCGCGGCCCTCGTGCTCGATCTTCGACAGCCACAGCGTCTTGGAGTCGTCGCCGTTGTCCGTGAACAGGTGCGTCAGGATCCAGGCGTCCACGTCCTGGTAGGACGTGGCGTCCTTGCGCATCTGTGTGACGACCGAGGTCAGCCGCTTGGTGGTGAAGAACGTCTGCACCGGGGAGGTGCACTTCGTGCTCGCCTTGCACTCCTGGTCGACCGGGACGTCCGGCCAGTGGGCGGCGTTGGCCTTGGTCCGCTTGCTCTCCGCGCAGTCGAAGGCGTCGGTGCGCAGGCAGCGCTCGGCGGTGTTGAACACGATCCGGGCCGGGGCCTTCGCCGCGTAGACCTGGCCGTCGCGCTGGCCGTAGTCGATGCGCTCGAGCCAGCCGCCGCGGTGGTACGCCGTGCCGTTGACGTCCGTCTTGCCGTTCAGCGCGTAGTGGTTGGTCTCGCGCTCGTAGTAGTAGGACATCACGTTGCCGTGGGTGTCCTTGACGTAGTCCAGGCTCCAGCGCCAGGCCTGCTCGCAGTGGGCGGAGGAGAAGGTGGCGTTGTAGCAGGGCTCGCCGGAGTCGTCGCCGAAGACGGGGGTCGTCCAGACCGACTCGGTCTCCTCGTTGCCCGTGGCCCAGCCCGGCAGGCGGTTCAGGCCGAAGTAGTACTCGGTGCCGTCCGAGGTGGTGATCCGCCAGTGCTCGCCCTTGTCGCCGCTGCCGCCTTCGTCGCCGTTGGTGGCGCCGGTCAGCCGCTCGACCTTGGAGCCGTCGTCGGACGACATGTGCCACTTGCCGGTGGTGTCGTCCTTGACCAGCTCACCGGCGGTGCCGTTGAGCATGACCGTGGCGTTCTCGAACGCCCAGCACTGCTCGCCGGAGTTGTCGTGGCCGTCCTCGGAGCAGGGCTTGTAGCGGCGCTCGATGTAGCCGGGGTCGTAGGAGAAGCCCTCGCCGATCCAGGAGCCCTGGTTGTTGGTTGCCGCCGTGCGGCCGTCGGCCGACTGGGAGGAGTAGCCGAGGCCGACGGTCGGGGTGAGGCCGCCCGGGGTCGGAACGGAGCGGAAGGGGTAGTTCCAGTTGAACGCGCCGGAGGAGGTGGCGACGCTCCAGCTCGCGGACGGCGCCAGTGCCGTCGCCTTGTAGGTGCCCTGCGCGCCCGACGGTCCGGCCGCCACCGCGACCAGGGAGGTCGCGTCCGCCGCCATGGTGGAGGTGCCCTCGGCGGGGGCCGGGGCGGCCGTGACGTCGGCGGAGACCGTGCCCTTGCGCACGTCGTTCACCGTGGGCAGCACCTTGGGCTGCTCGGGGCAGGCCTTGCTGCCGGGCACGGCGACGGTGGCGCAGGCGGGGAGCTGGACCAACTGGAGACGGGAGGCGTAGGAGCCGCCGAAGCCCTCGGCGAACTCCGAGTAGTCCACGGTCAGGCGGACCTTCGCGGCCGCCTCGCCCTCGCCGTCGGCGCGTTCGACGCCCAGCAGGACGCCCGCGCCGAGCCTCGCGGCACGCGCGGGGTCGAGGACGTCCACGCGGACCTTGTCGGCGGACCGCGCGGACTGCGCGGCCTTCGCCTTGCTCTTGGCCACGGACGTCGCCGCGCCGACCTTGACCGGCAGTCCGCCGACCTCGGTCGGGCCGGACGCGCCGACGGTCACCTCGGCGCCGCCCTGCCGGGGCCACGCCGCCTTGTCGAGCCCCTTGACCGCGGCCTCGCGGGCCGGGTCGGAGGGGCGGGGCTTCGCTTTCGCCGAGGTTCCCTTGGCGGGATCCCCGTCGTCCTGGACCCCGGGGCGGCTGGTGCGGCCCCGGTTCCCGTCGTCGAGCACCACTGCCTCGACCGACGACGCGGACAGCGCGAGCGAGAGCCCGAGCACTGTCGCGACGACCGTCGGTCTGGGCATGCGGCGGCTCAGTGAGCGGCCACGGAAAAACATCCGTCAACTTCCTGATCGTAGGGGGTGGGAGAAGAGGAGGGAGGAGGGCAGGCAGGACAGGTGTGCCGGGCCCTTTCCCGGACCCGGCACACCTCATCTGTGACGGTGGGTCACATGTCGGGGAGGGCCGTCAGCGCGGCCATCTGCTGCACCGCGACCTGGTCGGCCGCGCCGCTGTACACCCGCACCTCGTCGATCGCGCCGGCGAAGTACTCGCTCTCCCCGCGCAGCGAACGGCCCACCTGCAGACCGCCGGTGGCGGACCACAGGGTGGCGTCCTCACCGTGGGCGCCGGCGACGAGCTGGCCGTCGACGTACAGCCGGATCGAGTTGGCGAAGGCGTCGTAGACGACCGCCAGGTGCTGACCGGAACCGCCGGTGTCGGGCAGCGCCTGGTCGTCGGTGAAGGTGACGACCTCGGGCGCGGCCACGTCGGTCCTGGCGACGGCCAGCTCCCACTGCTGCGTCGCGGCCTGGTAGCGGACCTGGACGCGGTTGGCGTTGGCGCCCGGCAGGGACAGCACCGTCTGCGACTTCTCCGGGTCCAGCGAGGTGAGCTGGGCGCGGGCGGTCACGGTGAAGCTGCTGTTGCCGGTGACCGGGGCGGTGGCGGTGGACGCGTAGTCGCCGTCGCCGTCCAGGACCAGGTTGCCGTCGCCGACCAGGGCCGCGATGTCGAACAGCGGGTCGGCCGGGCGGTAGACGGAGGCGTTGCCGGCGAGGGTCAGCGCCTGGCCGCCGCCGGTCTCCGCCGACGATCCGCTCGCGGCCTCGTCGAGCTGCCAGTAGCCCTTGCGCTCGGGCTTGACGGTCATCAGCTCGGCGACCTGGGTGGCCGGCAGGACGCGGTCGAAGACGCGGACCTCGGCGAGGTCACCGGTGAAGTTGTCCTGGTATCCGCTCTTGGCCGTGGACCGGCCGATCTGCAGCGGTCCGTACGACTTCCAGGTGGAGCGGCGCTGCGCGGCCCACTTCGACTCCTTGTTGATGTAGAGCCTCAGCTCCGGGCCGCCGGACTTCTGGGCGTCGTACACGCCGGTCAGCAGCACCCACTGGTCCTTGACCACCGAGGTGCCGGTGGCGATGGCCTTCCACTCGCCCAGCGAGTCCACGTCGTTGACCGGGACGGAGAACTTCCAGGCCTGCGCGGTGGCGTCGTAGCCGAGGGTGAAGCCGGGTTCACCGGTGCCGTCCTGGCTGACGACCGCCATGTCCCTGTCGAGCGCGGTGGGCCGTACCCAGGCGCTGACGCTGAAGCTCTTGGCGGTGTCCAGCACGGTCTCGCTGACATCGAGGTACGCCTCGGCGCTGCCGTCGAAGTGGGCGGCCTGGTCCGCCTTGCCGCCGGGGCCGGTCGCGCCGAAGCCGACGGCGGTGCCGGCGGTCGCCGAGAACTCGCCGCTCTCGTCGTGGGCCTCGGTGCCGTCGGCCGGGTCGGCGAGGTTCCACTGGGCGACGACCGGGGTGCCCTCGCTCACCAGGAAGTCGTACAGGGTGCTGCTGGCGTGACCCGCCTTGTCGACGGCGATCACCTCCAGCACCTGGCGTCCGGAGCGGGTCGGCATCCACTGCGTCGAGACCGAGCCGCCGGCCTTGGCCGGGGTCAGCGGGGTGAGCGCGGCGCCGTTGAAGGAGTACTGGTACTTGACGACGTCGGTGTCCGGGATGGCGTCGTTCGGGTTGGGCGAGAAGGAGAAGGTGCCGTAGGTGCCGACGCCGTCGTGGTAGACGGTGTCGGACGGGTACTCCTTGGACAGCACCAGCGGCTTGCCCGGCCAGGTCTTGTCGTAGACGAACTCGCAGCGCTGTGCGGTGTCGCCGTCCCAGCTCCAGGGACCGTAGCCGTCGCCGTCGGTCGCCCGTGCGCTCCAGTAGATGACGGTGTTCTGCGGGATCGTCGACTTGACGGTGTGCTCGAACTTGGTGGCGGTGGTCGGCGAGAGCCAGTCACGGCTCAGGTACGTGTAGGACTTCGCCTCCTTCGTGGTGGGGTCGGTCCACTCCACCTTGAACTCGACCTTCACCTTGTCGGTCTTGCCGTTGCCGTGGTCCGGGTCGCTCGCGATGGCCTTCAGCGTCGGCGGCTTGTCGGTGGTCGCGCGGCCCGCGCCCCACTTGCACAGACCGCCCGGGTCCGTGGACATGTCCGCGGTCCTGATCTGCCGGGGCAGGTTGTTGTACTTGATCGACAGGTAGGCGTTGCCGCAGATCCGCTTCCACTCGGCGAAGCGGGACTCGTCGGCCGCGCGCAGGCCCAGCGTCATCGAGCTCCAGCCGTCCGCGGCGGCCGTCTTGACCTCGCTGGTCAGCTCACCGCTCGCGCCGCCCTCGAAGTGCAGGTTGGCCTGGCTGGAGCAGGAGGTCGGGGAGATCGCCTTGTCGACGGTCCCGATGTGGTCGTCCCAGTCGTCCGAGGTGTTGGACCAGTTGCTGGACGAGTTGATCGAGTAGTTCTTGCCGCCGACGCGGTAGAGCCGGATGGGCTCCGCGGTCGGTGTCGCGCTGTAGATGTGCTCCACCCGGGCGGAGAAGGTGGCGCCCAGGATCTGCTTCCCCTTGTAGAAGGAGAGCGGCATGGTGAACAGCACGCGGCGGGAGCCGACACCGTTGCAGGAGACGGGGTTGTAGTCGGTGGGGCACTTGCCGACGCCGGCGCTGCCGGAGTACTTCCAGTCCTGCTCCGAGGGAATGCCGGACATGATGCCGGTCCAGGCGGTCCGTGAAGTGGTCCGCTCGATGGGGTCGATGACGACGGGGAAGACGGTGTCCTCGTCCGTGAGCAGCTTCCGGTCGGGGATGAGGCTGAGCCTGCCCTTGCCCACCTCGACGTCCAGCGGGGTGACGCGGCCACCGCCGCCAGGTCCCTCGAGGGCGGGCTCGGGCGCGGCCTGCGGGCCGGCGGTGGTCGCCGTGGTGTCGGTGGCCTCCGGGGCGCCGGCCGCCGCGGCCTTCAGCGCCTTCGCGACGGCCTTCGGACCCTGCTTCGCCACTGCCGTCTCCCGGACGGCGGCCGAGTCCCACATGGCCGGCCTGCCGGCCTGGAAGACGGTGCCGCCGACGACGGCGTCCTCCGCGACGATCGCCCCGGTGGCGTCCTCCGAGACCTTCAGACCGTCGGTCGTCATGCCCAGGTCGAGGCGGGCGAGGCGCGGATCGGCCGCCGCCTCGGGCGTCTTGACGACGAGCAGATGACCGAAGCCGTCGGTCTCGGCCCGCACGGCCAGGTCCACGCCGGGCAGGACCTCGGCGTAGGTGGCGGTGTCGCCGTCGACGGTCGGCGCGGGCAGTTTGCCGTACGGCCAGGACAGGGCGAACTCGCGGCCCGCCCGGTTCATCGTCACGAACGGCTTGCCCGCCTGTCCGGCGGAGAAGGAAAGGTCGACGGTGGCGGCCTTCGGGCCCCAGCTGCCGTCGGCCCGCTTCACGAGCGTCGCGTCGACCTTGACCCACTCACCGTTCCGCACGGTGCGGACGGGTTCGGTGTACTCGCGGGCGGTGAAGCTGCCGTCGGGCTCGGCGAAGATCTCCCGGCGCTCGGAGCGCAGTCCGACGACCTCGGTCTGCTTGCCGCTCTTCCGTGCCTCGGCGAGGGCCTGCTGCTCGGTCACCATCGGCTGGTCGGCCGCGACCGGTACCTGACGCTCCGGGCCGCCGCCGCCCGGAAGGGCGACGACTCCCGCCACCACCGCGCCGGCGACGGCGGCCGCCACGGCGGCACGCGACGCGACGACGCGCCGCATCGGTCTGTGTCTGTCTGCGGACACGCGTCCACTCTCCAGTCGGTTCATGTCTGTCCCACCCGTGCGGCCGCCGGCCGCGTCGCTTCCTCGGAATGCCGTCATCGGACCGTCGCTCCGAAGGCGGTGCCGGTCGCCGGGAGCCCGCCCTCGCCGGGCTTGATCGTCACGGTCGGGGCTTCGCCGGAGGCCACGTTCCAGGGGAAGCCGTGGACCGCCCGGCCCTCGGTCGGGCCGTAGGGCATTCCGACGTAGAGCAGCGAGGGGGTCGCGGCGAGGGAGAGGCCGGCGAGCTGGCGCGGGGCGGGGATGCCCGGGATGCCGTAGCCGGGGTCGATCCACCCGTCGGAGGCGCCGGGCGCACCGACCAGCGGGACGATCTGGACGCCGCCCTTGTCCCGGTGCTCCTCGGACGACTCCTCGCCGGGCACACCGATGGCCAGCCGGGTGTTCGCGGCGGTGGACGTGGCGTTCGGAGCGGTGTTGACGGCGGCGAGCCGCTGGCCGAAGAAGTCACCGGCCTCGGTCTCCTCGGCCATGTCCGTGGCGTTCTGGTCGATCCAGGTGGTCTCGGTGAAGGTGCCGTTCGCCGCGATCCGGAAGACCTGGACCGCGCCCGCGTCGACCGTCGTCGCCAGGTCCTCGCCCGGGATGCCGACCGCGAGCAGCGACTCGGTGGTGGAGGTGGCGCCGGAGGCCCGGTACGGGACCATGGCGACCGCGGCGCCGAACTGGTCGCCGACCTCCTCCGCTCCGAGGACGGTGTCCTGGTCCTGAGCGATTCCGGTGAGCGGCTTGGGGTGGCCGGAGCTGAGCGTGTGGCTGAACGTGGTCACGGCTCCGGCGAAGGTGGTGGTGCCGAGCGCCTCGCCGGGCGCGCCGACCGCGATGTGGGTCGGGCTTGCGGAGAGGGTCGAGCCGAAGCGGTCGTCCGGCTCGGCGACGCCGGGCACCGCGCCCCCGGTCTCGGTCTCCTGGTTGACGCCGACCACCGTCTGCGCCGTGCCGTGGATGTAGCAGAAGCCACCGGCGTCCTCCTGGGTGCCGATCGACTCACCGGGGATGCCGATCAGGAGGTACGGCGTGCCGCTCGAGGTCTTGCCGGCGGCGACCGCGTAGCCGACCCAGTCGCCCGCCTCCGCGGCGCCCCCCAGCGCCTTGTCGGCGCCCTGGTAGAACTCCTTGACGGACTTGCCACCCGCGTTGAGCCCGCTGGTGGATCCGTAGACCAGGTGAACGAAGCCGGAGTCGGCCGCGGTGCCGATGTCCTCGTACGGCGCGCCGATCACCAGGTCGCTGCAGCCGTCGAGGTCGGCATCGTAGACGGCCAACGCGTAGCCGTACTGGTCACCCGTCTCGGGCGCTCCCGGAACGTTGTCCGGCTCCTGGGAGATGGTCAGCGTGCCCTTGCCCCCGCCGTAGACGACGTGGACCTCACCCGCCTTCCGCATGCCGGCCACCGTCGCCTCCGGGTCGGCGATCGCCGTGTCCCTGATGCCGTCGCCGTTGAAGTCCGAGTCCACGCCGGAGGGACATGCGACGGCGGCCGCGGCGGGCGTACCGCCGGTTCCCAGCCCGAACGTCAGCAGCGCTCCCACGAAGACGGCGACAGACCCGCGCCGCCACATTTTCCTCACCCTTGACACAGGCGCCCCGTAAATAAGGAGGAATTAAAAAGTCGAAAGATCATTGCTTCGCGTCAAGCCGGTCTGCAATACCCGTTCACCTCTCGGTGACCATGACATAAATCACAGGAAGCACACAGGTCGTCCATTGGTCGGGCATATAACGGCACCGCTCCCTCTCATTCCTCCGCGTGCACCCTCGAAGCAAATCCGGCGAAGAGTCACCAGGGCGGCAATCCCTCCCCCACGGCAGTCCGGACAGTCCCGCCGACCGCCACCCCCTTGCCCCGGTATGCTCCAATTGCCTTCACCACTGCTTCACTTGGGCTCCGCTTCCCGTTGGCTCGGCCTGCTCGCGCATCTGCGTCGCCACGTCGCCACCACGGCCGAACCGACGACCGTTTCGAGGCGTGAGAGAAGGAATGACCGAGAAGTGTCGTGCGAATGCACGATCGTCTTGATAAAGAGATCGGCCCGAATCATGGGCCGTTTCACCACCAAGTGCGAAAATTTTCACCATGCGGGACATCCGGGCAAGGAACGTCCCACGGAGGAATTGCCGGACCGACCACCGCACACAGTGCTTTTGAGTCTCGGGGTGAGCGGACGGCACCGGGTCCACCACCGGGGGCGTCTTCCGTCGCCGTGCGGGCACCGGCCCCGGCCCCGGCCCCCTGCCACGTATGCTCACCGGGCGTAGCCGCCACCCCGGAAGTGAGAAGACGAAGTGAACTACAGGGTTCAGCCGAGCGCCCAGGTCGACGAGAGCGCCGAGATAGGCGCCGGGAGCAGCGTCTGGGACCTCGCTCAGATCCGCGAGGGGGCCAGGCTCGGCGAGGGCTGTGTGATCGGCCGCGGCGCGTACGTCGGTTTGGGCGTGCGCATGGGCGACAACTGCAAGCTGCAGAACTACGCGCTCGTGTACGAGCCGGCCGAGCTCGGCGACGGTGTCTTCATCGGCCCCGCCGTGGTCCTCACCAATGACCACAACCCGCGCTCCGTGGACCCCGAGGGCAAGCAGAAGCGGGGCGGCGACTGGGAGGCCGTCGGTGTGAAGATCGCCGACGGGGCGTCGATCGGGGCGCGCGCCGTGTGTGTCGCACCGATCACCATCGGACGCTGGGCCATGGTCGCCGCGGGCGCCGTCGTCACCAAGGATGTCCCCGACTTCGCCCTCGTGGTGGGCGTCCCCGCCCGGCAGATCGGATGGGTCGGTCGCGCCGGCGTCCGTCTGGTCGAGCGGGACGGGACAAGCGGTGTGTGGGAGTGCCCCCGGACCGGCTCGCTCTACTACGAGAAGAGCGGGCGGCTGGTGGAGCAGGACGCCTGACCGCTCCCGGCACACCCGTCCCATGAGGAACATCGGAGTGATGTGGACATAGCCCGTCCAGCCGGCGGAGCCGGCCGGCACAGACGCTTGCCCTCGTTGACCGGGCTGCGCTTCTGGGCCGCCCTGACAGTCGTCCTCTACCATCTCTCACGCCAAGCAGGGCCTCTGCCCGTCGTGAGCGACCTGACCTGGTACGGACGCAGCGGGGTCACGTTCTTCTTCGTACTGTCCGGTTTCGTCCTGGCCTGGACCTACGAGGGCATCCGCGTGCCGGCCAAGGTGTTCCTGTGGCGTCGCTTCGCCCGGATCTGGCCGATGCTCGCCGTGTCCGTGGCCGCCTCCGTCGCCGTCTGGTACGCCGTGGGAACGCCGGTCTCCCTCAAGGGCGTCGCGGCGACCCTGCTCATGCTCAACGCCTGGGTGCCGGACCGTCAGATCCTGTCCGGAGGGAACCCTGCGGCCTGGTCGCTGTCCGACGAGGCCTGGTTCTACGCCGTCTTCCCGCTGCTGCTGACGCTGCCCTTCCTGCGGACCGCGCGACGACGGGCCGGGACGGCGATCGTGGTCTGTGTCGCCTCGGCCGGCGTATGGCTGGCCGGTTCGGTGATGACCGACTCCCTGGTGCGGCAGTGGGCGCTGGACTACTTCCCGCCGACCCGCACGCTTCAGTTCGTCCTCGGAGTCGCCGCCGGGATCGCCGTCAAGCGCGGATGGCGGCCGCCGGTCCCCCTGTCCGGCGCCGTAGTCCTTGTGCTGGCCTGGCAGGCCGTACTGGTCCCGTGGTCGCATGCCGTCCCCGACTCCCTCTGGTACAGCCCCTACAGCGCCTCGCAGTTGCTCTCGGCCCCGCTGTTCGCCGCCCTGGTCGCGGCAGCCGCTCACAGCGACCTCGGACAACGCAGAACCGGCCTCGCCGCTCCGTGGATGATCCGGCTCGGCAACTGGTCGTTCGCCTGGTATCTGCTCCACGAGATCGTGCTGCGTCTCCTGCTGGACATGACCGGCAGTCCGCAGACCACGGCCGGTCTGGCGGCCTTCTGGGCCGCCGTGCTGGCGGTGAGCCTGGCCCTCTCCGGCGTTGCCTACCATTACGTCGAACATCCGTTGGAGCGCCTGCTGCGACGGGTCGGCCCCCAGACGCCCAAGCAACGTCACAGCCCGGCCGAGTCCGTGACGTCGACCTGACGAGGCGTCCGCCCGAGCCGTCTCCGCCTGTCGAACCGACCAAGATTGAAGAGTGCCCCATGAAAGTCATCAGCATCGTCGGTGCCCGCCCGCAACTGGTGAAGCTCGCGCCCATCGCGGCCGCTTTCGCCCAGACGGAACACGAGCACGTCATCGTCCACACCGGCCAGCACTACGACGCCGACCTGTCGGACGTCTTCTTCTCCGGGCTGGGTATTCCCGACCCGGATGTGCACCTCGGGGTGGGCTCGGGCAGTCATGGCGTGCAGACGGGTGCCGTGCTCTCCGCGCTCGATCCGGTCCTCGCCGAGCATCAGCCGGACTGGGTGCTGGTCTACGGGGACACGAACTCCACGATCGCCGGCGCCCTGTCAGCGGTGAAACAGCACCTGCCGGTGGCTCACCTGGAGGCGGGCCTGCGGTCGTTCAACCGCCGGATGCCCGAGGAGCACAACCGGGTCCTCACCGACCACTGCGCCGATCTGCTGCTGGCCCCCACCGAGGAAGCCATGCGCCACCTGGCCAACGAGGGTCTGGGGCACCGCGCCCGTCTGGCCGGGGATGTGATGGTGGACATCTGTCTGCGCATCCGGGACGCCGTCCTCGCGGGCGAACACCCGGCTCCGGCTCTGCCGGAGGGCATCGACCCGAAGCAGCCGTTCCTGCTGGCGACACTGCACCGGCCGGACAACACGGACGACGCCGCCCGGCTGAGCGCCATCGTCGAGTCGCTGGCGCGGCTCCCGCTGCCCGTGGCGCTGCTGGCGCACCCGCGTCTGGTCGCGCGGGCCGAGCAGCACGGCATCCGGCTGGACCAGGGCTCGGTGCGGGTGGGCCGGCCGCTTCCGTACGCCGGTCTGGTGGCCGCGGTACTGGCCTCCGCAGGCGTGGTGACCGACTCCGGCGGGCTGCAGAAGGAGGCTTACCTGCTGGACCGCGTATGCACCACCATCCGTCCCGAGACGGAGTGGGTGGAGACCCTGGACGACGACTGGAATCGCCTCGTGCCCGACCCGCACGACCTGGCTCCGGCCGACTGGTCCGCGCTGGCGACCCGCCCGGCGCCGACCACGCCGCACGGCGAACCCTACGGCGACGGGACCGCCGCCCAGCGGGTGGTCAAGCTGATGGAAGAGGCCGCCTCTCAGCAGCACCACCCGTAACACCACTCGGGCAGAACAAGAAGGGCTTCCCGCGTCATGACGCGGGAAGCCCTTCTTCATGTCCGGGTCCACATGGGACCGCGATCATCAGCCGAGATGCTTGAGCAGCCTCTCGTACAGCGCGACGTACTTCTCCGCCTGCGCCTCCCAGCTCCACTCGTCCAGCACACCGGGACGGTCGTACACCGCGGTGTAGCGCGCACGGTCGCTCAGGACGACACCGATCGCGCGGGCCAGGTCCTTGCCGTCCTCGGAGCGGAAGACCTCGCCGTTCCCGACCCGGGTGATCTCTTCGGACATGGCCTTCACATCGCTGACGACCACCGGCAGCCGAGCGTGCATGAACTCGAAGAACTTCGTGCTCAGCGCGACCTCGTGGTTGATCGGTCCCTTGATCAGCGGATGGATGCCCACGTCGGCGGTGGAGAGGAAGCCGACGAGCACGTCGTAGGGCACGTACGGCATGAAGTGCACACGGTCCGCCGCGCCCAGCCGCTCCGCCAGTTCCTTCAGCGAACTCACATACGGGCCGTCCAGGTTGTTGACCACGAAAGCCGCGTGGACGCCCTCGGCGAACTCCAAGGACTCCACGATGGTGTGCAGACAGCGTTGCGGGGCCGCGCCACCGCAATACACGACCAGAGGGGTGTCGGGGCCCAGACCGCATGCCTCACGCACGTCGCGAGCGCCCGACTCGGTCCGCCAGTCCGTGCGCTGCGAACCCGGCTCGGGCTTGGGCGGGGCGTTGAGTGTGATGATCGGGGGCTCGGTCAGGCCGTGCTCCCTGACCAACAGGTCGGCCAGCGCGGGGGACACCGTGGCCACGGCGTCGGCGAAACCGATGTGTTCACGCTCGTACGCCACCTGGGAGGTCAACCACTTGGCGCGGCGGCCGCTCAGGCCCGGCACGTACTCGTGAGCGTCGTAGACCATCCGCACGTCGCGTCCCGCCTCACGGGCACGCACCACGGCGCGAGCCGCCACACCGACCATCCGGAAGTCGTGTGCGTGGATGAGGTCCGGCTCGAGTTCATCGATCTTCTTGCGGTAGCTGAGGTCGTAACGCAGAGGCATGGGATCGAGATGGCGCCAGGCACGGTCACCGACGGCGAACGTCCAGAAGCGGGCCTCGACACTCTCGGGCAGGCCGTCCTTCTCCGCCCAGGCCGCTGCGGCCGCCTTCGTCTGCCTGACCCGGATGCCGATGGCCGCACGGCGCGCCTTGCCCGTCGCACGGCGAGCGATGAGAGGGACCCCCGGGGTACGCGGCTCGCGCGTCACAAGACCGGAGCGTTCCTGCTGCCCAGACCGCAGATACGCCAGTTCGGCCCAGTTCATCTTGATCTGACGCGACTTGAGCATGGCCTGATCCTGGGATTCGTAGGCCAGCGGGTAACGCACCTTCGTCAAGCGTCGACGCAGGGACTTCCGGCCGGGAAGTCGCAGCAGGGGCAGTCGGTGGACATGCGCGTCTCCCAGCATGTACTCGTCCTCGCCGGTGCGGGGAGCACGTCCTATGAGGTGTACCTCCCACCCTGCGTCGGCCATGGAACGAGCACTCTTCTGGACCCGCGAATCACCGTCGATCGTATTGTCGACGAGCATGACCACACGCCCTGGGCGCCGCTTCTGCATATTTCCTTCTTCCGTAACCACGCTGCTTGTCAGCCGCCGATGACGACCCGCCGGACGCCCTTCCAGGCCTCCGGGTCGGTCGTGCGGCGTCCGTCGACCAGGACCGTGACGTCCGGCAGGTCGGCGGGGGTGAGCTCGCGGTACTCGGCGTGGTCGGCCTGGAGGATCGCGGCTGTGACCTTCTCACCGGCGTGCGGGGTGAGGCCGTGCGCCGCCAGCTCCTCGGCGGTGTACATCGGGTCGGAGACGTACGGCACGGCGCCGCGCGCCTTGAGCGCCTCGACGGTCGGGAAGACGCCGGAGAACGCGGTCTCCTTGACGCCACCGCGGTAGGCAGCGCCCAGCACGAGCACGTTGACGCCGGTCAGGTCGCCGTAGGCGGCGGCGAGCAGGTCGACGGCGTACTCGGGCATCGCGGCGTTCGCCTCGCGGGCGGAGCGCACCACGGTCGCGGCCGGGTCGTTCCACAGGTACATCCGCGGGTAGATCGGGATGCAGTGGCCGCCCACCGCGATGCCCGGCTGGTGGATGTGGCTGTAGGGCTGCGAGTTGCAGGCCTCGATGACCTTCTTGACGTCGATGCCGTTGCTGTCGGCGAACCGCGCGAACTGGTTGGCCAGGCCGATGTTGACGTCGCGGTAGGTGGTCTCGGCGAGCTTGGCGAGCTCGGACGCCTCCGCCGTGACCAGGTCCCAGACCCCGTTGGGGCGGGGCAGGTCGTCGCGGGCGTCGAAGTCCAGGACCGCCTCGTAGAACGCGACACCGCGCGCCGTCGACGCCTCGTCGATGCCGCCGACCAGCTTCGGGTAGCGGCGCAGGTCGGCGAAGA
Organism: Streptomyces sp. AC558_RSS880; assembly: GCF_019049255.1. Lineage (GTDB taxonomy): Bacteria > Actinomycetota > Actinomycetes > Streptomycetales > Streptomycetaceae > Streptomyces. The sequence continues at coordinate 349,384 of NZ_JAGMUJ010000007.1, read as the reverse complement.
CCCGTCCGGTGAGCACGCGCTCGGGTGAGAAGACCAGGTGGAAGTCCTCGCCCGCGGTCAGGCCCGAGCCCTCGGCGAGCATCGGCGCCCAGCGGGTGCGGGTGGTGCCGACCGGCAGGGTGGTCTCGTAGGAGACGAGGGTGCCGGGCTTGAGGCCCTGCGCGATCGCCTTCGTGGCGGAGTCCATCCAGCCGAAGTCCGGTACGCCCTCGGCGTCGACGAACAGCGGGACGACCACGACGACCGCCTCGGACTCGGCCACCGCGGCGGCCGTGTCCGTCGTCGCGCTCAGCAGGCCGGCGTCGACGGCCTGCTTCAGCTTCACGTCCAGGTCGTGCTCACCGGGAAAGGGCTCGACACCGGCGTTGACCAGCTCGACGACCTTCTCGTTGACGTCCGCGCCGATGACCCGGTGGCCCTTGGAAGCGAACTGCACGGCGAGCGGAAGCCCGATCTTGCCGAGCGCTACTACACAGATGTTCATGATCGGTCGTTACTTCCTCTTGGAACCGCGGACGAGAGTGGCCTTCATCCGGGAGGCCAGTGACTTCTTCGGCGGGAACATCCGCGCCGTGGCGACCACCACGCGGCCCTTGTCGTTGACCAGGGCGGCAGCGCGGTAGGGGTCCTCGTAGCGACCCCAGCGGCGCGACAACGGCATGGGCTTGCCCTTGCCGCGCACGGGTATCTCGTACGTGGCCCCGGCGACGTCCAGGTAGACCCGTACGCCGAGTTTGACCTCGCGCCGCTCCAGCGGGACGCGGGCGTGCAGCACCGTGGCGGCGCCGTCCTCGGCGGGCTGCGTGGTGAAGTGGCCCACGGGTGCCGGGAGGGAGTGTCCGCCCGGGAGCTTCCTGGCCCCGGGCTTGTCCGCCTTCTGGGGCATGGCCCCGTGCACCAGCCGGAGGACGGCGCCGTCCACGTCGCCCAGGACGGGGATCCTGACCGACGCCGTGTAGGCGATCCCCTCGCCCTCCTGTTCCCAGGCGGAGGCGAGCAGTTCGGTGCCCTTGGCGAGCCGGCCGGGAACCGCCTCCCCGACGAGCTCGTAGCACCGGTCGGGCAGGCCGATCCGGGGATCGCGGAAGCCGGGATAGCGGGCGTAGGCGCGGTCGCCCTCGACGACGAAGGGCGGCGCCCCGTGCCGCTTCTCGGAGGTGATCGCCTCGCACAGCTCGTCGATCGCGCCGGCCCGGGCCAGGCAGATGCGCACCCGGCGCTTGACGTCCATCGCGTCCCGGATGCCGTCCGTGAAGTAGGCGTCGGCGAGCCGGGCGATGCCCGCGCAGATGTCGCGCTGGAGATCGCGGCCCAGGGCGGGGAAATCGTCCTGGACGAGCTTGGCCAGTTCCCAGGTGAAGTGCCGGCGCAGGATGGCGTCGCGCTCCGGGCCCGCCTCCAGGAGGTCGGCGGTGAAGTCCATGATCTCCGCCGTGCACCGCAGCCGGGCCAGGTGGTCGGCCCGGTAGGTGATGTTGCTGGCGTCGCCCCGCTTCACCGCGTAGTAGCAGGTGTAGTCGGCCACCACCGAGATCTTCCGCGCGCGCACGCACGCCTCGATGGTGAACGGCTGGTCGCTGCCCACGGGCAGGTGCTCGGGGAAGCGCAGCGTGTGCCGCTCGACGAGGTCGCGCCGGAACAGCTTGGTGTTGGCGAGGGTCCAGGGCAGGGCGGAACCACTGAGCCCGATGTCCGGATCGTTCTTCTTGTACAGCGCCTGGTGGACGTACCGGCCGTTGGTGCCGACCATCTTGCCGACGACGACGTCCGAGCCGTGCTCGTCGGCGCAGGCCACCATGCGCTCCAGGGCTTCTTCACCGAGATAGTCGTCGGAGCCGATGAAGTAGACGTACCGGCCGGTGGCGACGTCCAGGGCCCGGTTGCTGGGGGCCGCCGGGCCGCCGGAGTTCGCCTGGTGGATCACCTTGACCGTATCCGGGTACCGTTCGGCGAAGCGGTCGAGCTCGGCGCCGCTGTCGTCGGTGGAGCCGTCGTCGACCGCGACGATCTCCAGCCGTTCCCGCCCGATACTCTGCCCGACCAGGGAGTTCAGACACTCCGTCAGATAGGGCATCGTGTTGTAGACGGCGACGATCACGCTGACATCCGGTGCGGTCCGCACCTGGTGTTCAGCCACCATGAGTGATCAGGTCCTCCCCCAGGAGCGAAACGCTGCGGTTGTCCTCCGCCGATTCCAGCACCGCCGCCGCGACCTCCACGGTCCGCAGGCCCTGGCGCAGGGTGCAGATGTCGGCGGGCCGGCCGAGGACCGCGTCCCGGAACAGTTCGTGTTCGACGAGGAGCGGCTCGCGCTTGGGAATGGCGTAACGGATCATGTCACCCTCGGCGACGCCCCGGAAGGCCTGGAGGGCCTCCCACTCGGTGGCCACGGCCGAGTTGGAGTGGAAGGTCAGGTCCGCGGTGAGGGTGTCGGCGATGAAGCAGCCGCGCTCGCCGGTGACCGAGGTGAAGCGCTCCTTGAGCGGGCTCAGCCAGTTGACCAGGTGGTTGACCATCGTGCCGTCGTCGAGGCGGCCGACCGCCGAGACCATGTCCTCGTGCGGACGGCCGCTCTTGGAGACGGTGTGCGCGGCGATGGAGACGTACTCGCGGCCGGTGACCCAGCCGGTGAGGTCGATGTCGTGGGTGGCCAGGTCCTTGACCACGCCGACGTCGGCTATCCGGTGCGGGAAGGGTCCCTGGCGCCGGGTGACGACCTGGTACACGTCGCCGAGTTCACCCGCCTCCAGCCGGGCCCGCAGCGAACGCAGCGCGGGGTTGCACCGCTCGATGTGCCCGACGCCGGCCACCAGACCGCGCGACTCGAAGGCCTCCACCAGGCGGCGCGCCCCGTCCACCGTGTCGGCGACCGGCTTCTCGATCAGCGCGCAGACGCCGGCCGCGGCGAACTGCAGGCCGACCTCCTCGTGCAGGGCGGTGGGGCAGGCCACCACGGCGTAGTCGACGCCCAGGTCGATGAGTTCCTCGACGGTGGCCAGGACGGGCGCGCCCTGTGCGGCGCCGTGCTTGTCGCCCATCGGGTCGACGACGCCGACGAAGTCGACGCCCTCCAGACCGGCCAGGACGCGGGCGTGGTGGCGTCCCATGGAGCCGAGGCCGACGAGTCCGGCCCGCAGCCGCCTTCCACTGCTCACTTCTGCTCCCCCAGCGTGTTCACGGCGGACACGATGCGCTCCAGGTCGCCTGCGGACAGGCCCGGGTGGACGGGCAGCGAGACGACCTCGGCCGCCGCGCGCTCCGTCTCGGGCAGGTCCCAGACCCGGCCGGCCTTCTGGTCCGGCTCCCAGTACGGCTTGAGGCGGTGGATGGGCGTCGGGTAGTACACCGCGTTGCCGATGCCGGCCTCGGTGAGGCGGGCCATGGCGGCGTCGCGGTCCCCCCGGACGCGCACGGTGTACTGGTGGAAGACGTGCCGGGCGCCGACGGCGACCTCCGGCGTGACCACGTTCGGCGCGGTGATGTGCTCCGTGAGGTACGCGGCGTTGGCGATGCGCTGCTCGGTCCAGCCGGCCAGCTTGGCGCGCTGCACCCGGCCGATCGCGGCGGAGACGTCGGTCATGCGGACGTTGGCACCGACGATCTCGTTGGCGTAGCGCTGCTCCATGCCCTGGTTGCGCAGCAGGCGCAGGGTGCGGGCGAGCGCGGCGTCGGCGGTGCTGACCATGCCGCCCTCGAGGCTGTGCATGTTCTTGGTCGGGTAGAAGCTGAAGGTTCCGGCGTTGCCGAACGCGCCGACCGGAGTGCCGTGCAGCGCCGCCGCGTGGGCCTGGCAGGCGTCCTCGACGACGGCCAGCCCGTGCCGGTCCGCGATGGCCATGATCCGGTCCATGGCGGCCGGGTGGCCGTACAGGTGGACGGGCATGACCGCGGCGGTGCGCGGGGTGAGGGCCGCCTCGACGGCCGCCGGGTCCAGGCAGAAGCTGCCGGGCTCGATGTCGGCGAAGACCACGTCGGCACCGACCAGCCGTACGGCGTTGGCGGAGGCGGCGAAGGAGAACGACGGCACGATGACCTCGTCCCCCGGGCCTATCCCCAGGGCGAGCAGTGCCAGGTGCAGCGCGGAGGTGCCGGAGTTGACCGCGACGCAGTGCCGTCCGGCGACGAGCTCGGCGAACTCCTCCTCGAAGGCGGCCACCTCGGGACCCTGTACGACCCGGCCACTGCGCAGCACGCGTACCGCGGCCTCGATCTCTTCCTCGTCGATGACGGGCCTGGCGGCCGGTATCGACTCATGGGCGTCGGTCATCGACGTTCCCCCTCCTCCTTCGGTGGCCTCGGCGGCCGCACCACGACGTGGATCGGGAAGGGGCCGCCCGGGCGGAGGCGGTCCGTACCCGTGTGTTCGGAAATTCGGCAGGCTGCTGGCGGCGGCGAACGGTTTCCGCGTGGGCTCCGCCCCCTGGAGAGCCGATGACGGAAGGCAGCCGCCGTCCGCGTGGGAAGAAGGTCCGGTCGCAGCAGTCGCTGCGGTCCACGGCGCCGCGAGACCAGCGGCCGAGACCGCGATTACGTTACCAGCACATGTGCACGGCTTATCCGTAGAGTTACCACAGAGAAACCTTCGGCCGGTCAAGGAACGGGCACATGCGGCACACAGGGTGACCAGTCGCAGAGGATCTGTGACGCGCCCGGGTCGGGGCGCGACGAAGCGCGGGACACCGGTGGCCTCCGGTGTCCCGCGCTTCGTGGGTGCGGCCCGCCCCGCGGGGCGGGCCCGGTCGGTCCTCCGTCCAGGCGGTCACCGACGACGGCGGCTGCTGCCGGGCCGCCGCCGCGGCCTACTTGGTGGCGGCCGACTTGGTGGTCTTCGCCGTCGTCTTCTTGGCCGTCGTCTTCTTCGCGGCCTCCGCTCCCGCCGGGGAACCGGCCGGCGCGGACACCCTGCGGGTGGCCCGGCGACGCGTACGCCCCTTGGGCGCGGCTTCCTCGACGGCCGGAGCCCCGGTGTCCCGGGCCTCGGTCTTCGACTCGGGGGCCTCGGCCCTGCCGAAGAACGGGAGCCGCCGCAGGGTCGAACCGGATGCGTGTCCGTCGGGCGGAGGCGTCCGGCCCGACGGACCGGCCCGTGTCAGCCGGCCACCGCTTGGATGCCGCGGCGGATCGGCGCGAACGCCGAGCGGGGGCGGCGCAGATTGCGGGCCCGGACGAGGGCCGGCCAGAAGTCCGCCCCGAGCAGGACCTCGCCCTGGACGGCGTTCTTGCGCAGCAGGATCTCCTCCGGAATGACCTGCGGGTCGTCGGCGCGGTACTCCTCGATGATCTTGTCGTAGTTGTCCTTCAGCACGGTGCTGGTCGGATCGGCTCCGAAGACCGCCACGACACCGGTCGGCTTCGTGTCGAGCTCCACCACCACCAGATCGGGGCGGAAGCGCCGCAACACCTGCGCCACCTTGAACACGTCGCCGGTCCACATCCCCGTGTGCCGGTCGCGAGCCGCCTCGTCGACATTGCGCGGCAGCATGTCGTCCAGCACGATCACGCTCGACCAGCGCGAGTGCCGCTCGACGTTCATGAAGTCCCGCAGCGCGAACTCGAAGAGGTGCATGCCGTCGATGAACGCCAGCTCGAGTCGCGGCTCGCCGCCCAGGAGGTTCAGCGGATCGCGGCGGGCGAGCGCGCGGAACGGGTTGCGGCCGTTGCGCAGGTGGATCAACGGGTCCTTGCGGCTGAAGAAGGCGTCGCTCGTGGCCTTGACCATGTGCACATCGCAGCTGACCTCCGACGTCACCTTGAACGCCGGGTCGACGGCGACCGTGGGAACTCGGGACAGCGTCAGACTGCGGCCGTCGTTCACTCCGATCTCAAGGTAGTTACGGGGGCGATAAACCTTGTGCAGCTGACGGAGAAACCCGTGCCGATCCACGTAAAGTGCGCCCTTCACTGATGGCTGACGACTAAGCGATTCACGGAAGTTAGCCGGAATGCGACCGGCGAGTAAACGCCTACCATCCGGTAACTTCAAAGGCTTTCAGAGTTCCGAGCGATAGGCGACGCAGTCCTCGTAACGGGGCAGCAGTCCCCGCGTCGCCGCCTCCGCCAGCGTCGGGGCGGCGGCGTCCTTGTCCGACAACAGCGTCTCCACGTCCGACGGCCATGCGATGCCCAGCTCGGGATCGAGGGGATGGATGCCGTGCTCCCGCTCCGGCGCGTAGCCCTCGGAACAGAGGTAGACGACGGTCGCGTCGTCGGTCAGCGCCAGGAAGGCGTGTCCGAGGCCCTCGGACAGGTAGACCGAGGCGTGTGTCTCGTCGTCGAGCCGGACCAGTTCCCACTGCCCGTAGGTGGGGGAGCCGACCCGGATGTCGACGACGGCGTCGAGCACGGCGCCGCGTACGCACTTCACGTACTTGGCCTGGCTCGGCGGCACGTCGGCGAAGTGGACACCGCGGAGCGTGCCGCGGCGGGAGACCGAACAGTTCGCCTGGGCCAGGGACAAGTCGTGCCCGGTGCTCGCGCGGAAATCCGCTCCGCGGAACCACTCGTGAAAGCTGCCGCGCTCGTCCGGGAAGACGTTGGGCTCGTGGACCCAGGCGCCTTCGATCGAAAGGGGCTTCATGATGGAGCGAGACCTCCGGTTCAGGATGCGAGAACTCGTTTGACCTTCTTGGCGACCTTTCGCCAAGTGGCCTGGACCCCTGTGCGCTCACCCGGGACCTGGTACATGTTTCCGCCGATGTCGAGAGCGAGCCGCCCGTCCCTGGTCCAGTAGGGAGCGGCCTGGATGTTCCGGCGCTGGGACCGCTGACCCCCGCAGGGCAGCAGCTCGCTCACAGGGCCCCCCTCGATACGGGCCATACGGTCGATCCCGAGCAACTGGACATTGACGTGGACGTCGTAGAGCCCCTTGGGGAGCCGGCCTCCGCATGCCGCGGTGTCGGGGTCGACGCGGACGGTCCCCGTGATCTCCACGGTCCCGTCGGCGGCGACGCTCACCTCGGACTCGACGTCGGCGAACCAGGCCTGCGCCTTGTTGCGCTGACGCAGCTGGAAGTCCACGACCGCACGGTTCTCCAGGTCCTTGAAGGTCCATTCCGGCCCGCCGTCTATCCCGTGGACGACGGCGAGGTCGAGGCCGTAGCCGTCGCCCAGCTTCCTGACCTTCACCGTGGCACCGTTCTCGTAGCGCAGCCGGGCGCGGAACGGCGCCACCAGCACACCCCGCCGCCAGCGCACCGGGCCGCTGAACTCGACCTCGCCGACGGTGCCGCGGTAGCGTTCGGCCACCTTGCGCAGGTCCTCGACACGGTCGGCCTCGAGCAGTTCGGCGCGGAACCGCCAGAGCGGCGGCAGCCCCTCACGGACGGAGTCCGGGTACTCCTCCACCGCCACCTTACGAGCCGCCTCGTAGTGCTTCATGTAGAAGGGATCACCCTTCAGGAAACCCGGTGTGGCGGCGTTCCGCAGGACTTCGACCCGGTAGTTGCGCGTCAGGAAGGCGTCGCGCACCGGCCCCGGGCTCGTGTTGGCCTTGACGATCTGTGCGGTCCTGGCGAGCCAGGGATAGTAGTCCTCCGGCTCGGTCCGGCCCTTGCTGTTGTTGCTGCCGTCGTCGCGCTTGCTCCAGTCGTAGCACACGACGTCGCCGACGACCGTGATGCTCTTGGCGAGCGGATAGGCCTTCGCCAGGAACATCTGGTCCTCGAGACGGCAGCGCCCCTCCTGGAAGGTGATGTCGTTGTCGAGCAGGAACTGGCGCCGGAACATCTTGTGCGGAGTCAGTGTCTCGTACAGCTCGGCGAACTCCGGGCCGACACTGTCGACCGACTCGCGGAAAAGACGGATGGGGCCGCGCATATTGCCCTTGACCTTGCCGACGACGATGTCGGACTTGTTCCGATGCGCCCGGTCGTACATCACCTGGAGCGCCTTGGGGCCCAAGGCGTCGTCCTGGTCGAGGAAATGTACGTACTCGCCCCGCGCATGGGACACACCGATATTGCGGGGCCGCCCGGGCCAGCCCGAGTTCGGTATGGAGAACACCCGTATGTTCTCCGTCTTTTCGGCCAGTTCGCTCAACCGCTCCGCGGAATCATCGGTCGATCCGTCGTCGACGAAGATCACCTCAAGCTCGTCCTGCGGCAGTGACTGCTTCAGGATCGAGTTGATCGGCCGCTCTATGAAGTCCCCCGCGTTGTAGACCGGGATGACGATGCTGACCTTCACGGTCATGAGTTCCCCCCTTGGAGCTCCGCGAGCAACACGGGCATCGCGGAGCTGAGCCCTTCGGACCAGTCGCGTATGGGTTCGATTCCTGCCTGCTGCCAGCGGCTGTGCCCCAGCACGCTGTACGCGGGCCGGGGCGCGGGGCGGGCGAACGCCGCGCTGGTGGTCGGCCGGACCCGCTCCGGATCGGCGCCCAGCAGCCGGAAGATCTCCCGGGTGAACCCGAACCACGTCGTCTCGCCGGCGCTGGTGCCGTGGTACACACCCGCGGGAGCGGTCCCCGCGAGGGCCGCCTGGCCGAGGCGCACCAGGCGGTCGGCCAGGTCGACGGTCCAGGTGGGCTGGCCACGCTGGTCGTCGACGACGTCGAGGGTGTCCTTGACGGACTCCAGCTTGATCATCGTACGGACGAAGTTGCCGCCGCCCGCCCCGTACAGCCATGCCGTGCGGACCACGAATCCTCGGTCGGGGAGCGTGGTCAGGACGGCCTGTTCCCCGGCCAGCTTGGTGCGGCCGTACGCACTGCGCGGGCCCGTCGGGGCGTCCTCCGCGTACGGCTCGTCCGCGTCGCCGGGGAAGACGTAGTCCGTGGAGACGTGCAGGAGGACGGCGTCGAGCTCGCGGCAGGCCTCGGCCAGGTGGCGCGGGCCGTCGCCGTTGATGCGCAGGGCGTCGTCCTCGCGGGTCTCGGCGTCGTCGACGGCGGTCCAGGCGGCGCAGTTGACCACGGCCGCGGGCCGGTGCTCGGCGAGGACGTCGCGCACCGCCTCGGGGTCGGTGATGTCCAACTCGGCGCGGGTGACGGCGACCGTCGGGATCCCGGCGGTCGCGAGCCGGGCCAGGACGTCCCGTGCCAGCATCCCGCCGGCGCCGGTCACCAGCCAGCCGCGTGTACCGCTCACAGGGCCGCACGCTCCTTCAGCGGCTCCCACCAGGCGCGGTTGTCGCGGTACCACTGGACCGTCTCGGCGAGGCCCTCGCGGAAGTCCTTGCGGGGCTCGTAGCCGAGCTCCTCGCGGATCTTCGTGCAGTCGACGGAGTAGCGGCGGTCGTGCCCCTTGCGGTCCTCGACGTACTCGACGCTGGTCTCCCAGTCGGCGCCGCACGCCTCCAGCAGCAGCCCGGTGAGCTCCTTGTTGGAGAGTTCGGTGCCGCCGCCGATGTTGTAGACCTCGCCCGCGCGGCCCTTGGTGCGGACCAGTTCGATGCCCTGGACGTGGTCGTCGATGTGCAGCCAGTCGCGGACGTTGCCGCCGTCGCCGTACAGCGGGACCTTCTTGCCGTCGAGGAGGTTGGTGACGAAGAGGGGGATGACCTTCTCGGGGAAGTGGTGGTGTCCGTAGTTGTTGGAGCAGCGGGTGACGCGGACGTCCAGGCCGTGGGTGCGGTGGTAGGACAGCGCGATCAGGTCGCTGGACGCCTTCGCCGAGGAGTAGGGCGAGTTGGGCTCCAGCGGGTGTGTCTCGGGCCAGGAGCCCTCGTCGATCGAGCCGTAGACCTCGTCGGTGGAGATGTGCACGAAGGTCTCGACGCCGGCCCGGTGCGCGGCGTCGACGAGCGTGTGCGTGCCGACCACGTTGGTGCGGACGAACTCCGCGCCGCCGTCGATGGAGCGGTCGACGTGGGACTCGGCGGCGAAGTGCACGACCTGGTCGTGCTCCGCCATCAGCTTGCCGACCAACTCCGGGTCGCAGATGTCGCCCTGCACGAAGGCGAACCCGGGGTGCTCGCGCACCTCGTCGAGGTTGGCCGGGTTGCCCGCGTACGTCAGCTTGTCCAGGACGGTGACCGCGACGTCACCGGGGCCCTGGGGGCCGAGCAGCGTACGGACGTAGTGCGAGCCGATGAAACCGGCGCCGCCGGTCACCAGGATCCTGGTCGTCATGAGGAGATCTGCACCTTGCTGTGATCACCGAGCACGAGCCGGTGGGCCTTCGGGTTACGGGGAGCGGGCGTGACCTCGACGTCGCGCCCGATGAGCGAGGCCTCGACCCGGCGCACACCGGTCACGGACGCACCCCGCAGGACGATGGAGTACTCGATTTCGCTGTCCTCGATCCGGCAGCCCTCGGACACCGAGGTGAAGGGGCCGATGTACGCGTTGTCCACCACCGTACCGGCGCCGATGACCGCGGGTCCGACGATGCGGCTGGCGCTGACGCGGGCGCCGTCCTCGATGCGCACCCGGCCGATGATCTCGCTGCCCTCGTCCACGGCGCCCGCGCGGTGGGGCTCCAGGGTCTCCAGGACGGACCGGTTGACCTCCAGCATGTCGGTGACGTTGCCGGTGTCCTTCCAGTACCCGGAGATCGTGGTGGAGCGGACGTCGCGCTTGTCGTCGATCAGCCACTGGATGGCGTGCGTGATCTCCAACTCGCCGCGCCAGGACGGCTCGATGGAGCGGACGGCCTCGTGCACGGCCGGGGTGAACAGGTAGACGCCGACGAGGGCCAGATCGCTCTTGGGCTGCTTCGGCTTCTCCTCCAGACCCACCACCCTGCCGTCGGCGTCGAGTTCGGCGACACCGAAGGAGGTGGGGTCGGGAACCTTGGTCAGCAGGATCTGCGCGTCGGGGCGCTCGGTGCGGAACTCCTCCACCAGACCGGTGATGCCACCGACGATGAAGTTGTCGCCGAGGTACATGACGAAGTCGTCGTCGCCGAGGAAGTCCTGGGCGATGAGCACGGCGTGCGCGAGGCCCAGGGGCGCGTCCTGCGGGATGTAGGTGACGTCGATCCCGAACCGGGATCCGTCCCCCACCGCCGCACGGATCTCGTCCGCGGTGTCGCCGACGACGATGCCGACTTCTGTGATCCCGGCGTCGGCGATCGCTTCCAGCCCGTAGAAGAGCACGGGCTTGTTGGCGACCGGCACGAGCTGCTTGGCCGAGGTGTGGGTGATCGGACGGAGGCGGGTCCCCGCTCCCCCGGAAAGCACGAGAGCCTTCACGTGTGGCGCCCCAATACTGTGGACCTGGTCAGGAAGAAAAATCCCCGTTTGTCTGATTTCACAGTCGATCTTTGGGCACATCATAACTGCACGACAGGAACAGTGATTCACCATCCATTCACATAATCGACCTCTCGGCGACCTCTTCCCGCCAAAAAGTGATCCGCCCCCGGTGGGAACCGGGGGCGGATCACGTTCACCGAACGATCCGGAGGTCAGTCCTCCGTCGAGGCCGTCACCGACGACGACGGCTGCTGGGCCGCCGCCGCGGTCTTCTTCGACGCCGTCTTCTTCGCGGTCGTCTTGGTGGCGGCCGACTTGGTGGTCTTCGCCGCCGCCTTCTTGGCCGTCGTCTTCTTGGCCGCGGTCTTCTTGGCCGCGGTCTTCTTCGTGGCGGTCGTCTTGGTGGCGGCCTTCTTCGCCGTGGCCTTCTTGACCGCCTTGCGGGCGGTCTTCTTGGCCGGGGCGGCCTCGGCCTCGGCCTCCCCGACGGGCGCCTCGACGGAAGCCTCGGCGGGCGCCGCCTCCGTCGCCGCCGACGGGACGACCACCACGGCCGTCTCCTCGGACGCGGTCGACGTGCTCGGCTTGCGCACCGCACGGCGGCGCGGACGGGCCGGGGCCTCCACCTCGGCAGGCGCCTCGGACGGAACCTCCGCGGGCTTCGGCTCGGCCGCCTCGGCCACCACCGGGGCCACGGGCTCCGCGACCGTCACCACCGCGGCCTCCGCTCCCGCCGGGGAACCGGCCGGCGCGGACACCTTGCGGGTGGCCCGGCGACGCGTACGCCCCTTGGGCGCGGCCTCCTCGACGGCCGGAGCCCCGGTCTCCCGGGCCTCGGTCTCCGGCTCGGGGACCACCGCGTCCTCGACGGCCGCGGGCTCGGCCAGCGCCTCGGCGGCCGGCTCCGGCTGCACCGGGCGCGCGGCCTCCTCGGCGGCCGTCACGTCCTGCGCCGTCGGGGCCGCGGCCCCGGCCTTCTCGCTCTCCTCGGCCCTGTACCGGTCGGCCCTGTCCTTGGCGGTCTCCCGCCTCGGCGCGCCCGCCGGGGCCGACACCCGCCGGCTCGCCCGGCGGCGCGTGCGCCCACGGGTGGCCGCGGCCTCCGCCTCGGCGGCGCTGCTGTACAGCTCCTCGTCGGGCACGAACTCGGGCGCGGGGAGCGCGACCGGCTCGGCGGCCTCGGCGGCGACCTCGGCCGCCGTCTCCGTCTCCGCCTCCTGCTCGGCCGTCCCGACGCCCACGGCGATCTCGTGCTCGTGCGGCTGCTCCGCCGCACCGGCCCGCGCCCGCTTCCGGCGCTTGCCGCCACCACCGGCGGCGGCCGGCTGGTCCAGGTGCACGATGACACCGCGCCCGTTGCAGTGGACGCAGGTCTCCGAGAACGACTCCAGCAGGCCCTGGCCGACCCGCTTGCGGGTCATCTGGACCAGACCCAGCGAGGTCACCTCGGCGACCTGGTGCTTCGTACGGTCACGGCCCAGGCACTCGAGGAGGCGCCGCAGCACCAGGTCCCGGTTGGACTCAAGGACCATGTCGATGAAGTCGATGACGATGATGCCGCCGAGGTCGCGCAGCCGCAGCTGACGCACGATCTCCTCGGCCGCCTCCAGGTTGTTCCTGGTGACCGTCTCCTCCAGGTTGCCGCCCTGGCCGGTGAACTTGCCGGTGTTGACGTCGACGACGACCATCGCCTCGGTCCGGTCGATCACCAGCGAACCGCCGCTGGGCAGCCAGACCTTGCGGTCCAGCGCCTTGGCGAGCTGCTCGTCGATCCGGTACGTGGCGAAGACGTCGACCTCGCTGGTCCACCTGGACAGCCGCTCGGCCAGGTCCGGCGCCACGTGCGACACGTACCCGTGGATGGTCTCCCAGGCGTCGTCACCGCTGACGACGACCTTGGTGAAGTCCTCGTTGAAGATGTCCCGCACGACCCGGACGGTCATGTCCGGCTCGCCGTACAGCAGCGTCGGCGCGCTGCCGCCGTTCTTGGACTTCTTCTTGATCTCCTCCCACTGCGCCTGCAGCCGCTCGACGTCCCGGCGCAGCTCGTCCTCGCTCGCACCCTCGGCGGCGGTGCGCACGATGACGCCCGCGTCCTCGGGGACGATCTTCTTGAGGATGGTCTTCAGCCGCGCCCGCTCGGTGTCGGGCAGCTTGCGGCTGATGCCGGTCATCGAGCCCTCGGGGACGTACACGAGGTAGCGGCCCGGGAGGGAGACCTGGCTGGTGAGACGGGCGCCCTTGTGCCCGATCGGGTCCTTGGTGACCTGCACCAGGACCGACTGGCCGGACTTCAGCGCGGACTCGATGCGGCGCGGACCGCCCGACATGCCGAGCGCCTCGAAGTTGACCTCACCGGCGTACAGCACGGCGTTGCGGCCCTTGCCGATGTCGATGAAGGCGGCCTCCATCGACGGCAGCACGTTCTGCACCTTGCCGAGGTAGACGTTGCCGACGTACGAGGTCGCCTGCTCCTTGTTGACGTAGTGCTCGACGAGCACGCCGTCCTCCAGGACGCCGATCTGCGTACGGTCGCCGTACTGGCGCACCACCATGACGCGCTCGACGGCCTCGCGGCGGGCCAGGAACTCGGCCTCGGTGATGATCGGCACCCGGCGGCGGCCCTGCTCACGGCCCTCGCGGCGGCGCTGCTTCTTCGCCTCCAGACGCGTGGAGCCCTTGATGGACTGCACCTCGTCCGACGGCTCGGCCTTCGGACGGGGCTCGCGGACCTTGACGACGGTGCGCTCGGGGTCGTCGGTGGCCACCTCGGGCTCACCGCCGCCGTCACCGGCGCGACGACGACGGCGCCGGCGGCGACGGCTGCTGGTGGACCCGGAGTCCTCCCGGCCCTCGGCCGACTCGGCGTCGTCCTCGGTGTCCTCCTCGATCTGCTCGGCGGTGTCCTCGGCGTCCTGGGCGGCCTGCTCGGCGGAGACCCGCTCGGCGTCGGCGTCCGCGGGCTCGCCGCCCTCGACGTCGGTCTCGGCCAGGTCGCCGCGCCGACGGCGACGGCCGCCGCGGCGACGGCGACGGCGCGAACCGGCGGCCTCGCTGTCGTCCTGGTCGTCGGCCTCGGCGTGGTCCTCGGGCTGTTCCTCGGCCTCCTCCGCCTCGTCCTCGGCGCGGGTCACGGGAGCGGCCTCGGGCTCCTCGTCCGCGCCCCGGCGCCGGCGACGGCGGCGGGAGGCGGCGGGCTGCTCCTCCGGGAACTCCTCGGTCCGCTCCGGCTCCGCCGCCGGTTCGACAACCTCGGCGGCCGCTTCGGCGGCGGCCCGCTCCGGGGTCTGGAAGCGGGGCTCGGTGAACACCGGCGGCTGGAACACGGCGACGGCCGGACGCGCGGGGCGTCGCGGCGCCGTCTCCCCCTCACCGGACTCGGCCGGCTCGGCGAAGCCGGCGGCGGCCTTGCGGACCACCCGGCGCCGACGCCGCGGAGCGGCCTCGTCGGCTACGGGCTCGGGGGCCTGCGCGGGCTCGGGGGCCTGCGCGGGCTCGGGGGCCTGCGCGGGCTCGGGGGCCTGCGCGGGCTCGGGAACCTGCACGGCCTCGGGGGTCTCGGTCACCGGGGCCGCCTCGGCGGCGGGCGCCTCGGCACGCCGCGTGGCGCGACGCCGGGTCCGGCGCGGAGCGGCGTCCTCGGACGTGCCGGCGCCGGACTCCACCGCCCCGGCGGTCTCAGGTGCCCCGGCGGTCTCGGATGCCCCGGCGGTCTCGGTGGACGCCTCCGGGGAGGCCGCGCTGCGCGTGGCCCGACGCCGGGTACGGCGCGGGGCCGCCTCCTCGACGGTGGTTTCCGCGACCTCGGGGGCGGCCTCCGGGGTCTCGGAGGTGGTCTTCAGGGCTTCGGAGGTGGTCTCCGGGGTTTCGGCGGTCGCCGTCGGCGAGGTCACGCTCCGGGTCGCGCGACGCCGGGTACGGCGCGGGGCCGCGTCCTCGGTCGTGTCCGCGGCGACGGCGGGCTGCTCGGGAGCCGGAGCGGTCTCGGGCGCGGCGGGCGCCGCCGGTACGACGGTCTCGGCGGCCTCCGCCGACTCCGGCGCCCCGGCCGACGCGACCGCCCGGCGGACGACACGACGACGCCGGGGCGCGGCGACCGGAGCCTCGACGGGCTCGGCCTCCTTCTCCGCCTCGGCCTCGGTGCCTTCCTGCTCCACGAGCTCACCGGGCTCGGGGGCCTCCGCGGCCGGTATGGCCGGCGCGACGGCCTCGGCCGTCGTGTCGGCCGCCCCGGCGGGCGGACCCGCCGGGCGGGACGCGGCACGGCGCCGCCGCCTCGGCGGCAGGGTGTCGCTGGGGGTGTTCAGTTCGGAGCCCTCCACGGGCTCGATCGGTTCGAGCATGCGGGCGTTTCTCCCGTCAGGCTCCCGGGCGCCGCGCCTGGTCCGGCGATGCCGGTGACGTCCGCGGCTCGCGCGGTGCGCGATCGCCGCCGTCCGGGGCGCGGGCGCCGCACGGGAGCACTCTGTGTCCTGTCTCGCCGGTTCCGTACACCGAATGCGTACGGCCTGGCGAAAGTCTTCTGGTCGGTGCGCTGCCCGACCCAGGTGGCTCCCGAGTTCGAGGGCGGCGCTTACGACGTCCGTCCCTTCGCGGGACCTTCCTTACGCCGACGCCGTCGCGGCGGCAGTGGCGCCGGCCGGTTGCGGCTCGGTCGCTGCTGCCTCGCGGTCGGGCGCGAGCGGGTCGGTCACCGTGCCGGTCTCTTCATCGAGCAGCCCCTGCGCCAGCCTGGTCACCGCTGCGGGGACCGGCGGCGCCAGGTCGGCCACGGCGCGGAGACCGGACAGGACGTCGTCGGGTCGTACGGCAGGCGTCACGTGCCGAACAACCAGCCGCAGTATCGCACAGGGCTGGTCGGTCGGCCCAGTAAGGAGCGCGGCGACAGCCGTTCCGGTGGAGTCGACGCCCCCGTCGGGATGCGGCGGGTGCGTTTCCACGCTCTCCAGCCCCACGACCGCCGAACGGGCGTCGAAGGTGCGGACGCCGTTCTTGGTCCGGCGCTGGACCTCGACGGTCCCGGCCGCGTTGAAGGCGTCCACCGCACGGCGGGCGTCCTCGGGGCCGACTCCGTCCAGCCGCAGCTCCCACACGGAGGCCGTCAGCCGGTCGGCGAGACCCGGGGTGCGGGCCTCGACCGCCTCGATGATGTCGAGCCCGGCGGGCATCGACTCGTCGAGCAGGCCCCGGAGCCGCTCCGGGTCACGCGGCTCGGTGAGCGCGATCTCCAGGTACTCCGCCTCACTGCCCGTGCCGGTGGGTGCGGCATTGGCGTACGACACCTTCGGGTGCGGTGTGAACCCCGCCGAGTACGCCATCGGCACCTCGGCACGGCGCAGCGCACGCTCGAAGGCGCGCTGGAAGTCACGGTGGCTGGTGAACCGGAGGCGGCCGCGCTTGGTGTAGCGCAGTCGGATGCGCTGCACCGCGGGTGCGGGCGGCGGGCCTTCGGGCTGTCGCTTGCCCAGTGTCGTTCAGTCCTTCGTGAGAGCGGTCGTACTTCCACCAAGGGTACGTGTCTCCGGGCCGATAGGTTCCCGCCGATGCGTGAGCTGCGGTTCCTTCCCCGCACCGGCCGGTTCGCCGAGCAGCGCCCGCCGGAAGTCGGCGCGTGCCCGCCGTACCGACGCGCGGGCGGCGTCGAGGGCCTGCCGGCCGGCCCGGCCCACCGTGCGGGCGGCATCTCCGAGAGGCCGCAGCACCGCGTCGCGCACCACGTGCCCCACCGGGGTCAGCACACTCCGGTACACCCACCGCACCGGCTCCACGAACACCCACCGGAAAAGCGTTCCCAGCCACCGTCCGACGGCGAGCGAGATGTGCCCGGCGACGCGCCAGGCGTGTCCCAGGGCGTCCCCGACCTCCCGCGCGACGACCGCGAGCACACGGCCGACGGGCACCAGCACCCAGCGCCACACCGCGAGCGCGGGCAGCACCAGCAGGATCCGGGTGATCCAGTACAGCCCCGTGCCGATCCCGGTGACGATCGTCGTCACCAGCCACACCAGCCCCTTCGCGCACCAGGCGATCGCCCGCCCCACCGGCGTCAGAACCCACCGGTACAGCCACGCCGAGGGCACGACGACGAGATACCGCCCCAGCCACACCACACCCGCCCACACCCCGACCCCGATCGCGGCGAGCACATGACCGAGCGGCGTCAGCACGCGCGCGTACAGCCACGCGACCCCATGACCGAAGGGAGTCAGCACATGGCGGTAGAACGCGACGGCCGGAAGGACCACCAGCACCTTCCCGAGCCACGCCAGCCCTTTGCCGAACGGCACGAGGACATACCGCCACAGCCCCACGAACGGCCACACGAACACCGCCCGCCCCACCCACAGCAGCGCCCGCCCGAGCGGCCGCAGCAGCGTGTCGTTCAGGAACCGCCCGGCGACGACCAGCGCGTCCCACACCATCCGCACCGGCACGACCAGCACCAGCACCACGATCCGCACGGGAACGCGGATCGCCACGACGAGACACCCCTCGCCCGCGGGCGCGGTGGCCGGCGGACCGGCCGGCTTCTCGAGATCCATACCTACGGAGACGCAGGCGCGGCCCGTCCGGATCCCACGCTCATCATGTTGTCCACTTCATATGCTGAACACCGATCAGACATAAGAATTCCGCGACTTATGTAAAACAATTTTCCCTACGGCCGTTCACTCATTCGCCACGCATCCAAGTGAAACAGACGCCGTTAGTCGCTATATGACGAAGGCAAGCATGTCAGGGCTCATCAAGTCCGACGGGGGGAATTCGTGGAAATCCGACCTCGCCGGCCGTTGGATCGGCGAGGCCGGCTGACATGAATGACGAACGCTACGACCCTCTCGTCTACGCGGAGCCCATGGAATCGTCCGTACCGCACTGGGACCCGGCCGAGGAACTCGCCTATCTCCTCCAGGAAGCCCGCGGCGAGGAATCCTCCGGGGTCACCATGCCTCAGCCACGCGAGGATGCCTCGGTCACCACTCCCCCGGCCGGCAGCCCCATGGGCAACCTGCAGGAGATCACCGCGGAACTGCCACCCCTGCGCGCGGCACCGCGCGGCCACCGCAAACCCCCGCGCAAACCCCCGCGCAGACGCCCCGACGCACTGCGCCTCGCCAGCTACGCCATCGCCGCCCTGGCAGCGGTCACCGTGTCGATGGTGAGCGTCTTCAGCGGCGTCGTCACCTACGAACCCCTGCTCCTCGTCACCACGGCCCACAGCAAAGGCAGTTCCTCGGCCTGGTGGCCCGTGCTGGTCTACGGCCCCTGGCTGGCGGGCTCGTTGTCCATCCTCCGCGCGGCACTGCACCAACGGCGCGCCCTGCACTCGTGGTTCGTCGTCCTCCTCTTCTCGTCCGTCGCCATCATGCTCTGCGTGGCCCAGGCCCCCCGGACGATCACCGACACCGCCGCCGCGGCTCTCCCGGGCGTGGCCGCCCTGGCCTGCTTCCAGCAACTCGTCCGCCAGATCACCCTCACCCGCCCACCCCGCCGCACCTCGCCCCGCCACCGGCTGCGGTCCACCATGGACCACCCCGCACCGCTCATCGATCCCGGCAAACAGGAACGTTTCCGGGCCCCGGGCCACTCCTACCGGCGTGACACGCCATCCACCCGGCACCCCGGGCAGCACACCCCGTAAGCCCTCCTGCTGTCGGCGGCCCGATGCGCCGCCGACAGCAGGGGGACCTCTCAGCGGCCTCCGCCGACGGCGGGGGCCGCGTCGTGCCGACCGAGCTTCTCCAGGACGCGGTCGCGGAGAAACCCGTCCTCCTCGCGCAGCCCGGCCCTCTCGGGCGGGCGAGGAATGACGACACCCTCGGTGACGATCCCCTCCGGCCCGAACTGCTCGCGGGTGAGATCGATCTCGACGCCCCTGCCCAGACGGTTCCACCAGTGGTGGTCCACGCGCTCTCCGCCGACGTAGCCAGGACCCGTGCGGAGGCAACCCTCCACGACCCGGCCGGGTCTTACGGACATGATCAGACGCCTTGCCCGTACAGGTGCGGTGCTCACCATCGCGCCCCTGCTCCTGACCGCCTGCTCCGGCGACCAGGACACCCCCGCCGAGCACCCCGCCGCCGAGCACCCCGTCTTCGACCAGAAGCTCGGCCTCCAGGTCTTCCACGCCCTGCGCCAGACGCAGAAGGCGGGCGGTGCCGACTTCGTCCAGACCATGACCTTCGCGTCGAAGAAGGGCCGGGCGGTGCAGACCGTCAGCGGGCGAATGGACTTCGCGAAGGGAACGGGCGAGGCGACCACGACGTGGCAGCTGCCGAAGGGACTCCCCCGGGAAACGAAGGACACGCTCCTGGGCGTCACCCCGAACAAGGGCAATGCCGACTCCTCGGCACGCGTCCTCGTCGACCGCCAACGCATCCACTACCGCGCCGGTTCGGCGGCGTACTGGCTCCAGTACACGACGGGCGACACCCGTCCGGACCTCGGCATCGACAGCATCAACCACCTGCGCGGATCCGAAGGACCGGTGGGCGGCACCCTCCTGGAAGGACTCGGTGCCACGAAGGCGACATCCCGGCAGACCGACGGCTCCCAGCGCACCTACAAGGCGGGCATGCCCAACAGCGCCACCTCGCAGTTGTTCCCGAGGGACCTTGGACGCGAGCTGTCCACCTTCTTCCCCACCGGCTCCTCCGGCAAGAACGCCCCGATGCCGGCGACCGTCTCCGTGGACGGCCGGGGACGCGTCACCCACGTGCGAGCCGACCTCTCGAAGGCCCTGGGGCAGAAGGGCAGCGCGTTCGAGGACATGACCTCGCTGATCATCGACCTCCGACTCTCCGGACACGGTGTGCCGAAGCCCGCCGCGAAGCCCGACGGACCCGTCCGGCCGGCCCTCGAGGCGGTCCGTTCCGTCGACTCGGTGAAGCCCGGTGGCTGCGTCGACTTCAGCACGGGCCAGCGGCTCCTGGACACCGTCGTGGACGTGCCGTGCTCGGGCCCGCACGACGGCAGGATCTTCGCCCAGCGAACACTCGGCACGGGCCCCTACCCGGGCAGCACGGCCGCCCGGGACAAAGCCGCCGCCGCCTGCCGCGCCGCCTATGACGCCGCCCCCGGGCGATGGGTCTCCGAGGCGGACCTGGCCGGAGACTACTGGTACATGTGGCCGAGTCCGGAAAAATGGGAAAAGAGCGGAGGCCACGCCAGCTGCTACGTGGCCACCGCCAGGGGTACCGCCTGAAGTACGTCACGAACGTCCGTGACCAGGCGGCCCGAAGCAGGGCCGCCTGCGCCTCCGTGGCCTCGATCACCCGATCGAGGCCCCGCTCACGTCAGTGGGCGTGACCGCTCGGTGCCGGCGCGGAGTTCTTGACCGTGAGCGGCAGCAGCTTCTTGCCGGTCGGGCCGATCTGGATGCTCGTGTCCATCTGAGGACACACGCCGCAGTCGAAGCACGGGGTCCAGCGGCAGTCCTCGACCTCCGTCTCGTCGAGGGCGTCCTGCCAGTCCTCCCAGAGCCAGTCCTTGTCGAGGCCGGAGTCGAGGTGGTCCCAGGGGAGGACCTCCTCGTAGGTGCGCTCGCGGGTGGTGTACCAGTCGACGTCGACGCCGAAGGGGGCCAGCGCCTTGTCGGCACAGTTCATCCAGCGGTCGTACGAGAAGTGCTCGCGCCAGCCGTCGAAGCGGCCGCCGTCGTCGTAGACCGCGCGGATGACCGCGCCGATGCGGCGGTCGCCGCGGGAGAGCAGGCCCTCGACGATGCCGGGCTTGCCGTCGTGGTAGCGGAAGCCGATCGAGCGGCCGTACTTCTTGTCGCCGCGGATCTTGTCGCGGAGCTTGGCCAGGCGCTCGTCCGTCTGCTCGGCGGAGAGCTGCGGGGCCCACTGGAAGGGGGTGTGCGGCTTGGGGACGAAGCCGCCGATGGAGACCGTGCAGCGGATGTCGTTGGAGCCGGAGACCTCGCGGCCCTTGGCGATCACGCGGGTGGCCATGTCGGCGATCTGGAGGACGTCGTCGTCGGTCTCGGTGGGCAGGCCGCACATGAAGTACAGCTTCACCTGGCGCCAGCCGTTGCCGTAGGCGGTGGCGACGGTCCGGATGAGGTCGTCCTCGGAGACCATCTTGTTGATGACCTTGCGGATGCGCTCCGAGCCGCCTTCGGGGGCGAAGGTGAGGCCGGAGCGGCGGCCGTTGCGGGTCAGCTCGTTCGCCAGGTCGATGTTGAAGGCGTCGACGCGGGTGGAGGGGAGGGAGAGGCCGATCTTGTCGTCCTCGTAGCGGTCGGCGAGGCCCTTGGCGATGTCACCGATCTCCGAGTGGTCGGCGGAGGAGAGGGAGAGCAGGCCGACCTCCTCGAAGCCCGTGGCCTTCAGGCCCTTGTCGACCATCTCGCCGATGCCGGTGATCGAGCGCTCCCGGACCGGGCGGGTGATCATGCCGGCCTGGCAGAAGCGGCAGCCGCGGGTGCAGCCGCGGAAGATCTCCACGGACATGCGCTCGTGGACGGTCTCGGCGAGCGGGACGAGGGGCTGCTTGGGGTAGGGCCACTCGTCGAGGTCCATCACCGTGTGCTTGGAGACGCGCCACGGGACGCCGGACTTGTTCGGCACGACGCGGGCGATGCGGCCGTCGGGGAGGTACTCGACGTCGTAGAAGCCGGGGACGTACACCCCGCCGGTCTTCGCCAGGCGGAAGAGGAGTTCCTCGCGGCCGCCGGGGCGGCCCTCCTCCTTCCAGGCGCGGACGATCCGCGTGACCTCCAGGACGGCCTGCTCGCCGTCGCCGATGACCGCGCAGTCGATGAAGTCGGCGATCGGCTCGGGGTTGAAGGCGGCGTGGCCGCCGGCCATGACGATCGGGTCGTCCAGCGTCCGGTCCTTGGCTTCCAGGGGGATGCCGGCCAGGTCGAGGGCGGTGAGCATGTTGGTGTAGCCGAGCTCGGTGGAGAAGCTCAGGCCGAACACGTCGAAGGCCTTCACCGGGCGGTGGCTGTCGACGGTGAACTGCGGGACGCGGTGTTCCCGCATCAGCGCCTCGAGGTCCGGCCAGACGCTGTAGGTGCGCTCGGCGAGGACGCCGTCCTGTTCGTTGAGGACCTCGTAGAGGATCATGACGCCCTGGTTGGGCAGTCCGACCTCGTAGGCGTCGGGGTACATGAGCGCCCAGCGGACGTCGCAGCTGTCCCACGGCTTGACCGTGGAGTTGAGCTCTCCGCCGACGTACTGGATCGGCTTCTGCACATGCGGGAGCAGAGCTTCGAGCTGCGGGAACACAGACTCGGCGGCTTCGGCAGGCATCTCGCGAACCTTTGTGTGCTGAGTGGGGTGACCATTCAGCGTAACGCGGCCGGAGGGGTACTCCCTACGTCGTCCAGGGCCGGAGGTCCTTGGTGATCGAGGTCCAGGCTTCGGGGAGGGCGGCCTCGGCGCGTTCCGCGCGGTGTTCCTCGCGGGCGTGGAGGACGCCGTAGGTGAAGGCGCTCTCGCCCGCCGCGTGGGCGACGGCGGCGAGCTCGCGGAGGGTCTGGCGGGCCATGACGCTGTCCTGGTGGTCGCCGAGCAGGCCCTGGAGCGACTTCATGGCCTTGACGAGGTCGTTCGCCGGTCTGCCGAGTGCGGGGGCGGCGGCCTCGGCGGCGTAGCGGGTGCGCTTGGTCTTCTTGCGGGCCTCGTGCAGGGCGACGTCGCGGTCGGTGCCGGGCGGGAGGTCCAGGGCGCGGGTGACGAGGCCGGCGAGCTTGTCGAGGTCCTTGCGCACGGCCTTGGTGAGGGCCTTCTCCGGTGTGGCCGCGGCCTTCTTGCGCAGGGGCGGGTCGGTGAGCAGGGCGTCCAGGGTGTCGAGGAGGGTGAGGTGGCGGCGGGAGTCGAGGATGCCGGTGAGGCGGCCGTGGGCTCCGGCGTGGCGGGCCTCGGCCCAGGTGGTGAGCCGGTGTCCGACGGGGCCGGCGACGAGGGTGTCGGGCAGGTCGGCGAGGGCGGACCGGAGGCGTTCGGCGAGCACCTCCTGGTCGCGGTCCAGGCCCAGCTCGGCGGCCAGCCACTTCAGGTCGTCGCCGACGGGGTCGGTCGCCTCGCGGTCGAGGACGCCGCGGAAGGTGCGGAAGGTGCTGCGCAGGCGGCGGGTGGCGACTCTCATGCGGTGCACGGAGTCGGGGACGTCCTGGCGTACGGCGGGGTCGAGCTCGACGAGGGCGTCGCGCTGGGCGCGGACGTAGGCGAGGACGTGGTCGCCGGCGGTGACGGGTTTCCCGGCCGCCCGTGGCCTGTGTTTCCGCCGGGGGGCCGCCTCCGGTGCCGTGGCGGGTGTGTCCGTCGTCGCCGTGGCCGTGGTTCCGTCCGGTGTCGTGTCGGCCAGTGCCCTGGCGAGTTTGGAGGTGGACTTCGAGGGGCGTGCGCCGGTCTTGCGCAGGCGTTTCTCCACCTTGTCGAGGAAGGCGGGGTCGCCGTCGTCGGCGAGTTCGACCTCGATCTCGGTCCACCGGGCGGTGCCGCCGTCGCCGGTGAGGCGTTCGGCGTGGACGGTGTCGACGCTGACCTCGGCGAGCAGTCGGCCGTCGGCGTCGACCAGGTGGCGTACGTCGCGGTCGGAGCGCAGTCGGACGACGGGCAGCAGTGCGTGGTCGCGGACGCGGGAGCGGACGAGGGCGGCGAGCTCGTCCGGGAGGGTGTCGGAGAGCGGGGCGCGGATCTCGTCGCGCACTCCGGGGGCGACGGGGAACTTCAGGTGCCAGCCGGCGTCGGAGCCGCCGGTGCGGCGGCGCAGGGTGACCAAGGACGCGGCGAGGCGTTCGTCGGCGGTGTCGTGGTAGGTGGCGTCGAGGTGGGTGACGCCCTTGTCGAGGACGGTCGCCACGCCGGGGACGCGGGTCAGGTCGGGCAGCCCGCCGTCGTCGGATTCGTACTTTCGCTCGATCTCGCGCTTGGTGTCCGCCATGAGATGCGTCTATCCGCCGTGAGGCGAATCTAGTCGTCGGGGCGCGGAGCGGCAGTGGGTTCCGCCGCTTCGCGTCCCCGACGGTTCACGCGGACAGCGGCCGTTGTATCCGGATGGACTGCAGCAGGCCCACGGCCAGCCATACGGCGAACATGGAGGAGCCGCCGTAGGAGACGAACGGCAGGGGAAGGCCGGTGACGGGCATGATGCCGAGGGTCATGCCGATGTTCTCGAAGGCCTGGAAGGCGAACCAGGCGACGATGCCGGCGGCGACGATCGTGCCGTACAGGTCGGTGGTGTCGCGGGCGATGCGGCAGGCGCGCCAGAGGATGATGCCGAGCAGGCCGATGATCAGTGCGCCGCCGACGAAGCCGAGTTCCTCGCCGGCGACGGTGAAGACGAAGTCGGTCTGCTGTTCGGGCACGAACTGGCCGGTGGTCTGGGAGCCGTGGAAGAGGCCGGAGCCGGTCAGTCCGCCGGAGCCGATGGCGATGCGTGCCTGGTTGGTGTTGTAGCCGACGCCGGCGGGGTCGAGCTCGGGGTTGGCGAAGGCGGCGAAGCGGTTGATCTGGTACTCGTCGAGGATGCCGAGCTGCCAGACGGTGACGGCGCCGGCCGCTCCGGCGCCGAGCAGGCCGAAGATCCAGCGGTTGGAGGCGCCGGAGGCGAGCAGCACGCCGAGCACGATGACGACCATGACCATGACCGACCCGAGGTCGGGCATGAGCATCACGATCAGCATGGGGACGACGGCCAGGCCGAGGGCCTGGAGGACCGTACGGTGATCGGGATACGGCTTGTCGCCCGCGTCGACGCGGGCGGCGAGCAGCATCGCCATGCCCAGGATGATCGTGACCTTCACGAACTCGGAGGGCTGGAGGGAGAAGCCGCCGGGGAGCTTGATCCAGGAGTGGGCGCCGTTGATGGTGGAGCCCAGCGGGGTGAGCACCAGCAGGATCAGGAAGACCGAGGCGCCGTACAGCAGGGGCACGGCCGTGCGCAGGGTGCGGTGGCCGAGCCAGAGGGCGCCGATCATCAGGGCCAGTCCGATGCCGGTGTTGAGCCAGTGCCGGACGAGGAAGTAGTAGGGGTCGCCCTGGTTGAGTTCGGTGCGGTTGCGGGTGGCCGAGTAGACCAGGAGTGAGCCCAGCAGGGACAGGGCGAGCGCCGAGAACAGTATCGGCCAGTCGAGGCGGCGGGCCAGGGAGTCGCGGGCGAAGACCCGTGTCCAGCCGGCCCGCTCCGGTCCGTACCCGGAGACCTGGAAGCTGTTGACGCCGGTCATGACGCCGTCCTCCGTGTTCCGGTACGGCCGCGCCGGTGGCGTGCGCGGCAGCGGGGGTGTCCGTCGCCGCGTCGTGGTTCGCCGCGTCGTGGTCCGCCGCCCCGTCGTCGCTCGCGGCGGCGGGTGTCCCGGTTGGTGTTCTCCGGTGAGGGGACCGTGCCGGCCTGCTGCGGGTCGGCCGGGTCGCCCTGCGGGGTGGTGGCCTGTGCGTCGGGCGAGGGGGTCGCCCGGTCCTTGGCGGGGTCCTTGGAGATCTTCGGGGACGTGATGGTGCCGTCCGTGCGGACCTTGGGGAGGTTCTTCTGCGGCGCGGACAGCAGCGCCTTCTTCTTGTCGATCTCACCGTCCTCGGAGACGCCGTACAGGGCGTTGTAGATGTTGCGCACGGCGGGGCCCGAGGCGCCGGAGCCCGTACCGCCCTGGGAGATCGTCATGACGATCGAGTAGTCCTTGGTGTACGTGGCGAACCACGAGGTGGTCTGCTTGCCGTAGACCTCGGCGGTGCCGGTCTTGGCGTGCATCGGGATCTCGTCCTGTGGCCAGCCCCCGAATCGCCACGCGGCCGTACCGCGGGTGGCGACTCCTTCGAGGGCTTCGTCTATCTGGCTGAGCGTCTTCTTCGTCATCGGCAGCTTGCCGTGCGACTGGGGCTCGATCTCCGTGACCGTCTTGCCGTCGGGGCTGATGACGGCCTTGCCGACGGTGGGGTCGTAGAGGGTGCCGCCGTTGGAGATGGCCGCGTAGATGGTGGCCATCTGGATGGGGGTGACGAGCGTGTCGCCCTGGCCGATGGAGTAGTTGACGGAGTCACCCGCGCGCAGCCGGTTGCCTTCGAGGCAGTTCTCGTAGGCGATCTTCTCGGCGTAGCTGCCGTCCTTCTTCCCGTACTTGCACCAGGCGTCCTTGTTGGCCTCCCAGTAGTCCAGCTTCCACTGGCGGTCGGGGACGCGGCCGGTGACCTCGTTGGGCAGGTCGATGCCGGTCTCCTCGCCGAGGCCGAACTGGTGGGCGGTCTTGTAGAACCAGTCGTCGGCGTTCTTCTTCGGCTTGTTGCCGCCGTCGCGCTTCCATTCCTCGTGGGAGAGGGCGTAGAAGACGGTGTCGCAGGACACCTCCAGGGCGCGGCCGAGGCTGATCGGGCCGTGGTTCTGGGACTCGAAGTTCTTGAAGACCTGTCCGCCGATGGAGTACGAGCTGGAGCAGTTGTAGGGGCCTTCGAAGGAGTAGCCGGCGTTGATCGCGGCGGCCGTGGGGATGACCTTGAAAATGGAGCCGGGTGCCGACTGGCCCTGGATGGCGCGGTTGAGCAGTGGGTAGTTGGACTTCTTGCCGGTGAGGTCGGCGTAGTCCTTGGCGGAGATGCCGCCGACCCAGGCGTTGGGGTCGTAGGTGGGGTTGGAGGCCATGGCGACGACGCGGCCGGTCTTGGCCTCCATGACGACGACGGCGCCGGAGTCGGCCTCGTAGTTGCGGTTGGTGTTGCGGTCGACCACCTTGCGGGCGTCCTTCATCGCCTCGTTCAGCTCGTACTCGGCGATGCGCTGGACGCGGGCGTCGATGCTGGTGACGAGGTTGGCGCCGGGCCGGGCGGGGTCGGACTCGGCCTCGCCGATGACACGGCCGAGGTTGTCGACCTCGTAGCGGGTGACGCCGGCCTTGCCGCGCAGCTGCTTGTCGTACTGGCGCTCCAGGCCGGAGCGGCCGACCATGTCGGAGCGCAGGTAGGGCGAGCTGGTGTCCTGGGCCTTCGTGATCTCCTCGTCGGTGACGGGCGAGAGGTAGCCGAGGACCTGGGCGGTGTTGGCCTTGCCGGGGCTCGGGTAGCGGCGCAGGGCCTGCGGCTCGGCGGTGATGCCGGGGAAGTCCTCGGCGCGCTCGCGGATCTGCAGGGCCTGTTTGGCGGTGGCCTCGTCGGTGATGGGGATGGGCTGGTACGGCGAGCCGTTCCAGCAGGGCTGGGGGGTCTCGGCGTCGCAGAGGCGGACCTTCTGGAGGACCTCCTCGGCGTCCATGCCGAGGACGCCGGCGAGTTTGGTGAGGACCGCCTTGCCGTCGTCCTTCATCTTCAGCAGGTCGGTGCGGGAGGCGGAGACGACCAGGCGGGTCTCGTTGTCGGCGAGGGGGACTCCGCGCGCGTCCAGGATGGAGCCGCGGACGGCGGGCTGGACGACCTGCTGGACGTGGTTGCCGGAGGCCTCCTTGGCGTACTGGTCGCCCTCGCGGATCTGGAGGTACCACAGGCGCCCGCCGAGGGTGCCGAGGAGGGAGATGACGAGGACCTGGATGACGACGAGCCGGATCTGGACCCGCGGGCTGCGACCGGTCTCCGGGATGTTGGTCACGCGGCTTCCTCCTCTCTCAGAGCGCGTACGCGTGTGCGGGTACGAGTGATGAACGGCCGGGCCGTGTGCCCGCGTTCCGTCGCCGTTCACTCGTTCCGGTGAAGTTGTGCGAGGTCACAGGCGCTTGACCCCCTTGATGCGTCCGGCACGGGCCACCCGGGCGCGGGCCGCCTTGACCCGCAGTCCGCCCCGCTGCCCGCCGATGCGCAGTCCGGTGCCGCCGGAGAGCCAGCCGGAGGCGATGTCGCCGGACTTGGCGGGGTTGGTCTCGGCGAGCGGGTCGTTCTCGGCGCGCCGGGCCAGGGCCATGACGCCGGGGACGACGAACGGCGCGAGCAGCAGGTCGTACAGGGCGGCGGTGAACAGCAGTCCGCCCAGGCCGACATGGCGGGCGGCGGTGTCGCCGACGAGGGCGCCGACACCGGCGTAGAGCAGGGTGGAGCCGACGGCTGCGGCGACGACCACGACCATCGGGCCGGTCGCCGACTTCACCTGGCCGCTCTCGGGTTTGACCAGTCCGGCGAGGTAGCCGATGACGCACAGCACGAGGGCGTAGCGCCCGGCGGCGTGGTCGGCGGGAGGGGCGAGGTCGGCGAGGAGTCCGGCGGCGAAGCCGATGAGGGCGCCGCTGACATGGCCGTAGACCAGGGCGAGGCCGAGGACGGTGAGCAGCAGCAGGTCCGGGACGGCGCCCGGGAGGTGGAGCCGGGCGAGGACGCTCACCTGGATCACCAGGGCGACGACGATCAGCGAGCTGGAGAGCAGGATCCGGTTGACGCGCATGGGGTGACAGCTCCTACTGCTCTTGCTGGTTCAGGCCGTCGGCAGGGGCGGAGGGGGTGACGGTCACCGTCACGGTCGGGGTGGGCTTCGGCTCGGACTTCTCGGGCAGCACCGTGTCGCGCGGGTCCTTCTCGGGGGCCTGGACGACGACGCCGACGACGTCGAGCTTGCTGAAGCTGACGAACGGCGTGACGGAGAGGGTGCGGGTGAGGTCGCCGCCGGAGGGGTCGACGCGGGAGACGACGCCGACGGGAACGCCGGGCACGAACGGCTTGTCGGCCTGCGAGCCGAAGGTGACCAGGCGGTCGCCCTTCTTGATCTCGGCCTTGCCGTTGAGGAGTTCGACGCGCAGCGGGCGGTCGCCCTGGCCGGAGGCGAAGCCGAGTTCGTCGGTGGCCTCCATGCGGGTGCCGACGGTGAAGTCGGGGTCGGTGGCGAGCAGCACGGTGGCGGTGCTGGGGCCGACGGTGGTGACGCGGCCGACGAGTCCGTCGCCGTTGAGGACGGTCATGTCGCGCTCGATGCCGTCGTCGGCGCCGGCGTCGATGGTGATGGTCCAGGAGAAGCCCTGGGCCGCTCCTATGGCGATGACCTGGGCGCCCTTGATGCCGTACTGGCCCTGGCCGGAGACCTTCAGCAGCTTGTCGAGCTGCCTGAGGCGGCTGCGGCTGCGGTCGTCGCTGCCGAGTTCGGCCTTGAGCGCGGCGTTCTCCCGCTCCAGTTCGGCGAGCCGGTCGTGCCGGTCGCCGGACTCGCGGACGGCGGAGACGGCGTTGCCGATCGGGTCGACCGCGCCGGACACGCCGTTCTCGATCGGGCCGAAGACGGTCGCCGCGGCCTGCCGGGCACCGTCGACCGGTGAATCCTCCCCGCCGCGGATGTCCACCGTGATCAGTGCGAACGCGATGGCGATCAGCAGCACCAGGAGCAGCCGGCTCTCTCGTGTGTCCCTCACGTGCGGCGGCCGTGCCTTCCTCGTCGAGAACGGGTATGAGGTGGGGGGTCTGTTCAGGTGTAGGGAAAGTGTATTGAAGATGCGTCAAAGGCATTTCGAGGCGTTATGGGGGAGTTCATGCCTCTATATCAACGATCCGCCGTACGGAAGAAGGTCGTCCCGTACGGCGGAATCGAAGAGTCGCGTCATCTGCGCGGTTGGGCGTCGAGCACCTGCTGAAGCGCCTCGAACTCCTCGACGCACTTGCCGGAACCGAGCGCCACGCTGTCCAGCGGGTCCTCGGCGATGTGGATGGGCATGCCCGTCTCCCGGCGCAGCCGCTCGTCGAGGCCGCGCAGCAGCGCTCCGCCGCCGGTCAGAACGATTCCCCGGTCCATGATGTCGCCGGACAGCTCCGGCGGGCACTTGTCGAGGGTCGTCTTGACGGCGTCCACGATGGCGTTGACCGGCTCCTCGATCGCCTTGCGCACTTCGGCGGCGGAGATCACCACGGTCTTCGGCAGTCCGGAGACGAGGTCCCGGCCACGGATCTCGGTGTGCTCGTCGGTGTCCAGGTCGTACGCCGAACCGATCGTGATCTTGATCTGTTCGGCCGTCCGCTCGCCCAGCAGGAGGGAGTACTCCTTCTTGATGTGCTGGATGATCGCGTTGTCCAACTCGTCGCCCGCGACGCGGATGGACTGGGCGGTGACGATGCCGCCGAGGGAGATGACCGCGACCTCCGTGGTGCCGCCGCCGATGTCCACCACCATGTTGCCGGTGGCCTCGTGGACCGGCAGCCCGGAGCCGATGGCGGCGGCCATGGGCTCCTCGATGATGTGCACCTGGCGGGCGCCGGCCTGCGACGACGCCTCGATGACGGCGCGGCGCTCGACGCCGGTGATGCCCGAGGGCACACAGACGACGACCCGCGGACGAGCCAGATACCGCCGCTTGTGGATCTTCAGGATGAAGTAGCGGAGCATCCGCTCGGTGATCTCGAAGTCGGCGATGACGCCGTCCTTCAGCGGACGCACGGCAACGATGTTGCCGGGCGTGCGCCCGATCATCTTCTTCGCTTCGGCGCCGACCGCGAGGATGCCACCGGTGTTGGTGTTGATCGCGACGACGGACGGCTCGTTGAGTACGATCCCACGACCCCTGACGTACACCAGCGTGTTGGCGGTCCCGAGGTCGACAGCCATGTCACGGCCGATGAACGACATTGAGTTCCCCATCAGGATTCGACTGGCCTTCCCACGAGCTCTTGAGAGCTTTTCAGGTCGGCGAAGTGGGTGCGGTGACGTGAAGGCTTCCATCGTAGACGCGCCTTCGCGAACACCGTGCGAGGGTCTTCGCCATTGTCATCAGATGGCGTCTTCCCCTGCTTGTGGAGACGGTCCATCGGGGGCATCCGTTCCCCCGAACGCCGCGCATATGCCAAAAAAGGTCCGGGGGCAAAGCCCCCAGACCGTCCGACAGGCGTCCAAACACACTGGATGCGGCCGCGATGTGATCGTTATGCGCGAGGTCCGCGCACGTCCGAGTGCGCGGGTTACGCACGCCCCGGGAAGAAGATCTTCACCTCGCGCTCGGCGGA
This sequence comes from Streptomyces sp. AC558_RSS880, assembly GCF_019049255.1. Classification (GTDB taxonomy): domain Bacteria; phylum Actinomycetota; class Actinomycetes; order Streptomycetales; family Streptomycetaceae; genus Streptomyces. Next base: position 318,407 of record NZ_JAGMUJ010000007.1, on the reverse strand, counting down.
CTCCTCGGAGTCGGAGGCGTGGATCAGGTTCTCCCGGACGATGACACCGAAGTCGCCGCGGATCGAACCCGGCGCGGCGGCGATCGGGTCGGTGGGACCGGCCAGTTGGCGCACCCCCTCGATGATCCGCTCACCCTCGACGATCATCGCCACGACCGGGCCGGAGGCCATGAACTCCACCAGCGGCTCGTAGAACGGCTTGCCCTTGTGCTCGCCGTAGTGCTGCTCCAGCGTGTCCTGGTCCAGGGTGCGCAGCTCCAGCGCGGTGATCTGCCAGCCCGCCTTGCGCTCGATACGGCTGATGATCTCGCCGGTCAGGCCACGACGTACGGCGTCGGGCTTGAGGAGGACGAGGGTGCGCTGGGTCACGACGGAGCTCCTTGTGCGTGAAGTGGTGCGGGGAGACGAGATTACCGGGCGTGTCGGGACATCTGTCACGCAGCGTCAGGCCGGCCCGCCTGAGCGGCGAAACGGGCCTTCGCTTCGTCCACCTTTCGACCGAAGTGCACCGACGCCCACCACAGCAGCGCGAAGAGCGCGCCCATGAAGAACATCGTCGGGACGAAGACACCCGAGGCGATCAGGGCGATCTGCAGCACCCAGCCGAGGGCCACCCCACCGGGCCGCGTGATCACCCCGCACAGGGCCACGCACAGGAACATCGCGATGCCGCAGACCGTCCACACCGTGCCGGTGGACAGGTCCTGGTCCTTCATCGCGACCAGTCCGGCGAAACCGATGATGAAGAACTCGCCGATCAGGGTCGAAGCGCAGAGCGTACGCACGGGATCTCAGCCCCTCCCCAGGAGCAGTCGGGCCTCGCCGACGGTGATGACGGAACCGGTGACGAGCACACCGCCGCCCGCGAACTCGCCCTCCTCCTCGGCCAGCGTGATCGCGGCCTCCAGGGCGTCGGGCAGCCGGGGCTCGACCTGGACGCGGTCCTCACCGAACACCTCGACGGCGATGCCCGCCAGCTCGTCGGCGTCCATCGCGCGGTGGCTGGAGTTCTGGGTGACGACGACCTCGGCGAAGACCGGCTCGAACGCCTCCAGCAGCCCGCGCACGTTCTTGTCGCCGCTCGCGCCGACCACGCCGATGAGCCGGCTGAACTGGAACGCCTCCCCGATCGCCGCGGCCGCCGCCCGCGCGCCCGCCGGGTTGTGGGCGGCGTCCAGGACGACGGTCGGCGACCGCCGTACGACCTCCAGCCGGCCCGGGGAGGCGACGGAGGCGAACGCCTTGCGCACGGTGTCGATGTCGAGCGGCCGGGCGTGCTGGGCGCCGACGCCGAAGAACGCCTCCACGGCGGCGAGCGCCACGGCCGCGTTGTGGGCCTGGTGTTCGCCGTGCAGCGGCAGGTACACCTCCTCGTACTCGCCGCCGAGTCCGCGCAGCGTCACCTGCTGGCCGCCGACGGCGACCTGCCGGGCCACGACCCCGAACTCCAGGCCCTCCCGGGCCACCGTCGCGTCCACCTCGACGGCCTTCCTCAGCAGCACCTGCGCGGCGTCCACCGGCTGCTGCGCCATGATCACCGTCGCGTCCCGCTTGACGATGCCGGCCTTCTCGGTGGCGATCTCGGCGGGCGTGGTGCCGAGCCGGTCGGTGTGGTCGAGGTCGATGGGCGTCACCACGGCGACGCCCGCGTCGATCACGTTCGTCGCGTCCCAGCTGCCGCCCATGCCGACCTCGACGACCGCCACGTCCACGGGCGCGTCGGCGAAGGCGGCGTACGCCATGCCGGTGAGCACCTCGAAGAAGGACAGCCGGTACTCCTGCCGGGCGTCGACCATCTCGACGTACGGCTTGATGTCCCGGTACGTCTCGATGAACCGCTCGGCGGAGACCGGCGCCCCGTCGAGGCTGATCCGCTCGGTGATCGACTGGACGTGCGGGGAGGTGTAGCGGCCGGTGCGCAGCTCGAAGGCGCCGAGCAGGGCCTCGATCATGCGGGCGGTGGAGGTCTTGCCGTTGGTGCCGGTGATGTGGATCGAGGGGTACGAGCGCTGGGGCTCGCCCAGGACGTCCATCAGCTCGGCGATGCGGGCGACCGAGGGCTCGAGCTTGGTCTCGCCCCAGCGGGTGGCGAGCTCCGCCTCGACCTCGCGCAGGGCCTTGTCGACCTCGGGGTCCTCGGGGCGGGCGGGCACGTCCGCCTGGGGCGGGCCGCCCTGGGTGCGCAGGGTGCGGCTGCCGGCCTCGATCACCGCGAGGTCGGGGTCACGGCGGGTCTCCTCCTCGACGAGCTCCGTGAACTCGTCGAAGGTGTCGTCCGGGTCAGGACCTGCTGATTCTGGGCGCTCGCTCACGGTACCCAGTCTACGGAGCGGCCCGGGCGGCGCCCGGCTGGCCCGGAGTCCCGCGTCAGCCGAGCCATCGCCGCAGTCCCAGCCGGCCCCACAGGACGCTCGCGGCGAAGGACAGCACGGCGGCGGCCACCGCCGTCACGGCAAGTGCCACGGGTGCCGCGAACCCGTGCGGCACCCTCTCCGCGACGGGCCCGACCAGCAGCATCACGAACAGCAGATGCACCAGGTACGACCCGAACGACGCGTCCGACAGCCGCACCAGCACCGCCCGCGCCCTCTCCGGCACCCGCACCCCGCCCACCGCGCCGAGCACGGCGAAGGTCAGCGCGGCCACCGCGACGCTCCCGTACGCGGCGGGGTGCCGCACGGTGAACTGGTACAGGGTGAGGGCGACGAGCGCCACCGCGGCGCCCGCGAGCCACAGCGGGCGCGGGCCGCGCCGCCGGGCGGCGAGCAGGGCGGCGCCCGCCAGCGCGTAACCCAGTGAGTACAGCGACACGCTCCAGTCCCAGGCGGGCAGCGGCAGTCCGGTGAGGGTCCGCGCGTCCCCGACGAGCGCCGGTGCGACGGCGAACGCGGTGAGCAGCAGCAGCGACCGGCGGGGCGCGGCGCGCCGCTGGAGGACGAGCACGGCGACGCCGAGGAGCAGGAGGAGCGGTACGTAGATGTAGAGGTACCAGAGGTGGAAGGCGGCCTCCACGGAGCCGAACAGAGCCTGTACCGCCTCGTCGAAGCCGCCGTTCGAGGGCCGCCCGGACACGTACTGCCAGAGGAGGTAGACCGCCGTCCACACCGCCATCGGACGCAGGATCCGTCCGAGCCGGGTGAGGAGCTGGGCGTCGTCGCGTACCGGCGAGGCGACGAGGGCGGCCCAGCCGGCCATCGCGAAGAACGCGGGCACGGCGAACCGGCCGGCCGAGTCACCGAGGACACCGGCCGTACGGTGGCCCGCGTCGAAGAACTCGGCGGAGGCGTGCACCAGCACGACGGCGGCGGTGCAGACGACGCGCAGGAGGTCGATGTCGTACCGCCGGTCCCGGCCGGGTCTGCCCTGCGCGGTGCGTGCGGCGGGTGGTGCGGCAGTGGGGGTCGCGGTGCGGGGCATCGTGGGGGTGCTCCTGACGGCGTGGGCCTGGCGATGGGCAAAGCCGCAGGTTCCCCCGGGCGGGTTACACGACACCCACCACGACGTGAACGGCCCCCGACCGGAGCGGTCGGGGGCCGTGACTGGTCCGGGCCTTCCGTCAGGCGCCGGGCAGACGGTCCAGCTGGGACTGGATCCGGGTGATGTCCTCCTCCGCCTTGGTCAGGCGGGTGCGGATCTTGTCGACCACATGGTCCGGGGCCTTCGCCAGGAACGCCTCGTTGCCGAGCTTCGCCGTCGCCTGGGACTTCTCCTTCTCGGCGGCGGCGAGGTCCTTGGCCAGGCGCTTCCGCTCCGCGGCCACGTCGATCACACCGGACAGGTCCAGCGCGACCTCCACGCCCGCGACCGGCAGGGTCGCCGTGGCCGCGAAGGACTCCCCCTCCGGCTGGAGGCGCAGCAGCTGGCGGATCGCCGGCTCGTGCGCGGCGAGCGCCGTCCCGGCGAGCGTCAGACGGGCCGGAACCCGCTGGCCCGGCTGGAGCCCCTGGTCGGCACGGAAACGGCGGACCTCGGTGATCACCGACTGGAGCGTCCCGATCTCCCGCTCGGCGTCGGCGTCCCGGAAGCCACTGTCCTGCGGCCAGTCCGCGATGACGACCGACTCGCCCCCCGTCAGCGTCGTCCACAGCGTCTCGGTGACGAACGGGACGACCGGGTGGAGGAGCCTGAGCGTGACGTCGAGGACCTCACCGAGGACCCGCTTGCTGACCTCGGCCGGCTCCCCGCCCGCCTGGAAGGTGGTCTTGGACAGCTCGACGTACCAGTCGAAGACCTCGTCCCACGCGAAGTGGAACAGCGCGTCCGACAGCTTGGCGAACTGGAAGTCGTCGTAGTACGCGTCGACTTCGGCGACGACCGAGTTCAGCCGGGACAGGATCCAGCGGTCGGTCGGCGACATCTTCGACGCGTCCGGCAGCGGGCCCTCGACCGTCGCGCCGTTCATCAGCGCGAAGCGCGTGGCGTTCCAGATCTTGTTGGCGAAGTTGCGCGAGCCCTGGACCCAGTCCTCGCCGATCGGCACGTCGACACCGGGGTTGGCGCCACGGGCGAGCGTGAACCTCAGCGCGTCGCTGCCGTACTTGTCCATCCAGTCCAGCGGGTTGATCACGTTGCCGAAGGACTTCGACATCTTCTTGCCGAACTGGTCGCGGACCATGCCGTGCAGGGCGATGGTGTGGAACGGCGGGGTGCCGTCCATCGCGTACAGGCCGAACATCATCATCCGGGCGATCCAGAAGAAGAGGAGGTCGTAGCCGGTGACCATGACGGAGTTCGGGTAGAACTTCGCGAGCGATTCCGTCTGCTCGGGCCAGCCGAGCGTGGAGAACGGCCACAGGCCCGACGAGAACCAGGTGTCGAGGACGTCGGTGTCCTGGTGCCAGCCCTCACCGGTCGGGGCCTCGTCGTCCGGACCGACGCAGACGACCTCGCCGTTCGGCCCGTACCAGACCGGGATGCGGTGGCCCCACCACAACTGCCGCGAGATGCACCAGTCGTGGAGGTTGTCGACCCAGTCGAAGTACCGCTTCTCCATCTCCTGCGGGTGGATCTTGACGCGGCCGTCGCGGACGGCGTCGCCGGCCGCCTTCGCCAGCGGGCCGACCTTGACCCACCACTGCATGGACAGCCGCGGCTCGATGGTGGTCTTGCAGCGCGAGCAGTGGCCGACCGAGTGGACGTACGGCCGCTTCTCGGCGACGATCCTGCCCTCGGCGCGCAGCGCGGCGACGATGGCGGAGCGGGCCTCGAGCCGGTCCAGGCCCTGGAAGGGGCCGTGGGCGGTGATGACCGCGTGCTCGTCCATCACGGTGAGGGACGGCAGGTCGTGCCGCCGGCCGATCTCGAAGTCGTTCGGGTCGTGCGCCGGGGTGACCTTGACGGCACCCGTGCCGAACTCGGGGTCGACGTGCTCGTCGGCGACGACCGGGATGGAGCGGTCGGTCAGCGGCAGCTTGATGAGCTTGCCGACGAGGTGCTTGTAGCGCTCGTCCTCGGGGTGAACGGCGACGGCCGTGTCACCGAGCATGGTCTCCGCGCGGGTGGTGGCGACGACGATGGTGTCGTCCCCGTCGCCGTACTTCATGGAGACGAGCTCGCCGTCGTCGTCCTGGTAGTCGACCTCGATGTCGGAGATCGCGGTCAGACAGCGCGGGCACCAGTTGATGATGCGCTCGGCGCGGTAGATCAGCTCGTCGTCGTGGAGCCGCTTGAAGATGGTCTGGACGGCCCGGGACAGGCCCTCGTCCATCGTGAAGCGCTCACGGGACCAGGCGACACCGTCGCCGAGACGGCGCATCTGACCGGAGATCTGCCCGCCGGACTCGTCCTTCCACTGCCAGACCCGCTCGACGAACGCCTCGCGGCCGAGGTCGTGACGGGACTTGCCCTCCTTGCCGAGCTCCCGCTCGACGACGTTCTGCGTGGCGATGCCGGCGTGGTCCATGCCGGGCTGCCACAGCGTCTCGAAGCCCTGCATGCGCTTGCGGCGCGTCAGGGCGTCGATGAGCGTGTGCTCGAACGCGTGCCCGAGGTGCAGGCTGCCGGTGACGTTCGGCGGCGGGATGACGACGGTGAACGGCGGCTTCTCGCTCCCCGCGTCCGCCTCGAAGTAACCGCGCTCCACCCAGCGCTCGTACAGCGGCCCCTCTACATCGGCCGGCGCGTACTGGGTCGGCAGTTCGGTCGTGGGCGCTGGTGGCTCCTGCTGAGCGTTCTCGGTCACGGGGCTCAGTTTAGAGGCGTCACGGGCCTGTCCCGAAACGCGTTTCCTCTGTAACGGTGCGACCCCCGCTGGCCTGAACGCGTCACTCCTGAGTCAGGATGTCAGCAACGCATAAGCATCTGGAGGGGGAACCCCGTAATGAGCTACAACCAGCCGGGCCCGTACGGCGGGCAGCAGCCCCAGCAGCCCGGG
>NZ_JAGMUJ010000007.1:0-312024 GCF_019049255.1 Streptomyces sp. AC558_RSS880 | reverse complement strand
ACGGCCAGCCGGGTCCTTACGGCCAGCAGCCGCAGGCTCCGCAGCCCGGCTACGGCTACCCCCAGCAGGCTCCCCCGCCCGGCCAGCCCGGATACGGCTACCCGCAGCAGCCCGGCCAGCCGGGCGTCCCGCCGCAGCAGCCGTACGGGCAGCAGCCCCCGTACGGCCAGCAGCCGCCCTACGGCCAGCCCCAGTACGGCATGCCGCCCCAGCCCCCCGCCTCGGGCGGCGGCGGCAAGAAGGCCGGGATCATCATCGGCGCGGTGGCGGTCGTGGCGGCCATCGGCGTCGGCGCGTACTTCGTGATCGGCGGGGGCGGCGGCGCGGGCGGCCTGGAGGACGACGGCGCGCACAAGCTGTCGACGCCGGAGACGGTCCTCGGCGAGTACAAGCGGGTCGGCGACGGAAACCAGACGAGCGATGCCGACACCACGAAGGACATGGAGAAGAGCGGCGTCAAGAACGGTACGGCCGTCGTCGGGCAGTGGTCGACCGCCGACTTGAGCAACTACGACCCTGAGGACCCCACCACGCTTCCCGACCAGTCCGAGCTGCTGACGGCCAAGGGCATGACGATGGTGGGCGGGTACGGCGAGATCGCCGACCCCCAGACCGTCCTGGACAAGTTCTTCGCCAACATCCAGAAGGAAGTCAAGGAGAGCTCGACCAGTGACACCGGCGGCATGCAGAACGCCGAGCTGATCGGTGAGCCCGAGGAGGTCGAGATCGACGGCGCGGTCGCCAAGTGCCAGTCGACCAAGAGCACCAACGCGCTGACCAAGAAGGAGTCGACCGACTGGTTCTGCGCCTGGGCCGACCACAGCACCGTCGCCATGGTCTCGCCCGGCGACAACAACGGCACGGGCGTCGGCAAGGACACCGCGGTGGACCTGACCACCAAGCTCCGCGAGCAGGTCCGCGTCAAGGCCTGACCGCCACCACATCAGCGACTGGAGGGGGAACCCCGTAATGAGCTACAACCAGCCGGGCCCGTACGGCGGGCAGCCACAGCAGCCCGGACCGTACGGCCAGCCGGGTCCTTACGGCCAGCAGCCGCAGGCTCCGCAGCCCGGCTACGGCTACCCCCAGCAGGCTCCCCCGCCCGGCCAGCCCGGATACGGCCATCCGCAGCAGCCCGGCGTCCCGCCGCAGCAGCCCCCGTACGGTCAGCAGCCGCCCTACGGCCAGCCCCAGTACGGCATGCCGCCCCAGCCTCCGGCGTCGGGCGGCGGCGGTAAGAAGACCGGTCTGATCATCGGCGCGGTGGCGGTCGTGGCGGCGATCGGCGTCGGCGCGTACTTCGTCCTCGGCGGGGGCGGGGGCGGCGGTGCGGACATCGCGGACGACGGGCCGCACAAGCTGGAGCCGCCGGCCTCGGTCGGCGAGTACAAGAAGGGCGGCTCGTCCGGTTCGAGCGACGGCGGCCCGACGGGGACCGAATCCGCCGCCGACCTGGAGAAGCTCGGCATCGAGAGCGGCACGGTGGTGAAGGCGTCCTACGCCAGCGGCTCGTCCACCGAGCTCGGCAAGGCCATGTCCTTCAACGGCGCCTACGGGGAGATCAGCGACCCGGAGGCCACCATCGACAAGGGCTTCGCCACCGCCCACGAGAACTCCAAGGACACCGGCGACAACGCGGGTGAGGCCGAGACGGTCACCTGGAAGGGCAGCCCGGAGACGGTCGAGCCGAACGGTCTCGACGGCGCCGTCATGAAGTGCCAGACGGCCTCGATCTCCGAGGGCACGACCGCGCTCGAGATGCCGGTGTGCGTGTGGGCCGACCACAGCACCTACGGCGTGGTCAACGGACTGGACCTGGCCGCGGCGGGCAAGGGCGGCAGCGGTGGCCTGGCCACGGACGACGTCGCCTCGTTCGCCGCCGAACTGCGCTCCACGGCGCGGGTCAAGGCCTGACCGTACGCGGCAACGCGAAGGGGCCCCGGTCGACCGGGGCCCCTTCGCGTTGCCGCCGCTGCGGCGGTTACGCCGTCTTCTGCTCGCCCGGGCCGCGGCCGCGGGCGTCGCGCGGGATCAAGGTGGGGTTGACGTTGGAGAGGACCACGTCGGCCGTGATGACCACGCGGGCGACGTCCTTGCGGGACGGGACCTCGTACATCACGCCCTGGAGGACCTCCTCCATGATGGCCCTGAGACCACGCGCTCCGGTCTGGCGGAGGATGGCCTGGTCGGCGATGGCCTCCAGCGCCTCGCGCTCGAAGTCCAGCTCCACGCCGTCGAGTTCGAAGAGGCGCTGGTACTGCTTGACGAGTGCGTTGCGCGGCTCGACGAGGATCTGCAGCAGGGCCTCGCGGTCGAGGTTGTGGACCGAGGTGATGACCGGGAGCCGGCCGATGAACTCGGGGATCATGCCGAACTTGACCAGGTCCTCCGGCATGACCTCCTCGAACTGGTCCTTGGACTCCCGCTCCTGCTTGGAGATGATCGTCGCGCCGAAGCCGATGCCCTTGGCGCCGGCCCGACCCTCGATGATCTTCTCCAGTCCGGCGAAGGCGCCGCCCACGATGAACAGCACGTTCGTCGTGTCGATCTGGATGAACTCCTGGTGCGGGTGCTTGCGGCCGCCCTGCGGCGGGACCGAGGCCGTGGTGCCCTCGAGGATCTTCAGCAGGGCCTGCTGTACGCCCTCACCGCTGACGTCACGGGTGATCGACGGGTTTTCACTCTTCCGGGCGACCTTGTCGATCTCGTCGATGTAGATGATCCCGGTCTCGGCCTTCTTGACGTCGTAGTCGGCCGCCTGGATCAGCTTCAGCAGGATGTTCTCGACGTCCTCGCCGACGTATCCCGCCTCCGTGAGCGCCGTGGCGTCGGCGATCGCGAACGGGACGTTCAGCATGCGGGCCAGGGTCTGCGCCAGCAGGGTCTTGCCGGAGCCCGTGGGGCCCAGCAGGAGGATGTTGGACTTCGCCAGCTCGATGGCGTCGTCACGGCCCTGGGCGCCGCCGTTCTCGCCGGCCTGGACGCGCTTGTAGTGGTTGTACACGGCGACGGAGAGGGCCTTCTTGGCCGCCTCCTGCCCCACCACGTACCCCTCGAGGAACTCGTAGATCTCGCGGGGCTTGGGGAGCTCCTCCCAGCGGACCTCGCTGGTCTCGGCGAGCTCTTCCTCGATGATCTCGTTGCAGAGATCGATGCACTCGTCGCAGATGTACACACCGGGCCCTGCGATGAGCTTCTTGACCTGCTTCTGGCTCTTGCCGCAGAACGAGCACTTGAGCAGATCGCCGCCGTCACCGATGCGTGCCACGGTGTGCTTCCCCTTCGCCTGGGAGACGCGGACGCGGGCGTCCGGCGGCTCCTGGTGCTGCCTTATGTCCGACGGTACCTTGCCGAGCCCCCCGTTCGGGCCCCCCTTGGCACGGTTCACTTTGACGTGGACCGTGCCAAACCGTGCCAAGGGGCGGCAGACGTCACACTCCCGCCCCGCGTCAGCGCAGGCTGGAGTTGTCCATCTTCCGGGTGGTGATGATCTGGTCGATCAGGCCGTACTCCAGCGCGTCCTCGGCCGTGAGGATCTTGTCGCGCTCGATGTCCTCGCGGATCTTGTCGAGCGGCCGGGTGGAGTGCTTGGCCAGCATCTCCTCCAGCTGGCTGCGCATCCGGAGGATCTCGTTGGCGGCGATCTCCAGGTCGGAGACCTGACCGCGGCCGGTCTCGCTGTACGGCTGGTGGATCAGCACGCGCGCGTTCGGCAGCGCCATGCGCTTGCCGGGCGTGCCGGCGGCCAGCAGGACGGCGGCGGCGGAGGCCGCCTGGCCCATGCAGACCGTCTGGATGTCCGGCTTCACGTACTGCATCGTGTCGTAGATCGCCGTGAGCGCGGTGAAGGAGCCGCCGGGGCTGTTGATGTAGACCGAGATGTCCCGGTCGGGGTCCATCGACTCCAGGCACAGCAGCTGCGCCATGACGTCGTTGGCGGAGGCGTCGTCGATCTGGACGCCGAGGAAGATCACGCGCTCCTCGAAGAGCTTCGCGTACGGGTCGTACTCGCGGATGCCCTGGGAGGTGCGCTCGACGAAGCGCGGGATGACGTAGCGGGACTCGGCCGAGGGGCCGGTGTACCGGCCCTCGGAGGCGGCGGGCGTGCGGTCGTACAGGCCGCTGCCGGGGAAGCTGTTCACGGTGTCTCCTGAAAGGGGCTGAGGCGGTCGGCTGGGGCTGCTGGGGCTGTTCCACCCGGCCCGGGGGCCGGGTGGGGCGTTCACGGGGCCGCGAGGGCTCCCGTGAGGCCGCTCAGGCCCCGGTGCCGCCGCCGCCCGGCATGCCGGCGGCCGTGGCGATCACGTCGTCGATGAGGCCGTACTCCTTGGCCTCGAAGGCGTCGAACCAGCGGTCACGGTCGGAGTCGCGGGTGATCTGCTCGACCGTCTGGCCGGTGTGCTGGGACGTCAGCTCGGCCATGCGCTTCTTGGTGTGCAGCAGTCGCTCGGCGTGGATCTTGATGTCCGAGGCCGAGCCGGCGAGGCCGGCGGACGGCTGGTGGATCAGGATCTCGGCGTTCGGCAGCGCGAAGCGCTTGCCGGGGGTGCCGGCGCTCAGCAGGAACTGGCCCATGGAGGCCGCCAGGCCCATGGCGATCGTCACCACGTCGTTCTTGATGTACTGCATGGTGTCGTAGATCGCCATGCCGGCCGTGATGGAGCCGCCGGGGCTGTTGATGTACAGGTAGATGTCCTTGTCCGGGTCGGAGGCAAGGAGCAGCAGCTGTGCGGTGATCTTGTTGGCAATGTCGTCGTCGACCGGCTGGCCGAGGAAGATGATCCGCTCGCCGAGCAGCCGGTTGTAGACCTGGTCGCCGAGGCCACCACCGATGGAGGGCTCGCCGGCGGCTGAGGGCATCAGATTCGTCACGTATCCACCTGCTCGTCTTACGACGGCGCCGGGCCGTCTCACGTGTCCCTACGGGGGCGGAGCCGTATTCGGTGACTCACGTCCCCTGGTATTCAAGGACCCTAACGCGGTGACTCCGCCAGGGAATCCCGGTAACGGGAGTGTTCGCCGGGGGCGTAGAGGGGTGTACTCCGCGGTGTGCTCCGCGGGGAGCGCCGTTCGCCTTTCCGGCGGGGCCACTGGTCCGTGGGCGGCTGCGGCCCGGTGGGGGCCGGTCGCGCCCACGCGGCGGAGCCGCACGTCGGCACCGCCCCGCGCCCCCGGTCGGCCGCCCCGGCGCCAGACACCAGGGCCCCGGGGTGTCGCACACCCCGGGGCCCTGGTGATCACGTCGAAGGCGATACGAGGGTCAGCCCTCGGTCTTCTCCTCGGCGGCCTCGGCCGACTCGGTGGCCTCGGCCTCGGTCTCGGCGGTCTCCGCCTCGTCCTCTTCCTCGTCCTCGAGGTCGATGACCTCGCCGTTGGTGTCCTTAACCGTGGCCTTCTCGACCACGGCGGCCAGGGCCTTGCCGCGGGCGACCTCGCCGACGAGGAGCGGGACCTGGCCCTGCTCGACGACGGCCTGGGCGAACTGGTCGGGGGACATGCCGGAGGAGGCGGCACGCCGCATGAGGTGCTCGGTGAGCTCCTCCTGGTTGACGTTCAGCTTCTCCTGCTTGACGAGCTCGTCGAGCACGAACTGGGTCTTGATGCCCTTGATCGCGGCCTCGCGGGTCTCGGTCTCGAACTCCTCCTCGGTCTTGCCCTGGATCTCCAGGTACTTCGCGAGGTCGAGGCCCATCTGGCCGAGCTGGTGGTGCTCGAGGTTGTGCTTGCGGGTGTTGATCTCGTCCTCGAGCAGCTTCTCGGGGACCGGGACCTCGACCAGCTCGAGCAGCTTCTCCAGGACACGCTCCTGGGCCTGCGTGGCCTGGTCGTACTCCTTCATGTTCTCCAGGCGCTTGCGGCTGTCCGCCTTCAGCTCCTCGAGGGTGTCGAACTCGGACGCGAGCTGGGCGAACTCGTCGTCCAGCTCCGGCAGCTCACGCGCGGCGACCTGGGACACCTTGACGGTGACCTCGGCCTCCTTGCCGGCCGCCGAACCGCCCTTGAGCTCGGAGGTGAAGGTGGCCTCGCCACCGGCCTCCAGGCCCTTCACGGCGTCGTCGATGCCGTCCAGCAGCTCGCCGGAGCCGATCGTGTACGACACGCCGTTCGCGACGCCGTCCTCGAGGACCTCGCCGTCGACCTTGGCCTCCAGGTCGATGGTGACGACGTCGCCCTCCTCGGCGGCGCGCTCCACCGGGGAGGTGGAGGCGAAGCGCTCGCGGAGCTGCTCGACCGACTTCTCGACGTCCTCGTCGGTGACCTCGACGGCGTCGACCTCGACCTCGATGCCGGAGTAGTCCGGGATCTCGATGGTCGGGCGGATGTCGACCTCGGCGGTGAAGTTCAGCGTCTCGCCGTCCTTCAGCTCCGTGATGTCGACCTCGGGCTGGCCCAGCGGGCTCAGCTCGGCGTTGTTGACGGCGTCGGTGTAGAACTTCGGGAGGGCGTCGTTGACGGCCTCCTCCAGCACCGCACCGCGGCCGAAGCGCTGGTCGATGACCCGGGCCGGGACCTTGCCCTTGCGGAAGCCCTTCACCGTGACCTGCTGGTTGATCTTCTTGTACGCCGCGTCGAGGCTGTCCTTGAGCTCCTCGAAGGGCACCTCGACAGTGAGCCGAACCCGGGTCGGGTTCAGGGTCTCCACGGCGCTCTTCACGGTTCGGTCTCCTTGTGGCTGACTTCTCGGGTTCTGCCGGGACCAGAGGGGTCCGGCCGATTCGCCGCCCGGAGGACGTCAGAGACACACGGGCGTGCAGCTTGCATAGTAACGGCAGCGGCTACGGCACCCAAAAGGCGATCACCGGTGCATGAGCAGGTGGCTGGTCGGGGTGGCGGGATTTGAACCCACGGCCTTCCGCTCCCAAAGCGGACGCGCTACCAAGCTGCGCCACACCCCGTCTGGTGCGACACGTAGGGTACATGCACCCGGGCGAAACGGCCGCCGAGTTTCGCGGGCGCGGTGCGGCACCGGGGGCGGTCCGGAAACGGGGTGTGCGACGGGGGCCCACGACCCGCTACGATGCCTGTCAGTGCCGCGGTCACCGACGCGCGGCGCGTTCCGTGCGGGCGTAGCTCAATGGTAGAGCCCTAGTCTTCCAAACTAGCTACGCGGGTTCGATTCCCGTCGCCCGCTCCATACGGCTCAGGGCCGGGCCGGAGGATCATTCCTCCGGCCCGGCCCTGAGCGCGTCGGCCCGACGTGTGCGGAAGAGGGCACCGTGAGCGCCCGGGGCGGGACGGTCCGCGACCTCGGTAAAAGTAACGGGTGCGGTCCTCGGCGAGGGTGACGGCTGCGGTCCTCGGTGCGATCGGCACGGCCACCGGGATCGCGGGGCTGGTCCGTGCCGTCGGCGGTCGGGGCTCCGGCGCCCCTCAGAAGCTGATCGAGTTGATCATCTCGGCTATCGAGTCCAGGAACCGCTGGATGTCGTCGGCCATGCCGGTGGAGGCGAGGAAGAAGCCGAAGAGGACGGCGACGATCGCCGGCCCGGCCTTGATGGAGCCGCTTCTCATCAGCACCACCAGGATGATCGCCAACAGCAGCACCACGGACAGTGAAATGGCCACAACTGATCACACCCTCGGTCGGTTCCGCTTCCCCGGCCCGGGCGACGCGACCCCGCGCACCCCGCCAGAACCATCGTGCCACCAACACGGCCGCCCTATGCGGCGGCTGACGCATCATCCGTCCCGGTGCGTCCGGACCCGCCCGCGCGCGGCCGTCCGCGCGGGCCAACGGCGGTGCGTCGTACGGCAATTCGAAAGAACACCCGTGGAGAGAATTCAACCGGATCATTTCCGTCTCCACACAATGCGTTCGCAGCCAATTCGAATTGTCTCCGCAGGTGTTCCGGCAGACTTTCACGCAATACCGGAGAGATGCACTGAAGCCGGACATATCACCGGAGCCGCCTGCCGACCTTATGCATGGATCGGTCCGGAATAATCATGACAAGGACGGCCGCGCGACGACCAAGTCCCCTATACGCACAGAGTGTCGGCCATCACTCCGACCGCGTCGCGCACTTTCCCCGATCCGGGGTACCCGAGCCTAATACCGGGAACGACGTCGGACGTTTTACGAAATCCCGCGGACGAGGCTAGGGTGCCTCAGATGTTCCACGCTGCCTCGTCCCCCGCAAGCGCAGCGAGCTCACCGATCGACTTCCCGAGTTCCCGCCGGGAGGGTCAGTGACGAACTCGCAGCGACCGTACGGCAACCGCAGAACGCCGCTCCCTCCGGCACAGTCGCCGGCGCCCGGAGTACCGAGTCCGCGCACGGAGAACCGGCGCGGCGACCGGCCGGCGCCGTCCGGCAGACAGCGCGACGCGTTCTTCGACAACGCCAAGTACCTGGCGATCGTGCTGGTGGCGGTCGGCCACGCCTGGGAGCCCCTCAAGGGCGACAGCCGGGTCCTGGAGGCGGCGTACACGGTCGTGTACTCGTTCCACATGCCGGCCTTCATCATCATCTCCGGCTTCTTCTCGCGCAGTTTCGACATGCGGCCCGACCGGCTGCGCCGGCTGATCACCGGCGTCGCCGTGCCGTACATCGTGTTCGAGACCGCCTATCCCCTGTTCAGGCGGGTCGTCGACCACGCCCCGGAGCAGGAGATCAGCCTGCTCGACCCCTGGTATCTGACCTGGTTCCTGGTCGCGCTGTTCGTGTGGCGGCTGACCACGCCGATCTGGAACGCGGTACGGCACCCGCTGCCGCTGGCCCTCGGCATCGCCGTGCTGGCCAGTGTCACCCCCGGGATCGGCGACGACCTCGACCTACAGCGCGTGCTGCAGTTCCTGCCGTACTTCGTGCTCGGTCTGTGCATGAGGCCGGAGCACTTCCACCTGGTGCGCCGCCGGTCGGTGCGGATCGCGGCGGTGCCGGTGTTCGCGGCGGCGCTGGCCTTCGGCTGGTGGGCGGTGCCGCGGATGAACACCGCCTGGTTCTACCACCGTGACGCCGCGCAGGAGCTGGGCGCTCCGTGGTGGGCCGGCCCGGTCATGGTGCTCGCGATGTTCGGCTGCTCGCTGCTGCTGACCGCCTGCTTCTTCGCCTGGGTGCCGGGCCGCCACCTGTGGTTCACGGCGCTCGGCGCGGGCACGCTGTACGGCTATCTGCTGCACGGCTTCGTGGTGAAGGCCAGCGACTACCGGGGCTGGTTCGACCACTCCGTGCTGCACCGGCCGCTCGGCGAGATCGCGGTGAGCGTCCTGGCGGCGGTCATGGTGACGCTGCTGTGCACCGCTCCCGTGCGGCGGGTCTTCCGGTTCGTGATGGAGCCGAGGATGGAGTGGGCGTTCAAGCGGGACGCCGCCGAACTGGCCCGCGAACGCGAGCGGCGGAGGTCGGCGGAGACCCGCGAGAAGGTCTCCGCCTAGGAGTCCCCCTCCTCCGCCACGAGACCGAGGAGTGCGCGCATCCGCGCGTACTTCTCGGTCAGCCGTGCGCGGGTCGGCCCGTCCAGTACGGCGAGGCGGGCCGGGTCGGCGTTGTGCGCCAGGTCCGCCTCCTTCACCAGCAGCGCGCCGGGGGTGGCGAGGATCCGGGCCGCGTACGCCTCGGGGGGCTCCCCGGACCGTTTGGTGACCGCGAGGACGATGTCCTTGGTCCGCCGGGTCAGTGCGGCCTCCTCCAGCCAGCGCTGCGACAGCCTGTCGTCCTCGACGGCGTCGTGCAGCCAGGCCGCCGCGATCTGCTCCTCGTCGCCGCCGCGCGCCCGCACCCCCTCGGCGACGGCCCGGAGGTGTTCGGCGTAGGGCCGGCCCGCCTTGTCGGTCTGGCCGGCGTGCGCGGCGCGGGCGGTGGCCTCGACCCTGGCCGTGGTCATCGGCGCGGGCGGTGTCGTCTCGGTCACCCGTCCAGTGTGCACGGGTCAGCGGGGAGCGGCCGTCGGACCCTCACGGCAGATGAGCAGCAGCGCACGGTCGTCGTTGACGTCCTTGGCGACCGCCTCGATGAGGTGCCAGGCGGCACCGTGGAAGCCGCCGGCGACGTAGCGGTCGGCCTCGCCGGTGAGGCGGTCGATGCCCTCCACGATGTCCCGGTCGGAGGTCTCCACCAGGCCGTCCGTGAACAGCATCAGCACGTCCCCGGGGCGCAGCGAGCCCTTCACCGAGTCGAACTGGGCGCCGTCGTACACGCCCAGCAGCGGGCCGTCGGCCGCCTTCTCCTCCCAGCGGCCGCTGCCCGCGCTGAGCTGGAGGCCCGGCGGGTGCCCCGCGGAGTAGAGCTCGTAGTCGCCGGAGTCCAGGTCGAGCACCAGGTGGATGGAGGTGGCGAAGCCCTCGTCCCAGTCCTGGCGCAGCAGGTAGCCGTTGGCGGCCGGCAGGAAGGCGTGCGGCGGGAGGCTGCCGAGGAGGCCGCCGAAGGCACCGGAGAGCAGCAGGGCGCGCGAGGCGGCGTCCATGCCCTTGCCGGAGACGTCGGTCAGCACGACCTCCAGGGTGCGCCCGCCGTTGGTGCGGGCCGCGACCACGAAGTCGCCCGAGAACGACTGTCCGCCGGCCGGGCGGAGGGCCATCTCGCGGTGCCAGCCGTCCGGCAGTTTCGGCAGCTTGCTCTGCACCCGGATGCGTTCGCGCAGGTCGAACAGCATGGTGCCGCCGCGCCGCCAGGGCACGCCGACCCGGCTGCGGAACTGGGCGACGAGCAGCCCGAAGAAGCCGCAGGCGGCGACGGTGAGGACCACGCCGGGGGTGACGCGGGCCGCGCCCTCGGTGTAGGGGCCGAGTCGCACCGACTCCACGATCAGCGCCGTCGCCGCGGCGGCGTACAGGCCGAGCAGGCTCGCCGGGCGCAGCAGCAGGCCGCCGGCGACGATCGGGACGACCAGTGCGGCGGGCGCGCACCACACGGAGTTGGCGAGCGTCCCGGCCGCGATCAGCGGGACGGTGAGGAGCAGTCCGGCGAGCGCGACCCAGTCGGAGCCGTCCCCGCGGAAGTAGTCGACGGCGGCCCGGCGCACGCCGACGCGGGCCCGGTGCCACTGCTTCTTCCACCGGGCCGTGAACGTCTCGGCTTCCGCGCGCCGCTCTCGTCCTGCTGCCATTAGTTCGGGACCCTATCCATCAGACCGGCCACTTGGCACGGGAGGTCCTGGTTGTCCCCTTGTCGGGGCCGACTTCACAGTCAACTTCACCGGACGCCGTCGTGGGGCCGCCAGCGGGAAATTGCCTCGCTCGTCCCGTACCGCCCTGGTAGGCATGGCTCATGGCGAACGAACAGGCGGACCTCACAACCGGACTTCGAGTACTTCATCCGGACGATTGGGACAAGTGGTACGCGAACCTGATCCGTGCGTTCGGCGGCGCCGAGGAGGCGGACGAGGAGCGCGAACTGTGGAACTCGCTCACCGAGTACGACCGTTCCCTGGGCGTCTGGGACGGTGACGTGTGCGTGGGGACGGCGGGAGCGTTCTCGTTCCGGCTGACCGTCCCGGGTGGTGAGTCCGTTCCGGCCGCGGGCATCACGGGCGTCAGCGTGGCCGCCACGCACCGGCGGCGCGGCATGCTGCGGACGATGATGCGGCGCCAGTTGGACGACATCCGGTCCTGGGGCGAGCCGCTGGCGGTGCTCACCGCGTCGGAGCCGGCGATCTACGGCCGGTTCGGGTACGGGGCGGCCGCCTTCCAGCTGAACGCCGAGATCGACACGAGCCGTACGCGCCTGTCGGTCCCGCCGGGCACGGACGACGTACGGGTGCGGTACGCGGCCCCCGCCGACGTGCTCGACGCGTGCGAGGCGGTGTACGCCCGGCTCGTGCCGGGCCGGCCGGGGATGCTCGCGCGCCGGCCCGGCTGGGAGCGGCTGGGGACGCTGGACCCGGCGAGCAGCCGGGGCGGGGCGTCGCCGCTGCAGGGTGTCGTCGCCGAACGGGACGGCGAGACGGTCGGGTACGCGTGGTTCCGGGTGAAGGGGGAGTACGGTCCGACGGGGCACGACGGCTCGGTGCTCCTCAGCGCCCTGGCCGCGCTGGATCCGGCGGCGGACGCCGCGCTGTGGCGGTTCCTGTACGGCATCGACCTCACGTCGACGCTGGTGGTGCGCGGCCGGCCGGTCGACGAGGCGTGGCAGTACATGGTGTCGGACATCCGCCGGTGCCGTCCGGAGGTGCGGGACTCGCTGTACGTACGGCTGGTCGACGTCGGGGCGGCGCTCCGGGCGCGGACGTACCGGGCGCCGGTGGACGTCGTGTTCGCGGTGGAGGACGCCTTCTGCCCCTGGAACGCGGGGCGTTGGCGGCTGAGCGGGGACCCGAAGGGCGCGTCCTGCGAGCGTACGGAGGACCCGGCCGACCTCGCCCTGTCCGTACGGGAGCTGGGCGCGGCGTATCTGGGCGGGGTGAGCCTCACGGCGCTCGCGGCGGCCGGCCGGGTGGAGGAGCTGCGGCGGGGCGCGCTGGCGGAGGCGTCCCTGGCGTTCGGGAGCGACCCGGCGCCGTGGCTGCCGCACGGGTTCTGAGGGCTCAGCGGCGCTGGCACTCCGGACACCAGAACAGATTGCGGGCGGCGAGGTCGGCGGTGCGGATCTCGCCGCCACAGATGTGGCAGGGCAGGTGGGCCCGGCGGTAGACGTACACCTCGCCGCCGTGGTCGTCGACGCGCGGCGGGCGGCCCATGGCCTCCGGGGTGTGCTCGGGGCGGACGGTGTCGATGCGGTTGTTGCGGACGCCCTCGCGCATCAGCGCGACGAGGTCGGCCCAGATCGCGTCCCACTCGGCCGGGGTGATGTCCCGGCCCGCGCGGTACGGGTCGATCCCGTGCCGGAAGAGGACCTCGGCGCGGTAGACGTTGCCCACGCCCGCGATGACCTTCTGGTCCATGAGGAGGGCGGCGATCGTCGTACGGCTGCGGCCGATCCTGCGGTGGGCGAGGGCGGGGTCGGCGTCCGGGCGCAGCGGGTCGGGGCCGAGGCGGTCGTGGACGGCGCGCTTCTCGCCGTCCGTGATCAGGGCGCAGGTGGTGGGGCCGCGCAGGTCGACGTACGACGTGGCGTCGGCGAGGCGGAGCCGGACGGTGTCCGTGGGCGGCGGCGCTGGGGCCGGGCCGAAGGTGACCTTGCCGAAGAGGCCGAGGTGGATGTGGACCCACTCGGCGGGCTCGGCGTCGCCGAAGCCGAGGAACAGGTGCTTTCCGTGGGCGTCGGTGGTGTGCAGCGGCGTGCGGTCGAGGAGGGCGGCGGCGTCGGCGAACTTGCCCTGGGGGCTGGTGACGCGGAGGGGGGTGCCGGCCGGGAAGGCCGCGGCGTAGTCCTCGGCCAGCCGGTGGATCGTGTGACCCTCGGGCACGGGTCGGTCCCCCCTCGCTCGCTCTTCCTCCGCTTCGTCCCGCTCGCCCGCTACTGCTGCGGGTGGTGGGCCGGGATCGGCGGGAGGCCGCCGCCGGTCTCGTAGGCGGCGAGCATGTCGATCCGGCGGATGTGGCGCTCGTCACCGGAGAACGGGGTGCTCAGGAAGGTCTCGACGAACTTCGTCGCCTCGTCCTGAGTGTGCATGCGCGCGCCCACCGCGACCACGTTGGCGTTGTTGTGCTGGCGGCCCAGGGCCGCCGTCTCCTCGCTCCACGCCAGGGCCGCCCGGACGCCCTCGACCTTGTTCGCGGCGATCTGCTCGCCGTTGCCGGAGCCGCCGATCACGATGCCGAGGGCGCCCTCGTCCGCGGCGGTCCGCTCGGCGGCGCGGAGGCAGAAGGGCGGGTAGTCGTCCTGGGCGTCGTAGATGTGCGGGCCGCAGTCGACGGGCTCGTGGCCCGCCGCCTCGAGCCATTCGACGAGGTGGTTCTTGAGTTCGTAGCCCGCATGGTCCGAGCCGAGATACACGCGCATGGTCCGAGTGTGACACGGGGGTTCACGGGAAGGCGCGCCGGGTGCCGCAGCCGAAAACGTGAGGAGAATTACAGAACCTCAGGAAAAGCTCAAGTAACAATATGGATTCGAAGGTTCCCCAATTCGTTGGCCTCCGTTTCACTGGTCCGGCCCGTAGACCCATACGGAGTACAGCTCCCCCCACGGCGCAAAGGAAATCTCATCCATGACCTCGCAGCCGACCCTGAAAACAGCCGGAAGCGGTCCCGGAGACCCCGGAGAGTCCGGCAGCAGCCCTTCGGACCACGATTCCGGGCTCCAGGCCGGGCTCAAGAACCGCCATCTGTCGATGATCGCCATCGGCGGTGTGATCGGCGCGGGCCTCTTCGTCGGCTCCAGCTCCGGCATCGCGACCGCCGGCCCCGGCATCCTGCTGTCGTACGCCCTCGTCGGCACGCTCGTGGTGCTGGTGATGCGGATGCTCGGTGAGATGTCCGCGGCCAACCCGACGTCCGGGTCCTTCTCCGCGCACGCCGACCGGGCGCTCGGGCCGTGGGCCGGGTTCACGATCGGCTGGCTCTACTGGTTCTTCTGGGTCGTCGTCCTCGCGGTCGAGGCGACCGCCGGTGCCGCGATCCTCGAAGGGTGGATACCGGCCGTTCCGCAGTGGGGCTGGGCGCTCATCGTGATGGTGGTGCTGACCGCCACCAACCTGGTGTCCGTCGGTTCCTACGGCGAGTTCGAGTTCTGGTTCGCCGGGATCAAGGTCGTCGCCATCGCCGCGTTCATCGTCGTCGGCGGGCTGGCCGTCTTCGGTGTGCTGCCCGGCGTCGACAGCGACCAGGCCGGCCTCGCCAACCTCACCGACCACGGCGGCTTCCTGCCCAACGGCGCCGGCGCGATCCTCACCGGCATCCTGCTCGTCGTCTTCTCCTTCATGGGCAGCGAGATCGCCACCCTGGCCGCCGGTGAGTCGGAGGACCCGCAGCGCGCCGTCACCAAGGCGACCAACAGCATCATCTGGCGGATCGGCGTCTTCTACCTCGGCTCGATCTTCGTCGTGGTCTGCCTGCTGCCGTGGGACAGCGAGTCCATCACCGAGGACGGCTCCTACGTCGCGGCCCTGGACTCCCTCGGCATCGCGCACGCCGGTCAGATCATGAACTTCATCGTGCTGACGTCCGTGCTGTCCTGCCTCAACTCCGGGCTCTACACGGCCTCCCGGATGGCCTTCTCGCTCGGCCGGCGCGGGGACGCGCCGAAGGCGTTCGCCCGGACCACGAGCCGGGGCGTGCCGCGGACGGCGATCCTCGTCTCCGTGGTGTTCGGCTTCGTCGCCGTCTTCTTCAACTACAAGTTCCCGGACTCCGTCTTCCTCTTCCTCGTCAACTCCTCCGGAGCGGTCGCGCTGTTCGTCTGGCTGGTGATCTGCTTCTCGCAGCTGCGCATGCGGAAGATCATCGAGGCGGAGGCGCCGGAGAAGCTGGTCGTGCGGATGTGGCTGTACCCGTATCTGACGTGGGCCAGCGCCGCACTGATCATGTTCGTGCTCGGTTACATGCTGACCGACACCGAGCACGACGGGCGCACGACGGTGCTGCTGTCGCTGCTGGTCGCCGCGATCGTGCTCGTCATCGCCCTCGTCAAGCAGCGGACGGCCGGACGCCGCACGGAGGACCGGGACGGGATCCCGGCCGGCTGAGGCACTCGTCCGTACGGCAAGAGGCTCGGCGGAGGCGCTGTACGGCGCCTCCGCCGAGCCTCTTGCCGCAGCACTCCGGCGGTTACCGCTTGTCGACGAACTTCCAGGCGGTGGGCAGCACGCCCATCGCCAGGGCCGCCTTCAGGGCGTCGCCGACGAGGAACGGGGTGAGGCCGGCCGCGATCGCGGCGGAGGCGGACATGCCGGTGGCGAGGGCCAGGTAGGGCACGCCGACGGCGTAGATGACCGCCGAGCCGAGCACCATCGTGCCCGCCGTGCGCCAGGCGGAGCGGTCGGCGCCGCGGCGGGCCAGGGCGCCCACGACGACGGAGGCCAGCAGCATGCCCAGGACGTAGCCGAAGGACGGCATCCCCATCCCCGACCTGCCCTCCGCGAACCACGGCACGCCGGCCGCGCCCACCAGCGCGTACACCGCCAGGGAGGCGAAGCCGCGGCGGGCGCCGAGGGCGGTGCCGACGAGGAGCGCCGCGAAGGTCTGGCCGGTCACCGGCACCGGGGAGCCGGGGACGGGCACCGCGATCTGGGCGGCGAGGCCGGTGAGCGCGGCGCCGCCGAGCACGAGCGCGGCGTCCCGGACACGGGAGGCCGGGATGAGGTCGGCGAGAACCTGTCCGGATCGGGCGGACGTGACGGTAGCGGTGCTCATGAGGTCTCCGCGGGGTGAGGGCAGTTGGGGACACCGCGACGCTATACCGGCGTCCGCGCGCCGATCACCGTCAGCGGTCGACAAAGGCGCCGACGCGGACTTGGTGGGCTCCGGACAAAGGGCGGGGTGACGAGGGGCGCGAGGTGACACCGGTCACTGAGGTGGCGTGGTTTCGCCGACACACCGTCCGGGAAGGGCGGCTGTAGGGACCCGCCAAACGTGCCGGGTGACGCCTCGCACCGCGCGACGGCCACCAGGAAGTAACCGGAACATCACCCTCCGCATGACACGTGTCCATATGCTGGGCGGCCTCCCCGTGCACGCGGGCGGGCCGCCCACACTGGGCGGCGTTTTTGCCGTCTCCCGCATTGGACGAGCCGCGCCATGCCCCGCACCACTGTCGAGACGCCTTCCGAGGCGGACCGCGTCTCCCTCTCGCACGGTCTGAAGCAACGCCATCTGTCGATGATCGCCCTCGGCGGGGTGATCGGCGCCGGACTGTTCGTCGGCTCCGGGACGGCCATCGCCGCCGCCGGCCCGTCCGTCGTCGTCGCCTACACCCTCTCCGGCCTCCTGGTGATGCTGGTGATGCGGATGCTGGGCGAGATGTCGGCCGCGTATCCGTCGTCCGGCTCCTTCTCGGCGCACGCCGAGCGGGCGATCGGGCCCTGGGCGGGGTTCACCGCCGGTTGGTCGTTCTGGGTGCTGCTGTGCACGGCGGTCGGCCTGGAGGGCATCGGCGCCGCGACGATCGTCACCGGCTGGCTGCCGGGCACGCCCGCGTGGGCGTGGGTGGCGCTGTTCATGGTGGTGTTCTGCGGGACGAACCTCGCGGCGGTGAAGAACTTCGGCGAGTTCGAGTTCTGGTTCGCGGCCCTCAAGGTCGGCGCGATCTCCCTGTTCCTGGTGCTCGGCGTGCTGGCGATCGCCGGTGTGCTGCCGGGCACGGACTCCCCGGGCGCCTCCCACCTCACCGACTTCCTCCCCCACGGCGGCGAGGGCCTGGTGATCGGACTGCTCGCCTCCGTCTTCGCGTACGGCGGTCTGGAGACGGTGACCATCGCGGCGGCCGAGTCGCGGAACCCGGTCGAGGGCGTGGCGGGCGCGGTCCGTACGGCGATGTGGCGGATCGCGCTGTTCTACATCGGTTCGATGGCGGTCGTCGTCACCCTGGTCCCGTGGGACTCCCCGGCGGTGGTCGAGGACGGCCCGTACGTCGCCGCCCTGGACCGCCTCGGCATCCCGGGCGCCGACCAGGTGATGAACGTCGTGATCCTGGTCGCGCTGCTGTCCGCGATGAACGCCAACATCTACGGCGCCTCACGCATCGGCTACTCGCTGGTGGAGCGGGGTCAGGGGCCGAAGGCCCTCGGCCGGGTGTCGGGCGGGGTGCCGCGGGTCGCCGTACTGGCCTCCTCGGCCTTCGGCTTCCTGTGCGTGCTGCTGAGCTACTGGCGGCCGGACGACGTCTTCGCCTGGCTGCTGAACACCATCGGCGCGGTGATCCTGGTCGTCTGGATCTTCATCGCCGTCTCCCAGCTGCGGCTGCGCCGCCGGCTGGAGCGCGAGGCGCCGGAGCGGCTCACGGTGCGGATGTGGGCGTTCCCGTGGCTGACGTGGGTGGCGCTGGCCGGCATGGCGGCGGTCTTCGTCCTCATGGCCCGGGAGCCGGACACGCGGGTGCAGCTGTACTCGACGGGCGCGATGACACTGCTCCTGGCGGCCGGGGGATACGCCTGGCAGCGGGCGCGCGCCCGGAGCTGATGCCCGCCCCGACGGCCCTCGCGTGCCCACGCGGGGGCCGTTTCGCGTACCGGGGCTCACGGGCGGCCCTTTTCGCTGCTAGCGTGCAGTTGCAAGTGCTTTGCAATATGTGTCCTGCCCCGTGACCGTCTTCTCACCGTTCACCCGGCAGGCTGAAAGAAGGAAGCCCCCGCGAGGACAGGACTCGCGGGGGCTTCCGGTATGCGGTGATTCGGGTCATCGTTGCGCAATGGCGACACAGAGGACGATGAAGGACTACTGCTGGACCTGCGACGGGGAGCAGGAGCACCGTCAGCTGAACGAGAAGGAGGAGGACTGGCTCAAGGAACGGCTCGGCCGGTCCGGAGTCGGCGAGTTCTGGCTCTGTGTGAACGTGCTCGACCCCGACACCGGGAAGCAGTGCCGCAACCTGCGCACGGGCTTCAACAAGAAACCCTTCGCCACTCCGATCAAGGCACCCGTGATCGAGTGACCGTCACAGGTTGCTGAAGTCCGGCCCCTTCGTCCGGGAGCGCTTGATCTCGTAGAAGCCGGGGACGGAGGCCACCGCGAGGGTGCCGTCCCACAGGCGGGCGGCCTCCTCGCCCTTGGGCGCCGGGGTGACGACCGGGCCGAAGAAGGCGATCTCCTCGCCGTCGGGTCCGGGGACCGCGATGACCGGGGTGCCGACCTCCTGGCCGACCTTCTCGATGCCCTCCTTGTGGGAGGCGCGCAGCTCGGGCTCGTACGGGGTGGAGTCCCAGTGCTCCATGAGGGACTCGGGCAGGCCGACGTCCTTCAGGGCGGCGGCGACCGTCTCCTTCTCCGGGCCCCCGCCCTGGTTGTGGATGCGGGTGCCGAGCGCGGTGTAGAGGTCGCCGAGCACCTCGGCGCCGTGCTCCTGCTGGGCCGCGATGACCACCCGGACCGGGCCCCAGGCCTTGACCTCGAGCATCTCCCGGTACTCCGCGGGGAGCTCGTCGAGCTTGTCCTCGTTGAGGACCGCGAGGCTCATCAGGTGCCAGCGGACCTCGATGTCCCGCACCTTCTCCACCTCCAGCACCCAGCGGGAGGTCATCCAGGCCCAGGGGCACAGCGGGTCGAACCAGAAGTCGACGGGCGTGGCGGGAGACTTCTCCGACATGTCGCTCCTCAGTGAGGTCGGTGAGGGAAGTGTTTCCCCGGGGGAACACCGCGCCTCCTCCCGGCCATTCCCGGCTGCCCCTCGTCAGGAGCGCATGGCAGGATCGGTCCTGTTCATCCCTGTCGACGACGCCTGAGGAGTGCCGCCCGTGCCCGGTGAGAATCTGACCCGCGACGAGGCCCGGGAGCGGGCAGCCCTGCTGTCCGTCGACGGGTACGAGGTGTCCCTGGACCTGCGTTCGGCGGTCGGCGAGCACGACGGCGGGGGGCCGCGCACCTTCCGCTCCGTCACCACCGTCCGGTTCCGCTGCGCCGAGCCGGGCGCGAGCAGTTTCGCGGACCTGATCGCACCCGGCGTGACGGCCGTCTCCCTCAACGGACGCGACCTGGACCCCGGCCAGGTCTTCGACGGCTCCCGGATCACGCTGGAGGACCTGGCCGCCGAGAACGAACTCGTCGTCGACGCCCAGTGCGCCTACTCCCGCACCGGCGAGGGCATGCACCGCTTCGTCGACCCCGAGGACGGCGAGGTGTACCTCTACACCCAGTACGAGCCGGCCGACTCCCGTCGCGTCTTCGCAAACTTCGAGCAGCCCGACCTCAAGGCGCCGTACCGCTTCGAGGTGCGCGCGCCCGAGGGCTGGACGGTGTGGAGCAACGGGGCCGGTGAACTCACCGACGGGGTGTGGCGGTTCGCGGAGACCAAGCCGATCTCGACGTACATCACGTGCGTGGTGGCCGGTCCGTACCACTACGTGACCGACTCCTACGAGCGGGTCCTCGAGGACGGTACGCGCCTGGAGATCCCGCTCGGCGCGATGTGCCGCAAGGGGCTCGCGCAGCACTTCGACGCCGACGACGTGTTCCTGGTGACCAAGCAGGGCCTGGACTTCTTCCACGACCACTTCGACTACCCGTACCCGTTCGGCAAGTACGACCAGGCGTTCGTGCCCGAGTACAACCTGGGCGCGATGGAGAACCCGGGGATGGTGACCTTCCGCGAGGAGTTCATCTTCCGGGGCAAGGTGACGCGGGCGTCGTACGAGGGCCGCGCCAACGTGATCCTGCACGAGATGGCGCACATGTGGTTCGGCGACCTGGTCACCATGGAGTGGTGGGACGACCTGTGGCTGAAGGAGTCCTTCGCGGACTTCATGGGCGCGTTCTCGCTGGTCGGCGCGACCCGCTTCACCGACGGCTGGATCACCTTCGCCAACCGCCGCAAGGCGTGGGCGTACCGCGCGGACCAGCTGCCGTCCACCCACCCGATCACCGCCGACATCCGCGACCTGCAGGACGCCAAGCTCAACTTCGACGGCATCACGTACGCCAAGGGCGCCTCGGTGCTCAAGCAGCTGGTGGCGTACGTCGGTCAGGACGCGTTCCTGGAGGGCGCCCGGCGCTACTTCAAGCGGCACGCGTACGGCAACACCCGCCTCGGTGACCTGCTGTCGGTCCTGGAGGAGACCAGCGGCCGCGACATGGCCGCCTGGTCGCGGGCGTGGCTGCAGACGGCCGGCGTCAACTCCCTCACCCCGCAGGTGCTGCTGCGCGAGGACGGCCGGATCGACGAGCTGGCGATCGTGCAGGAGGCCGCCGAGTCGCACCCCGAACTGCGCCCGCACCGGGTCGCGGTGGGCCTGTACCGGCGTACGGACTCCGGCACCCTGGAGCGGTACGCGCAGGCCGAGACGGACGTCGAGGGGGCGCGTACGGTCGTGGCGGAGCTGGCGGGCGCGGACGCGCCGGAGCTGGTGCTGGTCAACGACGACGACCTGACGTACTGCAAGACCCGCTTCGACGAGACGTCGCTGGCCACGCTGCGCGAGCACCTGGGCTCGCTGACCGACCCGCTCGCCCGCGCCCTGTGCTGGTCGGCGCTGTGGAACATGACGCGGGACGCGCTGCTGCCCGCGCGGGACTTCATCGGCCTGGTGGTGCGGTTCGCCGGACGCGAGTCCGACATCGGCGTGCTCCAGATGCTGCACGCCTGGGCCGAGTCGGCGCTGGTGCACTACGCGGCGCCGGACTGGCGGGAGACCGGTGAACGGCTGGCGGCCGAGGACGCGCTCCGGGAGCTGCGGGAGGCCGGGCCGGGCAGTGAGCACCAGCTGGCGTGGGCACGGTTCTTCGCGACCGTGGCCTCCGCCGAGCAGGACCTGCTGCTGCTGTTGAAGGACCTGCTGGACGGCACCGTGGAGATCGACGGCCTGGAGGTGGACCAGGAGCTGCGCTGGGCGTTCCTGGAGCCGCTGGCCGCGCACGGGGTGGCGGACGAGAAGCGGCTGGACGAGGAGCTGGCCCGGGACGACACCGCGTCCGGCAAGCGGCACCACGTGCGCTGTCTGGCCGCCCGCCCGTCGGCGGCGGTCAAGGCGCAGTGCTGGGCGCAGGTCGTGGAGTCGGACGCGCTCTCCAACGCGCTGGTGGAGGCGACGATCTCGGGCTTCGCGCAGGCGTCCCAGCGGGAGCTGCTCGCGCCGTACGCGGAGAAGTACTTCGCGGCGATCGAGCGGGTGTGGACCGAGCGGTCGATCCAGATCGGCATGGACGTGGTGCGGGGCCTGTTCCCCTCCTTCCAGGACTCGCGGGCGACGCTGGACGCGACGGACGCGTGGCTCACGTCCCACGAGGACGCGGCCCCGGCCCTGCGCCGCCTGGTCCTGGAGTCCCGCGACGACCTGGCCCGCGCGCTGCGCGGGCAGGCCTGCGACGCGGCCGCCGCCGGTCGCTGAGGGGCGGATCCGGCCCTCGGCCGGGCGTTCCGCCATCGTTACACGATGCCCGTGACCCCTGGTCCGCAGCCGAGCGGACCAGGGGTTCTCGGTATCCGAACACACGTCCTTTAGTGCGGGCTTGTCCTCATTTGTCGACGAACGTGTAACAGGGGTTCGAAGACGGGCCAAAGGCGGGGAAATTGCCGGGCATGAACCACAACACCCCGCTCTCCCCCCGCCCCCTGCACCACCTCTCCGCCGGCGCCGGGCGCCGGGTGCTGACCCACGCGCAGCTGCGCGCCCACGGCGTCTCGGCCGCGGAGGCCGGCCGGCGGTGCGGCCCCGACGGACCCTGGCAGCAGCTCCTCCCGGGCGTCGTCCTGCTCCACCCCGGCCCGCCGACCGGCGAGGAGCGGCTGCACGCGGTGCTGATGTACGCGGCACGGGAGCGGACCGCGGGCGTCCCCGTCCAGCCCGGTACGGAGGGCCCTCCCGCGTCCGCCTACGGGGAGGTGATGATCACCGGGCCGGCCGCGCTGACCCTGCACGGCTTCTCCTCCACTCCCCCGCTGCCGTCCCTGGAGGTCTTCGACGTCCTGGTCCCGCGGCTGCGCCGGCTGCGCTCGACGGGCTGTGCCCGTATCGTCCGCACCGCCGACCTGCCCGTCCCGGAGCAGGTCACGGGCCTGCCGGTGGCCCCGGTCCCGCGCGCGCTGGCCGACGCCGTGGCGGGCCTTCAGGACGCGGGCACGGTGCGCCGGCTGCTCACGGAGGCGGTGCGCGGCGGCTTCTGCGACCCGGCGACGGTGGTGCGCGAACTGACCGCCGCGAAGCTGCTGACCCGGCCGCACGTGGTGGACGCGGTGGACTCGCTGCTGGCCGAGGGGCGGGCGCTGGCGGAGTCCCGGCTGTACCGGATGGTGCGCGACCACGGCCTGCCCGACCCGTGCTGGAACGTCGACCTGCGGCTGCCGGGCGGACCCCGCCTCGGCGGTCTGGACGCGTACTGGCCGGAGCACGCGGTGGCGGTGGAGCTGGACACCCGTGCGCCGCGCCCGGGCCGGCGGCACGACGACGAGGCCGAGTGGTCGGAGTACGCCCGCAAGCGCGAACACCTGGAGCGCCTCGGCATCACGGTCGTCCACATCACCCCGCGCAAACTGCGGGACGCGATGGAGCAGCAGGCGGCGGTGGTCCGTACGGCGCTGATGACCTCGGCCGACCGCGGCCCGTCGGCGTACGTCGTGGTGCTGCCCCGGTAGGGGGCCGGAGCGGCACCGCCAGGAGGGGAGGGGAGGGGCCGCCGGGCGGCCCCTCCTCGTGCGTGCGCCGGGTCAGCGCTTCTTCAGCACCAGCTCGGTGTTGCGGTCCCCCGGGCCGCCGGCCAGGTCCGTGCGGGAGCCGGGGACGTTGAAGGAGAGTTCGCGGTAGAGGGCGGCCAGGCCGGTCTGGGAGAGGTCGGTGAAGTCCGTGCGGTGCGGGGCCGAGGACTCGACGAGGGTGGTGAAGAGCGAGAGCGTGCCGTCCTTGTTGTCCACCAGCTCGATGACGCGGGCCAGTTGGGGGAACTCGACGTGGGAGGCGGTGGAGATCTCCCAGAAGGTGCCGCCGGACCCGGTGTGCGGGGTGATCGCGTTGCGGTGGATGTGGCCGTTGACCCACGCGACCACGTTGCGGTGCCGGCCGAGCAGCGCGGCGACCTCCTCACCGGTGTGGCGCCGTTCGCCGGGGCGGGCCGGGTCGCGCCGGGTGTTGTGCATGCTCGTGCTGGTGTGGTGGCTGAAGACGATGGCGTACGCGTCCGGGTTCGCCCGCAGTGTCCGCTCCAGCCAGCGCAGCTGGGCCGTGCCGACGGAGCCGGTGTAGTGGCCGCCCGGGTCGGTGGTGTCGAGGCTGATGCCGAGGACGTCGTCGGCGACGCGGAAGGTGTAGTACTGGGTGCCCGTGTCGAGGTTGTCGGCGGAGTAGCCGTGACCGACCGGGCCGGGACCGCGGTACGCCGGGTCCAGGTGGGCCCGCAGGTACTCGGCGGGGGTGAAGGGCGCGCGCTTCTCGTCGGGGGTGACGGAGCGCATCGAGCGGGCGTGGGCCTTCAGGAAGTCGCCGTAGCGGACGCCTTCGGGGTCGGTGGCCTTCGAGATGGTCTGCCGGAGCCTGTACGCCTCGTCCGCCGGGACGTCCATCAGTTTGCGCCCGCCGACCGCGAGGTCGGTGAGGTAGGAGTCGCCGTGGGAGGCGTAGCAGCCCAGCGGCATCGCGTCGTGGTTGCCGACGGTGGAGTACCAGGGCAGGTTGAGGCCGGGGCTGTTGACCTCGCGGAGGGCCGCCGCGAGGAAGCCGTCGAGGTGCGGGAAGCCGCGCTGCTTGTCGGCGTCGCGGAGTGCGGAGTCGGGGTGCCAGTACTGCCTCAGGCCGCTGTTCTGGACGCCCTCGTAGTGGCGCGGGTCCCCCGTGTTGGGGGTGATACGGCCTCCACTGAGCACCGTCAGGAACCACTCCAGTTCGGAGCGGGCGTTGTTGTCCGTGTTGTCGCCGGTGGTCATCGCGAAGTGCAGCGGTGAGCCGGTGACGGGGGCGCCCCGCAGCGCGTTGACCCGTTCCACGAGGGCGACCGCGCCCTGGACGGTCAGCGCCTCCTGGGGCCGCCAGGCGTTGACGCCCGCCGCCCGCAGGTACTCCAGACGCAGCGGATGCTGGGCGTCGATGATGTGCAGGTCGGTGAGCTGCACGAAGGACACGAGCGGGGTACGGCGGCCGGCGCGCCCGGAGCGCGGGTCGGCCAGGTCGTCGCGCACCACCCGGCGCCAGCCCGGTCCTTCGGCGAGGCGCCGGTATCCCGGGCCGCGGCGGGCGTCCGCCACGGCGGCGACGGTGGTGCCGCGGGTGTACGGGGCGAGCGGGGCGGCCGGTGCCTGCCGGGAGGAGGCGAGCACGGCCCCCTCCGCGGCGGAGCCGGAGTCCGCCGCGGAGGCGGTGCCGCCGTCGGGCCACAGGGCGTAGCCGGCACTGGCGGAGAGGGCCACCGCTCCGGTGGCGGCGAGGAGGGAACGGCGGTGGGGTCCAGTGGAGCCGGCGACTGAGCGTATGCGCGACATGGCGCTTGTCTCCCCGGGTGCGAACGCGTCGGCAGTGGTCGCGGAGCACTCGCCGGGCGAACGTCCCGCTCGTACTGGATGCTTGGCACCGGGGATGGCCTGGGCGTGAACGAGACGGCAACGCGCGACGCCGATCGCCGTACGTCGATCTCGGACCGCCGCAGGTGTCGACGACCGCTCCCGCACCCGCCGGGGAGCGGTCAGTCCGCGTTCATCTCCCGGGGCAGCGGCCGGCTTCCGGCGGTCTCCAGCCGTCCTGCCGCCGGACGTTCCCGCCACAGTCGCAGCCCGATGTCGACCATGCGGACGCGGACCAGGTCCGGGACGGCGTCCAGGGGCTGCCAGGCGGCGAGGTCGGTGGAGCCGCCGATCTCGTTGCGCAGTTCGCCGCCGGTGATGCGGCCCTCGTAGACCAGCCGTACGCCGTGGTGGTCCACGGAGCGGCCGAAGCGGGCGGGGAAGGTGCGGCGGGTGGAGTTCACGCCGAGCAGTCCGGTGACCTCGATGCGGTAGCCGGTCTCCTCCTCGACCTCCCGCCGCACGGTGTCGTAGGGGTCCTCGCCGTGCTCCATGCCCCCGCCCGGCAGCACCCACTCGGGGACACCGCCGGGGCCCGGTGACCGGGCGAGCAGGAACTGTCCGTCGCGCACCACCACGGCGTAGGCCGCCACCCTCAGATTCCGTCGCATCCGGGGACGTTAACCCGACGGCCGGTACCGCGTGGGCGACTTGTCACCTTCAGTACCCCATCTCCCCATAAGGGCACCGGGGGTTTTCCCCATACATCCATTTCGACTCGGCCAACCCTCGCCAAACACCCGCCCCTTGCGTAAGGCTCAACGATCGTCCGGAATCGCATTCCGGACCGTTGCGACCAGGGTCGATCGACTCCGGTCGCTCCACGACCGTTCCTTTACTTACAAGGGATGCCGATGACCCACTCCCCCCAGCGCGAACCGATACCGGGCGCGAGACGCGTGGCCCGCATCGCCGTGGCCGCCGGTCTCGTCGCCGCGCTCTCCGCGGCCGGGCCGATCCCCCTGGCCATGGCCGCCGACACGCCTCCCGCCGCCCCCGCCGACGCGGACGTCAAGTCCGCGCACGACAAGCTCGGCGCGGACGACGCGGACCTGCTCGCCGAGGCCAAGGCCGACGGCGTCAAGAACGTCACGATGATGATCGCCACCGCCCCCGGGAAGACCGAGCAGGTCGCCGGGCAGCTGGACGCGGTCAAGGGCGGTTCCGTCGGCCGGACCCACGACGAGCTCGGCTACGTCCGCGCCACCGTCCCCACCGGCCGGGCGGACGCGGCGATCGCCGCCGCCACCAAGCTCTCCTCCGTGCACGGCGTCGACCTGCGCGAGGAGATCCCGCTGGACGACCCGACGCCGAGCGCGGACACCGCGAGGAAGGCCGGGGGCAAGGGCACCGCCACGTACCCGGCGCCGGGGAAGCGGACGCCCGCCGAGAACCCGTACAACCCGTCCTTCGAGACCGGTGCCGTCGAGTTCGTCGAGGACCACCCGAAGGCGGACGGCCGGGGCGTCACCATCGGCATCCTCGACTCCGGTGTGGACCTCGGCCACCCGGCGCTGCAGCGGACCACCACCGGCGAGCGCAAGATCGTCGACTGGGTGACGGCGACCGACCCGATCGTCGACAACGACCGGACCTGGCGCCCGATGGTCACCTCCGTCTCCGGACCGACCTTCACCCACGGCGGCAGGACCTGGCAGGCCCCGGCCGGTTCGTACCAGGTCAGCACCTTCCTGGAGTCGTACACCACCGGCGGTGACGCGGCCGGTGACGCCAACCGCGACGGCGACACCACCGACTCCTGGGGCGTCCTCTACGACGCGGCGGCCGGCACGGTCCGCGTCGACCTGAACGGCAACCAGGACTTCGGCGACGACACCCCGATGAAGCCGTACAAGGACGGCTTCCAGATCGGGTACTTCGGCACCGACGACCCGAAGACCGACGTCGCCGAGCGCCAGCCGTTCGTCGTGGAGATCCGCGAGGACGTCCCGATGGACCCCTACGGCGGCGACTGGACCGGCAAGACGGCCGACTTCGTCAACATCGGTGTCATCGAGGGCTCGCACGGCTCGCACGTCGCCGGCATCACCGCCGCCAACGGCCTGTTCGGCGGGCGGATGGACGGCGCCGCCCCCGGCGCGAAGATCGTCTCCTCCCGCGCCTGCACCTGGACCGGCGGCTGCACCAACGTCGCGCTCACCGAGGGCATGATCGACCTCGTCACCGAGCGCGGCGTCGACATCGTCAACATGTCCATCGGCGGTCTGCCGGCGCTGAACGACGGCAACAACGCCCGCGCCGAGCTGTACACCCGCCTGATCGACACCTACGGCGTCCAGCTGGTGATCTCCGCGGGCAACTCCGGCCCCGGCGCCAACACCATCGGCGACCCGTCGCTCGCCGACAAGGTCATCTCGGTCGGCGCGTCCGCCTCCAAGGAGACCTGGGCCGCCAACTACGGCTCCGTGGTGGAGAAGAAGTACGCCATGATGCCGTTCTCCTCGCGCGGTCCGCGTGAGGACGGCGGCTTCACGCCGACGCTGGTCGCACCCGGCGCGGCGATCAACACCATCCAGACCTGGCTGCCGGGCGCCCCGGTCGCCGAGGCCGGCTACGACCTCCCGGCCGGCTACGGCATGCTCCAGGGCACCTCGATGGCCTCCCCGCAGGCCGCCGGCGCCTCCGCGCTGCTGCTGTCCGCCGCGAAGCAGAAGCGGATCGACCTCACCCCCGCGGAGCTGCGCACCGCCCTCACCTCCACCGCCGAGCACATCAGCGGTGTGCAGGCCTACGAGGAGGGCGCGGGCCTCATCGACATCGAGGACGCCTGGGACGCCATCCGCGACGGCGCCACCGCGCACACGTACACGGTGAAGGCGCCGGTCGACACCGCGATCGACCAGTTCCTGAAGACCCCCGGCTACGGCACCGGTCTCTACGACCGCGAGGGCGGTCTGAAGGCCGGCCAGAAGAAGACGTACGACATCACGATCACCCGTACGTCCGGCCCCGACCGCGCGGTCCGGCACGAGCTGGACATCGAGAACAACGCGGGCCGCACCTTCCGCGTCCTCGGCGACGACGACGTCTGGCTGCCGCTGAACGAGCCGGTGACCGTGAAGGTCCAGGCGGCGCCCGGCTCGGCCGGCATCAAGAGCGCGATCCTGGAGGTCGACGACCCGCGCACCGAGGGCGTCGACCAGCAGGTCCTCAGCACCGTGGTCGTCTCCGCGCCGCTGGAGCACACCTTCTCCGCGTCCGGCACGGCCCAGCGCAACAGCAGCACCTCCTACTTCGTCACCGTGCCCGAGGGCGCGAAGACGCTGGAGGTCGCGATGAGCGGGCTGAAGGACGGCAGCCAGACCCGGTTCGTCGCCATCCACCCGTACGGCGTCCCGGCCGACAGCACGTCGACACCGGACTGCTACCACAACTACAACGACGGCAACGGCTGCCGCCCCGACTTGCGTGCGTACGAGGACCCGCAGCCGGGCGTGTGGGAGATCGAGGTCGAGTCGCGCCGCACCTCGCCGCTGCTCGACAACCCCTACAAGCTGGACGTCGCCGTGCTCGGTGCGGCCTTCGCCCCGGA
Source organism: Streptomyces sp. AC558_RSS880 (assembly GCF_019049255.1). GTDB lineage: Bacteria > Actinomycetota > Actinomycetes > Streptomycetales > Streptomycetaceae > Streptomyces. Next base: position 283,525 of record NZ_JAGMUJ010000007.1, on the reverse strand, counting down.
GACCGTGACCGTGCCCGAGGCGAAGGTCGGCACGCCGGCCGCCGTCTCGTGGACGGTGACGAACGAGTTCGCCGCGCTGGACGGCACGCTGGTGGGCGGCCCGCTCGGCTCGTCGAAGACGGAGCGGCCGGCCATCGCGACCGGTGAGACCCGCACGACCACGGTCGAGGTGCCCGAGGGCGCCGCGTCGCTCGACGTGGCCATCGGCAACGTCTCGGACGCCTCCGCCGACCTGGACCTGACGGTCTACGACCAGGACGGCAACCAGGTCGGCCAGTCCGCCGACGGCGACTCGGAGGAGTCGGTCTCCGTCGTCGAGCCGGCGGCGGGCACGTACACCGTGGAGGTCGTGGGCTACTCCGTCCCGGCCGGTTCCACGGACTACGACTACCGGGACGTGTTCTTCTCCGCCTCGCTCGGGTCCGTCGGCGTCGACGGCTCCGCGCCGGTGAAGCTCGGCACGGGCGACTCGGCCACCGTCTCCGGCGACGTCACCGTCGCCGCGGCGGCCCCCGAGGGACGCGCGTTCTTCGGGCGCGTCCAGCTGGTCAACGCGCGCGGCACGGTCGCGGGCGTCGGCAACGTGGCGATCGAGAAGGTCGCCCCGTAAGCGGCTGACGGGGGATCCGGGGGCGGGCGTCCGATACGGGCGCCCGCCCCTTCGCCGTGTTCAGCCGCAGGTCAGGGTGCGTGACTCGGGGAGCGCGGCGGTGATCCGGGCCCGCTCGGGGGCGATGTCCGCCTCCCCGACGATCACCGTGTCCGGGTGGACGCCGGCGGGGGGCATGCCGACCATCACGTGGTCGCCCTCGTGCAGCGGGGGGTCGCCGGCGGGGTCCCGGAGGAAGGTGACCTCGCCCTCGCCCTTGTAGTAGCGGCTCGCCCTCAGCGTGACCCGCTCCGTGCCGGCGGCCCCCGGCACCTGCTCCACCGCCGTCACCGGACCCTCGGCGACGAGGCGGGCGCACGCGAGGTACCGAGGGCTGCCGAAGGCGGCCCCGCCCTCCTCCTTGGAGTCCGCCTGGGCGGCGGCACTGTCCCCCGCCGAGTCCGCCACTCCCCCGCCCTGCGCCACGAGCCACCCCATGCCGAGGACGAGACCGGCGGCGGCCGCGGCGACGAGCCCGCCGAGGGCGACCTTCACCGTCCGGTGACGGAGACGACGACGGGAGGACGGACCCCTCAGCGGGGCGGGCCCGGTCTCCGCGAGGTCGGGCGCCGCGCCGCCCGGGGCGTGCGTCCCCGCGCCGCGTCCCCCCGGCCCGGAGCCGGGTTCCGGCCGCTTCCCGGGCCGAGCGGCCTCGTCTCGCCCCGCCGGCGCACCGTCCTCCGTACCGGCGAGGGCGTCCCCGATCACCGTCAGCTGCTCGCGCAGGACCACGAGGTCGGCGACGGCCGCGTCCCGCGCGGCCAGGAACGCCGGATCCCGCCGGGCCCCCTCCGGCAGCGGCTCGTCGAGGAGGGCGGCCATCAGGGCGTCCGCGCCGTCGTACTCGGGCCCTTCGCCGGACGGGTCCCGGGTCTCGTCGTGGGCGGGCATGTCACACCACCTCGTCCTCGTGCAGGCGGGCGCGCAGGGCGCGTACCGCCGTGTGCAGCCTGCTCTTGACCGTGCCCTCCGGGACACCGAGCTGCTCGGCGATGGACCGTACCGGCAGGTCGGCGTAGAAGCGCAGCACCACCACCTGGCGCTGCGCGTCGGGCAGCTCGTCCAGGCCGCGGGCGACGGCGAGGGAGAGCAGGCTGGTCTCCTCGCCGGACGGAACCGCCTCCGCCGGACGGAGTGCGGTGAGGCGCTCGCCCAGCCGCTCCTGGCGCCGCTTGGCGCGGTGCCAGTCCATGGCGAGGTTGGAGGCGACGACCGCCGCCCACGCCGAGACGTCCCGCGGCGCCTCCCGCCCGCTCGCGGCGCGCTCCAGCAGCCGCAGGCGGACCTGCTGCACCCCGTCCGGCAGGTCCGCCTGCGGTACCCCGCCCAGTGCGAGCACCGCCCGCACCCGGCGTTCCTGCGCCGCGTCCAGCGGGTCGTCGTCCGTGGCGACGTACGACGACCCCCGGCCGCGCCGGGTCCTTCCGCGCAGCACCGGCCACCCCCCTCACGCTGTTTCCCCTACGACGCCGGTCCCGCCCGGAACGTTCGACGGGGTTCTCCGAACCCGGTCGAGGCGTACGTCACACCGCCGTGTGGACGGGGGCGGACCGGGCAGGGGACCTTGCGGTCCACGACCCCCGAAAGCTGAATTTATGCAGTTCAGAGGGGTGACGGCCGAAGGTCCGCAACCGGTGGCCGCGACCGGTGTGTCCCACGTGGTGGGCAGCACCCGCAAAGAATTGGACAGGCGGGCCGTGGTCGGCCGCATCATGGAAGAGCCTCGGCCAGGCATTCAGGAACAAACCAGGACACAGTAGGGAGTCGCCGTGAGGGTCGGAATCGTCGGAGCCACCGGTCAGGTGGGCACGGTCATGCGCAGGATCCTCAAGGAGCGGAACTTCCCGGTCACGGAGCTGCGCCTGTTCGCCTCGGCCCGTTCGGCGGGCACGGAGCTGGACGGCGTGACGGTGGAGGACGCGTCGGCCGCCGACTACAGCGGCCTGGACATCGTGCTGTTCTCCGCGGGGGGCGCGACCTCGAAGGCGCTGGCCGAGAAGGTCGCCGCGCAGGGCGCGGTCGTGATCGACAACTCCTCCGCCTGGCGCAAGGACCCCGAGGTCCCCCTCGTCGTCTCCGAGGTGAACCCGCACGCCGTCGCGAACCGTCCCAAGGGCATCATCGCCAACCCGAACTGCACCACGATGGCCGCGATGCCGGTGCTGCGTCCGCTGCACGCGGAGGCGGGCCTCGAGGCGCTGGTCGTCGCCACGTACCAGGCGGTGTCCGGCTCGGGCCTCGCGGGCGTCGCGGAGCTGCACGGCCAGGCGCAGAAGGTGATCGACGAGGCCGACAAGCTGACCCACGACGGCGCGGCGGTCGACTTCCCCGAGCCCGGCGTCTACAAGCGCCCCATCGCCTTCAACGTGCTGCCGCTGGCCGGCAACCTCGTCGACGACGGTCTGGGCGAGACCGACGAGGAGCAGAAGCTGCGCAACGAGTCCCGCAAGATCCTGGAGATCCCCGGGCTCAAGGTCTCCGGCACCTGTGTGCGCGTCCCGGTCTTCTCCGGCCACTCGCTCCAGATCAACGCCCGCTTCGCCCGCCCGATCAGCGTCGAGCGCGCGACCGAGCTGCTGGCGGACGCCCCCGGTGTCGTCCTCACCGACATCCCCACCCCGCTCCAGGCCGCCGGCCAGGACCCGTCGTACGTCGGCCGGATCCGCCCCGACGAGACGGTGGACCACGGCCTCGCGCTGTTCGTCTCCAACGACAACCTCCGCAAGGGCGCGGCGCTGAACGCCGTGCAGATCGCGGAGCTGGTGGTGGCGGAGCTGTCCGCCGCGTAGGACACCGCCTTCCCAGGGGCGGTCACCCGGTACCGGGTGACCGCCCCGTCCTCGTATGACGCCCCTCGTCGCGGAGTGCGGCAATCCGCCCCGCCACTCGTGTCGATCGTGTGAAGATCACGCCATGACGCAGATGACGAAGGGCGGCAACCTGCCCGTGCCCGCGGCCGCCCTCCAGGTGGCGGTGACCTGGCAGCAGGGCCCCGCCGTACCGGACGTGGACGTCTCGGCCCTGCTGCTCGACGCGACGGGCCGGGTCCGCTCGGACGCCGACCTCGTCTTCTACAACCAGCCGGCCCATCCGTCGGGCACCGTGCGCCACCTGGGCAAGGGCCAGGGGGCCGACGGCACGAGCGCCGACTGGCTGTGGCTGGACCTGGCGGCCGTCGAGCCCGGAGTGGACCGGGTCGCGGTGGCCGCGTCCGCCGACGCGGGAACGTTCGGGCAGGTGCCGCTGCTGGACGTCCGGGTCGCCCTGCCGGACGGGCAGCCGGTCGCGTCCTTCGCGATCGGGGACGCCTCGACGGAGACCGCCTTCGTCTTCGGCGAGTTCTACCGCAGGAACGGCGGCTGGAAGTTCCGCGCGGTGGGGCAGGGGTACGCCTCGGGCCTCGCCGGGCTCGCGACGGACTTCGGCATCTCGGTCGCCGAGGACCCGCAGCCGGTCCCCGCGGCCGCTCCCGCGCCCCTCCCCGCCGCCCCGGCCTCTCCTCCGCCGCCTCCCCCGCCTTCCGGCTTCGCTCCGGCCCCTTACGGCCCTCCAGACCCTTACGCCCCTGCGGCCCCTTACGCTCCTCCGGCCCCTTATGCCCCTCCGGCGGCGGCGCCCCCTCACGCGGCTCCGGCCGCCCCGTCCTCCCCGGCCGCGCCCGCCGGCCGCCTGGCGTCGGAGCTGACGCTCTCCTTCCCGCCGTTCACGCACCAGGCCTCGGGCAAGCAGCGCGTCACCTGCCCGCCGAACCTGCCGCCCGGCGCCCGCGTGGTCGTCGAGATCGAGTGCAGGGACAGCATCTCGGTGCACATCGACGCCTGCGACGCGTACGGCCGCGCCGACCGGGACCTGCTGTCGGCGTACGAGGACGAGGTGCACGCCCGTACGTTCGCCACCGTCCCCGAGGACCGCCCGCTGTCCCTGCTGGTGCGCGCCGACACGCCCTGGACGCTGCGGGTGCTGCCGCTCGCCCACGCCCGGCGTCTGGTGCACAGCCTCAACGGCAGGGGGCCGGACCTGCTGGTGTACGAGGGTCCCGCGGGCGTGCTGTCCTTCGTGCACCAGGGCGAGAGCAACTTCGTCGTCTGGCACCACTTCACCTCGCCCGACCCCGAGTGGCAGGGCGACGACGAGGACCTCCTCGTCAACGAGGTCGGCCGGCTCGACGTGCTGGCCCCCGTCCGGGCGCCCGGCCTCCTGCGCATCGAGGCCGACGGCCCCTGGCGGGCCGGGGTGGGCGGCTGAGACGGGCCCGGGGAGCTCAGTCCCGGCGCACCTCGTACAGGAAGCAGCCGTACTCGACGGCCCGTACGTGCACCAGTGCCACCTCGGGGTCGGTGAAGGCCTCGGTGAGGGCGGGTCCGAAGTCCTCCGGTGCCCCGACCAGGCGGCCGCCCAGGATGCGGCCGTCGGCGGAGTAGCGGCGGAGCGTGCGGTGGGCGTTCGTGAAGGGAAGCTCCGCGCCCTCCGGGCCCGCGCACTCCTCGGCGTGGATGAACACGGGGCCCTGTTCGTCGTAGGCGCCGGGGTCCGCGCCCGTCTCCGCCGCCCAGCGGCGCAGCGGCGCGTAGGAGACGAGGGCCACGCGCTCTCCCGGGCGGCTGCGGCGCAGGCAGCAGCGGAGCGGGGCGCCGCCCTCGTCGTCGGTGCGGGGGACCGCCGGGCGGCCGGCGTCGTCGGCGGCCAGCAGTTCTCGCAGGACCGGTGGCGGTACGGGACGTGCGGTGCGGTGCGTCATGTCCCCCAGGCTCGCTCCCCCGCGCCCCGCCCCGCTGGCGGATTCCGGACGTCGAACCCCACCCTCGCCCGCCGGACGACACAGGGGAATCCCCATGGTCCGGCTCGGTCATCGCCTCATCGCGATGTCGCGTGGAAGGATGGCGCAACCCACACATATCGAGGAGATGACCGCGTGCCTGGCACAAACCTGACTCGCGAAGAGGCGCGGCAGCGGGCGAAGCTGCTGACCGTTGACTCGTACGAGATCGATCTCGACCTCTCCGGCGCGCAGGAGGGCGGCACCTACCGGTCCGTGACCACGGTGCGCTTCGACGTCGCCGAGGACGGCGACGGCGCGGAGTCCTTCATCGACCTGGTGGCTCCCACCGTGCACGAGGTGACCCTCAACGGGGACTCCCTCGACCCCGCCGAGGTCTTCGCGGACTCCCGCATCGCCCTGCCCGGCCTGCTGAAGGGCCGCAACGTCCTCCGGGTGAGCGCCGACTGCGCGTACACCAACACCGGTGAGGGTCTGCACCGGTTCGTCGACCCGGTCGACGACCAGGCGTACCTCTACACCCAGTTCGAGGTGCCCGACGCCCGACGCGTCTTCGCGAGCTTCGAGCAGCCGGACCTGAAGGCGACCTTCCAGTTCACCGTGAAGGCACCCGAGGGCTGGACCGTCATCTCCAACTCGCCCACGCCCGAACCGCGGGAGAACGTCTGGACGTTCGAGCCGACCCCGCGCATCTCGTCGTACATCACGGCGCTGATCGTCGGCCCGTACCACTCCGTCCACAGCGTCTACGAGAAGGACGGCCAGTCCGTCCCGCTCGGCATCTACTGCCGTCCGTCGCTCGCCGAGTACCTCGACTCCGACGCGATCTTCGAGGTCACCCGGCAGGGCTTCGACTGGTTCCAGGAGAAGTTCGACTACGCGTACCCGTTCGAGAAGTACGACCAGCTGTTCGTGCCGGAGTTCAACGCGGGCGCGATGGAGAACGCGGGCGCGGTGACCATCCGCGACCAGTACGTCTTCCGGTCGAAGGTGACGGACGCGGCGTACGAGGTGCGTGCGGAGACCATCCTGCACGAGCTGGCCCACATGTGGTTCGGCGACCTGGTCACCATGGAGTGGTGGAACGACCTGTGGCTGAACGAGTCGTTCGCCACCTACACGTCCATCGCCTGCCAGGCGGCGGCGCCGGGCTCGAAGTGGCCGCACTCGTGGACGACCTTCGCGAACTCCATGAAGACCTGGGCCTACCGCCAGGACCAGCTGCCGTCCACGCACCCGATCATGGCGGACATCCGCGACCTGGACGACGTGCTCGTCAACTTCGACGGCATCACGTACGCCAAGGGCGCGTCCGTGCTGAAGCAGCTCGTCGCGTACGTCGGTGAGGACGCGTTCTTCCGGGGCGTGCAGGCGTACTTCAAGCGCCACGCGTACGGCAACACGCGCCTGTCGGACCTGCTGGGCGCGCTGGAGGAGACCTCCGGCCGCGATCTGAAGACGTGGTCGAGGCAGTGGCTGGAGACGGCCGGCATCAACGTGCTGCGCCCGGAGATCGAGACGGACGCCGACGGTGTGGTCACCTCCTTCGCCATCCGCCAGGAGGCCCCCGCGCTCCCGGCCGGCGCGAAGGGCGAGCCGACGCTGCGCCCGCACCGCATCGCGGTCGGCGCCTACGACCTCGACGCGGACGGCAAGCTGGTGCGCGGCGAGCGCGTCGAACTGGACGTCGACGGCGAGCTGACGGCCGTACCGCAGCTGGTCGGCAAGCGCCGCCCGGCGGTCGTCCTGCTGAACGACGACGACCTCTCCTACGCCAAGGTCCGCCTGGACGAGCAGTCGCTCGCCGTCGTCACCGAGCACCTCGGCGACTTCGCGGAGTCCCTGCCCCGCGCGCTGTGCTGGGCCTCCGCCTGGGACATGACCCGGGACGCGGAACTCGCCGCCCGCGACTACCTGTCCCTGGTCCTGTCGGGCATCGGCAAGGAGTCCGACATCGGTGTGGTGCAGTCGCTGCACCGCCAGGTGAAGCTGGCGATCGACCTGTACGCCGACCCGAACGCCCGCGAGACCCTGCTGGCCCGCTGGACCGACGCCACGCTGACCCACCTGCGGTCCGCCGAGCCGGCCGGTGACCACCAGCTCGCGTGGGCGCGGGCGTTCGCGGCGACGGCCCGTACGCCGGAGCAGCTGGACCTGCTGGAGGGCCTGCTGGCCGGTACGCAGACCGTCGAGGGTCTGGCCGTGGACACGGAGCTGCGCTGGTCGTTCGTGCAGCGGCTGGCGGCGGTGGGCCGGTTCGACGAGGCGGAGATCGCGGGCGAGTACGAGCGGGACAGGACGGCGGCCGGTGAGCGGCACGCCGCGACCGCCCGCGCGGCCCGCCCGACCCCGGAGGCCAAGGCGGAGGCGTGGGAGTCGGTCGTCGAGTCCGACAAGCTGCCGAACGCCGTCCAGGAGGCGGTCATCGCCGGCTTCGTCCAGACCGACCAGCGCGAGCTGCTGGCGCCGTACACGGACCGGTACTTCGAGGTGCTGGCGGACGTCTGGGCGTCCCGTTCGCACGAGATCGCCCAGCAGATCGCGGTCGGCCTCTACCCGACGGTCCAGGTCTCCGGCGAGACCCTCGACAAGACGGACGCCTGGCTGGCCTCCGCCGAGCCGGGCGCGGCCCTGCGCCGCCTGGTCTCGGAGTCCCGCGCGGGCGTGGAGCGCGCCCTGCGCGCCCAGGCGGCGGACGCGGCGGCGTCCTAGCCGGTACGCGCGTCAGGGGCGCCCGGCTTCGTTCCGGGCGCCCCTGTTCCCCGTCGGCGTTCCGCCGGGCGGCGGCCACCCGCTCCGTCTGCGACTCGGCCGCTACCGGTCGTCCCCGGCCGGGAACCCGACGACGGTCCGGACGAAATCGTCCGGGCCGGGCGGGGGGCCGTGACCGTTCCGCCGGGTCCCTCCGATGGCTCCGCGGCGCGGGCCGTCCGGGTGAGCGGGCCGGTCTGTCCCGCCACCGTCGCCCCGAACGCCAGTGCCATGCCCGCCAGTTGCAGCGGGGTCAGCGTCTCGCCGAGGGCCGCCCAGCCGACCAGCGCCGCCGTGAGGGGGCTGAGCGGGCCGAGGAAGGTGACCTGGGTGGCGGTGAGGCGGCCGATACCCCGGAACCAGAGCCAGTACGCGATCGCCGTGTTCGCCAGGGCGAGGTAGAGGTAGCCGCCGACCGCCGGGGCGTCCAGGGCGGGGGGCGCGCCCTCGGCCAGGAAGGCGACGGGCGCGATCAGCAGGCCTCCGGCCGTCAGCTGCCAGCCCGTCAGGGCGAGCGGGCCGACGCCCTCCGGGCGGCCCCAGCGCTTGGTGAGGACGGTGCCGGTGGACATCGAGGCGGTGGAGGCGAGGGCCGCGACGACACCCGGCACGTCCAGCGCGCCGACCGCCCTCAGGACCACCAGGCTGACGCCGAACGCGGCCACGGCCCCGGTGATCACATTGCGGACCGTCGGCCGCTGCCCCAGCAGCAGCGCCGAGAGGCCGACCACGAGCAGGGGGCCCACCGAGCCGACCACCGCCGCCATGCCACCGGGCAGCCGGTACGCGGAGAGGAACAGCAGTGGGAAGAAGGCACCGATGTTGAGCGCGCCGAGCACCGTCGCCTTCCACCACCAGGCCCCGCGCGGCAGCACCCGGACGAGTGCGAGCAGGACCAGTCCGGCGGGCAGGGCGCGCACCAGACCGGTGAACAGGGGGCGGTCGGGCGGGAGGAACTCCGTGGTCACGGCGTAGGTGGTGCCCCAGGAGACGGGGGCGAGGGCGGTGAGCGCGATGAGGGTGGCGCGGTTCGCGGCCATGACGGCGCACCCCTTCCAAGTAGGTCAATGGTGAGTAGCTTAGCCGCAAGCTACTTGCCGTCAAGCCACTTTCTTGCGGATGACCTACTCCCGGCGGATACTCCTGCCCATGACCGCAGAACAGCGCCCCCAGGACCCCGTCGACGCGATCATCGAGCAGTGGGCGCGGGTCCGGCCCGATCTCGACACCGCCGGCATGGAGGTCTTCGGACGCGTCTTCCGGCTCGCGCGCGCCATGGGCGACCGGATGGAGAAGGAGTACGCCAAGTACGGGATCTCACGCGGGGAGTTCGACGTCCTCGCCACCCTGCGCCGCTCCGGGGAGCCCTACACCCTCTCCCCCCGCCAGCTCTCGGCCACGCTGATGCTCACCACCGGCGGGATGACCGGCCGCCTCGACAAGCTGGAGCGCGCGGGACTGCTCCGCCGCTCCCCCGACCCGCACGACCGCCGCGGACTGCAGGTCACGCTCACCGAGGCGGGGCTGCGCCTGATCGACGCGGCGGTCGGCGCGGGTCTCGCCGTCCAGACGGAGGCCCTGTCCACCCTGGACGGGGAACGGGCGGGGCAGCTGGCCGACCTGCTGCGGGAGTTGCTGTTCGCGACCGAGAGGTAGCCGCCGCCTCAGCCGACGTGTGCGGCGAGCGCGGTCTCGATCTCGGCGGGTCCCGCCGAGTCCGACGCCCAGGCCACATATCCGTCGGGGCGCACCAGCACGGTCGTACGACGGGCGCCGGACGCCCAGCGCTCCACCGCCAGCCGTTGCCCGCGCGCGCCCCCGTCGTCGTACGGCTCCGGGGTGATCAGCGCGAAACGGCCGCCGCGCAGGGCCTCGTGAAGGCGGCCGCCCTCCAGTGCCACGTCGGGGACCCAGGTGCCGACCAGGCGGTGGGCACCGCGCGGGGCGGCGTACGCGTGACCGATGCCCGAGATCTGGGCCAGGGCCCTGGTCCGGGCGGGCCGGGAGGCGTTGACGAACGCGGAGACCAGGGCGCGCACGGCGCGCACCGCCGGGTGCCGCGCCCGCGCCGGCCGGACCCGTCGTCGCTGTCCCGGGAGGAGGTCGGCCGGGCCCTCGTGACGCACTTCCTCCCCATGTGGGAGGAGAGTGACGTGCTCGCGGCCCTGCTGCGGGTCGGCGCGACCGACGAGGCCGGGGCCGAGCGCGTGCGGGGCGTCTTCCGGGACCAGGTCCTCCCGCTCGCCCGTCGGTTCTGCCCCGACCCCGAGCAGGTACCGGTGCGTGCCGCGCTGGTCTCGTCGCACCTGCTCGGGCTGGCGCTGACGCGTCATGTCCTGCGGTTCCCGCCGGCCGTGGCGCTGGACACCGAGGAGGCCGTGGCGTGGCCGGCGCCCGCCGTGCAGCGCTGCCTGACGGCGCCGTACCCGCAGTGAGCGTCGCCCGGTCTCGCCGCCTCACCGCACGGTGAACACACCGAGGGCGCCGCCCCGTTCCGTACGGCGGATGCGCGTGCGTACGGAAGGGTCGGCGCCCTCGTGGAAGTGCGCGGGGCCGCTCGCGGGCGGCCTGCCCCGGATCAGGCCTTGGCGTCGGCCTTGGTGGCGATGTTGGAGCTGGTCGTGTCCTTCTTCTGGTGCGTCTTGTCGCCGACCATCACCAGGGCGGCGATGATCACGAACAGCGCGATCGGGGCCACGACGTAGAGGCCCAGCGTCTCGATGACGCTCAGGCCCGTGCCGGGGTCGTCGCCGTCGTCGCGGGTGAGCGCGAGCGCGGGGGACGACATGAGCAGCATCATCAGCGTCGTACCGGCTGCCAGGGCGCCGGCGCGCAGGGCGTTCTTCTTGTCCACGGTGCCCAAACTATCCAACGCGGTCGGGCTCCGCGCGGGCGGGGTGCCGTAAGGGGCGGTCCCGCCCGCCCCCGGCGTCACGCGGTGCCTCGCGCCGGTGTGGGCCGGGAGGTATTCGCGCGGCCCGGCGCTTGCGGGGTGCCGGCGCGCCCACCCTCCCCCACTCTCGGCTGCGCTCGAGCGGGGGGACCCCCATCGCCCCTGCGGCACGACTGCCCGCGATGACGAGTCATTCCCTCAGCACGTCCATCAGTGCCCGCAGCCTCGCCGACCCCGCCAGTTCCTCCAGCGTCACCGGTCTCCCCCGCGCGTCCGCGATCGGCAGCCGCCAGTTCGGGTACTGGTCCCACGTCCCGGGCAGGTTCTGCGGACGCCGGTCCCCGACCCCGTCCGGCAGCCACACCCCGACCATCCGCGCCGGCGTACGCAGCAGGCAGCCGTAGACGGCCTGGATCTCGGCCTCCTCGGAGGCGTCCGCCCCCAGCAGCCCCAGCCTCACGAACAGCTCCCGCCACTCCGCCGTGTCGGCCGCCGCCTCCGCCCGCTCCTCCTCCACGGACCGCGTGAGCAGCCCCAGGCTGTCCCGGAGCTCCACGTGCTCACCGCTGAGCCGCGCGGCCGTCGGCGGCAGGTCATGGGTGGTCGCGGTCGCCAGGCAGTCCGCGCGCCAGCCGTCCGGCGGCAGCGGGCGCCGGTCGCCGTCCCAGTCCCGTTCGAACCACAGCACCGACGTGCCGTACACGCCCCGTTCGCGCAGTGCCTCGCGCACGCCCGGCTCGACGGTGCCCAGGTCCTCGCCGATCACCACCGCCCCGGCCCGGGACGCCTCCAGGACGAGGACGGCGAGCATCGCCTCGGCGTCGTAACGGACGTACGTGCCCTCCGTGGGCGGGTGGCCCTCGGGGACCCACCAGAGCCGGAACAGGCCCATGACGTGGTCGATGCGCAGGGCGCCCGCGTACCGGAAGAGCCCTCGGAGCAGGGCGCGGAACGGGGCGTACCCAAAGGCGGCGAGCCGGTCGGGGCGCCAGGGCGGCAGGCCCCAGTCCTGGCCGCGCGCGTTGAAGGCGTCCGGGGGCGCGCCGACGGACATGCCGGCCGCGAAGTACTCCTGCTGCGCCCAGGCGTCGGCGCCGCCGGGGTGGACGCCGACGGCGAGGTCGTGGACGATCCCGACCGGCATCCCGGCCTCGCGTGCGGCCCGCTGCGCCGCGCGGAGCTGGGCGTCGGTGAGCCAGACGAGCCGGGAGTGGAAGTCGACGCGGTGCGCCAGCTCGCGCCGGGCGCGGGCGGTGTCGGGTGAGCGCGGGTCGCGCAGTGCGGCGGGCCACCGGTGCCAGTCGGCGCCGTGGACCTCGGCGAGCGCGCACCAGGTGGCGTGGTCCTGAAGGGCCCGGCCCTGTCCGGCGCGGAAGTCGTCGTAGGCGGCGCGGCGACCGGGCCCGAGCGGGACCTCGTGCACCAGTTCCAGCGCCTCCCGCTTGGCCTCCCACACGGCGTCCCGGTCGATCAGGGCGCCCTGGTCCAGCACCGCCTCGCGCAGCCGTCCGGCCCGCTCCAGCAGGGCGCGTACGCGGTCGCGGTCGTCGACGTACGCGAACTCGGGGACGTCCTCGATCCGCAGGTGGACCGGGTCGGGGAAGCGGCGGGAGGAGGGGCGGTAGGGGGAGGGGTCGGTCGGCGGGCCGGGGACGGCCGCGTGCAGGGGGTTGACCTGGACGAATCCGGCGCCGAGGGCGCGTCCGGCCCAGCCGGCGAGTTCGCCGAGGTCGGCGAGGTCGCCCATGCCCCAGGAGCGGCGGGAGAGGAGGGAGTAGAGCTGGACCAGGAGTCCGTACGAGCGTCCGGGCGGCGCGGGCAGCCTGGGCGGGGCGACGATCAGGTGGGCGCGGGCGGTGCGGCCGTCGGGGGCGGTGGCGGTCACCTCGTGCACGCCGGGCGGGAGGTGTTCGGCGGAGGCGCGGGTCTCGCCCTGTTCGGTGACGACGTGCAGCCGGGTGCCCTCGGGGAGTGCGGCCAGGGCGGCGGGGGCGTGGGTGTCCCAGCCGACCAGGGTGGGGGGCAGCAGCCGCTCGCCGAGTTCCCGTTCGCGGGCGGCGAGGGCGGCGCGGACGGCCTGCGGAGTGGCCGTGTCCACGCCGAGGGCGGCCAGCGCGAGGGTGACGGCGGTGGCCGAGGCCGCGACCGTGCGGTCCGGGGAGGGGCGGTAGGAGGTGGCGACGCCGTGCAGGGCGGCGAGCCGGGACAGGTCCTCGGAAGGGGGCTCGGCCGGCCGTGGCGCGCCCACCCTAGGGCTCCGGGCGGTACTGGGCCGGGAAGGAGTCGAGTCCGGAGGAGTCCGAGGTGTCCAGGAAGGCGTCGGACTCGCTGGTCAGGGGGGTGGTGTCGGCGAGCGGCGGTTCGCTGGTGAGGGGTTCGGCGTCGGGCAGCGGGGGTTCGCTGGTCAGCGGGACCTCGGCGCAGGAGCCTTCCGCGCTGAAGACGCAGAAGTGCGGCTCTTCGAAGTCGGCGGAGGGCTCCGCCGCGGGTTTGGACAGGGCGGGGGAAGGAACGTAGGCGGGTGCGACCACAATCGGCCTCCTCGTCGGGCACGGCGCGCGGATCACGCGGGGCGTGCGGGTCGTGCGGGTTATCTCGCAGCCCTACCCAGGGGGCGCGACGCCAGACGCACAAACCCTTCCCACGTGTCCCTGATCACATTCTTCCCCCGCCCCCTCTCTCCGTAGTGGGACAAACGCGCCACAACGTCCCCTCTCATTGACACGTTCACCGCAGAAATGGTGGGCTCGGGGTTCCTCGGTAACGGAATGGACACGGCCGCACCGGCCACCGGGCCGGGCGGCCCGTCGAGCGATCAGGAGGGCCCTGTGCGACTGCGGCGTGGGAGGACGGCGAACGCCAGGAGGACCGCCCTCGCCCTCGCCGTCCTCGTCGGCACCCTGGGCGCCGGGACCCTGAGCGCCGCGCCCGCCGCCGTGGCCGCGCCGCCCGCGCCGGGCACCACCACGTCCCCGGTCGCCACCGCCTCCCCGGCCGCCGGCACGTCCCCGACCGCCGGCACGGCTCGCGCGGCGGAGCCGTCCGTGTGGCCGCGCCCCCACGCGCTGCGCGCGAACGGCGCCCCGGTCGCGGTGACCGAGGAGGTCGCCCTGACCGCGGACGCGACGGCCGACGCGTACACCCTCGACGCGCTCCGCGCACTGCTGCGGGAAGCGGGCGCACGCCGGTTCACCGCCCCCGGCGCACAGGTGCCCGAGGGGGCGCTCGTGGTGCGCGTGGGCAGGGAACGCGCCTCGGACGACCCCCGGCACGCCCTCCCCGCCGGCGGCTACGCGCTGACCGTCGGCAAGGGTGCCGTCTCCCTGACCGGCGCGGACGGCGACGGTCTGTTCCACGCCGTGCAGACACTGCGCCAGTTGCTGCGCCCGGACGGCGCCACGTTCACCGCGGCCGTCGTCCGCGACTGGCCCGGCACCGCCGTGCGCGGCATCACCGAGGGCTTCTACGGCACTCCGTGGACGCACGAGCAGCGGCTGGCCCAGCTGGACTTCATGGGCCGCACCAAGCAGAACCGGTACCTCTACGCACCCGGCGAGGACCTCTACCGGCAGGCCCGCTGGCGCGAGCCGTACCCGGCCGAGCGGCGGGCGGAGTTCCGGGAACTGGCCGAGCGGGCGCGGCGCAACCACGTCACGCCCGGCTGGGCGGTGGCGCCGGGGCAGGCGATGTGCTTCGCCTCGGACGACGACCTGCGGGCGCTGACCCGCAAGCTGGACGCGATGTGGGCGCTGGGCTTCCGCGCCTTCCAGCTGCAGTTCCAGGACGTCAGCTACAGCGAGTGGCGCTGCGGGGCGGACGCCGACCGGTTCGGTTCGGGACCCGGCGCCGCCGCCCGCGCCCAGGCGCACGTGGCGAACGCGGTGGCCCGACACCTGGCGGAGCGTCACCCGGGTTCCGCCGCCCTGTCCTTGATGCCCACCGAGTTCTACGAGGAGGGTTCGACGGCGTACCGGCGCGCCCTCGCGGAGGAACTGGACGCGGGGGTCGAGGTGGCGTGGACCGGGGTCGGGGTGGTGCCGCGCACCATCACGGGCAGCCAACTGGCCGAGGCGCGGCGGGTGTTCGGGCATCCGCTGGTGACCATGGACAACTACCCGGTGAACGACTACGCCCCCGGCCGGATCTTCCTCGGCCCCTACCAGGGCCGCGAACCGGCCGTCGCCGCGGGCTCGGCCGCGCTGCTCGCCAACGCGATGGAGCAGCCCGAGGCGTCCCGCGTCCCGCTGTTCACCGCCGCCGACTTCGCCTGGAACCCGCGCGACTACCGTCCCCGGGAGTCCTGGCGGGCCGCGATCGCCGACCTCGCCGGCGGTGACACCCGGCGCGGGGAGGCCCTGGCCGCGCTCGCCGGGAACACCGCGTCCTCGGTGCTGGGCGGCGAGGAGTCGGCGTACCTGCGGCCGCTGATGGAAGCGTTCTGGCGGATCCGCACGACCGCCCGCGGCAAGGGCGGGACAGCGGAGGGGACAGCGGACGGGGCAGCGGAGGCCGGGCGGCTGCGGGCGGCCTTCACCGTCCTGCGCGAGCTGCCGGAGCGGCTGTCCGGGACCGGGCTCGCCGCCGAGACCGGCCCGTGGTCCCGGCGGCTGGCCCGTTACGGCGAGGCGGGCACCACGGCCCTGGACCTGCTCCGCGCGCAACAGTCCGGGGACGCGGGCGCCGCCTGGACGGCGTACCGGCGGCTGGGCGAGCAGCGGGCGCGGCTGGAACCGTCCCGGGTGACGGTCGGCGAGGGTGTGCTGGACCCGTTCCTGAGCCGGGCGCAGAAGGCGTACGAGAGCTGGGCGGGCATCGACCACGAGCCGCCGGCGCGGTCCGGCGGCGACCGCACGCTCCGCCTTCCGCGCGCCCGCGCGCTGGACGCCGTGACGGTGCTCACCGAGCCCGGCACGCGGGGGGCCGTGGAGGTCAGGGTGCCGGGTGAGGGGTGGCGCCGCCTCGGCGCGCTGTCCGCGACGGGCGCCACCGAACTGCGGCCCGGCGACGACCCGGTGGACTCCGTCCGGGTCACCGGCGCCGACGCCTCCCGGGTGCGGCACCTGGTCCCCTGGTACGCGGACGCGCCCGCCGCCTCCCTGGAGCTGTCCGACGACCGCGCGGACACCGACATCGGCGGCACCCGGACGGTGACGGCCACCCTCGGCCCGCTGCGCCCCGACGAGGTCCGCGGCAGGCTGACCGCGAAGGCGCCGAAGGGGGTCGGGGTCCGGGTGCCGAAGGACGCGCTGACCGTCCCGCGCGGTACGCCGGTGGAGGTACCGGTCGAGGTGACCGTGAAACCGGGCACGCCCACCGGGTCGTACGACGTCCGGCTCGCCTTCGCCGGCACGACCCGCACGCTGACGGTCCACGCCGTTCCGCGCACCGCCGGCCCCGACCTGGCCCGCACCGGCCGGGCGAGCTCCTCGGCCGACGAGACTCCCGACTTCCCGGCCTCGGCGGCGAACGACGGCGACCCGGGGACGCGCTGGTCGTCCCCGGTCGACGACGACGCCTGGTGGCAGATCGAGCTGGAGCGCCCGGTGCGGCTGGGGAAGGTCGCGCTGCACTGGCAGGAGGCGCACCCGTCGGCGTACCGCGTGGAGGTGTCGGCGGACGGCCGCACCTGGCGCACGGCGGCGACGGTGCGGGACGGCCGCGAGGGCCGGGAGACCGTCCGCATGGACGAGCCCGGCGTGCGCCACATCCGTGTCCAGGGCGAGAAGCGCGCCACGCGGTACGGCTACTCGCTGTGGTCGGTGGAGGCGTACGCGGTCGCCCGGTGAACGGGCCGCCACCACGGTGAACCGGCGTCCCGAGGACCGTCGATAGACGGGGTGTGAAACTGTTCCGCCCCGTGGGGGGCCATCGGGAGAAGGACGAGGGGGACACCGACGCGGCGCTGCTCCGGGCCGTCGCCGGCGGTGACCCGGCGGCGATGGCCGCGCTGTACGACCGGCACGCGGGCTGGCTGCACACACGGCTGAGCCGGCGCTGCGCCGATCCCGAGACCGTGCGGGAAGTACTCCAGGACACGTTCGTCACGGTGTGGCGGTCGGCAGGCGCCCATCGCGGCGAGCAGGCCGGCGGCTGGCTGTGGACCATCGCCGCGCGGCGCCTGGTCGACGCGTACCGGGCGCAGGAGCGTGCCGCTCGGCTGCGGACGGCACCGATGGAGGAGGCGTGGGACGGCTGCCCACCGGCCGGGGCCGCGTCGCCGTCCGCGGAGGACAGGGTGCTGGCAGGGCTGGAGTACGGCGATGTGGGAACCGCCCTGGACCGGATCTCGCCCGAACTGCGCGAGGTGCTGCGCGCCACCGTCGTCGACGGGTTGAGCACCCATGAGGCCGCGCGGCTGCTGGGCATCCCCGAGGGAACCGTCAAGACCCGCGCGATGCGCGCCCGCGCCGAACTGCGGGCGGCCCTCACCCGGATGAGCCCGTCGCCGATGGGAGGACCCGCATGACCGGCTGGCACGCGTCGGACGACCTCGTGACCCGTTACGCCGACGGCTCCCTGCCGGAGTCGGACGCCTGGTCACTGGAGAAGCACCTGGAGTCCTGCGGCGGCTGCGCACTACGGGTCTCGCACGCGGTGCGCGGGACGGCGGCGGGAGTGGTCCTGGCCGAGATCCGCGAGGCGGTACTGGCCGAGACACGCGACACGGTGCTCGCCACGGCACCGGTACCGGCGGCGGCACCCGCGCCGGCACGCTCGGCGGTGCCCCGGGCGTCCGCTTCCGCGAGGCCCGGCGGGCTTCTGGCGCGGGCCCGGTCGTGGGCATGCCGGTGGCCGGCCGGTGGCTCGGGGCCGGTGCGTGTGCTGTGGGCCCTCGGGCCCGCGGTGCGCGGTGCCTGGCTGCCGGCCGTGCTGCTCGTGGCCGTCGGCGCCGTCGCTCTCGCCTACGGGAGCGACGTCACGGACGCACGGCCCTGGCTGCTGGCCCTCGCCCCGGTCGTACCGGTCGCCGGCGTCGCCCTGTCCTACGGGCCGCACGCCGACCCGATGCACGAGATCACCGCGGCGACGCCTTCGGCCGGGCTGCGGCTGGTACTGATGCGGACGGCCGCCGTGCTGGCGGTGAGCCTGCCGCTGCTGACCCTCGCCGGAACCGCGCTGCCGTCCTCGGACGCCCCGAACGCCGCCGCGTGGCTGCTGCCGGGACTCGCGCTGACACTGGCCGCTCTCGCCCTGGCCGGTTTCCTCGGCCTCCGCTCCGCCACGGCCGTGACCGGCGGCGCCTGGCTGTGCGCTGTCCTCGGTCCGGTGCTCACCGCACCTGGCGGACGGCTCACCGCCCAGCTGAGCGAGCAGCTGTCCCTCTACCTGGACGGCGCCCGGACACAGGGTGGCTGGGCGGCTGCGGCCGCCCTGTGTGCCGCCCTGCTGGCCGCACGCCGTCCCGCCTTCCACTTCCTGGAGAAGAGTTGAGCACAGCCCCGAACACCGCTTCCCGTCCCGCGTCCGAAGTGTCGGCCGCCACGATCCGGATCACCGGCCTGCGTGTGCGGCACCGCAGAGCAGTGGCGCTGGACTCGGTGGACCTCGACTTCGGCCCCGGCGTGCACGGTCTGCTCGGCCCGAACGGCGCCGGCAAGACCTCGCTGATCCGCGTCCTCGCCACGGTCGCCGAACCGTCCGACGGCCGGGTGGAGATCCTGGGCCACGACACCCGCGACCACCGGCATCGCGGCGAGGTCCGCCGTCACCTGGGCTATCTGCCGCAGGACTTCGGCTACTACCCGGGCTTCACGGTGCGGGAGTTCGTCGCCTACGTGGCCTGGTTGAAGGAGATGCCCGCGGACCGCATCCCGGCCGCCGTCGAGCGGGCCGTGGCCCGCGTAGGCCTGGCCGACCGCATCGACGCGAAGGTGCGCGGCCTGTCCGGCGGCATGATCCGCCGCGTCGGCATCGCCCAGGCCGTCGTGAACGATCCCCGTGTGCTGCTCCTCGACGAGCCGACCGCCGGCCTGGACCCGGAACAGCGCGTGGAGTTCCGCGAGCTGCTGCGCGAACTGGGTGCCTCGTCCACCGTCCTCGTCTCCACACACCTGGTGGAGGACGTGGCGGCGGCCTGCACGGAGGTCACCCTCGTCGACGCGGGCCGGGTCGCCTACCGCGGGACGCCCCCGGCACTCGCCGCTCTCGGCGAGTCGGCGGGCGGCCCTGGCGACCACCCGATCGAGCGCGGTTACACGGCGGCGCTGCGGGCACACCGCGCGCCGGAGGCGCGGGCGGTCCGGCCGTCGGCTTCCGAAGGGACGGCCCGATGACCCTCCTGACGGAACGGACGTCCGAGGAACGCGGTGCGTCGCCGCACCCGCCCCTCACCCGGCACCCCCTGCGGGCGGAGGCCGTGCGCGGTTTCGCCCCCTGGGCCGGAGCGGCGATGACGCTCACGCTCGTGGTGACGCTGGCGGTCGGATCGGAGCAGTGGCAGGGGGGCTGGGCGGAGACCCGTGACCATGTGCACACGGCGGCGATGCTCCTCGGTGTCCCGCTGGCCCTGGCGGCCGGCTGCTGGCAGGGCCAGCGGGAACGCAGGCGCGGGACGGAGGAGTTGTTGGCGACGGCCGTGCGCGGCCGGACGGCGGCGTTCCTCGCGTCTGCCCTGCCGGTCGCGCTGTGGCTGGTCGCCGGGTACGCCGTCGCGACGGCCCTCGCGCTGCTCGCCACCTGGTACTGCGCCATGGGTGACCGGCCCCACTTGGGCACACCGCTCGCGGACGCCGCCGTCCTGGCGTGCGCCGCTCTGACCGGGCAGGTCGTGGGCCGTCTGGTGGCCTGGCGGCTGGCGGCGCCGCTGCTGGCGGCGGCCGGGTACGTCGTGCTCGGCGTCGTCGGGTACGAGCACCGCGGCTCCGTCCGTCACCTGTCGCCCTTCGTCGACGCCTTGTCCACCTCGATACCGGTGTGGTGGCAGCCCTTGATGACGGTGGCGTGGACGGGCGGCCTCACGGCCGCCGCGGTCCTCGCGTACGCCGCGCGCCGCCGCACGGTCGCCCTGCTGCCGCTGGTGGCCGCAGCCGCCGCCGGCACGCTGCTCGTCCATACCGGCGACGGTCTGTGGCACACCGACCCGCTCACCCGGCGTCAGGTGTGCGACACCTCCACCACCCCGCAGATCTGCGTGAGCGCCCGCTACAAGGGGCTGCTCCCCCAGATCACCGAGGCCCTGTCCGGGATGACGGGCCGTCTGGAGGGCGTGGAAAACCTGCCGGTGCGCTTCGAGGACCTACCGGGCCGGCCGGGACCGGACGAGGTCGAGCTGCCGATGATCACACCGATCGGCTGGTCCGTCGTACGAGGTCGGCTCGCCGATCCCGAGGAGTACGCGTGGGCGGCGGGGATGGCGTTGCAGGGCCGCGGGGACTGCGACGAGGTGGCGCCGCGGGTGGCCGCCGCGGACGACGCCGTCGAGTACTACCTGGCTCCCAGCCCGCTGCGGCGGCAATTCGACGAGCGGTACGCGCGGGGCAGCGCTGCCGAGCGCGCCGAGCTCAGGGAACGGATCGCGGCGCGCGAGCGTCTGGCGTCGATGGGTGAGGAGGAGCGCCGCGCGTGGCTGTCGGCGTACTTCGCGACGCGGAACGAGTGCGGCCGGAACGGGGTGCCGGCACTGTGACGCACGGCTTCCTGCTGTACGCCCGCGCGCGCACCGTTCCGCGCACCGTGCTCGTGCTCGTCGCGACCGCCGCCCTCGCCGTCCTGGGTGCCCGGAACCTGAACACGTATCTGGACCCGTCCCGACAGGTCCCGGTCGTCGCGCTGGCCCCGCTGTTCGCGGCGGCGGTGATCGGCACGAGCCTGCACAGCGCGTCCGAGGAGCTGGACCGCACCGCCGTACGTCCCTGGTGGCGCCGGCGTCTGGCCCATCTGCTGGCACTGACCGGCTGCGCCGCGCTCCTGCTGGCGGCGACCGTACTCGGCCCCTCGTCCCCGTTCGGTCCGTGGGCGATGATCCGCAACACACTGGGGTGCACGGGCCTCGCCGCCGGCGCGGTCGCCGTGTTGGGGGCCCGGCTGAGCTGGCTGCCGGTCTTCGGTTACATCAGCGCCGTGTATGTGGGCTCCGCGAGTGCACGCGGCACGCTGGTCCCGGTGTGGGCGTGGCCGGTGCAGCCGGCCGGGCAGCACGTCGCCTGGGTGACCGCCGTCGTGCTCCTGGTGGCGGGCACGGCGCTGTACGTCGTGCGCGGGGCACGGCCGGAGGGGCGGCACGACTGACGTGCCGCGTGGGGGCTCGCCACGGCCCCGGGGGAACGGGGGTTCCCCGGGGCCGGGTGGTCCGGACCGTCGTCAGGCGGAGATGCCGTCGATCCGGGCCGGCGCGTCGTCCGCGCCGTACGGCTGCGGGTACGGCAGCCGGCTCGTCTTCACGGGAGACTTCGCGGACCGCCGCTTCCCTGGAGGTCGCCACGGCCCCGGTACCGGGACGCGAAGGCCTTGGCCGCCTGCATCACAGCGTGGGACCGATCCCTCGCCTCACCGCCAGGAGGCATGCACCCCTCTGAAGATCGGGAGCATCTCAGCCTCTGGTGTTCATGTTCCGCTCATCTGAGTGAGCGAGTTGCATTCGTCCGTCAGATGCTCACTCTTTTCGGCAGGAGGAGGTGTCATGAGCGCTCGGGGGATCATGTCCCGCCGGGTGGTGCAGCCGGTCAAGTACGTGGAATACGCAGGTCACCACCCCATCGGCGCGGTCCGGGGACCGCCGACGGCGCTGGCGGCAGGTCGGCCGTGTGCGATGCCGGGGCCGGGGCCGTCGCCCCTGGGGTGGCCGACGTGCGGTTCACCGGAACACGTCGAGCAGGATCGCTTGCACCACGAGGCGGGACACTCCTCCTGTCGGTACCTGACGGCTCAGCGGAGTCGACCCTCTCGTCCCGTCATGGGCCGTCCCCGGCACACCCGACCTCGCCGCTCCGCGAACCACCGCATCCCCACAGCGGCCGCGGCGGTGACCGTGGCACCGCGGTTGACATCACGTCCGCGGTCGCCGGTCCCGCGGCTGATTCCGGCTCCTCCTCTTCTCTCTCAACGCGGTTCCGTAGCGCGGACCGTCTCCCGAGAAATCACATGACGCCACTGCCGCACCGAGTCCTCCAGGCGCTCGACCGGTTCAACGCCGCCCACCCCTGGGACCACAACGCCCACTACCACCGGTGGATCCTGCGGCAACTCCCCCGCCGGTTCGGCCGTGCACTGGACGTCGGCTCCGGCACCGGCGACCTGGCCCGGCTCCTCGCCACACGCGCCGACGAGGTCCGGGGCATCGACTCCGACCCCGCGATCACCTCGCGGGCGCGCACGCTGACCCCTGAGGCAACGCCGGTGTCCTTCACGGTCGCGGACGCCCTGACGGGACTCCCCGCCGGACCCCACGACGTCATCACCTGCGTCGCCACCATCCACCATCTGCCGTTCACCGAGGCCCTCACCGCCTTCCGGCGGCACCTGGCTCCCGGCGGCACCCTGGTCGTCGTGGGCCTCTTCCGGCCGCGGACCGCCACGGACCATCTGCTCGGCGCAGCCGCCACCCCTTTGAACGCCGCCACCGGGTGGCTCAAGAACAAGGGCCGCAGAGCGCCCCGGCCCGTCTCGATGACCGCGCGGACCCGGCCGGCCGACATGACCTTCTCCGACATCGCCGGTGAGGCCCGCGAGGTCCTGCCCGGCGCCCGGCTACGTCGGCGGCTCTTCTGGCGCTACACACTCTCGTGGCGTCACCCCTGAGCAGGCAGCCGCCCCAGCGCCCCTGCGAACCGCGCCCAGGCCCGCGGCGCGAGGCGGAGTATCGGGCCGTCACCGGAGTTCTTGGAGTCGCGGACGGCGACGGTCCCCGGAACGTTGAGAGCGACTTCCACACACTCCCCGCTTCCGCTGCTGTAGCTGGACTTCACGAAGTCGAAGTCGTTCATCAATGCATGTCCTCGCTGATGCTCTCGATCAGTCTGAGCGAGTCCTTGGGAGCCAGGCTCAGTCGTGCGGTGCGATCGAAGAACGAGCTGTACGTGGCGCTTTCGAACTCGTCCTCGACCCACACGGTAGCCGCGATGGTGTCGACGTGGACCACGTCCACGGCCTCGGGTTCGACGAACGAGACGATGCTGAAAGCTCCAGCCATACAGGCGTGTCCGCCCGCACGGAAGGGCAGCACTTGAAGTCGCACATTGGGGAGTTGAGCCAGCTCAAGGATGCGGCGAAGCTGCGCTCGCATCACGTCGGGCCCGCCGACCTGCTGTCGTAGAGCCGCCTCCCAGATCACCGCGTACAGCTGAAGGGGTTCGCTCCCCTCCAGACGCTCCTGCCGCTTCATCCGGACGTCTACGACACCTTCGATCTCGTCCGGGTCCGTCCAGACACCCTCACTGACCACCAAGGCCCTTGTGTACTCGGGCGTCTGAAGCAGGCCGGGCACGAAGGACTGTTGCCAGGTGCGGACCCGACTGGCCACATCCTCCATGGAGATGTACTCCGCCACCGCTTCGGCCTGCGGCGACTGCCTCCACCACCCCTTCGCCTTACGACGTTCCCGGTCCAGCCGGGCAATACCGAGGAGCCGGTTGACTGCCCGGTCCTCGCGTACTCCATAGAACTCACAGAGCGCGCGGATGTCCGGGTCCCGCATGGGAACCCAGCCACGTTCCATCTTCACGATCTTCGTCGCGGTCGCGGAGATGATGCCGGCCGCCTGCGTCTGCGTCCTGCCCGAGGCGTCACGCAGACGCAGCAGTTCGGCACCCAGCTTGCGGCCCAGAACTGTCGAGACCCGGTTTCCTGCGGCTTGAGTTGATCGCGTCACCGCCACAGTGTGGCGGCGATCCAGGGTCGCGTCGAGTTTTGGGGAATTAATTCCCCGTAGCGATTGCTCCCGTACAGCTCGTCTCGCCACGGTGAGTACCCGTTCGCTCACTCGGCGGAAGTGCACCGTCCTGCCCCACGCAGGCACGGCAGAGACACCGCCGCCCCCACTCGGAGGCATCCCCCATGGCAGAACCCGTGCCCTTGCCGGTACCACTCCTCCACGAGGACCGGCTCGACTACACCCCCACCCAGCGCAGCGTCCCCCTCGCCCGGCGCCGGGCCGCGCGGCTCGTCGCCGAATGGGGGCAGCCGGGACTCGCCGGGGACGTCGCCCTCGTCGTGTCGGAGTTGATGACCAACGCCCTGCTGCACGGCAGCGTCCGGGGACGGCTCATCCGCGTACACGTCACCCTCGGTCACCGCACCCTGCGGGTCGAGGTGAGCGACCCGCGCGGCGAGCGGCCGCCGAGGCCGCGGCCGGCCGGGGGCGACGCCGCCGATCAGTTCGGACGGGGGCTCTTACTGGTCGAGGCGGTCGCCGCGCGGTGGGGCTGGGAACCGCGGACCGTCGGCAAGACGGTGTACGCCGAATGGGACGTCCCCGACCGGACGTCGCCCACGCCGAAGCCCGTGACCGCCGGTCCGCCCCACACGCTCGTCACCGACGTCGAATGACTCGCCCGGCACGCGGTCGGGGCAGCGGTGGGCGCGCCCTCACCCCAGACCCCACCAGACCAGCGAAAGCATGAACAGCTGACGCCGACGTGTTCACGCCTTCGCGGAGCCCTCCGGAGCGGAGCCCCTACCGCGCGAAAACCCGGATCGGCGGCGTCAGGCGGAGATGCCGTCGATCCGGGCCAGCGCGTCGTCCGCGCCGTACGGCTGCAGGTAGGGCAGCCAGCGCGGGTCCCTGTGGCCGGTGCCGATGATGCGCCAGGCCAGGCCGGTGGGCGGGGCGGGTTTGTGACGCAGGCGCCAGCCCAGTTCGAACAGGTGGCGGTCGGCCTTCACGTGGTTGCAGCGGCGGCAGGACGCCACCACGTTGTCCCAGACGTGCTTGCCCCCGCGGCTGCGCGGGATGACGTGGTCGACGCTGGTTGCGACGCCACCGCAGTACATGCACCGGCCCCCGTCACGGGCGAACAGCGCCCGGCGGGTGAGTGGAACGGGCCCCCGGTAGGGGACCCGCACGAAACGCTTGAGCCGGACCACGCTGGGTGCGGGGACTGTG
The DNA here is from genome assembly GCF_019049255.1 of Streptomyces sp. AC558_RSS880. Lineage (GTDB taxonomy): Bacteria > Actinomycetota > Actinomycetes > Streptomycetales > Streptomycetaceae > Streptomyces. The sequence goes on along the minus strand of NZ_JAGMUJ010000007.1, from coordinate 258,417 downwards.
ACGGTCGCGCTGTGCAGATGGGCGCCGGTCTCCTCGAGGCAGACTGCCTTGTTCTCGAGGACGAGCACGAGCGCGCGGCGGAGCGGTACGACGCCGAGCGGCTCGTACGACGCGTTGAGGACCAGGACATGCGGCACGGACGGCCTCCTTGTACGCCGGCGGCGCGTGGCTCGCGCCGGGACGATCCGTAGTCAGTCTCCCCTCATGCCTGGTGGACGCGCCACCATGTCCCGGTAACGGGCTGGGAGTGTTTTCGACCACATCCCGATTCATCCCCAGGATCACGGCCTGTTCAAGCGCGGGTGAGGACGGTCTCTTCTTCGCACATGCCGCCGATCCGCTCACAATGCCCCGTTAGTGTGGTGGTTCTGCCCGCGACGGTGACCCTTTCGTGACCTTGAAGATATTGACCGCCGCACCGGGGGCAGACATGCACCTGGAGGTACCTGCCGTGTCCTTGTCCGCCGTCCTGTCGGCCGTCGATCCGTCGCCGACGCCCTCGGAGTCCGGGACACCACGGGTGCCCTCGCTCCAGGACGCCCAGGAGACCGCCGGCAACGCCGCCGGCTGGGTCGAGGAGAACTGGTCGACGTGGCTCGCGATCGGGCTCAGGGTCCTGCTGATCCTGGTGATCGCGACGGTGCTCAGAGTCATGGTGCGGCGGGCGATCACCAAACTGGTCGACCGGATGTCCCGGACCGGCCAGGCGGTGGACGGCACCGCGCTCGGCGGTCTGCTGGTCAACGCCGAACGGCGCCGGCAGCGCTCGCAGGCGATCGGCTCGGTGCTGCGCTCGGTGGCGTCGTTCCTGATCCTGGGCACGGCCGCGCTGATGGTCCTCGGCACCTTCCAGATCAACCTGGCCCCGCTGCTGGCCTCGGCCGGTGTCGCGGGTGTCGCGATCGGTTTCGGCGCGCGCAACCTGGTCACGGACTTCCTCTCCGGCGTCTTCATGATCCTGGAGGACCAGTACGGCGTCGGCGACACCGTCGACGCGGGGGTGGCCTCCGGTGAGGTGATCGAGGTCGGGCTGCGGGTGACCAAGCTGCGCGGTGACAACGGCGAGATCTGGTACGTCCGCAACGGCGAGGTCAAGCGCATAGGCAACCTCTCCCAGGGCTGGGCGACCGCGGGCGTCGACGTCACGGTCCGTTCCGACGAGGACCTGGACCGGGTGAAGGCCACGCTGAGCGAGGTCGCCGAGAAGATGGGCAAGGAGGAACCCTGGAACGAGCTCCTGTGGAGCCCGATCGAGGTGCTCGGCCTGGACTCGGTACTGCTGGACTCGATGGTGCTCCGCCTCTCGGCGAAGACCATGCCCGGCAAGTCCCTGACCGTGGAGCGGGAGCTGCGCTGGCGCATCAAGCGCGCCTTCGACGCGGCGGGCATCCGCATCGTCGGCGGCGCCACGGCCATGGAGGACGTGGAGGCCCCCGACCCCACGGCGGGCATCGCGCCCCCGTCGGTCTACTCGAGCACGGTCTCGCCGCAGTCGGCGGCGGCGTCCCCGCTGCCCCCGCCGAGCACCACGAAGTAACCGTCGACCCCGAAGGGCGGCACCCGGAACTCCCCGGGCGCCGCCCTTTCCCGTACCGCTCCCGACGCTCCCCGCGCGGGAACCGAACTGATTTCCCGGGCGTGTTCGTGGGCAGGGTGGGGGCGGAATTTCCGGCAATCGCACCGCGATCGAATCAAGATCGCGCCAAGGCCGGTGCATATGTCAGTCGCGGCGGCGATACTTGCCGCGAGGGATGACCATGGGGGAGGTCACATGACACACACGCCGAACGGCGCGGCGCCACCCGGCACCGGCACGCCCGTGCCCACGCTGCCGGCGGTGCCGCCCCAGCCCACCCCCGCCGCCGTCCCCGTCCCCGTCCCCGCCGCGCCACCGCCGCAGGCCCGCCGCACCGCCTTCGCCGAGGGCGTCGACCGCCTCCGCAAGGCCGCCACCACCGAACCCGGTCGCCTCCGCATCATCGGCGCGGTCCTCGCCGCCCTCGTCGTCGCCTTCGGCGCGGTGACCGCCTGGCAGATGACCGACCGGGCTGCGGCCGCCGACGACGTCCTCACCAGCAGCCAGCCCCTCAGCTCGGACGCCGCCGACATCTACCGCTCCCTCGCCGACGCCAACACCGCGGCGTCCAGCGGCTTCCTGGCCGGCGGTCAGGAGACCGCCGCCTCCAGGGACCGCTACGAGAAGGACATCCGCACCGCCGCCGCGAAGCTCGTCAACGCCGCGGCCAACTCGGACCCCGGCTCCCCCTCCGCGGAGACCATCACCAAGCTCAACCGCCTGCTCCCCGAGTACAAGGGCCTGGTCGAACGCGCCCGCACCTACAACCGCCAGGGCTTCCCCGTGGGCGGCGCCTACCTGCGGTACGCGAACGAGAAGATGCAGGAGGAGATGCTCCCGGCGGCGGAGGACCTCTACACCAAGGAGAACCAGCGCCTCCGCGACGACTACGCGGACGCGACCCCCTACCCCTGGCCCGCCATCGCCCTCGGCGTCCTCGCCCTGGCCGCCCTCGCCTGGGCCATGCGCCGCACCTACCTGCGCACCAACCGGGTCCTCAACCACGGCCTGGTGGCGGCGACGACGGCGGCCACCGTCGTCCTCCTCTGGCTGACGGTCGGCCACACCCTCGCCCGCTCGGGCCTGAACGACTCCTACGACCACGGCGTCCGCTCGCTCAACGTGCTGCACGACGCCCGTATCGCCTCCCTGAAGGCGAGGGGCAACGAGAACCTGACCCTGGTGGCCCGCGGCGCCGAGACGACGAAGATCGGCGACGAGACGTTCGACGCCTACGACCACGACTTCGGCCGCGACATGGACACCCTCGGCAAGGGCCTGGCCCGGGCGGAGCGCCTCGCGGACGACGACAGCGGCACGAAGCCGGTCTCCGCGGCGGTGGGCAACATGACGGAGTGGAAGAAGCGCCACGCGGCCGCCCGTGAGCAGGACGAGAACGGCAACTACCAGCAGGCGCTGGACATGGTGATCGGCGCGAAGGGCGCGACCGGCGAGTGCTTCGACAGCGTCGACAAGAACCTGGCCGCGGCGCTCGCGCACGAGGAGAACGAGTTCGAGCAGGCGGCCGGCGACGGCCGGGACGCGCTGACGGGCCTGCCGGCCGGCGCGGCCGTGCTCGCCGTGCTGGGCGCGGCCGGCGCGGTGCTGGGCATCGGCCGCAGGCTGTCGGAGTACCGGTGAACGGGCGCGTGAAGGAGCCGAAGGGGGCCATGACGATGATCACACGACACCTGCGGGCCCGCCTGAAGGGCTGGGGCGGAGTGGGCGCGATGGCGACCGCCTGCGCCCTGACACTGCTCTTCGCGCTGGCACTGGCCTGCGTCGGCGCTCCGGCCGCCGCTCCCGCGAAGACCACCGGCCAGACCGTGTCCCACACCGCGCGGGCCCAGGCGGACGAGGACTGCGCGGACCCGGAGAAGCAGACCCTCTCCCCCTCCGACGCCGACGGCCCCACCATCGAGGAGATCAAGAACCGCCGGGGCGAGAAGCGCAAGCTGATCGTGGGAGTCGACCAGAACAGCTACCGCTGGGGCTACCGCGACCCCAACAGCGGGGAGGGCGGCACCCTCGAGGGATTCGACATCGACCTGGTGCACCGCATCGCCGAGGACATACTCGGCGACCGCGACGCGGTCCAGTTCAAGGCGATCCCGACCGACCAGCGCATCCCCGCGATCAAGGACGGCCGGGTCGACATGGTCGTCCGCACGATGACGATCAACTGCGACCGCATCGAGGACGTGGCGTTCTCCGCGCCGTACTTCAGGACGGGCCAGCAGGTCCTGGCCCCGAAGTCCTCACCGGTCCAGGGATACGACGAGACGCTCGCGGGCCGGAAGATCTGCACGGCGACGGGCTCGACCGCGTACACGAAGCTGGAGGCGGACAAGGAGGCGGGCAGGCTGCCGGCGTCCACCGACATCCGCACCACCGTCCCCAACCAGCTGGACTGCCTGGTGCGGCTGCAGCTCGGCGAGGTCGACGCCGTGGTCACCGACGGCGCGCTCGCGGCCAGCCAGGCCGCGCAGGACCCGACGGTCCAGCTCAAGGGCGAGGCCTTCACGACCGAGTACTACGGCGTGGCGATGAAGAAGGACGCGGACGACCTGGTCCGCCGGGTCAACCGGATCCTGGTGGACTTCCGCGAGGACGCCACGGACGGCTGGCAGGACGCGTACACCGAGTGGCTCTCGGCCACGCTGGGCGCCGACTCCTCCGAGTCGAGGCCCCCGACCCCGGAGTACCTGCGCGAGAGCTGACCCCGGACCGGCCCCGGCCGGACACACCCCAACCGTCAACAACCCCCCAGCGAGAGGTGATCGATGGCCGACACGGATCCCACCGGGCCGGTGATGGACCGGGACGAGGTGGACCGTGCGCTGGCGCGGCTCGGCGCGGAGCACGAGGCGATCGAGACCTCGCTCCTCGCCCTGCAGGACCACGCGGGCCGAAGACTCCTGGAGGGCGCGCGGCTCACCGGCATCACCGAGGAGCGCTGGACGGCCACCGAGGCGTCGATCGCGCTGTTGTGGACGTACTTCGACGCGTACACGGACGCGCTGCGCACGGCCCGGGACATCCGGTCCCGCCGCCGCTGGTCCAGCCGTGAGGACCTGGTGGAGCTGACGGAGCTGCTGCGCGGCGACTCGGTGACCGTGGCCGGCAGTGCGGCGGCGACCGCCAACGCGCCGACGCTCCACGCCGCCCCCGGGAAACTCAGCGAACGCTACTCGCTGGCCACCCTCGTCGACCGCATGAACGAGCTGTACGCGACCTCGCTGGACATGGTCGTCGCCGCCGACGCGGTGTGGTCCGCGCTGCCCGCCCGGATCGATCTGCTCGCCGCCGAGCTCCAGCGCACCAGCCGGCTCGCGCACTCGGTCGGCGTGCGCCCGGGCGAGCATCCGGCGGGCGACGACCTGGAGCGGATCACCCGCACGCTGACGAAGCTGCGCGAGCAGGTGGTGTCCGACCCGCTGGCGTACTGGAAGCGCGCGGAGGGCAGTTCGGCGCCCGGCGGCGGACGGCCCGACACCACGGTCTACGACCGTGAGGCGCGCGCGCTGGAGGACGTGCGCCGGGAGATCGACGCGGTGCTGACGGTCCGCCAGGACGCGGAGAAACGCATCGTCAGGCTGCGGGACGTGCTGTCCCGTGCCGACCGCACCCTCGCCGAGGCCCGCACCGCACGCGGCGAGGTGCTGGCGAAGATCGCCGCGACGGAGGTGCCGGTGGTCAGCGGACCGCCGACCGTGCTGCAGGAGCAGCTGTCGACGGCCGCGGAGTACCGCAGACACGCCCAGTGGCACCGCCTGTCCCCGCTCCTGGAGTCCCTCGAGCAGAAGGCGGAGGACGAACTGCTGCGCGCCCGCGAGTCGTTGACCGCGGTGACGGCACCGCTGGCGGTCCGTGCCGAGCTGCGCGGCCGGCTGGACGCGTACAAGGCGAAGGTGGCCCGGCACGGCCTGGCGGAGGATCCCGTCCTGGTGGAGCGGTACGAGAAGGCGCGCCGGATGCTGTGGAGCGCGCCCTGCGATCTGCGCGCCGCCGACCGGGCGGTGCTGCGCTACCAGCAGGCCGCCGCGGAAGTCCTCGGCACGGCGCCGCGGGTGCCGGACCAGGGCGTGCCCGACGACCGGAGGGGGCCCGGCGCATGAGCGACGAGGGGGAGGCCGCGCCATGAGCGAACCGGAGAACCGGACACCCGGGACCGGGTGCCAGCGCCCCGACTGCGGCGGCGCGTACGAGGACGTCGGCGGCGGCGAGCTGTACTGCGACACCTGCGGCCTCGCCCCGGTGGTGTCGCCGACCGGCATGGTCGGCTCGGCCCCGACCGGCATCACGGTGGGCGGCCGCGACTCGCGCGGCTCGGCGGGCAGCGGACGCTCCAGCGGACGCAGCGGCCGCAGTTCCCGTACCTCGTCCCAGTCGTCGAAGTCCCGCCGTTCGGTCTCCGGGCGGCTCTCCCGCTCGCTGTCGGGCCGGGCCACGGGCCGTTCGGTGTCGGTGCGCAGTTCCGGCGCGGGCGCCGGCTCGTCCGGCCGGGGCCGCCTCGGTGCCGGTCTGGTCGAGGTGCCGCCGATCCCGCGCCCCGATCCGCGCGCGATGGTGCTGGAGAACCCCGAGGTGCCCGAGCGGAAGCGGTTCTGCTCGCGCTCGGACTGCGGGGCGCCGGTGGGCCGGGCCCGCAGCGGCCGGCCGGGGCGCACGGAGGGCTTCTGCACCAAGTGCGGCCACCCGTACTCGTTCGTCCCGAAGCTGCGGGGCGGCGACGTCGTGCACGGCCAGTACGAGGTGGTCGGCTGTCTGGCGCACGGCGGTCTGGGCTGGATCTACCTCGCCGTGGACCGGGCGGTCTCGGACCGCTGGGTGGTGCTGAAGGGCTTGCTGGACACGGGTGACCAGGACGCGATGGCGGCGGCGATCTCCGAGCGGCGCTTCCTCGCGGAGATCGAGCACGCCAACATCGTGCGGATCTACAACTTCGTGGAGCACCTCGACCAGCGCACCGGCTCCCTCGACGGCTACATCGTCATGGAGTACCTGGGCGGCAAGTCGCTGAAGGAGATCGCCAACGGCCGTCGCACGCCGGAGGGAAGGCGCGATCCGCTGCCGGTGGAGCAGGCGTGCGCGTACGGCATCGAGGCCCTGGAGGCGCTCGGCCACCTGCACAGCCGGAACCTGCTGTACTGCGACTTCAAGGTCGACAACGCGATCCAGACCGAGGACCAGCTGAAGCTGATCGACATGGGCGCGGTGCGCCGGATGGACGACGAGGAGTCGGCCATCTACGGCACGGTCGGCTACCAGGCGCCCGAGGTCGCCGACGTCGGTCCTTCGGTGGCGTCGGACCTGTACACGGTGGCCCGTACGCTCGCCGTCCTCACGTTCGACTTCCAGGGTTACACGAACGTCTACGTGGACTCACTGCCCGACCCGGACGGCATCGAGGTCTTCCGGCGGTACGAGTCCTTCTACCGCTTCCTGGTCCGCGCCACCGACCCGGACCCGGCCCGCCGGTTCGCCTCCGCGCAGGAGATGACCGAGCAGCTGACGGGCGTGCTGCGCGAGGTGGTCTCCCTGCAGTCGGGCCGCGCCCGCCCCGCGCTGTCCACGCTCTTCGGCCCGGAACTGCGGGTGACGGACACGGAGTTGTTCCCCGCGCTGAACGGGGACGTCTCCCGCCTCGGCACCCGCCCGGGCCGCCCCCGCAAGGGGGCGCCCCGGGCGCTCCCGTCCGCCGCCGGCACCTCCGTCCTCGTCAAGCCCGTCGACTGCGCCGCCGCCGCGCTCGCCCTGCCCGTGCCGCACGTGCACCCCGCCGACCCCAACGCCGGTTTCCTCGCGGGTCTGCTGGCGTCCGCGCCCGGCGAGCTGATCAACGCGCTCGCCGCCGCGCCCGCCCCGTCGGCGGAGACCCGGCTGCGCGAGGTCCGCGCCCGGTTGGAGACCGGCGAGTGGTCCACCGCGCTGGCGGTGCTGGGCACGCTGGAGGAGCGGGACCCCGACGACTGGCGGGTGGTCTGGTACCGGGGGGTGGCCGCGCTCGTCACCGGCGACCACGAGGGCGCCGCGCTCGCCTTCGACGCGGTCTACGACGCGTTCCCCGGCGAGATCGCGCCGAAGCTGGCGCTCGGCGTGTGCGCGGAGGTGCTGGGCCAGCTGGACAACGCCGCCGAGTACTACCGCCTGGTGTGGTCGACCGACCCGAGCCATGTGAGCGCCGCGTTCGGGCTGGCCCGGGTGCAGTTGGCGGCCGGGGACCGCGGAGGCGCCGTACGGACGCTGGTGTCGGTGCCGGAGTCCTCCATCCACTACACGGCCGCGCGGGTGGCGTCCGTCCGGGCGCGGCTGCGCGGGCGTGCGGTCACCGCCGGTGACGTACCGTTCCTGGACGACCTGACCGCCGCCGCCGGGCAGGTCGAGGCCCTGGAGGCGTACGGTCTGGACCCGGCGCGGCGCGAGCTGTTGTCGGCCGAAGTCCTCGGCTGCGGGCTGGACTGGGTACTCTCCGGGGGCCAGGGTTCCGCTCCTCCCGCCGCCGGGGGGCGGACGCTGCTCGGCAGCGGTCTGGACGAGCGGGGCCTCCGTTTCGGCCTGGAGCGTTCGTACCGCACGCTGGCCCGGCTGGCGCGCAGCGGCGAGGAGAGGATCGACCTGGTGGAACGTGCCAATCGTTACCGCCCCCGGACGTGGGTGTAGTTGATGTCGCAGATGCCTCAGCAGGCCGCTCTGTCGAAGTGCCCGAGCTGCGAGGAGCCCCTCGAGTCGGGTGACCGTTTCTGCGGTGCGTGCGGATACGACCTGTCCGCGGTCCCCGCACGACCGCGGAACGAGCCGACGATCGCCATGAACGGCGCGGTGCCGTCGCAGGCCCCGGCGGAGCGGGGCCTGCCCCGGCCGCCGTCGGCCCCGCCCGCCGCACCGGCCTGGCCCACCCCGGACGGCCCCGCCGCCCCACCGGCCCACCGCCCGGCCGACCCGCCCGGCACCCCCCTGCCCGGCACGTCGGCCGGCCATGGAGCACCGGTCCAGGGGGCGCCCGTACCGCCGCCTCCGGTGCCCGGCGCCCAGATGCCGCCGTCCACCGTCCCGGACACCCCCGAGGCTCCGTATCCGGACCAGGGCACCCCCGTGGCTCCGCCCCCGGCGCCCGACGCCCAAGTGCCGCCGTCCACCGTCCCGGGCACTCCCGTACCGCCGTCGGCCCAGGGTGCCCCTGTGTCGCCGTCCCCGGCGCAGGTGACGCCCGTACCCCCGTCCCACGTCGAAGGCACCCCCGTGTCACCGGCGTTGACGGGTGCCGTACCGGCGCCTCCGCCTGCGGAACCCCCCGTGCCGTCGTCCGGGGTGCGCTTCGACCGGCGTGCGCAGTCGGAGGAGCGGGCCGCCGCCGGCCGATCGGCCGCGCAGCCCGACGAGTACCCGCTCCAGGCTCCGGACCCGCGGGTGGCGGCCGAGCAGGGGGCGGCGGCCGGGCAGGCTCCGGCCGCCGGTGGTGCCGCGGTGTGCGTGGCCTGCCGTGCGGGCCGGGTCGACGACGACGGCTACTGCGAGAACTGCGGTCACGCCCAGCCACGCGAACGGGACCACATGGAACAGGAATGCGGCCCCGTGGCCGCGGTCAGCGACCGCGGCCTGCGCCACCACCGCAACGAGGACGCCTTCGCCGTGAGCACCACGGCGCTGCCCGACGGCTCCCCCGCCTCCGTGGCGATCGTCTGCGACGGCGTCTCCTCCGCCACCCGCCCCGACGAGGCGTCACTCGCCGCCTCCCGCGCGGCGAACGAGTCCCTGCTCGCGGCCCTGCCGCGCGGCACGCACCCGCAGACGGCGATGCACGACGCGATCGTCGCCGCCGCCGACGCGGTCAACGCGCTGGCCGACGAGCCCGCGGGGGCCCGTGAGCACGCCCCGCACCAGAACGCCCCGGCGTGCACCATCGTCGGCGCCGTGGTGACGGCCGGTCTGCTGGTCGTCGGCTGGGTCGGCGACAGCCGCGCCTACTGGGTGCCGGTCGACCGCTCCGCCCCGGCGGCCCGGCTCACCGAGGACGACTCGTGGGCCGCGCAGATGGTCGCCGCGGGCCTGATGGGCGAGGCCGAGGCGTACGCCGACCAGCGCGCGCACGCGATCACCGGCTGGCTCGGCGCCGACGCGTACGAACTGGAGCCGCACACCGCCTCGTTCAAGCCGGACCGGCCCGGTGTGGTCGTGGTCTGCACGGACGGCCTGTGGAACTACGCGGAGTCGGCCGACGAGATGGCCGGGGCCGTGCCCGCGGACGCGGCCGTACGGCCGCTGCACGCCGCCCGGGTTCTGGTCGGCCACGCCCTCGACGGCGGGGGCCACGACAACGTAACAGTGGCCCTCGTGCCGTTCCCGGCCGTCCCGCAGGGGGCAGGATCGGCCTGAGGCCGCTTACGGGACGCCTCGCACGGGGAAGCCTCAACGGACCGGAGGGGACCGGTCCGTCAGCCGTCGTCGCCCCGCGCCGTCGGGGCAGCCAAGGGGGAGCGAACAGGCATGGCCAATTTCTCGAAATCGAACGTGCCGCAGTTCTCGGTGGACGTGTACCAGAACGAGTACCTGCCGGAGGGCGGCCGCGAGGTCAACGCCATCGTCACGGTGACCGCGACCGGCGGCGGCACCATCGGCAGCGCGGTGGCGGCACCCCACCTCTACCCGCCCGGTGAGGGGCCGTCGGCGGCCGTGGTCCTCATGGTCGACTGCTCGGGTTCGATGGACTACCCGCCGGCCAAGATGCGCAACGCCCGCGACGCGACGGCCGCCGCGATCGACGCCCTGCGCGACGGCGTGAACTTCGCGGTGGTCGGCGGCACGCACGTGGCCAAGGAGGTGTATCCGGGCGGCGGCGCCCTGGCGGTCGCCGACGCGGGCACCCGTGAGCAGGCCAAGCAGGCGCTGCGGAAGCTGAGCGCGGGCGGCGGCACGGCGATCGGCACCTGGCTGCGACTGGCCGACCGGCTGCTGGCGTCGGCGGACGTGGCGATCCGGCACGGCATCCTGCTCACCGACGGCCGCAACGAGCACGAGTCGCCGCAGGACCTGAAGGCGGCCCTGGACGCCTGCGCCGGACGGTTCACCTGTGACGCCCGCGGAGTGGGCACCGACTGGGAAGTGAAAGAAGTCACAGCCATCGCCTCCGCCCTCCTCGGCACCGCCGACATCGTCGCCGACCCGGCCGGTCTCGCCGCCGACTTCACGCGGATGATGGAGACGGCGATGGGCAAGGAGGTCGCGGACGTCTCGCTGCGGCTGTGGACCCCGGTCGGCACGACGGTGAGGTTCGTCAAGCAGGTCGCGCCGACGGTCGAGGAGCTGACCGGCCGCCGTACGGAGGCGGGTCCGCGTGCGGGCGACTACCCGCTGGGTTCCTGGGGTGACGAGTCCCGCGACTACCACGTCTGCGTCGAGGTGCCGCCCGCGGGCATCGGGCAGGAGATGCTGGCGGCCCGGCTGTCGCTGGTGATTCCGCAGTCGTCCGACGGCAGCGTGCGCAGCCTCGGGGCGCAGGGTCTGGTCCGGGCCGTGTGGACGGACGACATGGCCGCCTCGACGTCGATCAACCCCCAGGTCGCCCACTACACCGGGCAGGCGGAACTGGCGGAAGTCATCCGACAGGGTCTGGATCTGCGCAAAGAGGGGGATATCGACGGAGCGACGGCCAAACTGGGCAGGGCCGTGCAGCTCGCGAGCGCGTCCGGCAACGCGGATACTGCGAAACTGCTTGCGAAGGTGGTGGACGTGGTCGATGCCGCGACAGGTACTGTGCGACTGAAGGCGAAGGTCGAGGAGGCCGACGAGATGACGCTCGAGACTCGGTCGACAAAGACTGTTCGTGTAAAGAAGTGATCCGTAAGTAGTCGAGCCTGACCCCTCGGGGTTGGAGAAACCGGCCGGAACCGGCCGGACAAGGAGAGGGGGAAGCGCCGACATGCCGACCTGCCCGAACGGACACCAGTCGGGTTCCGACGACTGGTGCGAGGTGTGCGGTCACCGCATGGCGGGTGCCGTGCCCCCACCTCCTCCCCCGCCGCCCGCACCCGGCGGCGGCTACGGATTCCCGCCGCCCGGCGGCCCCGCCGGCGGTCCTGGCGGCCCCGGTGGTTTCGGTGGCCCCGGCGGCGGCTCGCCGGAGCTGTGCCCGCAGTGCCGTACGCCGCGTGAGGGCGCGGCGCCGTTCTGCGAGGAGTGCCGGTGGAACTTCCTGACGAACACGGCGACCTCGTACACCCCGGCCGCCCCGCGTCCGCCGGCCCCCGGCCCGGGTCCGGGTCCGGGTCCGGGTGGGCCCTTCCAGCAGCCGCCCGGCGGACCGTCGTACGGCGGCGGTGACTCGTTCGACTACCAGGGCTCGCGTCCCTCGCAGGTGAACCGCCCCGCCGAGCCGATCCCGCCGGGCCCGCCCGGCTTCGGCGGCGACCCCTCACGACCTGTACCGCCCCCGCCGGGTCCGCCCGGCCCGGGCGGCTTCGGTGGTCCCGGTGGGCCCAACGGTTCCGGTGGTCCCGACGGTCCTGGTGGGCCGAACGGGCCCGGAGGACCTGGTGGGCCTGGTGGGCCCGGCCGCTTCGGTGGACCCGGTGGACCTAACGGTCCCGGGGGCTTCGGCGGTCCTGGTGGCCCGAACGGACCTGGTGGGCCCGGGGGGCCCGGAGGCTTCGGCGGTCCGGGTGGTCCTGGTGGACCTAACGGTCCCGGGGGCCCGAACGGGCCTGGTGGGCCTGGTGGCCCCGGAGGCTTCGGCGGTTCCGGTGGACCTAACGGTCCCGGCGGTCCGAACGGGCCCGGTGGCTTCGGCGGTTCCGGCGGTCCCGGTGGACCTAACGGTCCCGGCGGCCCCGGTGGCCCGAACGGCCCCGGTGCTCCGCAGGCGTTCCAGCCCGGGCCTCCGGCCCCGCCCGGATTCCCGCAGGAGACCGGCCGCCCCCAGCCGGGCGGGCCGCCCTTCGGCGGCGGTGACAACGACTGGGTGATCTCCCCGCCGACCGGCGGCCCCGGTGGTCCTGGTGGCCCCGGCGGTCCCGGCCCTGGTCCCGGCGGTCCCGGCGGTCCGAACGGCCCCGGTCAGCGCGGCGGTTACGGCTACCCGCAGCCCGGTGCGACCCAGGCGCCGCCCGGGCCCGGCGGCTTCCCGCAGCAGCCCCGGCAGCCGCAGGGACCGGCGACCTGGACCGCGACCATCGGTCCGGACCGTGAGTACTTCATGGCGATGATGCAGCGCTCCGGCCCCGAGGCCGCGGGCCTGAACCTGCCCGCGTACTCGCCCGAGCAGCAACGCACGCTCACCGGCAACCAGATCACCATCGGGCGCCGTCGCCACTCCACCGGCGACACCCCCGACATCGATCTGTCCACCCCGCCGGAGGACCCGGGCGTCTCCCACCAGCACGCGGTGCTGGTGCAGCAGCCGGACGGCACGTGGGCGGTCGTCGACCAGAACTCGACGAACGGCACGACGGTCAACGGCTCGGACGAGCCGATCCAGCCGTTCGTCCCGGTCCCGCTCCAGGACGGCGACCGGGTCCACGTGGGCGCCTGGACGACGATCACCATCCGCCGGGGCTGAACGACAGTCCTACGCGGCGGGCACCGGCCAGACGTGCGGCCCTCCGGGGTCGTCCAGCCAGGCGCGGTCGCCCTCGGCGTCGACCGTGAGGCCGTAGCGTTCGCGCTGCGGCCTCCCCTCGCGCTCCCAGAGGCCGTACGCCTCCCGCCACACCGGGTCAGCGTCGAAGGCCCCGCTCGCACCGATCTCCCGCACGAGCGCGGCCCGCATCTCGCGGTCCTGTCCACCTCTCTTGCCAGGCAGGGTGCCCGGTGGAGAGTGGTGGCGGAGGTGGCTCACTCGTTCGAGTGAGCCAGGCCGGATGCGAAAAGAAAGGCAAGCGTCGGGGCTACGTTTGGCGGCATGTCACGTCTCCGGATGTACCCGACGGCCGCGCAGGTGGAGCGGATGCTGCTGCACTGCGCGCACGCCCGGTACGTCTGGAATCTGGCCGTCGAGCAGCACGCGCGCTGGCGGCCGGGCCGCAGGTCCGCTCCCGGGTTCGCCGAGCAGTGCCGTCAACTGACCGAGGCCCGCAGGGACAACGGCTGGCTAGCCGCGGGAAACGCGGATGTGCAGCAGCAAGCGTTACAGGACTTCGCCAAGGCCAAGAACGCCCGGTTCGCCTCCGGGTCCGGTGAGCCGACCTGGCGGAAGAGACATGTGCACGAAGGCTTCCGGGTGATCGGCACCGACCGCGTCCCGGAGTTCGAGGTGGACGGTTCGCCAAAGCTGAACGCCCGGGGCAGGCAGGTGATGGGCCGGTCGGTGGTGGTGCAGAAACTGAACCGGCGGTGGGCGCGGGTGAAGGTGCCCGGCTGCGGCTGGGTCCGCTTCCGCCTCACCCGCGCCGAGCTGCCGCAGGCGAAGACCTTCCGGGTCACCTTCCGCAACGGTCGGTGGCACATCGCCTTCGCGACCGTCCCCAACCCCATCCCGGCGCCCGGCACGGGTGAGGTCATCGGGATCGACCGGGGCGTGAAGATCACCGCCGCCCTGTCCGACGGCCGAAAACTGAACTGCCCCCAGCTCACGGTCAAGGAGCGCGCCCGGATCCGTAAGCACCAGCGGCGGGCGACCCGTGCCCCGAAGGGCAGCGAGGCCAAGGCCGCCGAGCACGCGAAGGTGGCCAGGCTGGAGGCCCGTGAGACGGACCGACGCAAGGACTGGTGCGAGGAGACCAGCACCATGCTCGCCCGCACCTGCCGCCTGATCCGGTTCGAGAAGCTGAACATCACGACCATGACCCGCTCAGCGAAAGGAACCGTCGAGCAACCGGGCAGGAACGTCAGGCAAAAGGCGGGGCTGAACCGGAGCATCCTGGCCCAGGGCTGGGGTCTGCTGCGCCGCCGCACCGGTGAGAAGGCTCCCGGGCGGGTGGAGGACGTCCCCGCCCCGTACACGTCGCTGCGGTGCAGTGCCTGCGGCTGGATCGAGAAGGACTCGCGCAAGAGCCAAACCGAGTTCGTCTGCGCATCCTGCGGGTTCACCTGCAACGCGGACGAGAACGCGGCAGTCAACGTCGCGGCAGGACAGGGCGGGATCCCCCGCCCCCGGCGCACAGCCGGTGCCGGAGGGGTGACAGCGGCCACCAACCGCTCGAGCACCCGTGAACCCCAACCCGTCCGGATTGGAATCCCCCTCCCTTGAGGAGGGGGAGGATGTCAAAGTAGGCCCGGTCCTAGGCCTCGAGTCCTATGCCGTCGCGTCTGAGACCATGGACGGCGTGACAGAGATTCGGCGCGGCACGCTTCAGGAGCAGACCTTCTACGAGCAGGTCGGCGGGGAGGAGACCTTCCGCCGGCTCGTCCACCGTTTCTACCGAGGAGTGGCCGAGGACCCGCTGCTGAAGCCCATGTACCCCGAGGAGGACCTGGGCCCGGCCGAGGAGCGGCTGGCGCTGTTCCTCATGCAGTACTGGGGCGGTCCGACCACCTACAGCGAGAACCGCGGCCACCCGCGCCTGCGGATGCGCCACGTCCCGTTCAAGGTCGACCGGGCGGCACACGACGCCTGGCTGAAGCACATGCGCGACGCCGTCGACGAACTGGGCCTGTCCGAGGAACACGAACAGACCCTGTGGAAGTACCTGACGTACGCGGCGGCATCGATGATCAACTCCCCGGACTGACGACACAGCCCCGCATGAACAGCCCCTCCGGCGTTTGAGGAGCGGGGTCCGGGGCGGAGCCCCGGGACGGGACGGGAAGGGGCGGCGGGGGCGAAGAGAACCCTCCCGCTCGCATTCCGGTCACCCAACGCCGATTTCCGATCACAATCCGGTCAAGTCCACCTCCTGAACGGTTACCTCCGGCACACCCCCTCTGACAACATCACCCGGAGGTCCGGACAACCACGGGGGGTTGCGGTGCCATCCGCAGGGGGCTCGGCGAGATTCGTGCTCGCCCGCGCACGCGCGCACAGACCCCTCCTCGCGGCCGCCCTCCTCACCGTCCTCCTGACCACGGCCGTCCTCGCCACCCTCACCGCCTACTCCGCCGCCGTCGGCGACGCCTCCCTGCGCCACGCCCTGGCCGCCCCCCGCGACGCCGCCGACACCACACTCACCGTCGAGGCCGAAACCGTCCCGGCGGCAAGCCGCGCCGCCGCCGACACCGCCGTACGCGAAGGCGCCCGGAAGGCCTTCGACGGACTGCCGGTGACGCTGCGCACCCTCACCCGCTCCGGTCCGTACGCCCTGCCCGGCTCCCTCCGCCCCCCGGACGGACGCGCGGAGGCGGACGAACCCGACCTCACGCACTTCGCCGCACTGGACCGCACCCAGGTGCGCGTCACCGAGGGCCGGATGCCCGCGGAGAGCACCGGCACCGAGATCGAGGCCGCCCTCCCGGAGACCGCCGCCCGTGTCCTCGCCCTGGAGCCGGGCGCCCGCCTCACCCTGGACGACCGGCTCGACGGACCGCCGGTGACGGTCCGGATCACCGGCCTGTACCGGCCCGTGGACACCACCGCGCCCTACTGGCAGCTGGACGACCTGAACGGCCGGGGAATCGTCCAGGGGCACTTCACGACGTACGGCCCCCTGCTCGCCGACCCCGCGGTGTTCACCGGAGGCGAGGTCAGCACGGGTCCCTCGGGCTGGCTGGCGTCGGCCGGCTTCTCCGCGATGACGACCGGGCGGATCGACGCGCTGCGCGAGGCGGTGCGCCGGGGCGTCGCCGCCCTGCCCGAGGCCGAGGCGCTGGACGGCACGGCGACCGCCACCAGCGAGCTGCCCGCCGCGCTGGACCGCATCGAGCGCTCCCTGCTCGTCTCCCGCTCCACGCTGCTGGTCATCGCGGTCCAGCTCGCCCTCCTCGCCGCGTGCGCCCTGCTGCTGGTGGCCCGGCTGCTGAGCGCCGAACGCGCGGGTGAGACCCGGCTGTTGCGGGCCCGCGGCGCCTCCCGCGCCCAGGTGGCCCGGCTCGCCGCCCTGGAGGCGCTGCTGCTGGCCGTGCCCGCGGCGGCCTGCGCCCCGCTGCTCGCGGGACCGCTCACCCGGCTGCTGGCCGGGCAGGGCGCGCCGGCCCGGATCGGGCTGCACCTGGACGCCTCCGTCGGCGCGGTCGCCGGACGCGGCGCGGTGTGGCTGGTGGCGGCGGGCGTGGCGCTGGGCTGTGCGCTGGCCGTCACGGTCCCGGCGCTCGTCTCCTCCTTCACGGCCGGCCGTGCCGAGCCGCTGCCGGGCGCGGTGCGCGCGGGCGCGGACGTGGGTCTGCTGGTGGTGGCCGGTGTGGCGTACTGGCGGCTGAGCCGTCGGCCCTCCGGTGCCGTCGGTGAGGACCTCGGCGTCGATCCGCTGCTCGTGGTCGCCCCGGCGCTGGCGCTGCTCGCCGGCACGGTGCTGACGCTGCGGCTGCTGCCGCCGGTGGCGCGGCTGGCCGAGCGCCGGGCGGCCCGCGGCCGCGGGCTGCCGGGGGCGCTGGCGGGCTGGCAGCTCAGCCGCCGCCCGATGCGCGGGGCCGGACCGGTGCTGCTGCTGGTGCTCGCCGTGGCGCTGGGCATGCTGGCGATCGGCCGGGGTTCCTCGTGGGAGCGCTCGCAGGACGACCAGGCGGACTTCCGGGCCGGTGCGCCGGTGCGGGTCCTGGCCGCCGGGGAGGACGCGTTCGGCCGCGGTCAGGCGTACGCGGCCGTGTCCGGCGTACGCGCGGCCGCCCCCGCCTTCCGTACGACCGTGCCGCTGTCCGGCGGGCGGACGGCGACCGTGCTGGCGCTGGACACCGCGCACGCGGCGGACACGCTGCTGATGCGCTCCGACCTGGCACCGGTGCCGTCGCGCGCGCTGGTGTCCGGGCTGTCGCCGGAGGGCGCCGCGGCGGGCGTCCGCGTGCCGGCGGGCACCGCGCGGCTGACGCTGACGGCGGCGCTGCGGGGCGCGGACGCGCGGACCCCGGTCGACGTCACCGCCACCGTGGAGGACTCCTACGGCACCCCGCACACGCTCGGCCTCGGCGGGCTGCGCGCCGACGGCCGCCTCCACGACCTCGCCCTCGACCTCGGGGCGGCCGCCGAGGCGCCGCTGGGCGCGCTGACGCTGACCGGGCTCCGGCTGGAGCTGACCCAGCCCGTAGGGAAGGCCGAGCGGCACCGCCTCACCCTGGCGGCGCTGACCGCCACGGACACCGGCGGCCGGGACCGGGAACTGCCGCCGCCGGCCGAGTGGAAGGTGTCCGTGCGTGCCGGTGGCGCGGCGTCCTCCCCCGGCGGGGACACCGGCCCGGCCCCGCCCCGCGTGGTCCCCGGCGACCCGACGACCGTCGTCTACGGCACCGGTCACCTCCCGGCGGACCTGGCCTGGCGGCCCTCGCCGCTCACGGTCGGCCTCCAGGTGCCGCAGCCGCCGTCGTCCGAGGTCACCGCCGTGGCGACGGACCGCTACCTCGCCTCCACGGGCGCGCGTCCGGGGCAGCGGGTGGACGTGCGGATCGGCGGGTCCACCGTGCCGCTGCGGCTCGTGCGGGCGGTGCGGGAGCTGCCGTCCACGCCGGTCGGCGGGAAGGACGACGGCGGGGCCCTCCTCGTCGACCTGCGGTCCGTCAACCGGATGATCCAGGCGCGCCAGGGGGAGAGCGTGCTGCCGAACGAGTGGTGGCTGGCGACCGCGCCGGGCGCGTCGGCGCGGGTGGCGGGGGCGCTGCGCGGCCGGCCCGACGTCGATCCGTCCCGGGTGGTGGTGCGGGACGAGATCGCCGCGGAGCTGCGCGACGACCCGTTCGGCGCCGGGCCGGGCACGGTGTTCGGGGCGGCGGCCCTCGCGGCGGCGGCGCTGACGGCGGTCGGGTTCGCGGTGAGCGCGGCGGGGTCGCTGCGGGAGCGGTCCGCCGAGTTCGCGGTGCTGCGCGCGCTCGGCGCCTCCCGGCGGCGGCTGGCCCGGGTGGTCCTCGTCGAGCAGGGGGTGCTGGTCGGTCTGGCGCTGGCGGTGGGCGTCCTGCTCGGCACGGTGCTGGCCCGGGCGGTGATCCCCCTGGTCATGCTGACCGCGGAGGCCACCCGCCCGGTCCCCGGGGTCCTGGTGGAGCTGCCGCCCGCCCGGGTGGCCGCCCTCCTGGCCGCCGTGGCCGCGGCGCCCCTGCTGATCACGGCCGTACTGGCCCTGCGCAGGGCGGACCCGGTGACGTCGCTGCGGGAGCGGGGAGGCGAATGAGGGTGAGCGTCCTGACCGTGCGAGCCCCGTGGGCACACACCCGGCGTTGCGCCGGCCCGGCGCTCCCCGCCGCCACGACCATGGCCACCGCCGCGCATCACGGCCGTACCGCCGCGGGAACGGGAGGCGACTGACGTGACCGTGCGGACTCCGGGACGGGCGCGGCCGGTCGCGCCCTGGGTGCGTACCCGGCTGCGGTCGGCTCCCGGTGCGGCGGCGGCGCTCGCGCTGCTGGTGGCGGTGACCGCGTTCCTGGCCGCCGCGCTGCCGCTCGCGGTCGACCGGTACGGCGACGCGGGGCTGCGCCGGTCGGTGGAGGCGGCCGGGCCCGGCCGCACCACCGTCCAGCTGTACGCCTCCCAGGACAGCGCCTTCACGCCGTACGAGGAGTGGGAGGCGCAGCTGCGCCCGGACGCCGTGCGCGGCTCCTACGCCGAGATCCTCGCCCTGTCCGGCCGCTTCCTCCCGCTCGACCCCGGGCAGTCGTCCCACGGTGTGCGCACCACCCGGCGGCTGGCGGCCCCGGACCCGTACCTGTCCCGGCCCGACGGGATCGCCCCGGAGTTCCACCTCGTCGCCCCGAGCGGGCTCGCCGGTCACTCGCGGCTGCGGGAGGGCCGGCTGCCGACGGCCCCGGACGACGTCACCGCGGCGACGTCGGCGGTGGAGGCCGCGGTCACCACGGAGACGGCCCGGAAGCTGAACATCGAGGTGGGCTCGGTCGTCCACGTGCCCGGTGTGGAGCGCGCCCCGCTCGCGGTGCGGGTCACCGGCACCGTCGAACCGCTCGCGCCGCGCGGGGCGTACTGGTCGACCACCCCCGTGCTGCGCGGCCCGAGCCTGCTGACCGTCCCCGGCGACCCGCAGCGCAGCGTGTTCTGGGCCGGCGCGCTGCTGCTGCCCCCGGAGGCGGCGCCGGTGCTGCCGGGCACGGGCGGGTTCCCCGAGCGGTACTGGATGCTGGCCCCCGAGGTGTCCGCCCTGCACGGTCACGACCTGCCGCGGCTGACGTCGGCCGTCGCCTCCCTGGAGGCGGGCCCGCTGCTGCAGCGGGCCCGTGCCGCCGCCTCGCCGGCCGTGGACTCGGAGACCTCGCTCGACGAGGTGTTCGCCGAGCACACCGAGTTGCGCTCCGTCATCGGCCCCCTGGTCGGCGTCGCCGTCTTCGGCACCGGCACGGTCGCGGCCGTCGTCCTGTTCATGGCGGGCGGTCTCGCCGCCGACCGGCGCCGCGCCGAGCTGACCCTGCTGCGCGCCCGCGGCGCCTCCCTGCGCGGTCTGGCCGGCCGGCTGCTGGCGGAGACGGCGGTGGTCGCCGTACCGGCGGCCGTCCTGGGCCTGGCCGCCGCCCGGCTCGCGGTCGACGGGGGCCGGCCGTCGTACGCCGTGGCCGCCGCCGGTGCCGTCGCCCTGCTCGCCTGTGCGGCGCTGCCGCTGCGGGCCGTCGCCGCGCACCGCGCGGTGCGGGTGCACGCCGCCCGCGACGACCTCGCCTCGGCCCGCCCGTCACGGCGTCGCACGGTCGCCGAACTCACGCTGCTCGCCCTGGCGGTGGGCGCGGTCGTCGCGCTGCGCACGCGCGGTGCGCCGGACGGCGAGGGGGCGTCCGGGGACGGGCTGGTGTCGCCGGCCCCGGTGCTGGTGGGGATGGTCGCCGCGCTGGTACTGGTCCGTCTGTACCCGCTGCCGTTGCGCGGGCTGGCCCGCCCCGTCGGGCGGCTGCGGGGCGTGGTGGGCCCGCTGGCGCTGGCCCGCGCGGGCCGTGCGTCCGGGTCCGCGGTGCTGCCCCTGCTCGCCCTGCTGACGGCGCTGACCACGGCCGCCTTCGGCGGTTCCGTCCTCACCGGTGTGGCCGACGCCCGGGACCGCGCGGCCGTCCTCGCCGTCGGCGCCGACGCCCGCGTCGAGGGGCTGCGGGCGCTGCCGTCCGGTCTCGCCGACCGGGTCCGGCGCGCACCCGGCGTGCGGGACGTCACCGCCGTGAGCGTCTCCTACGACGGCCGGCCCCCGGGCGGCGGCCCGACCGTGCCGGTGGCCGGTGTCGACCCGGACGGTTACGCGGCCCTCAGCCGGCACACGGGCATCGGCGCCTTCGACCCGGACGGGCTGAAGGCGTCCGGTGCCGGGCCCCTGCCCGCCCTGGCCTCCCCCGAGGTCGCCGACCGCTACGGCACCGGACGGTTCCGGGTGCGCCTGGACGACGGCAGTGACATCACCGTGCGGATCGTGGGGGTGCGTGAGCAGACCCCGGCGCTGGCCGGGCTGGACTTCCTGGTCGTGGACCGCTCCGGGCTGCCCGACGGCCCCGCCCGTCCGACCGCGCTGCTGGTGACCGGCGACCGGCCGGACGCGGGCGCGCTGCGCGAGGCGGCGGGCGGCGCCGCGCAGGTCCGGCTGCGCGCGGAACAGTTCGCGAAGTACGTCGACTCGCCCCTGCAGTCCGGTGCCGAGCGGGTCTACACCGCGGCGGTGGCGGCGGGCGCCGGGTACGCCGTGCTCGCCCTGCTGCTGACCCTGCTGCGTGCCGCGCCCGAACGCGCCGCGCTGCTGGCCCGGCTGCGCACCATGGGCCTCACCCGGGCCCAGGGCCGCCGCCTGCTGGTGCTGGAGTCCCTGCCGCAGGCGCTGCTCGCGGCGGCCGGCGGCACGGTCACGGCGTGGGCCGCCGTCCGGCTGCTGTCGCCCGGCATCGACCTGACGACCGTCGCCGTCTCCGCCTCCTCGTCCCCGGCGGGGCGGGCGGCGCTGCGCACCGATCCGGTGTCCCTGCTGGTGCCGGCCCTGACGGTGGTGGCCCTGACCGTCGGCATCGCGGCGGCACAGGCGTGGTGGACGGGCCGCAGGGGCGCGGTGCGGGAGCTGAGGGCGGGGGACGCCCGATGACCTCTCCCCGCCCCGTCCCCCCCGTGCCGTACCGACTTCTCCCCGCAGGAGGCCCCCGATGACCTCGGATCCCACGCTCGCCGAGCTGGCCGGCCGTGTCGCCGCCGACCGCGGCCGCCCGACCTACGGCCATGACGCGCTCATCACCTGCGACCGCCTGGTCCGCGTCTTCACCGCGGACGGGGTGGAGGTGCAGGCGCTCCAGGGGCTGGACCTCCTGGTGCGGGAGGGCGAGTTGATGGCGCTCGTGGGCGCGTCCGGCAGCGGCAAGTCGACCCTGATGAACATCCTGGCCGGTCTGGACACCCCCACGGCCGGCGCGGCCCGCGTGGCCGGCCGTGATCTGCTCACGATGACCGCGAAGGACCGGCTCGCCTACCGCCGTGAGGTCGTCGGCTTCGTCTGGCAGCAGACCTCCCGCAATCTGCTGCCCTATCTGACCTCGGCGCAGAACGTCGCCCTGCCGATGCAGCTCGCCGGCCGCCGGGGCCGCTCCCGGTCCGCGCGCCGCGCCCGCGCCGAACGCGCGCTGGAGCTGCTGGAACTGCTGGAGGTGGCGGACTGCCGTGACCGCCGCCCGCACGAGATGTCCGGCGGTCAGCAGCAGCGTGTCGCCATCGCCGTGGCCCTCGCGGGTGACCCTTCCGTGCTCCTCGCCGACGAACCCACCGGCGAACTGGACTCCCACACCGCGGAGCAGATCTTCGCCGCGTTCCGCACCGCGAACGAACGGCTCGGCACGACCGTCGTGATCGTCACCCACGACCAGGCGGTGGCGGGCGAGGTCCGCCGCACGGTCGCCATCCGCGACGGCCGCACCTCCACCGAGGTGCTGCGCCGCAGCGAGGTCGACGCGGCCACCGGCCACGAGACCGTCGTCGCCCGCGAGTACGCCATGCTCGACCGCGCCGGCCGCCTCCAGCTGCCCGCCGAATACACGAAGGCGCTGGACATGCGTGACCGCGTCGCGCTGGAACTGGAGGCCGACCACATCGCCGTCCGCCCGGACGACAGCGCGGAATAGCGCGCGGGTCGGCCTCAGCGCACGCTGAGGCCCAGCGCCCCGAGGCCCGCCCGGCGCACGGCGACCGACCCGTAGGGCGTGCGCAGCCGGAGCCAGGACCCCGAGGAGAACAGTCCCTGTTCGCCGCCCCGCAGGAACCCCAGCGACTGGGCGGCGTGCACCGCCCGCACCGGAAGCCCGGTCTCCGCGACCGTGCGGGACCAGATCTCCCGCCCGATCCGGTCGAGCTCCGCCCGCGTACGCCGCTCGGGCGCCAGCTCCTCCGTACGGGAACGGAATTCCGCGACCGACGCGGCGACGAGCCCGCGCAGCTCCTGCGGCGCCGGCAGCCCGGGCTCGGCCCGCCAGCCGCCGCGCGGCGGCAGCACCCCGGCCCACGGCGGCCCGGTCACCGCGCCCGGCACGACGGCCGTGGCGGCGGACTCGTCCACCGACTCCAGCAGCTCGCCGGCGGACACGGTCACGTCCAGGGTGACGTCCAGCCCGTTCTCGTACGGCTTCGCCAGCCGTACGGCGCGGACGGCGAGCACCTCGAAGGAGGGCGGCCGGCCGAAGACGGCGAGCGCCGTACCGGCCGCCTGCAGCCGCACCGCGGCGGAACGGTCGTAGTGCAGCAGCCGGGAGAGGAAGGCCGCGAGATCCGCGGCCTCCCCCTCGTCGGCGAGGTGGAGCGCCGTCATGCGGCGACGGCCTCCTCGTCGCCGGCGGTGTCGTCCGTGTACTCCTCGAGGAACTCGCGCTCCTCCGCGGTGAGCCGGCGCGGACGCTGCGCCTCGAAGTCGAACGGCACGATCACCGTCGACGCGCGGACGTAGACGAGGTCGTCGTCCTTCACCTCGTAGGTGAGGGTGAAGGACGCCGCCCTGATCTCGGTGACCCACAGCTCGATGTCGACCGGGTGGTGCCGGTGGACGAGCTGCCGCTTGTAGTCGATCTCGTGGCGCGCCACCACGGACCCCTGCTTGAAGTCCTTCTCCGGGCGGAACAGGAAGTCGATACGGGCTTCCTCCAGGTAGCGGAGGAACACCACGTTGTTGACGTGGCCGTACGCGTCCATGTCCGCCCAGCGCAGCGGGCAGCGGTAGATGTGCCGCAAGAGATCAGCCCCGGGTCAGCTTCTTGTAGGTGGCACGGTGCGGACGCGCGGCGTCCGGCCCGAGCCGCTCGACCTTGTTCTTCTCGTACGACTCGAAGTTGCCCTCGAACCAGAACCACTTGGACTCGCCCTCGTAGGCGAGGATGTGCGTGGCGACCCGGTCCAGGAACCACCGGTCGTGGGAGACGACCACGGCGCACCCGGGGAACTCGAGCAGTGCGTTCTCCAGGCTGGAGAGCGTCTCGACGTCGAGGTCGTTGGTCGGCTCGTCGAGGAGCAGCAGGTTGCCGCCCTGCTTGAGGGTGAGCGCGAGGTTCAGCCGGTTGCGCTCACCGCCGGAGAGCACCCCGGCCGGCTTCTGCTGGTCCGGGCCCTTGAACCCGAAGGCCGAGACATAGGCGCGGCTCGGCATCTCGACCTGACCGACGTTGATGTAGTCGAGCTCGTCGGAGACGACCGCCCACAGCGTCTTCTTCGGGTCGATGTTCTCGCGGCTCTGGTCGACGTAGGAGATCTTGACGGTCTCGCCGACCTTGATGGAACCGGAGTCGGGCTCCTCGATCCCCTGGATCATCTTGAACAGCGTGGTCTTGCCCGCGCCGTTCGGTCCGATGATGCCGACGATGCCGTTGCGCGGCAGCGTGAACGACAGGTCGTCGATGAGGAGCTTCTCGCCGAAGCCCTTGGTGAGGTTGTTGACCTCGACGACCACGCTGCCCAGGCGCGGGCCCGGCGGGATCTGGATCTCCTCGAAGTCCAGCTTCCGCATCTTGTCGGCCTCGGCGGCCATCTCCTCGTACCGGGCCAGACGCGCCTTGGACTTGGCCTGCCGCCCCTTGGCGTTGGACCGCACCCACTCGAGCTCTTCCTTGAGGCGCTTCTGCCGCTTGGCGTCCTTCGCGCCCTCGACCTTGAGGCGGGCGGCCTTGGTCTCCAGGTACTTGGAGTAGTTGCCCTCGTAGCCGTGCAGCCGGCCGCGGTCGACCTCGCAGATCCACCCGGCGACGTTGTCCAGGAAGTACCGGTCGTGGGTGACGGCCACGACGGTGCCCTCGTACTTGGCGAGGTGCTGCTCCAGCCAGTTCACCGACTCGGCGTCGAGGTGGTTGGTGGGCTCGTCGAGCAGCAGCAGGTCGGGCGCCTCGAGGAGCAGCTTGCACAGCGCCACGCGGCGCTTCTCGCCACCGGAGAGGTTCGCGACCGGCCAGTCGCCGGGCGGGCAGCCCAGGGCGTCCATGGCCTGCTCCAGCTGGGCGTCGAGGTCCCAGGCGTTGGCGTGATCGAGCTGCTCCTGCAGCTTGCCCATCTCGTCCATGAGCTCGTCGGTGTACTCGGTCGCCATCTGCTCGGCGATCTCGTTGAACCGGTCGAGCTTGCCCTTGACCTCGGCGACACCCTCCTGGACGTTCTCCAGGACGGTCTTGTCCTCGTTCAGCGGGGGCTCCTGGAGCAGGATGCCCACGGTGTAACCGGGAGTGAGGAAGGCGTCACCGTTCGACGGCTGTTCCAAGCCCGCCATGATCTTCAGGACCGTCGACTTACCAGCGCCGTTCGGACCGACGACACCGATCTTCGCCCCGGGCAGGAAGCTCAGGGTGACGTCGTCGAGGATCACCTTGTCGCCGTGCGCTTTGCGCGCCTTGCGCATGGTGTAGATGTACTCAGCCAAGAGAAACCGTCCGGCAGCTTGAAATCTGGCAGTGGGCAGATAC
Source organism: Streptomyces sp. AC558_RSS880 (assembly GCF_019049255.1). GTDB lineage: Bacteria > Actinomycetota > Actinomycetes > Streptomycetales > Streptomycetaceae > Streptomyces. The sequence goes on along the minus strand of NZ_JAGMUJ010000007.1, from coordinate 232,946 downwards.
ACCCCATCTTGCCCGACCGCTACCCCTCGGGGGAAACCCGTATGGTCCGGGGCCTCCGACCTGGGGTTTCACGGACGGCGCCGGAGACCCGACTGTCACTGCCGGTCGCCGCCGGTTGCCGCCGGTCGTTCTCGGGCTATCGTGCCGCCGTGACCAGCGCGGTGGAGCGCCCCCTCCTCTTCCTCGACGTCGACGGGCCCCTGATCCCGTTCGGGTCGCCGTCCGGTCACCCGCGGGCCGCTACCGTCGCCGCCTCGGCGCCCGCCGATCGAGGGAACCCGCTGCTGCCCCGGCTCGCCCCCGGGATCGGGGCGCGCCTCATGGCTCTGGGCTGCCGTCTCGTGTGGGCGACGACGTGGATGGAGGCGGCGAACGAGGTCGTCGCCCCGCGCATCGGGCTGCCGAGGCTGCCCGTGGTGGAGTGGCCGGACGCCGACGCGGAGGAAGGCCCGCGGGGTCTGCACTGGAAGACCCGTCCCCTTGTCGAGTGGGCCGACGGCCGGCCGTTCGTCTGGGTCGACGACGAGATCGGCGCCATGGACCGTCTCTGGGTCGCCGCCGGCCACCCCGGGCCGTCACTGCTTCATCGGATCGACCCGGCCAAGGGCCTCGAAGACGCCGACTTCCACACGCTCGCCGGGTGGCTCGATGCCGTCGCGCCGGGATGAGCACCACCCCAGGAGTCCGGCGGTGCGGCCCCCGCCGGGACCGCCCCGTCCGCCGCTGTCGATGTCAGCCGTGGCCGATGCTCCTTCTCCTGTCGGACCGCCCTGACATCCTGCGCCCGTGAGAATGACATGGGCCGACTTCTGGGCACTGACAGCCACCCTGAACGGCAAGGCCACCCGGGCGAACTGCCAACGCCTCGCCGAAGAACTGAGCCGCCGCTCCGTCCCCGACATCATCGGCTTCGCGGAACGCCATGCCGAGGCTCTCCACCGTCTGGACCAGGAGAAGTTCGGCACCCTCCCCGTCGTCGACCTGACGGCCCGGTACGGCAGCCCCTTCCCGCAGTCGGCCGACGTGTTCCTGTACACCCGCTGCGCTGTGGTGGCCGCGGGACAAGCCGTGTGGGAGAGCGTCTTCTTCGACCCCGCGAAGTTCGCCCCGTACACCTCCTCCGAGTACGACGGCGAACGGTTTCTGTACGTGCCGGGCATGGCGTACGAGCTGGCCACCGGCGAGGAGTGGGACCGCCCGACCCGGTACTGCGTCGAGAGCTTCTCCAACCGGGACGGCTGGCCCCAGCCGCGGGACTGACCGGTTCCTCACCCATCGTGCTTCCTCCCTGCGAGAAAGAGACAAGGAGACATCGTGCTGCTGTTCTTGATGGGCATGCTGCTGCTCATCGGTCTGGCTCGTGTTCGTCTGTCTGCCGGCAAATTTTGCCGTCGTCCTGGCCTGTGCCGGCGCAGTCCTGCACCGGCAGGCCCCCATAGCCTCTGAAGGGTCGCGGTGACAGCGGTGAAGGCGAGGAAGTGTTCCGGCTTGCGCTCGTGGCGGCGGTGGAGGCGTCGACAGCCGGACAGCCAGGACGACCAGGGCAACCGGGACACGGTCCGCTCCACACCCGGCGGTGCCGGCCCAGGCGTCTGGATGACTCGATGCCCCTGCGGGCGAGGCGGTGCCGGATGCCGCGGGAGGACGGGCGGCCGCCGCCTCAGGTGCCGGTAGTCGTACCCCTGGTCCCCGTGCGGCTTGCCGGGCCGTCTGCCGGACCTTGGAGAGCAGGCGCTTTTCCGTGTGGTCCCGGCCGGTCGGCCCGGGGGCGGTGTTCGCCGTCGTCGGTGTTCAGCACCACTGCGACTTCGCGCGGTCCGCGACGATCTCCACGTGGAGGAGGCCGTCGTCCGGACCCTCCACACCGAGGTAAGCGGTCGTGCCTCCCATCGGCTTGGTGAAGCAACCGGGCGCGGTCCGCGGTCGCCAGCCGTCGGCGCGGGCCGCCTCCCCGTAGTACCGCAGGGCGTTCTCCGAGGAGCCGTCGTACCGGTACCGCGCCCCCACGACGACGAAGCGGTCGTCGTCGTCGCACTCCTGGTAGCGGTCCTTCCGGCCCGCCCCTTCCGGAGCCGCGTCCAGTACCGTCTCGCCGGACATCACCTCGGCCAGCCGGTCCTCCTCCTCGCCACAGCCGTGGACGGTCAGGAAGTACAGCGCGGGCAACCCCGCCAGCAGCAGTCCCGAAACGGCCACGGCGGCAGCCGCGCGGATTCCGGCCCCCGTTCCGCTCATGCCGCCGGACGTCGGCGCACCGGGCACCAGGGGTGCCTCAGTCCCCGGAGGGGGTGTTCCTGCGGCGGGCGACGACCAGGCCCGCTCCGCCGAGGACGACCAGGGCGATGGCGGTGCCGGCGATCCACGGGGTGGCGCTGGAGGAACCGGTTTCGGCGAGGTTGGTGTCGGTGGGAGTGCCGGCGACGGGAGTGGGGCTCGGACCGGTGAGGGTGTGGGTGGTGGTGCCGATCTCGGCGGCTCGGGTGAGGCAGTCGAGCATGCCGGTGAACCGCTGCTCGAAGCCGCCCGGCCCCTCGACCGTGAAGTCGTACGGCCGGTCCTCGCTCAGCGGAACCGTCACCGTCCGGGACTCTCCGCCCGCGACGGTGTGCTCCGCACCCGCCACTTCGAAGGTGAACGGCTCGTCGTCCTGGTTGGCGACGGTGACGTCCACACCGCCCTTGGCGCAGTTCTCGCGGGCGGACAGCGCGGGTATCGCGCCCTTGAGCGCCCAGGTGGCGCTCGCCGTCGCCGAGACGGTCGACTCGCTGGAACCGGCGAGGATCTGCGTCTGGCTCCGGCTCTCGGAGACGAAGGCACGGCCGACGGGCACCGTGGTCGACGCCTGCGCGGTGAGCTCCGCGGTGTCCGCCGCCGCGTCCTCGGGCACCTCGAAGAAGATCTGGCTGCCGTCGGCCGCGGTGGTGACGGGCTCGCCGTTCTTGTCCACGATCCGCACCCCGCTCGTGGCGGCGTCCGCCGGCGGGGAGACGGTCACGCTGCGCGCGTCCGTGCGCACCGTCACCGGACCGACCGGCTCACCCGGGCGGCCGGAGACCGCGGGCGGGTCCAGAGCCAGCGACGCCTTGGGCTCCTCCTCGTCGCGGGCGTTCTTCTGCAGGTAGTCGGCGAGCTGCTCGGCCTGGGGGTCGGCGGCGTCCACGGAGACGTCGTCGGAGTACCGCCAGATGGCCACCTGCGTGCCGGCCGCCGCGTCCTGCTCGGTGAGCCGGCCGCGTACGCCGGCCTTCTTCGCGAGTGCCGCGAGGTCGTTGACCTGCGGGTAGGAGTTCTGCAGGATCCAGCGGATCCGGCCGGCGTCCTCGTTGGCGCCCAGCGAGGTCCCGCTCCAGGCGGTCTCGTGGTACTTGGCGTCCTTCTGCGTGGGCGTCTGGATGTCGACGCAGTAGGTCTGCAGCATGCCGCCGCCCTCGACGGACATCTCGAACAGTCCCGCCGACACCTGCTGGTCCCTGGCGGCGCCGCGTATCACGGCCGCGCCGTAGGTCTTGAGTCCGCTTATGGTCGCGGCCGCCCCGCTGTGATCCGGTGCCGTCTCCTCGTCGGCGGCCGCCGTCCCGGCACCGGCCAGTACGGCTGTGGCGACGAGTCCGGACACCAGCGTCCCTGCGGCGAGGCGGGCCGACCCGCGTCCGCGCGCGGGCCCCGCGGAGAACGAAGCAAACACCGAAATCCTTCCCGGGTGGGACCCGTTGACGTGGGGGGTGATGGTCCCACCAGCAGAATCACCGGCCCCGAGAGTCCCGGGAGCCATGCCCGGCATCCTAAGGAGACGGCGATGCACGCTTGCCGGTGATCGCGTCGGAGGAGTGATCCGACTCGGAATCGTTATCGCGGAAGCCGCCGCGGGCAGGGCTTATCGACAAATCCACCCGGGATGGTTCGGTATGCATCCGTCGATAAGCCTCAGTTCGGTCAGCACCGGCACCGAGGCCGGATCACTGACCTCATGTCACCGCTGCGGGCTCCGGCTGCCGTTGGGGTGCGGTTCCGTCCGCGATCGCCGAATTCTCTGTTCCGCTTTCCCAGTTGGGCTCGGGGCGCTCCGGCGCGGAGGCCTGCTCCGGTCGCTGTGCGCGCCGGAAGGCGGCCGTGCCCCGGGCGAGGTCGTGGCCGATCGACACCGCGTCGATGTCCGCCGACATCCACCCCTGCTGCCCCTCGCGCGTCTCCGTACGCACCTTCAGCCTGCCCTGGACGATCACCGGTTCGCCCACCGACAGCGACGCCGCCGCGTTGGTGGCGAGCTGCCGGTTCGCCCACACCGTGAAGAAGTTGGTGTGCCCGTCCGCCCAGGCGCTCTTCTCCCGGTCCCAGTACCGGGACGTGACCGCGATCCGGAACCTGGCCGCGGGGCCGGACGCCGTCTCCCGGTACACCGGCCGCGTCGCCACGTTGCCCACCACGCACACCATCGTCTCGTTCATCGTGTTTCCCTCCCTCGCCCGTCCGCCGGCTACGACACCGGCGCCGGGCCGGTACGCGTACGGGCCCGTCCCGTACGGCTGCCGTCCGGCAGGGCGACCGCGAGCCGTCCCGCGATCGCCGTGCGGCCAGACTGCCTCCGTCGGGCCGGGCCCGCTGAGCGCTGTGGACCACCTCCGGTCTGTGGACATCCCCGCCACCCGAACGAGGTGCTCCGCCCCGGACCCGTCTTGCCCCGCCGCCGTCAAGCGCGGTCGGCCCCCGCCGCCGTCAAGCGCGGCCGGTCCCCGCCCCCACGACCCGCCCGTACTGCTCCCGCACCTCCCGGTACCGCAGCAGCTCCGCCGCCACCGGGTCCAGGACGCGGGCCCGGCCGCACCCCGCAGCCGCCTCCCGCAGCCGTCTCTCCGCCTCCTGCCCGTACCGCCGGGCGGGCCCCCGGGCCGCCATGCGGCAGCTCCACTCGACGAGCGGGCCGCCGACGATGCCGATCACCATCAGCAGCACCGGCACCCCCAGGTTCGGCGCCACGACCCCGACGATCTGTGCCAGCAGCCACAGCCCGCCGATGAACTGAAGAACCGTCATCGACACCTGGGCGAACACGGCCAGCGGCCACCACCCGGGCCGCGGCGGCCTCCCCGGCGGCAGTCCCGCGCGTACGGCCAGCTCGTCCAGCGCCTCCGGCAGGCCCTGGGAGCCGCGTACGGCCGCCTCCCGCACCGCCTGCGCCCACGGCGCCGGCAGTCCGGCGCAGGCGCGGTCGGCCACCGTGCGCACCGCCTGCTCCACGCGCTGCCGGGCCGTCGCCTCCGCGTCGGGCTGACCGCGCAGGGCGACCCGGCCGGTGGACGGCTCGCTCCGCTCCTGGCACCAGCGCCACAGCCGGAGCCAGGGCGTGCCGCACGCGCGGTTGGCATTGCGCAGCCACGCGCGTTCGGCCGCCTCGCCCGTGGCGGTGGCCCCCACGGCGTCCGCGAGCCGGTCGGCGAACTCCTCGCGCGCCTCCTCGCTCAGCCCGGTGCGTCGGCGGGTGGCGTACACCGGCCACAGCCGGGCCGCCGCGATGTCCACGTCCGCGGAGATCCGCCGGGCCGGGGCCCCGCGTTCGGCCACGAACCGGGCGAGCGATTCCCGCAGCTCGCCGACCCCGTCCCCGGTGAGCGCGGACAGCGCCAGCACGGTCGTACCGGGTTCGCCGTACTCCCCCAGGACGATGCCGTCCTCGTCGAGCAGCCGCCGCAGATCGTCCAGGACCTGCTCGGCGGCCTCCCCGGGCAGCCGGTCGGTCTGGTTGAGGACGACGAACATGACCTCCGCGTGGGCCGCCATGGGCCGCAGATAGCGTTCGTGCAGCATGGCGTCGGCGTACTTCTCGGGGTCGACGACCCAGATGACCGCGTCGACCAGTCCCAGGACGCGGTCCACCTGCTCCCGGTGCTGGACGGCCGCCGAGTCGTGGTCGGGCAGGTCGACCAGGACCAGCCCGCGCAGCCGCTCGTCGGCGTCCGCGGTCGCCTGGAGGGGGCGCCGCCTGAGCCTGGGCGGGATGCCGAGGCGTTCGATGAGGCCCGCCGCGCCGTCGCTCCAGCTGCACGCGATGGGTGCGGCGGTGGTCGGCCGCCGTACGCCGGTCTCCGAGACGGGCACTCCGGCCAGCGCGTTGAACAGCTGTGACTTGCCGCTGCCGGTGGCGCCCGCGATGGCCACGACGGTGTGCTGTCCGGAGAGCCGGCGCCGCGCGGTGGACTCCTCGAGGACCCGGCCCGCCTGCGCGAGGGTCCGGTTGTCGAGCCGGGCGCGGGAGAGCCCCACCAGCTCGCGCAGCGCTTCGAGCCGCGACCGCAGCCAAGGGTCGTACGCGAGCGGAGCCACGGTCTGCGGCGCGGGTGTGCGGGTTGCCGCCACCCCGCCCTGCTCCTCGCCGGCGCTCCCGTTCGCCCGGCGCGCGATCAGCCCGTCGTCCCAGGGGCTCGCAGGGCTCGCGGTGTCCGTACGGGGTGCCCCCTCGGCCTCGCGGTCGGGGTGCTCGGGATGCTCGGGGTGCTCGGTGTGGTCCTGGTCAGTGACGGCGGTCACCGGTCACCTCTCCTTCTGCAGTACGGACAACGCGGCGATGAGTTCGGCCTGGGGCTCCGCGTGCACCTCGAGCGCGTCGAGCGGGGCGAGCCGGCGTTCGCGTTCGGCGTGCATGACGCGGTCCACGTGCTCGACGAGCAGCCGTCCGCCCCGGTCGCGCAGCCGCAGCGCGCCGTGCGCGCCGATCCGCTCGGCGATCCCCTCCCCGGCGGTCCGGGCCCGGCGGCCGCCCAGCAGGGCCGTGGCGACCAGCGCGGCGACCGTCTCGGGGTCGGGCGCGGTGCTGCGGTCCAGCACCCGCACCTCGTCCTCGGCGTACTCCTCGAGCTCGCGCCGCCAGCGCCGTACGGCCAGTCCGATGCGGTGCTCGGTGCTCTCGGGCACGGTGTCGCGGCCGGCGAGCTCGGGGGCGTCCGCCGCGGGTTCGCGCCGCCAGGCGTCGTCGACGCGTTCGTCTGCGGCGGCGACGGCGCACAGCAGCAGCGCGCTCAGGCTCTCCACCAGGGCGTCGAGGAGTTCGCCCGGGGTGCAGTCCAGGGGGAAGGCGCGCCACCGTCTGAGCGCGTCACCGGCGAGTACGGCCCCGGCCTGCAGCCGGCCCCGCACGCGCGCGTGCTCGCTGTCGTACGCCCCGTCGATGGCGGCGGTGAGCCGCAGCGCGGCCGCGTACTGCGCGGCGGCGGCACCCGCCAGTTCGGGCATGCGGGAGTCGAGGGAGCCGAGGACGCCGTACGCGGTGCGGGCCATCACGTACTGCCGGGCCGCGGGATCCAGCGCCTGGTGGACCAGCCAGGTCCGCAGCGAGGCCACGGCGGTGGCGGGCAGCAGTCCGCCGCCCCAGGCCGACTCGGGCAGCTCGGGCACGGTGAAGCGCGGTACGTGGCCGAGTCCGGCCTTGGTGAGCAGGGCGCCGTACTGCCGTGACACCTCGGAGACGACCTGGTGGGGCACGCGGTCCAGGACGGTCACCAGGGTGACGTCGTACTCCTTGGCGGTGCGCAGCATGTGCCAGGGCACGGCGTCGGCGTAGCGGGCGGCGGTGGTGACCATGACCCAGATGTCCGCGGCGCTGATGAGTTCGGCGGCGAGGACCCGGTTGTCGGAGACGAGGCTGTCGATGTCGGGCGCGTCCAGGAGGGCGAGGCCGGGCGGCAGGGTGTCGGCGGTCTCGACGCGCAGCACCCGCGCGGGGTTCTCACCGGGGAGGAGCAGGTCGTCCGCGGGGTCCCGGTGGTGGGGCACCCACACGCGCGTGAGGTCGGGCAGCACCCTCATCCCGCTGAACCAGTGGTGGTCCTCCGGATGGCAGACGAGCACCGGTGTCCGGGTCGTGGGCCGCAGCACGCCCGCCTCGCTGACCCGGCGGCCCACCAGGGAGTTCACCAGGGTGGACTTCCCGGCTCCGGTGGATCCTCCGACGACGGCCAGCAGGGGCGCTTCGGGATCTCTCAGCCGGGGCACCAGATAGTCGTCGAGCTGCGCGAGCAGTTCGTCGCGGTTGGCACGCGCGCGTGCGGCCCCCGCCAGGGGCAGCGGGAAGCGGGCGGCGGCGACACGGTCGCGCAGGGCGGAGAGCGCGTCGAGCAGCTGGGGCCGTACGTCCAAGGTCACCACATGCGAAGAATGCCCAATTTTGGGGGAATTCTGAAGCATATGAGTATGCCTGCGCGCCGACAGGACACAAGGGGCGGAAGGGACGACCGCGACGCGTACGCGCTCCAGGCATAACGAGTGCACAACACCCGGTGCGCGAGAGACCAAAAGCGGTGCACGATTCGTACCTGCCTGCGATTATCAGGACCGCTTCACCGAACCTCCACATCGAGCCACGGAGGCGAGGCGACAGGGGGCAAGGATGCGGGAGCCCTATCCTTGTCTCCGGCAACGTCACGGACAGGCCCGGACCCGGGCACCACGACGACAGGCCACCACACCGGCCCCCGTAGCTCAGTGGATAGAGCAGGCGCCTTCTAAGCGCTTGGCCGCAGGTTCGAGTCCTGCCGGGGGCGCCAGTCTCCACCCTCCCCTTCGGGAGGGCTTTCCGCTGGTCAGAGCCATTACCGGCCGCCACGACGAAACCCCGGACGCCCTCTTGACGATCAAGGGAGGGCTCCGGGGCCGTCCGGCTGTCACCTGGGTTTTCGCGGGTGACCGTGTCGAACGCGTGTCGAAATCCCCGCCCGGAGGATCAGCCGACACCGGGCCCCTCCGGCAGATCACCCGCGGCCCCGAGCCGCCGCTTCAGATCCGGCAACCGCCCGTAGACGCCCCGGACGTATGTGGCGAGCAGCACAGCCACACTGTTCCCGGCCCACTCCGCCACCCGGGCGGGCGGAATGCCGTCGTTGAGCCACTTGGCCAGGCGCGTGTGCCGATTGTCATACACGCGCCGCCCGGCCGACGACTCGAAGACGTACGGAAGCAGCACGACCCTGCGCGCACCACGCCACACCCGACGGATGACCGACCCGGCGAGAATGCCGCCCGACTCCCCCTGGAACAACAGATCACCCGGCCGCAACCGCTCGCCCTGGATGCGCTGCCGCAGGCTGCGCGTGAGCGCCGCATGCCCCGGCCCGATGCCTGCCTCACCCTCCGCACGACCCCTCAATCAACTCATCCCAGCGGGATAAGACTTCCCTGCCTCATCAAGGCCCGCGCGCGGCGCGAGCGCGCGCCGCCTCTCCGGCGCGGCCTGCCTCCTGTCTGCGCCCCGGCTGGCCGCGCCCGGCAGCGCGCTCGGCAGCGGGCATGAAGGTGGGAGACACCCTCTGCGGCTGGGGCGGTCGGCTCCACGGCTTCAGGCAGCCACTTTGGGGCGAGCCTCGAAGATCATGGCCCCAACGTCGTGCTTTACCGGGCAGGTCCACAGACTGCCCGACGCGCCGGAAGCTTACGGGGCCAAGATCACTCGCCCCAAAGCAGCTCCCGCCCAAAGCCGCTCCACCGACCTAGTCGGACGCGGTGTTCGGTGCTTCGTCGGTGCCGGGAAACATCAGCCGAGCGCCGAGGCTGATCGCTCCGACCGACGCCAGCGCAAGGCCATGACGGAGCCACCTCATATCGCCCTCCCACTCTTGAGGACGACCGAAGACAACCCAGAACGCGACGGCGATGCCAGTGAGGAGGGTCGCTGTGCCGACCATCCGGCTTAACGCAGGACTCATACGCTCATGTTGCATACGCCTCCGACGTACGTGACGACGGCGCACTCTGTATGACTGGACTCACAGCCCACGAGCCTGCGAGAGCGACGCGACTGTGTGTCCCTCGTGTGCCCGATCAGGCAGCGACCAACGGGGAACAGCGGGGAACATTGGCAAGCACCCCGGAAACGCACAGGTCACGGTCCCCCCGGTCCGCGTACGCGATCTTCCAAACTGATGACATGCCACACATGCAGCAGCCGCCTGCGGCAGGACCGCAGACCGAGTTGGCCCGGAAGGGAATCGTGTCAGAAGTCCGGTCCAGGTTTGGCCTGTGAACCACAGCCGTCCCAACGCCGGGACGCCCCGCGAGCCTGACTTGCCGCCCTACCAGGTGGTCCTGGCGGAGACTGATTGGGGTTCGCTCCAGACGGCTTTCGGGAACGGTGAGGACCTTCCCAGGGTTCTGGCACGGCTGTTGGAGCCCGATCCCAAGGTTCAGGTCTCCGCTTTGTCGGAGCTGGGCGAGCTGGTCGGCCACCAGAACACCATCTACGAAGCCACCGCCCCCGTCGCCATGTATGTCGCCGGCATCCTCACCCACCCGGCGGCCATGACCGTCCGGCCCTATCGCAATGTCCCCATCCGCGCGACGCTGTTGAACTGGTTGGTCTCCACGGCCTACGACGCCTCCGACGAGATTGTTGGCCGCGTAGAGCAGTACTTCCCTGGCTTCCTCACCCACGACACCACCGTGGCGGCCTTCCGGGACCTGCGCCCGATGCTTTACCGGGCCGTCGCGCCCTTCCTCCAGGACAGCCACGAGGACGTGCGCGAAGCCGCCGTCATCGCCGCGCTCATCCTCGCCGAACACCCCGCGCTCGCCGAGCACCGCGATCACCTCGCCGTGCACGCGCGCGCCATCCTGGACACCAGCAGCGACGACCCCAACCGGCGCGTTGCCCGGAAAGCACTCGAAGCATGGGGCCACGACGTCCCCGCCCCTGAACCTTTCCGAGAAGAGCCCTGGGACCGGGGGCCACACAGCGATGGCCGCGGCGATCTCGAACCTCCCTTCTGACCGATACGCGCACGGCCCACCGTCGGACCACTGCAGCAGGTGAGAGACACAAGAGGCGGCTCGCGGGGTGACCGTACGAGCATGGCGCGCGCTACCGGCGTCCTGAGTAGTCCCCACCGGAACCCGGCTGTACGGCAGAGAAGTACAGCAACCCCAGCAACCGGCAGGGCCCCACGCTGCCCCCCCATGGGCTTCCCGGCAGCCTGTACGACCTCCCATGACCGATCTCTACAGAGCTACGGATCAGAAGGCCGAGCACAAGGGCCTGCCCGTCAGGGCAGGCCCTTCGGCCGCTCAGGCGACCGTCCGATGAGACCTACCCGTCGACGTGCTCGGACCACCAGCTTCGGTCGGCTTGCCACTCCTGGAACCAGGCCACGAAGTCGGCCTCAGGCTCGCTTTCCTCCCCCGCGTCCGCATACGGAGCCGCACATCCATCCCCTAGCCACCAGACCCGGCCCCGCTGAGACCCCGTGACCACGAGTACCCAGAACTCACAGTCACGGTTGCCACCCAGGAGGACCGAGCCGTTCCGATAGATGCCGTGGAGGAGAGGTGAGTGCTCATCGTGGTCGTAGGTAGTCGTACTCCCACTGCCACTCCTCCGTCAGCGGGAACGACTCGGTGAACTTGCGTTCGGCCGTTCCATCGAATGGTTCGGGGCTGAGCCAACAATCGGCCTTCCAGCTCAGCCAGTTCTCAGGCAGTCTTCCCAACGGAACGAGTCGGTGAGCCATGGATGCACCCTCCGACGAACCGTTGGAAACCTCCGCGACGAACGTACGGTAGGGCTCTGGTAGCTCGATGCCGTGAGCGGCTTCCCACGCCCGTACGCCAGCCCAGCCGAGGGGAGACCGTCGAAGATCTACGGGGACGGCATCGCAGAGGGCAGAGATCACACTTCTCAATCGGTGCTGCTCTGAACTGCCTGTCATGCGCCTAGTGAACACCGGCCAGACAGCGAAAGCCGCCGCCCAGGTGCGACAAAAGTCAGCTGCCTCACCGCCACCGCAGGACCGTGCCACTCCCGCACTACGGGGGAACCTCAGGGAACACCGGGGAACCAGCCGGCCGCCCGCCAAACACCGGCGCTGCCCCGCCGCAGCTCAGGCAGGTGAACCGCTACGAGTCGCCTCAGCTTCCCAAGCTGAGAGTCTTCACGGCACCATGGGCTGACGGACTAGGGGGGTCGGGGGGATCGTGGTCAGTAGCGTGAGTCGGCGCACAGTCTGGGGCGCAACGTTGGCGGCGTCTGGTGTGCTCATAATCCTCGTAAGCACGATCACCCTGGTGCCTCGTCTGCTTTACCCTCCCCTAAGTGCAGCGGATCTGCGTGGCGTTGGGAGCGCACAGGCGCGCATTGAGCTGCAGCAAGCTCAGTCTCGCTTGGCCAACGACGCGCGATCGGCGATTCTTCAAAGCTGCGTGGGGTTGTTGGTGGTTATTGGCGCCGCGGCGACTTGGCGGCAGGTCCACGTCAGCCGGGAAAGCCACATCACTGAGCGCTTCACCCGGGCTGTGGACCAGATCGGTAATGGGGACATCAACGTCCGCATCGGCGGGATCTATGCACTCGAACGTATCGCCAAGAATTCTCCCGCTGACCGTGACCCGATTCAATTCCTTCTAGGCGCTTTCGTTCGCGGCAGACTCACTTGGCCAGTTGGCGCTGCCGACGGACCGGAGCACCCAACCACCTCAGTGAATGAACAACTGCCGGTGATGAACGTCCGCGCCCCGGATGTTCAGGCCGCCATGTGGGTCTTGGAGCGCCGTCCCAGAACCCCAGAAGATCCTAAACTCTACCTGTCACGAGTGGATCTGCGCGGAATATCGCTCCGTGATGCCCGATTGAGTCGGACCCTGTTTCGCCACTCCAACCTTGCTCGGGCCGCATTGACTGGCGCTCAACTCGATCACTCTGACTTTACAAATGCCGACCTTCGGAGGGCCCTCCTCGATGGTGCGAGCCTCAAGGGCACGAACCTCAGTCGCGCACATCTACAAGGGGCCAGCCTGCGCCGATCTGACGTTCGCGGCGCGAATTTGCGTGGCACCGATCTCAGCGACACGGTGCTTAGCGAAACACTGCTAGCCGGCGCGCACGCAGATGCGACAACAGTCTGGCCCACCGGACTCAGCGCTGAAGGGCGCCGTGAGATGGGAATTATCGACGTCGATCGAAGCCCGTAAGTTGATCCCCGCTCACCCGTCCTCTCGCATCGCAGGGAAATCCGGTAAGCCTGCACTCCGGAGTTCCTTGAGGTTGAACGCGGGAAGTAGGAAACGGGCGATGAAGGCTTGCTCGAGCTGTTCGGCGTGGGGGGCCGATGCGGGCCACCTCGATCAGTCTGGTGGCGTGGAGGGTTCCGACGCGTTCGATAGGGGCGCGTTTCTCGCGCCGCTCACTCACTTACCGCTCGTACGCGACACGCTCGCGGCAGTCCTTGCTTCAGCAGCGGGCGGCTAGTCCAAAGACGCCGGCAGTGGCCACCGGCCACGGAAGCCACGGCATTCCGCCGACGTATCCGGCCACGCCCGCACAGTGAGTGCATCGGAGGCCACGAAGGCCGTTCCGGCAATGGTGCACAGGGATGCTCAACGGGTCGTCCCGTAGATTGTCGACGAGTTGGCGCATCAGCTCGCTGAGGGCTCCGGCGCGGCCCCCTCTGACATCTACTGACCTTGAATGCGTGATGTCGTCATGATGGTTTGCGTAGGCCGGTGCCGGTGAGGCAGCCGTCGAGGACGTCGTGTCGGTACTGGAGCTGGCGCAGGCCGCGCCGGACGGCGGTGATCAGGTCGTCGGGGTCGGCGAAGGCGCGGTTGGCCGTGGTGGTGCGCCGCAGCACGGACCAGATGTCCTCGACCGGGTTGAGGTCGGGTGCGCAGGGCGGCAGCTGGAAGACGGTGAGCCACTCGCGGTCGGCGTTGTAGCGGCGCATCCCGGCGGTGAGGTGGGTGTTGAGGTTGTCCCAGACCAGCACGATCAGGCCGCCGAGCTGCTGGTGGGCACTCTGGATGAGGTCGCGGTAGTCCTTCCAGGAGAAGCTTTTGCGTCCGTCGGGCCGGGCGTCGGGGCAGGGCCGGTAGATCAGCCGCGAGGGTTCGCCGGCTTTGTAGCAGGCCAGGGCGGCGACCGGTAAGCGGCGGCGGGAGCGGCCTCGGACGCGGATCACGGGGGTGTGGCCGCGGCGGGATCAGGTGCGGGTGGTCGGCGGCGTCATCGAGAAGCCTGCCTCGTCCTCGAAGACGAGCCAGGCGTCGAGCGCCGCCACGGCCCTTCCACCTGGGGCCAGGTCTCCTTCACCCAGCCGGCCACCACGTTCTCGTCCCGCTCGATCGCGCGGCGGGCGGGGACCTGGCAGCTCCAGCCGTGCCGTTTGAGCAGGGCGGCCGCCCCTTGAACGGTGTAGCTCTTGTGGAACCGGCGCCCGATGAGCGTCTTGATCCGTGACAGGGTCCAGGTCTGGTCCGGCCAGCCGTGTGCCACCGGCCCTTTCGAGGCCAGGGCCCTCGACCCGGACTGCGACCAGGCCCTGCGCCAGCGCTGTACCGACCGGACGCGGACCCGTAGGTCGTGAGCGATGACCGTGTTCTCGTCGCCCCGGACGAACCGCTCGGCCGCCTCCATCCTCAGCTTCTCCCGGAAGAACCGGCGTTCATCGGTCAGGCCACCACCCTGGGCATACCTCATGTACTCGGGATACCGCAGGGATCAGAGGGCGGGGCGCACGGTCAGCGGTGCTCATCATGGCGAGGGAGGAGTGCGTCGTCCACCACGCGCACCAGGTCGGTCTCCTTCTTGATGTGCTTGGAGCAGTCGAGGTCGTTGTCGGAGGATGAGAAATTCGACTGGTCGATGCCTTCGTTGACCTCACAGCTTTGGACCTGCTCGTTGCTGCCGAGATTCGACGGGTCGTCGTCGGCCGCCTGCGCGGTCCCGGCGGCGCCACCAGCGACGGCCAGAGCGACGAACGCGCAGGCGATGGCACTCTTGAACTTCATAGGTGTCTTTCCTCTCGGAATTTCCTCACGTGGGTGCACTGGCACAGACCCGCACGACCGGCCGACAGTCCGATTTACGGAATTCTCTGCCACTGCGGACAGTTATATCCGCAAGTCATCCAATCCACCCATCACCAAGCAGCGAATGAAGTTCCATCCGAGAAGGTATTACTCCGGTCAGGTGACGCCGACACCGTTCAGTTCGCAGCCAGTTCCTCTCGGTCACCGCTTCGACATCGGCCACTCGCGTGCCATCGGCAGCACTGTCCGTTCCGGAAGCACTACCGCGCTTCGCGCTACGGCACCGGCCATCACAGCCACGGCGAGCAGAACGGCGCCATCACCGCCTACGTCCGCCGGCGCCACGCCCGCGCCGAACCGGGTACGGCCTCCGGGCCCGGAGACGTGGAATTCCCTGACGCTCAGCATGGCCACCCGAGCCGCGGTCCACAACCTCTACCAGGCGAGGCCAGGACCGACGCGAAGGAAGCGGCCGTCGTCACGAACGCCGCCCGCACCTACCGCACCCTTGAACTCGGCGACGAAGTCACCGCCGAGCTGACCATGTTGGCCGGCTTTGACCAGGACCTGGCGGATGAGGTGACTCGCACGTCCAACCGCATCCGCGGCCTGCTCCCCGTTCCACCCCAGGCTCCACCCCAGCCTCGAACGCGTCCTCGGCCGCCGCAATCTCGTCGACGTCGTCCGGCCCAGGGCACCGCACACGGCCGAACGGCTGGCCGACGAACAGACCGTCGGCGTACGAACCCGGGAGCCCCCGCCTCGCTCGACGAAAGACATGGGGGCACCCCCATCCGGCACCTCGAACGCTTCAAGATGCAGCCGCTACCCCGAACCCATCAGATACATCGGGCGGATCAGGCAGGTTGCGGCAGTTCGCCTCGACAAGCCGGAGTCGGCAACACCACGAAAATCCGAGGAGTTCAGACGGGCCGCAAGCACTTCGGCCACAGCAGCCGCGATCACGAGAAGGCCAAAGACACCCGCGCCCGCGGGCACTTCACCAATGAGACCGCAGCCCTGATATGGGTATACACGGCGCTGATGGACCTGAACCCACCGGCAAGGGTCGCAAACGGAGGGACATTCCCTGGAAGGCACCCCTGAACGCCTTCCGGATCGCCTGGGGGCCGCCTCATCCCGACCACCCGGTGGCCGACTCAACAGCATGGAGAACTGGACGAGTTGACGCCTCGGGGGAAGGCGTTTTCGCTACTCACGAGAGCCTGCGGATCTTCCCGACCGGTAAACGACTCAGCCGAAATAGCCAACAAATGAGTAATTGCGCCACTATTGTGTAGTTCCTGATGGTCACGGAATGGTTCGCCGCCTTCCGTCTTCCTGCCGTTCTCCGGAGCCGCTCATGCGCACTGCCGTCATCACCGCACAGAACCCGCCCGCCGTCGGGCGCCCCGGGTCCGTTCCCCCGGCGCCGGGGCAGGTGGAGGAACGGGAGCTCGTCTTCGAGGGCTTCGCGTACGGGTGCCGCATCGTCCACCAGCCCGCGCCGCTGACCGCGCCGCTGGTGCTGCTCGGAGGCTCGTCCCAGGACAGGTACTCGTGGCAGGGGCACGAGAAGTACCTGTCACCGCTCGCCACTCTGGTCACCGTGGATCTTCCCGGTTACGGCACCGCGGACTTTCTGCCCGCCCGGTACGGCATCGACTTCCTCGCCGCCGCGGTCAGGCACATGCTGGTCGAGATCGGAATGCCGCGCGTGAACCTCTTCGGCGGCTGCTTCGGTGAAGTCATCGGGCTGCGTTTCGCGCAACTCCACCCCGAGTTCGTCACCCGCATCGTGTTCTGCGGCGCGGCCAAGCGCTTTCCCGAGCTCTACACCCACGCCGTCCCCCGCCTGACCCGTGCCCTCGAACGCGGCGAGATCGAAGAGGCCGCCGAGGGACTGGTGCGGATGTTCATGTCGAACCCGGGCGCCGGACGGGTCCGCCGGCACGCGGCCGTGACCCGTCTGCTCCACCGGCAGTTCCTGAACCAGACACCGGACGAGCTGGAGAAGGTGGTCGAGCACAACACGAGGCTGCTGACGCACGGTTGCTACGAACCCCTGCCCATCCCCGATGTGCCCTCCCTGGTGTTCAACGGAGAGTACGACACCCTGTGCACCCCGCAGATGGGCCGGGAGCTCGCCGCGGTGATGCCCTCGGCACGGTTCACCACCCTCAAGGAGACGGACCACCTGGTCACCGTCGAACGCCGGGAGGAGTCCTCGGACCTGATCGGCCGGTTCTTCACCGATCGTCCGATCGACGGCCTGCCGTACTGCAACGCCGTGGAGTCCCTGGGGTTCGCGGCCGGGTGAGGCCGCTGCCGTCCGAGAGCCGCGTGCGCGGTCGCCGCCGGTGACGAGCCGGCGGCTCAGCCATGCCGCCGGCTCACCTCACGCGTACCGGTAGATCCGGCCGACGTCCTCCAGCTCGGCCGGTGTCACGTCCCACGGCGGCAGCCGTTCCTGACGCGCCACGACCCGGCCGTGCTGCGCGTCGCCGGAACCCGGCGGAGTCGCGGGCAGGTAGCGGGCCCCGCGGTGCCGACGTTGCCATTGGTGCCACTGCAGGTCGACGAACGCGTGGTGCAGCCAGAAGACGGGATCGTTGACGGAAGCACTGGTGAGCATCGCACCGCCGACCCAGCGGTGCACCCGGTTGTGATTGCGCCATGAGGCGCTGCCCCGGCCGGTGCCCCAGCCCTCCAGCCGGTTGCGGAAACCCCGGGTGACCGTCGAGTCCCAGGGCGTCACGTCGTACTCGATTTCCTTCAGCGCCCACTCCAAGTCGCTCTTGGTGGGCAGGTCGATCGAGGCGCTCCTGCGGCCGAGGTCCCTGGTGAGGAACTCCCCTTCGGTGACGCTCACCTTGATGTTCCAGTTGCCCTCGTGGTGGGCGAACGGTCCGGTCATCACCCGGTGGTCGGAGCGGCGCCCGTTGCCGCCGAGGAGATCCGCCGTCCACGGGGTGGAGGTGGTCGTGCGATCGCGGGTCCAGTCCCAGTACGGGAGGGTCACCGAGGAGTCGACCCGGCGCAGGGCGCTCTCCAGGTCGAGCAGGAACCGGCGGTGCCAGGGCAGGAAGGAGGGCGCCATGTGCGCGGTGCGCAGTCCGCGCTCACCGTCGGACGCGTAGTGGGCGATGTGTATCCGTACGAACTCGTCGTACTCGCCGCGCCGTTTGATCTCGAGCAGCGCGTTGACGAACCGGCGCTTCTCGTCGGCCGTGAGTGTGCCGGCGTCCTTACGCACGTACGCCATGACGGTCCCCTCCGGGCGAGTGTGCCGTGCCGTCGTCCGGGCCCGCGCGTAGCCCCTGGCCGGGGGGAAGGGCGTCGACGGCCGCGCGGGCGGCCTCGAGCGGTGTCCGGTACGAGCAGTAGTGGTCGACCTCGCTCAGCCAGGTGCCGTCGGCGCGGCGCATCAGATGGAGGGGCCGGTCGTCGACGGTGACGTGCCACCGGCCGTCCTCGGCCGCATCGCGTGCGGGGAACCACATTCCTCGGATACGGCGGCCTCGGTGGGTACGGTCGAAGGCGGTGCCGTCCGGAACGCCGTCCTCACGCGCAGGCCGGAGGTACGGGGACCGGGAGGCGGCGAGCAGCGGCGCCAGGGTGACGGTGAGGGCACAGGCACGCAGACCACGCACCACCTCCCGCCGGGTCCCGCCCACCGGGCCGGGCCGGGCCGTTTCCGGTGTTCCGTCCGTGGTATCCACCGGTGTCCCACCGGTGTCGACGACCATGGTCCACTCCTTCGTCCGTGCGGTTGTCCGTAGTAATAACCGCTGGTCGCCTTCTGCGGTCACCGCCGCGCCAGGAGCGGGAACCGTATACACGAAAGGCGGCTCCGATCCCGATCGACGGCCCGGCAAGGACGGCGCCGGCTCTCCGGCCCCGGTCGGCGCATTCGAGCGGAACTCCGTCGCACAGAGCCCCGGTTGCCGGACACCGGTGCCCTCCGACCGGACGACCGCCGGCGGCCTCGAAGGCCGTTCTCCCGTACGGGTCCGACTCGTCGAGTCAGGCCGCGGAACGGAGCCGAAGCGCAGCACCCGCCCGTAAGGGTGATGCGGAACGGGCGGCCGGAGAAGCGGGAGAGGCGACACGGATAGCGCTCCATAGCGCCAATGGATTCATTGGATCACTCTTTCAGCGGCATGACTCATGCGGTTCGCCGTCGTTACCCCGATGCTGATACTCGTGCCGGGCCTCACAAGAAGCCCGGCACAACATCGCCCGCTCGTATCGAATGTACGAGCCAACAGCGGAGGTCCATCTTGCGCCGGAAAGAAGTAGCCGTTCTCTCTCTGTCGGCTGCCGCCCTCTTGATGGCGGGAGGAGGGAGCGCCCACGCCGAGGAAGGGCCCAAGTTCCAGAACGACAACAAGATTTTCTCCTGCACGGTTCTGGAGGTCATCGACATCCCGATCCTGTCGTCCGCCAACAACAACATCGACTGCTCGACCAATTACAACGTCGAGCAAAAGGAGTACGTGACGACCGAGGACGACCACAAGAACTGACCCGGATGGAGCAAAACCTTCCAGTGAGCCCCCTCGTTCACTGGTTGGTAACGTCGGAGGGCATCGCAGAGCACTCGGCTAAAAGATGTAAATTAGCGGATATCTGCGGAGCCGGCGTTAGAACTGGGAAAGAGTGTGCTACAAATCCCAGTCACAGAGACTTTCCGCTCTGCCAGTCCCGGAAAGATGAAGAGAAAAACATCCCTCCACGAGGAGAAGAAGTGAAGCTCAGCAAGGCCCTCATCACCACCGCCGCCACCGCCATGGCCATTGTCGGTGCCGGAGCCGGAGTCGCTCAGGCCGCGAACGACGGCGACACCATCTCCGAGAGCTGCAAGGTGACCGAGGTCATCGACATCCCGATCATCTCGTCCGCCAACAACAACATCGACTGCTCGAAGAGCGTCGAGGAGGAGACGTCGCTGCACGTCGAGGACGAGGACAGCGCTCAGTCGGCCGTTCTCCTCCCCCTCTACGAGGACGACAAGGGCAAGAAGCACTGACCTTCGCAGCCCGCCGAGAACAGCGTGTAGCTGGGCGAGCCGAGAAGGTACCGTGCCGCTCCGGCATGGCCGGAGCGGCACCATAAGCAAGGAGAAGCCCCCATCATCCTGGGGGCTTCTTTGCGTGTCCGGCCGGCCGGGATTTGCTTTCCGGCAGCCGGCACACCGCGTAATCGGCCGTCCCGGTACAGAAGAACCCGCCCGGACTGCCGCGGAGGCAAGCCTCCCGACGCGCCGACGGCCTTATCAAAGGGCCGGTCCGTGGATGCCGCCGAAATGGCTCGAGCCATCGCGATGGAATCCTCACGACGGGCGGGACACCAAGTCGCTCCCACCCGTGAGCGGGTCGGCGTCACGCCGGTTCGGGCGACGGGCGGAATCCGCCCGGCAGTCATCCATCCCTCTCGGAGTCGACATCCGCCCCTCACCTGTTCGGCACATTCACGCTCACATCTGGCCCGGAATTCATTGGCCCCGTTCCGGAGCCGTAAAAAAGGGTGCCGAGGTCGGCTCCACCCACTCGGAGCAATGTCCGTCCTGGGTGACCCCGCACTCGCCACTCGGGGGCAAGTGCGGGTCGGCTCCATACGGATACCGGAACCCCGGGGGCGGGGAATTCCATGAGTCCAACCAGGTGATCGTCCGCGTCCCGCGACCGAAGCACCGACATGAAAGCCCTCGGCCGCGCCCCGGCCCGCCGACCGACCGACAGCACGCCCGCACCCGCTCACCCACAACCGGTCATGCGCCGTTCGCGGTTCCTCGTTCACCCTGTTGCCCGTCCTGCCGGGTGGGCCCGGTTCCCGTTCGGTGGGGCGGCGGCACGGCGGTACCACAGCAGCGGCACGGCGGGATCCGGCTTCACGGTTTCAACACACATGTCGACATTCATCGAGTTTCGGGTGATTTGTCCTTTTGGTGTCTAGAGTGATGAACCTCCCCGCGCATTCCTCCGGGCGGACGCAGCGCACTCGTCCCGCTGCCTGCCACCGGCCTCCCCCTGAAAGGCTCCGACGGTCATGCGTCAATCCCTGGGCCAGATGCTCCGCCATGCGGCGGTGGGCGTCTTCTCCCTCGCAGTGATGTGGGCACCCTGCGGCTCCGCGGCCGCCGCGCCGGTCGCGCCCTCCCCGGAGGCCGACGGCCTCGCCTTCTCCCAGCGGTACCGCGCGGTCCAGCACGGCGGCATCGTGCGGGCCGCCAACGCCTCCGCCACCTGCCGTGCCCAGGCGTCCGCGTGCCGGAACGCGCAGGCCGGCGGGCAGGGGGTGAACGGCGACTTCGACATGTTCTACATCGACGTCGACAGCGACCCGAACACGTACAACTCCTCCCGCGCGGAGGTCCGTCTGCCCGCCGGCTCCCGGGTGACGTACGCCCGCCTGTACTGGGGCGGCAACCTGCTCGCCGGTGAGCAGAAGCCCTGGCAGGACAACGGGCGGGTGCTGATCGCCGAACCCGGCGGGGAGTACAAGGAGTTGCTCGCCGACACGGTGGTGGGGCACCGGGTGGCGGACGGCGCGGACGCCTTCCAGGCCTCGGCGGACGTGACGGAACTGGTGCGGGACAGCAAGCCGGGCCTGTACACGGTGGCGCAGGTCAACGTGGCCATGGGCAGATCGGCGGCCGGGACCTGGGGCGGCTGGACGCTGGTGGTGGCGTACGAGAACCCGGAGGAACCGCTGCGGCACCTCGCGCTCTGGGACGGATTCGCCCCGCTGGGCGGCCGCTCGGGGGTCGAGATGCCACTGAGCGGCCTGCCGTTCCCGGCGGGCGCCGGGGGCCGGGCGGGACTGGTGGCGTACAACGGCGACCGCGGCACCGCCGGCGATTCGCTCGTCCTCACCGCCGGCGGGCCCGTCCCCACCGCGTTCACCGACCGGGCCAACCCCTTCGACGACGTCCTGAACTCCACCATCGCCGATCCCCGCGGAGCGTCCCCCGACCGGGTACCGGCGTACGCCAACACCCTCGGCTACGACTCCGACGTGTTCGACCTCGAAGGGGGCCTGCCGCACGCCGGTGACCGGGTGGCCTTCCGGCTCATGTCCCAGCGGGACGCGGCATGGGCGGGCGTGCTCTTCGCCGCCGTCGACGCCCGGCGGTGAACGCGTCCGCGCCGAGCGCCTTCGGGAACACGGAAACCCTGCCCGCGGACCCCGCGAACCCCGCGGACCCCGCGAACCCTGCGGACCCCGCGAACCCCTCGGACCTCTCGGACCTCTCGGACCCTATGGACCCCGCGGACCCCGCAGACCCCGCAGACTCCGCAACCCCTGCGAACCCCGCGGCCGGCGGCCACCGGCCGCGGGTCCTGCACCTCACTCAGCCGGTGGACGGCGGAGTGGCGCGTGTCGTGACGGACCTGGTGCGGGCCCAGCTCGCGGACGGCCTGGACGTCATCGCGATCTGCCCCGCCGGCGCGTTCTCCGGCCGGCTGCGGTCGCTCGGCGCGCACGTACGGCACTGGGAGGCGACGCGTTCGCCGGGCGCCTCGCTGGCGCGGGAGGTGCGGCAGCTGGCCCGGCTGATCGACGAGGTGCGCCCCGATCTGGTGCACGCGCACAGCGCGAAGGCCGGGCTCGCCGGGCGGCTCGTGGTGCGCGGGCGCATCCCCACGGTGTTCCAGCCGCACGCCTGGTCGTTCGAGGCGGTGGGCGGAAGCACGGCGGCCCTCGCGCTGCGCTGGGAACGGTGGGCGGTCCGCTGGGCCGCGCGGGTGGTGTGCGTGAGCGAGGCGGAACGCGCCACCGGCGTGCGCGCCGGGATCGCCGGCCACTGGGTCGTCGTGCCCAACGGCATCGACCCCGACCGTTTCCGCCCGGCGCCCGCCGGCCCCGTACGGGCCGGGCTCGCGCCGCTGGCCGGGCCGGGCGCGCAGGCGCCGCTCGTCGTGTGCGTGGGCCGGCTGTGCCGGCAGAAGGGGCAGGACGTCCTGCTGCGGGCCTGGAGCGCGGTGCTGCTCCGGGTGCCCGACGCCCGTCTCGTACTGGTCGGCGACGGGCCGGACCGTGACCGGCTGCGCGCGGCCGCCCCCGGCTCCGTGCTGTTCGCGGGGGCCGTCGCGGACGCCTCCCCCTGGTACCAGGCCGCCGACCTCGTCGTCCTGCCGTCCCGCTGGGAGGGCATGGCGCTGGCCCCGCTGGAGGCGATGGCCTGCGGGCGGCCCGTGGTCGTCACGGACGTCGACGGCGCCCGCGAGAGTCTGCCGCCCTCCTTCGCCGCTCCGTGCGTGGTGCCGCCGGAGGATCCTCGGGCCCTGGCGAGGGCGGTCGGCGAGCTGCTGCTCGACCCGGCGCTGCGCGCGTCCCTGGGCGACCGGGGCCGCCGGCACGTGCTGTCCCTCCACGACGTGCGGCACACCGCGCGGGCGGTCGCCGACGTCTACCACGACCTGCTCGGCACCCGGCCCGCCACGGCAAGGACACGCCCGTGCCGGGCGGCCGGGGACGCCGAGGCCGACCGGACGACATCGCGCGTCGATCCCTCCGAGCACAGGGAGTGCCTCCACTCGTGACTGCCGAACACACCGTGCCCTCCCCCGGCGTGCCGCCGCGGGACCACGGATTCTCCTCGCCCGTCTCCGTCATGCCGCCGCGCGGCACCGATACCGGCCCCCGCCTGCCCGCCGCGCCGCCCCGGGCGGCCTCACCGTTGCCGCTGCTCGTCGCGGACGGTGCCGCCGTCCTGCCCGCCGCGCTGGCGCTGCCCGGGGCCCGGCACCATCCGCTGCTCGTCGCCCTGCTGATCGCGGTGTCGCTGCTGCTGCGCCCGCGTGACACCCGGCCGCCGGTGCCGGGACTGCTGGAGGAACTGCCCGCCGTGTGCGGCCGTGTCGCGGTGGTCTGGACGGCCGGCGCGGTGCTGTGGGCCGCGTACCGGCCGGAGCACGCGCTGTCCACCGGCACCGTGCTGACCGGACTGGCCGTACAGGCGGCGGCGGCCTGCGCGCTGCGCGCGGCCGTGCACGGGCGGCGGCGGGCCGCGCTGCTGCGCCGCCCGCACGCCGCGCTCGTCGTCGGTCCGGTCGGGACCGCGCAGCGCGTGGCCGCCGCCGTGCTGCGCCACCCGCGTTGCGGGGTGCGGCCGGTGGGGATCGTCGCCGGGCAGTCGGACGGCGCCGAGGGCGTGCCGGTGCTGCGCACGGACGAGGAGGTCGAGCGGGCGGTCATCCAGAACGGGGTGCGGGCGGTGCTCGCCGTCCATCCCTCGGTACGGACCGAACAGGGGCCGCTGCTGCGGGCGCTGGCCGAGTCGGGCTGCGCGGTCTGGGAGGTCGACGCCGACCCGGTGCCGTACCCGGCGCGGGAGCGGCTGGCCGGGTTCTCCTGCCGTCGGCTGGACTTCGCCCCGGCGCGCGGCGGCGACCTCGGCAAGCGGATGCTCGACATCCTGGTCTCGGGGACGCTGTTGCTGCTGGCCGGCCCGCTGCTGCTGGTGTGCGCCGTGACGCTGCGGCTGGCCGACGGGCCGGGTGTGGTGTTCCGGCAGGAGCGCATCGGCCGCGACGGGGAGCCGTTCACGCTGCTGAAGTTCCGCACCCACCGCCCGGTCGACGAGCACGAGTCGGCGACCCGGTGGAGCGTGGCCAACGAGCACGAGATGCGCTGGTTCTGCCGCATGCTGCGGCGCACCTCGCTGGATGAGCTGCTCCAGCTGTGGAACGTGCTCCGCGGCGACATGAGCCTGGTCGGGCCCCGGCCCGAACGCCCCTACTTCGTCGCGCAGTTCAGCCAGACGTATCCCGGTTATGCGGCCCGGCACCGGATGCGTACCGGCATCACCGGTCTGGCGCAGATCCACGGGCTGCGCGGCGACACCTCGATCGAGGACCGGTGCCGGTTCGACAACGCCTACATCGACGACTGGTCGCTGTGGCGGGACATCTGCATCCTGCTGCGCACCGCGGCCACGCTGGTCCGTCCGACGGGGAGCTGACGCCACGTGAGCCACGCCCTCGTCCCGCCGCGCCGAGCCGCTGCCGCCCTGGCGCCGGTCCTGCCGCTGGTGGCGGTGGTCGCCCTGGCGGGCCTGCCGTCGACGGGGGACGGCGCGGGGCCCGCCGACGTGGCGTCCGCGCTGGTGGCCGGGTACTGCGTGATCCGGCTGCTGCGGGAACGACGGCGTCCGCTGTCGCCCCGCGCGGCCGTGGTGCTGGGACTGCCGGTCGCGGGGCTGGCGCTCGCCGCCATGGGGGCGGCCTCGCCCCAGGCGGCGTTCGGCGGCCTGGGCCGCTATCTGCAGGTCTTCGTGCTCGTCCCGGCCGTCGTCCTGGTGCTGCTCCGCGGCCGGGCCGACTTCCGGGTGCTGGCCTGGTCGTTCGTGGGGCTCGCCCTGTGGCAGGGGGCCGTCGGGGTGCACCAGTACGTCACCGGGACCGGTGCCTCGTACCAGGGCGAGACCGTCCGCGCGGTCGGCACCTTCGGGGCGCAGGACGTGATGGGCATGGCGACGGCGGTGTCGCTGGGCGTGGTGTGCGCGGCGGGGATCGCGCTGGGGCGGGCCCCGGTGTGGCAGCGGACGGCCGCCGCCGGGTGCGCCCTGGTCCTGGTGCTGCCGCTGGCGCTGTCCTTCAGCCGGGGCGCCTGGATCGCGACCGCGCTGACGTGCGCGGTGCAGCTGGCGCTGGCGGGGCTGCGGCGCGCGGTGAAGGTGGCGGCGGCCGTGGTCGCGGCGGGCGTCGTCCTGACGGGCGGCTTCGGAGTCGGTACGGCGATGCTGCAGGAACGGATCGACAGCATCACGGAGGTCGCCGACACGCCCGACCAGTCCGTCGTCGACCGGTACACGCTGTGGGCGGCGGCCACCGGCATGTGGCGCGAGCACCCGCTGACCGGTGTGGGTCTGAAGGGCTTCCCCGAGTACCGCGACGGGCACGCCACCCTGGCGCTGTCCTCGGGCAGCGACATCGAGGGCGCCGGCGAGGAGTACCACAAGCAGGCGCTGCTGTCGCCGCACAGCATGTACCTGCTGGTGCTGAGCGAGCAGGGCCTGATCGGGCTGCTGGCGCTCGCCGGGAGCTGGCTGGCGCTGCTGGTGTGCGCGCTGCGGCGCCTGCTGCGGGCCCGCCGCCGCGGCCCCGGCCTCGACTGCGCGCTCGTCGCCGTCGGCCTCCTGCTCTGGCTGCTCACCGACTTCGTCTACGGCGACATCGGCGGCCCCTCGACCGTCCTGACCGGCATGGCGCTGGGCCTGACGGCGTGGTGGGCGCTGTCCCGCGACGACCGGGCGGACGCCGCCCCGCAGGACGGAGCGCCCGCCCGCATCGAGGAGGCCGCGACCCGATGACGATGCTGCCTTCACAGACTCCCGGATCCGAGCCCGCCGGATCCGAGCCCGGCGGGCTCAAGACCGGCGGTCCCGAAGCGGGTGGACCCCGGACCGGCGAGCTCAAGACCGGTGGCCCCGAAGCGGGTGGACCCCGGACCGGCGAGCTCGAAACCGGCGACCCCGCCTCCGGTCGGCCCGCGGCAGACGCCCCCACGACGGACGGGCCCCGGCCCGCGGAACCCGGACCCGCCGGGCCCCCGGCCGGCACCCGCACGACGGCCGGCGCACGCACGACGGCCGGTGATCCCGTGTCCGGCGGATCCGAGTCCGACGGGCCCGAGGGCGCGGCGGGTGGCGGTCCGGGCGCACCGCCCGCGGCGCGTGCCGTCGGGCCGGGTGGTGACGGTGGTGAGTCGGGCGCGGTGTCCCGGAGGTTCCTCGCCCGGGCCGCGCTGGGGACGGCGGTGCTGTCCATCGCCGGGTCGGTGCTCGGGCTGGTGCGGGACCAGTCGCTGGCGCGGCTGTTCGGGGCCGGGAGCGACACGGACGCCTTCCTGGTCGCGTGGACCGTGCCGGAGATCGCCGCGACGCTGCTGATCGAGGACGGGCTGGCGATCGCGCTGATCCCGGCGTTCAGCGTGGCGCTGGCGCGCCGGGCCCGGGGCGTGCCCGGCGACCCGGTGCGCGATCTGGTCAGGGCCACCCTGCCCCGGCTGTGCCTCGCCTTCGCCGCGGTGACGGCGCTGGTCGCCGCCGGGGCCCCGTACCTGGTCCGCGTCCTGGCGCCCGGTCTGTCCGATCCCCGCCTCGCCGTCGACTGCACCCGGCTCACCGCGCTCAGCCTGCTGGCCTTCGGGCTCGCCGGGTACTGCAGCGCCGCCCTGCGGGCGCACCGCCGTTTCTTCGCGCCGGCGGCGATCTACGTCGCGTACAACACCGGCATCGTGGCGACGATGTTCCTGCTCGGCGGCGCGTGGGGGGTGCGCGCGGCGGCCGCCGGGGTCGCGGTGGGCGGCTGTCTGATGGTGGCGGTGCAACTGCCGTCCCTGTGGCGCCGGCTGGCGTCGCCCGCGCCCACGCCCGCGTCCGCCGCGACCGAACCGGCGGACGGGGAGCGGCCGGTGCGCCTCGCCCTGATCGCCGCCGTGTTGCTGTTCGCGCTGTGCCGCCAGTCGCAGGTCCTCGTCGAACGGTTCCTGGCGTCCTCCCTGCCCGCCGGGTCCATCTCGCACCTCAACTACGCGCAGAAGGTCGCCCAGATCCCGATGACGCTGTCGCTGATGGTGTGCACCGTCACCTTCCCCGTGGTGGCGCGGGCGCTCGCCGAAGGCGACACCCGCCGGGCCCGCGCCCGGGTGGAACGGGACCTGGTGCTGGCGTCCTGTGTGGTGCTGGCCGGCATGTGCGCGGTGATCGCCTGCGCCCCGCAGATGATCGAACTGCTCTTCCAGCGCGGCGCGTTCACCGCCGCCGACACCACCGCCACGGCGAACGTCATGCGCGTGTACGCCCTCGGTCTGCTCGGCCAGACCCTCGTGGGCGCCCTCGTCCGCTGCTACTTCTCGGCGGGCCGCCCCAGCTGGTACCCCCTCGGCGTGATGGCGGCCGGCATCGCCGTCACGTCCCTGATCGGCGCCTTGGCCGTGGGCCGCTGGGGGGTGGCGGGGATCGCCGCCGCCAACGCCTTCGGCATCACCGCCACGGCCGTACTGCTGCTGACCGGCCTGCGCGCACCCCGCCCCGGCGACACGGCCGGCGTCACGGTCGGCGTCCGCGAGGTCCTGGGCCGACTGAGCCGGCCCGTGCTCGCCTCGGTCCTCGCCGTCGCCGCCGGGGCGTTCGCCGCGAGCCGCTTCGAGTCCCCGGTGGCCGCCCTCGCGGCCGGCTGTCCGGCCGTGGCCGCCGTCTTCGTGCCGCTCGCCCTGTCCGCGCCGGTCGCCCGGCACTCCGCATCCGTCGCATCCGCACTGCGCTCCGTACGCACCGTCACACGAAGGCTCACACATGGCCGCTCCCGTTGATTCCGTCGCCCCCGGCAGACCCTCCGCGCCCCGTCCAGGCCCCGTCCCCTGGGTGGCGATGTACCACTCGGTGGGTGACTGCTCGGACGATCCGTACCGCATCACCGTCACCCCCGAGCGGCTCGGGCGGCAGCTGGCCTGGCTGTGCCGGCGGGGGCTGCGCGGCGTGTCCGTCGCCGAGCTGCTCGCCGCGCGCGCCCGGGGCGAGGGCCGGGGCCTGGTCGGCCTCACCTTCGACGACGGCTACACCGACTTCCTCACCGGCGCCCTGCCGCTGCTGCGCCGCTTCCGCTGCGGCGCCACCCTCTTCGTCCTGCCGGGCCGGCTCGGCGGCGACAACGCCTGGGACCCGCTCGGCCCGCGCAAGCCGCTGCTGACCGCGGACGGCATCCGGCGCGCCGCCGACGGGGGCGTGGAGATCGGCTCGCACGGCCTCACCCACGTCGACCTGACCCGCGCGGACGACGCCACGCTCACCGCCGAGGTCGCCGAGAGCCGCGCCCGGCTCACCGAATTGACCGGCGCCCCGGTCGACGGGTTCTGCTACCCGTACGGCACGGTCGACGCGCGCGCCGTCGAGGCCGTACGGAAAGCGGGCTACACCTACGCCTGCGCCATCGACCCCGGCCCGCTGACCGGCCCGCACGCCCTGCCGCGCGCGCACGTCGGGCAGAACGACACGGCGTTGCGCCTGCACCTCAAGCTCCGGCTGCACCGGCTGCGCCGGCGCCCGGTGGAGGGCGTGTGATGAGGGCGCTGCACATCATCACCGGGCTCGGTGTCGGCGGTGCCGAACAGCAGTTGCGGCTGCTGCTGCGTCATCTGCCGGTCGACTGCGACGTGGTGACGCTCACCAACCCCGGCGCGGTCGCCGACGGGCTCGGCGCCGACGGCGTGCGCGTCGTGCACCTGGGCATGGGCGGCAACCGCGACCTGGCCGCGCTCCCCCGTCTGGTCCGGGTGATCCGCGCCGGCGGCTACGACCTGGTGCACACGCATCTGTACCGGGCCTGTGTCTACGGCAGGATCGCCGCCCGGGTCGCCGGGGTGCGCGCGGTCGTGGCGACCGAACACTCCCTGGGCGACACCCAGATGGAGGGCCGCAGGCTGACGGCCGGGGTACGCGCGCTGTACCTGGCGAGCGAACGGCTCGGGTCGGCGACGGTCGCCGTCTCCCCGACGGTGGCCGACCGGCTGAAGCGCTGGGGCGTGCCCGCCCCCCGCATCGAGGTCGTCCCCAACGGCATCGACCTGGACCGTTTCCGCTTCGACCCGGAGCGGCGGGAGCACACCCGCCGGCGCCTGGGCCTGCCGGAGGGCGCGTTCGTCGTCGGCGGCGTCGGCCGGCTCACCCGGGGCAAGCGGTTCGACGTCCTCGTCCGCGCGCTCACCCTGCTGCCGGAGGACCACTGGCTGCTGCTGGTGGGCGGCGGCCCCGAGGAACACGTGCTGCGCCGCACCGCGCACGAGGCCGGGGTGGCGGGGCGGGTCCTGTTCACCGGCGAGCGTCCCGTCGTCCCCGACGGCACCCCCGGCCCCGACCTGCCCTCGCTGACGGCGGCGATGGACCTGTTCGCCTCCCCGTCCGCGGAGGAGGCCTTCGGTCTGGCCGCCGTGGAGGCGCTGGCGTCCGGCCTGCCCGTGCTCTACGCCTCCTGCCCGGCGATCGAGGACCTGCCCCCCGAGGCCTGCGCCGACGCCCGGCGGGTGCGCGGCGGCCCCGGGGCGTACGCCCGCGCGATCGCCGAGGTCCGTACGGCGGGCCCCGGACCGCGCACGGCCGGCCGGGCCGCGCACCACTACAGCATCACCCGCAGCACAGCCCGCCTCATGGACGTGTACACGGCGGCCGTCACCGGCTCGTCGCCGTCCGCCGCACCGTGAGCCCCCACCGCACCTTCGAGGGAGCAAGCCCGTCATGACCGACACCCCGACCCGTCGGCTCCGTCCGTCCCTGGACCGTGTCAGAAAGCTGCCCGCCTGGTCCGCGCTGGTGGCGGGCACGCTCCTCGGCGGTCTGCTCGGCGGCGCGTACGGCCTGCTCACGCCCCAGGCGTACACGGCCACCAGTTACGTCGTCGCCGTACCGACCGACAAGGCCGCCCCGGACGCGGCCAGCGGCTTCGCGCAGGCGTACGGCCGGGTCGCCACCCAGGTCGCGGTGCTCGGCGACGCGCAGGTGTGGGCCGGGGTGCCGGTGCGGACGCTGCGGGACAGCGTGCGCACGGCGACGTCGCCGGACGCGCCGATGGTCGCCGTCACGGCCACCTCCGAGCAGCCCGAACTGGCCGTCGACATGGCCAACGCGGTCGCGCGCGCGCTGACCCGGCACGCCGAGAACACCAAGGGCAGCACCCAGGTCCGGCTCGTGCAGTTCTCGCGCGCGGTGAAGCCGGGCAAGCCCTCGTCCGCGCCGCCGGGGGTGACCGCGCTGGTGGGGGCGAGCGCGGGCGGCCTGCTGGGCGGCCTGGTGCTGCTCGCCCGGCCGGGGCGGTCCGGCCGGGGCGACGGCTCCGCCCCCGCCGCCTCGGTGCCCGGCCCGGCCACCGCCGCCGATGTGCAGCGGTGACGCGGCCGGGGTGGCGCTAGCGGGTGCGCGACCACCAGTCGAAGCGGAGGCAGAGTTTCCCGCCGAGCCAGTACTCCACCCACCGGCCCAGGTCCAGCGGCGAGCAGTTCTCCGGCAGCGGTGTGCCGGGCACGGTCGGTACGGGAGTGGGTGCCGGGGTGTCCGGCTCCCCCTCGTGCGTGCGTCCGTAGAGCACGGATCTGTAGACGCGGGACGAGTCCGGGTTGTCGTCGCACTGCCACACGCCGTGCGGGCAGTAGTCGGTCAGCGTGTTGTAGAGCGGCTTGTGCCGGTCGATCCACGCGAGCATGCGCCGCATGTACTCGGGATTGTCGCCGTTGCGGAAAAGCCCCCATTCGGGATAGGAGAGGGGTTTTCCGTGGGCCTTCGCGAAATCCACGTGCGCCTGGAGTCCGTACGGTTCCTTCACCTGTTCGTCGAAGGAATGCCCGGCGGGCTGGTCGTAGGAATCCATGCCGACGATGTCGACCGTGTCGTCCCCGGGGTAGCACTCTGTCCAGGGAACGGCGTCCCGGCCGCGGCTCGGTGCGAAGTCGAAGCGGAATTCCTGGCCCGGCACCGCGCGCATGGTTCTCACGATCCGGTTCCAGTACTTCTTCCAGGATTCCGGGTCGGGACCGCAGCGGTGGGTGTAGGTGACGCCGTTCATCTCCCAGCCGAGCACCAGCACCGTGTCCGGCACCTTCAGCTCGACCAGCCGCTCGGCGAGGGCACGGAAGTGGTGGTCGAACTCCCCGGCCGCGCCCCGCCGCAGCAACTGCCGGACCTCGTCGTCGGGGACTCCCTCCTCGTTGCGCTCCTGCATGGGGACGTTGAGGACGAGCATCCGGTCGTCGTCGGCGTTGCGCCAGCGCGCCCACGACTTGAGGAAGCCGATGTCCCCCTCGATGTCGCTCCAGTGGTTGCCGGGCAGGTAGGTGTGGCCGACGCGCAGCTCGGCACCGCCCAGCCAGCGGCTGAGCTGCCTCATGCGGGCCACGCCGCGCGCGTCGGAGGCGAGGAAGGCGCCGAAGGCCGGAACGCGCGGGAGCGGCACCGGCAGGACCGGGCCGGGAACCGGCGGGAGGCCGATGTCCGGGACGGCGGGGACCGGCGGGAAGCCGACGTCCGGGACGGCGGGGACCGGCGGAAGGCCGACGTCCGGGATCGCGGGGGCCTGCGGGGCGGCGGGGGCCTGCGGATCCGCAGGGGCCTGTGGGCCCGCGGAGGCCTGCGGGACTGCGGGGACCTGCGGGGCAGCGGGGGCCGTGGGAGTGGCCACGGGCCCGTCCGGGGCCGGCACCGTCGGACGGGGGTCGTCGGTTCGCACCGACCCCGCCGCGGGTCCGGCCGCCAGGGCGGCGGACACGACGACCGCCGCCGCGCCCACGGCCATCCCGCGGGCCCGGACCCGCCTGTGCTGTGGGGCCATTGGCTGCTCCTCTTCTCACTCACATCCGCTTTCTGCCCGACGTCCCTGTTTTTGACGGACAGTCATATGGATTCAGGCACAAGAAATACGACGGTGCCAATGTCACTGCGGCTTTCGAGTGCCGGGCTCGCCCGTGCGGGTGAGCCGGTACCAGAAGAAAGTGAGTATTCGTGTCGCTGCTCGACACCCGTGTCCCCGCCGTACTGCTGCGGACCGACCGGAATCCCTTTCACCACGGAACGCTGGGGGCCGTGCGGTCGCTCGGCAGGGCGGGAGCGGAGGTGCATGTCGTCGCCGATCCCACGGGAAGTCCCGTCCGTCACTCGCGTTATGTCCGCAGCATGCATGTCCCGCCCCCACCGGGCGCGTCCGCGCAGCAGGTCCTCGCCGTGCTGCGCCGGGTGGCCGACCGGGTGGGACGCCCGGCCGTGCTGATCCCGCTGGACGACGCGACCGCGATCGCCGCGGGCCGGCTGCGGGACGACCTCGCGCCCTCCTACCTGCTGCCCGAGATGCCGGCCACGCTGCCCGAACGCGTCGCCGACAAGGCGGAACTGGCCGCCGTGTGCGCCGCCGCGGACGTTCCGCATCCGCTCACGCTCGTCCCGGACAGCCCGCGGCGGGCCACCGCCGACGCCCACCGGCTCGGACTGCCGCTGGTCGCGAAGTGGAGCCGGCCCTGGCTGCTGCCGGCCGGCGGCGGACTGCGCAGCACCCAGCTGGTGCACTCCGCACGGCAGGCCGGGGAACTGTACGCGCGCACCGCGGAGGCGGGCAGCCCGCTGCTGCTCCAGGAGTACCTGCCGCCGGGCGCGGACCGGGACTGGTTCTTCCACGGCTACGCCGACCGCGCGGGCGCCGTGCGCGCCGGAGGTCCGGGCCGCAAGCAGCTGTCCTGGCCGCGCGGCGCGGGGCTGACCGCGGTAGGCCACTGGACACCCAACCCCGAGGTCCGGGAACTCGCCGAACGGCTCACCGGCGAACTCGGCTACCGCGGCGTCTTCGACCTCGACTTCCGCCGCTGCGGCACCACCGGCCGCTACCACCTCCTCGACTTCAACCCGCGCCCCGGCGCCCAGTTCCGGCTCTTCGCGGACAGCGCGGGACTGGACGTCGTACGCGCCCTGCACCTGGATCTGACCGGACGGCCGCTGCCGACCGGGGATCCGGTGGCCGGGCGGTCGTTCGTGGTGGAGAACTACGCGCCGTTCGCCGCGCTGCGCACGGCGCCCGGCGGACGCGAACTGGCCTGGTACGCCAGGGACGACCGCGCCCCCGGATGGGCGATGTGGGCCCTGTGGGCCCGCCATGTGTCCGGCCGGCTGCGGCAGCGGCTGGTCCCGGCGGCTTCCCCGGCGCCCCGCCCGGCCCCCCGGGCGGCCACGTCCTCCCTGACCGACAACGAGAAAGCGAGCAGCTGATGATGTACGACCTCCTGGTGGTGGGCGCCGGTCCGTACGGTCTGTCGATCGCGTCCCACGCCGCGGCCGCCGGGCTGAACCTGCGCGTGTTCGGCCGGCCCATGGCGTCCTGGCGGGACCACATGCCCGACGGCATGTTCCTGAAGTCGGAGCCGTGGGCGTCCAACCTGTCCGATCCGGGCGGGCGCTGGGGGCTGGACGCGTACTGCGCCGAGCAAGGGCTGACGGCACGTCACGCGCACCCGATCCCGGTGGAGGCGTTCGCGTCGTACGGCCTGTGGTTCGCCCGGAACGCCGTGCCGGAGGTGGACGAGCGGACGATCACCCGGGTGTCGTCCGGTCCCGGCGGTTTCACGGCGGTCACCGAGGACGGGCAGGCGCTGCACGCGCGGACGGTGGCGCTGGCGGTCGGGGTGATGCCGTTCATCGAGGTGCCGCCGGCCCTGCGCGGGCTGCACCCGACGCTGGTGACGCACAGCAGCCACCACAGCGACCTGGGCCACTTCCAGGGCAAGGACGTCACGGTGATCGGCGGCGGCCAGGCGGCCCTGGAGACGGCGGCGCTCCTCGCGGAACAGGGCACGCGGGTACGGGTGCTGGCGCGGGCGGAGCGGCTGCGGTGGAACGACGTGCCGCCGCCCTGGGAGCGTCCGTGGTGGCGGTCGGTCCGCTCACCGCACAGCGGTCTCGGGCCCGGCTGGCGGAACTGGTTCTACGCCGAGCGTCCCGCTCTGTTCCGGCGGCTGCCGCAGGCGTCCCGGTCGCGGATCGCGGCCACGGCGCTGGGCCCCGCGGGCGCGTGGTGGGTGCGGGACCGGGTGGAGCGGGCGGTGGACCTGCTGCCGGGCCAGGAGGTCACCGCGGCCGCCGCGGTGCCGGGCGGGCTGCGCCTGGACCTGGCCGGCCGTGACGGCTCCCGGCGTTCCCTGGAGACCGAGCACGTCATCGCCGCCACGGGGTTCAAGGCGCACCGCGACCGGCTCTCCCTGCTCTCCGCCGAACTGCGCGGGACGCTGGCGGCGCTGCCCGACGGTTCCCCGGTGCTCGGCCGCAGCTTCGAGTCGTCGCACCCCGGGCTGTTCCTGGCGGGCCTGGTGACCGCGTCCGGCTTCGGCCCGGCGATGCGCTTCGTGTACGGCGCGACGTTCACGGCGTCGACCCTGGTCCAGGGAGTGCGCCGGCGGCTGAGGTCGGCCCCGGTGCGCGGCGCGGTCTCCGTCCCGGGGACCGGCAGTCGCAGCGGGTCGCCGTCGCCGGTGCGCGGCTGACCGGCACCGACCCGCACCGACCCGCACCACCCCGCACCGACCGGTGCTGACGGCGGCGTCCCCCGGACCGATCCCGGTCCGGGGGACGCGTTGTCGTACGGGTGCGGCTGCCGGTGGGGGGCGGCCCGGCAGCCGACGCCCCCGGCCCGGTCCTCGACCCGTGCGGCGGGCCGTGGGGTGGCCGGCTCCTCCGTCCCGAGGCACCGTTCGACGCCGGACGCCGAAGACCGGGCTAGCTTCGGGAGGCCAGGCGGCTCCGGCGGTAGAGCATCGCGCCGCCGGTGATCAGGACGGCACCGGCCGCCGAGGCGGCGATCATGCCGTCGGTGCCGGTCATCGCCAGGTGCGGCGGGTTGCCGGGCGCCTGCTCCTCCTCGGCCGGGGGCTTCTCGGCCTCGCGCGTGGGAGGCGTCTTCACCTTGGTGGGCGGAGGCGTCACCTCCTTGCCGGGCTCGTCCTCCTTGCCGGGCTCGTCCTCCTTGCCGGGCTCGTCCTCCTTGCCGGGCTCCTCCTCCTTGCCGGGCTCCTCCTCCTTGCCGTAACCGCCGTCGTTGGCGCAGGTGTTCCCGTAGGCGCCGTTGAACAGGCCGTAGACGTCGACGGAGTTGCCGCACACGTTCACCGGCGCGTCGACCGACGTCTGCACGTTGTTCCCGGACAGCACGCCGGGCGACCACTCGGCACCGCCCACCGCGTACGCGCCACCGGAGTCGCCGTACGAGGAGTCGCCGTACGCGCTCTCCCCGTTCTCGCCGTCGGTGGACTCCTCCGCGTGACCGTGGGAACCGTTGACGCAGGTGTTGTCGGACGTCCAGTTGCCGGCTCCGACCACGTCGACGGAGTTGCCGCACGCGTTCACCGGCCCCTGGACCGGTGCCTGCACGTTGTTCCCGGACAGCACACCGGCCGAGCCCTTGGTGCCGCCCACCGCGTACGCGCCACCGTCGGAGTCACCGTGCTTGCCGTCCCCGGACGTGCTGGAGCCGTTGACGCAGGTGTTGTCGGACGCCTCGTTGAAGGCTCCGACCACGTTGACGGAGTTGCCGCACTTGTTCACCGGCCCGTGGACCGGTGCCTGCACGTTGTTCCCGGACAGCACACCGGGAGAGTCCTCGGCAGCGCCCACCGCGTACGAGTCGGCGAGGGCGGGGGTTCCGTACAGGGACAGAATGCCCGTGGCGGCGGCGGCCGCCACGAACACTCCCCTGCTCAGGGTCTGTCGCAATGTGGTTGTCTTCCTGCTTGAAGAGGTGGGAGCGGCCACGCGTTCTGGCCCTCCGCTGCCGCATGGCCTACTCCCTCATCAACCCGACTCGGCCGAATCGGTTGCGCAGGTTCACCCGGTTGGACCGCGCCGACGGGCGCGCGGTCCGGGGGGTCAGGACACCACGTCCTTGCGGACGAAACCGCGGAACGCCAGCGCGAACAGCACCAGCGCGTACGTCACGGACACCGACGCGCCCTGGATCATCCCGGACCACTCCGGGGTCGGCTGGACGGCGTCCGCCCAGGCGAACTGCCAGTGCGCGGGCAGGAAGTGACGCCAGTCGCCGAGGGCGGTGACGGCGTCCAGGACATTGCCGACGATGGTCAGGCCGACCGCGCCGCCGACCGCGCCCAGCGGGGCGTCGGTGCGGGTCGACAGCCAGAACGCGAGCCCGGCGGTGACCAGCTGCGACACGAAGATGTACGCCACTACCACCACAAGCCGCTGCGCCGCCGTACCCGGGTCGAGCGCGCCGCCGGTGGGGATCTCCAGCGGACCCCAGCCGTAGGCGGCCGTGCCGACGGCGAGCGCCACCACCGGCAGCAGCACCATCGCGGCCAGGCTCATCCCCAGTCCGACGATCAGCTTGGACCACAGCAGCCGCATCCGGGGCACCGGCGCGGCGAGCAGATAGCGCAGGGAGGACCAGCCGGCCTCCGAGGCGACCGTGTCCCCGCAGAACAGGGCGACCGGGATGACCAGCAGGAAGCCCGCGGACACGAACAGGTTCACGGCGGCGAAGTTGGCGCCGGAGGCGGTGGCCGTGTCCATCAGGTTGACGCGGTTGCCGTCCGGGCCGCCGTCCGGCGTGCCGCCGATCGCGAAGGCGACCACCAGCACGAACGGCAGGACGGCGAGGATCGCGCCCATCACGAGGGTGCGGCGGCGCTTGAGCTGGCGGACCAGCTCCACCCGCAGCGGCAGGGTGCGGCCCGCGCGGTAGCCGGCGGCGACCTCGACGGGCTCGGCGCGCTCGGTGGGCTCGGTGGGCTCGGTCGGCCCGGCTCGCTCGGTGAGCGTGCTCATGCGGAACCTCCGATCAGGGTGAGGAAGGCGTCTTCGAGGCGGCGGTGCGGGCCCACCGACGCCACGGGCACCTCCAGCCGGACCAGTTCGGCGACCAGGCGCGGGGCGGTGCCGTCGGCGTCGAGCCGGACCAGCAGCCCCTCGTCGGTGCGGACGGCGGAGGCGACGCCCGGCAGCGCGGCGATCTTCTCGGCGACCGGCTCGTCCACGGGCGCGACGGTGCCGACGAGCAGGGTGTCGCCGGAGCCGACGATCTCGTGCACCGGACCGGCCTGGACGAGCTGCCCGCGGTCCATCACCACGAGGTGGGTGCAGGACTGCTCGACCTCCGACAGCAGATGGCTGGAGACGATCACCGTGCGCCCGGCGGCCGCGTACCGGATCATCACCTCGCGCATCTCGCGGATCTGCGGCGGGTCGAGTCCGTTGGTCGGTTCGTCGAGGATGAGCAGGTCCGGCAGGCCGAGCATGGCCTGGGCGATGGCGAGGCGCTGGCGCATGCCCTGGGAGTAGGTGCGCACCGCGCGGGCGAGCGCGTCGCCGAGCCCGGCGATCTCCAGGGCCTCCTCCAGGTGGGCGTCCTCGGGCGGGCGTCCTGTGGCCTGCCAGTACAGTTCCAGGTTCTCCCGGCCTGACAGGTGCGGCAGGAAGCCCGCGCCCTCGACGAAGGCGCCGACCCGGGAGAGCACCGGGGCGCCGGGGCGGATGGCGTGGCCGAAGACGCGGATCTCGCCGCCGTCGGGCTTGATGAGCCCCATCAGCATGCGCAGGGTGGTGGTCTTTCCGGCGCCGTTCGGGCCGAGCAGGCCGAGCACCTGCCCCTTCTCGACCCGGAAGGACAGGTCCCGTACGGCGTACCGGTCCGAGGAGCGGGAGTACCGCTTGCTCAGGCCGGTGATCTGGAGCGGGACGTCGGCCAGTTCCGGGTCGGGCGCCGGGGCGGTGGTGCGGCGGCGGCCGGTGAGCAGCAGGGCGAGCGCGATCAGGGCGCCGGCGAGCGGCAGCCACACCACCCATGCGGGCAGCGGGGCCGCGGCGGTGGTCACGCCGGGGGCGGTGGGCACCGTGAGGTCGCTCTTCAGGGAGACGGTGTACGTCGCCGGGGCGGCCGGGGAGGCGTAGCCGAGGTCGGTGGAGGCGAGGACGAGGCGCAGCCGGTGGCCCTCCTGGACCTCGTGGTCGACGGCCGGGAGGGTGAGCGTCACGTCCTTGCCGGCCTTGGCGCCCTCGACGCGGACCGGCGTGACCAGCTGCGAGGGCAGCACCTGCTGCCGTCCGTCCGGGCCGACGTCGTACACCTTGCCGAAGAGGACGGCGTCCTCGCCGGTCGACCCGACGTGCACGGTGACGGTCGGCGATCCGGTGATCCGCAGGTCGTCGCGGACCGGGGCGGACTCGAAGCGGGCGTACTGGCCCGGGAAGTCCAGGGAGATGCCGACGCCGAGCGAGGACAGCTGGGCCAGGCCGCCGGAGCCGCCGAGGCCGGGCAGGGAGGAGATCGCGGGCGGGTTGGCTCCGGCCGGGTTGGCGAAGCTCTGCTCGCGTCCGGTGAGGGGGAAGGAGCGGCCGCCGTTGGTCAGACCCGGGTAGGTGTCGGCGCTCGCGCCGTTCAGCACGGCCCGGCCGTCGGTGGAGTCCACGCCTCCGGTGCGGGTGACGCGGAAGGCGGGGCCGGTGTCGGCGCCCTTGTCGTCCTTCAGGTACCGGTCGAACCAGGTGCTCACGCGCTGCTGCACGCGGTCCGTCTCCAGGCTGCCGCCGTCGTGGCCGCCCGCGATCCAGTCGACGTCGACCGGGGCGCCGTTGGCGCGGATCGCCTTGGCGGCGGCGTCGGCCTGACCGAGCGGGAAGAGGGAGTCGGTCTGGCCCTGCACGAGCAGCGTGGGCACGTCGATGCGGTCGGCGACCGCGGACGGCGACCGCTCCTCGAGCAGCTCGCGCGCCTCGGCGTCCGGGACGCCGGACTCGGCGACCCGCTCGTACATCGCGCACAGCGCGGGCTCGAACTTCTCGCAGCCGCCGCCGGAGTTGACGAAGACGCCGGCCCACAGCTTCTTGAAGACACCGTTCGGGAAGAGCGCGTCGGCGAGGTCGAAGTAGGTGATCGCCGGGGCGATGGCGTCGACCCGGTCGTCGTACCCGGCACCGAGCAGCGCGATGGCGCCCCCGTACGAACCGCCCGCCATCCCGACCCGCGGGTCGCCGTCCTCGTCGAGCTCGACCTCGGGCCGGTCCGCCAGCCAGTCGATCAGCCGGGAGACGTCGGCGACCTCGCCCTCCGGGTCGTTCAGCCCGATCCTCCCGGTCGACCCGCCGAAGCCGCGCGCGGACCAGGTGAGGACCGCGTACCCGTCGCGCGCGAGGTCCTCGGCCTGCTCCCGCACGTCGTCCTTGCTGCCGCCGAAGCCGTGCCCGAGCAGGACGGCGGGGCGGCGGCCGTCGGGTCCCGCGGTGAAGTACGAGGTGTCGATGCGCACCCCGTCGCCCGTGCTCATGACCCGGTCGGCGCGGCGGACCGCGGGCGCGTCGTCGGAGGCGACGGCGGTCCACGTACCGGCACCGGCGAGCACGACGACGGCGGCCGCGGCGGCGGTGACCCGTCGCGGCCGCCGTGACCGCAGCCACCGCGATCCGGGCAGTCGAAGATCCATGCGTCAACGGTACGGGGCGAACCTGTCGGGCAGATGTCGACTGGAGACCGAACCCGGGGACCTCCCGGGGGCGTACGGCGACCCCCCCGCCTACCGCGTCCGCGGTACACCGGCGGTTCAGGACCGGGCGTCCTCCGGCAGGGTCACCAGCCAGCGGGTGGTGGCGCGCGGGCGGAGGTAGAGGACCCAGTAGGAGGTGGCCACCGCCATGATGCCGCCGGTCCACAGGAGGTGGCCCGGCTCCTGCCGGGTGAGGACGTAGCCCAGGACCACGATCAGGAGGGCCGGTACG
Source organism: Streptomyces sp. AC558_RSS880 (assembly GCF_019049255.1). Lineage (GTDB taxonomy): Bacteria > Actinomycetota > Actinomycetes > Streptomycetales > Streptomycetaceae > Streptomyces. Next base: position 192,919 of record NZ_JAGMUJ010000007.1, on the reverse strand, counting down.
GCGGGCCACAGCGGCATGCGCCAGGCGCGGGCGTGGCGGTGGACGCCGCGGCGGGAGAGCAGGGCGGCGACGGCGACGAGCAGGTACATGCCAGTGACGGAGACGCCCGTGACCCCGTACAGGGTGTCCAGGTTCACGAAGCACAGGGCCGCGCCGGGGATGCCGACCGCGAGGGTGGCGACCCAGGGGGAGCCGAAGCGGCCGAGCCGGGAGAAGACGGCGTTCACCGGCTCGGGCCAGGCCCTGTCGCGGGCGGAGGCGAACAGGACGCGCGAGTTCTGGATGACCATGACGATGCCGGCGTTGACGATCGCGAGCGCCACGCAGAGGCTGACGAAGGTGCCGACGGCGGAGTTGGACCAGGCGGTGACCATGGCGGAGATGTCGCCGCCGGTCAGCTCGGCGAGGTCGGAGGCGCCGAGGGTGATGGCGACGACCGGCACCAGGATGATGACGGCGGAGATGCCGAGGGTGGCCAGCACCGTGCGGGCGACGTTGCGGCGCGGGTTCTCCAGTTCCTCGGAGAGGTAGACGGCCGAGGCGAAGCCCTGGGTGATGAACAGGGCGATGGCGAGGCCGGAGACGACCAGCAGGGCGGTCACGGCGTCCGGGCGGCCGTCGGCGCCGGCGACCTCCATGGAGGCGAGGCTGCCGAGGCCGCGCTCGCTGTGGGCGAAGCCCAGCACCGCCACCACGGCCGCCGCGACGACCTCCAGGACCAGGAAGACGCCGGTGATCCAGGCGTTGGCGCGCAGGTCCAGCAGGCCGGCGAGGGTGGCGAGCAGCATGACGGCGGCGCCCGCCAGGGACGGGTCTAGGCGCACGATCGGTTCGAGGTAGTCGGCCGTGCCCATCGCGATCACCGGCGGGACGATCATCACCACCAGCAGGGACAGTACGAAGACCAGCCAGCCCGCCAGCCGTCCGGCGAGCGTGGAGACCATCGCGTATTCGCCGCCCGCGCTGGGGACGAGGGTGCCCAGTTCCGAATAGCAGAACGCCACGGCGACGCAGAGCAGCGAGCCGATGGCGATGGTGAGGGCGGTGGCGGTGCCCAGGGAGCCGAGCAGGTCGGGGACGACCACGAACAGCGTCGAGGCCGGTGTCACGCACGAGAGGGTGAGGAGTGTGCCGCCGACGACCCCGATGGAGCGCTTGAGCTTCTGGGGGCTGTCCGGGGCCGCCGGGGCGACGGCGGTCTCGGCGGGGCGGAGCGTGTCGGTCATGCGGCGGTTCCGATCGACTCGTGCGACAAGAAGTGAGGGCCGGGAGCGCTATCGCCTCCGGCGGATCAGGTCGTACGTCGTGTGTCCGCTCCCGGTTTCGCAGAATGGAATCCGACGGAAACCGTGACGTCAATGGGCCTTCACCTACGGAATTCGTTGCCTTCTGGCCTCGTCAATGACCACCTGAACACAACAGGGCACTGATGAAGCGGCTTTGCCTTCCTGCGGTAACCGCAGGGGGAACCCGCAAAAAAATGAGGCCGCCCGCATGACGGACGGCCTCTGGGGGTGTTCGGTGACGCTCAGTGGTTGCGCGGGAAGCCCAGGTCGACGCCGGTGGGGGCGTCCGCCGGGTCGGGCCAGCGGGTGGTGACGACCTTGCCGCGGGTGTAGAAGTGCGTGCCGTCGTTGCCGTAGATGTGGTGGTCGCCGAAGAGGGAGTCCTTCCAGCCGCCGAAGGAGTGGTAGCCGACGGGGACCGGGATCGGGACGTTCACGCCGACCATGCCGGCCTCGACCTCCAGCTGGAAGCGGCGGGCGGCGCCGCCGTCGCGGGTGAAGATCGCGGTGCCGTTGCCGAACGGGGAGGAGTTGATGAGGTCCAGGGCCTCTTCGTAGGTCTCCGTGCGCAGGACGCACAGGACGGGGCCGAAGATCTCGTCCTGGTAGGCCGCGGCTGACGTCGGCACCTTGTCGAGGAGGGAGATGCCGATCCAGTGGCCGTTCTCGTGGCCGTCGACGGTGTAGCCGGTGCCGTCCAGGACGACCTCGGCGCCCTCGCTCGCCGCGTTGGTGACGTACGACGCCACCTTGTCGCGGTGGACCTTGGTGATCAGCGGGCCCATCTCGGAGGTGGGGTCGTTGCCGGGGCCGATCTTGATCTTCTCGGCGCGCTCGCGGATCTTCTCCACCAGCGTGTCGCCGATCGCGCCGACGGCGACGACCGCGGAGATCGCCATGCAGCGCTCGCCCGCCGAGCCGTAGGCCGCGGAGACGGCCGCGTCGGCCGCCGCGTCGAGGTCGGCGTCGGGGAGGACCAGCATGTGGTTCTTGGCGCCGCCGAGGGCCTGGACGCGCTTGCCGTTCGCCGAGGCGGTGGTGTGGATGTAGCGGGCGATCGGGGTGGAGCCGACGAAGGAGACCGCCTTGACGTCGGGGTGGGCGAGGAGGCGGTCGACCGCCACCTTGTCGCCGTGGACGACGTTGAACACGCCGTCGGGGAGTCCGGCCTCCGAGAGGAGTTCGGCGAGGCGGATCGAGGCGGACGGGTCCTTCTCGGACGGCTTCAGGACGAAGGTGTTGCCGCAGGCGATGGCGAGGGGGAACATCCACATCGGCACCATCGCCGGGAAGTTGAACGGCGTGATGCCGGCGACGACGCCCAGCGGCTGGCGGATGGACGACACGTCGACGCGGCTGGCGACCTGCGTGGACAGCTCGCCCTTCAGCTGCACGCTGATCCCGCAGGCCAGGTCGACGATCTCCAGGCCGCGCGCCACCTCGCCGAGCGCGTCGGAGTGCACCTTGCCGTGCTCGGCGGTGATCAGCCCGGCGATCTCGTCGCGGTGGGCGTCGAGCAGCGCGCGGAACCTGAAGAGGATGGTGGTGCGGGTGGCCAGGGAGGACTGGCCCCAGCTCAGGTACGCCTCCTTGGCGGCGGCGACCGCGGCGTCGACCTCCTCGACGGACGCGAACGCGACCTTCGTGGTGACCTCGCCGGTCGCCGGGTCCGTCACCGGGCCGTAGGTACCCGAGGCGCCTTCGGCGGTCTTGCCGCCGATCCAGTGGTTGACGATCTTCGTCATGACCGAGAACTCCTTCACAGATGGCGGCGACGGGTGGAGACGTGCCGTTCGTACAGCTCGTGCGGCCCGGCCGCGGGCGGACGCGCCGCGGCTTTGGCCACGGATACATCCCACCAGCCGCGGGGCCTCGGGCGGGCCCGACACAGTGTCGGCCGTTCGGGTCCCCGAGTGGACACATGACACTTCGGCGGGACCTCCGGCGCGGGGCCGCGGCGGGCGGGGAGTCGTCGCTCGCTCTTCGCTCCTGCCAAAGCGATGCGGCCTTCCGCGCCGGAGGCGATCGGTGCCGGGGTGCCGGTGGTGGCGCCCCGGGGGACGTACGGGTCGGTCATGTGACGGCTCCCGCGGCGAGCGCCGCGTCGATCCCGTCGGGGGCGGGCATCGCGGAGGGGCACTCCGGGCGGGAGGCGGCGACGGCCCCGGCGGCGTCGGCGCGCCGCACGGTCTTCTCCGGGTCCCGGCCGGCCGGCGGGCCGTGGCGGAGCGAGCCGCCGGGGAACGTGCCGAAGGACGTGACCCGTGGCAGCGGTACGCCCGTCCGGAGCGGGTGGAGGTCCGCTCCGATCCGCCCCGTGGTGATCACGTCGTACGCCATCGCGTCCCCTTCGTACGGCTCCACGTCCGTGTGGTCCTCCCCGGTTCTAGCTCCGGGCGTGAAGCCCTGTCAATGTTTTGTCCGGACATTCGGACGAGACTTTGTCGAGGCTTGCCCGGACCCGTGTCCGCGGGGGAAGTCCACGCGCCCCGCCGACGGACCGGTGTGCGCCTGTGTGACATCCCTGTCACAGACACTCCCGTGCGGTCACGGACGTCACACGTGCGCGGGCCTTCCGTCACACTCGGCGCACAACCCCTGCCCCGCCGCCGACGGGCCTCGTTCACCGGGCACAACGCATGTCTGATCACCAGCGCACGCCCGGTTCCCCCTGACGGTCGCCCCCGGCCGTCGCCGCGGTGTGCGCGGGGAGGTGCCACCATGACCGACCGATCGCTGTGGTCCTACAAGGACATCGCGGCCCACATCAAGGTGCAGCCGGACACCGTCCGCTCCTATCGCAAGCACGGCCTGCTGCCCCCGCCCGACCACGTGGAGGCGGGCAAGCCCTACTGGTACGCCGACACCATCCGGGCGTGGGTCGCCTCCCGTCCGGGCAACCGGGGCCGCGGGGGCGGCTGACCCCCGTCGCCCTTCCGGCCGGGGTCCCGGTCAGCTCCAGGGCTCGATGACGGTCACGCCCGCCCCCGCCGCCGCCCCGCCCATGGCCGCGAGGGCGGACGGGGCGGCGTCCAGGGCGATGGTGGAGGTCACCAGCAGATCGGGGCGGAGCACACCGGCCCGGACCAGTTCCAGCATCGGGGGATAGGCGTGCGCGGCCATGCCGTGGCTGCCGAGGAGTTCGAGTTCGAGGGCGATGGCCCGGGCCATGGGGACGGGCGTGGTGCCCGTCGGTGAGGGCAGCAGGCCGACCTGGACGTGGCGGCCCCGGCGGCGCAGGCCGTCGACCGAGGCGGCGCAGGTGGCGGGTGCGCCGAGGGCGTCCAGGGAGAGGTGGGCGCCGCCGCCGGTGAGGTCGCGGACCGCCCCGGCGGGGTCCGGTACGGCCGCCGCGTCCACGCACTCCGCCGCGCCGAACCGCCGCGCCAGGTCGAGGGCCCCCGGGGACACGTCGACGGCGACGACGCGCGCGCCGGCCGCCGCGGCGATCATCACCGCCGACAGCCCCACCCCGCCGCAGCCGTGCACGGCCACCCACTCCCCCGCCGCCACCCGGCCCCGCTGCACCACCGCGCGGTAGGCCGTGGCGAAGCGGCAGCCGAGCGAGGCGGCCGTCGCGAAGGACATCCCGTCGGGGACGGCGACGAGGTTCACGTCGGCGTGGTCCAGCGCCACGTACTGGGCGAAGGAGCCCCAGTGCGTGAAGCCGGGCTGGGTCTGGCGTTCGCACACCTGCTGGTCGCCGGCCGCGCAGGCGGGGCAGGTTCCGCAGGCGCAGACGAAGGGGACGGTGACCCGGTCCCCGGCGCGCCAGCCGGTGACCCGGGCGCCGACGGCCTCGACCGTTCCGGCGAGTTCGTGGCCGGGGACGTGCGGCAGGGCGATGTCCGGGTCGTGGCCCTGCCAGCCGTGCCAGTCGCTGCGGCACAGGCCGGTGGCCTCGACGCGGACCACCACCCCGTGCTCCGCCGGCTCCGGGTCCGTGACCTCCCGCACCTCGGCCGGTTCCCCGTACCGCTCGAACACCACCGCCCGCATGACCGTCCCGCCCTTCGGTGATCGCCGCTTCCGGCGGAACGCTATCCCCCGGCTCCCGCCTTGTCGCGGGTGTCCTCTTGTCGCGGGTGTCCTCGATCCGCCTGACGCCGCCCCGGCCGTCAGACTTGGATTCATACCCCCTAGGGGTATAGTCTGAAGTCATGGCCAAGGCCACACCGCCCCCATACGCCTCGACGAGGAGTAACGACATGACCTCCCAGACCGACACCCAGGGCTCCGTCACCACCGTCTACAAGGTGAGCGGGATGAGCTGCGGGCACTGCGAGGGCGCCGTCTCCGGCGAGATCTCCCAGATCGCCGGCGTCAGCTCGGTGCAGGCGGTCGCCTCCTCCGGCGAGGTGACCGTCGTCTCCGCCGCCCCGCTCGACGAGGAGGCCGTCCGCGCCGCCGTCGACGAGGCCGGCTTCGAGCTGGCCGGCCAGGCCTGAACCGGGAGTCCCGCTTCCGCACGGCGTGAACCGGGCCGCAGCGGCCACCCGTTCCCCGCGGCCCGGCACGCCACCGCCCCCGGAGCCCCGGACGCCCTCGGAGCCCCGGACGTCCCTGGAGTACGGACATGACCAGCACCACCGCCACCGAGGCACCGGCCGCCGGACAGCCGGCCCTCTCGGAGGTCGAGCTGCTCATCGGCGGGATGACCTGCGCCTCCTGCGCGGCCCGCGTCGAGAAGAAGCTCAACCGCATGGACGGCGTCACCGCCACGGTGAACTACGCGACGGAGAAGGCCCGGATCACCTACCCGCCAGGCACCGAGGTCGCCGACCTGATCACCACGGTGGTGCGGACCGGCTACACCGCCGAGGAGCCTGTGCGGGAGGTGACCGAGGAGGGCCCCGACACGCAGGCCGACCCCGAACTCGCCGTCCTGCGACGGCGCCTCACCGGCTCCGCGCTCCTCGCCCTCCCCGTCGTCCTCCTGGCGATGATCCCGCCCCTGCAGTTCGACAACTGGCAGTGGCTCTCGCTCACCCTCGCCGCACCCGTCGTGGTCTGGGGCGCCGCCCCCTTCCACCGGGCCGCCTGGACCAACCTCCGGCACGGCGCGGCCACCATGGACACGCTGGTCTCCGTCGGCACGCTCGCCGCGTTCGGCTGGTCCCTGTGGGCGCTGTTCCTCGGCGACGCGGGCATGCCCGGCATGCGGCACCCCTTCGAGCTCACCGTCTCGCGCACCGACGGCGCCTCCACCATCTACCTGGAGGTCGCCGCCGGCGTCACCGCCTTCATCCTGCTCGGCCGCTACCTCGAGGCCCGCTCCAAGCGCCGCGCGGGAGCGGCCCTGCGGGCGCTGATGGAGCTGGGCGCCAAGGACGTGGCCGTACTGCGATACGAGGAGGGCGAGCGCGAAGCGCTCTCGGTTGAGGGCGGTGGTGGGAGACGGGTGGGCGGGCGCGAGGTGCGGATCCCGGCGGAGCGGCTGGCCGTGGGCGACCGGTTCGTCGTACGGCCCGGGGAGAAGATCGCCACCGACGGCACGGTCCTCGAGGGCTCCTCCGCCGTGGACGCGTCCATGCTGACCGGCGAGTCCGTGCCCGTGGACGTCACCGTCGGCGACACCGTCACCGGCGCCACGGTCAACGCGGGCGGACGGCTCGTCGTCGAGGCGACCCGGATCGGCGCCGACACACGGCTCGCGCGGATGGCGCGGCTGGTGGAGGAGGCGCAGAACGGCAAGGCCCGGGTCCAGCGCCTCGCCGACCGGATCTCCGGGATCTTCGTCCCCGTGGTGCTGCTGATCGCCGTCGGCACCTTCGGGATGTGGCTGGGTGCCACGGGCGACACCGTCGCCGCGTTCACCGCCGCCGTCGCCGTACTGATCATCGCCTGCCCCTGCGCCCTCGGGCTCGCCACGCCGACCGCGCTGATGGTCGGCACCGGGCGCGGGGCCCAGCTCGGCATCCTCATCAAGGGTCCCGAGGTCCTGGAGTCCACCCGTCGCGTCGACACCGTCGTCCTGGACAAGACCGGCACCGTCACCACCGGACGGATGACCCTCCAGGAGGTGTACGTCGCCGAGGGCACCGACGAGCGGCTGCTGCTGCGGCTCGCGGGCGCCCTGGAGCACGCCTCCGAGCACCCCGTCGCGCGGGCGGTCGCCGCGGGCGCCGAGGACCGCGCCGGCGCGCTGCCTCGTGCCGAGCACTTCGAGAACGTCCCCGGCCGGGGCGTGCGCGGACGCGTGGAGGGCCACGAGGTGGCCGTGGGGAGGCTCTCCGAGCTCTTCGGGGAGCTGCCCCCGGAGCTGGCGCGGGCGAAGGGCGAGGCCGAGCGGGACGGGCGTACGGCCGTCGTGGCCGGCTGGGACGGGGTGGCACGCGGTGTCCTCGCGGTCGCCGACGCCGTGAAGGAGACCAGCGCCGAGGCGGTGCGCGAGTTGCGCGCCCTGGGGCTCACGCCGGTGCTGCTGACCGGTGACAACCGGACCGTCGCCGAGGCGGTGGCGCGGAGCGTGGGCATCGACGAGGTGATCGCCGAGGTGCTGCCCGAGGACAAGGCCGACGTCGTACGGCGGCTGCAGGACGAGGGACGCAGCGTCGCCATGGTCGGCGACGGCGTCAACGACGCGGCCGCGCTGGCCGTCGCCGATCTGGGTCTCGCCCTGGGCACCGGCACGGACGCGGCGATCGAGGCGGGCGACCTGACCCTGGTCCGCGGTGACCTGCGGGTGGCGGCGGACGCGATACGGCTGTCCCGCAGGACACTCGGCACGATCAAGGGCAATCTGGTGTGGGCCTTCGGCTACAACGTGGCCGCGCTGCCGCTGGCCGCGGCCGGGCTACTGAACCCGATGATCGCCGGTGCGGCGATGGCGTTCTCCTCGGTCTTCGTGGTGACGAACAGCCTGCGCCTGCGGGCGTTTCATTGAGGTCTCAAGTTGGGGTGTACCCCTGTCGTCCGGTACGACCCTCACATAAGCTCTTCACAAGGCTCGCGCATCATCCTTACGCTTGAGTCCCGTGAGCGGTTTGCGGGCTCTTGCGCACCTTTGGGGGATATGCAAGAGACGCAGATCACAGTGATCTGAACGTAACCATCGAAGGGGTTCGAAGGTCTAAGTTGGCGATGTCAGGCAGCGTCTTGGGGGGCGCCGTCTGACATCTGGGGAATGTCTTGGGGGACTTTCTCCGGAGATTGCGTTGCCGGGGCACGTACCAGCGGGGAGCTTTGAGCGGCCCTCCCGACACGTGCGCTGTCCCGGCAGACCGCACATCGACGAGTGCGGCGGGTTCAGGTCCGTCCGTGCTCGCACAGCGATTCAGGCGCTGTTCTCACAGACGCCCGGCCGGATCCCGTGGGGGGAATCCGCACCGGGACATGGGAAGGCGCCCCGGCTCGGCGGCCCGTGGGGGGACCGTCGGCCGGGGCGCCTTCTTTCTTGCTCATCACGCTTGCGGCTGCGCAACGCGCCTGAAGGGGCGCGGGACTGTGCCCGGCATGCGGCTCCGCCGCGTGGGCGCGGCCGGCCACAAGACCGGCCCGCGGTCGCCCACGCCCCTTCAGCGACGAGTTCTCAGGCGCACAACACGCCCACCGGCAGGTGTCAGCGCTCCTCGACCGGGACGAAGTCGCGCTCGACGACGCCCGTGTAGATCTGGCGCGGGCGGCCGATGCGGGAACCCGGCTCCTTGATCATCTCGTGCCACTGGGCGATCCAGCCCGGAAGGCGACCGAGGGCGAACAGGACCGTGAACATCTCGGTCGGGAAGCCCATGGCCCGGTAGATCAGGCCGGTGTAGAAGTCGACGTTCGGGTAGAGGCTGCGCGAGACGAAGTAGTCGTCGGAGAGCGCGTGCTCCTCCAGCTTCAGCGCGATGTCCAGCAGCTCGTCGGACTTGCCGAGGGCGGACAGCACATCGTGCGCGGCGGCCTTGATGATCTTGGCGCGCGGGTCGAAGTTCTTGTAGACCCGGTGGCCGAAGCCCATCAGGCGGACGCCGTCCTCCTTGTTCTTCACCTTGCGGATGAAGGAGTCGACGTCGCCGCCGGCGTCGCGGATGCCCTCCAGCATCTCCAGCACCGACTGGTTGGCGCCGCCGTGCAGCGGGCCCCACAGGGCGTTGATGCCGGCGGAGATCGAGGCGAACATGTTCGCCTGCGAGGAGCCGACCAGGCGGACCGTGGAGGTCGAGCAGTTCTGCTCGTGGTCCGCGTGCAGGATCAGCAGCTTGTCCAGGGCGGCGACGACCGTCGGGTCGAGCTCGTACTCCTGCGCCGGGACCGAGAACGTCATGCGCAGGAAGTTCTCGACGTAGCCGAGGTCGTTGCGCGGGTAGACGAACGGGTGGCCGACCGACTTCTTGTACGCGTACGCCGCGATCGTCGGGAGCTTGGCGAGCAGGCGGATGGTGGAGAGGTTGCGCTGCTGCTCGTCGAACGGGTTGTGGCTGTCCTGGTAGAACGTCGACAGCGCGGAGACGACCGACGACAGCATGGCCATCGGGTGGGCGTCGCGCGGGAAGCCCTTGTAGAAGTTCTTGACGTCCTCGTGCAGCAGGGTGTGCTGCGTGATCTCGCCCTTGAACGCGGACAGCTGGTCGACGGTCGGCAGCTCACCGTTGATCAGCAGGTAGGCGACCTCCAGGAAGGTGGAGCGCTCGGCCAGCTGCTCGATCGGGTAGCCGCGGTACCGGAGGATGCCGGCCTCGCCGTCCAGGTAGGTCACCCCGGATTTATAGGCGGCGGTGTTGCCGTAGCCGCTGTCCAGTGTCACCAGACCGGTCTGTGCGCGGAGCTTCCCGATGTCGAAGCCCTTGTCGCCGACGGTGCTGTCGATCACCGGGTAGGTGTACTCGCTGCCGTCGTACCGCAGTACTACAGAGTTGTCGCTCACGTCTTCCCTCACCGACCTAGTGCCTCATCTTCGAGGTGCCCTGACTGTCTCCACCATCCCCCACTCGGCGCAGGAGAGTGCACTCGGGGTCGACCATCGGGCCTATCGGCGGCACTGAGTGCCGTCAACTTGCCCATCCTGCCCCCTGTGTCCCCTGACCGGAAGGGCTCTGTGACCTTCGTGACTCATTTGATCGATCATTTTTTGGTGACGGACCGCTCACCGGGGTGACGCGGGCGCCGAGAGGCGGGAACCGGCGAGACGGAAGTCCAGCGCCGTGCACCGGCGGCCCGCCGAGACCGTGCGCACCGCCTGCCCGATCGCCTTGCGGGAGCCGACGAGGACGACCAGCCGCTTGGCCCGGGTGACCGCCGTGTACAGCAGGTTGCGCTGGAGCATCATCCAGGCGCCCGTGGTCACCGGGATGACGACCGCCGGGTACTCGCTGCCCTGGGAACGGTGGATGGTCACGGCGTAGGCGTGCGCCAGCTCGTCCAACTCGTCGAAGTCGTACGGCACCTCCTCGTCCTCGTCGGTCAGCACCGTCAGGCGCTGGTCGACCGGGTCGAGGGCGGTGACCACGCCCACGGTGCCGTTGAAGACACCGTTCTCCCCCTTCTCGTAATTGTTGCGGATCTGGGTGACCTTGTCGCCGACGCGGAAGACCCGGCCGCCGAACCGCTTCTCGGCGAGGTCGGGGCGGCCGGGGGTGATGGCCTGCTGGAGCAGCCCGTTGAGCGTGCCCGCGCCGGCCGGGCCCCGGTGCATGGGGGCGAGGACCTGCACGTCCCGGCGCGGGTCCAGCCCGAACTTCGCCGGGATGCGCCGGGCCGCGACGTCCACGGTGAGCCGGCCCGCCTCCTCGGTGTCGTCCTCGACGAAGAGGAAGAAGTCCTTCATGCCGTCGGTGACGGGGTGCTGCCCGGCGTTGATCCGGTGGGCGTTGGTCACCACGCCGGACTGCTGGGCCTGACGGAAGACACGGGTGAGCCGCACGGCGGGGACGGGGCCCCCCTCGGCCAGGAGGTCCCGGAGCACCTCACCGGCGCCGACGCTGGGCAGCTGGTCCACGTCGCCGACGAAGAGCAGGTGGGCGCCCGGGGGCACCGCCTTGACCAGCTTGTTCGCGAGGAGGAGGTCCAGCATGGACGCCTCGTCGACCACCACCAGGTCGGCGTCCAGCGGGCGGTCCCGGTCGTAGGCGGCGTCGCCGCCGGGCTTGAGCTCCAGCAGACGGTGGACGGTGGAGGCCTCGGCGCCGGTCAGCTCGGCGAGCCGCTTGGCGGCGCGCCCGGTCGGGGCGGCGAGGACCACCTTGGCCTTCTTCGCGCGGGCCAGCTCCACGATCGACCGGACGGTGAAGGACTTTCCGCAGCCGGGGCCGCCGGTGAGGACGGCGACCTTCTCGCTCAGCGCCAGCCTGACGGCCGCCTCCTGCTCGGGGGCGAGTTCGGTGCCGGTACGGCCCTTCAGCCAGCCGAGCGCCTTGTCCCAGGCCACGTCCCGGAAGGCCGGCATCCGGTCCTCGTCCGCGCGCAGGAGCCGCTGCAACTGGGCGGAGAGGGCGACCTCGGCGCGGTGGAAGGGGACCAGGTAGACGGCGGTGACGGGATCACCGCCCTGCGGGTCGGGGACCTTCTCCCGTACGACTCCGGGGTCTTCCCCCTCCTCCGGCTCGGCGGCCAGCTCGGCGAGGCACTCGATGACGAGGCCGGTGTCCACCTGGAGCAGCTTCACCGCGTCGGCGATCAGCTTCTCCTCGGGGAGGTAGCAGTGCCCCTGGTCGGTGGCCTGCGACAGCGCGTACTGCAGGCCGGCCTTCACCCGGTCCGGGCTGTCGTGCGGGATGCCGACGGACTGGGCGATCTTGTCGGCGGTGAGGAAGCCGATGCCCCAGACGTCGGCGGCCAGCCGGTACGGCTGGTTCTTCACGACGGAGATCGAGGCGTCGCCGTACTTCTTGTAGATGCGCACGGCGATGGAGGTGGAGACCTCGACGGTCTGGAGGAAGAGCATGACCTCCTTGATCGCCTTCTGCTCCTCCCAGGCGTCGGCGATCTTCTTGGTCCGCTTGGGACCGAGACCGGGGACCTCGATGAGGCGCTTCGGCTCCTCCTCGATGACCGTGAGGGTGTCGATGCCGAAGTGCTGCGTGATGCGGTCGGCGAAGACCGGACCGATGCCCTTGACCAGGCCGGAGCCGAGGTAACGGCGGATGCCCTGGACGGTGGCCGGCAGCACGGTCGTGTAGTTCTCGACGTGGAACTGCTTGCCGTACTGGGGGTGCGACCCCCAGCGCCCCTCCATCCGCAGGGACTCCCCCACCTGCGCGCCGAGCAGCGCGCCGACGACGGTCAGCAGGTCACCGGCGCCCCTGCCGGTGTCGACGCGGGCGACCGTGTAGCCGTTCTCCTCGTTGGCGTACGTGATGCGCTCCAGCACGCCTTCGAGGGTGGCGAGCCGGCGTTCGCCGGGGGCGGCGGCTGCGGACTGGGCGGACTGGTTGGACATGATCCGACGGTACCGGTGGGGTGTGACAGGGCGGGGCGTTCCCCGGGCGCACAGGGGACGGGGAGGGGTCCGGCACGCCGGGGCCGCCTCCGTGGCGTGCGGGACGTGTCCCTCCCTCCCCGAAGCCGCGCTCAGGGCGTGGAGACGGTGAGGCCACGCGCGGCGGGCCGGTGTGTCTGCCGGGTGCGGACCAGTGTGGCCGCCGCCGCGGCGATGAAGACGATCTGCAGCAGGGTGCGCCGGCCAAGTGGATCCCCCTGGGCCACGCCCCTGCGGGCGGCCGAGACGTTCGCCGGGAACATCGCGATCATCAGCAGGATGAGCCCACCGGCCGCCCAGCGAGCGGTCGCCGGAATCAACAGGCCGACCATCCCGGCCACTTCGAGCAGACCGGTGACGGTCACCAGCAGGTCCGCACGAGGCATCCACGGCGGCACCATGCCGATGAGCTCGGACCGCAGCCGGGGTACGAAGTGCGCAAGCGAGGTGAGGAGGAACATCGTCACCAGCCCGGCCCTCAGAGCGGGCTGCCACCCGTCGAGAGCACCCACTCCGATCAGCCCTGCGAGACGGGCCCCCGTGAATCCCACCACCAGCGCGATCAGCGGCTCCACGGCGCACCTCCCTTCCCTCCGCACGCAGGCCCTCGCCGGCCGGAACGCCACGCTCACCCGTGTCCCACTCCACCATCACGACCGGCCTCCCGCCACCCGTGACGCCCCCGGGGTCCCACCAGCGGCCGGTGATCCGGAGACGGGGGCCGGCTCCCCCGCGTCATCGCTCCTCATCCGCACAGCCCACACGCCATTACGCCGCCGGTCCGCCACGCCACGCACGCACCCACCCGCTCACCCACCCCGGTCACGATTGGGTTTCGGCCACCCCTCACCCTCTTGCCAGCCACCCGTGTAATCGTTTCCAATCCTCCGTGTAATCGATTCCACGAGGAGGTGGAACGGCGATGGCGAGTATCAAGGACGTCGCCGCCGAGGCGGGGCTCTCCGTCGCCACGGTGTCGCGGGTGCTGAACGACCATCCGTCGGTCAGCGAGGACGCCCGCAGGCGTGTGACGGCCGCCGTCGAGCGGCTGGGCTACCGTCCGAACGCCGTCGCCCGGTCGCTGCGCACCGACCAGACCCGCACCCTCGGGCTGGTCATCAGCGACGTGATGAACCCGTACTTCACCGAGCTGGCCCGCTCCGTCGAGGAGGAGGCCCGCGCGCTCGGCTACAGCGTGATCATCGGCAACGCCGACGAGCGGCCCGATCTGCAGGACCACCACGTCACCACCCTGCTGGACCGGCGCATCGACGGGCTGCTCGTCTCCCCCACCGACGGCGGTTCGCCGCGCATGCTGGACGCCGCCCGCACGGGGACGCCCATGGTGTTCGTCGACCGGTGGATCCCCGGCGTGGACGTGCCCGTCGTCAGGTCGGACGGGCGCGGCGCCGTGCGGGACCTCGTGGCCCATCTGTACGCCCTCGGGCACCGGCGGCTCGCGATCATCGCCGGGCCCGCCGCCACCACCACCGGCCGCGAGCGCGTGGACGCCTTCCGGGAGGCGCTCGGCGCGTACGGGCTCGCCCTCCCCGACGCCTACATAGGCCAGGGCGACTTCCAGGCCGACAGCGGACGCCGGGTCACCGAGGGCTTCCTCGATCTGGCCGAGCCGCCCGAGGTCGTGTTCGCCGCCGACAACCTGATGGCGCTCGGCGCGCTGGACGCCGTACGCGCGCGGGGGCTGCGGGTGCCCGACGACATCGCGCTGGCCGCGTTCGACGACATCCGCTGGTTCGTGCACACCGACCCGCCGGTCACCGCGATCGCCCAGCCCACGGGCGCGCTGGGACGAGCCGCCGTGCGCGCGCTGGTCGACCGCATCGAGGGCGGGCCCGGCGAGTCCGTGACCCTGCCCGCCCGGCTCGTCGTACGCCGCTCGTGCGGTGAGCCGACACCCCCACGGTCCGCACCCCCACAGTCCCCGTCCCCACAGTCCCCGTCCCCCGTACGAAGGAGTACGCCGTGAGCAACCCGGACGAGTTGCTGCGCATCGAGGGCATCCGCAAGACCTTCCCGGGCGTGGTCGCCCTCGACAGCGTCGACTTCGACCTGCGCCGAGGCGAGGTGCACGTGCTCCTCGGTGAGAACGGCGCGGGCAAGAGCACGCTGATCAAGATGCTCTCCGGCGCCTACACGCCCGACACCGGCCGGATCACGGTCGGCGGCGAGGAGGTGCGCATCCACGGTGCGCAGGACTCCGAGCGGCTCGGGATCGCCACCATCTACCAGGAGTTCAACCTGGTTCCCGATCTGACGGTCGCCGAGAACATCTTCCTCGGACGGCAGCCGCGCCGCCTCGGGATGATCGACCGGAAGAAGATGGACGCGGACGCCGAGGTGCTGCTCGAGCGGGTCGGCGTCGACGTCTCTCCCCGTGCCCGCGTGCGTGAACTCGGCATCGCGCGCCTCCAGATGGTCGAGATCGCCAAGGCGCTCAGCCTCGACGCGCGCGTGCTCATCATGGACGAGCCGACCGCCGTGCTGACCTCCGAGGAGGTCGAGAAGCTGTTCGCGATCGTGCGGCGGCTGCGCGAGGACGGCGTCGGGATCGTGTTCATCACCCACCACCTGGAGGAGATCGCCGCCCTCGGCGACCGGGTCACCGTCATCCGGGACGGCAGGAGCGTCGGACAGGTGCCCGCCGCCACGCCCGAGGACGAGCTCGTCCGGCTCATGGTCGGGCGGTCGATCGAGCAGCAGTACCCGCGCGAGCGCGCCGAGGCCGGTGACGCGCTGCTCACGGTGGAAGGGCTCACCCGGGACGGCGTCTTCCACGACGTGAGCTTCGAGGTGCGGGCCGGTGAGGTGGTCGGCATCGCGGGGCTCGTCGGGGCCGGGCGGACGGAGGTGGTCCGGGCGGTGTTCGGGGCCGATCCGTACGACGCCGGGGCCGTGCACGTCGACGGCGTGCGGCTCCGCCGCCACGACGTGAACGCCGCCATGGCGGCCGGCATCGGACTGGTGCCCGAGGACCGCAAGGGGCAGGGGCTGGTGCTCGACGCCTCCGTCGAGGAGAACCTCGGCCTGGTCACCCTCCGGTCCGCCTCCCGCGCGGGGCTCGTCGACCTCAAGGGGCAGCACGAGTCGGCGGAGCGGATCGCCGGGCAGCTCGGCGTGCGGATGGCCGGGCTCGGGCAGCACGTGCGGACGCTCTCCGGCGGCAACCAGCAGAAGGTCGTCATCGGCAAGTGGCTGCTGGCGAACACCAAGGTGCTCATCCTCGACGAGCCGACGCGCGGCATCGACGTCGGCGCCAAGGTCGAGATCTACCAGCTCATCAACGAGCTGACGGCCGCGGGTGCCGCCGTGCTCATGATCTCCAGCGATCTGCCCGAGGTGCTCGGCATGAGCGACCGGGTGGTCGTCATGGCACAGGGGCGCGTCGCGGGCGAACTCCCCGCCGACGAGGCCACGCAGGACGCCGTGATGGCCCTCGCCGTCAGCACTCACACCAACGGAACGGAGGCCTCCCGTGGCCACTGACACGCTCAAGGGCAAGCCGGGCGCGCAGGGCGGCGCCACGGCCGGCCTGCGCCGCCTGCTGCTCGACAACGGCGCGCTGACCGCGCTGATCGTCCTCGTGATCGCCATGTCGGCGCTGTCCGGGGACTTCCTGACCGCCGACAACCTCCTCAACGTCGGCGTCCAGGCCGCCGTCACCGCGATCCTCGCCTTCGGCGTCACCTTCGTCATCGTCTCGGCGGGCATCGACCTGTCGGTCGGCTCGGTCGCCGCGCTGTCGGCCACCGTGCTGGCGTGGAGCGCGACCGAGGCCGGGATACCGGTCGTCCTCGCCGTCCTCCTCGCCGTCGCGACGGGCATCGCGTGCGGTCTGGTGAACGGTTTCCTCATCTCGTACGGGAAGCTGCCGCCGTTCATCGCGACGCTGGCCATGCTGTCGGTGGGGCGCGGTCTGTCGCTCGTCATCTCGCAGGGCTCGCCGATCGCCTTCCCGGACTCGGTCTCCCACCTGGGTGACACGCTGGGCGGCTGGCTGCCGGTGCCGGTGCTCGTGATGGTCGTCATGGGGCTGCTGACCGCCTTCGTGCTCGGCCGGACGTACATCGGCCGCTCCATGTACGCCATCGGCGGCAACGAGGAGGCCGCGCGCCTCTCCGGCCTGCGGGTGAAGCGGCAGAAGCTCGCCATCTACGCGTTCTCCGGTCTGTTCGCCGCCGCCGCGGGCATCGTGCTCGCCTCCCGGCTGTCCTCCGCGCAGCCGCAGGCCGCGCAGGGCTACGAGCTGGACGCGATCGCCGCCGTCGTCATCGGCGGCGCCTCACTCGCGGGCGGCACCGGCAAGGCGTCGGGCACGCTGATCGGCGCGCTGATCCTCGCGGTGCTGCGCAACGGGCTCAACCTGCTGTCCGTGTCCGCGTTCTGGCAGCAGGTCGTCATCGGTGTGGTCATCGCACTGGCCGTCCTCTTCGACACGCTGCGCCGCAAGGCGGGCGCGACCACCCCGGCGGCCGGGGCGTCCGGGAACGGCGGCAGGGGCAGGCAGGCACTGACGTACGTCGTCGCGGCCGTCGTCGCCGTCGCGGTGGTCGGCGCGACCTCGCTGCTGCACAACGGGTCCTCGGCCGGGAGGACACAGAAGATCGGCCTGTCGCTGTCGACGCTCAACAACCCGTTCTTCGTGCAGATCCGCGCCGGGGCCGAGGAGGAGGCGAAGAAGCTGGGCGTCGACCTGACGGTCACGGACGCGCAGAACGACGCCTCCCAGCAGGCCAACCAGCTGCAGAACTTCACCAGCGGCTCGCTCTCCGCCGTCGTCGTCAACCCGGTGGACTCCGACGCGGCCGGCCCCGCGGTGCGCGGCGCCAACAAGGCCGGCATCCCGGTCGTCGCCGTGGACCGCGGGGTCAACGAGGCGGACACGGCCGCGCTGGTCGCCTCCGACAACGTCGAGGGCGGTGCGCTGGGCGCCGAGGCGCTCGCCGAGAAGCTCGGCGGCAAGGGCACCATCGTCATCCTGCAGGGACAGGCCGGCACCTCCGCCAGCCGCGAGCGCGGCGCGGGCTTCGCCGAAGGGCTGAAGGACTACCCGGGCATCAAGGTCGTCGCCGAGCAGCCCGCGGACTTCGACCGCACCAAGGGCCTGGACGTGATGACGAACCTGCTCCAGGCGCACCCCGACATCGACGGTGTCTTCGCGGAGAACGACGAGATGGCGCTCGGCGCGATCAAGGCGCTCGGTTCCAAGGCCGGGACGTCGGTCCAGGTCGTCGGCTTCGACGGCACGCCGGACGGGCTGAAGGCGGTCGAGGCCGGCACGTTGTACGCGTCCGTCGCGCAACAGCCGTCGGAACTCGGCAGGATCGCGGTACGGAACGCGCTGCGGGCCGCCGAGGAGAAGAAGGTGGAGAACATGGTGAAGGTGCCGGTGAAGGTGGTCACCCAGGAGAACGTGGCCGGCTTCGAGGGCTGACACCGAGAGCGGGGAGCAACACATGTACGACTACGACCTCCTGGTCGTCGGATCGGCCAACGCCGACCTGGTGACCGCGGTCGAGCGCCGGCCCGGTGCCGGGGAGACGGTGCTCGGCTCCGACCTCGCCGTCCACCCGGGCGGCAAGGGCGCGAACCAGGCGGTCGCGGCCGCCCGGCTCGGCGCCCGTACGGCCCTGCTGGCGCGGGTCGGCGACGACGGGCACGGACGGCTGCTGCTGGACTCGCAGCGGGCGGCCGGGGTGGACACGGTGGGCGTGCTGGTGGGCGGGGCGCCCACCGGGGTCGCGCTGATCACGGTGGACCCGTCGGGGGACAACAGCATCGTCGTCTCCCCGGGCGCCAACGGCCGGCTGACGCCGGCGGACGTGCGGGCGGCCGGGAGCCTGTTCCACGCCTCCCGGGTGGTCTCCACACAGCTGGAGATCCCGCTGGAGACGGTGGTGGAGGTGGTGCGGAGTCTGGCGCCGGGCAGCCGGTTCGTGCTGAACCCGTCCCCGCCGCAGCCGCTTCCGGCGGACGTGCTGGCGGCCTGCGACCCGCTGATCGTCAACGAGCACGAGGCGAAGGTGATCCTGGGCGACGCCGCCGGGGTGAGCGACGGGCCCGAGGACTGGGCGCGGCTGCTGCTGGCGAAGGGCCCGCGCTCGGTGGTGGTGACGCTGGGCGGCGAGGGCGCGCTGGTGGCCTCCGCGGACGGGGTCGACCGGGTTCCGTCCGTCGAGGTGCGCGCCGTGGACACCACCGGGGCGGGTGACGCGTTCACCGCCGCGCTGGCCTGGCGTCTCGGCGCGGGCGAGCCGCTCGCCGGGGCGGCGGCGTACGCGGCCCGGGTGGGGGCGGCGACGGTCACCAAGGAGGGCGCGCAGGTGTCCTTCCCGACGGCGGCGGAGGTCGCGGCACTGTGAAGAAGCACGGAATCCTGAACCGGCACCTCGCCGGCGCCCTGGCCGGACTCGGGCACGGCGACGGGGTGCTGGTGTGCGACGCCGGGATGCCGATCCCCGACGGGCCGCGCGTGGTGGACCTGGCGTTCCGCGCGGGGGTGCCGTCGTTCGCGGAGGTGCTGGAGGGGCTGTTGGAGGAACTGGTCGTCGAGGGCGCCACGGCCGCGTCCGAGGTGCGGGAGGCCAATCCGGCGGCGGCCGGGCTGCTGGCGGACCGCTTCCCCGGCCTCGGTCTGGTCCCGCACGAGCGGCTCAAGGAGCTGAGCGCGGGCGCGCGGCTCGTCGTGCGCACCGGTGAGGCACGGCCGTACGCGAACGTGCTGCTGCGCTGCGGGGTGTTCTTCTAGGGACGCCCGGTGCGGGGCGCGTCCACACGTCGCGCACGCACTTCGAGGGGGCCCGGTCCGTCGACCGGGCCCCCTCGTCCCTCCCCGTCAGAACCCCTCAAGCCCCCCCGGGTCCCCTCCCAGAAGTCCTGACGCCGAGTAGGACCCGCAAGGCGCGGGGACGGTTGCACAATCCCTCCGGAATTTTTCCGGTCCCGGTTCCCTACGATGTCCTCCTGGGCAGGATGCGGTCGTCCGGTACGCGTTGGGGGCGTGTGGCGATGCTGGTGCAGGAGTTCCGGACCGGGGCGGTGCCGTCCGCCGAGCGGTGGGATCTGTGGCAGGACGTCGCCACGCGGACGCACGTGCCCACCCTGATGCGCAGTGGGCGCAGCGACGACTTCGAGGCCACGATGCGGGTCCTGCCGCTGGGGGACCTGCAGATCGCCGAGCTGGACCTGCCGCACCTGGACACCGTGCGCACACCGCGGGCCATCCGGCGTTTCGACCCCGAGTTCCTGCAGATCAACTGTCAGCTCGCCGGTGACGGCGGTATGGCGCAGGACGGCACCGAGGCGGTGTTCGGGGTGGGGCAGCTCATCATGGCCGACACCAGCCTGCCGTACGACGTCCGCATCAACAGGACGTCTCAGCGGTCCACGACGGTGGTCGTCAGCATGCCCCGGGCCCGGCTCCCGCTGCCGCCGCGCGCGATGCGCCGCCTGCTGGCGGTGCCGGTCCCGGTGGACCGGGGCATGGGCGGCGCGCTGCAGCGCTGGCTGGCCGACGTCGCCCGGCGGGCCGAGGAGTTCACCGAGGCCGACGTGCCGGCACTGGCCTCGATGACCACGGATCTGCTCGCCTCCGTGCTCGGCCGCTGCGCGGACTTGGAGGACGCGCTGCCGCCGGAGTCCCGCCGGCGCGCCCTGCGCACCAGGATCCGGGACTTCATCGACCAGAACCTGGGCGATCCGTCGCTGTCCCCGGCGACCGTCGCGGCGGCCCACGGCATCTCGGTACGGCATCTGCACCAGCTGTTCGCGGCGGAGGGCGAGGCCCCGGCGGCCTGGATCCGCCACCGCCGTCTGGAGCGGTGCCGCCGTGACCTGGCCGACCCCCGGCTGCGGGGCCGCTCCGTCCACGCGATCGCCGCGCGGTGGGGCTTCACCGACGCGGCCACCTTCAGCCGCGTCTTCCGCCGCGCGTACGGCATGACTCCGACGGACCACCGCCACCACCACGCGAGCCCGTAGGGCCGGTGTTCCGTCCTGCCGGAATCGACAAGATCCCTGCACGGACGGTCAAGGATTCAAGCGTCCCGCGGACGCATTCTGGTGCCTGTGCGCAGTGGGGGCTGTGCACTCACGGGGGAGCCGGGGGGAAGCAGCGTGCGGTGCCGGCGAACGTCGGCGTCCGGTCCGGCACCGCACGGCTTGCGCCCCGCGCGGGACGACAGGGCACGGGAAGACCTCTCCCCAGAGTTTTTCCCGTGCCCCGCCGCCTCAGCGCGCGGCGGACCTCATCCCGCGTGCTCCGCGAACCGTGCCGCCGTCTCGGCGAGGACCTCGCGGCCGTCGCGGGCCCAGAGCGCGTCGTTGAACAGTTCGACCTCGATGGGGCCGGTGTAGCCGGCCGCCTCCACGTATCCCTTCCACTCCCGCATGTCGACCGCGCCGTCGCCGATCTGGCCGCGGCCGTTGAGGACGCCCTCGGGCAGCGGGGTGGTCCAGTCGGCGAGCTGGAAGGTGTGGATGCGGCCCTGGGCGCCCGCGCGGGCGATCTGGGCGGGGGCCTGGTCGTCCCACCAGATGTGGTACGTGTCGACCGTGACGCCGACCTGCCGGGCGGGGAAGCGTTCCGCGATGTCCAGGGCCTGGGTGAGCGTGGAGACCACGCACCGGTCGGAGGCGAACATGGGGTGCAGCGGCTCGATGGCCAGTCTCACCCCGTGTTCCTCGGCGTAGGGGCCGAGTTCGGCGAGCGCGTCCGCGATGCGCTCGCGGGCGCCGCGCAGGTCCTTGGAGCCGGCCGGGAGGCCGCCCGAGACCAGGACCAGGGTGTCGGTGCCGAGCGTGGCCGCCTCGTCGACGGCACGGCGGTTGTCGGCCAGGGCCGCCGCCCGCTCGCCGGGGTCGGTCGCGGTGAGGAAGCCGCCCCGGCACAGCGTCGTCACCGCCAGGCCCGCGTCGCGGACCAGTTTCGCGGCCGCCTCCACGCCGTACGCCTGGACGGGTTCGCGCCACAGGCCCACGCCCGGTACGCCCAGCTCCCGGCAGGCGTCGACGAGGTCCGGCAGCGACAGCTGCTTGACCGTCATCTGGTTGATGCTGAAGCGGGTGAGGTCGGCGGTCACGGGGTCACTCCGTACAGGTCGAGCAGGGTCCTCATCCGTTCCTCGGCGAGTTTGGGGTCGGGGAACAGGCCGAGGCCGTCGGCGAGTTCGTAGGCGCGGGCGAAGTGCGGCAGGGAGCGGGCCGACTGCAGGCCGCCGACCATCGCGAAGTGGCTCTGGTGGCCCGCCAGCCAGGCCAGGAAGACCACGCCCGTCTTGTAGAAGCGGGTGGGCGCCTGGAAGAGGTGGCGGGAGAGGGCGACGGTGGGGTCGAGGAGGGCGCGGAAGCCCTCCGTGTTCCCGGTGTCGAGGACGCGGACCGCTTCCGCCGCGAGCGGGCCGAGCGGGTCGAAGATGCCGAGCAGGGCGTGGCTGAAGCCCTGCTCGTCGCCGGCGATCAGCTCGGGGTAGTTGAAGTCGTCGCCGGTGTAGCAGCGCACGCCCTGCGGGAGGCGGCGGCGCAGGTCGACCTCGCGCCGGGCGTCCAGGAGGGAGACCTTGATGCCGTCGACCTTGTCGGGGTGGGCGGCGATGACCTCCAGGAAGGTGCCGGTGGCCGCGTCGAGGTCGGAGGAGCCCCAGTAGCCCTCGAGGGCCGGGTCGAACATCGGGCCCAGCCAGTGCAGGATCACCGGCTCGGCGGCCTGGCGGAGCAGGTGGCCGTAGACCTCCAGGTAGTCGTCCGGGCCCTGTGCCGTCGCGGCCAGCGCGCGGGACGCCATCAGGATGGCCTGCGCGCCGGACTCCTCGACGACCGCGAGCTGTTCCTCGTACGCCGCCCGGACCTCGGCGAGGGTGCCGCCGGTGATCTGGTCGGTGCCGACGCCGCAGGCGATGCGGCCGCCGACGGCCTTGGCCTCGGCGGCGGAGCGGCGGATCAGCTCGGCCGCGCCCGCCCAGTCCAGGCCCATGCCGCGCTGGGCGGTGTCCATGGCCTCGGCGACGCCCAGGCCGTGCGACCACAGGTGGCGGCGGAAGGCGAGGGTGGCGTCCCAGTCGACGGCGGCGGGCGAGTCGGGTGACACGTCCGCGTACGGGTCGGCGACGACGTGCGCGGCCGAGAAGACCGTACGGGAGGTGAAAGCGCTTCCAGGAGTGACGGCGAGGGGTTCCGTGCGGGGCTCGTAGGCGCGCAGGGTGCCGTTCGCGTCGGGCAGGTGGAGGGTCACAGCGCGATCTCCGGCACGTCGAGGCGGCGGCCCTCGGCCGAGGACTTCAGGCCCAGCTCGGCGAGCTGGACGCCGCGGGCGCCGGCCAGCAGGTCCCAGTGGTAGGGGGCGCCGGCGTAGACGTGCTTGAGGAAGAGCTCCCACTGGGCCTTGAAGCCGTTGTCGAACTCGCCGTTGTCCGGGACCTCCTGCCACTGGTCGCGGAAGGCCTCGGTGGCGGGGATGTCCGGGTTCCAGACCGGCTTGGGGGTGGCGGAGCGGTGCTGGACGCGGCAGCCCCGCAGTCCGGCGACGGCGGAGCCCTCGGTGCCGTCGACCTGGAACTCGACCAGTTCGTCGCGGTTGACGCGGACCGCCCAGGAGGAGTTGATCTGGGCGATGGCGCCGCCCTCGAGCTCGAAGACGCCGTAGGCGGCGTCGTCGGCGGTGGCGTCGTAGGGCTTGCCGTTCTCGTCCCAGCGCTGCGGGATGTGGGTGGCGGTGAGCGCCTGGACGGACTTCACGCGGCCGAACAGCTCGTGCAGCACGTACTCCCAGTGCGGGAACATGTCGACGACGATGCCGCCGCCGTCCTCGGAGCGGTAGTTCCAGGACGGGCGCTGGGCCTCCTGCCAGTCGCCCTCGAACACCCAGTAGCCGAACTCGCCGCGCACCGAGAGGATCCGGCCGAAGAAGCCGCCGTCGATGAGGCGCTTCAGCTTGAGCAGGCCGGGGAGGAAGAGCTTGTCCTGGACGACGCCGTGCTTGACGCCGGCCGCGTTCGCCAGGCGGGCGAGTTCCAGGGCGCCGTCGAGGCCGGTGGCGGTGGGCTTCTCGGTGTAGACGTGCTTGCCCGCGGCGATCGCCTTCTTGATCGCCTCCTCGCGGGCCGAGGTGACCTGGGCGTCGAAGTAGATGTCGACGCTCTCGTCGGCGAGGACCGCGTCCACGTCCGTCGAGACGTGCTCGAGTCCGTGCCGCTCGGCCAGCGCCTTCAGCGCGTGCTCGCGGCGGCCGACCAGGATCGGCTCCGGCCACAGCACGGTGCCGTCACCGAGGTCGAGGCCGCCCTGTTCGCGCAGGGCCAGGATGGAGCGGACGAGGTGCTGGCGGTAGCCCATGCGCCCGGTCACACCGTTCATCGCGATACGCACCGTCTTGCGTGTCACGTCATTCCCTTCGTACGCGGTTCGCGCGCCGCGTACGCCCCACTGGTGAGCGTGACAGCAAGCGCTTTCTATGTACGTAGAAGCTAGCCTCTGAACAGCGGTGTGGACAAGACCACGGCGAACCCGAGTTGTTCGAGGGGGCGAACAACCGGGCGGATGGCCGTAGGGTCTGCTCGGAACCATGGGTGTGGGTGTGGGTGTGGGTGTGTACGACGGCGTACGGCGAACGCGCGAGGCGGAGGACGAGACATGACGGTGACCCTGGCGGACGTGGCGGCTCGCGCGCAGGTCTCCCCCGCGACGGTGTCGCGCGTGCTCAACGGGAACTATCCCGTGGCCGCGACCACCCGTGAACGGGTGCTGAAGGCCGTGGACGAGCTGGACTACGTCCTCAACGGCCCCGCGAGCGCCCTGGCCGCCGCCACCTCCGACCTGGTGGGCATCCTGGTGAACGACATCGCCGACCCGTTCTTCGGGATCATGGCGAGCGCGATCCAGGCGGAGATCGGCGGTCCGGGCGGGCGCGCGGGCGGGGAGAGACTCGCGGTCGTGTGCAACACCGGCGGCTCACCCGAACGCGAACTGACCTATCTCACGCTGCTCCAGCGGCAGCGGGCGGCGGCGGTGGTGCTGACCGGCGGCGCGATCGAGGACGCGCCGCACAAGGCGGCCATGGACGCGAAGCTGCGGAAACTGGCGGACGCCGGGACCCGGGTGGTGCTGTGCGGCCGGCCGCCGGCGCCGGAGACCGGGGCGATCGCGCTGACCTTCGACAACCGGGGCGGCGGGCGGGAACTCACCGAGCACCTCATCGGGCTGGGGCACCGGCGGCTGGGGTACATCGCGGGCCCCCAGGAACGCACCACCACCCGTCACCGGCTCGAGGGACACCGGGACGCGCTGGCCGCGCACGGCCTCGAGGAGGACCCGCGCTGGACGGTCCACGGCCGGTACGACCGGCGGTCGGGGTACGAGGCGACGCTCGAACTCCTGCGCCGTGACCCGTCGTTGACCGCCGTCGTCGCCGCGAACGACTCCGTCGCGCTGGGGGCGTGCGCGGCGCTGCGGGACTCGGGGCTGCGGATCCCGGACGACGTGTCGGTGGCCGGGTTCGACGATCTGCCGTTCAGCATCGACGCGGTGCCGGCGCTGACGACGGTGCGGTTGCCGCTGGCGGAGGCGGGGGCCCGCGCGGGGCGGATCGCGATGGGGCGGGAGGAGCCGCCGCCGGGAGGCATCGCGGGGGTCCGGGGGGAGTTGATGGTGCGGGGGTCCACCGCGGTGCCGCGGGGGTGATCGGACCGGGGTCCGGGGTCCGCACCGTCGGTGCGGGTGGTCGGTGGTTTCCGCGTGGTTCCCCGCGCTCCTGAGGGAGTGCCGGTGGCGGAGTCCGGAGGGTGCCGACGGCGCGGAGCGGCCGTGCGAACCGGTTCCCGTCAACGCCGCCGAGGCGGACGCGCAGGTCTGTGTCCGCCGGCCGCGGGCCGCGACACCGGAGTGACGAGAGGGAGTGACACCCGGGGTCGCGGGTAGGGTCCGTTTCCATGAAGCTGGCGTTCTCGACCCTCGGCGTCCCCGGTCTGCCCCTCACGGAGGTGCTGGCCCTCGCGACCGCGCACGGCTACCACGGCGTCGAACTGCGCGCCCATCCCGAGGAACCCGTCCACCCGGGTCTCACTCCCGCACAACGCGCCGACGTGGCCGCCGGGTTCAAGGCGGCCGGCGTCGAGATCCTGGGCCTCGCCGGGTACGCCCGGGTCGCCGCGCCCGGTGAGGACGAACCCGTCCTCACCGAGATCCGCGCCCTCCTCGACCTGGCCCGGGACCTCGGCGCCCCCTTCGTCCGGGTCTTCCCCGGCGGCGGCACCGCACAGAGCCCCGAGGAGGCGGACGCGACGGCCGCCCGCCGGCTGGGCACGGCCGCCGAGTACGCCGCCGACCTGGGCGTACGCATCCTGCTGGAGACCCACGACTCGCATCGCACCGGCGCCGACGCGATCAGGGTCCTCGGCCTCGTCGGCCACCGTCAGGTGGGCGCGCTGTGGGACGTGATGCACACCTGGCTCGGCGGCGAACAGCCCACCGAGAGCTACGCGGCCCTCTCCCCGCACCTCGGCTACGTCCAGGTCAAGGACATCGCCTCCGCCGACGACACGACGCCGTTGCCGCTCGGCGCGGGTGTCCTCCCGCTGGCGGACTGCGTGGAGGTCCTCTCCCGTCACGGCTGGGACGGCTGGCTCTGCTGGGAGTACGAGAAGCGCTGGTACGCCGACGCCGCCCCGCTGCCCGGCCTGCTCACTCAGGGCCGGGAGCACCTGACCCGGCTGCTGAACGAGTCGGCCTGACCGCACGGAAATCCACTGGCCGGGGCGGCCGGCGTCCGGTTAGTGTCCCCGCCATGCCTCAGTACGCCCGCCGTTCTTCCGCCATGCCCTCATGAGCCTGTCGCGCACGTTCATCGACGTGCGTCCCCTGCGCACCTCGCCGGTCTTCCGGCGTCTGCTGATCGGGCGGACGGTGTCCACCCTCGGCGGCTTCATGACCATGGTCACCGTCATGTACCAGGTCTGGGAGATGACGCACAGCGCGGCCTGGAGCGGCGCGGTGGGTCTCGTCCAGGCGGTGCCGCTGGTCTGCTTCGGCCTGTTCGCCGGGGCCTGGGTCGACCGGGGTGACCGGCGCCGGATCTTCCTGGCTGCGACGGTGGGCCAGGCGCTGTGCTCACTGCTGCTGGCGGTCCAGGGGTTCACCGGGAACGTGCCGGTGGCCGGTGTGCTCGCCCTGGTCGCCGCCCAGTCCGCCTGCGCGGCGGTCGGCGGTCCGGCGGCCGGTGTGTTCGTCCCCCGGCTGCTGCCCAAGGAGCAGGTGGCCTCCGGACTGGCGCTCTACCAGGTCACCGGTCAGGCGATGATGCTCCTCGGCCCCGCGCTCGGGGGTCTGCTGCTCGGCTGGTTCGGCATCGGCGTCTGCTATCTGCTCGACGCGCTGAGCTTCCTCCTGTCCTTCTACGGCGCGTTCGGTCTGCCCGCGCTGCCGCCCGAGGGCGAGCCGTCCCGCGCCGGACTGCACGGGGTGCTGGACGGGCTGCGCTTCCTGGCCGGCCACCGGGTGGTGCGCGGCGCGCTCGTCACCGACCTCGCCGCCACCGTCCTGTCGATGCCGGCCAGCCTGTTCCCGCTGATCAACGACGAACGGTTCGGCGGTGATCCGCGCACGCTGGGCCTGTTCCTGTCGGCGATCGCGATCGGCGGCGTGCTGGCGTCCGCGCTGTCCGGGGCGGTGACCCACCTGGGCCGTCCCGGTCTCGTGATGCTGTTCGGGGCCGGCGTGTGGGGGGCCGCGCTGGCCTCGTTCGGTGTCATGAGCAGCCCCTGGGTCGGTCTGGGGCTGCTGGTCGTGGCCGGTGGGGCCGACGCCCTGTCGGTGCTCTCCCGCACCACGATCGTGCAGACCCGTACGCCCGACGCCCTGCTGGGCCGGGTCACGGCCGCCGAGCAGATCGTCGGACAGGCCGGCCCGCACCTCGGCAACATGCGCGCGGGGCTGGTGGCCGGCGCGACGTCCGGGGCGGCGGCGCTGGTGACGGGCGGGCTGCTGTGCGTGGTCGCGGTGCTGTACGTCGGCGTGAGTACGCCGGAGTTGCGTGAGGGGTCTCCTGCGCCCTGACCCCTCCGGGGGCGCGCGAGCTCGGGGCGGAGGCCTTGTGCAGCGGGTGCGTCGTGGTTGTTCGCGCCCACGCGGCGGAGCCGCACATGTCACAGCCCCGCGCCCCTAAGGGGCTTCGCTTCCCGGCGTCCGGGCCGCCGCCACCCTCTGTTCCAGTCGGCGGCGGACCTCCGGCCAGTCCTCCGCCGTGATCGAGTAGATCGCCGAGTCGCGCAGGCGGTCCTCCTCGCCCGGTGCCCAGGAGCGGGACCAGTTGCGCAGGACGCCCTCGAAGCGGGCGCCGGTGCGTTCGATCGCGGTGCGGGAGCGGGTGTTGCGGGCGTCGGTCTTCAGGTCGACGCGGGACACGCCCCACTCCTCGAAGGCGTGCCCGAACAGCAGGAGTTTGGACTCGGCGTTGACGCCCGTGCCCTGGGCGGAGCCGGCCAGCCAGGTGAAGCCGACCTCGATCGCGTCGAGCCGGTCCTCGCTCAGCCAGGAGCGGGGTTCCCAGTACGCCGTGGCGCCCACCGCGCGTCCCGTGGCGAGGGAGATCTGCGCGTAGGGGGCGAGCCGGCCGGTCGCCGCGCGGGCGAGCTGCGCGTCGATGTACGCGCCGACCTCGCCGGCCCTGGGCACCCACGTGTACGCGTACGTGTCCCGGTCCTCCTCCGCCGCCAGGGCCAGCTCGGCGGTGTGCCGGTGCTCCAGCGGTTCCAGGCGCACCGACGCGCCCTCGAGAACCGGTCCTTCCAGGACGAAACCCATGTCGCTCTCCCTCATCGGCCGACCGGGGAGTCTTCCGCACGCGCCTCCGTCCGTCGAACGGGTTTCACCGCCGACACCGCCACCGGCCGCCGCGGGGGCACCGAGGCCAGCGCCACCCCGCCCACCAGCAGTGCCGCCGCGCACCACCGCAGCGGGGTCACCGACTCGCCCAGGAACAGCGCGGCCGACGACATCCCGAAGACCGGGACGAGCAGGGAGAAGGGCGCGACCGTGGAGGCGGGGTGGCGGCGCAGCAGCCAGCCCCAGGCGCCGAAGCCGAACACCGTGGCGATCCAGGCGACGAAGAGCACCGTGCCCGCGCCCGGCCAGTCCAGGCCGCGCAGCGCGTCGAGGTCCTGGGACGGGCCCTCGAGCAGCAGCGACAGGGCGAGCAGCGGCAGCACCGGCACCGTGCTCACCCAGACCATGAAGTTCAGGGCGTCCGGGGGTGCCGCCTTGCGGGTGAGGATGTTGGAGACGCCCCAGCAGGCCGCCGCCGCGACGACCAGGGCGAAGCCGAGCAGCGGCCCGGAGGTGCCCTCGTCGACCGCGGCCACGCCGATCCCGGCCAGCGCCACCGCCATGCCCACCAGCCGGACCCGGGAGGGGCGTTCGCCGAGGAGCGCGAAGGCGAACAGGGCCGTGAACACCGCCTGGATCTGGAGCACCAGCGAGGACAGTCCGCCCGGCATCCCCGCGTCCATGCCGACGAACAGCAGCCCGAACTTGGCCACCCCCAGGGTGAGCCCCACCCCCACGATCCACTTCCACGCCACCTTGGGCCGTCCCACGAGGAACACCGCGGGCAGCGCCGCCACCAGGAAGCGCAGGGCGGAGAAGAGCAGCGGCGGGAAGTGGTCGAGCCCGACCTCGATGACGGTGAAGTTCACCCCCCACACGGCGGTGACGAGGACGGCGAGGAACAGGTGGGAAGGGCGCATGCGTCGAGGATCACCGCCCGCCACACTTCAGCACCAGCGATGATCCCTGCATGGTTGGATGAAGCATCGCTAACCGATCGGGAGCCGCCGTCATGCTCGACCTCCAGCGGCTGCGCGCCCTGCACGCCGTCTCCGTCCACGGCACCGTCGGCGCCGCCGCCGTGGCGCTCGGATACACCTCGTCCGCCGTCTCCCAGCAGATCGCCAAGCTGGAGCGGGAGACGCGGACCGTGCTGCTGGAGCGGGAGGGCCGGGGCGTACGGCTGACCGACGAGGCGCATCAACTGGTGCGCGCCGCCCGGGAACTGATCGCCATCGTGGAGCGGGCGGAGACCGAGCTGGAGGAGCGGCGCGGGGTGCCGGCCGGGCGGCTGACCATCGCCGCGTTCGCGTCGGCGGCCCGCGGGCTGATGCCGCCCGTGCTGGCCGACCTGGCGCGCCGGCACCCCGCGCTCGACACCCGGCTCACCGAGATCGACCCCCATCTCTCGGTGGACCTGGTCGCCAAGGGCGCGGTCGATCTCGTCGTCGCGCACGACTGGGACATCGCGCCGCTGCCCGCTCCGGCGGGCGTGGAGCAGGCGGTCATCGGGGACGACCTGTGCGATCTGCTGGTGCCCGAGGGGCATCGGTTCGCGGGGCGTACGGCGGTACGGCGGGAGGAGCTGGGCGGTGAGCGGTGGATCTGCCAGCCGCCGGGGCGGGTCTGCCACGAGTGGCTGGTGCGCACCCTGCGCACGGCCGGGCACGAGCCGGAGATCGTCCACCAGGCCGACGAGAACCCGACCCTGGTCGCCCTGGTCGCCGCCGGGCTCGGCATCGCGCTGATCCCCCGGCTGGGGCGCGGCCCGCTGCCCGCCGGGGTGGTGGAGGTGCCGCTCGACCCCCTGCCCGTACGGCGGCTGTACGCGCTGTGGCGCACCGGGGCGGCCCGCCGCCCGGCGATCGCGGAGACCGTCCGCGCGCTGGGCGCGCACTGGCCCGAGGTGTCGGCCCACACGCCCCGCTGACCCCGTCCGGACCCCCGGTCCCGACTTCGGGGAACACGCCCCGGGCGGGGAACCCGTCCCCGCCTCCGTCCGTCCCATGTGCAGGCTGCCGGATGAGTCTCCGTGGTGCGGTGTCGGCCCTCGCTGCTGGCTGCGAGGGCCGACCAACCCTCTCCGCCGTGCCGCGGCCGGCAGCACGCCGTCATCGGCGCGCCCCCCTCCCGTTGCGCCGATGACGGCCCCTCCCGGTTGCCGCGCATGCCCTTGACTGGCAGAAACTTCCCGGATATTGGTGACCTCCTGGCAGTTTCCTTCAATGGATGCCCTTCAGCGGATCCCCGGTCCCCCGCGGATCACCTTCCAAAGGAGCGCACGTGCCCGACAGCAGCACCGGAAGCACGGGAAGCACCGCACGTCCGTCCAGACGCGCCGTCCTCGCCGCGACGGCGGGCGTCACCACCGCCCTCGCGGCCGGCGGCACCGCCCTCGCGACCGCCGGCCCGTCCGCGCACGACGACAAGAAGCTGCGCGCCCTCATCTCCCGTATGACGCTGGAGGAGAAGGTCGGCCAGCTGTTCGTGATGCGGGTCTACGGTCACTCCGCCACCGACCCGGACCAGGCCGACATCGACGCCAACCTCAAGGAGATCGGTGTCCGCACGGCCGCCGAACTGCTCGCCAGGTACCGGGTCGGCGGGATCATCTACTTCGCCTGGGCGCACAACACCCGCTCCCCGCACCAGATCGCCGACCTGTCCAACGGCATCCAGGAGGCGTCCCTCGGCCTGGAGCGCGGACTGCCCGTGCTCATCTCCACCGACCAGGAGCACGGCATCGTGGCCCGCGTGGGCGAGCCCGCCACCCTGTTCCCCGGTGCGATGGCCATCGGCGCGGGCGGCTCCCGTTCCGACGCCCGCGCCCTCGGCCGGATCGCGGGCCGCGAACTGCGCGCCCTGGGCATCCGCCAGAACTACTCCCCGGTGGCCGACGTCAACGTCGACCCGGCCAACCCCGTCATCGGCGTCCGCTCCTTCGGCGCCGACCCGCGGGCCGTCGCGGATCTCGTCGTGGCGGAGGTCGAGGGCTACGAGTCGTCCCGTGTCGCCTCGACGGCCAAGCACTTCCCCGGACACGGCGACACGATCACCGACAGCCACGCCGAGCTGCCGTACATCCACCACACCCGCGAGGAGTGGGAGCGGCTGGACGCGCCGCCGTTCCGGGCCGCGATCGGCGCGGGCATCGACTCCATCATGACCGCGCACATCGTCGTCCCGGCGCTCGACGCCTCCGAGGACCCGGCCACCCTCTCCCGCCCCATCCTCACCGGCATCCTGCGCGAGGAGCTGGGCTACGACGGCGTCGTGGTCACCGACTCCCTCGGCATGGAGGGCGTCCGCACGAAGTACGGCGACGACCGGGTGCCGGTGCTGGCACTGAAGGCGGGCGTGGACCAGCTGCTCAACCCGCCCTCCCTGGACGTCGCCTGGAACGCGGTCCTGAACGCCGTGCGCGACGGCGAGCTGACCGAGTCCCGGCTCGACGAGTCGATCCTGCGGGTGCTGCGGCTGAAGGCGAGACTGGGCCTGTTCGAGGACCCGTACGTCTCGCACGCCGGGGTCGACCGCACCGTCGGCACCCGTGCGCACCTGGCCGCCGCCGACCGGATCGCCGAGCGCACCACCACCCTGCTGGTCAACGAGGGCGGCCTGCTGCCGCTGTCCCGGCGCCGGCAGCCGAGGCTGCTGGTGGTCGGCGCCGACCCCGCCTCCCCGTCCGGTACGACGGGGCCGCCGACCGGGGTGCTCGCGGACGCCCTGACCGGGCTGGGCTTCACGGCCACCGCCCTGTCCACCGGCACGGCACCGTCCGCCGCCACCGTCGCCAAGGCGGTCGCGGCGGCCCGGGACGCGGACGCGGTGGTCGTCGGGACGTACAACGTCGGCGCGACCAGCAGCCAGAAGACGCTGGTCGAGCAGTTGCTGGCGACCGGGAAGCCGGTGGTCGCGGTCGCGATCCGCAACCCCTACGACGTGGCCCACCTGCCCGGCGTGGCGGCGTGTCTGGCGACGTACTCCTGGACCGACGTCGAACTGCGGGCGGCCGCACGGGTGATCGCGGGCACGGTGGACCCGCGCGGGACGCTGCCGGTGCCGGTGCAGCGGGCGGACGACCCGGCGACGGTGCTGTACCCCGTCGGGCACGGGCTGACCTACTAGCCGCCGCGCACGGGCACCGCCCCTCCCCCGTCGGACGTAGCGCCCGTACGTCACACACCCGACGCACCACACCCAAGGTGCGCAAACCACCCCGTTTGTCTGGCGTGACCCGGCGGACCGGGTCACGCTGGACGAGGGTGTCCGGGGGGATGACGATGCACGTGAGAAGTGGGTGGGGAACGCGCGCCGTGCTCGCGGCGGCGGTCGCGGTGCTGCTCACCGGCTGCCGGGGCGCGCCGGACGGCGGTGCCGAGGAGGACGGCCGGCCGGGCGAGCGGCGCACGGCGACGCCGACGGCGGTCCTGCCGTCCGGGTACGGGGCGGTGTTCCTCGCGGTCGACGAGTGCAGCTCCTTCGGCCGGACCAGCTTCACCGAGGTGTCCTGCGGGAGCGAACGGGCGGCGGCCCGGGTCGTCGCCCGCCACGACGGGACCGTGCGCGGCGGGCCGCGCTGCCCGGCCACCACCGACTTCGTGCTGCACATCAGCGAGCAGCGCCCCTCCTCCGACGAGGACGGCGACGGCTCGGTGCCGCGCGGCTACGCCTGTATGCGCCACCTCCAGCCGCCGCATCCCGGGGACCCCGGCGGCGGGGGCGGGCCGCGCACCATCGTCGGCGACTGCGTCTACGACCTGGGCGACGGCAAGGTCCGGGAGACGGCGTGCGACGGCAGCGGCGAGCGGAGACCGGAGTTCGAGGTGACGAAGGCCGTGGACGCCCGGTCGAAGTGCCCGGAGTCCACGGCCCTCTACGTCCGGCTCGGCGGGACCACCCCGGTGGGCTGCGCCCGCCCGGTGTAGTCCCGCGCGGGCCTTACGGCCGCAGCGTCCGCTGCCGTTCGACGTCCCGCTTGTCGAGCGTGGCGTCGAACTTCGCCAGCGGCTTCGCCGCCGCCGGGTTCTCCTGGACCGCGTTCGGCGCGACGTCCGCCCAGTCGAGGATGCGGGCCGTGGCGAACGCCTTCTCCTCGGCGACGAGTCCGGCCACGTTCGCGCCGTGGTTCATGCCGGGCGCGGTGAACACGTACGCGTCACGCGCGCCGTGCCCGACCCGGAACGGCTCGGCGCCCCACGGGTCGTTCTCGCCGTACACGAACAGCATGTGCCGCGCGTGGTGGCGGACCCAGGAGTCGACGTCCCGCATGGCCCACGGCTCGAAGTCCATGTCGATCGAGCGGGGCACGAAGTTGCGCGGCGGCTGGTAGCCGTAGCGGATGTACTTCTTCTCGATGTGCGGGAAGCGGATGGTCGGCGCGCCCAGCTGCGTACCGGCCTGGTAGTAGTACGGCGTGTACGGGCTCAGGCCCTGGTCCGTGTAGAACGAGAACCCGGAGATCGTGTCGATCGAGGTCCAGAT
This sequence comes from Streptomyces sp. AC558_RSS880, assembly GCF_019049255.1. Lineage (GTDB taxonomy): Bacteria > Actinomycetota > Actinomycetes > Streptomycetales > Streptomycetaceae > Streptomyces. The sequence goes on along the minus strand of NZ_JAGMUJ010000007.1, from coordinate 158,920 downwards.
CTCGTCGTCGGTGGCGTTCTTCGCGTCCGCCGGGATGTCCTCGCAGTCGGCGAGGGTGCTGTACTGCCAGAAGCCCCACACGTAGTCGAGGACGACGGCCTCGTACGCCCGGTCCAGGCTGCCGATGGTGTCGAAGGTGTAGCCGTTCTCGGCGGCGTACGCCTCGTACTTCTTCTCCAGCGGCTCCCGGCGCACCAGCGCCTCGCGCTGCACCCCGTTCAGCCGGTCCCGGCACTCCTCGGTGCCGACGTTCGCGAAGAAGCGGTCGTAGGCCGAGTCCTCCTTGTTCACCACGTCGTTGGGGGCGACGTAGGCGACCACGCCGTCCATGTCACGTGGGTAGAAGCGCTCGTAGTAGGTGGCGGTCATGCCGCCCTTGGAGCCACCGGTGGAGATCCAGTTCTCCGAGTAGATCTTCTTCAGCGCCGTGAAGATGCGGTGCTGGTCGCTGGCGGCCTGCCAGATGTCCAGCTTCGACCAGTCGGCCGGTTCGGGCCGGGACGGGGTGAAGAAGCGGTACTCCATGGAGACCTGGTTGCCGTCCACGATCTGGGTCGGCTCGGCGCGGCGGGGCGTCGTGGAGACGCTGTAGCCGCCGGTGTGGAAGACGGTCGGCCGCGCGGTGTCCTTGTGCAGCACGGTGATCCGCTGCTGGAACGTGCCCTCGGAGGGCCTGCGGTGGTCGACCGGCTGGGTGTAGTTGAGGACGAAGAAGCGGTACCCGGTGTACGGCTTCTCCTCGATCAGGCTCATGCCCGGTACGGAGAGCAGTCTCTCCTTGATGTCAGTGGTGCCGGTGGCCTCCGGCTCGGCGGCGGTGGCCGCCCCGGCCGTACTCATGGTGCCTATGAGCACCGTGAGCGCCAGCAGCCATCTGAGCGCCTTACGCATGCGCACTCCCCTGTGAGACAGATGTGCGCCGGAAGCTACTGGACCAACTCCCCGCAGCACCAGGGGACATAGGGTTAACCCTCGGTCAGGCGCCGGTCAGCACAGGATCCAGCCGGAGCTGACGGACCCGCCGCCGACCCTGCCCTTCACCCACACGCAGCGGCGGCCGGCGTGCACGGTCACCGGTCCGGCGTGGTGCTTGAATTTGCCCTCGTCGACGACCGGGCGGCCCCCGCGCGCCCGCACGCTCACCGACATCTTCCGTTTGGTGCCGGGGTTCTTGGCGAAGGTGACGGCGCAGACGTAGCCGCCCCGCTTGTAGACGGCCACCGAGCCGGTGGAGAACGGCAGCGTGCGCACCTTGCGCCCGGCGCAGTACGCGGCGGCGTGTGCGTCGGCCGGCGCGGCGACGACGAGCAGCCCCGAGACGGTCAGCACCGCAAGGACCGGCGCGAGTCGCCGACGTATCGCTCCACTGCCCACAGTCGTCCTCCCCGTACCGCACCTGCCGCGTCAGGCGGCGTACGCGTGTACGGACGCATGACGTACGCCGGATGGTTGCGCACGGAGCCGTCACGACCGCCGTTCACGCCGGCGTCGGCACGTCCTCCCCCACGAACGTCCGCCACAGCCGGGCGTACGCGCCGCCGAGCCGGAGCAGTTCCTCGTGCGTGCCGTCCTCCACGACCCGGCCGTGGTCCATCACGACCACCCGGTCGGCGCGGGCGGCGGTGGTGAGGCGGTGGGCGACGACGAGCGTCGTACGGCGTCCCGCGAGCCGGTCGGTGGCCTGGTTGACCTGCGCCTCGGTGGCCAGGTCGAGCGCGGCCGTCGCCTCGTCGAGCAGCAGCACGTCCGGGTCGACCAGTTCGGCACGCGCCAGCGCGATCAGCTGGCGCTGCCCGGCGGACAGGTTGCGGCCCCGTTCGGCGACCTCGTGGAGGTAACCGCCGTCCAGCGTGGCGATCGTCTCGTGCGCGCCGACCGCGCGGGCCGCCGCCTCCACCTCGGCGTCGGTGGCGTCCGGGCGACCGTAGGCGATGGCGTCGCGGACGGTGCCGGGGAAGAGGTACGCCTCCTGCGGTACGACCCCGAGCCGGTGCCGGTACGCGGTGATGTCCAGGTCCCTCAGGTCCGTGCCGTCGACGGTGACCCGCCCGCCCGTCGGGTCGTAGAACCGGGCGACCAGCTTGACCAGCGTGGACTTCCCGGCGCCGGTCTCGCCGACGAAGGCGACGGTCTGCCCGGCGGGGATGGTGAGGTCGATGCCGTCGAGCGCCTCCTCGCCGTCGCCGTACGCGAAGTGCACGTCCTCGAAGGCGATCTCCCCGCGCAGCGACGGCACGTCGAGCGGCTTCTCGGCGGCGCCCGTGGAGGCCGGCTCGCGCAGCAGCTCCTGGATGCGGCCCAGGGAGACGGACGCCTGCTGGTAGCCGTCGAAGACCTGGGAGAGCTGCTGCACGGGCGCGAAGAACAGGTCGATGTAGAGCAGGTACGCCACCAGCGAGCCGATCGCCAGCGTCCCGTCGTCGACCCGGCCCCCGCCCACGACCAGCACCGCCACGGCCGCGACCGAGGACAGCAGCTGCACGAACGGGAAGTACACCGAGATCAGCCACTGGCCCCGGATCCGCGCCTCGCGGTAGTCGGCGCTGCGCTGGGCGAACCGGCGCCCGCCGTCCCGCTCGCGGCGGAACGCCTGCACGATCCGCAGCCCCGCCACCGACTCCTGCAGCTCGGCGTTGACCACCGACACCCGCTCCCGCGCCAGCTCGTACGCCTTCACGCTGGCCCGGCGGAAGAAGTACGTGCCGACGATCAGCGGGGGCAGGGTCGCGAAGACGATCAGGGCGAGCCCGACGTCGAGGACCAGCAGGGCCACCATGATGCCGAAGAAGGTGACCACCGAGACGAACGCCGTGACCAGGCCCGTCTGCAGGAACGTCGACAGCGCGTCGACGTCCGTCGTCATCCGGGTCATGATCCGGCCGGTCAGCTCGCGCTCGTAGTAGTCGAGGCCGAGCCGCTGGAGCTGGGCGAAGATCTTCAGCCGCAGCGCGTACAGGACGCGTTCGCCGGTGCGTCCGGTCATCCGGATCTCGCCGATCTGCGCCGCCCACTGCGCGAGCACGGTGAGCAGGCCCAGCAGGGAGGCCGCCCAGACCGCGCCGAGGGCGGCCTGTGTGACGCCCTGGTCGATGCCGTGCCGGATCAGCACCGGCAGCAGCAGGCCCATGCCGGCGTCCACGGCGACGAGGCCGAGGCTGATGAGGAGGGGGGTGCGGAAGCCGCGCAGGAGACGGCGCAGGCCGTAGGAGTCCTCCGGCCGGACGGCCTGGGCCTCGTCGACGTCGGGGACGTCGTCCGCCGGGGGCAGCGCCTCGACCTGGGCGAGGAGTTCCGGGGTGGCCGGGGTGCCGGCCAGGGCGGTGTCCTTGGGCTCGCGGTCGCCGGTCCACAGCCGGGGGGTGACCCCGCGTTCGGCGTCGAACTCGGCGTCCAGCTCCGCACGGACCGAGGTGTCCTCCTCCCGCGGTCCGGCGGGCGGGGTGTGGCCCGGGGAGACGGCGCCGAGCTCGTCGGGGTCGGTGAGCAGCCTGCGGTAGAGGGCGGAGCGCCGCTGGAGCTCGTCGTGGGTGCCGATGTCGGCGAGCCGGCCGCCGTCGAGGACGGCGATGCGGTCGGCGAGGTTGAGGGTGGAGCGGCGGTGGGCGATCAGCAGGGTCGTCCGGCCCCGCATGACGCCCTTGAGCGCCTCGTGGATCTCGTGCTCGACGCGGGCGTCCACGGCGGAGGTCGCGTCGTCCAGGACCAGCAGGCGCGGGTCGGTGAGGATCGCGCGGGCGAGGGCGACGCGCTGGCGCTGGCCGCCGGAGAGGGTCAGGCCGTGCTCGCCGACGGTGGTGTCGTAGCCGTCGGGCAGCTCGTCGATGAACCGGTCCGCCTGGGCCGCGCGGGCGGCGGCGGTGATCTGCTCGTCGGTGGCGTCCGGGCGGCCGTACGCGATGTTGGCGCGCACGGTGTCGGAGAAGAGGAACGAATCCTCCGGGACCAGTCCGATCGCGGCCCGCAGGGACTCGGTGGTCAGCTCGCGCACGTCGTGGCCGCCGACGAGGACGGCGCCGTGTGTGACGTCGTAGAAGCGCGGCAGGAGCAGGGAGACGGTGGACTTGCCGGAGCCGGAGGCGCCGACGACGGCGAGGGTCTCCCCGGGCCGGATCTCGAAGGAGAGGCCGTCCAGGACCGGCCGGCCGGGGTCGTAGCCGAAGGAGACGTCGTCGAACTCGACGGTCGCCGGGGCGTCGGCGGGCAGTTCCCTGGTGCCGTCGCTCAGGGACGGCTCGGTGTCGATCAGCTCCAGGACGCGTTCGGTGCCGGCGCGGGCCTGCTGGCCGACGGTGAGGACCATCGCGAGCATCCGGACCGGCCCGACGAGCTGGGCGAGGTAGGTGGAGAAGGCGACGAACGTGCCCAGCGTGATGTGCCCGCGCACCGCGAGCCAGCCGCCGAGCGCCAGCATCGCCACCTGGCCGAGGGCGGGGACGGCCTGGAGGGCCGGGGTGTACCGGGAGTTCAGCCGGATGGTGCGCAGCCGCCCCGCGAACAGCCGCCGTCCGACCTCGCGCAGCTTGCCGGTCTCCTGCTCCTCCTGCCCGAAGCCCTTCACCACGCGTACGCCGCTGACCGCGCCGTCGACCACTCCGGCCACGGCTCCCGCCTGCGCCTGCGCGTACCAGGTGGAGGGGTGCAGCCGGGTGCGGCTGCGCTTGGCGATCCACCACAGGGCGGGGGCGACGGCGAGGGCGACGGCGGTGAGCGGCAGCGACAGCCACGCCATGATCACCAGGGAGATCAGGAACAGCAGGAGGTTGCCGATGGTCATCGGCAGCATGAAGAGCAGGCTCTGGATCAGCTGGAGGTCGCTGGTGGCACGTCCGACGACCTGCCCGGTGGACAGCTCGTCCTGGCGTCTGCCGTCGAGCCGGGTGATCGTCCCGTACATCTCGGTGCGCAGGTCGTGCTGGACGTCCAGGGCGAGCCGGCCGCCGTAGTAGCGGCGGATGTAGGTGAGGACGTAGACGGCGAGCGCGGCCCCGACGAGCAGCCCGGCCCAGGTGGCCATGTCCTTGGTCTTGTCACCGATGACGTCGTCGATGATCACCTTGGTGATCAGCGGGACCAGTGCCATGACGGCCATGCCGCCGAGGGAGGAGCCCAGCGCGAGGACCACGTCCCCCGGATGCCGCCACGCGTATCCGGCCAGTCGCCGTGCCCATCCCCGTTGCGGTGTCACGCGGGTGCCCTCCGATCGTCCTGATCTACCGGAAGGCACCAACGCGGTCAGCGGCGGATTTCATCCCTCCGCAACATTCAGAGGCGTACGCGCAGAGCGTAGAGGCGGGTGGTCTGGCTCGCGTTCTGGTTGTCGTCGCTGACCAGGAGCACCTTCAGCCGGCCGTGGTCGCGGCCCGTGACCACCATGCCCTCGATGTTGTCGAGGAGCGGGTTGGGCTGGGGCTGTTTGGCGGTGGCGCCGAGGGAGGGACAGTCGGCGAGGTCGGCGAGCAGGGTCTTGTCGTACACGGTGCCGTGCCGGTCGGCCAGGTAGAGCCGGACGGTGTTGCCGACGCCGGAGGTGAAGCCGCGCTCCAGGACGAGCAGCCGTCCGTCGGGGGTGGCGGTGACCTCGGTGACCCCGAGCCCCCGGTCGGTCGTGTACGTGTACTGGGCACCGAGCCGGAAGTCGCCGTGGGCGGTGCGCCGCCAGGTCTGGAGACGGACCTGGTCGTCGGGGTCGCCGGTGAGGGCGTACTCCATCGACGCGACCAGCGTGCGGCCGCCGGGGAGGAGGGTCAGGCCCTCGAAGCTGCCGTTGGTACGGGCGCGGGTGCCGAGCTCCTCGGGTACGGACAGCCGGTCGAGGATCTTCCCGTCACGGGAGTAGCGGCGCACGGTGGGCTCGGTCTCGGAGGAGACGAGGTAGGTCCCGTCCCGGTCGACGACCAGTCCCTCGGAGTCGAGCGCGGCCCCGTTCTCGTCGGCGAGCGGGATCACGTCCTCGGGCCGCAGGGTCCGCGCGTCCAGCCGGAACAGGGCGGACCGGTCGGAGAGGGCGGCGACCGTGCGGTGCCGGTCCGGGGCGAGGGCGGAGAGGTTGCCGACGTAGGTGCCGTCGTACGTCGTCTTGTCGAGCGCGTCGGAGAAGCGGTCGATGGAGACGGTCGTGGAGCAGGCGTGATGCGCCCTGTTCTGCTGGGCGCCGGCGGGTCCGGCGGCGGTCAGGCAGGTCGCGGCGGCGAGAGCGGCGGCGGTGGTGGCGAGGAGGGTTCTCAGGCGCATGCCGCCACCGTAGGACGGCCGGGTGACGGCCGGTCACCGCTTACCGACACATGACCGACACCTCTTCTTCACCCCTGCGCATACATGTCCATGTCACTCTTCCGTTCGGCCGCTCAATCAACTCGCGTAGATCGGACGTCCCCCATGCCCGTGACACACATACGCCGCCGCTGGAAGAGCCTCGCCCTGGCCACCTCGGCCGTCCTGGTCGGGCTCACCGTCCCCGCCCTGACCGCACCGGCCGCCGGCGCCGCGACCACCGCGTACGACGACACGTACTACGCCGCCGCGATCGGCAAGTCCGGCACGGCGCTGAAGGACTCCCTGCACACGATCATCAGCGACCAGACGAAGATCTCGTACTCGGCCGTCTGGAACGCCCTGAAGGTCACCGACCAGGACCCGAACAACAGCAACAACGTGATCCTGCTGTACTCGGGCGTCTCCCGCAGCAAGTCCCTCAACGGCGGTGACACGGGCGACTGGAACCGCGAGCACGTGTGGGCCAAGTCCCACGGCGACTTCGGCACCTCCACCGGTCCCGGCACCGACCTGCACCATCTGCGCCCCGAGGACGTCCAGGTCAACTCCATCCGCGGCAACAAGGACTTCGACAACGGCGGCAGCTCGTTCACCAACAGCGGCGGCAGCCTGACCGACTCCAACTCCTTCGAGCCGCGCGACGCGGTCAAGGGCGACGTGGCCCGCATGATCCTCTACATGGCCGTCCGCTACGAGGGCACCGACGGCTGGCCCGACCTGGAGCCCAACGACTCCGTCACCAACGGCAGCGATCCGTACCACGGCCGCCTCTCGGTCCTGAAGCAGTGGCACCAGGAGGACCCGCCGAGCGCGTTCGAGGAGCGCCGCAACGAGGTCATCTACGACTCGTACCAGCACAACCGCAACCCGTTCATCGACCACCCGGAGTGGGTCGAGTCGATCTGGTAGCCGCCAGGCGGGCGCCCCGGCTCCCGGCGATCCGACGCACGTCGGTGAGCGACTCGCACATGCGCGCGAGCAGGAACCGGAGCTGGTCCGCGGTCACGCGGCGGTCGGCCAGCAGGTCCGCCGCGTGACCGAGCAGCTCGTCGGCCATGGCGAGTTGCGTCCGCTCGACGGCGTCGGCGCGGCGCGAGAGGTGTCCGGTTCCGTCGGTGACGAGGTAACAGGGTTTTCCGTCCACCCCCGTCCAGGGCAGAAGGCGCGGTTCGGGGTCCCGGTGCGTCATGCCGTCACCTCCACGCCGTGGATCGTCCGCGACCCGGCGTCGGTCGTCCACGGCCCGGCGTCGGTCACCCGCGCCCCAGCGTCGACCGTCCTCGGCCCGGCGTCGTTCGTCCACGGCCCGGCGTCGGTCGTCCACGGCCCGGCGTCGGTCACCCGCGCCCCAGCGTCGACCGTCCTCGGCCCGGCGTCGACCGTCCTCGGCCCGGCGTCGACCGTCCTCGGCCCGGCGTCGACCGTCCTCGGGCCGGCGTCGATTGCCCGCGGTCCGATGTCCACGCCGTGTACGGCGAGCCACGACGCGCGGCGCCGGGTCCGCTGCCGCCGCGCCTCTTCCCGGCCCTCGTGGGCGAGGACGCAGGGGTGAACGAGGGCGTCGTCCTCGCCGCGGAGGTACCGGGTGCCGGCCCGCCCAGCGGCCTGCACCTCAACGCCCGGCGCGATCCGCCGCGGGACGGGCGCGGAGGCGGTGCGGTGCCTGCCCCTGCCGGGCGGCAGAAGCAGCAGAGGTCCGGCAGGACGGGTGGGACGGTCGTTCATGTCGTCGACTCCTCGGACTCGTTGATGAGCACACCCCCGGACCGGCCCGACGGTCACGGGAGGGGCATCACCTTGTGCAGCCATCCGATCACAGCGTGGGACGGGTGCGGCTAGGCTCGCCAGAGGGGAGCCGGTGACAAGGCCTTCGTCGCAAGGAGGTTGACGCCATGAGCAGCGCCTACGGGGATTGACTCAAGGAGCAGCGCGAGTCCGCGGGCCTGACCCAGCAGCAGTTGGCCGACACGGTGATCATGACGCGTTCGCACATCGCCCACATCGAGGCGGGCCGCCGGGTGCCGTCGAAGGAGGACGCACGCCGCCTGGACACGGCGCTGAACACGGGGAATGTACTGAGCAGCTTCCTGCCCGAGCAGCATGCCGCGGTCGCCGACTACTTCGAGACGGCGCGGCAGCTCGAACAGCAGGCGGTGATGATCCGCGAGTTCGCCCTCTCGTACGTCCCGGGCATCCTCCAGACCGAGCGCTACGCACGGGCGGTACTCGGCCTGTCGTTCCCTCCCGTGAGTGACGAGGAACGTGACAGGCGCGTTGTCACACGGCTCGAGCGTGCGAAGGTCCTTGACGATCCGGTCTCGCCGGTGGTCTGGGTGTTGCTGGACGAGGCCGTGCTCCGCCGGCTGATCGGCGGGCCGGACGTCATGGCGGAGCAGGTCCGCCACCTCGTACGTCTCGCCGAGAGCGGTCGGATCCAAGTGCACGTACTGCCGTTCGCGTTGGGTGTCCATCCCTTGTTGAGCAACATGCTCACGCTCATGTGGTTCGAGGACCAACCTCCCCTGGCCTACGGCGAGGGACTGCACATGGGCAGGATTCACGACGCCCCGGCCGTGGTTCAGGATCTGCAGCACCGTTACGATTTCGCGCTGGGCAACGCACTGCCGCTGAAGGAATCACTGGCTTTGCTCAGAGCGACGGCGAAGGGCTACGAGGGCCATGACTGACCGAACCATCCCGCACTCGGGCGCGTTGCGGGGCTGGCGGAAATCGTCACACAGCAACGACCAGGGCGGGAGTTGCGTCGAAGTGGCCGATGATGACGGTGTCGCGGGTGTGGCGGTGAGGGATTCCAAGGTGGGGGACGGGCCCGCGGTGGTGTTCTCGGTGGCGGGCTGGACCTCGTTCATCACCGCCCTCAAGAACTGACCCCCTTCAGAAAAACCGTCAACACTTCAGCCCTCACTGTCCCCCCGTCGCTCATCCGAGTGGCCAACAGACGTTGGCCCACCATCTGCTCACCCTTTTCCACCAGGGTGTCCCCCATGAGCTCGCGCTTCGCCTTCGACCACAACCCCCACAGCACCGGCCACGTGATCCGTACCGTGCGCACCCTCATGCGTACCGGTGGCCTGGACGTGTCCCTGACCAGCGTCGCCCGCGAGTGCGGCACCACGCGCAACTTCCTCTACGGCAACTGGAAATCCGCCTCCGCACTCCATCTGCGCGCGCTCGGTTCGGAGTTGACGCAGGCGTTCGACACGGCGCACCGCGTCCGACCGAGTGATGGCACCGTCGCGGGGATCACCGCGCACCTCACGGAAGTGGTGCGGACCGTTCGCCGTCACCCAACCACCGCCGCCGTCGCGCGGACCGCGCCGAAGGTCTTCGCCGCCGCGCACACCGCGACCGAGGGACCGCTGGTGCGGACCGTGACCGAACTCATCAGCGACGTACTGCACCCCCTCTGCCCGCAGGGCGGTGTCTGGGGCGATGCCGCGCTGGGCTCCCGGCCCTGGAAGATCCTGTGGATCGCCCGGCCCGCCGCCCTCTGCCCCGATGCCGTGGGGGACGACATCCGGGAGAACACACTGGACAACGCCTTCGCCGAAGTGCTCCGTGACCTGCTCAGCCCTTGGGCCCCGCAGGGGAGTTGAAGGAGATCCAGACATCGGGAGGCAGGTCAGGCCGGTCCGGCACCCCTCTGCGTTCCTCGGTCCACGCCTCGCCGGCGATCTCCGTGGCGACGCGGCGCCAGAAGCGCACCCCGGCGGCGTTGGCGTCCTGGAAGGCGATGTCCCACGCACCCGGGTGCCTGACCACGATCTCCCGAGCCATGCGCAGCCCGGCCCCCGTCCGCCGCGCGCCCCGCGCGACGAAGAAGCTGTTCATGACGCGGGCCGGCCCGTCCAGCCCACGGACGAACGCGAAACCGGCGGGCCTGTCCCCCATGACCGCGAGGTAGGGCGCCCAGCCGGGCTCGGTGAACGCCATGTGGAGCCGCTCGCTGCGGAAGGTCCCGTCGGCGTTGGGCAGCAGCCCCTGGAACTCCGACATGTCGTGGCGGAACATCAGCCACAGCCGCTCCACCACGGGACGGTCGGCGTGACCCGCGGGGCGAATGGACAGCTCTGACACGGAACTCCCTTCGTCACTTCCGTCAGCATCGCAAGTACGCCGGGCACGGCGCCCACCGGCCCGCACGCCCCGCGCGTGCGGCGCCCGCCCTTCGACGGCGAGCACCGCGTCGAGCCCCTGGTTCGCTCCATCAGGTGGTGTGGACCGGTGACCGGCCGATCGGCCCCACCACGCGGCGACGATGGAATCGCCCCGGCACGTCCGCCGGGGCGATTCCATGCCTCCACGACGCCTTACTGGAGAGTGCCGTGAAGACTCGTTCCTGGTCCCTCGCCGCCGCCCTCGCCCTGACCGCCCTGCTGCTGCCGGCCCACGCGGCGTCCGCCGCCCCGGCCGCGCCGCCGTCCTGTCCCGACGGGTCGGTGTGCTTCTGGAGCGGCGAGGGCTTCGACGGCGACTACTGGGAATGGACCGCGCGCAGCGGCTACCGCGACATGCCGCCCCGCCTCCACGACCACGTCGGCTCGGTCGTGGCAAGCACCCGGGCCTGCTTCGTGAACTGGCAGCCCGTCGAGAAGCGGGACGTCTTCAACGGCGACTGGCGCTCCCGCTACCTCGGCGACTTCGGCGGACGCATCGACGGGGTCGGTCCGGGCGGCTGCTGACCCACCGGACCCGCTCCAGCAGCGCTGCCCTCGCGAGACCGGCGCTCCTGGGTCCGGGATCGTACGGACTTCCGGGCCCCGAACGACTCGGTGCCGGTGCTCGGTCCGCCCGCCGTCCGTCGGTGACGGACGGCGGGCGGTCGCGCGCAAGGATCGGCGTGCGCCTGCCGTTCGATGCCGGTGACGACGGCTGTGAGTTCATCGTCGACCCGGACGGCATCCGACGCGGCGTCCACGAGCGGCCCGGAGAGGTCCCGCCAGCGGACCAGTCCCTCAATGCCGTCGATGCCGTCGATGGCCTCCGCGACCGAATCGATGCTCCGCCAGGTCACTTCGGGGTTCATGATGAACCCGACGCCGGGGAAGACCGGATGGTCGGGCCTCGTCCAGCTCCACGAACCCTCGACGAGCAGCACCGCACCCTCGTCGGGGACGAGCAGCGTCTGCCGGATGAACGCCTCACGTTGTGCCCGCTCACCCTCCGGGTCGATCAGCCACAGATCGCGGCGGAACCAGTGGAAGAAAGGCGAGAGCTGCGGGTGGTTGTCCGTCCCCGCCGTGGATGACCCCGGTTTCCCGGCCACTCGTGGATACCTCCGCCCGGGAGGCGTCCCGGTCCGGCCGCACCTTACGGTGACCGCGCGGGGAGCTGTGCAGGCATTCGCCCTCGACGCGGCTCCCGCTCAGCTCGAACCCGTACGTCCAGCGGACCCCTTCGAGAACGAGGTCCACTGTGCAGAAGCTCGGCTCGCTCTCCGCCTTGGAACCGAGCGCGAAGACGGTGCGCGGCACACCCTCGTACGAGGCCCGCCGCGCACAGGAGTCGAGGACGGCGTTCCGCATGCCGACCAGCGGGAGAGCACCGATGGCCCGACCACTGGCCAATTCCACGGCACGGGCGACGGACTCGTCATCGCTCCGAGACTCGACGAACGACAGCTCCTGCTCGTCCCGCGGGGACCGCACGTTCGCGACGCGGAATCCCGGCGGCAAGCCGTCGTTCTCTCCCTGCCCGGGGCAGTCGCCGCGTACGACGACGGCCCGGCCGGGAGCCTGTGGCCTCGGGGAACACACCGTTCATCGCCGCGTCTCAGGGACCCGCGGGCTGCTCCGCCCGGACCTCGGCGTGCCAGGCGCGGGCCGCGACGGTCTCGGGGTGGTCCTCGCCCAGGATCGCGGCCCGCTGCTCGGCCACCTCGCGCGCGCTGTCGGCGGCCTGCTCCCGCTTGCCCTGCGCGTACTGGGCGCGGCTGAGCTGGATGAGCACCCCGAGGACCAGCGGATGGTCGTCCCCGTACCCGGCCCGCTGTCCGGCGAGCACCCGGCGGAAGAGGTCCTCGGCCTCTGCGCCCCGGCCGGAGCGCAGAAGCCCCCGCGCCAGTGCGTCACGCGCCCACACGGTCACCAGGTGGTCGGGGCCGAGACGGCGTTCGCAGTCCCCCGCCAGCTCCTCGGCCGCCGCCGTGTAACCGTCGAACTCGTCCCGCGCGAGGCGGAGTTCCAGCATCTCGCAGCGGGTCTTGAGGGTGGCGACGTGGTCCTCGCCGAGCGCGTGGCGGCGACCGTCCAGGACTGCTTCCAGCAGCGTACGGGCTTGCGTCAGGTCGCCCAGGCGGTGCAGTACCCGCTGCAGTTCGTAGGCCGCGTCCAGGGTGCGCGCGTCATGGGGTCCGAGCGTGCGCAGCGCGTCCTGGTGGACCGGTCGCAGGAGGTCGGCGGCTTCGGCGTACCGGCCGAGTCTGAACAGGATGGGCCCCTGGCCCGACCGGGCCTCGATGGTGGCCGGGTTCTCGTCCCCCAGGTGCTCCGCGGCCGTCTTCGCCGCGGTGGAGGCCAGGGCCAGCGCGGCGGTCCAGTCCCCCGCCTCGTACACCAGCCGCGCGACACGGACCGCGATCCGTACGGATTCCGCCGTCACCAGCCCGTGGCGGTGGGACCGGTGCAGCAGGCCGGTCGCGTGCGGTGCCAGGAGCCGCACCTGGGAGCGGGCCCGCGGTGACGCGGCGCCCTCCTGCGGCAGTGCCGCCCGCAGCAGCCGGCCCGCCGCTCCCGCCAGGAGCTCGCGCTCCGTATCGGGCACGCCCGCGGCGACACTGTCCAGCAGGACCCCGTGGGCCTTCACGCAGCGGTGCCCGTCCGTCTCGACCATGTCGATCAACGAGTGGTCGAGGAGCGCGCGCAGGGCCGGTTCGACTCGGGTGGCGGTCAGCGGCGGATCGAGGTGCTCGAGGCCGACCCCGCCCTGTGCCGCCGGCATCAACAGCGACAGCGGCACGGGATCCGCCGCCCAGAAGGACAGCAGCCGCAGCAGGGCCGTCGCCTCCGGCAGGCCGCCTTCCGCCAGGCTGTCCAGCGAGAGCTGCCACGTGCGGCCCACGAGGTGGCGGGACTGTCCGCCGCCGGTCGCCGGCGCCCCCCGGTCGACCAGGGCTGTCGACTCCTCGGTCAGTTTCCGGTCGTACTCGTCCATGGACCACGACTCCAGCAGCTGATGGGCCAGATGTGCCCCGGCCAGGGTCAGTGCCAGGGGCAGACAGCCCAGACGCCGGGCGACCTTCCGCGCGGACTCCCGCGTACCCGCGTCCGGAGCCAGATCACGCAGGACCAGGGTCGCGTCCTCCAGGGGAAGTACGCCGAGCCGGTGGCTGCTCACCCCCGGCATACGCCACAGCGGGGAGGTCGCGTGGCGGGTGGTCACCAGCACCGTCCCCGAGGGGCTCGGGCGCAACCAGGCGCCTTCCTCCAGGATGCCGGGGTCGTCGGCGTTGTCGAGGACCAGCAGCCAGGGTTCCGCCGAGTGGTCCAGGTAGTGCCAGACCAGGTCGGCCGCGGCACGTTGGCCGCCGGCCGCGGCGGCCAGTTCGCCGTCGGCGGCACCGCGGTCACCGGCGACGGCGAGCATCCCGGCGCGCAGGGACACCCGTTCGGAGGCGTTGACCCACAGGCCGACGCGGCCGTGATCCCGTACGGCCTCGGTGAACAGGGTGTGGGCTACGGCCGTCTTGCCGCAGCCGCCCATTCCGTGCAGGACCTGGATGCCACCGCCGGGTCCGGCCACGGCGGCCCGTAGGCGCCCCATGAGGTCGGTGCGGTCCCGCAGGACGCCGGGCGCGCGACCGACCAGGGGCATGCGGACGGAGTCGGGAGCGGTTCCCCGGGGCTCGGCCGGGCCCGTCCACGGGTGCCCGAACAGCGGGGCCGAGCCCGGGGCGTAGTGGTGGACGTGTTCCTCGATGTACTGGTCGCCACCGGTCTGGTAGACCCGGGCGCTGCCCGAGGCGCGGCCCTCCATCGGCCTCGGCACGCTCATCGTTCGGTGATGTGCTGGTCGCGCCCGGCCTGGTAGATCCGGGCGCTGCCCGAGGCGCGGGCCCGCAGGTGGATCCGCTGCGTCCCCGGCTCCTCCGGAAGCGACGGGTTCAACTCGTCCAGGATGCGACGCAGTTCGTCGGCGGCCTCCGGCTGGGCGAGCAGGAACCGTCGTACGCGGCCCTGCCATTCGGCGGTCAGCTCGGCCTCGAGTGCGGCGTCACCGGCCCGGCGCGCGAGGAGCAGCTCCTCACGGCCCGCTTCCAGCTCCTCACCGACGCTCTCGGCTCTGGCGGGCTGGAAACGGCGCCACAGGGCGACCATGCCGTCCCGCGCCGATTCCCAGGCGTTCGTCACCATCAACGTGACGACGGTCGTGCCCGCCGTCCCTGCCAGTGCGGCGATCTCCGGATCCACGGTCCCCCCTACGGCCGGCTCCCGATCCTAGGGCCCCGGGGGCGGGGAGAGGGGAAGGGCTCCAGGCACGGGACATGACTGAGCACGCGGACATGCGGGGCTTTGTACCGGTACGTCCGCGTACTCGACGGCGGGGCGGGTGGGTCAGGCGCCGGGGGCCACTTCCGGGGCGGCGTCGGAGGCCGCGTCGCCGTGGGGAGCGGGGAGGCGCGCTCCCCTGCTGCGGGCGATGCGGTGCACGTCGTGGAGCGCTTCGGCCAAGCAGGCGGCGGGAAAGCGGAGTTGGGGCGCGGTGGCCTTGGCGTCACCCAGGAGATCGACGGCGTGACCGAGGAGGTCGTCGGCCATGCCGAGCTGGACGGTTTCGACGTCGTCGGCGAGGCGCGAGAGACGGCCGGTGCCGGTGTCGTCGGTGACGAGGTAGCAGGGGTTGCCGTCGAGGTTGGACCAGGGGAGGAGGCGGGGCCGGCCGACGGTGGGGGCGGCGGCCGGGTGCGATGGGGGCGGTCGGCACGGCGGTGGGCCGCGCCCCTCCCCCGGCGCGGTGCCGGTGGCGCCCGGAGGCGGGCCACAGCAGGGCTCCTCCTGCCGGTCGAAGGGCACGTCCCCGGCAGCCGAGCGGTGCGTCAGCTTCACCGTGTCCTGGCCCGGGCCGTCCCGGACGACCGTCGCTCCGGTGACGCCGAGGTCGGCGACCCTCAAGAGCTCATGGATCCTGGTGGCCCTCGGACCGGACAGTTCCTTCGTGGTGTACCGCGCGCGCTCGTCCCGCTCGGCCTCACACGCACGGGAAAGTCGGCCACCCGGAGTGAGCCGGGGGGATCCGGCGACGCCGGGCCCGTGCACCCCGCGCGTGCGGCGCCCGCCGCTCGGTGGGAAGCACCTCCGCCGAGCCTCCGGTTCGTCCCATCAGGTGATGTGGACGGTGGCGCGGGGCCGATCGGCCCCGTGCCACCGCGAGCATGGGATCGTCCCGGCACGGACACCGGGGCGATCCCACGCTTCGACGACGCCTTACTGGAGAGTGCCGTGAAGACTCGTTCCTGGTCCCTCGCCGCCGCCCTCGCCCTGACCGCCCTCCTGCTGCCCGCCCACACGGCGTCCGCCGCCTCGGACGAGCCCCCGTCCTGTCCCGACGGGGCGGTGTGCTTCTGGAGCAACGAGGGCTTCGACGGCGACTACTGGGAGTGGCACACGCGCAGCGGCTACCGCGACGCGCCGTCCCGCTTCCACGACCACGTCGGCTCGTTCGTCGCCGGTACCCGGGCCTGCTTCGTGAACTGGCAGCCGGCCGAGAAGCGGGACGTCTTCGACGGCGACTGGCGCTCCCGCTACCTCGGCGACTTCGGCGGACGCATCGACGGGGTCGGTCCGGGCGGCTGCTGACCCACCGGACTCGCCCGGGAGCGCCGACAGCGCCCTCGCGAGGTCGGCGCTCCCGGGTTCCGGGAGCGCACGGGACGCGAGCGCCCGGGCTCACTGCAGGTGCGTCGGCGCGAACATCCGCAGGACCGCCGGGAGGACGACGACCGCCGGGCCCGGTGTCGTCAGGGCCTTCGCGAGGTCCTGTTCCAGGGTTTCGGGGCTGGTCCGCAGGCCGGGGACGCCGAAGGACTCCGCCAGGGCCACGTAGTCGGGGCGGGTGAGTTCCGTCGCCGTGGGTTCGCCGAAGGCATCGGTCATGTACTCGCGCAGGATGCCGTAGCCGCCGTCGTCGACGATCAGCCAGGTGACATCGAGGTCGTACTGGCGGGCCGTGGCCAGCTCGGCGACGGAGTACAGGGCGCCGCCGTCTCCCGAGACCGCCAGCACCGGGCGGGTGGGGTCGGCGACCGCCGCGCCGAGGGCGGCCGGGAAGCCGTAGCCGAGACCGCCGGCGCCCTGCGCGGAGTGCAGGCGGTTGGGGCCCATGGCGTCGAACGCGGACCAGGCCCAGTAGGCCAGGATCGTCATGTCCCAGAAGGACGGCGAATTCGTGGGCAGGGCGCGGCGGACCGCCGTCAGCACCTGCTGCTCCAGGGCGAGTTCCTGGGACGCGAGGCGCTCACGGACGCGGTCCAGCACTCCCCGTACGCGCTCGGGCGCGGTCGCGTCCTCGCGCGGTTCCACCGTCTCAAGGAGCGCCTGGAGGGCGAGGCGGGCGTCGGCGTGGATGCCGAGGCCCGGGTGGTTGGACTCCAGTTTGCCGAGGTCGGCCTCGATCTGGACGACCCGGCCGCGCGGCTCGAACGTGTGGTAGTTCGAGGAGAGTTCGCCGAGGCCGGAGCCGACGACCAGCAGGACGTCCGCGTCCTCCAGGAAGTCGGTGGTGTGGCGGTCCTCCAGCCAGGACTGCAGCGACAGCGGGTGCGTCCAGGGGAAGGCGCCCTTGCCGCCGGGGGTCGTGACCACGGGCGCCCTGAGCCGTTCGGCGAGCTGCTTCAGCTTGCCGGAGGCGTCCGAGCGGACCACTCCCCCGCCGGCGATGATCGCGGGACGGGCCGCGTTCGCCAGCAAGTGGGCGGCGAGGGCGGTCAGTTCGGGGCGCGGGGGCAGCTCGTCGGGGGTGGCGTCCACCGCCGTCACCACGGGCAGGTCCGTCTCCGCGAGCAGTACGTCCTGCGGGATCTCCACCCACACGGGGCCGTGCGGGACGGTCAGCGCCGACTTCCAGGCCTCCGCGATCGCGGACGGGATCTGGGACTGCGTACGGGCCGTGTGGACGGACTTGACCACGCCGCGGAACGAGGCCGACTGGTCGGGGAGTTCGTGCAGGTATCCGTGGCGGCCACCGCCCAGGCCGGCCGTCGGGACCTGACCGCAGATCGCCAGCACCGGCGCCGAGGCCGCCGCCGCCTCCTGGAGCGCGGCCAGGGAGGTGAGGGCGCCCGGGCCCGTGGACAGCAGCAGCGGGGCCGCCTCGCCGGTGATCCGGCCGTAGGCGTCCGCCGCGAAACCGGCGTTGTTCTCCACGCGCAGGCCGATGTAGCGCAGGTCGGAGCGGCGCAGGGCGTCGAACACGCCGAGGGCGTGCTGGCCGGGCAGGCCGAAGACGGTGGTCGCGCCGAGCCCGGCCAGGGTCTCCACGACCAGGTCCCCGCCGTTGCGGCCGGGAGGAGGATTCAGCGCGGCCTCCGTCTGGGCGGCGGTCGGGCGGAGCACCAGGTCGTGGTCGTGGGTCACTGCGCGCGGGCCTCTGCAATCTGGCGGGACATGATCGTGGTCAGCTCGTACGCCGTGTGGGACGCGGCCACCGAGGTGATCTCGGCGTGATCGTACGCGGGGGCCACCTCGACGACGTCGGCCGAGACCAGGTTGCAGGACGCCAGTCCGCGCAGGATCTCGAGGAGCTCGCGGGAGGTCATGCCGCCGGCCTCGGGGGTGCCGGTGCCGGGGGCGTGGGCCGGGTCGAGGCAGTCGATGTCGATGGAGATGTACAGCGGGCGGTCGCCGATGCGCTGGCGCAGCTGGTCGGCGACCTCGTCGGCGCCCCGGCGGTAGACGTCCGCGGAGGTGACGATGCCGAAGCCCATCTTCTCGTCGTCGGTGAGGTCCTGCTTGCCGTAGAGCGGGCCGCGGATACCGACGTGGGAGAGGGCGGAGGTGTCGAGGATGCCCTCCTCGACCGCGCGGCGGAAGGGGGTGCCGTGGGTGTACTCGGCACCGAAGTAGGTGTCCCAGGTGTCGAGGTGGGCGTCGAAGTGGAGCAGGGCCACGGGGCCGTGCTTCTTGGCGACGGAGCGGAGCAGCGGCAGGGCGATGGTGTGGTCGCCGCCCAGGGTCATCAGGCGGGCGCCGGTGCCGAGGAGGTCGTCGGCGGCGGCCTCGACCGTCTCCACGGCCTCGTTGATGTTGAAGGGGTTCACGGCGATGTCACCGCCGTCCGCGACCTGGGCGAGGGCGAAGGGGGAGGCGTCCTGCGCGGGGTTGTAGGGGCGCAGCAGCCGGGAGGCCTCACGGATGGCGTTGCCGCCGAAGCGGGCGCCCGGCCGGTAGGAGACGCCCGAGTCGAACGGCACGCCCACCACGGCGACGTCGGCGCGGCCGACCTCGTCGAGACGGGGCAGCCGGGCGAAGGTCGCGGGACCGGCGTACCGCGGGATGCGGGACGAGTCGACGGGGCCGCGGGGCGTCTCGTTGCTGCTCATGGAGTACTGCCTTCTTTCCTGCGCTTTGTCGCGTATGCACTGCCCGCCCTGATGACTCTACTGGGCGGCGGGGACCCGGATGGCCGACCGCCGTGCGGGTCCTTCTTCGCGCACTGCCGGTCACTCCGACCCTAGGTGGCCGAAAGGCGACTGCGAAGTGTACGTTTCCTCCATATCGACCGAACGGGATGGAGGAAACATCCACCATGCCGGATCCCATGGTCCCGCCCACGCCGCCCGTGCCCCTGGAGGCCCTGCTGGCCCGCGCGGACCTCGGCCTGCGCCGGATCGCGGGGCCCGACGACCCCGGCACCGTCGTGCACTGGGCGCACGCCTCGGAGATGGCGGACCCGTACCCGTATCTGCTGGGCGGGGAGCTGCTGCTGTCGGCGGGGGTGCACATCCCGGAGGGGGCGGGCGCGGGGTATTTCGACGCCTATGTCTCCAGGATCGTGGCGGCGGGCGGGACGGCGCTCGGTTTCGGTCTGGCGCCGGTCCACGACGCGGTGCCGGGGGCGCTGGTGGAGGCCTGCGAGATGCACGGGCTGCCGTTGCTGGAGGTGCCGCCGCGGACCACGTTCTCGGGGGTGGCGCGGGCGGTCTGGCAGTTGATGGCGCAGGCCCGCCTGGCGGAGCTGCGCCGGGTCACGGAGGCCCAGCAGAGCCTCGCCACCGCGGCGGCCCGGCCGGACCCGGTCCGGCCGGTACTCCACCAACTGGCCCAGCGGATCGAGGGCTGGGCCGTCCTGTTCGCCCCGGACACCACCGAACTCGCCACCTCGGGCACCACCCCGCCCCCCGAGACACGACAGGCCCTGACCACCCTGACCAAGGTGGTACGACCCCCCACAGCCACAGGCAGCCACACCGACGCAGCCGCGGGCA
The DNA here is from genome assembly GCF_019049255.1 of Streptomyces sp. AC558_RSS880. GTDB lineage: Bacteria > Actinomycetota > Actinomycetes > Streptomycetales > Streptomycetaceae > Streptomyces. The sequence continues at coordinate 139,206 of NZ_JAGMUJ010000007.1, read as the reverse complement.
GTCGTGCCGCTGGGGCGGCACGGGTGGGCGGTGGGGGTCCCCCCGCTCGAGCGAAGCCGAGAGTGGGGGAGGCACCCGGCAAACGCCAGCACGTGACACCCACCCCCACCCCCACCACCGCCAGCGACACCGTCAACGGCACCCACCTCGCCGCCTACGCCCTCACCCCCGGACACGGATACGTACTCGGCGTGGCCTCCCCCCAACGCACCCCCGGCGACCACACCATCGCCTCCGTCGCAGCCGCCCTGCTCACCCTCCTCACCGGCCAACAGCAGAGCGGCACCGGCGCGGCCCACTCCTCCGCCCTCGTACGACTGCTGCTGGGCAGCCCGCCCGAGGACGTGGCACCACTCCTCGGCGGAGAACGGTGGCGGGTGGTGCACGCCGAACCGGACGGCCAGGCCACCCCCGACCCCGTGTCCGCCGCCGCGCTCGGCGCCGCCCTCGGTTCCGCCCTGGTGGACCCGACGGACGAGGTCGTACGGATCCTGGTGCCGGCCGACCGGCCCGTGGAGCCGCTGCCGGGCTGGACCCTCGGCGTCAGCACGGCCGCCGCCCCGCCCGACTGGCCGGACGCCGACACCCAGGCCGCCCGTGCCCTGGCCCGGGCCCGCGCCACCCGCGCCCCGCTGCTCCGGCACGGCGACCGCCCCGCCCTCACCGACCTCGTCCCGCCGCACGACGCGGACGCCCACGCCCGGTCGTTGCTCGCGCCGATAGCGGCCGCTCCCGCCCTCACGGACACCCTGCGCACCTGGCTGTCCCTGCACGGCAGTTGGGACCGTACGGCGGTGGCGCTCTCCGTGCACCGCAACACCGTGCGGCAGCGGATCGCGCGGTGCGCCGCGCTGTTGGAGGCGGACCTGGACGACCCGGACGTACGGATGGAACTGTGGTTCGCGCTGCGGCGGACGTGAGGGCCTGAGTAGCCGTACGGAGTCGACTGAGTACTTGAATCCTCCCCTCCTCCCTGAAGGGAGGGGATTCCTGGATCAGGCTGCCTCCGGGAGCAGCGCTCCCGGAGGTCTTACGCCCTCGGCACCAGCCGGGATGAGACCAGCCCGGACCAGCATCACACGCGCTGAATTCTTGTCCCTGGGCAGGACGACTCCGCACGCGGTGCAGGTGTAGGTACGTTCCGACAGAGGAAGTGCGTGCTTGGTTCTCGCTCCGCACGACGCGCAGTCCATGGTGGTGTGCGCGGGATGCACGAGGCGGATGTCCCGCCTGTACTTGCGGCCCATCTCGATCAGGGCCTGCTTGGTGGCGCCGATCGCGGCGTCCGCCGCCTTGCACGCCATGGTGGTCTTCGCGAGGAACTTCGGCTTGAAGTCCTCGACGGCGATGGCATCGTGGTCGGTCACGACGCGTTTGGCCCACTTGCGGCCGGTGTCCTGCCGCTGCCGGGCGATCTTCTGGTGCGTCTTCGCGCGCAGCTTCTTCGCCTCGCGGTAGCCCTTCGAGGCGGCCTGGCCTTTCTTCGGTCTGCGGCGGGCCATCATCCGGTCGTACCGCGACAGCTTGGCCCGGGCCTTCTGTCTGTGTCGGGGGTGTGGCAGGTCGTAGGCGTCGGACGTGGTGGTCGCGGTCTCCTTCACGCCCCAGTCCACACCCAGCACCGCACCGGTCTGTGGCAGCGGTTGTACCTGGGCGGGTACGACGAAGCTCGCGTACCAGTGCCCGATGCCGTCGCGGTACACGCGCACACTGGACGCGACAGCGGGCAGGTCCCGCGACCAGACCACGCTCACCACGATTCCGCCCGCCAGGTGCATCCGGCCGTCCTTCATCCGGAACCCACGCCTGGTGTAGTTCAGGCTCGGGTCGGCATCACACTTCTTCTTGTGCCGGGGCATCCCGGCGCGCTGCTTCACCGGCAGGCGCTTCTCGATGTCCTTCAGTGCCTTGGAGCGGGACGTGGCAAAGTCCCGGATGATCTGTTGCTGCGGGACGCTCGCGCCCTGCCGGAGCCACGGCAGTGCCGCGCGGGCCTCGGTCAGCATCTTGTCGAGCTGGGCCGGACCGCACGTCAGCCTCTCATCGGGGTGCGCCTTGTTGTGCGCGTGCGTCTGCCGGGACTTGGCAACGCACTCGTTCCAGATCCACCGGCAGCGGTCCCACTCCGCGAGCAACGCCGTTCGGGCGATCGATGACACGCGAAGCCGGTACGTGTACCGGGCGTGCCCGGCCTCCGCAGCAGCTCTCACCTGCGCCATCTCGCCCCCTCGCGACCTCCGGCGGTAACACCACGGCATCCAAAACCCTCCGAAGGACCATACGTACGAACGCCGCACGCACGTACCTCGATCCCACAGTCACCACCCCAACCAGCGATCACGAGCACATGCGTTCGCATCATCCTGGAGGTGCTGAACAGCGATATGGACGCTCCGCGTCACCACACTCTGATGCGATTCCTCTCCGGCGTGAACGCCGGGCATCCTCGCAAGAAACAGGTGACGCACATCCCAGGAGGCGATACGCCGGAGACGCCCGCAGGACGCTGCTCCACAATGGGGGGCATGCCGATACCCGGGACACCCAGCCGCGCCGAACTCGTCGAGCACCTGGTCGCCACACGCATCGCGGGCGATGTCGCCACGCCGCGCGAGAACAACCTCTCCCACTACCGCAAACTGGCGAACGGTGACCGCCACTTCTGGCTCGGTCTGGAGCTCGGCGACCGCTGGACCGACGAGCAGGACGTGCTCGCGGTGATGGCGGAGCGGGTCGGCGTCAACGACGACCCCGAGTACCGGTACGGGCAGGACACCATCGACCCGGAGCTGACCGTGGCCGGGCTCGAGCGCATGGCCGGGCGGCTGCGCAAGGCGGCGGACGGGCAGCAGCGGGTGCTGTTCGCGACCGGTCACCCGGGCGGGCTGCTGGACGTGCACCGTGCGACGGCCGCCGCGCTGCGGGCCGCCGGCTGCGAGATCGTGGTCATCCCGGACGGACTGACCACGGACGAGGGCTACGTGATGCAGTTCGCGGACGTGGCGATGCTGGAGCACGGCGCGACGCTGTGGCACACCCACTCCGGTGAGCCGATGAAGGCCATCCTGACCGCCCTGGAGCGCGAGGGCCGCCCGCTGCCGGACCTGGTCGTCGCCGATCACGGCTGGGCGGGTGCCGCGGGGCAGTACGGCGTGGACAGCGTCGGCTACGCCGACTGCAACGACCCGGCGCTGTTCCTCGCCGAGGCGGAGGGCACCGTCCAGGTCACGGTCCCCCTCGACGACCACGTGGTCAGCCCCCGCCACTACGACCCGATGACGGCGTATCTGCTGGCGGAGGCCGGTCTGGCGCAGTGAGAACGCCCGCGTCGGCCGGTGGCGGGGGAACACCCCCGGCCGACGCGGGCAGTCGGTGGACGCCGGGTCAGCCGGTGAACGGGACGGCGTCGGCGGGGTCGGCGTGCCAGTTGGTGGCGATGGGCTGGTCGACCGTGGCGGTGTCGGGGAGGCGGAGCGTGACGGAGTTCTCCTCGTCGCCGGCGACCGAGAGGTGGAGCCGGTCGAACTGCACGCCGTTGTCGTTGTTGGTGGTCTTGGGGTTGATGCCGGCGTAGGCGGCGGTGGAGCCGCCGAGGACGACGTCGTCGCTGACGCTCTGCTCGGCGGGCGAGACCTCGGTGTCGGGGGAGGAGCCGAAGGAGGCGGAGGGGGACACGCCCTCCAAGTGGCAGATGATGCCGGGCTTGGCCTTGGCGGTGATCAGGTAGTAACCGCCCGCCTGCGTCTCGGAGGTGACCTTGAAGCTCAGGTCGCTGGTCGCGCAGGGCTGGGTGGTGGAGCTGTCGGCGGTGGCCGTGGCGGTGGCGGCGCCACCGAGGGCGAGCGCGGCGACGGCGGCCAGGGCGAGGCGGGCGGAGCGGGTGGCGAGGCGTGAACGCATGACGGTCTCCGTGGTGTGACGAGGTGGATCGTCCAGCGGGTCGCTGGGGATGACCGCAGCTTGTGCCGTGATCCGTCCCACCCGCCACACCGGACGTCCATCATGGGACGCTGGGACGCTGGAACAGGCGCTGACCAGCACGGATGCCGACCGCGTGAAACGGTCCACCGGGACGAGGACAGCCGTCCGGCCCGTGCGCGGGACACGTGCGGGGCCCCTTCCGTGCCTCGGGTGGGCGCGGAGGACGTCCGGAGCCGGCTCAGGGGCGCGGGACGCGGACCACGCCCTCCTGGATGACCGAGACCGCGAGGCGGCCGTCCTGGGTGTAGATGCGGGCCTGGCCGAGGCCCCGGCCGCCGTGGGCCGAGGGGGACTGCTGGTCGTACAGCAGCCACTCGTCGGCGCGGAACGGGCGGTGGAACCACATCGCGTGGTCCAGGGAGGCGCCGACGACGTCGCCGACGGCCCAGCCGCCGCGGCCGTGGGCGAGGAGGACGGAGTCCAGCAGGGTCATGTCGGAGACGTACGTGGCGAGGACGACGTGCAGCAGGGGGTCGTCCGCGAGCTTGCCGTTGGTGCGGAACCACACCTGGGAGTGGGGTTCGCGGGGCTCGCCGAAGCGGCCGTAGGGCGGCTCGTCGACGTAGCGCAGGTCGACGGCGGCCCGGGCCTCCAGGAAGCGCTCCACGACCTCGGGCGCGAGGTGGGCGTAGCCGCGCAGGCGTTCCTGCGACGTGGGCAGCGTGGCCGGGTCGGGGGACGGCGGCATCGGGTCCTGGTGGTCCAGGCCCTCCTCGTACGTCTGGAAGGACGCCGAGAGGTGGAAGATCGGCTTTCCGTGCTGGACCGCGACCACCCGCCGGGTGGTGAAGGAGCGGCCGTCGCGGATCCGGTCGACGGTGTAGACGATCGGGGCGCCGGGGTCACCGGGGCGCAGGAAGTACGCGTGCAGGGAGTGGGCGGGCCGGTCCTCGGGGACGGTCCGTCCGGCGGCGACCAGCGCCTGCGCCGCGACCTGTCCGCCGAAGACGCGGGGGACGACGGCGCTGCGGGAGTGGCCGCGGAAGATGTTCTCCTCGATCTGCTCGAGGTCGAGCAGATCGAGGAGATCCTGTAGTGCCTGACTCATGAGGTCAGTTGTATACGGCAGGGATTTCCGGGACCTTACAGCCCCATGTCCTTGGCGATGATCGTCTTCATGATCTCGCTGGTGCCGCCGTAGATGCGGTTGACGCGGTTGTCCGCGTACAGGCGGGCGATCGGGTACTCGTTCATGTAGCCGTAGCCGCCGTGCAGCTGGAGGCAGCGGTCGATGACGCGGTGGGCGACCTCGGTGCAGAACAGCTTGGCGCTGGCGGCCTCGGCGGGGGTGAGCTCGCCGGCGTCCAGGGCCTCGGTGGCGCGGTCGGCGACGGCCTCGGCGGCGTCCACCTCGGCCTGGCAGGCGGCCAGCTCGAACTTCGTGTTCTGGAAGTGGGCGACCGGCTTGCCGAAGACGGTGCGCTCCTGCACGTACTGCTTGGCGAACCGGACGGCGGCCTTGGCCTGCGCGTAGGCGCCGAAGGCGATGCCCCAGCGCTCGGAGGCCAGGTTGTGGCCGAGGTAGTAGAAGCCCTTGTTCTCCTCGCCGAGCAGGTCCTCGACGGGGACCTTGACGTCGACGAACGCCAGCTCGGCGGTGTCGGAGGTCTTCAGGCCGAGCTTGTCGAGCTTGCGGCCGACGGAGTAGCCCTCGGACTTGGTGTCGACGGCGAACAGGGATATGCCGTGGCGGCGGTCCTCGGCCGTCGGGGCGGCGGTGCGGGCGCAGACGATCACCTTGTCGGCGTGGACGCCGCCGGTGATGAAGGTCTTGGCGCCGTTGAGGACGTAGTGCGTGCCGTCCTCGCTGAGCTTGGCGGTGGTCTTCATGCCCGCGAGGTCGGAGCCGGTGCCCGGCTCGGTCATCGCGATGGCCCACATCTCCTCGCCGGTGACGAACTTCGGCAGGTAGCGCTTCTTCTGCTCGTCGGTGGCCAGCATCTTGAGGTACGGCAGGGCGAGCAGCACGTGCACGCCGGAGCCGCCGAACTGGACGCCCGCGCGGGCGGTCTCCTCGTAGAGGACGGCCTCGAACTTGTGGGTGTCCATGCCCGCGCCGCCGAACTCCTCGGGCACGCTGATGCCGAAGATGCCCAGCTCACCGAGCTTGTAGTAGAAGTCGCGGGGCGCCTGGCCCGCCGCGAACCACTCGTCGTAGACGGGGACGACCTCGGCCTCGATGAAGGCGCGGATCGTCTCCCGGAACGCCTCGTGATCCTCGTTGAAAACCGTACGGCGCACTGTCCGCCACCTCCAGAACCTGGGCATGTCTAAGCGCTTGCTCAGATCAAAGGTACCGGCGAGTATCCACAGCCGTCCAGAGCGGAGGCCCCGTAACGCTCGTCACTCCGCCGGGGTCAGGGCGAGCCCGCCGCCGCGAACGCGCCCCGGGCCATCCGGTGCAGCAGCTCGGCGGTGCCGGCGCGACCCGGCAGGGAGCCGGGGCGGGCCAGGTGCGGGGTGGAGTTGAGCAGGCCGAACACCGAGTGGACGGCCGAGCGGGCGGCCGGTTCGGCCAGCCCCGGGTACAGCTCGCGCACCACCCCCACCCACAGCTCGACGTACTGCCGCTGCAACTGGCGGACCAGCTTGCGGTCGGTGTCCCGGAGGCGGTCCAGCTCACGGTCGTGCAGGGTGATGAGGGGGCGGTCGTCGAGCGCGAAGTCGATGTGTCCTTCGATCAGCGAGTCGAGGACCGCCTCGGGGGCCGCCGCCCCGTCGGCCTCCGCCAGGCGCCGCTTCGCGCCGGTCAGCAGCGAGCCGCTGATCCCCACCAGCAGCTCCGCGAGCATCGCGTCCTTGCCCGCGAAGTGCCGGTAGAGCCCGGGCCCGCTGATGCCGACCGCGGCACCTATCTCGTCGACCCCGACGCCGTGGAAGCCGCGTTCGGCGAAGAGCCGCGCGGCCTCCTTGAGGATCTGCTCGCGGCGGGTGGGGGCGTCGGTTCTGGTGGCCATGAAGACGATTCTAGACAGCGGGGTTAGCGCTCGTTAACCTGAAGGAAATGCGTTAACGCTCATTAACAAGGTGAGGGGACCCGCAGGATGCATGAGGCACCGGAGCTTCACAGCGCGGCCGATCCCGCGTCGGAGGCCTTTCGGGCCAACGAGGAGGCGCACCGCGCCCTCGTCGAGGAGCTGCGCGGCAAGCTGGCCGCGGCGGCGCTCGGCGGCGGCGAGCGGGCGCGGGCACGGCACACCGCGCGCGGGAAGCTGCTCCCGCGCGACCGCGTGGACACTCTCCTCGACCCCGGCTCGCCCTTCCTGGAGCTGGCCCCGCTGGCGGCCGACGGGATGTACGAGGGGCAGGCCCCGGCGGCCGGCGTGATCGCCGGGATCGGCCGGGTGAGCGGCCGGGAGTGCGTGGTCGTGGCCAACGACGCCACCGTCAAGGGCGGCACGTACTACCCGATGACGGTGAAGAAGCACCTGCGCGCGCAGGAGGTGGCCCTCGACAACCGGCTCCCCTGCGTCTACCTGGTGGACTCCGGCGGTGCCTTCCTGCCGATGCAGGACGAGGTGTTCCCGGACCGGGACCACTTCGGGCGGATCTTCTACAACCAGGCCCGGATGTCCGGCGCCGGCATCCCGCAGATCGCGGCGGTGCTCGGCTCGTGCACGGCGGGCGGTGCGTACGTCCCGGCGATGAGCGACGAGGCGGTGATCGTCCGGGGCCAGGGCACGATCTTCCTGGGCGGCCCGCCGCTGGTGAAGGCGGCCACGGGTGAGGTGGTCACGGCGGAGGAGCTGGGCGGCGGCGAGGTCCACTCGCGGGTGTCGGGCGTGACCGACCACCTCGCGGAGGACGACGCGCACGCGCTCAGGATCGTCCGCACCATCGTCTCCACGCTCCCCGCGCGGGGAGGGCTTCCCTGGCGGGTCGAGCCGGCCGTCGAGCCCAAGGTGGACCCGGCCGGGCTGTACGGCGCGGTGCCGGTCGACTCCCGCACGCCCTACGACGTACGCGAGATCATCGCGCGGGTCGTGGACGGCTCCCGTTTCGCGGAGTTCAAGTCGGAGTTCGGGCAGACCCTGGTCACCGGCTTCGCCCGGATCCACGGCCACCCGGTGGGCATCGTCGCCAACAACGGCATCCTGTTCTCCGAGTCGGCCCAGAAGGGCGCCCACTTCATCGAGCTGTGCGACCAGCGCGGCATCCCGCTGGTGTTCCTGCAGAACATCTCGGGCTTCATGGTGGGCCGGGACTACGAGGCGGGCGGCATCGCCAAGCACGGCGCCAAGATGGTCACGGCGGTCGCCTGCACGCGCGTGCCGAAGCTGACGGTGGTGGTCGGCGGGTCGTACGGGGCGGGCAACTACTCGATGTGCGGGCGGGCGTACTCCCCCCGCTTCCTGTGGATGTGGCCCAACGCCAAGATCTCGGTGATGGGCGGCGAGCAGGCCGCGTCCGTCCTCGCGACCGTCAAGCGGGACCAGCTGGAGGGGCGCGGCGAGGAGTGGCCGGCGGAGGACGAGGACGCCTTCAAGGCCCCGATCCGTGCGCAGTACGAGCGTCAGGGGAACGCTTACTACGCGACGGCCCGCCTCTGGGACGACGGCGTGATCGACCCGATGGAGACCCGGCAGGTCCTGGGCCTGGCCCTGACCGCGTGCGCCAACGCGCCACTGAGCGACCCTCAGTTCGGCGTCTTCCGGATGTGAGGGGACCCCTGACGATGACAGATCAGATGTTCGAGACGGTGCTGGTGGCCAACCGGGGCGAGATCGCGGTCCGCGTCATCCGCACGCTGCGGTCGATGGGCGTGCGCTCGGTGGCGGTGTACTCCGACGCGGACGCCGACGCCCGGCACGTCCGGGAGGCCGACACGGCGGTACGGATCGGTCCGGCGGCGGCTTCGGAGAGCTACCTGTCGGTGGAGCGGCTGCTGGAGGCCGCCGCCCGCACCGGTGCCCAGGCGGTCCACCCGGGGTACGGCTTCCTCGCCGAGAACGCCGGTTTCGCGCGGGCGTGCGCTCAGGCGGGGCTGGTGTTCATCGGGCCCCCGGCGGACGCGATCGCCCTGATGGGCGACAAGATCCGCGCGAAGGAGACGGTGCAGGCGGCCGGGGTGCCGGTGGTGCCCGGCTCCAGCGGCAGCGGCCTCACGGACGGACAGCTCGTCGAGGCCGCCCGGGAGATCGGCGTGCCGGTGCTGCTGAAGCCGTCGGCGGGCGGCGGCGGCAAGGGCATGCGCCTGGTGCGGGACGCCTCGCTGCTGGCCGACGAGATCGCCGCCGCGCGGCGCGAGGCCCGCGCCTCCTTCGGCGACGACACGCTCCTGGTCGAGCGGTGGATCGACCGTCCCCGGCACATCGAGATCCAGGTGCTGGCCGACGGCCACGGGGGCGTCGTCCACCTGGGCGAGCGCGAGTGCTCCCTCCAGCGCCGCCACCAGAAGATCATCGAGGAGGCGCCCAGCGTGCTCCTCGACGAGGAGACCCGGGCCGCGATGGGCGAGGCGGCGGTCCAGGCGGCCCGTTCCTGCGGCTACCGGGGCGCGGGCACGGTGGAGTTCATCGTCCCGGGCAACGACCCCTCCTCGTACTACTTCATGGAGATGAACACCCGCCTCCAGGTGGAGCACCCGGTCACCGAGCTGGTCGTATCCATTGGTGCGGCTGGCGCCGCGGGGGGTCTCGATCTGGTGGAGTGGCAGCTGCGGGTGGCGGCGGGCGAGCCGCTCGCCTTCGGGCAGGACGACGTCACGCTCACCGGTCACGCGGTCGAGGCCCGTATCTGCGCGGAGGACCCCGCGCGAGGCTTCCTCCCCTCCGGCGGCACGGTGCTGAAGCTCCGCGAACCGCAGGGCGACGGCGTGCGCACCGACTCCGGGCTGAGCGAGGGCACGGAGGTCGGCAGCCTCTACGACCCGATGCTGTCCAAGGTGATCGCGTACGGCCCCGACCGGGCGACCGCGCTGCGCAGGCTCCGGGCGGCGCTGGCGGAGACGGTGACGCTGGGCGTGCAGACCAACGCCGGGTTCCTGCGGCGGCTGCTGGCGCATCCGGCGGTGGTGTCGGGCGACATGGACACCGGGCTGGTCGAGCGTGAGGTGGACGGGCTCGTACCGGACGGGGTGCCGGCGGAGACGTACGCGGCGGCGGCGCTGCTGCGCCAGGCGTCCCTCCGGAAGCCCGCCGGCGGCTCCGGCTGGACCGACCCGTTCGCCGCCGCCGACGGCTGGCGCATGGGCGGTGAGCGGGCGTGGACGGCGCACCACCTGCGGGTGCCGGGCCACGACCCGGTGACGGTGCGCGTGCGCAGCACACCGGACGGCGGGACGGAACTGCTGCTGCCGGGGACCGACGCCCCGCTGCGGGGATCCGCGGGCCCGGGGGGCGAGCACCGGTTCACACTCGCGCTCGACGGCGTCGCCCACACCTTCGCCGCCCTGCCGGACGGCACCTGGCTGGGCCGGGACGGCGACGCCTGGCACGTGCGCGACCACGACCCGGTCGCCGCGTCCCTCACCCGGGCGGGTCAGGCGGGCGCCGACTCGCTGACCGCGCCGATGCCGGGCACGGTGACGGTGGTGAAGGTCGCCGTCGGCGACGAGGTGAGCGCGGGCCAGAGCCTGCTGGTGGTGGAGGCGATGAAGATGGAGCACGTCATCTCCGCCCCGCACGCCGGCACGGTCACCGAACTGGACGTGGCCCCGGGCACGACGGTCGCGATGGACCAGGTGCTGGCGGTCATCGCCCCCGTGGAGGAGGAGACGGCATGAACGCCCCGGAACTGGGCCTGCCCATGACCGTACCGGCGGACGGACTGCCCGCCCGGGTGCGGATCCACGAGGTGGGCGCGCGCGACGGCCTGCAGAACGAGAAGGCGATCGTCCCGACGGCCGTCAAGGCGGAGTTCGTCCGCCGCCTGGCCGGGACCGGCCTGACCACGATCGAGGCGACGAGCTTCGTCCACCCCAAGTGGGTGCCGCAGTTGGCGGACGCCGAGGACCTGTACCGGGCGGTGTCCGACCTGCCGGTGTCGCTGCCGGTCCTGGTGCCGAACGAGCGCGGCCTGGACCGCGCACTGGCGCTGGGCGCCCGGCGGGTGGCGGTCTTCGCCAGCGCCACGGAGTCGTTCGCCAAGGCCAATCTCAACCGCACGGTGGACGAGTCCCTGGCGATGTTCGAGCCGGTGGTGCGGCGGGCGAAGGCGCAGGACGTGCACGTCCGCGGTTATCTCTCGATGTGCTTCGGCGACCCGTGGGAGGGCGCGGTCCCCATCGCCCAGGTGGTGAAGGTGTGCCGCGCCCTGCTAGACATGGGCTGCGACGAGCTGAGCCTGGGCGACACCATCGGCGTGGCGACCCCCGGCCATGTGACGGCCCTGCTCACCGCGCTCACCGAGGCGGGCGTCCCGGTGTCCGCGCTGGCCGTGCACTTCCACGACACCTACGGCCAGGCCCTGGCCAACACGCTGGCCGCGCTCCAGCGGGGCGTCGGCACGGTCGACGCCTCCGCCGGCGGACTGGGCGGCTGCCCGTACGCGAAGTCCGCCACCGGCAATCTCGCCACCGAGGACCTCGTGTGGATGCTGCGGGGCCTCGGCATCGACACCGGGGTCGATCTCGACCGTCTGGTCGCCACAAGCGTCTGGATGGCCGCGCACCTGGGCCGACCCAGCCCGTCCCGCACCGTACGAGCCCTCTCCCACCAGGAGCAGTGAACGACCATGGACCACAAGCTCTCCCCCGAACTGGAAGAACTCCGCCGCACGGTGGAGGAGTTCGCGCACGATGTGGTGGCGCCGAAGATCGGTGACTTCTACGAGCGGCACGAGTTCCCGTACGAGATCGTGCGGGAGATGGGCCGGATGGGCCTGTTCGGGCTGCCGTTCCCGGAGGAGTACGGCGGCATGGGCGGCGACTACTTCGCCCTCGGCGTGGCCCTGGAGGAGCTGGCGCGGGTCGACTCGTCGGTGGCCATCACCCTGGAGGCGGGCGTCTCCCTGGGCGCGATGCCGATCCACCTCTTCGGCACCGAGGAGCAGAAGCGCGCGTGGCTGCCCCGCCTCTGTTCGGGCGAGATCCTCGGCGCGTTCGGCCTGACGGAGCCGGACGGCGGCAGCGACGCGGGCGCGACCCGTACGACGGCCCGGCTGGACGAGTCGACCGGCGAATGGGTCGTCAACGGCACCAAGTGCTTCATCACCAACTCGGGCACGGACATCACGGGTCTGGTCACGGTCACGGCGGTGACGGGCCGCAAGCCCGACGGGAGGCCGCTGATCTCGGCGATCATCGTCCCGTCGGGCACGCCGGGCTTCACGGTGGCGGCCCCGTACTCGAAGGTCGGCTGGAACGCCTCGGACACGCGGGAGCTGTCCTTCCAGGACGTGCGCGTGCCGGCCGCGAACCTCCTCGGCGAAGAGGGCCGCGGTTACGCGCAGTTCCTGCGCATCCTGGACGAGGGCCGCATCGCCATCGCGGCGCTGGGCACGGGTCTGGCGCAGGGCTGTGTGGACGAGTCGGTGAAGTACGCCAAGGAGCGGCACGCGTTCGGCAAGCCGATCGGCGCCAACCAGGCGATCCAGTTCAAGATCGCCGACATGGAGATGAAGGCCCACACGGCCCGCCTCGCCTGGCGCGACGCGGCCAGCCGTCTGGTGGCGGGCGAGCCGTTCAAGAAGGAGGCGGCGCTGGCGAAGCTGTACTCGTCCACGGTCGCCGTGGACAACGCCCGCGACGCCACCCAGATCCACGGCGGCTACGGCTTCATGAACGAGTATCCGGTGGCCCGCATGTGGCGCGACTCCAAGATCCTGGAGATCGGCGAGGGCACGAGCGAGGTCCAGCGGATGCTGATCGCACGGGAGTTGGGCCTGGCGGGCTGAACCTTGGGGTCCGGCCCGCGTCCAGCGTGTACGCGGGCCGGTCGCCCCGTCAGCGAAGGGCCGAAGACCGGGTTGATCACCCAAAGAACACAGGCGGACACGATGCGAAGTCGTCAGTACTCTGGGGTCATGGACTACGCGAAGATGCGCGCGATCGCCGAGCAGCTCGGGGCCCACGCCGAACAACTCGAAGGTGCCTGGAGCGTAGAGATCGGTCCTTCAGGTCCGATACTGGCCATGATGTGCCCCTCGAAGCGCCACGAGGGCACCATCCGGCGCATCTGCAAGCAGTTGGACGAGCAACTCCTCACCACCCACCCCGGCTACATCTGCGCGAGCGGCCCGGAGATCGAACACCCCGCGATCGGCCGCATGCGGCGCCCCGACGCCATCGTCATTCCCGAGGCCGTGCTCGACGAGGAGGGCCTCGCCGTCGACGCCACGCAGGTCCTGGCGGTGGTCGAAATCGTCTCCCCGTCCAACCCGAACAACGACTACGGCGAGAAGCTCGCCGAGTACCCGGCGATGGGCATCCCGCACTACATGATCGTCGATCCTCGCACCGGCACGATCGAGGTGCACTCGGTCCCCTGCGGGAACCACTACGGCCACAAGGACCCGTACATCTTCGGGGACATGGTCCCGTTCGGTCCCTGGACGGTGGACACCTCCGCGTTCCGCCGCTACGGCCGGGACCGGGACGCCGACTCCCCTGTGTGAGGGGATGCATACGGAGCACCCCCTGGACAGATCATGAGGTTAGGCTAACCTAAGCCTGTTTCCAGCCAAGGCCGGCTCCGTACGCACGAAAGCAGACCCTCCCATGTCGAACGCCAGTACCGCCCGCTTCTCCCGTCGGGGACTGCTCGCCGCCGGTGGCGCCCTCGGACTCGGCGCCGTGCTCACCGCCTGCGGGGACGACGACGCGAAGAGCGGCGGAACGGACGCGACGGGGTCCGGCGCCGCCAAGTCCGGCCCGTGGTCCTTCAAGGACGACCGCGGCACCACCGTGAAGCTCGACAAGGTGCCGACGAACATCGTCGCGTTCACCGGTGTCGCCGCCGCGCTGTACGACTACGGCGTCGAGGTGAAGGGCGTCTTCGGGCCGACCAGGACGACGGACGGCAAGGCCGACGTCCAGGCCGGCGACATGGACGTCAGCAAGCTGACGATCTTCGGCAACAAGTTCGACAGCTTCAACGTCGAGCAGTACGCGGCCTTCCAGCCCGAGGTGCTCATCAGCACGACGTTCGACGACGCCGGGACCCTCTGGTACGTGCCCGAGGCCTCCAAGGACAAGATCGCCAAGCTCGCCCCGAGCGTGGCCGTCTCCGTCTACGACCGTCAGATGCCGGAGCCGCTGCAGCGCATGGCCGAGCTGGCCGAGTCGCTGGGCGCCGACATGAAGGCGACGAAGGTCGTCGAGGCGAAGAAGAAGTTCGAGGCCGCCGCCGAGCGGCTGCGCAAGGCCGCGAAGGCCCGCCCGGAGATCAGGGTGCTGGCCGGTTCCGCCGCGCAGGACGTCTTCTACGTCTCCGGCTCGAACTTCTCCGTCGACCTGGAGTACTTCAAGGCCCTCGGCGTGAACCTGGTGGAGCCCTCGGAGGAGGCCAAGAAGGCGACCGGCGGCTGGTTCGAGACGCTGAGCTGGGAGAACGTCGACAAGTACCCGGCCGACGTCATCATCATGGACGACCGCGCCTCGACCATCCAGCCCGCCGACATCACCGAGGCGACCTGGAAGGAGCTCCCCGCGGTCAAGGCCGGCCAGGTCATCGCCCGCTCCCCCGAGCCGATCCTGTCCTACGACAAGTGCACGCCGCTGCTCGACAACCTCGCCGAGGCCATCGAGAAGGCCAAGAAGGTCGGCTGACCGCACCCACCGCACCCCCTCCCTCCCCGGAGCCGCACGTGAGCACCGCCGTAGCCGCCCCGTTCCGTTTCTTCGCCCTCCGGGTCGCGGGGACGAGGCGGCTCGGACCGTCCCTGGTCCGGGTCACCTTCGAGGGCCCCGACCTGCGGGAGTTCCGCTCCGACGGGCGCGACCAGTCCCTGTCGCTGTTCCTGCCGCACCCGGGGCAGAGCGCGCCGGTCGTGCCGGTCGAGCTCGGTGACGACTGGTGGCGGGGCTGGCGCGAACTGCCCGACGACGTACGGGCCGTGATGCGCTCGTACACGCTCCGGGGGCTGCGCGCGGACGCCGAGGGGCGCACCACCGGCATCGACGTCGACTTCGTGCTGCACGGCGTCACCGAGGGGGCCGGTCCGTCCGCCGAGGCGGGCCCGGCCTCCCGCTGGGCCGCCCGCGCCGCCGCCGGTGACCGGGTGCTGCTGCTCGGCCCCGCGGTCGCCGACAACCGTGCGATCCGCTTCCGCCCGCCGGAGGACACCGACCTGGTGCTGCTCTGGGCCGACGAGACCGCCCTGCCGGCCACCGCCGCCGTTCTGGAGACCCTCCCGGCCGGCACCCGTGCCCGGGTGTGGCTGGAGGTGCCGCACTCCGGGGACGTCCAGGACCTGGCGACCGACGCCGACGCCGAGATCACGTGGCTCGTCGGGCACGCGCACGACCAGGGCTCCCCCATGGCCCTGGACGACATCCGCACCACCGAACTCCCGCCCGCCGAACGGCCGTACGTCTGGATCGCCGGAGAGGCGGACCATGTGAAGCGGCTGCGGCGGCACTTCGTGGGTGAGCGGGGCATCGACCGCCGGCGGGTGACGTTCGTGGGCTACTGGCGCCGCGGACTGACGGAGGAACAGCTGCGCGAACAGGGGTGACCCCGAACGCGGTCCACCCCGGTCACCCCTGATACGGGAGTGATCACGGTCACGGCAGTGGCCGCCTTCATGGCATGTTACTTAGGTTAGGCTAACCTAAGTAACATGCCGCCGGCTTTCCCCGCCCCGGATCGTCCCCACCGGAGGACCCCCACATGCGCTCGCACCTGCTCAACGACACCACCGCGGAGCACTACCGCCGCTCCGTGACCCAAGGAGTCGAGCGGGTGGCGGCCAAACTCGCCACCACCGAACGGCCGTTCACCGGCATCACCGTCGACGCGCTCTCCCCGCGCATCGACGGCATCGACCTCGACCGGCCGCTGCACGACACCACCGCCGCGCTGGACGAACTGGAGGACGTCTACCTCCGGGACGCCGTCTACTTCCACCACCCCCGCTACCTCGCCCACCTCAACTGCCCGGTCGTCATCCCGGCCGTGCTCGGCGAGGCCGTGCTCTCCGCCGTCAACTCCTCCCTGGACACCTGGGACCAGTCGGCCGGCGGCACCCTCATCGAGCGGAAACTCATCGACTGGACGACCGGCCGCATCGGCCTCGGCCCGGCCGCCGACGGCGTGTTCACCTCCGGCGGCACCCAGTCCAACCTCCAGGCACTGCTGCTGGCCCGCGAGGAGGCCAAGACCGACGACCTGGCCGCACTGCGCGTCTTCGCCTCCGAGGTCAGCCACTTCAGCGTGAAGAAGTCCGCGAAACTGCTCGGCCTCGGACCCGACGCCGTGGTGGCGATCCCCGTCGACCACGACAAGCGCATGCAGACCGTCGCCCTCGCCCGCGAGCTGGAGCGCTGCGCCGAGGCGGGCCTGGTCCCCATGGCCGTCGTCGCCACCGCCGGCACCACCGACTTCGGCTCCATCGACCCGCTGCCCGAGATCGCCGAGCTGTGCGGGCGGTACGGCGCCTGGATGCACGTCGACGCCGCCTACGGCTGCGGTCTGCTCGCCTCGCTGAAGTACCGGGACCGCGTCGCCGGCATCGAGCACGCCGACTCCGTCACCGTCGACTACCACAAGTCCTTCTTCCAGCCGGTCAGTTCGTCGGCCGTGCTGGTGCGCGACGCGGCCACGCTGCGGCACGCCACCTACCACGCCGAGTACCTCAACCCGCGCCGCATGGTGCAGGAACGTATCCCCAACCAGGTGGACAAGTCCCTGCAGACCACCCGCCGCTTCGACGCGCTCAAGCTGTGGATGACGCTGCGCGTGATGGGCGCCGACGGCATCGGGCAGCTCTTCGACGAGGTGTGCGACCTGGCCGCCGAGGGCTGGAAACTGCTGGCCGCCGACCCCCGCTTCGACGTCGTGGTCGAGCCGAGCCTGTCCACCCTGGTCTTCCGCTTCGTCCCGGCCGCCGTCACCGACCCCGCCGAGATCGACCGCGCCAACCTCTACGCCCGCAAGGCCCTGTTCGCCTCCGGTGACGCGGTGGTCGCGGGCACCAAGGTGGCGGGACGCCACTACCTGAAGTTCACCCTGCTCAACCCCGAGACCACGGTGTCCGACATCGCCGCCGTCCTCGATCTGATCGCCGGCCACGCCGAGCAGTACCTGGGAGAGTCCCTTGACCGCGCTTCCTGAAGCCCCCGAGACCACCTACGACTTCGTGGGGATCGGCCTGGGCCCCTTCAACCTCGGCCTCGCCTGCCTCACCGAGCCCATCGACGAGCTGAACGGCGTCTTCCTGGAGTCCAAGCCCGACTTCGCCTGGCACGCCGGGATGTTCCTCGACGGCGCCCACCTGCAGACCCCGTTCATGTCGGACCTGGTCACCCTGGCCGACCCGACCTCCCCGTACTCCTTCCTCAACTACCTGAAGGAGAAGGGGCGGCTGTACTCGTTCTACATACGCGAGAACTTCTACCCGCTGCGGGTCGAGTACGACGACTACTGCCGCTGGGCCGCCGGCAAGCTGAGCAGCATCCGCTTCGGCACGACGGTCACCGAGGTGACGTACGACGAGGGCGACGGGCTGTACGCGGTGGCGACGGCGGCCGGTGAGACGTACCGCGCCCGGCGCCTGGTGCTCGGCACCGGGACCGTGCCGTTCGTGCCCGAGCCGTGCCGCGGGCTGGACGGCGGCCTCTTCCACAACGCGCAGTACATGCACCGCAAGGCGGAGCTGCTGGACAAGGAGTCGATCACGATCGTCGGCAGCGGGCAGAGCGCCGCCGAGATCTACTACGAGCTGCTCTCCGAGATCGACGTCCACGGCTACCGGCTCAACTGGGTCACCCGCTCCCCGCGGTTCTTCCCGCTGGAGTACACCAAGCTGACCCTGGAGATGACGTCCCCGGACTACATCGACTACTTCCGCGCGCTGCCCGAGGAGACCCGCTACCGGCTGGAGAAGCAGCAGAAGGGCCTGTTCAAGGGCATCAACTCGGAGCTGATCGACGCGATCTTCGACCTGCTGTACCAGAAGAACGTCGTCAGCGGCGACCGGCCGGTCCCCACCCGGCTGCTCACCAACTCCTCGCTCACCACCGCCCGGTACGAGGACGGCGGCTACACGCTCGGCTTCCACCAGGACGAGCAGGACAAGGACTTCGAGATCCGCACCGAGGGCCTGGTCCTGGCCACCGGCTACCACTACGAGCCGCCGGCCTTCCTCGACCCGGTCCGCGACCGCATCCGCTTCGACGGCCACGGCCGTTTCGACGTCGCCCGCAACTACGCCATCGACGTCACCGGCCGCGGCGTCTTCCTGCAGAACGCCGGCGTCCACACGCACAGCATCACCAGTCCCGACCTGGGCATGGGCCCGTACCGGAACGCGACCATCATCCGCGAGCTGCTCGGCACCGAGTACTACCCGGTCGAGAAGACGATCGCGTTCCAGGAGTTCGCCGTATGAGCAGGACGAGCAGTACGAGCATCGGTACGTTCACCGTCCGCCCCCTCGACCCGCTGAGGGACGCCGAGCTGCTGCACGGCTGGGTGACCCACCCCAAGGCCGCGTTCTGGATGATGCAGGACGCGAAGCTCCAGGACGTCGAGCGCGAGTACATGCGCATCGCCGCCCACGAGCACCACCACGCCTACCTGGGCCTGCACGACGGCGAACCGGCCTTCCTGATGGAGAAGTACGACCCCCGGTACGTCGAACTGACCGGCCTGTACGACCCCGAGCCCGGCGACGTCGGCATGCACTTCCTGGTCGCCCCCACCGACCGGCCGGTGCACGGCTTCACCCGGGCCGTCATCACCGCCGTGATGGAGGAGCTGTTCGCCGACCCGGACACCCGGCGGGTGGTGGTCGAGCCGGACGTGACCAACAAGGCCGTGCACGCCCTGAACGAGGCCGTGGGCTTCGTTCCCGAGCGTGAGATCGACAAGCCGGAGAAGCGCGCGCTGCTGAGCTTCTGCACGCGCGAACAGTTCGAGGCCGCCGCCCGAGGAGTTTCCGTATGACCCTGTCCGACGCCGTGGCGCACCTGTCCCCCCACCGCTGGGCGCGGGCCAACCGCCTGCTGATCCGCAAGGCGCTCGCCGAGTTCGCCCACGAGCGGCTCGTCACGCCGGAGGCCACCGGCGACGGCGGGTACGTCGTCCGCAGCGACGACGGCCTGACCCGGTACGCCTTCACTGCCACGCTCCGCGCCCTGGACCACTGGGTGATCGACGCCGACTCGATCACCCGCCGGCGCGGCGACGTGGAACTCGAGCTCGCGGCCCTGGACTTCTTCATCGAGCTGCAGAAGTCGCTGGGCCTGAGCGAGGAGATCCTGCCGGTGTACCTGGAGGAGATCTCCTCCACCCTCTCCGGCACCTGCTACAAGCTCACCAAGCCGCAGGTCCCGGTCGCCGAGCTGGTCGACGCCGGCTTCCAGGCCATCGAGACCGGGATGACCGAGGGCCACCCCTGCTTCGTCGCCAACAACGGGCGGCTCGGCTTCGGCGTCCACGAGTACCTGGCGTACGCGCCGGAGACCGCCAACCCGGTGAAACTGGTGTGGCTGGCCGCGCACCGCTCGCGGGCCGCGTTCACGGCCGGGGTGGGCATCGCGTACGAGTCGTTCATCCGGCAGGAGCTGGGCGAGGAGACCGTCGAGGGCTTCCACGGCGTCCTGCGCGAGCAGGGCCTCGACCCCGACGACTACCTCCTGATCCCCGTCCACCCCTGGCAGTGGTGGAACAAGCTGTCCGTCACCTTCGCCGCCGAGGTGGCGCGCGGACACCTGGTCTGCCTGGGCGAGGGCGACGACGAGTACCTGGCCCAGCAGTCCATCCGCACCTTCTTCAACACCTCGCACCCCGAGAAGCACTACGTGAAGACGGCCCTGTCCGTCCTCAACATGGGCTTCATGCGCGGACTGTCCGCCGCCTACATGGAGGCAACCCCGGCGATCAACGACTGGCTGGCCCGGCTGATCGACAGCGACCCGGTGCTGCGGGCCACGGGACTGTCCATCATCCGCGAGCGGGCCGCCGTGGGCTACCGGCACCTGGAGTACGAGCAGGCCACGGACCGCTACTCGCCGTACCGGAAGATGCTGGCCGCGCTGTGGCGGGAGAGCCCGGTGCCGTCCCTGGAGGGCGGGGAGTCGCTCGCCACCATGGCGTCGCTGGTCCACGTCGACCACGAGGGGAAGTCCTTCGCGGGCGCGCTGATCGAGCGCTCGGGGCTCGCCCCGGCCGAGTGGCTGCGGCACTACCTGCGGGCGTACTACGTCCCGCTGCTGCACAGCTTCTACGCCTACGACCTGGTGTACATGCCGCACGGCGAGAACGTGATCCTCGTCCTGGAGGACGGGGTGGTGCGGCGGGCGGTCTACAAGGACATCGCCGAGGAGATCGCGGTGATGGACCCGGACGCGGTGCTGCCGCCGGAGGTCTCCCGCATCCGGGTGGAGGTCCCGGACGACACGAAGCTCCTGTCGATCTTCACGGACGTCTTCGACTGCTTCTTCCGCTTCCTCGCGGCGAACCTCGCCGAGGAGGGCGTCCTGGACGAGGACGGCTTCTGGGGCACGGTCGCGGAGATCACCCGCGAGTACCAGGCGTCGGTGCCCGAGCTCGCCGACAAGTTCACCCGGTACGACATGTTCGCCCCCGAGTTCGCCCTGTCCTGCCTCAACCGCCTCCAGCTCCGCGACAACAGGCAGATGGTGGACCTGACGGACCCGTCGGGCGCGCTCCAGCTGGTGGGCACCCTGAAGAACCCGATCGCGGGGCGGTAGCGGTCCCCCCATACCGATGGGCGTCCCGGAGTACGGTCCTCCGGGGCGCCCATCAGCACGAGCGCCTTTGAACTCCGTTGCTGCGCAAGGGAATCCGAACGAGGTACGGACCACTCTCCGGCAGATCCGGTGGAACAATCCCCCCATGGCGGAAATCATCCAGAAGGACGGTACGTGGACCTTCGACGGGGAGGTCCTGCGGCTGACTCCCGGGCGGGACAAGAACGTCGGACTGCTGCGCAGGACCCTGGGTGAACTGGTGCTGCCGCTACGGGCGTTGGCGGGAATATCGTTCGAGCAGGGCAAGAAGTCGGGACGGCTCAGGCTGCGGCTGCGCGACGGCGCCGATCCCCTGCTGCACACGGCCGGCGGCCGGCTCACCGAGCCGCACGACCCCTACCAGCTGATCGTCGACTCCGACCGCTACGGCGTCGCCGAGTACTTCGCGGAGGAGGTCCGCACCGCCCTGCTGCTGGACCAGGTACCCGCCGACCCGGTCACCGAGTACCTGCTGCCCGGCCCGTCCGTGCCGCTGTCCGTCTCCGCCGGGGACGGCACGGTGAGCTTCGACGGCGAGCGCGTCCGGCTGGAGTGGAACTGGAAGACGGAGGACGCCAAGGCCGCCGCCGGCACCCGCACCCTCGCGCTGGCGGACCTGACCGGCGTGGAGTGGCAGCCGGCGGTCGGACTGGAGAACGGCCACATCCGCTTCCTCGTGCGGCACTCCCCCACCAAGGCGCCCGCCAAGTACGACCCGAACTCGGTGGAGCTGTGGGGCTTCAAGAAGGACCCGCTGATGGCGCTGGTCGCCGCCGCCGTCCAGGCCCGTCTGCCGCACCCGGCCGCGCCCTCCGACGAGCGCCCGCGGGATCCCGGGGCCGCACCGCCGCAGGCGACCCCCGCCCCGGCCGAGGACGGCCACGACGCCCTGCTGCGCCGGCTGCGGGAGCTCGGCGAACTGCACCGGTCCGGGGTGCTGACGGACGAGGAGTTCACCCTGGCCAAACAGGCGGTCCTCAAGCGCCTGTGAGCCGAGCCCGAGCCCCGCCTGCGAGCCGAGCCCGAGCCCTGCCTATGAGCCGATCCTGAGCCCTACCTGTGAGTCCTGCCCGAAATCGGGCACGTTTCTTGCGAAACCGCGTCCGGTACCCCAGGATCATCGGGTGCACGACGAACTCGTTGATCATCTGACGCGGTCCACGCCCCTCAGCCGGGGCGAGGCGCTGCGCGTGATCCAGGACGTGCTCGCCTACTTCGACGAGACGACCGAGGAGTACGTCCGTCGCCGCCACCGCGAGCTCCAGGCCCAGGGCCTGGTGAACGCGACGATCTTCGAACGGATCGAGGCGGACCTCAGATACCGCGCGGTGGCCCCGCCCGAGCTCTCGCTCCGGCAACTGCGCCGCATCGTCTACGGCTAGGAACATACACATATGTGCGGAATCGTCGGATACATCGGCAGGCGTGAGGTCGCTCCCCTGCTGCTCGAGGGCCTGCAGCGCCTGGAGTACCGCGGCTACGACTCGGCGGGCATCGCCGTCACGTCCCCGAAGGCCTCCGGCCTGAAGACGGTCAAGGCCAAGGGTCGGGTGCGCGACCTCGAGGCCAAGGTTCCGGCGCGTTTCAAGGGCACCACCGGCATCGCCCACACCCGCTGGGCCACCCACGGCGCCCCCTCCGACGTGAACGCCCACCCGCACCTGGACGCCGAGGGCAAGGTCGCCGTCGTCCACAACGGCATCATCGACAACGCCTCCGACCTGCGCCGCAAGCTGGAGGCGGACGGCGTCGAGTTCCTCTCCGAGACGGACACCGAGGTCCTCGTCCACCTGATCGCCCGCTCGACGGCCGAGAAGCTGGAGGACAAGGTCCGCGAGACCGTGCGCCTCATCGAGGGCACCTACGGCATCGCCGTGCTGCACGCCGACTTCCCGGACCGCATCGTGGTGGCCCGCAACGGCTCGCCGGTCGTGCTCGGCATCGGCGAGAAGGAGATGTTCGTCGCCTCCGACATCGCCGCGCTGGTCGCCCACACCCGGCAGATCGTCACGCTGGACGACGGCGAGATGGCGACGCTGAAGGCCGACGACTTCCGCACCTACACCACCGAGGGCACCCGTACGACCGCCGAGCCGACCACCGTGGAGTGGGAGGCGGCCTCGTACGACATGGGCGGCCACGACACCTACATGCACAAGGAGATCCACGAGCAGGCGGAGGCCGTGGACCGCGTGCTGCGCGGCCGGATCGACGACCGCTTCTCCACCGTGCACCTCGGCGGCCTCAACCTGGACGCCCGCGAGGCGCGCCGGATCCGCCGGGTGAAGATCCTCGGCTGCGGCACCTCGTACCACGCCGGCATGATCGGCGCGCAGATGATCGAGGAGCTGGCCCGGATCCCCGCCGACGCCGAGCCGGCCTCCGAGTTCCGCTACCGCAACGCGGTCGTGGACCCCGACACCCTGTACATCGCGGTCTCCCAGTCCGGTGAGACGTACGACGTGCTGGCGGCGGTGCAGGAGCTGAAGCGCAAGGGCGCGCGGGTGCTGGGCGTGGTCAACGTGGTCGGCTCCGCGATCGCCCGCGAGGCGGACGGCGGCGTCTACGTCCACGCCGGGCCCGAGGTGTGCGTGGTGTCCACCAAGTGCTTCACCAACACCACGGTCGCCTTCGCCCTGCTCGCCCTGCACCTGGGCCGCACCCGTGACCTGTCGGTGCGCGACGGCAAGCGGATCATCGAGGGTCTGCGCAGGCTCCCGGGCCAGATCGCCGAGATCATGAAGCAGGAGGAGGAGATCAAGAAGCTGGCCCTGCGGTACGCCGAGGCCCGCTCGATGCTCTTCATCGGCCGCGTCCGGGGCTACCCGGTGGCCCGTGAGGCCTCCCTGAAGCTCAAGGAGGTCTCCTACATCCACGCCGAGGCGTACCCGGCCTCCGAGCTGAAGCACGGCCCGCTGGCCCTGATCGAGCCGGCCCTCCCCACGGTCGCGATCGTCCCGGACGACGACCTGCTGGAGAAGAACCGCGCGGCCATGGAGGAGATCAAGGCCCGCAGCGGCCAGATCGTGGCCGTCGCCCACCAGGAGCAGGAGAAGGCCGACCACACGATCCTCGTCCCCAAGAACGAGGACGAACTCGACCCCATCCTCATGGGCATCCCCCTCCAACTCCTCGCCTACCACACGGCCTTGGCCCTGGGCAGGGACATCGACAAGCCGAGGAACCTCGCCAAGTCGGTCACGGTCGAGTAGGCCGCCCAGGAGCGCGGGGCCGTATCGACATGCGGCCCCGCCACACGGCCGCGACAAGCCCAGGAACCTCACCGAGTCAGCAACGGCGGAGGAGCAAGCGCCCCACAGGGGCACGGGGCCGTATCGACATGCGGCTCCGCCGCGTGGGCGCGCTCAGCCCCCACGCGCCCGCACGGGCCGGAATACGGGTACGGGCCCCACGTGTCGCCGGCCAACACGTGGGGCCCGTGAACGACTTACGGAATAACGACGACCGGCCGCTGCGCCCGCTTCGCCAACCGCCCGGCGACGGACCCGAAGATCCGCCCCACGAGCCCGTGGGTGGAACCCACGACGATCGCATCGGCGGCATACTCCCGCCCCACCTCTTCGAGTTCATGGCAGATGTCCCCACCACGCTCGACGAGGATCCACGGCACCTCGGCCAGGTAGTCCGCACAGGCGAGCTCGAGTCCGAGCACCTCCGTGCGGTGGTCCGGGACGTCCACGAAGACCGGGGGCTCGCACCCCGCCCACACCGTCGTGGGCAGCCGGTTGGCGACGTGAACGATGATCAGGCCCGAACCGAAGCGCCGTGCCATGCCGATGGCGTACGCCAGGGCCCGTTCACTGGAGGTGGAGCCGTCGAAGCCGACGACGACACCGTGCCGGAACGCGGGGTCGCAGGGGTGGCGCGACTCCTCCGCCGCCAGGGGTTCGGCCGCCGTGGGATCGGCGACCGGCCGCTTGCGGTCCGCTGGTTCGAAGAATTCGTGACCGGCCATGGCTGTCTCGGGGTTGTGATCCTTTGTGGGGGACGACAGTGTGCGGCGGAGCTGTGTCCGGGAATTATCTTCCCAACCCCATACCCTCCAGGGTACGGCGGCACGCCTCCTAAGCCCAGATCCCGCGCATACCGGCAGGCGGGTTCCCCGGAGCATGCACGAGGGTCCGCCCGTCACGCAATGGTTGCTGCCCCGTACAGGTGGTTTGCACGGGGTTCACTCGCCGTTGCGAGGGTCCGCCGCGGGTCCGCGGTGACCGGCGGCCCGGCCGCGCGCCGAACCGCGTGATCCGCGTCACAGGGCTCTTCGTGCCGGCTACCGTCCGGGAGGCCGGAGCCCTTGCGGGGCCGGCCCGGGCGGGCCGGAGCGGGCGGGCCGGGGCGAGGGCGCCGACGGGACCGGCGGCACACTGGCGGGGGTACACCGGTCAACTGACCGGTTTCCGCGCCCTCGCCCGTATCTTTTCAGCCAACTTCTGGCTTGTGTGCTTCCCCCGCCGCACCCACCCCCCAACCCCCGTTCGACCTGCGCGGAAAGGGTCCAACGGGCCCTGTGTGCCCTACGTGGATTGGCCACCGCGACAAGGCGCACTTCCCCACACGGCCCACGAGTGCAACGCTTCGTGATCGAATGCTTCACGCCAAGTTGCCAAGTCGACAATGTGCCGGGTGGCGAACCAGCCACCGGCGCGCGACGGGACGCAGTAGATTCGATCTTGATGTCTTACGGCGGGGGACTCGTGCAGGACCGAGGGGAAACGTGCAGGAGCGACACAACCGAGGAGCCGCGACCACCGAGGGGGGCTTAGCAGTATGAGCCACGACTCCACTGCCGCGTCGGAAACCGCGGCCCGGAAACTCTCCGGGCGCCGCCGCAAGGAGATCGTCGCGGTGCTGCTGTTCAGCGGCGGCCCCATCTTCGAGAGTTCCATACCGCTGTCGGTGTTCGGGGTTGACCGCCAGGACGCCGGCGTACCGCGCTACCGCTTGCTCGTGTGCGGAGGCGAGGAGGGCCCGCTGCGGACCACAGGGGGCCTGGAACTCACCGCGCCACATGGCCTGGAGGCGATATCCCGGGCGGGCACCGTCGTGGTGCCGGCCTGGCGTTCGATCACCTCGCCACCGCCGGAGGAGGCCCTGGACGCACTGCGCCGGGCCCATGAGGAGGGCGCCCGCATCGTCGGGCTGTGCACCGGCGCCTTCGTCCTCGCGGCGGCGGGCCTGCTGGACGGCCGTCCCGCGACCACACACTGGATGTACGCGCCGACGCTGGCGAAACGCTATCCGTCGGTGCACGTCGATCCACGGGAGCTCTTCGTGGACGACGGCGACGTGCTGACGTCCGCGGGCACCGCGGCCGGAATCGATCTGTGCCTGCACATCGTGCGCACCGATCACGGCAACGAGGCGGCCGGCGCGCTGGCCCGCCGCCTGGTGGTGCCGCCGCGCCGCAGCGGAGGCCAGGAGCGCTACCTGGACAGGTCTTTACCGGAGGAGATCGGCGCCGACCCGCTCGCCGAGGTCGTCGCCTGGGCGCTGGAGCACCTCCACGAACAGTTCGACGTGGAGACGCTGGCGGCCCGCGCGTACATGAGCCGTCGTACGTTCGACCGCCGCTTCCGCTCGCTGACCGGCAGCGCGCCGCTGCAGTGGCTGATCACGCAGCGGGTGCTCCAGGCGCAGCGCCTGCTGGAGACGTCGGACTACTCGGTGGACGAGGTCGCCGGCCGCTGCGGCTTCCGCTCACCGGTGGCGCTGCGCGGCCACTTCCGGCGCCAGCTGGGTTCGTCCCCGGCCGCCTACCGGGCCGCGTACCGCGCGCGGCGCCCGCAGGCGGACCGGAACCAGGACGCCGAGGGCGCCCCGAGCACCGCGGGGGTCCTCCCACCGGGCCAGCCGGGCCACGCGGGAGTCCAGGTGCCGCCCGCCCTGCACCCGGACAGCCCACTCCCGCACCAGTCCCGCCGCACGGCGGCGGCAGGCGCCCTGGGCCCGTCCCTGACGGCCTCGGCCCTCCCGGGCCAGCGCAGCGCGCCGTGAGGTGACGGCGACGGCCGACGGGCCGGAGGCATCGGCTTCCGGCCCGTTCGTCGTGTCCGTCCGCACGTCCGGCCCCCGTGATGTTCACACCGGCACCGGCACATCGCGGAAACCCGCGCTTCACCACCCGGTCCCGCACGGCGCGGGGCCCCGTAAGGTTAGACACATGAACGATCGCATGGTGTGGATCGACTGCGAGATGACCGGCCTCTCGCTGTCGGACGACGCGCTCATCGAAGTGGCCGCCCTCGTCACCGACTCCGAGCTGAACGTGCTCGGCGAGGGCGTGGACATCGTTATCCGCCCGCCGCAGCGGGCCCTGGAGACGATGCCGGAGGTGGTGCGGGAGATGCACACCGCGTCCGGGCTGCTCGCCGAGCTGGAGGGCGGCACGACGCTCGAGGAGGCCGAGCGGCAGGTCCTCGACTACGTGAAGGAACACGTCAAGGAGCCCGGCAAGGCCCCCCTGTGCGGCAATTCCGTCGGCACCGACCGCGGTTTCCTGCTGCGGGACATGCCGACCCTGGAGGACTACCTCCACTACCGCATCGTGGACGTGTCCAGCATCAAGGAACTGGCCCGCCGCTGGTACCCGAGGGCGTACTTCAACAGCCCCGAGAAGAACGGCAACCACCGCGCCCTCGCCGACATCCGCGAGTCCATCGCGGAGCTGCGCTACTACCGCGAGGCCGTCTTCGTACCGCAGCCGGGGCCCGACTCGGACACCGCGAGGAAGATCGCCGCGAAGCACGTCCTGCCTGTTCAGTAGGCGGATCGGGGGGTCGTCGGGGGCCTCCGCGGAAAGCGTGCGCGAGCACCCCTTCGGACCCTGTACACTTTTTCTCGGCCGGTCGGGGAAGTCACTGACCTCAACCGACAAGGCTATGGTGGGTGTAGCTCAGCTGGTAGAGCACCTGGTTGTGGTCCAGGATGCCGCGGGTTCGAGTCCCGTCACTCACCCTCACCAGTCAGCCGGTGACCTCGTACGAGGTCACCGGCTGTACTCGTTTCCGCCACCGGAATGTCAGTGGGCCGCCCTACGGTCGTCGGCGAACAGGCGAAGGGCCTGTTCGCCGCCATAAGGGGAGGGCATGTGAGCGACGGTGTGCGGTGGATGGTCGGCACGGTGACGAGTTCCGGGTACATGTTCGACGTGCACGTCGCCCGCGGCATCGACGCCGAGGAGCTGGCGGTCCGCATGGGGGCGCGGCGCGGAGCGGCCGCCGGGCCGATGACCGACGCCGAGATGGCCGACGTCGACGTCGACGGCTACCCCGAGACCGGGCCGGGCAGCGCCGCGGTCCGTGTCGGCGAGCACGCCGGCTGGGCGTTCGCCGTCCTCTACGGCCGCTACCTCGAGCGGCGGGAGGAGGTCTCGCGCGACGGCGTGGAAGCCGTCCACTACCACTACAACTCGGAACACCCGCCCACCAACGTCCTGTACGCGCGCGACGGCCGCACCGTCTGCGGACACGGGCTGGGCGAGGAGGGCGTCCGCTGGGGCGAGGAACCCGATCTGCTCCTGCCCGACCTGGTGGCCGCGGGACTCCTGCTCCCCGACGGTGTGACGGACCCCGTTCCCGAAGAGGAGTACGACGACTACGACGACCACGACTACCGCGAACGCGACCGTCGCAGCCTGGCCGTCTTCGAGGAACGCCTCGGCCTCTCCCTGCCCCGCACCGTGCTCACCGACCGCCTTCCCGTGTACGCGGTCGCGGGTTCACCGGAGGGCGACTTCGAGGAGATCAGCGCCTGGGCCGAGGCCAACGGCAGACCTCTACCGAACCGGCGCCTGGGTCTGGTCCCGATCGGCCTGCGCAGGGAATACAAGCGGGCCACCGACCCCCGGTGGGGATAAGGCGGGGCGCACCGCGTAGCCGCCGGCGCGGTCCTGAAGGACCCGGCCGCCGGAACGGAGCACCGCGGCGTCACGACGAGGCGCGGGCCACCAGCTCCGTCGCCAGCACCATCTGGCGCCGCTCCAGCTCCCGGGACGCCGACGGGCGGCGGTCGGCGACCTCGGCGAGGAGGAGGTCGATCATCGCGCGGCCCATCTCCTCTATCGGCTGGCGCACACTGGTCAGCGGCGGGTCCATGTGGCGGGCGATGGCGGAGTCGTCGTAGCCGACCAGGGCCACGTCGTCGGGGATGCGGCGGCCCGCGTCGCGCAGGGCGTGCCGGGCGCCGGCCGCGGTGACGTCCGAGGCGGCGAAGACGGCGTCCAGGTCGGGGCGGCGCTCCAGCAGGGCCGCCATCGCGTGCCGGCCGCCGTCCTCGGAGAAGTCGCCCGGCTCGATCAGCAGCTCGTCCACCTCGTGGCCCGCGTCGCGCAGGGCGTCGCGGTAGCCGTCGATGCGCCGCTGGGCGCCGTACACGTCGAGGCGGCCGGTGATGTGGGCTATGGTGCGCCGGCCCCCGCCGATGAGGTGTTCGACGGCCTGGCGGGCGCCGCCGTAGTTGTCCGAGTCCACGGAGGCGAGCGTCTCGGCGGCCGAGCGGGGGCCGCTGATCACGGCCGGGATCTCCAGCCGGGACAGCATGTCGGGCAGCGGGTCGTCGGCGTGCACCGAGACCAGCAGCACCCCGTCCACCCGGTGGGCGGCGAGGTACTCGGCGAGCCGCTGCCGTTCCCGGTCGCTGCCCGCGAAGATCAGCAGCAGCTGCATCTGGGTGTCGGAGAGCGCCGCGCCGACGCCCCGGAGCATGTCGGAGAAGTACGGTTCGGCGAAGAACCGGGTCTCCGGCTCGGGCACGACGAGGGCGATGGCGTCCGTGCGGTTGGCGGCCAGGGCACGGGCGGCCGTGTTCGGGACGTAACCGAGCTCGGCGACCGCGGCTTCCACGGCGGCGCGTGTGGCGTCGCTCACCCGGGGCGAACCGTTGATCACCCGGGAGACCGTGCCGCGGCCGACACCGGCGCGCGCGGCCACCTCTTCGAGGGTGGGCCGGCCGCCGCTCCGGCCCCGCGCTCCGTGGCTTGCCATCGGCTCCGCCTTCCGTCGTATGTCACGCTGGCCTGGAATGTAACAGCCCCGTCAGTGACGGTGGCCACCGCCGGGAGTGCCTCCGGCGGACTCCGGGCTTCCAAGGGCGGGCGTCCGGCGCCAAGTTAACAGGCAGATAACTGAAGGCACTTTGCCGCGTCTGTTCCCTTGACACCCCCGCTCCGACCCGCGACTCTTCAACACATCACTTGTGGGAGCGCTCCCACAGTACCTGACACATACACAACCCGCACGTTCCCCGCCCGAGCCGCAACGAGCAAGATACGGGCCCAACAATGCCGTTGGCCGGGGGGTCGGCACGTCAGGGCAACAGGAGGACGCAATGCGAGCACGTACCCTCCCCCTCTCTCGGCAGCGGTCGGGCGGGGGGAAGCCCATCGCCCGTAAGGCGCTGGCCGTCGCAGCGGCGGTGGCGCTGAGCACCGGGCTGCTGGCCGGCTGTGCCGACGACGGTAGCGACGGCGGTTCCGGATCCTCGTCCGACAGCGAGGGCAAGACCAAGATCACGCTGGGTCTGTTCGGCACCATGGGCTTCCAGGAGGCCGGCCTCTACGCCGAATACGAGAAGCTGAACCCGGACATCAAGATCGAGCAGAACGTCATCGAGCGGAACGAGAACTACTACCCTCCGCTGCTGAACCACCTCACCACCAACAGTGGTCTGATGGACATCCAGGCCATCGAGATCGCCAACATCGCCGAGATCGTCGGCACCCAGGCGGACAAGTTCACGGACATGTCCAAGGCCGAGGGCGTGGACAAGAACAACTGGCTCAGCTGGAAGTGGCAGCAGGCCACCACCAAGGACGGCCAGACCGTCGCTCTCGGCACCGACATCGGCCCGATGGCGATCTGTTACCGCAAGGACCTCTTCGAGAAGGCCGGTCTGCCGACCGACCGCGAGGAGGTCGGCAAGCTGTGGGCCGGCGACTGGAACAAGTTCGTCGAGACCGGTGAGAAGTACAAGAAGAAGGCCGGCAAGGACACCTTCTTCATGGACTCCCCCGGCGGTCTGCTCAACGCCGTCCTCAGCAGTGAGAAGGAGAAGTTCTACGACGCCTCCGGCGAGGTCATCTACAAGACCAACCCGGCCGTCAAGAAGGCCTTCGACCTGACCGCCGAGGCCGCCGAGAAGGGCCTGGTCCAGGCGCAGACGCAGTTCCAGCCGGCCTGGGACACGACCATCGCCAACAGCAAGTTCGCCACCGTCGCCTGCCCGCCGTGGATGCTCGGCACCATCAAGGGCAAGTCGCAGCCGGACGCCGCCGGCAAGTGGGACGTGGCCGTGGCGCCCAAGTCCGGCAACTGGGGCGGCTCCTTCCTCGGCGTGCCGAAGAGCGGCAAGAACGTCGAGGAGGCGCAGAAGCTGGTGGCCTGGCTGACCGCGCCCGAGCAGCAGACGAAGCTGTTCAAGGTGCAGGGCAGCTTCCCGAGCACCCCGGGCGCGTACGACAGCCCCGAGGTGACCGGCGCCAAGAACGAGATGACCGGTGACTCCCCGATCGGCGAGATCTTCTCCGCGGCCGCCAAGCAGATCCCGGACCAGGTCATCGGCCCGAAGGACCAGATCATCCAGCAGGGCCTGACGGACAACGGCGTCATCCTGGTGACCAAGGGCAAGTCCGCCAAGGAGGCCTGGGAAACGGCCACCAAGACCATCGACAACAGCCTGGACAAGTGACCGAAATGGCCACCCGCCACGACACCGCCGCGCTCCCCGTCAAGGGGGGCGCGGCCCCGGGCCGTCCGCCCGGGAACTCCGCACCCACGGACAAGGACCAGCGACGCCGGGCCAAGCTGTCCCGGCGCTGGCAGCGCGACATGCGCTGGAGCCCGTACGCGTTCGTCTCGCCGTTCTTCCTGCTCTTCATCGCCTTCGGCCTGTTCCCGCTGATCTACACCGGCTGGGCCTCGCTGCACCAGGTGGAGCTGACCGCCCCGACCGACATGAGCTGGGTCGGGCTGAAGAACTACACCCGGATCTTCGACGACGAGTTCTTCTGGAACGCCGCGCAGAACACCCTGACCATCGGCATCATCGCGACCGTT
Organism: Streptomyces sp. AC558_RSS880; assembly: GCF_019049255.1. Classification (GTDB taxonomy): domain Bacteria; phylum Actinomycetota; class Actinomycetes; order Streptomycetales; family Streptomycetaceae; genus Streptomyces. The sequence continues at coordinate 107,298 of NZ_JAGMUJ010000007.1, read as the reverse complement.
CCGCAGCTGCTGATCGCGATGGGCATCGCCCACATCCTCAACTACAAGCTGCGGGCCTCGACCTTCTACCGGGTCGCGATGCTCGCGCCGTACGCCACCTCGATCGCCTCCGCCTCCCTGGTGTTCGTGCTGCTCTTCGGTTACGACTACGGCATGATCAACTGGGCGCTCGACTTCGTCGGGATCGACCCGATCGACTGGCAGGGCGACAAGTGGCCCTCGCAGTTCGCCGTCTCGGCGATCATCATCTGGCGCTGGACCGGCTACAACGCGCTGATCTACCTCGCCGCGATGCAGGCCATCCCGCAGGACCTGTACGAGTCGGCGGCGCTGGACGGCGCCAGCCGCTGGAAGCAGTTCATCCACGTGACGCTGCCCTCGCTGCGTCCGACGATCCTGTTCACGGTGGTGGTCTCCACCATCGGTGCCAGCCAGGTCTTCGGCGAGCCGCTGCTGTTCGACGCCAACAAGGGCGCGTCCGGCGGCGCGGAGCACCAGTTCCAGACGCTCGGCCTGTACCTGTACGAGCAGGGCTGGGTGAACCAGCACCTGGGCCGTGCCTCGGCGATCGCCTGGACGATGTTCGCGATCCTGATCGTCATCGGCATCATCAACCAGCTCATCTCGCGCCGGCTGCGCGCCAGCAGTTAAGGAGTTGTGGCCGTGACGACGACGGTGACGCCCCCCGAGACCACACCCGCCAAGGAGCCCAAGCGCCCGCGTCTGCCGAAGTCGGCGCGGGCCGGCGGGACACTGCACGGCGGTCCGATCGCGTACGCGATCCTGATCGTGTTCACGATCGTGTCGCTGTTCCCACTGGTGTGGACCGCGATCGCCGCCTCCCGGGACAACCAGCGGCTGGCGCAGAACCCGCCGCCGTTCTGGTTCGGTTCCAACCTGTTCAAGAACCTGGAGATCGCCTGGAAGGACGCCAACCTCGGTGAAGCCTTCCTCAACACCACGATCGTGGCGGGCATCTCGGCGGCGACCATCGTCGTGCTGTCGACGATCGCCGGGTTCGCCTTCGCCAAGCTGCGCTTCAAGGGCCGCAACGCGCTGATGCTGATCGTGATCGGCACGATGATGGTGCCGCCGCAGCTCAGCATCATCCCGCTGTACATGATGGTCGCCAAGCTGGACTGGTCCGACCAGCTGCAGGCGGTCATCTTCCCGTCTCTGGTGAGCGCGTTCGGCGTGTTCTTCATGCGGCAGTACCTGCTCCAGGCGCTGCCGGACGAGGTCATCGAGGCCGCCAGGGTGGACGGCGCGAGCAGCTGGCGCGTGGTGTGGCACGTGGTGTTCCCGGCCGCGCGGCCGGCGATGGCCGTGCTCGGCATGCTCATGTTCGTGCAGACCTGGAACGACTTCCTGTGGCCGTTCCTGGTGCTGACCCAGACCGGCAGCCCGACCGTGCAGGTGGCGGTCGCGGGCCTCGGCCGCGGGTACACCCCGGACCAGTCCCTGATCATGGCGGGTGCGCTGCTGGGTACGCTGCCCCTGCTGCTGGTCTTCACGATCTTCGGCAAGCAGATCGTGGGCGGCATCATGCAGGGCGCCGTCAAGGGCTGACGCCCGCTTCACCTTCGTACCCCTGGGGGCCGGGTCACCGCCGCCTCGGCCCCTCTCCTCCCCCCTCTTTCCGTACTCGTCGGTCTTCCACGACCTCCTATGGGAGCGCTTCCATGTCTGACTCCGCAACGCCGGCGACCCCGGTGACCTTCCCCCCCGCCTTCCTCTGGGGCGCCGCGACCTCCGCGTACCAGATCGAGGGGGCGGTGCGGGAGGACGGGCGTACGCCTTCCATCTGGGACACCTTCAGCCACACGCCGGGCAAGACGGCCGGCGGCGAGACCGGTGACGTCGCCAACGACCACTACCACCGCTACCGCGACGACGTGGCGATGATGGCGGACCTGAACCTGAACGCCTACCGCTTCTCCGTCTCCTGGTCGCGGGTGCAGCCCACCGGCCGCGGCCCCGCCGTGCAGCGCGGCCTGGACTTCTACCGCCGGCTGGTCGACGAGCTGCTGGCGAAGGGCATCAAGCCCGCCGTCACCCTCTACCACTGGGATCTGCCGCAGGAGCTGGAGGACGCGGGCGGCTGGCCGGAGCGCGACACGGCCTACCGGTTCGCGGAGTACGCCCAGATCATGGGCGAGGCGCTCGGCGACCGGGTGGAGAACTGGATCACGCTCAACGAGCCGTGGTGCAGCGCCTTCCTGGGCTACGCCTCCGGCGTGCACGCCCCCGGCCGCACCGACCCGGCGGCCTCGCTGCGGGCCGCCCACCACCTCAACCTGGCGCACGGCCTGGGCGCCAAGGCGCTGCGTTCGGTGATGCCGGCCCGCAACACCGTCGCGCTCAGCCTCAACACCTCGGTGGTCCGGCCGCTCTCGCCGGGCGACCCGGCGGACGTGGCGGCGGCGCGCAAGATCGACGACCTGTCCGGCGGCATCTTCCACGGCCCGATCCTGCACGGCGCCTACCCGGAGACCCTGCTGGAGGCGACCTCGTCGCTCACCGACTGGTCGTGCATCGAGGACGGCGACCTGGACCTGATCCACCAGCCGCTGGACGCGCTCGGCCTCAACTACTACACGCCGACCCTGGTGTCGGCGGCGGACCCGGACGACAAGGGCCCGCGGGCCGACGGTCACGGGGCGAGCGAGCACTCGCCGTGGCCCGCCGCGGACGACGTCGCCTTCCACCAGTCGCCGGGCGAGCAGACCGAGATGGGCTGGTCCGTCGACCCGACCGGCCTGCACGAGCTGATCATGCGCTACCACCGTGAGGCGCCCGGTCTGCCGATCTACATCACCGAGAACGGCGCGGCCTTCGACGACAAGCCGGACGCCGACGGCAAGGTGCACGACCCGGAGCGCGTCGCCTACCTGCACGGCCACCTCTCGGCGGTGCGCCGGGCCATCGCCGACGGCGCGGACGTGCGCGGCTACTTCCTGTGGTCCCTGATGGACAACTTCGAGTGGGCGTACGGCTACGACAAGCGCTTCGGCGCGGTGTACGTCGACTACGCGACCCAGCAGCGGACCCCGAAGTCCAGCGCCCTGTGGTACGCGCGGGCCGCGAAGGCCGGAGCGCTTCCGGAGCCGGAGGGCATCTGACCGAACTCCGGGTCCGGGAGACGGGGGAGCGGAGAACGGGGGGCGGGGCGCGGCACCCTAGGGGAGTGCCGCGCCCCGTTTTTCCGCTTCTCCGCGCGGATCAGCGGATCACTTGTAGGCGGAGAACGCCTTCGTGAACGCGAACTTGTCCTGGAGGATCGAGCTGCAGGTGGGGTCGGCGGCCGGCTTGGTGCCGCCGGCGCACTGCTGGTCACGGGTGCCGGACCACATGGACAGCCAGCCGAGGCCCTTGGACTCGGCGAAGTTCACCAGCTGGGTGGCGTCGTCGACCTTGAAGACCTCGGTGACGACGTCGTTGACGCCGATCATCGGGGTGACGGCGACCGTCTTCCACGCGTCGGCGTCGCTCAGTCCGAGGACGCCCTTGATCTGGGCCTGGGTGGCGGTGGCGGCCTGCTCGGCGTAGGTGCCCATGTCGCCGCTGTAGGCGGGGCCGTAGTCCATCGCCATGATGTTGACGGCGTCGATCCGTACGCCGTTCTTCTTCGCGTCGGCGAGGAGGTCGACGCCGTCCTGGGTGAGGCCCTCCGGCATCACCGGGAGGGTGAAGGAGACGTCCAGGTCCGGGTGGGCCTTCTGGAGCTCGGCGATCGCCTGGGCGCGGCGGGTGTTGGCCGCCGTGTCGGGCAGGGCGCCGCCCTCGACGTCGAAGTCGACCTTGGTGAGGCCGTAGGCGTCCACGACCTTCTCGTACGCCGCCGCCAGCGCGTCCACCGAGGCGCAGGTGGTGCCCAGTTCGGAGCCGGCCGCGCCGCCGAAGGAGACCCGGACGTCGCCGCCCTCGGCGCGCAGCGCGCCGATCTGCCCGGCCACGGCGTTGTCGCCGAGGCCGCTGACGCCTCCCCACTTGGGGGTGCAGCCGCCGCCGTCGGTGATGAAGGCGAGGTTGTAGTTCTTCACTCCGGTCGCCTCGGCGCTCGCGACCAGGTCGAAGGCGGGGAAGAGGGAGGTGTCGACGTACGGGGCGAACCCGGCGTCGGCGGGGGTGCCGCTGCCGGTGGACTCGGTGGGGGTCGGCCGGGTGGTGGGGGTGGGGGCGTCGGTGGGACGGCCGCTGGGCTCCGGCGTCGGGCCGCTGTCCGCGGAGCACTTCGCGCCGTCGACCAGGCAGCCGGCCGGGTCGCCGGTGCCCTTGGCGACGAAGCCGACGGTGACGGACTCGCCGGCGGCCAGGCCGTCGGTGTCCCACGTGGCCGGCCGCACGGTGACGTGCCGGCCGCTCACCCCGGCCTCGGCGTTCCACAGCGAGCCGAGCTCGGTGCCGGCGGGCAGGTCGAACTCCAGCTTCCAGTCCTGGTTCCGCTCGCCGCTGTTGTTGGTCACCACGTACTGGGCGGTGTACCCGGTCGACCACTCGCTGGTCCTGGTGTACGCCGCGCCCACGCCGGCCGCCTGGGCGGTGCTGGTGAACAGGAACGCGCCGCCGCCGGCGACGGCCGCGGCGGTCACCGCGCCGATCGCCTTGTTCCTGCCGCTGATCCTGCGCCGGTGCGTGCTCATCGCGTGCCTGCCTTCGTTGCCGTTCGGGGGGTGCGGCAGCACGCTAGCGAGCCGGATTCGGACAAAGTTCCTGATCCGGGAGGCCGTTGAGGATCTTAGGGTGCGCTTAAGGAAGGGATCGGGGCCGGTTAAAGGACGCCACCAGCCGGCCCGGTCCGCGACGCCGGCGCACGCTCCCCCGGTGCCCGCGCCGCCGGGGTGCCCGTTCGCGTCCGTCGAGCTGGATCCAGATCCGCACCTCGGTCCCGCCGAGCACGGACGAGCCGATCCGTACGTCCCCGCCGGTGGACTCGGCGAGCCGGCGCACGATGTCCAGGCCGAGCCCGGTGGAGCCGTCGCTGCCGGAGCCCCGGCCGCGGGCCATCGCCGCCTCGGGGTCGGGTATGCCGGGGCCCGCGTCGGAGACCAGCACGATCACCGCGTCCTCGCCGTTGTGCACGTCGACCGCGAACGCGGTGCCCTCGGCGGTGTGCCGGAAGACGTTGCCGAGCAGCGCGTCGAGGGCGGCGGCCAGGTCGGTGCGGGCCACGGGGATGCGCACCGGCCGGTCGGCGCCGGCCACCCGCCATTTTCGGCCCTCGTCCTCGGCGAGCGCCGACCAGAACGCCATCCGCTCGCGCACCACTTCGGCCGCGTCGCAGCCGGCGCCGGGTCCGGCGGCCGCCGTCTGCGGCTTGGCGTCGCGGGCGGTGCGGATGATGGTGTCCACCTCCCGCTCCAGTTGCTCGACCGCCGCCCGGGTCTGCTCGGCGGCCGGACCGTCGCCGAGGGAGGCGGCGTTGAGCCGCAGCACGGTCAGCGGCGTACGCAGCCGGTGGGACAGGTCGGCGGCCAGTTCCCGCTCGTTGGCGAGCAGCTGGACGACCTGGTCGGCCATGGAGTTGAACGCCACGGCGGCCAGCCGCAGTTCGTTCGGCCCCTCCTCGGGCACCCGGGCGCCCAGCTTCCCCTCGCCCAGTTCGTGCGCCCCCTCCACCAGCCGCTGCGCGGGCCGCACCATCCGTACGCCCAGCCGGTCGGCGACCGCGACCGAGCCGAGGATCAGCGCGACACCGACCCCGGCGAGCACCGCCCAGGCCGTGCCGACGCCGTTGGTGACCTCGGACTCGGGCACGAACACCTCGACGACGGCGATCTCACCGCTGCTCAGCGCGACCGGCTGGAGCAGGGCCGAGCCGCCGGACACGGTGGAGGTGGAGGCCCGGCCCAGTTTCCGCACCGCCGCGATGTCCTTCTCGGCGGCCCGCCGCTGCCCTATGTCGAGGGCTTCGCTGCCGTCGCCGGCCGGGATGTGCACGGCCATCGCGGTGCCGGAACCGGTGGAGGCGACGACGCGTTCGAGCTGGTCGCGGTCGGTGGTGATGGACAGCGCGGGGGCGACCGCCGCCGCCTCCCGCTCGGCGCCCGCGAAGGCGCGGTCGCGGGCCATCTCCCGGATGACCAGACCGAGCGGCACCGCGAAGGCGACCACGACCATCGCGGTCACCGCCAGCGACACCTTCACCAGGGCCCATCTCATCGCGGCGGCTCCGCTCCGGGCGTGTGCGGCGTCTGCGCGACGGGGGGCTCCAGCTTCACGCCGACGCCCCGCAGGGTGTGCAGGTAGCGGGGCCGCGCGGCGGTCTCCCCCAGCTTCCGGCGCAGCCAGGACAGATGGACGTCGATGGTCTGGTCGTCGCCGTAGGACTGCTGCCACACCTCGGCGAGCAGTTCCTTGCGGGGGACGACCACACCGGGGCGTCCGGCGAGGAAGGCGAGCAGGTCGAACTCGCGCCGGGTCAGGTCGAGGCGTACGCCGTCCAGTTCGGCCTGGCGGCGCAGCGGGTCGACGGTCAGGCCGCCGACCCGGATGACCGGGGAGGGCACGGCCTCCCCTCCGCCGGCCCGGGCCCGGCGGAGCACGGCCGCCATCCGGGCCGAGAGGTGCTCCACCGAGAAGGGCTTGGTCAGATAGTCGTCCGCGCCGGCGTTGAGCAGCCGTACGATCTCGGTCTCGTCGTCCCGGGCGGTGGCGACTATCACCGGTACGTCGGTGATGCCGCGCAGCATCTTCAGGGCCTCGGAGCCGTCGAGATCGGGCAGTCCGAGGTCCAGGACGACCACGTCGAAACGGTGGTGGGCGACCTCGCGCAGCGCCTCCAGCGCCGTGCCCACACTGCGCACGGTGTGCGAGGCGTCGGTGAGCTGCCGGATGAGCGCCGAGCGGACGAACTGGTCGTCCTCCACCACGAGAACACTTGCCATGCGCCGCACCGTACGCCATGGCGGGCGGACCGGGTGCGGGCCTGTGGACAACTCCGGGCACCTCCGCGGGCGCGACACCCCTGAGGCCGATGGGGCAGTATGGACCGACGATGCGCAGAGGACTCGTACACGTACTGGCTTGGCTGCTCGCCACGGGCGCGGCGGTCACGTTGTCGTGGTGGGGTGTCAGCACGGTGATGAAGGGCACCGCCTACGACCCGCCCCGTGCCCTGCCCATCGCGGCGGCCGACGCGGCCGACGAGCAGTCGGAGCCGGTGTCGTCGTCGACACGGCGGCCCTCCGGGACGGCGGGTCCGCAGGACGCCGGGGAGACGCGGGAACCGTCGGCGAAACCCGACGCGGCGTCCCCCGAGCCGGATCCGGATCCGGATCCGAAGCCGTCCCGGACCACCACGCCCCCGCCCGCCCCCTCCCCCACCGCTCCGGCCGCCTCCGGCCAGGTGAAGGGCTACGACACCGAGGGCGGCCGGGCGGTGTTCGACCTCGGCGAGACCTCCGCGTCGCTGGTGTCGGCGACCCCGGGGGCCGGCTGGTCGATGCAGGTGTGGAAGACGGAGTCGTGGATCCGGGTGGAGTTCACCTCGGGCGCGGACCGGGTGTCGGTCTTCTGCACCTGGCACGACGGACCGCCGCGGGTGGAGATCGGAACGTACTGAGAGGTGTCCGGCCGTTCCGGGGTCAGTCCCCGACGGGTTCGGGCAGGACGAGGGCGGTGTGGGCCGGGCGCCCGGTCCGCGGTGGCGGGGAAGAGCGCCGCGCCGCCTTCACCGACCTGTGCCTGGTTCAGTTCGACGAATCCCGCGGACGTCGCGTTCGCAGGCGGCGAAGGCCGCGGTGTGGTCGCGGTGGGTGGGCGGCGAGCCGGCGAGCATGTAGGCGCCGACGAGACCGCGCCCCGCCCGACACGGCTCGGGGAGACCGGCACCGGCACCGTGCGAGCACCAGGGACCGCAGGCCCCTCCGCCTCGAACGGCGATGCGTTCGCGGTCCCGGGGCGCGGCCCCGGTCGGGGGCTGTCCTACTCGCCCGGGGCCACCAGCCCCGATTCGTAGGCGAAGACCACCGCCTGGGCGCGGTCGCGCAGGTCGAGCTTGGTCAGGACGCGGCTCACGTGTGTCTTCACCGTCTGCTCGGCCAGCACCAGCGTCTGCGCGATCTCCGTGTTGGACCGGCCGCGGGCCACCAGGGTGAGGACCTCGGTCTCGCGTTGCGTCAGGGCCTTGAGCCGCAGCGCGGGCCTGCCCCGGGTGGCGGGACGCTGCCGGGCGAAGTCCGCGATGAGGCGGCGCGTCACGGAGGGGGCGAGCAGCGCGTCGCCCGAGGCCACGACGCGTACCGCCGCGATGAGGTCGGCCGGCGGCGCGTCCTTCAGCAGGAAGCCGCTGGCGCCGGCCCGCAGCGCCTCGTAGACGTAGTCGTCCACGTCGAACGTGGTGAGCATCAGCACCCGCGGCCGGTGGGTCACGCCCGGCGGGGGCGCGAGGATGCGGCGCGCGGCCTCGAGGCCGTCCATCTCGGGCATGCGGACGTCCATCAGCACGACGTCGGGACGGGTGCGCCGGCTCAGCTCGACGCCCTGGACCCCGTCGGGGGCCTCGCCCACCACGTCGATGTCGCTCTGGGCGGCCAGCAGCGCGGCGAAGCCGGCCCGCACCATGGCCTGGTCGTCGACGATGATGACACGCGTGGTCACGTGAAGTCCTTTTCGGTCAGGGGAAATCGGGCGGCCACCCGGAAGCCGCCGTCCGGCAGCGGCCCCACGTCGAGGGTGCCGCCGGCCAGCCGCACCCGCTCGCGCATGCCGACGAGGCCGTGCCCGGTGCCGCCCACCTCGAGCGGCCCGGCGGGCGGCTCGGGCGGCGGCCCGTTGACGACCAGGACGGTGAGCCGCGCGCCGTCCTCCGCGACGGACTCCGCATCCGACACCGACAGCGGTTCCGACACCGACACCGACACCCGCGTCGGGGCACCCGGCGCGTGCCGCACGACGTTCGCGAGGGCCTCCTGGACGATCCGGTACGCGGAGAGACCCACCGCCTCGGGCACGTCGGCGTCGCAGGGGGTGAACTCCACCGGCATGCCCGCCCGCACCGTCGCCTCCACCAGCTGCCCGATCCGTGTCAGGCCCGGCTGGGGCGCGAGCTCGCCGTGCGCCTCCTCGTTGCGCAGCACGCCGAGGAGCCGTCGCATCTCGCCGAGCGACTCGCGCGCGGTCGCCGCGATGGACGTGAACTCCTCCCGCACATCCGGCGGCAGCTCGTCGAGGCGGTACTCCGCGGTGTCCGCCTGCACCGTGATGACGGACATGTGGTGCGCCACCACGTCGTGCAGCTCGCGCGCGATGCGGGCGCGTTCCTCCAGCAGCGTCCGCCGGTCACGCTCGGCCTCGCTGATCGTCTCCTGCTCGGCCAGCCTGCGCTGGACCTCGTACCGCTCGCGGAGCGCGGCGGCGAGCAGGAGCGTGACGCCGCCGAGGATGGTCATCAGCAGGGTCATGGCGGTGGTGCCGTGGGGCGCGACGAATCCCAGGCCGACGTTCGCGCCCGCCGTCGCCAGCCACACCAGCAGCAGCGTCCGGCGCGGCTCGCGCAGACCGAGCGCGAGGCAGAGGCCGACGTACCCGACGATCTCCATGGGCGGGAACGGCCACAGCAGCCGCTCCTCGAAGTCGACGGTGAGCAGGGCGAGCGCCCCGGCCACGTCCGCGACGAAGATCACGTACCACGCCCGCAGCGGACGGACGACGGCGAGCAGCAGCGGCGCCGCCTGCGCGACGGCCAGCGCGCTCGCGACGCCGCCGTTCAGGCCGTAGTCGGCGGTGAGCACCTGGATGGTGGTGGGCAGCAGAGCGACGCACAGCACGAACGCCACGCCCCACGGCAGCAGCCGCACCCACCGGCGCGACGCCCCCGCCAGCAGCGCGCGCGGGCGTTCCTCCTCCACTGACGTCATGGACCCCAGCCTATGCGCGGCGGGACGGGGTCAGGAGACGCGCGGTGGTCGGGCGGGCCCGGCGGATCCAGGTCGTGCGGGTCTCACCGGCCCGCCCGGTCACCGGAAGACGGACGCGGGTGGCGCCGGTGAGGCGACCGCCGCCCGGTCCGTCACGGGGGCGGCCCCGCCGGTGAAGTCGATGAGGTCCCTGCCGTGCTGGACGCGGCCCGGGTGCGGGTCGGAGGCGGCCCGGCGGGTCAGCTCGGCGATCGGCAGGGGCGCGTCGGAGGCGACCAGGACGGCGTTGCCGAAGCGTTTGCCGCGCAGCACCGCGGGGTCGGCGATCAGCGCGAGTTCGGCGAACCGGGCGGCGGCGGTGGCGATCTGGCCCCGCAGGTGCGCGAGGGGCGGCCCGTCGGCGAGGTTGGCGGCGTAGACCCCGCCGGGGGCGAGGGCCCTGCGGACGTCGTCGAGGAACTCGGCCGAGGTGAGGTGGGCGGGGGTGCGGGCCCCGCTGAAGACGTCGGCGACGACGAGACCGGCCCAGCCGTCCGGCACCTTGGCGAGCCCTTCGCGGGCGTCCGCCGAACGCACCCGGATGCGGGCCCTGGCGTCCAACGGCAGTTCGCGCCGGACCAGTCGCACCAGCGCCGCGTCCCGTTCGACGACCTGCTGGGTGGAGCGGGGGCGGGTGGCGGCGACGTACCGGGCGAGGGTGAAGGCGCCGCCGCCGAGGTGCACGGCCTGCAGGGGTTTGCCGGGCGGGGCGACGAGATCGACGACGTGGCCGAACCGGCGCTGGTACTCGAAGGACAGGTACGCCGGGTCGTCGAGGTCGACGTGCGACTGCGGCGCCCCGTCGATCAACAGCGTCCAGCCCCGCGCCCGCTCCCGGTCCGGAACGAGCCGGGCGAGCCCGCCGTCGACCCGCTCGACGACGGCCTCGACGGATGACTGGTGACGCCCGCTGCTCCTGGTCCTTCCCATCCCCCCATACTCTCAGCCCCTCCGGGGGCGCCCCCTCTGGGGGAGTTCGAGGGCAGAGCCCTCGGAGGACGGGAACGGGTCGGGAACGGGCAAGGGCGGCGGGGACGAAACCCCTCCCGAGCCCACACCCCACGCTCACGCTCACGCACACCCGTCCGCGGCCTCGATCGTCCGCTGGGCCTCGTCCAGCGCCTCCCGCAGCGCCGCGGGATCCGTCGCCGGCTCCGCCTCCCCCGGCGGCAGCAGCCAGTCCGCCCCCTCCCCCACCGGCTCCGGCACCGGTCCCAGCCCGCAGCCGTCCGTCTCCGTACAGACACTGCCCGGCACGTCCCAGGCCGCGGCCGTCCCCGGCGGCACCAGGAAGCCGAGCGTGTCGCACCCGTCGTCGTGCAGCACCGGCCCCACCGCGTCCCCGGCTCCGCGCCGCAGGATGTCGACCGCCTCCAGGCCCTGTCGCGCCGGAACCGTGACCACGTCACAGTCCGCACTCGGCAGCTCCAACGGATCCCTGCTCCGACTGGTCATCATCCCGGCCTCCAACGCGCACATCGGGCCCCCGGTCCACAGGGCTCAACGAGCCGGAACGTCAACGGCTACGACGAAAGTCCGCCGCAAAGGATGGCAGTTCATGGCAGATCGCGGATGACATATCCGGATTGTTGCCAAACTCCGCGTAGTGACTCCGTCACAGCAGGTACGTTCTTGCCCGCCGGAAACAGGGCAGCACACGGACAAATGTCCCTGATTCCGGCATGGTTCGACGGTTCGCAGAGAGGACCCGACCATGGCGTCGTCAACGGTGCCCTCGTCCCAGCCCCCTCGGCCCCCGCGGCCGAACCTCGTCTTCCGGCACCTGCGCGGACCGCGCTCGCCGGCCGAGTTCGCCGCGGCGGTCCGGCGGGCCGCCCGCGAGATCGGCGAGCGGGTCAGCTGTGACGCGCGGTACGTGCACCGGGTGGAGGCGGGCGAGATCCGCTGCCCGAACTACGCCTATGAACGGGTGTTCCTGCACATGTTCCCCGGCCGCACGCTGACCGACCTGGGCTTCGCGCCCCGCTCGTCGGTACGCGGGCGTGGGGCCCGGGCCGCCGGGGACACGCCTCCGGCCCCCACCGAGAACCCGGCGAACGCCACGAGTGAGACCAGCGGGGCGTACGAGCCGTATGAGACGCAGGACCGGTACGACACGTACGACACGCACGACCACGAGGAGAGCGACGTGCTGCGTCGCGCATTCATGACCGGCGGGGGCGCCACGGTGGCCGCCGCCTCACTGAGCCCGTACGGGTTCGCCTCGGACGCCTCGGCGGCGCAGCGCGCCGTGCGCCGCGCGGGGGCGAGCGACGCGGGCGCCCTGGAGGAAGCCGTCCGCCGCATCCGGCTGCTGGACGACCGGCACGGGGCGGACGGGCTCTACCGCCGCGCGGCGGCCCCCTTGCGTGCCGCCTACGCGCTGCTGGACGCGGGGACGACCCGGCAGCGGACGGCGGACCGGCTGTACTCGGGCGCCGGTGAGCTGGCCATCTCGGTGGGCTGGCTGGCGCACGACTCGGGCCGCTTCGACGACGCGCGTTCGCACTACGCGGAGGCGCTGGCGACCGCGCGGGTGACCGGGGATCCGGGTGTGGAGGCGCACGCCTTCTGCAACACGGCGTTCCTCGCGCGGGACGCGGGCCGGCCCCGGGAGGCGGTGCGGGCGGCGCAGGCCGCGCAGCGGGCCGCGCGTCCGCTCGGCTCCCCGCGGCTGATGTCGCTGCTGGCGCTGCGGGAGGCGGGCGGCTGGGCGGGGCTCGCCGACCGCGCGGGCTGCGAGCAGGCGCTGGCCCGGGCGCAGGCGTACTTCGAGCGCGGGACCTCGGAGGCGGACCCGGAGTGGATGAGCTTCTACGGGGAGGCGGAGCTGGAGGGGCTGGAGGCGCAGTGCTGGTCGACGCTGGGCGACTGGCCGCGCGCGGCGCGGCACGCACGGCGGGCGGCGGAGCTCCAGGACCCGCACTTCACCCGCAACATCGCGTTGTACACGGCGGAGCTGGCGGACGACCTGGCCCGCGGAGGGCGGCCGGACGAGGCGGCCGAGGCCGGGATGCGGGTACTGGACCTGCTGAACGAGGTCCAGTCGTCCCGGGTCCGGACGATGCTGGCAGGCACATCCCGCGTCCTGCTCCCCCACCGCCGGGCATCAGGCGTATCAGCCTTCCTGGACCGCCACGGAGCACTCCCCCGCGCGGTGTGACCCACCGGACGCGCCACCGCGGGCAGTCGTGCCTCCCCCAGTGCCTTAAGGGCCTGGGAGGTACCCCCAGGGCGGCACGGGTGGGCGCGACAGCACCCCGCAAGCGCCGGGCCGCGCGACCCACCCCCGGCCGGCACCCACGCGGGGCACCCCGCGAGCGCCGGATCGCGCAACCGGAGCCGGACGGCCACAGCCACGTGGCCCGTGCGTCAGACAGCCGCCAGATGCCCCGTCTCGTTCCAGGACTCCACGGCCGGCTCGCCGTACGCCCAGCCCAGCACCGACAGGGAGGTCGGGTTCAGACGGATGCGGGCCGCGAAGTCGAGCGGCAGCCCCAGCCACCGCGCACCGATCGACCGGAGCATGTGCCCGTGGGCGAAGACCAGCACGTCACGGTCGGCGGAGCGGGCCCAGGCCACCACCTCGTCCGCGCGGGCCGTCATCTCGGCCAGGGACTCCCCCTCGGGGACCCCGTCGCGCCAGATCAGCCACCCGGGCCGCACCGCCTGTATCTCCGCCGGGGTCATGCCCTCGTACGCCCCGTAGTCCCACTCCATGAGCGTGTCCCAGGTCTCCGCGCGGTCGCCGAAACCGGCGAGCTCGCAGGTCTCCCGCGCGCGGGACAGCGGGCTGGTGCGCACCTCGACGCCGGGCAGCCCGTCGTACGGCGCCCGGTGCAGGCGCTCGCCGAGCAGCTTGGCGCCCCGGCGGCCCTCCTCCAGGAGCGGCACATCGGTCCTGCCGGTGTGCTTGCCGGACAACGACCACTCGGTCTGTCCGTGCCGGGCCAGCAGGATGCGCGGTGCCATGGGAGACCTTCCGGGTGAAAATTCGCAGGCGGAACCCTCCCATCATCGCGCACCCTGGTCGCGGGCAACCCGGAGGGCGATCTCAACGTCTCTCAGGGCCGAGGACGTACCACGGGGGACGCGCGCACACCGTAGAGTGGCTGGCCGCCGACGGAGCGCCGCGCGAGAACAAGGGGGAGCGATCGGATGCCGCACACCGAGACACCGGGTACCGAGGCTGCCCCGGCGACCCGGCTGCGCTGGTGGACGGAGCTGCCGCTCATCCTCCTGGTGTACGCCTGCTACTCGGCGGGACGGCTGGTCGTCCGGGGCGACGTCTCCGACGCCGTCGACCACGGCCTGGCGATCCTGCGCATCGAGAAGGCGCTGTACCTCAACGCCGAGCACCCGCTGAACCGTCTCTTCACCCGCGAGCCGTGGATAGGCATACCCGCCGACTTCTGGTACGCGTCGCTGCACTACCTGGTGACCCCGGCGATCCTCGTCTGGCTGTTCCGCTCCCGCGCGGCGCACTTCCGCGCCGCCCGCACCTGGCTGATGACCTCGACCTTCATCGGCCTGATCGGCTTCACCCTGCTGCCCACCTGTCCGCCCCGGCTGCTCGACGCGAGCCACGGCTTCGTGGACACGATGGCCCACTACAGCGCGTACGGCTGGTGGGCCGGCGAGGCCAGCGCCCCACGGGGCCTCGGCGGGTTCACCAACCAGTACGCGGCGATGCCGAGCCTGCACGTGGGCTGGGCGCTGTGGTGCGGGGTGATCCTCTGGCGGTACGGCCGTACGCGCCTGACGAGGACGGCCGCCGTCGTCTACCCGCTGGTGACCGTGATCGTGGTGATGGGCACCGCGAACCACTACTTCCTCGACGCGGCCGCGGGCGCCGCCGTCATGGGCGCCGGTCTGCTGCTGGCCCCCGTCGTGACGCGCTCGGCGGACCGGGCGAAGGCCCGCTTCCTGTCCCGCCCCGCGGCCGCCCCGGCGGACTCCTCCGGCGTGAATTCCCCCATTGTCAGTGCCGGATGCCAGACTTCCGCGGGTGAGCGATTTCCACGGCAGCGGCACCCCGAGTCGCGGTACGGACCAGGAACCGAATCGGGTGCCTCCCCCTCGGACGCGGGAGAAGGCGCTCCGGCACCGGCTCGCTGAGCTGCGTGGCCCGGAGGTGCAGGCCAAGGCGCTGGACGCGCGCGCCCTGGCCGCCCTCGCCGCCAACCCGGGCTGCAGACGGCGCGCGATCCTCGACGGCGCCGGGGTGAACAAGGCGGTGCTGGCGGACGCGTTGGGCTCGCCGTCGGTCTTCGGCCAGTCCCAGTTCGCGTTCGTGCGGGGCAACGCGTTCGAGGCGAAGGTCAAGGCGGACGGCGGTACGGAACTGCTGCGCCTGGCCCACGAGAAGCTGGACCGCGCGGCCGAACCGCCCGCCGACGCGCGCGTGCCCGACCTCACCGCCCAGGGCCCGCAGGGCCGCACGGCCCGTACGGAGTTGGCGCTGCGCGAGGCCACCGAGGCGCCCGGCACGTGGACGCTGCTCGACCATCCGATGCTCGCGCTCGACGTCGCGGGCTCTCCCGCCTTCCTGGAGCCGGACGCGGTGGTGGTGCACCCGGACGGCAGCTGGACGGTCGTGGAGATCAAGTCCTTCCCGATGCTGGACGGTGCCGCGGACCCGGCGAAGGTCGGCGCGGCGGCGCGCCAGTCGGCGGTGTACGTGCTGGCCCTGGAGCGGGTCGCCGCGCGGCTGGACCCGGCCCCGCGCGTGCGGCACCGGATCCTGCTGGTGTGCCCGAAGGACTTCTCCAACCTGCCCACCGCGTCCGCCGTGGACGTGCGCAAGCAGCGTGCGGTGACCGCCCGTCAGCTGGACCGGCTCACCCGGATCGAGGAGATCGCCGACACGCTCCCCGAGGGCACGTGCTTCTCGCCGGAGCTGCCCGCCGAGCGGCTGGCCGAGGCCGTGGAGTCGGTCCCGGCGACCTACGCGCCGGAGTGCCTGTCCGCGTGCGAGCTGGCCTTCCACTGCCGGGACCGCTCCCGCGCGCAGGGCGCGGTGACCCGCCTGGGCCGTCCGGTACGGGCGGAGCTGGGCGGTCTGACGACGGTCGAGGACGTACTGGCGGCGGCCCGCGGGGAGGCCGGTGACCCCGACGACCCGGCGGTGGCGGCACTGCGCAGGGCGGCGGCCCTGCGCGCGGAGGCACTGGAAGCGGCCGCCCTGGAGGTGGCTCCTTGTCCCTGATCGCCACCCTCGCCCGCCTCGAGGCCGTCAGCACCGGCCGTGCCCAGCCCGCCGCCACCGTCCGGCACCGGCACCTCTCCGCGCGGCCCCTGGTGTTCGTACCGCTCATCACCGCCGGCGAGGCGGGCGCCCCGCTCGGCGCGCTGGTGGGCACCGACCGGGACGCGCCGCGGCTGCTGGTGGTGCCGCAGCCGCGCGACCGCGATCTGCGGTTCGCGTTCCTGGCCGAGCTGGCCGACGTGGTGCTGCCGTACGTCGACGGTTTCGCGGACGCCGTGGAGGCCGCCGAGCGCTCCGAGACCGACCCGGAGACCGGCAAGCGGGTCAAGGTCGAGGTCGAGCTGTGCGCGGACGCGCCCCAGCTGATCGTGCCGTCCCGGGCCGGTATCGACCTCGTACGGCTGCTGGGGCGCTCCATGCGGTTCCGGCGCACGGCGGAGCAGGACCCGGAGGCCCCGTTCCCGGCGCCACCCCGGGTGCCGCTGCTCGGGCGGTGGCTGACGCACTTCGGGGAGCGGGCCCGGGTGCCCGGCTCCTCCCTGCTGCTGGCCATGACCGACGTACTGGCCCGGCACTGGGCGACCGGGCAGTCCTCCCTGGAGGACCAGCACCTGGGGGCGCTGCTCGCCTGGATCGATCCGCCCGCGGGACGCTCGGGGGCACAGGCCGCGCAGGAGGCCGAGCTCGCGCGGGACGCCGACGGCCAGTTGGTGTGCCCGCCCGCGGGCCCGGCGACCGACCCGGCGTTCGACAACAAGCTGCTCGCCCCGGCGATCGAGCGCTACGACCGCGCCCGTACCGCGCTCGCGGCGGCGGAGGACGGCCTGGAGGCCGACGACCGCCTCGGCGCCCTGACCGCCGCCGAGCGGGAGATCCGCGCGCTGGTGGAGAGCCGCACCCGGCCCACCTGGGACGCGGTGTGGCGGGGGCTCGACCTGCTGGCGGGGCTTCCGGAGGGGGCGCGCGTCGAGGAGCGGTGGACGCGCGACCGCTGGTCGTTCACCGGTCACCGGGACCGGGTCCTGTCCGGTGAGCCGCCGCAGCCGCGCCGCGACGACGCGGTGACCGCGGCCAACAAGCTCGCCGCGCGCGAGCGGGAACAGGCCCGCCTTGAGGCGCAGGAGGCGCTCGACGACCCGCTGGTGATGGCGGCCCGGCGGCTGTCCGGGGAGGCGTTCGCGGGCGAGGTGGTCGACGTGGTGATGGCGTACAGCGAGAGCAAGCGGCCGAGCCCGCGCCCGCTGGTCACTGTCCGCACGGACGACCGCCCGCACCTCGGCGAGCGGGCGCGGGCGTACCGCTCGCTGGGCGGGAAGCCGCAGACGGTGGAGTTCGTGGGCTACGAGGACGGTCCGGAGGGCGGTCTCCTCGTCCTGCGCGTCATGGACAAGATGGGCCGCGGCAAGGAGCCGGAGGAGGGGTCGGTCCCGGAGAAGGGCGACCGCCTGTGCTTCACGCTGTTCGAACACGAACCGCGCGGCGGCGCGAAGCTGCCCGACCCGGAGGAGACCCCGTGGACCCATGGCGGTCCACCCGGTGAGGAGGCCGTACCGGAGCCCGCCGACCCGGTGACCGAGGAGGACGTGCTGTGACCGCTCCTGCCCAGCAGGCCGTGTTCGACCCCGGCGCGGCGGCCTCCCGCGCCACCGACGCGATCCTCCGCGACACCCTGCGCGGCGCCGCGCGCGGTGTCGTCGTCGACTCCCCGCCCGGCGCCGGCAAGTCCACGCTGGTGGTGCGGGCGGCGCTGGAACTGGCGGAGGCGGGCCGCCCCTTGATGGTCGTGGCGCAGACCAACGCCCAGGTCGACGACCTGGTCCTCCGCCTCGCCGAGAAGAACCCGGAACTGCCGGTGGGCCGGCTGCACAGCAGTGACACCGACCCGTACGACAAGGCGCTCGACGTGCTGGACAACGTCCGTACGTCGGCGAAGGCGGCCGATCTCGCCGGCCTGCCCGTGGTGATCTCCACGGCGGCGAAGTGGGCGCACGTCAAGGGCGTCGAGCCGTGGGAGCACGCGATCGTCGACGAGGCGTACCAGATGCGCTCGGACGCGCTGCTCGCCGTGGCCAACCTGTTCGAGCGGGCCCTGTTCGTGGGTGATCCGGGCCAGTTGGACCCGTTCTCCATCGTGGGCGGCGAGCAGTGGGCGGGCCTGTCGTACGACCCGTCGGCCTCGGCCGTGACCACTCTGCTCGCCCACAACCCGGAACTGCCGCAGCACCGCCTGCCGGTGTCCTGGCGCCTCCCGGCGTCGGCGGCTCCCCTGGTCTCCGACGCCTTCTACCCGTACACCCCGTTCCGCAGCGGCACGGACCACGGCGACCGCCGCCTCTCCTTCGGTGTCCCGTCGGACGGTTCGGCCCCGGACCGGGTGATCGACGAGGCGGCGGAAACCGGCTGGGGCCTCCTGGAACTCCCCGCCCGGCACACCCCGCGCACGGACCCGGAGGCGATCCGCGCGGTGGCGCTCGTCGTACGCCGCCTCCTGGACCGGGGCGGCGCGGCGACCTCCGAACGCTCCCCGGAGCCCACCCCCCTCACCGCCGACCGCATCGCCGTCGGCACCGCCCACCGCGACCAGGCCGCCGCCGTACGGGCGGCGCTCGCGGAACTGGGCGTGGCGGACGTCACCGTCGACACGGCGAACCGGCTCCAGGGCCGCGAGTACGACGTCACGGTGGTCCTCCACCCCCTCTCCGGCCGTCCCGACGCCACCGCCTTCCACCTGGAGACGGGACGCCTGTGCGTCCTGGCCTCCCGCCACCGCCACGCCTGCATCGTGGTCTGCCGCGAGGGAGTGACCGACCTCCTGGACGACTACCCGTCCACGGAGCCGGTCCAGCTGGGCACGCTGGTCAAGTTCCCGGACGGCTGGGAGGCGAACCACGCGGTCCTGGCGCACCTCGCGGAACACCGGGTGGGATGGCGGCCCTCGCCGTTCGCTTCCGCTTGAACGGACGCGTCATCGTCCGCGGGTCACCGAGCGGCGGACGACCGGGCACAGTGCCCGGACCGTGCGCGGTCCGGGCACCGCTGCCCCGGCACTCACTGGGCGGAAGCCGCCATCTGCTCGCGCGCGGCGGCGATTTCCTTGCCGTGCTGCTCCTTGATGCCGGTCAGCCGGCTCCTGTCATCGGCGATCTGCTCGTTCTGGATCGCGGACTCCACCTCGAACCAGATCTTCACCAGGTCCGTCTGTTCCTTGCAGTCGATGTCGTCGACCGCCAGCGCGATGGACTCCTGCGACGGCTTCCCGTCGTTCGTGACACCCTGGTCCATCGCCTTGTACGGGTCGGCGAGTCCCGGGTGTCCCTTGCCGTCCATGCACGAGGACCACGCTGCGGTGGCCTTGACGACCTTGTCGTCCTTCATCGACCGCACCAGGCTGTCCCCGGCGAGCTCCGCCACGACGACCGGGTCGGCTTCCTGCACGCCGAGCTGCTCCTTGGACCAGCCGATGCAGCCGCCCGTCCTCAGCTTCTTCCCGTTGTACTCCGCCCGCGCCGGCTTCACGCCCTGGCCGGGGGCGGCGAACGGCCCTGCCGCCCCGGCCCCCTCCGTGGCCTCGACCGGTTCGGGCTTGGTGTGGCCGGTCAGGACCTCGACCTCGACACCGGACAGCTCACGCATGGTCTGCCTGGTGTGCTCCTGCAGCGCCGGGGGGAGCTCGTAGCCGTACTTCTCCGCCTCGGCCCGGTCGGTGATGCCGTAACGCCGTTCGATGTTGGCGTCGTTGTCGCTGGGGGGCGGGTTGGCGCCCGCTCGCGGCAGCTCCAGGTCGATGCCGTAGTCCTTCATACAGGACTGCTGAAGATCGCTGGCGGCCTGTTCCACGGCGACCTGGTCCTCGTAGGAGGTCATGTACGCCTCCAGCGGAAGGGACAGGTTCTTGGCCAGACCACGGGTGGGAACCTTCTCGGGCCAGTTCTCCTTGTTCACGATCGGTTTGCCGTCGGCCGCGTTCTCCGTGGTGTCCGCGGTCGTGCCGGGGGAGCAGGCACCGACCAGGAGGGCTGAAGCAGCCAGGGCTATCGCGGTGGCGGTCCGCTTGATGTGCTTCACGACGGTTCCTTCTTAAGCGAAGTGGGAGGACGCGTTGTTGTTCTTCAGCGCGGAGATCAGGTTGGTGATGTTGCAGTCCCCGTAGGGGCCGTTCTTCGCGAAGTACTGGGATGTGCCGCCGTAGCCGGAGTTGTAGTACACGCGGTAGTTGTCGTCCCGGGCGCAGTTCTGCACGGACGCCGCGTTGTTCTTCATGTACTGGCCGTTGCCGTTGCCGCCGTTGCCGAAGACGTACCGGTAGGTCGTCAGCGACGACCCCTGGTACTGGCTCGTGCCCCAGTGGTCGGACACGTTGCTGTAGAACCTCGCGAACGCCGACTTGTAGTAGCCGTCCTGGACGGCGATCTCCTTCGAGTTGTAGAACAGCCACAGATCACCGTACGAGCAGGTGATCCACGGGACATTGCAGTTGTCGGAGGTCGTGTACTCGGCCGCATGCGCCGGGGCGGCGGTCGCCATCACGGCTGCCACCGCCGCGAATGACGCGGCGAAGGCGGTTGCCCTTTTCGTCAAGCGAATGCTCTTCATCACATCTCAATCGATAGTTCGTCCGCGTGAGGAGATCTTCACGCCATACGGTTTCCCTGGTAGTCATGCACAGGACAACGGCGGGAATGCGACGTGTGACGGCCGGCCTCGATCAGAGGCGCTTTCCGGTTTCCCGACCACCCACCGGACGGCCCGCTTCATGAAATCCCGGGGCCATCCGCCGCTTCGGCCTCCGTCAGGCCATCGGCGCCATCGACAGCGGGCTCCGCCGTGCTTCGCGACGATGCCGACACACCGGCCGGCACACACTCGACGGAATCCCAACAGGCCCGCCTGCGCCTTGACTTCGACTCCACATCCCCGTCACACCCCGCCCACACGGTTGCCTCCAGTAACCAAACCCCCGACGGAGCGTCAGGTCAACGGGCAGCAAACGGACCATGACGTCACAAGATCCACTTAGCACGCGTGATGATCGTTACGTTTGTCGAGTGTTATGCGCGACTTGCTGACGGTTCACCCGGGGGTGTCATGTGCCGTTCCCCGAGGAAGTGGCGTAGCGGCCGACAGCGAGACCGGGCGGTCGCGGCGGCCGTGTCGGGGAGGGGGCGGCGTCCCAGGCCGCGGCACGGAACCCGTGCCTCCTGGACGGCCACCCGTCCACGGAGCCGGTCCAGCCGGGCACGGCCGTTCACGCACAGGCCAGTTGTCCGACAGCACCACTAAGGTGGCCGCCATGTCCGTGAACCTTCGCATCGAAATCGACGTCCGTGGACTCGTCTCCCGTGAGCAGGCAGAGGAAGCGCGGCAAGCCGTCCATGAGGTGATCCGCGACGAGCGCATCGACGACGAGGTCTCGCTGTCGCTGCTGGAGCGCGACGGGGAGTTCATGGTGCTGGGGCGTACCGGTGACTACCCGGTAGGCATCTCGGGTGTCCGGCACTGGGAGCCGAAGTTCAAGAAGTGGCTCGAGTTGGCCGTCCGGGAGGTGGCCCCCGAGGCCGACGTCCGGTTGTTCTGCGCCGACGTCGACCTGGAGCGAGCCATCGAAGCCGGCACGATCTGACCTCGCGCGGTGCCGGGCCGCGTCGGCCTCGGGCCCAGCCCCCGGCAGGGGGCAGCGCGGCGCATGCATACCGCCCGGACGGCTGGGAAGCCATTCACGCGGTCCCGCGGGCGGCAGCGCTCAGGCCCTCTTGCGGCGGCGCGGGACAATGGACGGTGGCCCGCCCTCCAGGGGGGCCGACCGCGACGTACGAAGGAGAAGTCATGGCGGAGCACACGCCGCGCCGGGACCAGCCGCGGCTACGCCCCGCGCCCCTGCTGTTCGAGCCCGCGGAGGCGGCCTCCGACCCCGAGCACTTCTTCGACCTGGAGTCGATCGACGATCCGCGCGCGCTGCTGGAGCGGGCGACCGAGCTGACGCTCGCGTTCCGTGCCGCGGCGGACCGGGCGACGGAGTTCCAGGCGCTGGCGGCGGCCCAGCTCGCCGATCCCCGCCGCTTCGACCGGCTGACGCCGGCGGACATCGCCGAGCGCGCCGAGTGGACCGAGGACTACGCGAAGAAGATGGTCGAGTTCGGCCGGGACCTGATGCGGGGCGGAGAGGGGCCGGTGCACGCCGACCCCGTATGAGTCGGGCATATGCCGGACGGGCAAGATACCCCCTCCCCCGTCTCCGCGTCCCCGTTTTCCGCAACCCTGTGGAACCAAGCCCTCACGCCGAGTAGACGTATCCGTCATGAGCAGTCCACGGAATGCCTCCGACGTCAGCGGCGTCACCCCCGACGGTGCCACCTGGCTCGCCTCGGCGGGGACGTATCCGCGCAGCACGCTCTCGCACTGGGACGAGCGGCCGGACGCCCCGGTCGTGCTGCCCTGCGGCGTGGTCTTCGACGTGGTGAGCGCGCCGACGATCTTCGGGCGCCGGATGCTGGACCGGATGTGGGAGGAGGGTCCGGGCTCGGGTCCGGTGGCGGAGTTCCGGGGCCGGATGCTGCTGTTCGCCGCGCCCGGCACGGCACAGCGGCTCCCGGCCCTGATGGAGTGGGAGGAGTGGGGCGCACACGGCGCACACGGCACGCACGGCGCACACGACACGCACGACACACCCGGCACGTGCGGCGCGCGGACCGACGGCGTCCCGCCCCTGCTGTGCCACGGCACCGGCGACGCGGTGACCGTCCCCGCCCTCACCGGCGCGACCGCGCCCGCCCCCCGCTCGGACTCCCGCTGGCTCGTCGCCCCCGACACCCGCCACCCCTGGCTGCCGGGTCCGGAGGTCCTGCTGTGGGCGGCCGTGCGGGCGGCCCGCGCGGCCGTGCGGATATCGATTTTTCCTCCCGCCGGACGTGATGCTAATGTCTACGACGTCAGCAGGCGCCGCTAGCTCAGTTGGTTAGAGCAGCTGACTCTTAATCAGCGGGTCCGGGGTTCGAGTCCCTGGCGGCGCACGACACGGAGAAGGCCCCTCGCGCAAGCGGGGGGCCTTCTCCGTATCCGCCCGGCGTCTACCCGGCGCTGATCCGCACCGTCCACGCCCCCGACGCCGTACGCCCCTCCACCGCCACCCGTACGGACTCCCCGGGCACCGTGAAGCTCTCGCCGAGGGCGACCGGGGCGTCGGCGAGCGGCGGGTAGACCGAGTCCTCCCGGCACGCCTCGGTGTGCGGGTGGGCGTCGACGACCTCGATGGGGCCGCGCCCCGACCGGGTGCCGCTGCTCACCCGGTACACCAGCACCCCCTGCCGGCAGACCGCGTGATCGTTGCCGGCCGGCCCGCGGGCCTCGAAGGCGAGCACGCTGTCGGGCCCGGTGCGCACGACCGCGAGCTTGGTGCCCCGCCCCAGCCCGAAGGACGGCGCCCCGGCGGCGCCCGTCACCGGCGTCCCCGGCCCCGCCCCGAGCGGCTCCAGCGTCAGCCGTACCGGCCCCGCGTCCTGCACGCACCGCACCTGCCGGGACTCCAGCCAGCCCAGCTTCCACTTGTGCCAGCCGAAGAGGTCCGGTGCGAGGGCGAACTGGCTGCCCATCAGGTCCCAGTCGCCGACGTGGGTGTCCCAGTCGCCCTTGCCGTCCACGGGCCGGTGGTAGAGGTCGGGCAGGTCGAAGACGTGCCCGGTCTCGTGGGCGAGGACGAGCCGGTCCGGGGGGTGGTTCTCGAACACGGTGACGATCCGCCGGATGTCGGCGCCGTCGACGCGCAGCGGACGGTCCAGGTTGACGACCTTGGTGGCGTCGGAGTCCACGCCCGGCGCGTCCGGGTCGGCGACGAAGTACACGATGTCGTAGCGCGAGAAGTCGACGTGCCGGTTGGCCACCGAGAACGCGTCGCGCAGGTAGGCGGCCCGGTGGGTGACGGTCCAGTCGCGTCGTATGGCGTACGCCGTGGAGGGGCGCGGCATGCGGAGCCACTGCCGCAGGGCGTGCGGGCGGAGGGTGAACCTGCCGTAGGAGGCCTGCTCGAAGTAGCGGCTGGTGGCGGGGAAGTGGTCGGCGGAGAGTTCGGCGGGCGTGGTCAGGGGGTGGGAGTCGGGGAAGGACAGGAACACCATCACCGCGTCCAGGTTGCGGGTGGGGCGGGGGTAGGCCGCGTTCCAGGTGTCCAGGCCCTCGGAGTGGTGGGCGGCGGTGCGGGCGAGGACGCAGGGCGCCACGGAGAAGGGCTCGGCGACGGAGGGGACGTTCACCATCGAGGTCGCCGCGAGCGCCGACATCGTGGTGCACATCGCGGCGGTGCTGCGCAGCCGGGGCCGTACGCCCGAGGCACCCGATCGGCTCAGTCGTTCCCGGAGAGTCTCACGGCCGAGGCCTCTCGGGGTGAGCTGACGCGGCACGGGGACCTCCGGGAGACGGTTCACGGGACACCGCACCCAGATTGTGGGGACTTGTCGTACTGCGTCATGTCCGGCTGCACCGGACGAGTGAGAAACGCGGGTATCCGGGCGGGACCGACGCCCCGGGCACTCACGGAACGTCACAACTGGTCGGAGGCCCGCAGAACCCGTCCCTCCATGAGCAGAAACGATCGGCCAGAGATGCGGATCCGTCCTGGAAACCGGACAGTGACTGGAAGGCCCCGACGTGGGCCTCTATGATCGGCACACTTTCCTGAGACTTTCTGCACGGACAGCGATCGAGTGCACTGCGGGAGCGAGCGGTGAGCGGAACGTCCGAAGGGCCGGCGCCCGCGACGGAAATCGACCGGCCGAACGTCACAGAGAGTGAGATCACTACGTCTCCGCGTGCGGAATCCCCGCCCCCGTCGTCCCCCTCCTCCCCGCCGTCCCCGTCGTACCGCTCCGTCTTCACGGCCGCGCCGCTCGCCATGGCCGTGGTCGACCGCGGGGGCACGGTGACCGGCGCCAACACGGCCCTCGCCACCCTGCTGGGCCGCGACCCGGAGACCCTGGCCGGTGCCGTCGCCGCCGACCTGGTGGACCTGGCCTCCGACGCCCGCGTCTGGCACGCCTACCGGGAGCTGCTGCGCGGACGGCGGGCCGGGCTGCACTGCACGCGCCGGCTGAAGCACCCGGAGGGGCACACGCTGTGGGTGCGGGTGACGGTCACCCCGCTGCCCGCCGACGACGAGGGGGTGCTGCTGTCGGTCGCCGACATCGGCGACCACCGCGAACTCCAGGCCCAGCTACGGCACCTGCGGATGCACGACCCGGTGACCCGGCTGCCCAACCGCACCCTGTTCCTCGAACGGCTGACGGCCGCGCTGGAGGCGGAGTCGTACGAGGAGAGCGGCACCGGCCGGATCGGGCTGTGCTACCTCGACCTGGACGGGTTCAAGGCCGTCAACGACACCCTGGGCCACCGCGTCGGCGACCAACTGCTGGCCGCCGTCGCCGAGCGGCTGACGCGCTGCGCGGAGGAGGCGGGCCGGGCCAGGACCGGCACCCCGCTGGTCGCCCGGCTCGGCGGGGACGAGTTCGCGCTGCTGGTCGAGGACTCCACCGGCACCGAGCAGCTCGCCGACCTCGCCGAGTCGCTGCTCGACGCGGTCCAGGCCCCCTTCGACCTCTCCGGACGCCGGCTGTCGGTCTCCGCGTCGATCGGGGTGGTCGAGCGGCACGCCGCCGGGACCACGCCCACCGCGCTGATGCAGGCCGCCGACACCACGCTGTACTGGGCGAAGGCCGACGGCAAGGCCCGCTGGACGCTGTTCGACCCGGAGCGCAACGCCTCCCGCGTGACCCGGCAGGCCCTCGCCTCCACGCTCCGCCCGGCCATCGACCGGGGCGAGTTCGCGCTGGAGTACCAGCCGCTGGTGGGCATGGAGGACGACCGGGTGCACGGGGTGGAGGCGCTGGTCCGCTGGCACCACCCCCGGTTCGGCACGCTGACGCCGAATCGGTTCATCTCACTGGCGGAGGAGGACGGCTCGATCGTGCCGCTCGGCCGCTGGGTGCTGCGCACCGCCTGCCGGCAGGCCCGCGACTGGCAGGTGGAGCACCCGGACGAACCGCCGATCTTCGTCAGCGTGAACGTGGCGGTCCGTCAGGTCTGGGACTCCGACCTGGTGGCGGACGTCGCCGACACCTTGGAGGAGACGGGCCTCGCGCCGCATCTGCTCCAGCTGGAGCTGACCGAGTCGGCGGTGATGGGCTCCTCCGGCCGGCCGATCGAGGCCCTGAAGGCGCTCAGCGACATGGGCGTGCGCATCGCCATCGACGACTTCGGCACCGGCTACTCGAACCTGGCCTACCTCAGCCGGCTGCCGGTGTCGGTGCTGAAGCTGGACGGCTCCTTCGTCCGGGGCTTCCAGTACGAGGAACGCGCCGCCGCCCCGCCGAACCCGGCGGACGAGGTCATCGTCGAGGCGATGGTGCAGCTCGCCCACCGGCTCGGCCTGACGGTCACCGCGGAGTGCGTGGAGACCTCGGCGCAGGCCACCCGGCTGCGCCGGATCGGGTGCGACACCGGTCAGGGGTGGCTCTACTCCCGTCCGGTGTCGCCGGACCGCATCTCCGAACTGCTGGGCACGCCCGGGGTTCAGGCGGGCGTGGGCAATCCGTAGACGTCGGCGATCAGTTCGTAGGAGCGCAGGCGTACGTCGCCACCGTGGGCGTTGGCGGTGAGCATCAGCTCGTCGGCGCCGGTGCGCTTCTGCAGGTCGTCCAGGCCGGCACGGACCTCGTCGGGGGTGCCGTGGACGACGTTGGCGTTCCAGGAGTCGACGAACTCCCGCTCCATGGGGCTGAAGTCGTACGCCTCCGCCTCCTGAGGGGTCGGGACCAGGCCGGGGCGGCCGGTGCGCAGCCGGACCATGTTGAGCGCGGCGGCCAGCACCTGACGGCGGGCCTCCTTCTCGTCGTCCGTCGCGAGCGCGGAGACGCCGATGAGGGCGTAGGGCGCGTCGAGGACCTCGCTCGGGCGGAAGGTCTCGCGGTACAGGTCCAGCGCGGGGACGGTGTTCTGCGCCGAGAAGTGGTGGGCGAAGGCGAACGGCAGGCCGAGCATGCCGGCCAGCCGGGCGCTGAAGCCGGAGGAGCCGAGCAGCCAGATCGGCGGCCGGTGCGGGGACTGCACACCGCCGGGTGACGTCGCCTGCACCGGGCCGGGAACGGCGTGGATGCGGCGGTAGGGGTGCCCGTCGGGGAAGTCGTCGTCCAGGAAGCGGGTGAGCTCGGCGAGCTGCTGGGGGAAGTCGTCGGCACCCTCGTTCAGCCGGTCGCTGCGGCGCAGGGCGGCCGCCGTGGCCCCGTCGGTGCCGGGGGCGCGCCCGAGCCCGAGGTCGATCCGTCCCGGCGCCATGGCCTCCAGGGTGCCGAACTGCTCGGCGATGACCAGCGGCGCGTGGTTGGGCAGCATCACCCCGCCGGAGCCGAGGCGGATGCGCCCGGTGTGGGCGGCGAGGTGGGCCAGGATCACGGCGGGCGAGGAGGAGGCCACACCGGGCATGGAGTGGTGCTCGGCGACCCAGTAGCGGTGGAAACCGCGGGACTCGGCGAGACGGGCGATGTCCACGCTGGTCCGCAGGGCGTCGCTCGCGGTCCGGCCCGCGCCGACGGTCACCAGGTCCAGCACGGAGAGCGGGACGGGTGCGGTGCCGTGGGCGGTGCCCCGGATCTCCTCTGCGGCGTCTGCGGCCATGGTGGGGTGCCTCCTGTGGGGTGTGACGGTCGCTGCGCGACGTAACAGGGGACGGTCCCCGGTTATTCCCTCCCCCTTCTCCGGCACTCCGCGATGTGCGTGCCCGGCGATCATGCGATACGATCATCTTGCTCGCTGAGGGGGTCGCCCCCCGACAGTGATCACGCGTTGGTGGTCCAAGGAAAGACGCCCCGCTTCCTGCGGGGAGATGCAGGTGCAAGGCCTGCCCGGCGCTCGACGAGAACCCCGGCCCCGCTCCAGCGGGACCGGGGTTCTTCCGTGTGCGCCGCACGGCGCCGTCTCCGCGGATCCCGCGGACCGGGAGGGAAGCGTCACCCCGGTCCGCGGCGGGACCCGGATCAGCCGAGCTTGGCCTCCTGCGCCTCGATGACGGCGGTCGGCTGCTCGAACGCCTCGCCCCGGCTGACCGCCGCGATGTTGAAGGACGAGAATCCGGCGAGCGTGGTGCCCTGGCGGAAGACGACGACCTTCGTGTCGGCGGAGGTGCCGTCCAGCTCGGTGCCCACCGTCCAGGCGACCGCGTCCTCGCCGGCCGCGAGCTTCTCCTCGGTGACCTTGGTGACCTGCTGCTTCTCACCGTCGATCGACATGCTGAAGCCCCCGGCGCACTTCTTGCCGGCCTCCCGCAGCGCGGCGAGGGCCCGCTCCGCGCCGTCGGCGTCGTAGGACCGGAGGGAGGTCATCGTCTTGGTGATGTCGAGGGAGTCGAGCATCGCCTCCTCGGCCTCCTCCTCCGTCAGCTCCGCGAGGTCCGGCATGCCCTTCTTCGCCGCATCGGACTCCTGGGTGACGAGCCGCTGGGCGCTCGCCGCCGGCTTGCCCACCGGCACGGACGACAGCGCCTGGGCGACGGGCTCGCACTCGGCCCGCTCGACCGAGAGGGTGCCGGGGTCGAAGACGTCGTCCTTGCCCGGCTCGGCGACCTTGTGGTCCTTGAGGTCGGCCGAGGCGATCACGAGCTTCTCCAGTTCGGCGGCGGTCAGCGCCTCGGCGGCCGGAGCGCTCGACGCGGCGTCGCCCTTCGCCGCCCCGTCCCCGCCGTTCCCGCCCTTCTCGTCACCGCCGCCGCACGCGGTGGCCAGAAGGGCGAGGGCGGCCGCGGAAGCGGTCAGGACGGTACGGCGGACGACGGTGGCTCTCATGGTGCTCACTCCCTGGTTCCGACGCCCCGCGCCCAGGCGCGGCACAGGGCTCACGGGAGTGAGACCGCCGCGAGTCGATCAAGGTTGTACCGCGTCGCCCTCAGACCTGGACGATCGGCTCCCGGGTGAACAGGACGCCGAGTTCAGGGGCGTTCACCCGGCGGTCGGCCAGGCGCAGGCCCTCCCAGGCGGTGACCTGGTTGGCGGTGAGGACCGGCTTGCCGAGTTCCTTCTCCAGGGCGGGGATGTGGGCGATCGTGTGCAGGGCCGTGTCCGGCAGGAGCAGCGCGTCCGCGTCCGGGGTGTCGGCCGCGCGGGCCAGGGCGAACAACTCCTCCTCACCCCAGGTGCCGACCTCCGCCGCCGTGACGATCCCGGAGCCGCGCACCCCGGTCACCTCCGCGCCGCCGGCCCGCAGGAACTCGGCGAAGAGCACGGCCACGTCGTCCGGATAGGTCGCGCCGACGGCGACCCGCCGCGCCCCGATCTCCCGCACCGCGTGCACGAAGGCGAACGACGTCGACGACGCCGGCATGCCCGCCGCCCGGGCGAGGCTGCGCACCTGCTCGTGGGCGCCGTCCCAGCCGTGCACGAAGCTGCCGCTGGTGCAGGCCCACACCACCGCCTCGGCACCCGACAGGCGCAACTGCTGCAGGCCGGCCGCCAGCCGTTCGGGCGCGCCCATCTGGCGCAGCGCGTCCACCCGGTGCACGTCCTCACCGATGTCGGTGTGCACCAGGTCCACCCGGATGTCGCTGCCCAGCAACTGCTCGATACGCGGATAGTCGTCCTCTGCGGAGTGGCCCGGGTAGAGGAATCCCAGTGCGGTCATGTCCAGCCTTCCTGCTGCTTCTCTTCCGGCGCGTCCGGCACATCCGGCAGTACGGGGCCGGGCGCCCGGCCCGGCGGTACGGTCCCGGAGCGCGCCGACGCGTCGATCAGCGCCTGATACGGTCCCACCGCCCGGGTACCCAATCGGCGCAACGCCGCCCACATGGTCACCTGGTTGGCCGAGATGACCGGTATGCGCAGTTCGGCTTCGAGCTGCGGGATGACGTCGTAGGTCGGCAGATCGGTGCAGGAGAGGAACAGCGCGTCCGCCGCGCCGAGCCGGCCGCGCACCGCCGCCCGCCGCGCCATGTCCACCACCTCGCGGTAGGCGACCTTCCAGATCCGCCGGGTCAGCCCCGTGTACGCGCACCCGGTGACCGTGACGCCGGCCCGCGCGACGTAGCTCTCCAGCGCCCGGGTGACCGACACGGTGTACGGCGTGACCAGGGCGACCCGGCGCACGTCCAGCTCCACCAGGGCCTCCAGGAGCGCGCCGGAGGTGGTGATCGCCGGGACCGCGCCGGCCCGGCTCATCGCCTCGCACATCGCGCGCTCGCCGACGATCCCGCCGACGAAACTGCCCGACGTACAGGCGTAGGCGACGACCTCGGGCGCGACCGCGGTGAGGGTGCGCACCGCGTCGCCGAGGGTCTCGTGCTCGCTGATCAGCCGGGCCAGGTCGAGGCTCACCTCGACCGGCACGTACGGCGTGCGGGTCAGGTACGGGGACACCGCGTCCGGCACCCAGCGCCACAGCTCGCGGTCCAGCGCGAAGCCGAAGGGGGCGACGACACCGACACCGCGCTGCGGGCCGGGGCCGCCGAGGAAGGAGACGTCCATGTCAGCACCGGCCTCACGCGGGGAGACGAGCACACAACGGATCGCGGGAACGCCCGTGTTGACGACGGTGGGTTGGGGTGCGAGCGTGGTCAATCCACACATCTCAGACTCCGGCCACTCCGTTCCCCAGCACCCGGCCGGCTCCCGGACACCCCGCCACCCCGCTCCTCGCGCCCCGGCCAGCCCGGAGAAACGACGGCTCATGACCACGCCCACGCTGCTCGTGCTCGACGCCGACCCGCTCCCCCGCCTCGGCCGGCTCACCGGCCGGGTGCGGGTGGAGCACGCGGACGACTCGACGCTCGCCGAGCGCCTGCCCTCCGCCGACGTGCTGCTGGTGTGGGACTTCACCTCGCGCGCGGTGCGCGCCGCCTGGCCGGGCGAGGGACCCCGGCCGCGCTGGGTGCACACGGCGAGCGCGGGCGTGGACCACCTGCTCTGTCCGGAACTCGCCGCCTCCGACACGGTCGTCACCAACGCGCGCGGCGTCTTCGACCGGCCGATCGCCGAGTACGTCGCCGCCCTCGTCCTCGCCTTCGCCAAGGACCTGCCGCGGACGCTGGAGTTCCAGCGGGAGCGGACCTGGCGGCACCGGGAGTCCCGCAAGGTCGCCGGGACCCGTGCCGTCGTGGTCGGCTCCGGGCCGATCGGCCGGGCGGTCGCCAGCACGCTCACCGCGCTCGGCGTCAAAACCGCCCTGGTCGGGCGCGCCCCGCGGGCCGGTGTGCACGGTCCGGACGATCTCGACCGGCTGCTGGCCCGCGCGGACTGGGTGATCGCCGCCGCGCCGCTGACGGAGTCGACGCGCGGCATGTTCGACGCCCGCCGCTTCGGCGTGATGCAGCCCTCCGCGCACTTCGTGAACGTCGGCCGGGGACAGCTGGTCGTGGAGGAGGCGCTGGCCGAGGCGCTGCGGCGGCGCTGGATCGCGGGCGCCGCGCTGGACGTCTTCGCCACCGAGCCGCTCCCCCCGGACAGTCCCCTGTGGCACCTCCCGGATCTGATCGTGTCGCCGCACATGAGCGGGGACACGGTCGGCTGGCGGGACGAACTCGGCGAGCAGTTCGTCGAGTTGTTCGAGTTGTGGGCGGCGGGCAGGCCGCTGGTGAACGTGGTCGACAAGCAGCGCGGGTATGTACCGGGTCACTGACGTTCCTGGGAGGATGGATGAACGCGCTCACCGAGCTGACCGCCGTACGGCTCCTCGACGGCTACCGCAGCGGCGAGTTCGGCCCGGTGGAGGTGGTCCGGGCGGCGCTGGAGCGGGCGGAGGAGATCCAGCCGGAGGTGAACGCGTTCGTCCGGCTGTTCGCCGAGGAGGCGCTGGAGCGGGCCGCCGCGTCCGAGGAGCGGTGGCGGCGCGGTGAGCCGTGCGGGCTCCTTGACGGGGTGCCGGTCACGGTGAAGGACATCCTGCTGCTGCGCGGCGCGCCCACCCTGAAGGGCTCGCGGACCATCGACCCGGCGGCGGGCCGCTGGGACGAGGACGCGCCGTCGGTGGCCCGGCTGCGCGAGCACGGCGCGGTCTTCCTCGGCAAGACGACGACCCCCGAGTTCGGCTGGAAGGGGGTGACGGACTCCCCGCTGACCGGTGTCACGCGCAACCCGCACGATCCGACGCGTACGGCGGGCGGTTCCAGCGGGGGCGCGGCGGCGGCCGTGGCGCTGGGCGCGGGACCGCTGGCCCTGGGCACGGACGGCGGGGGCAGTGTCCGGATCCCGGCGGCGTTCTGCGGGATCTTCGCGCTGAAGCCGACGTACGGGAGGGTGCCGCTGTATCCGGCGAGCGCGTTCGGCACGCTGGCGCACGTCGGCCCGATGACCCGGGACGCGGCGGACGCGGCGCTGCTGATGGAGGTGATCGGCGGCCCGGACTCCCGTGACTGGTCGGCGCTCGGACCGGCGCCCGGCTCGTTCCCGGAGGGGCTCGCGGGCGGGGTGCGCGGGCTGCGGGTGGCGTACTCGCCGTCGCTGGGCGGACAGGTGCGGGTGGAGCCGGAGGTCGCGGCGGCGGTGCGGCGGGCGGTGGAGCGGCTGGCCGGGCTCGGCGCGTACGTCGAGGAGGCCGATCCCGACTTCAGCGAGCCGGTGGAGGCGTTCCACACCCTGTGGTTCGCCGGCGCCGCGCGGGTGACCCAGCACCTCGGCCGGGAGCAGCGGGAGGCGCTCGATCCGGGGCTGCGGGAGATCTGCGGCGCCGGGGCCCGGTACTCGGCGCTGGAGTACCTGGCCGCGATGGACGTGCGGATGGACCTGGGCCGCCGGATGGGCCGCTTCCACGACACCTACGACCTGCTGGTCACCCCGACCGTGCCGATCACCGCGTTCGAGGCGGGCGCGGAGGTGCCGAAGGGGTCCGGGCACCGCCGCTGGACGGGGTGGACCCCGTTCACCTACCCCTTCAACATGACCCAGCAGCCCGCCGCGACCGTGCCCGTGGGCACCGACGCCGACGGGCTGCCCGTCGGGCTGCAGCTGGTGGCCGCACGCCACCGGGACGACCTCGTCCTGCGGGCGGCCCACACCCTGTACGAGGCGGGAGCGGCCTCGAGGATCACGCCCGCCGGAAGCTGAGCGTCTCCCCGGCCGCGCCCGTGCGCCACAGGTCGTTGCAGCCGTCGGCCATGGTGTCCAGCCCTTCCACCACCTGGCCCCAGACGGTGCCGGGGACCCAGCCCACGTCACCGTTGAGGAGCAGGTTGTTGCGCTCGTAGAACAGGGCCAGGTCCACGACCGTGGTGCCGGGGCGGACCTCGCGGTCGTAGCCGTAGGACGTGGTGCCCGACTCGGCGCCCGCGAAGGAGAAATAGCACAGGTCACCCGGAATGGGGGTGACGGTCGGGTTCTCCAGGGGTGGTCCCGTTTCCGCGAAGGGCGGGAAAAGGGCGTAGATCTCGTTGCGGGCGTATTTGGCGTGGTAGACGTCGCCGGACAGCGGGAGGGATTTCCAGACGGCTTCGCAGGTGATCGGCGCCCGGTCGTCGAGCAGTCGGGCCGTGCAGCTGATCCCGCGCTCGACCAGGGAGATCTCGAGAAATCGGTCTGCCATGCCCCTCATCGTTCCGCGCCGGTCAAGGCCGCCCGACCGCCGAACGGGGCCGAAACCGGCCGGAATAACTCGCATCGCTTCGGGTAGCCGCGCCGCCATGGCTCCACCACTGCAACCACTGAGACGATTCCGAGAGACCTCCGGGCCCTCACGTCGATCGCTGCTCGCGGGGGTCGCGGCGCTCGGCGCGCTGGGTGCCGCGGGCTGCTCCCGCGTGCCGACGGCGGCGGCCACGGGCGGCGGTGACCTGCTGGACCGGATGAGGGCGGCGGGGGTCGTCCGCCTGGGCATAGCCGGTGAGATCCCGTTCGGTTACATCGACAGGAACGGCGATCTGACCGGCGAGGCACCGGAGCTGGCCAAGGTCATCTTCAAACGGCTCGGGGTGGACCGGGTGCAGCCCGTGCCCACCGAGTTCGGCTCGCTGATACCCGGGCTGAACTCCCAGCAGTTCGACGTCGTGGCCGCCGGGATGTACGTCAATCCCGAGCGCTGCGAACAGGTCATCTTCTCCGACCCCGACTACCAGATGCTCGACTCGTTCATCGTGCGCAAGGGCAACCCGAAGGGCCTGCACGACTACCGGGACGTCGTCGAGAAGAAGGCGAAGTTCGCCACCGGCACCGGGTACGCGGAGATCGCGTACGCCGTCGAGGCCGGGTACGAGGAGAGCGACATCCTGATCGTCCCCGACCAGGTCGCCGGCCTGAACGCCGTCGAGGCCGGACGCGCCGACGTCTTCGCCGGGACCGCCCTCACCACCCGCGAGGTGGTGAAGAAGTCGAACAAGGCGGAGGTCACGGAGGCCTTCAAACCGATCGTCGACGGGAAGCCGCACGTCGACGGCGGCGCCTTCGCCTTCCGGCCGACCGAGACCAAGCTGCGGGACGCCTTCAACGTCGAGCTGGCCAAGCTCAAGGAGAGCGGCGAGCTGCTCCGCATCCTCAGGCCCTTCGGGTTCACCGAGGACGAGATGACGGATCTGACCGCGAAGGAGTTGTGCGGCGGATGACCTCGGGACTCTGGGAACTCGTACTCAAGGGCGTCTGGGTCACGATCCAGCTGCTCGTCCTCAGCTCGCTGCTGGCGACGGCGGTCTCCTTCGTCGTCGGCGTCGCGCGCACCCACCGGCTGTGGATCGTCCGCTTCCTGGCCGGCTTCTACACCGAGGTGTTCCGCGGGACCTCGGCACTGGTGATGATCTTCTGGGTGTTCTTCGTGCTGCCCCCGGCCTTCGGCTGGCAGCTGGTGCCGCTGTGGGCGGGCACGCTGGCACTCGGCCTGACCTACGGGGCGTACGGCTCGGAGATCGTGCGCGGCGCCCTCGCCGCGGTCGACCCGGCCCAGCGTGAGGGCGGTATCGCGCTCAGCTTCACGCCCTGGCAGCGGATGAGGCTGATCCTGCTGCCGCAGGCGGTGCCGGAGATGATCCCGCCGTTCTCCAACCTGCTGGTCGAGCTGCTCAAGGGCACCGCCCTGGTGTCGATCATGGGCATGGGCGACCTGGCGTTCAGCGGCAACCTGGTGCGGCTGGCGCTGCAGGAGAGCGCGGAGATCTACACGTACATCCTGGTCATCTACTTCGTGATCGCCTTCCTGCTCACCCGGCTCATGCGCGGGCTGGAGAGGAAGCTGAAGGCGGGGGTCGGCAAGGCACCGGTCCGCAAGCCGGACCTGGAGCTGAAGCGGCCCGAGACCACCAACGTGGGAGGTGCGGTCTGATGAAGTGGGACTGGAGCGCGGTCTCCGACTTCATGCCGCACTTCTGGGACGGTCTGCTGGTCACCCTGCAGATCCTGGTCCTGGGTTCGCTGATCTCGTTCGCGCTGGGTCTGGTGTGGGCGCTGCTGATGCGGGTGCCGACGCGCTGGGTGACCTGGCCGGTGGGCGCGGTGACGGAGTTCGTCCGCAACACCCCGCTGCTGGTGCAGCTGTTCTTCCTGTTCTACGTGCTGCCCGAGTGGGGGGTCACCTTCTCGGCGCTGACCACCGGCGTCTTCGCCATCGGGCTGCACTACTCGACGTACACGATGCAGGTCTACCGCGCGGGCATCGAGGCCGTGCCGGTGGGCCAGTGGGAGGCGGCGACGGCGCTGAACCTGCCGCTGCGCCGGACGTGGACCGCGGTGATCCTGCCGCAGGCCGTGCGCAGGGTGGTGCCCGCGCTCGGCAACTACGTCATCTCGATGCTGAAGGACACGCCGCTGCTGATGGCCGTCACCGTGCTGGAGATGCTCGGTGAGGCGCGGCTGTTCTCCCAGGAGAACTTCCAGTTCACCGAGCCCCTGACGGTGATCGGCTTCGCCTTCGTCGTCATCTCCTACCTGGCCTCCCTTGCCCTGCGAGCCCTGGAGCGACGCCTTGTCCACTGACACCCACGCCCCGTTCGACAAGAAGCCCGAGGAGCCCGGGAAGCCGGGGAGCAACGGCGAGCTGATCCGGCTGGAGCAGGTCACCAAGCGGTTCGGGGACCACACGGTCCTGGACCACCTGGACTTCTCCGTGGACGCCGGCAAGCACGTCACGCTGATCGGTCCGTCCGGTTCGGGCAAGACCACGATCCTGCGGCTGCTGATGACACTGCTGAAGCCGGACGAGGGGACGGTCACCGTCGACGGGGAGCGGCTGTTCCCGGCGCCGGAGAAGCAGGTCCGCGAGGTCCGCAAGAAGATCGGGATGGTGTTCCAGCAGTTCAACCTGTTCCCGAACATGACGGTGCTGCGGAACATCACCGAGGCCCCGGTCACCGTGCTCGGCCTGTCCAAGGACGCGGCCGAGGAGCGGGCGCGGGAGCTGCTGGAGCTGGTCGGGCTGACCGACCACCTCGACAAGCACCCCGCGCAGCTGTCCGGTGGTCAGCAGCAGCGGGTGGCGATCGCGCGGGCGCTGGCGATGCGGCCGCGGGTGCTGCTCCTCGACGAGGTGACCTCGGCGCTCGACCCGGAGCTGGTCGCGGGCGTCCTGGACGTGCTGCGGGACATCGCCCGCTCCACCGACATCACCATGCTCTGCGTCACCCACGAGATGAACTTCGCCCGGGACATCTCCGACCAGGTGCTGATGTTCGACTCGGGCCGGATCATCGAGGCCGGTTCGCCGGAGAAGATCTTCAGTGAGCCGGAGCACGACCGGACACGGGAATTCCTCAGCGCGGTGCTGTAGCTACGGACCGTGAACGGGACAATGCCCGAGGTCCACGCCGTGGAGCATCCCTCTGGCATATGCCAGAGGGTCGGCGCCGCAGTTGAGGGGGCCGCGATCTCGTCAACACCCGCTTCCCCGGAGCCGTTTGAGGGCTATCGTGGAGGGGATTCGCTGACCGGATTACGGCCCCAAGAGCGAGCGCAGGGGGAAACCGTGGCGCTGAGGCACGAGCCGACCGCGCCGTACCACTCGGTCCAGGACGCGCTGCGCGTCCTGGAGACGGTGGCGCGGCACACCACAGGAGTCACCGACACCGAAATCGCCCGCGAGACCGGCCTCACCGCGGAGCGGCTGACCACGCTCCTGCGGATGCTGCGCCGCGAGGCCTACGTCGCGCAGATCGCCGACGGCGCGTACGTCACCGGGGCGGCCTTCGCCCGCCTGGGCGCCGCCGAGGGGCACGAGGAGGCGCTGCGCGAGAAGCTCCAGCGCACCCTGGACCGGCTCCGCGACCGCGTGGGCGCCGCCGTCTACCTCAGCCGGTACGTCGACGGCGAGGTCAGGGTCACCCAGTACGCCG
The DNA here is from genome assembly GCF_019049255.1 of Streptomyces sp. AC558_RSS880. Classification (GTDB taxonomy): domain Bacteria; phylum Actinomycetota; class Actinomycetes; order Streptomycetales; family Streptomycetaceae; genus Streptomyces. Next base: position 69,929 of record NZ_JAGMUJ010000007.1, on the reverse strand, counting down.
ACGGCCCGGCCACCCCGAAGGTCAACGAGTGGGTGGACTTCCGTCACTCCGCGCACGCCACCGCGATCGGCAAGAGCCTGCTCACCCAGCTCGACCACAACGGCCGGCGCGACCACCTCGCCCGGCACCGGATGGCCCGGCTCACCTCGCGCACCATCACCAGCGACACGCTGCTGCTCTCCCGGCTGGCGGCGCAGCCGCCCAGCGTGCCCGTGCTGGACCTCCAGGAGTACGCGGTCGGCACGGTCTGCGCGGCCGTCCCGATCACGGCCGGCTCCTCGGCGGGCTGTCTGGCGCTGTCCCTGCCGGTCGCGCACGCCCACCGCCTGCGCCAGGCCGCCGACACCCTCAACCGGAACGCGGCCCCGGTGCTGCTGTCGCTGACGATCTAGGCGAGCCGGCGGTGGTGCGGACCACCCCCGGGGACCGGGTATTATTTTTCTTGTCGCCGACCGCGAGAGCGGACGGCGGGAGTCATGCGCCGCTAGCTCAGTTGGTTAGAGCAGCTGACTCTTAATCAGCGGGTCCGGGGTTCGAGTCCCTGGCGGCGCACCGAGAAGGGCCTCTCGTGGGAGCGAGAGGCCCTTTGACGTGTCCGGACGGGGATCAGAACGTGACGTCGGAGCAGGCGTAGAACGCGTTGCCCGTGTCGTGGACCGTCCACACCGCGAGGATCACGTGGTGTCCGCTGAGCCCGGACGGCAGCCGGCCGCTGTGGGACAGGGTCGCCGGCGGACGCTGGCCGTTGTAGGGCACGGTCAGGAACGGCGTGAGGTTGAGGTCGGAGCGGGCCAGGTTGTGGTTCTGGTTCCAGCCCGGCTTGGTGACGTAGTACTTGAAGTCCGTGGTGGCGTGGCCGACCGTGAACTGCCACCGGAAGGTGTAGTTCTGGCCGCCGGACACCCGGGTCGTGGGCCAGGCGCCGCCCGAGGGGGTCTTCGGGCTGTCGAGCTGGGCGAACCGCGTGTTGTTGGCGGAACAGAGCTGCCCGTCGGCGGGACCCGAGGCGGGGAAGCCCTTCGGGCCCTCGACGCTCTGCGGCTCCCACTGGATGGATCCGCAGTTGGTCACCGAGCCGTTCTGGCAGAGCTTCTGCCGGCTGACCGGCAGATCGGTGTAGCCGTGGCCGCTGGCACCACCGGAGGAGAGCACAAGCGCTCCGGTCGTGGCCAGTCCCACCGCGGCTGCGTACATCGTGGTCCTTGTGCGCATGCTGCCGCTCCTGGTGAACGTGGGGGAGTTTCCGTGAGCCGTGCAGGTAGGTCTAGACCAAGTCTGAGATTATGGGCACGGACTGAGCATGTCCATACCAATCGCAGGGTCCGTTCCCCCGGCGTTCACGGGCCCGCCTCCCCCCGTCCCGCGCAGAACGCCACCGTCAGGTCCTTCACCAGCGCCTTGCGTTCGTAGTCGTCCAGCTCCACCAGTCCCCGCACGGTCAGCCGGGTCACCGTGTCCTCCACCGAGTCCACGACCGCACCGAGCACGCTCGCCCGGTGCTGGGCGTCCAGCGCGGCGATCCGGCGCCGGTGCATCGCGGCGGCCACCTCGGGCGCGTACTCCACCCGGACCGGCCGCACCGCGAACACCTCCACCCCCACCGGCGCGGTGTCCGCCGCCACCAGCCGGGTCAGCGCGTCCTGCGCCGCCTCCACCGCGCCCCTGCCCGCACCCGGCGCCGCCACCGGCACCCGCACCAGCGCCGCCTCGACGCACGCGCGCAGATACGCCTCGTGGTCCTCGACACCCAGCGTCGCCCGCGCGGTGTCCCGCACCCGCCACACCACCAGGACGGCCACCCGCAGCGCGACCCCGCTGCGGTCGGCCGCCCGCATCGGCTCACCGCGCCAGTGCCGCAGCCGCACGTCGACCCGGCGGCGCAGCAGCAGCGGGTTGACCCACATCAGCCCGGTCCGCCGGACGGTCCCCCGGTAGCGGCCGAACAGGCCGAGCACCCAGGCCCGCCCGGTCCGCCCGCGGGCCAGCCCGCCGAACCCGAACAGGCCGAGCGCCCCGGCCCCCGCGTACGCCGCCCACTGCGCGGGGCCGAGCCCCGCCGCACCGGCGCGCGCCGCCGGCCCGAGCGCCTCCGCCACCGGCGGCGGCAGCACGCCCGCCCACCACGAGGTGACCGCGCAGCCGGCCGCCCCGCACATCCCGGCGAACACCCCCACGACCCCGGGCAGCACCCGGGCGGGCCGCTCCACCAGCTCGGGGTCGATCCGCGGGACGGCGGGTTCGGACCGCCCGCCGGCCGGACCGCGCGGACGGGGTCGCTCTCCCGTGCCGCGCCCGCCCTCGTCCGCCCGGCGGGCGACGACCACCGGGCGCAGCCGCACCGGCGCCGGCTCGGGGGCGTCGCGGAACAGCAGGTGGACGGGGATCTCGGTGGTGGACTCGGTGTGGATGAGCCGGGCCGGCCGGGCGACCGCCGTGCCGCCCGCCGGACCGCAGTCCACCGGGCCGCCGGACTCGGGGAGGTGTCCGGAGACGTGTTCGGGGACGTGTTCGGGGGTGCTCTCGGGGACGGGGGATGCCGTCGTGGTCATGCGTGCCTCCAGCCTCCGCGCCAGATGCGTCACATCGGTCACTTCGAGGGACGTGGACGCCGAGGAGCACCTCGCGCCCGGGGTGGGTCATGCGAAGAGCCGCCGCCAGGTCTCCGGGCCCGGGTAGCCGTCCGCCGCCCCGCCGCGCCAGCCCTGGGACCGCTGGAAGTCCTCCACATTGCGGCGGTCGGCCTCGCTCCAGCGCGGTCCCGGCCCCTTCGCGTAGTACCGGCCGAACCCCTTCTTCACCAGCTGCCTCCCGAGCCGCGTGACGTGGTCGTTGACGGCGCCCGGCCGGAACGGCGCCCGGCCCGGATAACCCGGCACCCCGTGCGAGGCGGGGGCGGGTGGCGGGGCGGACGAGGCGAACGATCCGGAAGCGGAATCTCCGCTTGGGATCTCCCGACCCCCGCCGGTCACCAGCAGCTCCCAGGTCAGCGGCCCCGGCAGCCCGTCCGCCGCCGCACCCCGCCACCCCTGGGCCTCCTGGAACGCCCGGGTCGCCCTGCGGTCCGCGTCCGTCCAGCGCGGTCCGGGAGGGGCGGGGTAGAAGCGCCCGGCACCGCGGGCGACGAGCATCCGGCCGAGCTCGGCGACGTACTCGTTCTCCGCGCCGGGGCCGAAATACGCCGCTCCGGGGAACGGCGTCCGGACCGCCGGGAGGGACGCCCCCGCCCCCGCCGCGCCGTCGCTCACCCCCTTGTAGCGGTACGGGACGTAGCGCGCGGAGTTCCTCCAGTAGGCGTACGGGGTGGCCCTCCGGAGGGTGTGCGGTGCGGTCTGCTCATAGGCGACGTATTGGGACCGGGCGCTGTTCGTCCAACCGCCGAAAAGGACCACATGTGATCCGCCGTAGGGGTTGGCCGCATTGTGGAACAGGAGCATGTCGCCCGGCTGGAGTTCGTCCTTGGTGATTCTCTCGGCGTATTTCCCGAGGCTTCCGGTCCATTCGTTCCCGGGAAGTCGCCAGGCCATCGAGACATAACCCGAACAGTCCTGCCGGTAACCGTCGGACCAGTACGAGGCCACACCGTACGGAACCTTCCGGGTGACCCAGCTCCGGGCCCGCTCGACGATGTCCGCGCGGGTGATCGCGGGCACCCGCGCGGGGCGCGCGAGGCCCGCGAGCGGGGCCGCCTGACCGCCGGGGCCGTACAGCGGGGCTCGTCTCCCCTGCGGGGTTCCCGGCTCGTCACCTGCGGGAACGTCCGGATCGGCGGGACGCTGGGGCTGGGGGGCGGCGACCGCGGGGGCGGCGGGCGCGGCGATCGCGGCGGAGGTCACGGCGGCCACGACGAGAGCGGTCCGGTGCGCCGCCGGATGGCCGGGAAAACGGCCGGTCCGGGAATGCGGAAGCACCCGCCGCCAGTGCGCGCAGCCGGGACAGTCGCAGTCGTCCGCCGGATCGATCTCCTCGAACACCGGAGACTCCATGCGATTCCCCTCACACTCCCGCTCGTTTTCGCCACGTCCGTGCACGACGGTCATTTTCGCAACCGTCTTCCACGCGCGCATGTTGACGGTCCGAATGATGTACGGGCGGTGGACCGGGCCCGTACCGGCCGTGGACCGCGGGTGGCGGCCGGGCGGCCTCCGGTCGGAAGCACCTGCCGGGTTCCTGTAGAGTGACGACGTCAGCGCGCGCCGCTAGCTCAGTTGGTTAGAGCAGCTGACTCTTAATCAGCGGGTCCGGGGTTCGAGTCCCTGGCGGCGCACCGACCCGACGGGCTCCTCGTGCATACGAGGGGCCCGTCGGTTTTTGGCCGGATACCTCCTCGCGGCCGTTGAACGCAACCCACTCGGCGCACGTATGCAACATCGGCCCCATGAGTCTCCCTCAGCGTTCACAATGGACCCGTATGACCGGTGAACACCGTGTTTCGCATCTTGCGATCATGATGGGCACCGTAGAACCTGGGTTCTTCACGTTGCTGCGGGTTCGCGGCGGTTGGGGGGCAAGAAACCGGTTGCCGGTGATGCGGGACAAGGATCCCGCATCATGAAGCGGTGCCGAGGGGGGCATCATGCAACCGGAACAACGCTGCACCGTGTCTATAAGGTGTGGGTGACGTGGTGACAGCGGTCAATCACTGAGACGCCCGTGACGGTCGAGGGGGCCGGAGCGGACGTGAGGAAGCGACGAAGCACGCGGTGACCGCCGCGTGTTGGGGGGATGACTCATGACGTCGACGCCGACGGGCGCCGGTAGGGACGACGACCCGTCCCAGACCACCCAGCTCAGGGTGCCTTCGCATCGGAACTGGAACACGGGCGCGTTCCGCCGGATCAGGAAGACGCTGCCGAGATACGACTACGAGCACTACAGCCGGCTCGCGGGCCCCCTCACCCAGCCCGATCCGAACAGACCGTACAAGGTGCAGTACCGCTCGCTGATCTCGCAGGAGCCGCACCGCATCCGGATCGCGCTGATGCTGGCCGCGGCCCCGGTGCTGTCGCTGGTGCTGCTGGTATGGCTGCTGCAGCCCTCGCACTGGACCGAGCGGGACTACGTGGAGTTCGAGTGGCTGCCGGCCCTCGACATCGTCATGCTCGTCTCGATCGGCCTGATCGAGTTCTTCCGCTGCATGAACGTGCTGTCGAACGCGCACGCCACGCTGGTCGCCCGCGACCCGATCCCGGTGGTGCCCGAGACCGGCACCCGGGTCGCCTTCCTCACCTCCTTCGTCCCCGGCAAGGAGCCGCTGGAGATGGTGACGAAGACCCTGGAGGCGGCCGTCAAGATCCGCCACCGGGGCCTGATGCACGTCTGGCTGCTCGACGAGGGCGACGACCCCGAGGTGAAGGAGGTCTGCGCGCGGCTCGGCGTGCACCACTTCTCCCGCAAGGGCGTCGCGAAGTGGAACCAGGCGAAGGGCGCGCACCGCGCCAAGACCAAGCACGGCAACTACAACGCCTGGCTGGACGCGCACGGCGACGACTACGACTACTTCGCCTCGGTCGACACCGACCACGTGCCGCTGCCGAACTACCTGGAGCGGATGCTCGGCTTCTTCCGCGACCCGGACGTCGGCTTCGTCATCGGCCCCCAGGTGTACGGCAACTACGACAACTTCGTCACCAAGGCCGCCGAGTCCCAGCAGTTCCTCTTCCACGCGCTGATCCAGCGCGCCGGCAACCGCTACGGCTCGCCGATGTTCGTCGGCACCTCCAACGCCGTGCGCATCAAGGCGCTGAAGCAGATCGGCGGTCTGTACGACTCGATCACCGAGGACATGGCGACCGGCTTCGAGATGCACCGCCACAAGAACCCGGCGACGGGGAGGAAGTGGCGCTCGGTCTACACCCCGGACGTGCTCGCGGTCGGTGAGGGCCCCAACGCCTGGACCGACTTCTTCACCCAGCAGATGCGCTGGTCGCGCGGTACGTACGAGACGATCCTCAAGCAGTACTGGAAGGGCTGGTACTCGCTCCCGCCGAGCAAGCTCTTCAACTACACGATGATGATCATCTTCTACCCGATGTCGGCCCTGAACTGGATCCTGGCGGCGATCAGCTGTGCGCTGTTCCTGGGCCTGGGCGCCTCGGGTGTGAACATCGACCCCACGGTCTGGCTGATGCTCTACGGCAACGCCTCCGCCCTGCAGATCGGCCTGTACGTCTGGAACCGCCGGCACAACGTCTCGCCGCACGAGCCGGAGGGCTCCGGCGGTGTGGCCGGCATGGTGATGTCCGCGCTGTCGGCGCCGCTGTACGCGAAGGCGCTGATCGACTCCGTGCTGCGCAAGAAGAGCAAGTTCGTGGTCACCCCCAAGGGTGACTCGGCCAGCCCGGACACCTGGTTCGGAACCTTCCGGTACCACTGGTACTTCATCCTGATCTTCGCCGGTTCCATCGCCGCGGGCTACGTCTACGGGCACGCGCACCCGGCGATGGTGATCTGGGCGACCTTCGCCCTGCTGATCACCGCCGCGCCGATGTTCGCCTGGCGGCACGGCATGCGGCAGGACCGGAAGAAGCCCGGCGCCCACGCCGCCGGCGGGCAGCCGGACCCCGCCGGGGTACCCCGCACGCAGCAACTGCCGCAGATGCCGCAGCAGCACACCCCGCAGGACCGGCCCACCTGGGCCGCCTCGCACGGCGGCCCCGGGAGCACCGGGGAGACCCCCGGAAACGACCAGACCATGCAGATCGCCCTTGGTGGACTTGGGGGACGTAAGGAATGAAGGACCGTGCAGGCCGCCGTCGGGCCCGTCGGATCGCGATAGGCACGGCGGTGGTGCTGGCGCTGGCCGGGATGAACGGGCCGTGGCTGTACCGCTTCGGCACCGAGAAGTACCACCAGTACAAGATCAACCAGCCCGAGTACAAGGCCGCGAACGGCAAGTGGGAGATCGTCGAGTTCCCCGAGGAGTACCGGCAGAACACCATTCACGCGGCGCTGCTGCGCACCGGCAAGGTGCTGCTCGTCGCGGGGTCCGGCAACAACCAGGACAACTTCGACGCGAAGAAGTACGACACCCGGATCTGGGACCCCGTCAAGGGGACCATCAAGAAGGTGCCGACGCCCACCGACCTGTTCTGCACCGGCCACACCCAGCTCGCCAACGGCAACCTGCTGATCGCGGGCGGCACCAAGCGGTACGAGAAGCTCAAGGGTGACGTGAAGAAGGCCGGCGGCCTGATGATCGTCAACAACGAGAACCCCGACAAGCCGATCACCCTGCCCGCCGGCACGAAGTTCACCGGCAAGGAGAACGGCAAGACCTTCGTCTCCAAGGACCCGGTGCTCGTCCCGCGCGCCAAGAAGAACTTCGACCCGGCGACCGGCGAGTTCCTGGGCAACACCCCGGGCGTCGGCCGCATCTACGTCGAGGCGCAGAAGGAAGGCGCCAAGTACGAGACCGGCACCCAGGACAACTACAGGGTGCAGGGCCTGACCGGCGCCGACGCCCGCAACACGTACGGCATCGCGGAGAAACTCGCCCTGGACAAGAAGGACTTCCAGGGCATCGACGACGCCTTCGAGTTCGACCCGGTCGCCGAGAAGTACATCAAGGTCGACCCGATGAAGGAGTCCCGCTGGTACCCGACGCTCACCACCCTGAGCGACGGGAAGATCCTCAGCGTCTCCGGCCTCGACGACATCGGCCAGCTGGTCCCGGGCAAGAACGAGGTCTACGACCCGGAGACCAAGGAGTGGACCTACACCGACGAGGTCCGCCAGTTCCCGACGTACCCGGCGCTGTTCCTGATGCAGAACGGCAAGGTCTTCTACTCGGGCTCCAACGCCGGCTACGGACCGGACGACGTGGGCCGCGACCCGGGCGTCTGGGACGTGGAGACCAACAAGTTCACCAAGGTCCCCGGGCTGAGCGACCCGAACATGATGGAGACGTCCGGCACGGTGCTGCTGCCGCCCGCGCAGGACGAGAAGTACATGGTGATCGGCGGCGGCGGGGTCGGCGAGTCCCAGCTGTCCAGTGAGAAGACCCGGATCGTCGACCTCAAGGCCGACGACCCGAAGTTCGTCGACGGCCCCTCGCTGGACAAGGGCACCCGCTACCCGCAGGCGTCGGTCCTGCCGAACGACGAGGTGCTGGTCACGGGCGGCTCGGAGGACTACCGGGGCCGCAGCGACTCCAACATCCTCGAGGCGCGGCTCTACGACACGGAGAAGAACGAGTTCAGGCGGGTCGCCGACCCGCTGGTGGGCCGCAACTACCACTCGGGCTCGATCCTGTTGCCCGACGGCCGCGTGATGGTCTTCGGCTCCGACTCGCTCTACGCCGACAAGGCCAACACCAAGCCGGGCAAGTTCGAGCAGCGCATCGAGATCTACACGCCGCCGTACCTGTACGGCGACAACGAGCAGCCCGAGCTGTCGGGCGGGCCGAAGAGCATCGCCCGCGGCGAGTCCGGCACGTTCACCTCCGCGGACGCGGCGTCGGTCAAGAGCGTGCGGCTGATCCGGCCGAGTGCGTCCACGCACGTCACGGACGTGGACCAGCGGTCGATCGCGCTGGACTTCGAGGCCGACGGGGACAAGATCACCGTGACGGTGCCGGAGAACAGGAACCTGGTCCAGTCCGGGTGGTACATGCTGTTCGTCAACGACGGGGACGGGACGCCCAGTAAGGCGCGGTGGGTGCGGGTTCCGTAGCGCTCCCGCGGGTCGTGCTCATGGGCGCGGGAACGCTGTGCTCTCCCGCGCCCACGCGGCGACAGCCCCGCGCCCCTAGGGAGTTGACCCCTCCGCCAGTTTCAGGGCGTACTCCGGCCACCACTCGCCCGCCTTCGGGCCGCCCTTGCACTCGCCGTCCGACTCTCCCGGGCGCTTGACCCACAGGTAGGCGTCGACCAGGGGGTCGGACGTCTTCGTCGTCGGGGTCTCGCCGAGGGCGCGGCCGGGCGGGTTGCACCAGCGTTCGTCCGCGGCGCCCTCGGTGTAGGGGCCGTTGCCGTTGCGGCTGGTGTCGATGACGAAGGGCTTGCCGCCGATCTTGGCGGAGAGCTGCTTGCCGTAGGCGATGGAGTCCTCGGTGGAGTAGAAGTTGGAGACGTTCACCGAGAAACCGTCGGCCTGGTCGATGCCCGCCCGCTTCAGCGGCTCGTGGATCTGGTCGGGGTTGCCCCAGCCGGCGTTGCCCGCGTCCAGGTAGACCTTGGTGTTCTTCAGGCCCTTCAGCTTGGCGACGGCGCCCTTGAGGAGGTCGTAGCGCTCCTCGTGGAACTCGCCCGGGGTGCAGCCGTCCACCAGGTGCAGCACCGCGTCGGGTTCCAGGATCACGGTCGCCGGACGGTCCCCGATGCCCTTGGCGACACCGTCGACGAAGGCGCGGTAGGCGTTGCCGTCGGCGGCGCCGCCCTGCGAGTACTGGCCGCAGTCGCGGTGCGGGATGTTGTAGAGGACCAGCAGCGCGGTGCGGCCCGCCTTGTCCGCGCCCTCGGTGAAGCCGCGCGCCTGCTCCTCGGGGTTCTCCGGGCTGATCCACTCGCCGACGGGCTGCTGTGCGATCTTGCGGATCTGGTCGGCCTCCGACTTCCTGCCGTCCTCCACCAGTTGGGCGACCTGCCGTGCGGCGGTGCCGTCCGGGTTGACCCAGAACGGGTCGGACTCCTTCGGCTGCTGTGTGATCCCCGCGCCGGCGTCCGGCTCGTCCCCCTTGTCGTCCGAGGAGGAACATCCTGTGATCAGCAGTGCCGCCCCCAGCACCACTGCGGACGCCCGCCTCCCGGCGAACGCCCCGACCCCCCTGCTGCCGTACATCAAGCCCCCCTTGGGTGCACTTGTTCCATGTGCTCCGAGCCCCAATCCTGACATACGTCCCGCGACGCCCACGAGGCCGAACCCAACCTTGTCCGCCGTCTGTTACAGCCCGGTGGCACGGGCGCGCCCGGTCGTGCCGTACCGCCCGGTGGACGGGGCCACCTGCGGGGATCACGGACCGCGACCGGTCCGTGACGTGACGCCGGTCGACCCCTGGGCCCGGCCGGTGCTCCCGTGTACCGAGTGCCCTCGCGGCCTCCGGGGAGCGGGGCGCCGACCGGGTCAGGTGGTGTGCGGAACAGTCGCGGTGTACGGAGTTCAGGTGCCGGTTCCGGTCAGGTACGCCGAGACGATCGCGTCGGCCGTGCACCTGCCGGTGACCCGGTCGGGGGCCTCGCCGCAGGCGACCAGAAGGAGTTCGGCCCGTCCCTCGTGGCGCGGCTCGTGGGCCCGCCGGGCGTCGAACCGTTCACCGGAGAGGACCTGGACGTCCTCCACGGTGAACTCGGCGGTCCCGGCGTCCGCGCGGGCCACCCGGATCGTCCGGCCCGGCTCCAGGGCGTCCACGCGCCGGAGGCCGGCCGACCCCACCATCAGCGCGGTGCCGGGCTCGCCCGGCGTCACCCCGTCCGTGTACCAGCGGACCGCGCCCGGCCGGCCGTTCCCGCCGGCCGCCACCGGTACGCGGACGCCGAGGGCCGGGATGTCGAGGCGCTGCGGCACCGCGGCGGCCAAGGGGCGGTGCGGGGGCGGCGGTTCGACCCCGGGCGGCCGTCCGGCCGCCGCCATGTCGCCGGTGGCGGTCCCGGACATCCCGGCGGGTACGTCGCTCCGCCCGCTGCCCCACAGCCACAGCCCGAGCAGCAGCACCACCCAGGCCACACCGGCGAGCAGCCGCCCGGTGCCGGACGGGAGGCCCGTACGGAGAGTGTTGCGCGGGGAACCCATCGTGCACCTCCAGACATGTGGAGGGTCCCGCGCGGATCCCGGCGCCGCATCCCCGTGGACACGGCGACTACTCCGTACGGGTGAACGACGTCAGATCAGGTCGACGAGGTCCGCGATGGAGTCCACGACCTTGGACGGCCGGTACGGCCAGTTCTCCACCTGCTCGGTCCGGGTCAGCCCGGTGAGCACCAGGAACGTCTGCATCCCGGCCTCGATGCCGGCCAGCACGTCGGTGTCCATCCGGTCGCCGATCATCGCGCTGCTCTCGGAGTGGGCCCCGATGGTGTTGAGCCCGGTGCGCATCATCAGCGGGTTCGGCTTGCCCGCGAAGTACGGCTGCTTGCCGGTCGCCTTGGTGATGAGCGCGGCCACCGCGCCGGTCGCCGGGAGCGGGCCCTCGGTGGAGGGGCCGGTCTCGTCGGGGTTGGTGCAGATGAAGCGGGCGCCGTCGTTGATCAGGCGGACCGCCTTCGTCATCGCCTCGAACGAGTACGTCCGCGTCTCCCCCAGCACCACGTAATCGGGCTCGTGGTCGGTGAGGATGTAGCCGATGTCGTGCAGCGCGGTGGTCAGACCGGCCTCGCCGATGACGTACGCCGAGCCGTTCGGGCGCTGGTCGTCCAGGAACTTGGCGGTGGCGAGGGCGGAGGTCCAGATGTTCTCGATCGGCACCTCCAGGCCCATGCGGCGCAGCCGGGCGTGCAGGTCGCGCGGGGTGTAGATCGAGTTGTTGGTGAGGACCAGGAAGGGCTTCCCCGACTCACGCAACTTCTTGATGAAGGCGTCGGCGCCGGGGATCGGTACGCCCTCGTGGATCAGCACCCCGTCCATGTCGGTGAGCCACGATTCGATCGGCTTGCGGTCTGCCATGTGCGGGATCTCCTGCCGTACGCGGTCCTGCGTGCGTCTCAGCCTAAACAGACCCGGATCTTGCGGGGAATGCCGGATGCGGCTCGGCTCTCGGGCGGGCGGGTGGGCGGTCCGGCGGCGGGGTGGGAGCGATGTGTGTGTCGGGCGGCGCGAAAGTGGCGCAATCACGTGTTGCCGCTGTGCCGTGTGCGTCGCAGCCTGAGGAGGGCGGGAGCGCTCCCATGCCCGTCGACTCCCCCACAGCCCCTTTCATCGGCCGCCGACGACACCGGGAAAGCAGGAGATCGTGTTTTGTCATATGCATGTCCATAGGGTGCGATTCCGTCTGACATTCGTTCTGGGCACCCTGCTCGCGGTGCTGCCGGCCCTCCTGCTGACCGCCCTCGCCCCGTCACCCGCCGCGGCGGCGGAGGACGCGTCGTCCGTCCCCCTGCCGTCGATCAGCGCGACCACCACCCAGGTCGCCTCCGGGCTGAGACGGCCCACCGCCATCGTCGCCCCCGACGACGGCACGGACCGGCTGTTCATCACCGAGAAGCGCGGCACCGTCCGCGTCTACCACCCGGACACCGGCCTGGCCTCCGCCCCACTGCTCGACATCACCCCGGCCGTCGACGAGTCGGGCAACGAGCGCGGTCTGCTCGGCATCGCGCTCCCGGCCGACTTCGCCGACAGCCAGGACCTGTACCTGGCGTACACGGCGCTGCCCGACGGCGCGGTCACCCTCGCCCGCTACCGGCTCGACGACTCCCGCCTGGAACCCCTGCTCTCCCAGGAGCACGCCGAGTACAGCAACCACAACGGCGGCCAGCTCGCCTTCGGCCCCGACGGCCACCTGTACTGGAGCATCGGCGACGGCGGCGGCTCCGGGGACCCCTTCACGTCCGGGCAGCGGCTGGACACCCTGCTGGGCAAGATCATGCGGATCGACGTGAGCCGCGCGTGCGCCCCGCTCGCGTACTGCGTCCCCGCCGACAACCCCTTCGTGGACACCCCCGGCGCCCGCGCGGAGATCTGGCTGTACGGGCTGCGCAACCCGTGGCGGTTCTCCTTCGACGCGGCCGACGGCTCGATGTGGATCGGCGACGTCGGCCAGGGCCACTGGGAGGAAATCAACCACCTCGCCCCCGGGCGGGGCGGACTGAACCTCGGCTGGTCCTGCTACGAGGGCCTGGAGAAGTTCGCGGGCGGGGACTGCGCGCCCGGTGAGACGTACACCGAGCCGGTCTTCACGTACTCCCCGTACACCGGCGGCTGCTCGGTCATCGGCGGCCACGTCTACCGGGGCCGGGAGCACGCCGACCTGGTCGGCGGCACGTACATCGCCACCGACTACTGCTCGTCCACGGTCTGGGCCCTGCGCCCCGACGGCAGCGGCGGCTACGAGCAGGCCGAGATCGGTGTGACGCCCACCCAGGTGACGTCGGTCGGCACGACCGTGGACGGGGAGTTCTACATGGTCAACGACCTGCCCGGCGGCCTCCACAAGGTGTCCTTCACGCGGGAGGAACCGACCTGCCGGGTGGACCGCACGGTGACGGCCTGGGGCACCGGGATGACGGTCGACCTCACCGTCACCAACACCGGCGGCACTCCGGTGAACGGCTGGACGCTGGAGTTCCCGCTGGCTACCGGACAGACGGTCGTCTCCGACTGGAACACGGACCTGACCCAGTTGAGCAATGTGGTCAGGGCGTCCGACGCCACGCACAACGCCACGATCGCACCGGGCGCGAGCATCACGTTGGGGTACCTCGCGGAACACACGGGCGACACGACGACACCCCCACGGTTCACGCTGAACGGCGACGCCTGCGCGGTGGGCCGCTGACGCGCCGGCACCACGGTCGTCATCAGCGGCAGCGGCTTCACCGGCGACAGTGGCGTGGACTTCGGCCGTGTCGCGGCCCCGCTCTCCGACGTCGTCGTCGAGTCCTCGAACCGGATCAGCGTGACGGCGCCCCCCGGGAGCGGCGACGCGCAGGTCCGTGTCACCGACATGATCGGCACCTCGCCCGCCGTTCCCGGGTCCGTCTTCTCCTACGGCTGACCGGCGTTCGTGGCGGGCGGCGGGGCTCCCGGAGTGCGCCCGGCCGTCCGGACGGGGCCGCCCTACCCGTCCCCCCGCCCGAACACCGGCGCCAGCACCAACTGCGCCGCCCCCTCGGCGACCTCGCCGCCGACCACCCGTACCGGCACCGCCGCGTCCCCCGTCCGCCGGGCCCGCGCGTCCAGCACGGCCCGTACGCCCCGTGCGAACACCTCCGGATCCCCCTCGATCGTCCGCCCCCCGAGCAACACCCGGTCGATGTCCAGCAGCCCCACCAGATTCGCCGCCCCCGCCCCCAGCACCCGCGCCGCCTCCTCGGTCTCCCCCCGGCCCACGGCACCGAGGCACAGCGCCTCCACGCACCCCCGGTCACCGCACCCGCACCGCGGCCCGTCCAGCTGGATCACCTGGTGCCCGAACTCCCCCGCCCCGGTCCTCGCCCCCCGGTGCACGCTCCCGCCGATCACCAGCCCCGCCCCCAGCCCCGTACCGAGGTGCAGGTAGGCGAAGGAGCCGCCCTCGCCGCCGACCGCCAGTCCCAGCGCCGCCGCGTTGGTGTCCTTGTCGACGACCACCGGCACGCCGAGCCGCCGCGCCAGCGCGTCCCGGAGCGGGAAGCCGTCCCACTCGGGGAAGCCGGTGACCCGGTGCAGCACGCCCCTCTCGTGGTCGAGCGGCCCGGGCAGCGCGACCCCGACGCCGAGCGGAGGCCGGTCCGTCCCGGCCGCCCCCGGCGTCCGCAGCGCCCCGGCCGTCCCGGCCACCCGTGCCAGGACCGCCTCCTCCCCCGCGCCCAGGTCCAGCGGGGCCCTGCGCCGGTCCACCACCGTCCCGTCGAGGTCGACCAGCACCGCCCGCACCTCGTCCCGGTCCAGGTGGACGCCCACCGCGTGCCCCGCCTCCGGGACCAGCCGCAGCACCGTGCGCGGTTTGCCGCCCGTGGACGCCCGGTGCCCCGCCTCGGCCGCGAGCCCGTCCGCCCGCAGCCGGGCGGTGATCTTGCTGACCGCCTGCGGGGTGAGTCCGGTCCGTTCGGCGAGTTCCAGCCGGCTGATCCCCTCCGCTCCCGCGGTCCGCAGCAGGTCGAGCACGAGCGCGGTGTTGTGGCTGCGCAGGGCGAGCAGGTTCGCTCCCAGCGGGGCCCCGTGCGTGCCGTGCGACCCGTACGCCCCGCCGATGCCGTCGTTCGTCCTCTTCACCCGCTCATTCTCCCCGCTGCTTGCACTTTGGCAACAGCGTTGCGAAAGTAGGGGGCATGACTGGCACCCCCCTCCGCGTCGGCCTCGTCGGCTACGGCCTCGCGGGCTCCGTGTTCCACGCCCCGCTGATCGCCGCGACCGAGGGCCTCGCGCTCGACACGGTGGTCACCTCGAACCCCGAGCGGCAGCGGCAGGCCCGCGCCGGGTTCCCGGACGTACGCGTCGCCGCGACCCCGGACGAGCTGTTCGCCCGCGCCGACGAACTGGACCTGATCGTCATCGCGTCCCCGAACAGGACGCACGTCCCGCTCGCCACGACCGCCCTCGAGGCCGACCTCCCGGTCGTCGTCGACAAGCCGCTCTCCGGCACGGCGGCCGAGGCGCGCGGGCTGGCGGCCCTGGCCGAGGAGCGCGGCCTGCTCCTCTCCGTCTTCCAGAACCGCCGCTGGGACAACGACTTCCTCACCCTGCGCAAGCTGGTCGACGAGGGCGAGCTCGGCGACGTGTACCGCTTCGAGTCCCGCTTCGAGCGCTGGCGTCCGCAGCTCAAGGGCGGCTGGCGGGAGTCCGGCGACCCCGCAGAGATCGGAGGTCTGCTCTACGACCTCGGCAGCCACGTCGTCGACCAGGCGCTGGTCCTCTTCGGCCCGGTGACCGCCGTCTACGCCGAGGCGGACATCCGCCGCGACGGCGCGCGGACCGACGACGACACCTTCATCGCGCTGACGCACGCCGGCGGCGTCCGCTCCCACCTCTACGTCTCGGCGACCACGGCCCAACTGGGCCCGCGCTTCCGGGTCCTGGGCTCGAAGGCCGGCTACGTCAAGCACGGCCTGGACCCCCAGGAGGCCGCCCTGCGCGACGGCCTGCGCCCCGGCACCGGCTGGGGCATGGAACCCGAGGAGCTGTGGGGCCGCATCGGCTCCGGCGAGTCCCCGGTGACCGGCGGCGGACACCCCGTGCCGACCCTCCCGGGCGACTACCCCGCCTACTACGCGGCCGTGGCGAAGGCCCTGCTGGAGGGCGCCCCCAACCCGGTGACCGCGCGGGAGGCGGCCGCCGCCCTGGACGTGCTGGAGGCCGCCCGCCGGTCGGCCCTGGAGAAGGTGACGGTGACGCTGTGACCACCCCGAAGCAGACCCCGGAACTGACCCCGGACGTGGCGGAGCTGGAGGCGCAGGAACGCCGCCTGGTCTTCCAGCGGTTCACGTACGACGACGCGTGGGCGCTCGGCTCCCTGCTGGTGGAGATGGCGCGCGAGCGCCAGGCCCCCGTCGCCATCGACATCCACCGCGCGGGCCAGCAGCTCTTCCACGCCGCCCTGCCCGGCTCCGCCCCCGACAACGACGCCTGGATCGCCCGCAAGCGCCGGGTCGTCGAGCGCTACGGCTCCGCCTCCTACCTGGTGGGCGCCCGACACCGCGCCAAGGGCACGACGTTCGAGGCGTCCTCCCGCCTGGACCCCGACACCTACGCGGCCCACGGCGGTTCCTTCCCCATCACGGTGGAGGGCGTGGGCGTCATCGGCGCGGTGACGGTCTCGGGCCTCCCCCAACTCCAGGACCACGAGCTGGTGGTGGAGGCCCTGGAGCACTTCCTGAACCGCACCCGCTCGTAGGCACTGTCGGGCCGCCTCACGGCCCCCGCACGGATCGACAACGGATCGACAGCCGTGCGGGGGCCGGCGTCTCCGCGCCACCAGGCCGTCCTCGTCGGCCCGGGGCCGGTCCTTCCGGGTCCGCCCGGCTCCCGCCGGTACGGCGGAACGCGAGGACGCGCTCCTCCTGCCCGACGACTGTCCGACGACCGCCCGCCCGCTGCCCCGCCTGCGGCGCTGCTCCGGCCGGGTGACACTCGGAGCGCGGTCCTGCGTCGCGGCGGCGACGCTGGCGCCATGACACCCTTCATAACAAGGCGGCTGGCCGCCGCACTGCTGGTCTGGCTCGCCGTCGTTCCCGGGACGGCCGTGGCGGCCCCGGCCGGCGGGGACCCCGGGGCCTCGGACGGGCCCCGCACGACGGTCGCCGACGACGCACCGTCGCCCCTCGAGGTGGCCGCCCGTCCGCTGCGCACCACCGAGCCCTCGGGCCCCTTCGAGGACCTGCGCCCCTTCGGGGAGTCGGTCGGTGACGCCGTGGTGGTCGGCATCGGCGAGGCCGCCCACGGCTCCCACGACTTCGTCACCTTCCGGCACCGGGCGCTGCGGTACCTGGTCGAGGAGAAGGGCTTCCGCTCCTTCGTCCTGGAGGCCAACTGGAGCGCGGGGCTCCGTCTGGACGACTACCTGCTCACCGGGCGCGGCGACCCCGTCCGGATCATGTCCGAGGAGTTCCGGAACGCCTTCCTGCTGCTGCACAGCCAGGAGTACCTGGACATGATCCGCTGGATGCGCGCGTACAACGTCGCCCACCCCGACGACCCGGTCAGGTTCGCCGGCAACGACAACGGCTACGCCGGCCCGGAGCTGTACGACCGGGTCGTCGGCCACGTCCGGCGCGCCCACCCCGACCTGCTGCCCACCGTCACCGAGCTGTACCGGGGACT
The DNA here is from genome assembly GCF_019049255.1 of Streptomyces sp. AC558_RSS880. Lineage (GTDB taxonomy): Bacteria > Actinomycetota > Actinomycetes > Streptomycetales > Streptomycetaceae > Streptomyces. The sequence continues at coordinate 52,541 of NZ_JAGMUJ010000007.1, read as the reverse complement.
GCGCCCCACCCTGCCCGTCGACGCGTGGATGCGCGCCGCCGTGGCCGAGCCCCTGGACGAGCGCCGCGCACGGGCCGAACGCACCGGACGCGTCCTCGGACTGCTCCGCGCCCGCGAACCCGCCGGGACGGACGAGGACCACGCCTGGGCGCTCCAGCACGCCACCGTCATCGACCAGGTGGCGCGCCTGTACGCCTTCGACCTCTCCGACCCCCGGAAGGGGCCGGAGGCCATGGCCCACCGCGACACCGCCATGGCGGAGAACACCCTGTGGTGGCACCGTCGCACCGGCCACCGGGTGGTGCTCGGCGGACACAACAGCCACCTGTACACCAGGAGTTCCACCCCCGCCCTCCCCCTCCCCCAGGGATCGGTGCTCCGGCAGCGACTGGGCGACGGCTACCTGGCGGTGGGGCTCTCCTTCGACCGGGGCGCCGTGCACGCCACCGCGCAGGGTCTGCAGAATCCGGCCGACCAGGACGTCGGACGGTTCGAGGTGGAGCCCGCCGCTCCCGGTTCGGCCGAGTACGTCCTGGACCGGGTGGGTCACCGGAACTGGTACGCCGACCTGCGCACCGCGCCGCCCGCCGCCCGCGCCCTGCTGGACGTCACCCGGCCCAAACGGGAGATCGGCACCGACTACCCGCCGACCGGCGACCAGGTCAACCTGCTGAGGTCGATGGACCTGGTGGTGCACCTGGACGAGATCCGGCCGAGCCGGAGACTCGCCCGTGAAGCGACCGAGCAGCGGCCCCACGCGCCGGGGACGTCCACCGACCTGCTGCCCGCCCTGGAGGAGGCGGCCCGTCCGCTGCGCACCGTGGAGCCCGTCGGCCCCTTCGACGACCTGCGCCCCCTGGGGGAGGCGGTGGGTGACGCCCGGCTGGTCGGCGTCGGGCAGGCCGTCCACGGCTCCCGCGACTTCCTCGCCCTCCAGCACCGGGTGTTCCGGTACCTGGTCGAGGAGCAGGGCTTCCGCTCCCTCGTCCTCGAAGCCCCCTGGAGCGCGGGGCTCCGCTTGAACGACTACCTGCTCACCGGGCGCGGCGACCCCGCCCGGATCATGTCCGAGGAGTTCCAGAACGCCTACCTGTTCATGCGGACCGGCGAGGTGCTGGACCTGATCCGCTGGATGCGCGCGTACAACGTCGCCCACCCCGACGACCCGGTCAGGTTCGCCGGGAACGACAGCAGTTACGCGGGCCCCGAGCTGTACGACCGGGTCGTCGACCACGTCCGGCGCGCCCACCCCGACCTGCTGCCCACCGTCACCGAGCTGTACCGGGGACTGCGCCCCACCCTGCCCGCCGGCGAGTACATGGTGGCCGCCATCGAGGAACCCCTGGCCGTGCGGCGGGAGAAGGCCGAACGCACCGGACGCGTCGTGGAACTGCTGCGCTCCCGGAGCTTCGCCGGGCGCACCGTGGCCGGGGACGCCCACGCCCGGGCGGTGCGGAACGCGGAGATCGTCCACCAGGTCGCACGCCAGAACGCCTTCGACTACGACGACCCGGCCGACGCACGCGAGGGCCTGGCCTACCGCGACACCGTGATGACGGAGAACACCCTCTGGTGGCTCCGGCAGACCGGCGCCCGGACGATGCTGGCCGCCCACAACGGCCACGTGTACCTGGAGGGCTACACCCCGGACTACCCGGTCATCCAGGGCGGCCTGCTCCGCCGCGCGCTCGGGGACGCCTACCGGGTCGTGGGCCTGGCCTTCGGCCACGGCTCCTTCCACGCCACCGACGCGGGCGTCTCCAACCCCCGTGACGAGGACGTGAAGGTGTTCCGCTCGGGGCCGACCGCGGCCGGTTCCGTCGAGCAGACCCTGGACCGGGTGAGCCACCGGGACTGGTACCTCGACCTGCGCACCGCACCGCCCGCCGTCCGCACCTGGCTGGCCGTGACCCGTCCCAAACGGGAGATCGGCACGCACTGGCCCCGGGACCCCGACCCGGTCAACCTGCTGGGGTCGGCGGACCTGGTGGTGCACCTGCACGAGATCCGGCCGAGCCGCCTGCTCCTCCACGGCTGAACTCAGCCCGGCCGGGCGGGTCCGGACCGGGCGGGCGGGTCCGGACCGGGCGGGCGGGTCCGGACCGGGCGGGCGGGTCCGGACCGGGAAGCCGGAGGACCGCGCCCGGCTTCCCGGTCCGAGCGGCTCCGCGTCCTCACCTCCCCCGCGGAGCGCTACGCCTGCTGGAACTCCTGCCGCTGCCGCCCGAGCCCGGCGATCTCCAGCTCGACCACGTCCCCCGCCCGCAGGTACGGCTTCGGCTCGGGCCGCCCCATGGCCACCCCCGCCGGCGTCCCGGTGTTGATGACGTCACCGGGATACAGCGTCATGAAGTGACTGACGTACCGCACGACCTCCCCCACCGGGAAGATCTGCTCGGCGGTCGTCCCGTCCTGCTTCAGCTCCCCGTTGACCCACAGCCGCAGCGACAGGTCCTGCGGATCGCCGACCTCGTCCGCCGTCACCAGCCACGGCCCCAGCGGGTTGAACGTCTCGCAGTTCTTCCCCTTGTCCCAGGTCCCGCCCCGCTCGATCTGGAACTCCCGCTCGGAGACGTCGTGCGCGACGGCGTACCCGGCGACGTGCGCGAGCCCTTCCTCCGCCGACTCCAGGTAGCGGGCCGTACGCCCGATCACGACCGCCAGTTCGACCTCCCAGTCGGTCTTCACCGAACCGCGCGGCACCAGCACCGTGTCGTCGGGGCCGACGACCGTGTCCGCCGCCTTGAAGAAGATCACCGGCTCGGCGGGCGGCTCGGCCCCCGTCTCGCGGGCGTGGTCGTGGTAGTTCAGCCCGATGCAGACGATCTTCCCGATCCGCGCCACCGGCGGCCCGATCCGCAGCCCCGTCCCGTCCAGCGCGGGCAGTTCCCCGCTGTCGGCGGCGGCCCTGATCCGGCCGAGCGCGGCCTCGTCGGCGAGCAGCGCCCCGTCGACGTCCGCGACGAGGCCCGACAGGTCCCGCAGGGTCCCCTCGTCGTCGAGCAGCGCGGGCCGCTCCTGTCCCGCCGTGCCGACTCGCAGCAGCTTCATGATTCACGTCTCCCTCGATCGCGGGCCCGCCCGATGGACACGGCCCGGATGCGGCGGGGCGCAGCCATCGGAGGACTGGTCGATCCTCCAAGCCCGCGTTCCACTCCGCAAGACCCGGTTCACGTACTGGACCTCGGAGAACCGTGCACCCGGCCTCAACAGCCCCGACTCCCCAGGGGCGCGGGGAACCGCGCACCCAGCCCCCGCAACCCCACAGCCGTCGGCCACGGCACCCCTGACTCCGGCCCGCCCCGCGCTCAGCGGTACAGCACGGCCCGCTCCGCCACGCTCCACGTCGTACTGGTCACCATGTACAGCGCGGCCGCCAGCGGCATGACGGCGACGGTGACGAGCGTGAAGAAGGACATGAACGGCATCACCCTGGTCACCGCCGCCAGCCCCGGCACCTGCTCCCCCTCACCGGCCGCGGGCATCGCGGGGTTGGCGGCCATCATCCGCCGGGACAGCCGGTAGCCGAACCAGGCGACGACGGTGGCGACCGCGAACAGCCCGACGTACACGAGTCCGGGCCCGCCGAACACCCCGCCGTCCCCGAGCGCGTCCGCCCACCTGCCGCCGAGCGGCGCCTCGAACAGCCGGTGCCCGAGCAGTTCGTTGGCCCGCCCGCCGATCGTCTCGCTGGAGAAGAGGTGGTACAGCAGGAAGAACGCGGGCAGTTGGAGCAGGCCGGGCAGGCACCCGGAGAGCGGCGACACCTTCTCGCTCGCGTGCAGTTCCAGTACGGCCCGCTGCAGCTTCTCGGGGTCGCGGCCGTGCTTGCGGCGCAGCTCGGCGATGCGCGGCTGGAGCGCCGCCCGGGCCTTCTGTCCGCGCGCGGCGGCCCGGGACAGGGGGTGGACGAGGAGTCGTACGAAGGCGGTGAACAGGACGATCGCGGCGGCCGCCGCGGAGACGCCGAACAGCGGCCGGAGCAGGTCGGCCAGGTGCTCGACCAGGCTGGCGAAGACGGACATGGGTGAGCCCTCCGGGGGTCTCGTCGTGCCGGGAGTCCCGGGAAAGCCGGGACGGACGTACGGAATGGCGGCATGACGACCCGCAGCGGGGCGTGGTGAACGTACGGAGCGTACGGAAGGAGTGCCCTACGCGGCGGTCGCCGGGAGGGCGTGCCCCGGTGCCCGGGGTCTGGTGCGCCCCCTGGCGTCGGGGTCGCGCTGGGGCAGGAAGGCCGTACGCCGGTCACGGTCGCGTATCGCCGTACGCACCCGGGTGGGCGGTACGGCGGGCGCGCAGCGGGCGAGGACGAACGCGCAGGCGGCGAGCGCGGCACCGGCCGCGGCGGTCGCGGCGAGCGTGACGTCGGCCAGGGAGAGCCCGCCGGCTGCGGGCAACAGCAGCAGGACGACCTGGACGAGGGGCAGGAGCACGGCGACGAGCCGGACCGTCCGTCCGCGCATCACTCGCCCCCTCCCCTCGACACCGTCCCGGCTCCGTCCGGGCCCCGCACCACCTCAACGCCCGGCACCGGCCTGTGGTTCCACGGGACCGCCCCGTGATTCCACGGGCCGGACATGCGCCACATTCGCCACATTCGCCGTACGGGCCGGCTCCGGTGCCGCGGTCGGCGTGCCGCCGTTCCCGTGGTGGCTCAGCAGGACGTCACGGGAACGGCGGTGACCGGCTTCACGAAGCCGCCCTGGAGGCCGAGGAACCGGGTGAGGCGGTAGCACTGTTCGACCGGCGCGGACCCCTCGTCCTGGGCCTGGTACCGGTCCGGGTACCGGAAGAGGACGACGGCGACGACCGTCCGCCCCTCCCGGACGACGCTCCGCACGTCGGACCGGCTCTCGCCGCTCGGACGGCCGGTGAGCCCGAGGGCCCGCCGCAGACCGGCGCGCGTCAGCCCGGCCGCCTCCGTGTCCTCCATCCGCGCCTGCGCGATCCGGACCCGGTCGCCGATCCGACTGCTCCCCCGGCACGCTTCGACGTCCGGCTCGGTGACCTTCGAGGCCCATCCCGCACCGGGACGGTGTGCGTAGGTGTAGGTGAAGCAGCGCTCCACCATGCCCGGTCCGCGGGGGAGCAGGATGGACTTCTCCTCGTACACGGCGGACCGCGCGGCGACGGCGGTGAACGCGCGCCGTTCCTCGTCGTACGTGATGACGGGACTCTCGGTGTGCTTCCAGATCACGCCCGTCAACGCGTCGGTGCCGGTGTCGCCGCTCCCGGTCAGCGCGTCGGCGGTCCGGTCCGCCGCCTCGTGGGCCTGACCGAGCAGCGAGTCGAGCGCGTCCTGCCGGCGCCGGTCGTTCTCGTTCCCGGTGTGCCAGACCGTGAACCAGAAGTAGATCATCAGCGCGGCGGGAATCATCAGCAGCACCAGACACCCGTTGGCCAACGTCCTGCGCACGCCCCGCCCCCTCGATCGCCTGCCCCTGCCGAAGGGTAGGCCCGCCGCAGCCGTCCCGCCCCGACGACGGCGGAACGCCCCCTCCCGGTCCCGGACCCCGCTCCGGCCTGCGGCTGTCCCACCTTTGTCACCCACCGGCAGTACGGTGTCCCCCATGCGCCCCGACACGCCTGCCGAAAACGTCGACCACACCACCGAGGCCGCCCGCCTGGAGCGGACCGCCGACCTCTACCCCGAGGACGCCGAGGCCCTGCTGCTGCGGGCCGCCGCCCACCGCGAGCTCTCCGGCGACCGCCCCGCCGCGACCGCCCTCTACGACCGCCTGCTGGCCTCCTCCCAGGAGCTGGACGACCCGTATCTGGTACGGGCCCTCAAGGCCTCCAACCTCTGGGAGTACGGCCACGAGGCGGAGGCCCGCGCGATCATCACCGGCATCCGCACGGCGGCCCCGCGCGACGCGGCCCCCTGGGTGATCGTCGCGGAGTCCCTGGAGTCGCACGACGAGCTGGAGCAGGCGCACGAGACGTTCACGGAGGCGGTACGCCTCCTCCTGACCGGTGTCGAGGCACCCCCGCGCGCCACCCACCCGCTCCTCTTCGGCCGCCACCGCGTGCGCAGGATGCTCGGCGCCGCGCACGACGAGTGGGACGCGCTCGCGGACACCGTCCACACCCTCCCGATCACCCTGGACGAACTCCACGACCCCAAGCGGGTGTGGTCCCTGGGCTCGGAGAACCCGGTGGAGCTGGAGGCGGAGATCGTCCGCCTGCGCGCGGAACTGGGCGCGTACCGGGAGGCGCTGTCCCGCCCGTTCCCGGTGGCGGTGCTGCACTGGCCGGCCGGTGAACTGGCGGAACTGACGGAGGCGTACCCGTCCCTGGCGGAGGAGTACCCCTCCTACGAGGAGCACCTCGCGGCCATAGAGGCGGCCCTGCGCGAACTGGCCGCGTCCGGCACCCCGAACCTGGGCATCGTCACGGGCACGGTCCCGTCGTACGAGGCCTTCGCCGCCTCGGAGCTCGCCTCCCCCGCCGACCCGACGCTGCTGCCCCAGTACGCCACGACGCTGGCGGCCCGGGGCCGGGCGGTGGCGTGGCCCCCGGAGCGGTCGGCGGCGTGCTGGTGCGGGTCGGGGCGGGCGTACGGGGAGTGTCACGGGGCGGACTGACGACCGGCTGTGCGCCCGGGAGCGCCACGGGGAACCACCCCGTGACCGCGCCCGTCTCCATGGAGACCTGAAGTCGGCTCCGGGGGACGTCACATGGACCAGCCATGGCTCACGATCACGCTCGTCATGGCCGTCGGCGCGCTGGCCCTGGGCATCGCGATCCTGCGCGGCGCCCTGACCCAGCGCCGGGCCCTGCGCCGCCTCGGCGTCCGCGGCGTCCGCACCCGCGGCGAGGTCGCCCGCAGCGCCCGCCGCGAGGGCCCCACGATCCACCCGCCCCAGGTCCGCTACCAGGCCCCACCCGTGAACAACCTCGACGCCCCGCCCGTCCAGACCTACCGCCGCGCCCCCCTCAACCACGAGTCCCACCCCCTGCACGCCGGCATCCCGGTCGTGCTCCGGTACGACCCGAGGGACCCGCGCAGGGTGGTGGTCGTCCACACGAAGGACGGACGACCGGGAAAGGTGTCGTACTCGGCCACGGCGAACATGACCTGGGGGATCTTCTTCGTGCTCTTCGGGGTGGCCATGGGGGTGGGGGCGTTCCTGTAGCGGCCGCGGGGTGTGCGGGTCAGGCCGCCGCCCGGTCGCCGACGGTCACCCGCTCACCCGGGGCGCACCGCACCAGGCGCGCGTCGTGGCCCCGGCGCCCCGCCTCCGCGAGGAAGTCCTCCAGCGGGGAACGGAAGACCGTGTAGTCGCTGTGGTGGACGGGCAGCGCGCGTCGCGGACGCAGCAGGTCGAGCAGGTCGGCGCCCTGCCCGGCGTCCATGGTGACCACCAGGCCGCCGGGCAGGGTCGTACCGCCGAGGTGCAGGACCGCCAGGTGGATGTCCGGGTAGCGTCCGGCGATCCCGCGCAGCCCGTCGTACATCAGGGTGTCGCCGGAGAGGTAGAGGACCAGCCGGACCTCCCCCGAGCGGTCGCCGAACTCCAGCATGCTGCCCATCACGGGCGGCAGCAGGACCCGCAGCGGGCCGGGCGCGTGGCGACCCGGCAGCGAGGTGACGCGCACGGAGGAGTCCCCGTGCCGCAGGGTGCGGCTCTGCCAGGTACGCAGCCCGGTGGCGCGCCGGAACCCGTACAGGCCCTTCAGCAGGCGGGCGGCGTGCGGGGTGGTGACGAACGGCAGCCCCCGGTCCAGCCCGCGCCGGGCCACCCGGTCGAAGTGGTCGCCGTGCAGGTGCGAGAGCACGACGGCGTCCAGGTCCTGGTGAGGGAGTCCTGCCACGTCGACGGCGGGCTCGGTCAGCCGACGCGCGACCAGCCCGTAGCCGAGGTGGGCGAACTGCCCCCGGTGCAGGAAGTTCGGATCGGTCAGCAGCGTCAGCTCTCCGTAACGGATCAGCAGGGTGGCGTTGCCGATGAAGAGGATCTCCGCGGTGCCCTCGGGCGGATGCTGCCGCACGGCCGACTCCCTCCGTCGTACGTGAGTCCCGTGGGGCCGGGTGAGCGGTGGGGGCGGTTCTACACCTCCCGGGGCGTGCGGTCCGGGCCCGACCCGTGTTCAGGGCGGGGATGAGGGCGGGGGCGCGCCTGCGGTGGCTTCGGGGCGAGGCGTCCAGGACGCGGACCCGGCCGGGTGGAGCGGGATCGGCAGTCCTGCCTCGTGGACGAAGTACGGCCGCAGCTGGATGAGCTGCTGTTCTGGTCGGTGGAGAACGTGGCGGTGGAGTCGGCCGCGCCGGCTTTGGACTCCTCCGCAAGCGCGTCCTGCCCTACTCCTGAGAAGGCTGCTCAGGACGCATCGTCGATCAGCCCGAAGCCCTCCGGGAACTCTTCCAGGAACTCGCGGCGAGCCGGGTCGCCTTCGGCGGCCGCCATCTCCCCGACCAGCTCGATCAGCTCCTGTCGCTGATCACTCGGCAGCGTGCCGACCACGTGGGCGACACCCTCCATGACCTTGACCGCGTCGTCCTGATCCATCTGCTCGTCTTCGCTGCCGTCGATGAACCACAGGACATCGACCAAAGCCTCGGCCAAAGCACGAGTCAGCGAGGGGTACGAGGACGTCACGAGGGCCTCCCGGCGGATCAACGGCAGAGTCCGACCATCCCACCACACACCACTGACATCACTGTCCGTGAGTCTCCGCAAGAAGTGGGCCGGAGCCCGAGAACGGGAGTCGTCCGCCGACGACTCCCGGAGTCGCCGCGCGTCCCCGCGCCATGATCCGTGCCGATGACTTCGGGAGTCATCCGGAGGCCGCTTTCACCTGGTTCGTTCCGGCGGAGACCTCCTGGCCCGAACGCGTCCGCCGGGTCCGGTCAGTCGGCCGTACGCAGCACCAGCCGCACGACCCCCTTGACTCCTCGCCAGAGCCAACCGAACAGTCCTCCCCCCGAAGCAAGGTCAACGGCGTCCGCGGCAGGCTGCGACCAGTCCAACTCGGAGCGGCACCGGGAGCAGGAACGGGGCCAACTGCGCTTTCGCGCACCGCACTTCTTGCACATCGCCATGACCTCATTCTCCCCTACCGCCGTGCCCCCCTTCCCCGTCACCTACGGAAACCCACGAGCCCGGACGCGGCGGCCCCCTCGGCCGGCCGCCCCACCGGAGCCCCGTCCACCGGCCGCCTCGTGCCCGGGACGCGCGCCAGGTGTACGAGGCCATGACGTCGCCTGCGGGACAAGCAGCCTGGTGACACAGGTGACACAGGTGACACAAGGGAGTCCTCCCGTCGCCATCGCCGGGAGGACGCGTTTCGCCGCTGAGCGCGCGTCGCTGTCGCCGCTAGTCGCTCGCCTCCGGCCTGGCAGCGGACGCGGCCGCGACGGCCGTAGCCAGTGGATCACGGGCCGCCCTGCCGAGGAGGTCGGTGAGGTCGGGTGCGGTGCCGTCCAGGAAGCCGTGCCGGACGCCTGTGGCGATCGAGGCGAGCATCGGCGGCTGGAACGGCAGCAGCCCCGCCGTCTCGTCGAGGAGCCGGCGCCGGTACTCACCGAGGCTGACGGTGCGGTGCGCGACGCCGAGTTCGTCGGCCACCTGCCCCGCCGTGATCGGCGTGCCGACGAGGTCGTAGACGCGCCCGCGATGAGGTGCGGGATCCGACGCCACCACCGCCGCGACCTCGGCCAGATCCTCTCGCGGGACCGCGGCCAGGGCACCGTCCCCGAACGCGGACTCCACACCGTCACCGGCCCACATCAGCAGACCGCCGAAGAGTTCGGCGTACAGGCCGTTGCGCAGGATCGTCCACGGCAACCCGCTCGTCCGCACGAGGCGTTCGGTCGCACGGTGTGCCAGAGCGAAACCGAGATGGTCGCCGGCAGTGGTCAGGCTCGTGTAGACGACGTGGCCGACGCCGTCACGGACGGCGGCGTCCAGGATCGCCGCGTGCCGGGCGACGACCTGGTCGTCCTCGGCATAGCCGGCGGAGACGAGCACCAGAGTCGAGACGCCGGCGAGGTCGAGGCTCACGTGGTCGTCGAAGTCGAGACGCCGCATCCCCTCGCCCGGCGTGCGGCTGCCGCCCGTCGCAGCGGCACCACGGGCGTGCAGCGCCGCGAGAGTGGCCGAGCCGAGGTTCCCGTTCGCTCCGGTCACCAGAATCATGATCGATCGCAGTCTTCCGTAGTGGTTCTCATCAGTAACTACGCTTGATCCTCGACCGCACGCCCACCGGCCACAAGAAGGCAGTTCGATGTCACTCACGCACACCGGGGTAACCACCACCCCCGCCGACCTCGACCCGTGCGGGCGCGAGGACCACCCCGACTGCGGCATCCGCGATGTCCTGGATCGCATCGGGGACAAGTGGTCGGTGCTCGTGATCGTCGAACTCGCCGGCGGGCCACGTCGCTTCCGAGAACTCCAGCGCGCCATCGACGGCATCTCCCAGCGCATGCTCACCCTCACCGTGCGCAGGCTCGAACGTGACGGCCTCGTGCTGCGCACCGTGTACCCGACCGTCCCGGCCCAGGTCGACTACCGCCTGACCGGGACCGGGGCCGGCCTGACCCACCTGGTCAAGGCACTCGCCGACTGGTCCCTCGCGCATCGTGCCGTCATCGCCGAGGCACGGCATGCGTACGACCGGGCCCACCCCGACCACGACATCCGCTGACACGAGCAGCTGTCGCCGCATGCCGGACACCTGCTGCCCGAAGGCCGTCGACGACGTCGTGACCGGCAGCACGTCGTCGACGCTCGCGACCTCCATGGCCCGGTCGAGCTCGCCCGGGGCCTCGTGCGCCCGCCTTCCGCGACCGAGTTCGCCGTCCCGCGGGAGCAGCCGTGCATCGCGGTCCCGGTGCTCTCGCTTCTCACCTGGGCGACCTCGCCGACGAGGTCACGGCAGCGCGGGGACTCAATCCCCGATGCCGTCCGAGGCCGACCGCGACGTCAGGGCCTCGGCAAGGCGGTCCACACCGAATCCGCTGATCAGTAGGCGTTCTTTGCGGTTACCGGTGAGCAGCTGGCTCCATGGGACGAAGCCACCGTCGCCGACTTCCAACCGGTTGCCTCCGATACTGGTGTAGATCTTGAAGCAGACGCCGGTGTAGTAGCCGCGTCCGGTGGTCCGGTCGGGGTCCTCGCACACTTCCACCTGTGGCAGCCCGGCGAGGTCGTGGCGCACCCGCTCGAGGGTCGGACCAGGCGCGTCGTCCAGAAAGGTCAGTCCGATCCGTGTGTCCTGTGCCCCGATATCGGCCATGACCTGGGCGGCGAACCTCAGGTGCTCGGTCAGGTGCTGGTGCTCGAAGAGTCGGTTGCCGGTGTCCCGGCCGGCTGTCACCAGACCGAAGAGCTGGAAGTGGGCGAGATTCCCCGGACCCTTGAAGCTCTGGGCGCGCACCACCCGCTGGCCGGCCGCCAACCGGACCGGCACGTTCGAGCGCGGGTCGGCGGCCAGGGCCAGAGCACGCCGGTGCGATGCCTCCAGCGCGAGTGCGTTCGTCGGATCGGCGGCCACCTCGCTGCCCCGGACAGTCGCGATCACCTTGCGCGGATCGACGGTCGCCACGGCCGAGTGCGTGGCCAGTGGCACGACCGGGGCGAGCACGAGGACCTCGAAGCCGTCGGGCAACGCCGACACCAGCGCGTCCTCGGCGCGACGCAGCGCGGCGAACCCGACCGGCGCCGGGGCCACGAACCGGTCACTGCGATAGCGCCGCATCACCTCGGCCGGCGAGACCCGGTCCGCCCGGCGCCGGAACACCTCCAGCAGCAAGGTGGTCAGATCCGCGCCCGACACTCCGTCGACCAGCAGTTCCAACAGCTCCGGCCCGTCGGCCCGCGCCAGAATCCGACGTAACGCCGGGTTGAGCGGGGTGTCTCCGGTGGGGTCATCACGCGTCATGGACGTCGAGTATCACGGTTCGGAGATCAGCAGGACCACCGAGTTTCTGTCACTTGCCGTCCCGGCTCTCGAAGTCGCGCCGACGCTCCCGCCGTACGCGCTCGGCCAGAGCGGGGACGGCGAGCGAGCTCGCCCGGAGGGACCGCGCGACGCGCTCAAGAACCTCCTCAACCGGCTGCACCCGTAGATCAACAGGCCGGCCCATGGGCGCAAAGAGCGTCATGCAGAAGACCGTAGTAGCGGGGCGATGGGATGCCTCGTCGTTCCCGTAAGCCGACAGCGCAGGAACTCAATCTCCGATGTCGTCCAGGGCCGACCGCGCTGCCGCGGTGAACTCACCTATCCGTTCCGAGAGCCGGGCCACTTCGACGGCGTGACGCTCCACGAAGCGGACGTTGCCGTCCGGGGCGTTCGCCGGCGAGTCACGGAAGGCGAGCAGAGTCGTCTGCGTCGACTTGAGCGTGGTGTAGACACTCCGGGCGGCCTGCTCCACCGTCTCCGGCCCTTCGACAGCCAGATTGGCCCAAGCTGCCTGCGCGAGCGCTAGCTGCCCTTGCGCATGCTGCATCCTGCGATCGACTTCCTCGGTGTCCCGTTCACCCACGAACGCACGACCGGCCATCTTGAGAGCGTGCTGGCACTCGGTGGCTGGAGCGAGGAAGGCACTGTACGCATCCCGACGCACCTGCCTGCGCCAGTGCGCGTGCTCGGCCCTTGCCTGGGCCTGCACCTGCTGCCGACTCGACCACCCCGTGATCGCCGACGCGAGAACGGTGCCCGCCACGCCGACTGTCGCTCCGAGTAACGCTGCTCATCCTTGATCCACAGAGGGTGTGTCTACCGCATGCGTCACCTCCCTTGCCATGCAGTCTCCTTCTGGCGCGGGTGTCCGCAGTTCACGGCGCCTGATCAGAAGCTCTCTGCTCCCAGTACCTCCGGTGATAGCGGAGGTACTCCGGGTGGACTCGGTGGCTGTCCCTCACGGTGAGCTTCGGCAAGAGCCTCGCGCCTGCGAGGTCTGACCGCACGATGACGGACCCCTCTTCATCCACTGTGATCGCGCCGATGTCGAGTCGCAGATGACAGTTGGGGCAGAGGCACAGAATGTTGGGCTCGACATCGGGTCCGTGATGGGGCTTCCCCAGAGGCCGTATGTGGGCGCCCTGGCTGTATGGGCTACCGTCTGGGCCCATCAGACGCAGGCCACACAGCTGGCACTCCCCTTCATAGAGTTGCTTGATCCGTTGTGCGGCAGCCGTGTCCCTGACCAGGCGGCGCACCCGCATGCTGCGCGAGCGCGGGAACTTCTCTACATGCGTGGGCTCGTCGTCAAGTTCCTCAAGCACTTCGATGAGGTGACGTTCGGCCGGGGTCTGCACCTGGTTCGGCTCGGGCAGTCTCCGTAGGTCAAACTGACATATGTCGATCGGTGATCCATCTGGAGCCGGTTGCTTGGAAGGCGTCGTGCGCACTTCCGTAATCTCGTACAGACCGTCGTACCTGTAGGAGTTGGACGGCGAGTACCGCGAATCCCCCTTATACCCCCGAATCACGCGGATGGGGTACCCCCGCTCATAGCTGAGTCGGAGCGCAGCATTGTCCTCGTAGGACCATGACTGGCTGCGAAGCAGCCTGCCCGTGGAGTCCTTGTCCTTCCCCGCAGAAGCCCCCGTGTATTGGATCCGCTCCCAGTCGTCCTCGTCGTCCACATAGCCGCCGTGCAGGACGATCGCGTCACCGACCTTGCTGCCATCCTTGTCGAGCAACCAAGAGATGCCTTTCTGGTTCGTCTGGTGCAGTTGCGCGTGCTGCACATCTTTTCGCCGATGGAAGACCATGCCGACGGGCACGCCCTCTATATGTCCGATGACACGTTCGATTCTCATCCATCCATACTGGATCGAAAGTGATCGTTTTTTGCCGAACTACTCCTCAGCGCTGCCGAGTTGTGACCGTCCAGCGAACAGTGCCGACCAACCTCACCCTGGACTGTCAGAACTCTCTGTTACACATGACCCGAGTTGTCCGACGTGATCGAAGGAGCCCGTGTGTCTGAGCTGGAGGATCTGTCCCAACCTGCCGTGGGCCTGTATGAGCAACTGATCACGCTCCGCTTCGAGCAGAAGCTGCAGCAGCTCTCTCAGCTTGGCTGGCACCCGATGAGCGAAGCGGTGGGCTCGGAGTCGGTTCCTCATGTGCTTGCGCGGCACGTCTCACGCACCGTGCGCCGCGTTCTGCAGAACCTGCCCGCTGAGGAGCGCGTGCACGCGGCTAACCACATCCTGGAGTCCATCGGCACGCTGAAGGGCGCCCAAGAGTGGGTTGACCTCATCGCAGACGGCCCTCAGCAGCTCCTAGCCATCACGCGGCAGGAGGCACCGGGGGTCTTCGCCGTACGCCCTGGCATCCCGCTCTCAGATACCGCGCTCCTGACCAACTCACCCGAGGACCCCGGCCTGGGGTTCGAACTGCGCGCAGAACTTGCCACTGCCGATCGTGTGGATCTCCTGTGCGCCTTCGTCAAGTGGCACGGGTTGCGGGTCATCGAGCGGTCCTTGCGGGCGGCTCATGAGCGGGGGGTGCCGATACGGGTCTTGACCACGACGTACATCGGCGCCACTGAGCGGCGAGCACTGGACCGGTTGGTCGAAGACTTCGGAGCCGAGGTCAAGGTCAACTACGAAACTCGCTCGACGCGGCTCCACGCCAAGGCCTGGCTGTTCCGACGGGACAGCGGTTACGACACCGCGTACGTCGGTAGCTCAAATCTGTCGAAGGCCGCTCTCCTCGATGGTCTGGAGTGGAACGTTCGCTTGTCCTCCGTAGCCACGCCCGATGTGATGCGGAAGTTTGAAGCAACGTTCGAGTCGTACTGGAATGACCCGTCCTTCGAGACGTACGACCCTCACGCTGATGGCGGACGCCTGCAAGAAGCGCTGGCAGTGGCTGGCGGTGCGCTGTCAACAGATCGCGCCATCACACTGTCCGGCCTTGAGGTACGGCCGTATCCCTATCAGCGGGACATGCTCGAGCGCCTCGATGTCGAGCGTGAGGTACACGGCCGACACCGGAACCTCTTGGTAGCGGCGACCGGCACGGGCAAGACCATCATGGCTGCACTTGATTACAAGCAGCTCCGCGAGAGACACGATCGCGACCTGCGCCTGCTGTTCGTCGCTCACCGCAAGGAGATCCTGCAGCAGTCATTGCGGACCTATCGGGAAATTCTGTTCGATGCGAACTTCGGAGAGTCCCTGCATAGCGGTGAGATCCCGGAGCGCTGGACACATGTCTTCGCGAGCGTTCAATCGCTCAACGCACGGACGCTTGATCGTCTCGCCCCCGACCACTTCGACGTCATCGTGATCGACGAGTTCCACCACGGAACCTCACCGACCTACCGGAAGATCATCGATCACTTCAAGCCGATGGAGCTGCTGGGCCTGACTGCCACGCCAGAGCGCATGGACGGCAAGAACATTCAGGACGAGTTCTTCGATGGCCGTATCGCCGCCGAGATGCGACTGTGGGAAGCTCTGGACAACAAGCTCTTGTGCCCCTTCCACTACTTCGGCATCAGTGACACCACTGACTTGAGCGACGTGGAGTGGAAGCGCGGAGCGTACGACATGAGCTCGCTCAGCAACGTCCTGACGGGCAACAAGGTCCGCGCTGGCCTCGTCGTCAAGGCCGTCGAGGAGAAAGTGGCAGACCCACACCGCATGCGGGCCTTGGGGTTCTGCGTCTCCGTCGCTCATGCGCACTTCATGGCGGAGTCCTTCCGCTCGGCTGGTTTCAATGCCGTAGCGGTGTCCGGGGAGACGCCGGCCGATCAGCGACGGCAGGCGCTCTCGGATCTGAGATCGGGAGCACTCCAGGTGATCTTCTCGGTCGACCTTTTCAACGAAGGCGTCGATGTCCCAGACGTGGACACTCTGCTCCTCCTCCGTCCGACCTCGAGCGCGACTGTGTTCCTTCAGCAGCTCGGCCGTGGACTCCGGCGCTCCGACAACAAGGCCGTGTTGACCGTGCTGGACTTCATCGGCCAGCACCGTAAGGAGTTCCGTTTCGAGAACCAGTTCCGGGCCCTCACGAACCTGACGCGCAAGCGGCTGCTGGACCACATCGAGCATGACTTCCCGAAGCTCCCCTCCGGCTGCGAGATCGTGCTGGAGGAGAAGGCGAAGCGCACCATCATCGCCAACATCAAGGACCAGCTCAGCGTCAATGTGTCCACGCTGGCGCGTGAAGTCGCTGACTACGGAGAGCCCCTCCTCGGCCGCTACCTGGAGGAAAGCGGCCGAGACATCAAGGAGGTGTACCGAGGGAACGGGAACTCCTGGACCGGGCTGCTCCGCCGCTCCGGCCTGATGGACCGCGAGGCTCCGGAAGGTGAGGTCGCTCTCCTCAAGCGAGTGCCCGCCTTCCTCCATGTCGACGACCCACTACGCGTGGCTGCGTACACGCGCATGCTCGAAGATGATGCCGCCCCCTACACCGACCTCGATGAGCAGACGAAGGCATACGCCCGCATGCTGTTCTTCCAGCTCTGGCCGCTGGGCGGTGTCACGAGGAAGGGCTTTGCGAGCTACGACGCAGGGTTTGCCGTTCTCCGAAAGCAGCAGGCCTTCCGTAGCGAGCTACGCCAAGTGCTGGCGTACAACCTCGCCCATACCGAGCACGTACCCATTCCCCTCCTCGGTGTGGCCGGTGATCGGGGCATCCCCCTGACCGTGCATGCCTCCTACAGCCGAGAAGAGATCCTCCCTGCGCTCGGGCAGGCGGACATCGGAGGCTTTATGCCTGGCGACTTCCGCGAGGGCGTGAAGTGGTGCGAGTCGATCGCGACGGACGCACTTCTCATCACCCGGGAGAAGGATGAGAAGGACTTCTCCCCTCAGACTCGCTACCACGACTTCGCACTGAGCGAGACCCAGTTCCACTGGGAGTCCCAGAACCAGACCTCCGAGACATCCCCGACTGGGCTGAGGTACCAGCATCACGCCGCCCAGGGCAGTCATGTACTGCTCTTCGTCCGCCGTTACAAGACCACCGATATAGGCGGCGCTCAGCCGTGGATGCTCCTGGGCCCTGCTGAGTATCAGGGCCATGAGGGCAGCAAGCCGATGGCCATCACCTGGAAGTTGAAGCATGAGCTCCCGGCGGATGTGCTGTCGTACGCCAAGGCGGTAGCGGCGGGCTGACCGTCAGCGGGAGGCGCGGGTCGCCTCCCGCTCGGCCTCGAAGTGCGTCTGCGCGCGGTCGAGCACCTCGTCCGCGTCGCAGCCGTGGGCCCGGAGCCAGCGGAGGAAGTCCGTGATGACGTCGATCACGGACTCCTCCGCCACCGTCCGACCCACCCTGCCGAACCCGAGTTCGTAGCGGCAGGTCGGCGGCCTCAGCGTCGCGTACATGTCCAGCAGCGCCTCGGCACGCGTCACCGACGGGTCCGTCGCGCTGCCGGCCGATGGCGTGAGCCCGGTGGCCAGCTCGCACCACGTCACCTTGCGGTCCTCGTGGAGCTGGACGCCCCAGCGGTCGGTGAGGGCCTCGACGAGAGCCATGCCCCGTCCGCCCTCGGCGTCGACGTCGGCGGCGACGAGGGTGGGCAGCGCCCGGGTGTCGGGGTCGTGGACCTCGATGCGCAGGTACGCGCCGTCCACGGAGACCGCGAGTGAGCCCGGCGTGCCGAGACCGACATGGGTGACGACGTTGGACACGAGCTCGCTGACGCACAGTTGGGCCGCGTCGACGAGCCCGTGCAGATTCCAGGCCGCCAGGCAGAGGCGTACGACGCGCCTCAATGCGGCCACTTCCTCGGGGTGGGCGGTGAACTCCACGTTCCACGGCTTTCGCGTCAGGCACGCTTCCTGAATCAAGAGGGCTCTCCCATCTGTGTTCACACCCGCCGTTCACCAGCGGAGCGTCACGAGTCATCACTCTGCGTCTCCCGCCGGCGTTCAGCATGGAGCCGGCACATCCCGTCGTGCAATGTGCACGACGGGATTCCCACTTCCGTGTGATTGGCAAGCCGCCCTCTTGGCATGAGACTGAACACTCGTTACAGGCCCGGGGTTTGAGAGGATCGAAATGGCCGGTTCACCGACGGCACGCCGACGGCGTCTGTCGATCGAGCTGAAGAAGCTCCGGGAGAAGAGCGCACTGACCTGCGCCCAGGTCGGCGAGGCGCTGGACTGGAGCGGCTCCAAGGTCAACCGTATGGAGACCGGCAGCGGCAGGGTCCAACCGTCCGACATCGACGCGCTGTGCCGGTTCTACGACACGAGTGACGAGCTGCGCGAGTTCCTCAAGTCACTGGCGCGAGAGGCGAAGACGCGCGGGTGGTGGCAGGTCCACGGCGCGGGTGTGCCCGAGTGGTTCAACATCTACATCGGCCTGGAGCAGGACGCCTCCACGCTCCGCCAGTACCAGTGCGAGGTGCTGCCGGGCCTCATGCAGACCAAGGCGTACGCCCGCGAACTGCACACGACGGGCGCGCACATGTCGGCCGAGGACATCGACCGGGCCGTCCGCGTACGGCTGGAACGCCAGGAGATGCTGGCGCGACCGGACTCCCCCGACGCCTGGTTCATCGTGCACGAGGGCGCTGTGCGCAACGTCATCGGTGACCGGGAGATCATGCGGGAACAGCTCGAACGGGTATTGGAGACGACCGAGTTGCCGAGCGTGACCCTGCAGGTCCTCACCTTCGACTCCGGCACCTACCCGGTGACGGGCTCCTTCACCATGCTGGGCTTTCCCGCCCCGGAAGACCCTGATCTGGTGTACCGCGACGGGATCACGGACGCGGTCTACCTGGAGGGCGAGCATCATGTACGGGAGTACACGCGAGCGTTCGACGGCCTGCGCGCCGCGGCCTTGAGCCCTCAGCGCTCCGCTCAGCTGATCAAGTCCGTCGTGAAGGAGCACTCGAAGTGAGCACCACAGCCCCGGCAGGGCACTCTCTGGTCTGGGTCAGGTCGTCGTACAGCAACGGCGCCGGGGGTGAGTGCGTGGAATGTGCGACCAGTGACGGCAGGATTCACCTCCGCGACTCCAAGGAGGTGGAGGGCCCCGTGATCGCAGTGGGCCACGACACCTGGGCATCCTTCGTGCAGACGATCCGACGGAAGTAGCCGGCGTGCCTTACCCGCTCGCTGGCCGGCAATGCCATGTGCCGAAGGTCAGAGAACGGCGTCCTGCCCCCATGTACCCGTGGAAACCTGGAAGCCGTGCCTTGCTGAAGCTCCCGCCTTCGGTTTTGAACGATCACTGCACAGGATGCGGACATGTAGGACACTCTTCGTAGGACTGGGGAGATCAAGGAGCGAGAGATCGTGAGCGCAGAGCACGTAGAGACGCCCATCCCTGCGCCATTGCCGTTGAGGACCATCGGCGACATCCGGGCCGCTCTGCGGTCCGGGCATGGCTTCCCCGGCGACCAGGAAACCTTCGAAGCGGATCTCCAGCGTGCGCTGGAGGCCTCGTCGGAGACGGACCTCAATGCAGTCGCCGCAGTGATCGTCGACTACCGGGGGCGGATTCGCCTCTACCAGGACCCGGACTTCGACATCGCCATACAGGAGGGCCTCGACCTGGCGGCACAGCTGAAGCAGGAGGATCCACGCGCGTGAGCGGTGTGATTGCGGCCGTCACCGTACGGGCTGCCCAGCGAGCGAAGGATCTGGGAGCCGAACAGGACTTGGAGGCTCTACGGCAGGAGCTCGAACAGGCTCCGCGCCTCGGTGTGCGGCTCGGGCCTCCCCGTCACGACGGTACAGAGGTACGCAAGACGAGAATCGAGCCCCGAGACGGCGTGCCGGGGTTGGCCGTGGCGTATGTGTACACGCCGTCTCCGCCACCCCCGACCGTGGCGATCGTCGCTGTGACGCCGGATGACGGAGCCCGCGAGGAGTAGAAGAGTAAATGCGATCGCGTCATACCGTCCCGGCGACCACCCGGTACACGATCTCTCCGTCGAACTCGGTGAAGCCCAGCGTCCGGTAGAAGGCCCGCGCGTGGGGATCGTCCCGGTCCGTCATCCACTCGGCCCGGCTGCACCCGGTCCGGTTCGCGCCCCGGCGTCTACTCCACCATGCGCTCCGCGTCCCCCGGAATCCAGGGAAACGGCACGTCGGGCCACCGCACGGAGGCCCACGCGTCGACGTCGACGGCGAGAACAGCCTCGATGAAGACCTGCGGCGGGCGGTAGCCGTGGGCAGTGACGTAGTGCGTGATGAGGAACGGGGCGGCGTAGGCGATGCCGGGGTCGCCCGGGATCCGTAGCTCACCGTTGCCCTCCGGGGCCGGCTCGTCCCCCGCCGGGCACAGGTCGCACTCGTGCACGCCCAGGCAGACGTTCATCCACTGGACCCGCTGGACGGCCTTCAGCTTCTCCACGAACCCGTCGGGGACCGGGCCCGTCGAGTACGGCTTGCCGGCCTCCAGCCAGCCGACGTTCAGGCGGGTGTACGCGGGGCGGTACCAGAGCCCGTGGAAGCCCGACTCCAGGTCCGTGAAGGTGTCGTCGTCCAGGTAGTCGTACTCGCTGAGGTCCTCGTAGAACACCCGCGCATCATCGCCTCGCGGTGGCGGTCACCACACCCTGGCCGGGCGTCGCGTCACATTCCCGGCGGCCGTGTCGTCGTACTGCTGAGACACCGTCCAGCACGGAGCAGAGGAGAGGGCGCATGTCGGCAGCCGGGACAACGGGCAACGCAGCAACGATCCACCGTTTCCACTCCGCCGTGAACAGTGGCGACCGGGATCTCATCGCCGAGGCCGTCGACGAGCTCGTCGCGCCGGATCTGCTCTTCCACGCGCCGGTGCCGATGGGCCTGTCGGGTGCGGAGGCCCTGAAGCGGGTGTGGGAGGTGCTTCTGCGGGCGTTCCCCGACATCCACGTCACCGTCGAGGAGACGATCTCGGAGGGTGACAAGGTCGTCGTCAGGAGCACGGTGACCGGGACCCATCGGGGCGAGTACCAGGGTGTGCCGCCCACCGGGAAGACCGTCACCTACAGCGAGATCTTCATCTTCCGCTTCGCGAACGGGCGGGTCGCCGAGGTGCGGGGTGTCGTGGACGTCCTCTCGCTGCTGCGTCAGCTCGGCGCCTTCCCGTCCTGACGAGGCTCATGAGCCGGGATCGTCCCGTCTCGGGGCTCCGCTCCGGTCGAGGAAGGCCGGCACCCGGCACCAGGGCGGGTCCGCCGCGGCCGGGGCGCCGCAGAAGGGGCGGTGCTCGGGTGCCCTGTCTTCGTGCGCTGAGGGATTGAGAACGCTCAACCCCTCAGCGCTGCTGGAGACGGTGCCTCGGGGTGGTCACCAGCAGGGGCTGCCGTCGTCCTCACGCCAGGCGATGTCCGTGACGTACATGGGCATCGTGAAGTAGCTGCCGTGATTGCTGGAGACGCATGCCGTCTTGGGCCCCTGCTCCTCGTGTCCGACGATGACGTACGTCATCGTGACGTCCTGGGACGTCCTGTTGTAGAAGATGTGGCCGAGAGCGCTGCCCGACCATTCACCGTCGGTCACCAGCGACGGCTGCATGTCCGTGTCGCCGTACCAGAACTCGGGCCAGACGCAGAACGTACCCGTCTGGCAGTTCCCGGGAGACCACGCCGACGCGCTGGGCGCGGATGCCATGACACCGAGGAAGGCCGCGGGTATCGCCGCGAGGGCGAGGGACTTCAAACGCATGAAGGACTCCGATCTCAGGACGTCACCGCATGCTCACAACGAACATGTTGAAAGGTCAAGTGTCGCTTTCCGGCCTCCCCTGGCCGGTTCGAAGCCGGTTCGAAGCCGACTCGACGCGATTCCGCCGACCGGCACGAGCACCGGGGTCCGCCTCGGTCCACCTCCGTCGGCCGGGCGCGTGGACCGGTCGGGGCGCAGGCCCGGACTCCCGACGCAGGCCGGACCGGACCGGGCCGGACCGGACCGGGCCGGACCGGGTCGCTCAGCTGGTCTCATCGCCTCCCGCAGGCCCGGAGGAGCCCTACGTCACCGCCCCGGACAGCCGGTCGAGGCGCTCGCGGTGTTCCGGGAGCAGGTCGAGGCGGTCCGCGGCGAGGTTCTCCTCCAGGTGGTCGATGCGGGCGGTGCCGGGGATCGGGAGGACGACCGGTGAGTGGGCGAGGAGCCAGGCGAGGGCGACCTGGGTGGGGGTGGCGTCGAGTTCGGCCGCGACCGCGGTGACCTCCGGGCTCGCTCCCGAGTCGCCCCAGGCGACGGTGCGCCACGGCAGGAACGCGATGCCCGCCGCCTCGCAGGCGGCGAGGACGGGCTCGTGCTCGCGGTCGAGCAGGTTGTACCGGTTCTGGACGCTCGCGATGTCGGTGATCCGGCGGGCCTCGTCGAGTTGGGCGGTGGTGACCTCGGACAGGCCGATCCTGCCGATCTTGCCCTCGGTCCGCAGGTCCCGCAGTGTGCCCACCTGGTCGGCGAGCGGTGTGTCGGGGTCGACGCGGTGCAGCTGGAGCAGTTCGATCCGCTCGACGCGCAGTCGGCGCAGGGCCTGTTCGACCTGGTCGCGCAGGACGGCCGGGCGGCCGTCGAGCTTCCACTCGCCGCCGGGGCCCGTCCGGGCGACGCCGACCTTGGTGGTGACCAGCAGGCCCTCGGGGTAGGGGTGCAGGGCCTCGGCCAGGAGTTCCTCGTTGGCTCCCCCGCCGTACAGGTACGCGGTGTCGATCAGCGTGACACCCAGTTCGACGGCCCGCCGGGCGACCGCGAGGGAGGTCTCGCGGGCCGGGCCCGGTTCCGTGGGCAGGTGCATGGCACCGAACCCCAGCCGCCGTACGTGGAAGTCCCCGCCGATGGGAAACGTCGTCGGTGTCATGTGGTGTCTTCTCCCCCTCGCCCGAGGGGAACGCTAGCAGCGCGACGTGCGAGCGGCGGGCTCGTTCACCGGCCGGTCCACGACTTCAGTGAAGTAGGGCCAGCCGTCCACTTCGAGGTCCCGCACCGATGGTGAGCTCTCCAGAGCAGGCGCCGCGGCGTCGAGCAGGCGCCGGACCGTTCCCGGCTCGTAGAGGTTGAGCCAGGCGTGGTCGGGGAGGCGCACGACCGTGCCCGCCTCGACGTACGCGTTCGAAACGACCCTGTCCGGGCCCGGGGCGAAGACCAGGGACAGTCGGCGTCGCACGCCGTGTGCCGGCGCCTCCGGGAAGAGGGAGAGGGTCACCCGGCAGTCGGGGTAGTCGGGTCTCGCCCGCTGACGGACCGTCCAGTGCCAGACGGTTCCGTTCACCACCAGGCGGCGGACACGGCGCTCGTTCCCCATCGGGCCACAGTAGAACGCCAGCCTGATCGGGCGTACGGGAAAACCGCGGCGGTCAGCGGCTCAGCCCTCGACGGTCTGATCTCCGAGGCCGGAGAGGGCTTCGTCGGACAGGGGGCGGGGCGCGGGGCGATGGGTCATGACGTGGGCAACCGCCTTGACCGCTCGGCCACTTCATGAACGCCGCGAATCCGGCGGTGGCCCGCCGGACGGTCCTCAGCCGCCGGTCGGGGGGCTGGGCTCGCGCCGCATCGCCCAGAGCACCGGTCCGCCGCCCGGCAGCCGCAGCTCCTCGTGCACGGTGAAGCCGAAGTGCTCGTAGAAGGGGAGGTTGGACGGCTTGGAGGACTCCAGGCAGACCGGCAGGCCCGCGGCGTCCGCCTTGGCCAGTCCCGAACGCAGCAGGGCGGCGCCGTGTCCCTGACCCCGGGTGGCCGGGTCGGCGCCGATCACCGCCAGGTACCAGTGGGATCCCTGCGGTGAGTGCTCGGCCGCCGCCTCCACGGCGTCGCGGAACAGAGGGGCCCGGTCGCCGAGGATGTCCTGGAGCTCCTGGACGGTCTCCGCGTCGGGCACGGCCTTCGCCTGCCCCTCCGGCGGTACCCAGAAGGCGGCCGCGCCATCGGTGCGCTCGCACACGCCGTGCTTGACGTACTGCCGGGTGAAGAGTGTGGTGAAGTAACGGCCCAACGCGGCCTCGCGAGAGGAGTCGTCGGGGAAGAACCACCGCATCATCGGGTCGTCGTCGAAGGCCCTGGCGAGGGCGCGGCTGACCGCCTGCGCATCGTCGGCCTTCGCCGTCTTCGGGATGTTCGTCATCGGCATGCCGGTCATTCTGCCTGTCCGATGATCTTCGACTTCGGCGGGGTCCGCACGCGACGGCGAGGAAGAAGCAGGGCCGGGGATTCGCGCCTCGGCGGTCTGATCTCCGAGGCCCGCTCGGCGGTCATCCGGAACATGCTGAACTGAACCGACCGCGGCCGAGGGGACCTGGGCGCGAGGAGTCGAGTACGACCCGGCGGCCGGGATCACCAGGTCCTGACCGGTCGGGACACACGTACCGGCGACCGCCCACCCGGGTCAGGACACCACGCGCAGGTGGGTCGGCCAGCCGATGCGGTCGAGGAGGCGGAACACCGCCTCGATGTCCGCCGGGCTCAGCTTCACGCAGCCGTTGGACTGGTAGTCGCCGGCGCCGTCCCAACGACGCGCTTCGGACCTGCCCGTGCTGCCGTCGCGGTTCGTCTCGGAGTGGATGAACATCTCCGTGCGCGTCAGGGTGCCCCGGGAGCACGTCATGTCCTGGAGGTGGACGGCGTACCCCTTGATGAGGTTGCCGTCGTAGGTACGGGTCCTGGACCGGATCCGCCAGTTCCCGTCCGGCATCCAGCCCTTGGCGCGGGCACAGTCGTCCTGGACGCCGAGACCCGATCCGGCCCGGTAGGTGGCCCGGAGTCTCCCGCCCCGGTGGACCGAGAGCGTCGAATCGGTGGGGTCGTCGGGGTTCTTGTCGAAGACCAGGGTGGTCGCCGGCGTCGCCGCTTCGGCCTGGCCTCCGGCAGGGTCGCCGGTGAGGGCGGCCGGGGTGAGGGCCAGGGCGGTCATCACCGCCCACGCCGTCATGAGGTCGCGCAGGGAACCCATGTTCGCGTTCACGTGCCTGCCTCCTTCCTCGTTCTTTCCTCGCGGCCGGCTCCGTACGGCCACGCGTCTGTGGACGGACCCGGGGAGACGGTTGTCCCGGATGCCGTGGTCCGCCATGGCCGGCGGAGGCCGGTTCTTCGCCGGATCGGCGGCGTGCACCGGCCTCCGCCGGCGGTCGTGTCGGCAGGGGATGCTCACCCGCCCGGGGTCCCCTGCAGGGGATGCGCACCCGCCCGGGCTCCCCCGGCGGGCGGGTGCGCACCCGGACGTTCCGGGGCGGGCGTCACGGCCCGCCCCGGAACGGGGTTCAGGCGATGGCCAGGCGCACCTGGGCCTCGTTCGTCCCGGCGAAGGTGAAGTCGAACTGCTCGCGGACCCCGGAGCCGCAGGCCTGCTTCGTGCGGTATTCGCCGTTGCCGCCGACGATGCGGACCATGGCGCACTTGCCGTCCATACGGGTGTCCTCGAGCCAGCCGGACACCCGCACGGCGCCGCCCGAGCAGCTCAGGGACCAGCCGGCGATCGCGCCGTCGATCTTCGGGGACGCCGTGGACGGACAGGTGGCGGCGCTCGCCGTGCCGGCGGCGCCGACGGCCAGCCCACCGGCGAGAACGATCGTCGACAGCGCGGACAGGACGGACTTGCGGACAGCGGACATGGAGGTACCCCTTCGGATGGAGAGATGTCAGGAAGCGCACCGGCGCCACGCCCCGGGCACATCGCCCGCCGACGAGGGCGGGGCGGGTCGGCCGG
The DNA here is from genome assembly GCF_019049255.1 of Streptomyces sp. AC558_RSS880. GTDB lineage: Bacteria > Actinomycetota > Actinomycetes > Streptomycetales > Streptomycetaceae > Streptomyces. The sequence goes on along the minus strand of NZ_JAGMUJ010000007.1, from coordinate 26,972 downwards.
GGAGCGCCGGGCACTGCATCCAGACTGACCGTGGGAGCGGGGTGCGGGAAGACATTCCGGGGGGTCTGCACAGGCGCATCCATGCAGCCGCCGTGCATCCCGCGGGAAGGGGTTCTGAGCTGCGGTTATGCCTGCCGGGAGGGGAAGTCGCCCCTCATGCGGCACGGGGACGGGCGGCGTGCATGCGGGGCGCCCCCGTGCGGACGTGGTGTCACGTGGACGGCCGGCACGGCCCGCTCACGCCGGTGTGGAGGGCGTCGGACTCGGGGACCTCTGGTACGCGGGGGCGCCGGCCGGCGGGCGCTGGAACACCAGCAGGGCCAGCCAGGTGTCGACGTCCGCCCTGCCGTTCGGCCGCAGGCCGTGGCGGTCCTGGAAGAACCTCAGGTCCTCGGCGGTCGCCGCGGTGAACTCCCCCGACACCTCCGTGCCGCCCTGGCCCGTGTTGTGCAGAAGCTCCTGGAGGGCCAGGACCGCGTGTCCGTCGGCTCCGCGCCCGAGGGGCATCACCAGTTCGGGCCACGTGTCCTCGCCCACCTTGCCGTCGGACGGCAGGTTGTTCCCGCGCTGGAAGTCCATGACGGCGTCCTGGGTCTCGTTCCCGAAGAACCCGTCCGCCTTCACCTCGTAGCCGTGCGCCCGCAGCAGGTGCTGCAGGGCGCGGCCACGGGTGAACTGGTCCTCCTTCCGCTTCATCAGCAGCGGCCACTCCAGCGGCGCGCCGCTCGCCGGCACGGCGCCGGCCGCCACACCGTCGGCCGTGGTCCGGGGACGGGGGGCGTACTGGTCACGCACGGCCGCCCCGGCGACGAAGGCCAGCACCACCACCGCGGCCATCAGCGCCGGCCGCACCCACCGGTATCGCCCCGGCGGACCCGCGGTGCCGTGCCCGCCCGTGCCGCCCGCGGCATCGGCCGCGTCGGTGGGCTCCGGGCCGTTGCCGACGGCCACTTGGCCGCTGTTCCCCTCCAGTACCGCCCGGCACAGCTCCCGTGCCTGTGCCAGCTCCGCCGCCGGGGCACGCAGATGGGCGTGCAGCGCCTCCACCACCCGCAGCGGAGCGGTCGACGCGTGCTTCGGGTTCAGGTAGCGGGAGAGCGTCGTCTGGTCGATGCCCAGCCTCGAGGCCAGTGCCTGCTGTGTGGGCCGCGTGCCGCCGGGCGCGCTCCCGGCCTCCTCCCACCAGCGTCGCAGCAGCCGCGCCAGCCGCTCCCCCGGCCGTTGCCCCCGGTCCTGCGCCTCCGGCTCGTGCGCCATGTGTCCCTCCCCGTCGTCTCGCGGAACGGCCGGGCGTCCACGCCGTCTGCATCGCTGCATAACAGCAGGTCAACCGCGTGCATGACGGAAGTGCGGATACATCGGCCCACAGCAGCGCAGATCGTAGCGACGCCGGACGAAGAGTCCGGTACGGCCGTACCGAACCCTCCGCGCCCCCGCGTGACCGTCGGACGTCGCGCGGTCCCGCGACCCGGCTGCCCACGGCCCGTTCGGGGAGCCGCGGCGGGAACCGGCGCGGAGAGCACGCGTTCACCCGGACGAGTGCCGGTGCGGGCGCACTCCCGGCACACGTCGCTCACCCACAGGGAGGACGGTCGGCCGGCCCAGCCCTCGACGTCGAGCGCGGTGCCGTACAGCCGGTCCGCCTTCAGCCGGACGACCACCCGGCGTTCGGCGACCGGTTGTTCCAGGAACGCGTCCTCGTCCGACGTCTGCGGGGCCCGGCCCTTTCGTGAATCCCGTGGGCGTCGGTGTCAGGGCGCGTGTGTGCCGCCGGTCCCGACGCGGTGCGGTGCTTTCCAAGGGGGCCGGGGCCTGTGGCGGTTCGGGTGTCAGTTCACCGTCACGCGGCGGGTCCGGTACGGGGAGTGGGCGATACCGTGGGCGGGGTGAACGCCGATCTCCGGCAGGGGGCGCGTGTGGTGAGGGGCAGAAGCGGCCGGGTGGTCCGCACGTACCGGTTGCGTGCGGCGCAGTTGGTGTTCGTCACTCTCGTGCTCGGCCTGCCGGGAGTGCCGTTGGCGGGCACCATCGTGCCGGAGGACGATCTGCCCGTGCCGTTCAAGGCGGGGATGCTCGTGCTGATGAGCACGGTGTATCTCGGCATCGCCTGGTTCTGGCGGGCGGCGACCATCGTGTACGAGGACCACATCGCCGTACGGCGGTTGTTCCGGACCCGCAGGACCGCGTGGGCCGACGTGCTGGGCATCGGCGTGGAGGACGGCACGGCATCGTCCAGGACGCTGCTGCTCGACCGCGAGGGCCGGCTGTTCGCCCTGCCGGGAGGGATCGGGGCGCGGGCCGGCGAAGTGCGCGCCGTCACGGACGTGTGGGAACGGTCTCGGGGTGACGGGTGGACGGCCCCGGACGAGGCCTTCGTGCTGGCGGCGCGGGAGCGTGCCGCAGCCAGGTCCTCGGCGATGGTGCTGGCCGTCTTCCTGACCGTCGGCTCGTTCCTCGCGCTGCTGATGTGCGGATTCGTGCTGGGGGACGTGTTCGACTGGGACAGCGACGGGATTCCCCGGCCGTTCCAGTGGATCGGTTTCGTGCCGGTCGTGGTGTTCCCCGTCGTGTACGGGGTCGCCGTCCGCCGCCTCGGCCGTCGCGCGGGCACCGCTGACGTGCCTTGAGCGGCCTCACGGGGCGTGGGTTCCGGCGCGCCGCCGCAACCGGACGGCCGGGTACCGCGTCCGATCGTGGTGACTCCCCCGACCGAGCGAGACCGAGGATGGGTGACACCGTGCCGACCACCGCCCTGGACATGACCGAACAAGCCGAGATAGGTGCCGAGATCGGCGGTGTGTTGGCCGGAGGGCTCCCCGACGGCTGGGCGAAGGCGACGCTCCGCTGGTCCGATCTGGTGTCCAGCGGCTCCATGGCGGGCCTGGCGGTCCTGGACGCGGACGGCCGCAGCCTCACCGCCGCGGGCGTCCCGCGGGGCATCGACGACCTGTGCCGCCGGCTGCGAGCGGGGATGCACGACGAGACCCACGGCACCTGGTACACGCTCACCTACACGCTGGTCCCGGAGCGGTACTCGGTCGACTACGACTACGACCACGAGCCGGACGCACCGTCCTTCACGCCCGAGCACTACGCCCGGGACCTGAAGTACTTCCCCCGCGCGGAGGAGCACGTGCCCGACTGGCTGCGGGAGAAGCTGGACGGAATCCCCGATGTCTACGGGGCCGTGTACCTGCGTCAGACGGAGGACGACCCCACTCCCTCCCGGGCCGAGTTCGTCGACGCGTTGACCGGGGCGGGCTGGGAGATCGGGCCGTCCGACCGTTTCCGCGGCGAGATCGCCTTCTCCACCGGGTGGGCCCGGCTCTCCACGCTCTCCGACCCCTGGCTCGTCCGCTTCGCCGGTCAGGTGGACCCCGGGCGCTGGGAGGAACTGCACGCCCTGCTCACCGGGTTCGGGTGGAATGTCGGCATGTCGTGCTACGAGCCCCGGGGCGGAGAGCTGGTGCGGGAGTTCCCGCGCCCGCGGGAGAGCGGCAGCTGACCGGGAACGCTCCCGTCCGCGGGCGGAACGGTCGTCGGCCCCGGCGGGCCGGTCAGGGGGTGGCGGTGATGCGGGCGACCGCCTCGCGGGTCAGTTCGCGGTCGGACGGGGTGTCGTCCAGGGCCCGGTGGAGGGTCAGGCCCTCGATCAGGGCGTCCAGCCGGCGGGCCGTGGCGGCGTCGAAGTGCTGTTCCAGCAGGGTGCGGCTGCGGCGCATCCAGCGGGCGCACAGGTCGCGGTACGGCTCGTGGCGGGCCGCCAGGGTGTAGAGCTCCTGGGTGAGGATCAGGTCGCGGCGGGTGCCCTCGGAGAGGGTGTGGATGAGGTCGGTGACCGCTTCGCGGGCCTCGTCGGCGGTGGTGGCGCCGCTGAGGTGGTGCTCGAAGAGGGTCACCACGTGGTCGGCGTAGCCGGTGAACGCCTGGAGCAGGAGGTCGTCGATGCCGGTGAAGTGGTACGTCATCGAGCCCAGGGGGACCTGGGCCCGTGCGGCGATCTTGCGGTGGGAGACGCCCGCCACGCCCTCCTCGGCGATGAGGTCGAGCGCCGCCGCGAGGATGCGCTCGCGGCGGTGGGGGTCGGTGTGTCCGGTGGCCATGGTCCGTGACCGGGGCTCAGAGGGTGCGGACCGGGCGGGCCGGGTTGCCCACGGCCACCACGTTCGCGGGGATGTCCTTGGTGACCACCGCGCCGGCGCCGATGACGGAGTTGTCGCCGATGGTCACTCCGGGGCAGACGATCGCGCCGCCGCCGAGCCAGACGTTGTCGCCGATGGTGATGGGCAGCGCGGCCTCGAGCTTGTCGCGGCGGGGCTGTGGCTCCACGGGGTGGGTGGGCGTGAGGAGCTGGACGTTCGGGCCGATCTGGCAGTCCTCGCCGATGGTGATCCGGGCGACGTCCAGGGCGGTCAGGTGGTAGTTGACGAAGGTGCGGGCGCCGATGCTGATGTTGCTGCCGTAGTCGACGTACAGCGGCGGGCGCACCTCGACGCCCTCGCCCACCGAGGCGAGGAGCTCGGTCAGGATCGGCCTCGCCTCGGCGGGGTTCTCGGGGTAGGCGGCCTGGTAGCGGGCCGCGAGCCGCATCGCGCGCTGCTGTCGGCGGGCGATCTCCGGATCGTCGGCGATGTAGAGGTCGCCCGCGAGCATGCGCTCGAGGTTCGTGCGCGGATCGTTCGCGAAGTGGTCGTCCGTCGGCATGCGTACGATCGTACGCTCTCGGGGGTGCGGACGTACACGCTTCGCTCACCGCGTGTTCGTTTCAGTCCAGGTCACCCCGCTCTATGCAGAACTCGTTCCCTTCGGGGTCGGCCAGGGTGACCCAGCCCCCGCCGTCGGGGCGGGTGTGGTCGGCCAGTTGGCGGGCGCCGAGCCCGATGGCACGGGCGACCTCCTGTGCCCGGGTGCGGCCGGTCGGCCTGAGGTCGAAGTGGAGGCGGTTCTTGGCGGTCTTTCCCTCCGCCACGCGCACGAAGAGCAGGCCGGGCCCGCCGGCCGGGTCCGCGATCAGGGCCTCCGGGTCGCCGGGCTTGTCGTCGTCGGCGAGCGGGTTGCCCAGCATCGCGCTCCAGAACGTGGCGAGGTCGTAGGGGTCGCCGGTGCAGTCGAAGGTGATGTGGCGGAGGGTGGGGTTCAACGGTCCTCCAGGGGCGGGTGGTCGGCGTGGGTGCCGGCTCGCAGGATGGCGCGCGGGGAGGGGTGTCGTCGAACCGTTTGGCGGGCGGTGACGGGATCCGGACGTGATCCGGCCCCGGACAGGGGTCCGGGGCCGGATCACGTCGGACGGTTTTCACGTGTGCGGGGGCCGCGGCCCGGTCGTCACGCCGGGGACAGTTCCGCCCGGCCGAAGAGCAGGGCGTAGCCCGGCGGCAGTTGGGCCAGGACGCGGGTGATCAGGGCGTCGCCGACCAGTTCGGGCAGGACGCCCAGGACCGAGCTGACGTCCCAGCGGGCCGTGGCCGGGGTCGCGCCCTCGATGCGGGCGGCCACCGAGTCGACGAACTCCGCGGCGGTCAGTCTGCGGTTCACCGGGATCTGCGAGGCGACCGCTCTCGCCGCCTCCTCGGGCAGGGCGCGGGCCAGGTCGACGCGCTCGTCGCCGACGACGTGGCCGCCGAGGGCGGAGAGGACGACGCGGGTGACGTTCTCCGCCTGTGACCGTGTCGGGTACTGGCCCGACTCCCGCACGGCGTCGATCAGTTGGTGCCAGCCGTCGTTCCGGGGGGCGGCTGCCGGGGCCGGGACGCCTCCGGCCTGCTTCACGGTCGCGGGCTTCTGCGGTGTCAGCGTGGTCATCCGGTGCTTCTCTCCTTCTCCGGTTCTCCAGTGCCCCGGTCTCCGGTTCTCCAGTGCCCCGGTTCTTCCCGGGCATGTGCCGTCCTCCGGGCCGGATGCGCGCGGGGGCGCGTCCCGCGGACCATTCGGGTCCGCGGGACGCGTGGGGTGCGCGGGACGCGCGGGGGTCAGCCGCCGATCTGCTTGCGGCTGTCGCCGCCGGTGATCTGGATGCGGCGCGGCTTGGCCTGTTCGGCGACCGGGATCCGCAGGGTCAGGACGCCGGACTCGTACGACGCGTCGATGCGTTCCGTGTCCAGGGTGTCCCCGAGGAACAGCTGGCGGGTGAAGGTGCCGGTGGGCCGCTCGGCGACCACGGTCTCCGCTCCCTCGGGCGCCGGGGAGCGGCGCTCGGCGCGCACGTTGAGGACGTTGCGCTCGACGTCGAGCTCGATCGTCTCCGGGTCGATGCCGGGGAGGTCGAAGTGGACGATGAAGTCGTCCCCCGAGCGGTAGGCGTCCATCGGCATCGCCGCGGGACGGCCGGTGGGGGTGGCGCCGAAGACCTGCTGCGCGAGTCGGTCGAATTCGCGGAACGGGTCGGTACGCATGAGCATCACGGTCATCTCCTTCCGTGGGTGTCATCTGCGATGCCCTTACGGTCTTGCCTTCTTATATAGCTCGGGGGAGGAAAGTTGACAAGCTTGGACTCAGGTTGTGTCGCACGACCGGTTGCGGGCCTGGGCGCGGGGGCCGTCTCCCGGAGCGCTAGCCTCGGAGTCCGGACGACCCCGGCCCGGTGGGCCGGCGCAGTGGCAGGAGGCGGCAGGCATGGCGAAGGTACCGAGTTCCGTGGTGGCGGCGAGTGGACTCGTCGGGGGGTACGGCGTGGCCCGCTGGACGCGGAAGCGACAGCTGGGCGGGGTCGTGCTCGCCGCCGCCGGGGCCGCCGCCGCGCAGCAGTGGCGGGAGCGGGCCGGGGGCAGGGCGGCGGGGGCGCTGTCGGTGGCGTACGTCGCCGCGTTCGCGGGGTCGCACCCGCTGGCGAAGAAGGTGGGTGCCTGGCCGGCCGTGTTCGGGGTGGCGGGCGCCGTGGCGCTCGCCTCGTGGGCGGTGGCCGACCGGCGGGGACGGGGCTGAGGGAGGGCGGCCGCGCGAGGGTGTTCCGGCGACCGCGCCATGGTGCCCGGACCGGCCGGCCGACGGGCCGAGTACCCGGGCACCATGGCTCAGGATCGTTCCACGGGACCTACTGGCAGTACTCGTCCTGGTAGACGATCTTCAGCTGGTCGGTCTCGGTCCGCTCGCCGTCGGTGGCGTAGATCTCGGCGGTGTACTCACCGACCGGTGCCAGCCCCAGGGAGAAGAAGACGTAGCCGTTGACGGGCAGGCTGCCGTCAGCGGGGTCACGTTCGTTCGTGCCCGGGGGGATGATCTGACGGCCCAGGTTGGCGGAGGACTTGCCCGGCAGGTTGCGGATGCCGGTCGTGATGGGTTTCGACCAGCTTCCGGACACCGGGGACAGGGCGTACGTCCATGAGAATCCACCACGGACACACCGCACCTGCCCCTCGGCCTCCAGCGTCCACGTCGAGGTCGAGGCGGACGCCGGGGACGCGCCGAGGAGGGAGAACGTCAGGGCCGAGGACAGACCGAGGAGTAATCCGGCCCCGCGACGGCTTGTTTTCATCGGTACCTCCATGATCGAGGGCATGGGGACGCACGAGGCGGTACGACGTTCCCGCCGGCCCGGACCACCGGGCCGAGGGGGGCCGGCCGCCGTCAGCGAGTGTCACCCGCGTGACGATCCTCGAACAAGGGGGTAGTTGCACTTTCAAAGACCAGTGGCCTGATGTCGCCGTCCGGTGTCCGACAAGGGTCCTTCCGTGGCCCTACGACCCTGCGGCCCGGTCACTTCCCCGCCGTCCCCTCCTTCGCCCCGGCCACCGACAGCGGGATCGCGATGTCCTCCAGGGAGCGGCGTTCCGCCTTCACCGCGAGGAACGCGGCCACCAGGCCCGCCGCGCACATCAGGCCGGCGCCGATCTGGAAGGCGAGGACCGTGTCGCCGACCACGCCCGTTTCCGTGAGCTTCGCGAACAGCAGGGGGCCGCTGATGCCGCCGGCGGCGGTGCCGAGGGCGTAGAAGAAGGCGATGGACATCGCGCGGGTCTCCATGGGGAAGACCTCGGAGACCGTCAGGTACGCGCTGCTCGCGCCGGCCGAGGCGAAGAACAGGACGGCGCACCAGCAGGCGGTGAGGGTCGTCGCGTTGAGCGAACCCCGGTCGAAGAGCCAGGCCGTGCCGAACAGCAGGATGCCCGAGAGCAGGTACGTGCCGGAGATCATCACCCGGCGGCCCACCGTGTCGAAGAGCTTGCCGAGCAGCAGCGGGCCCAGGAAGTTGCCGACCGCGATCACGGCGAAGTAGTAGCCGGTGTTCCCTGACGGGACGTCGAAGAACGTGGTCAGGATCGCGCCGAAGCCGAAGGTGATGGCGTTGTAGAGGAACGCCTGGCCGATGAAGAGGGAGAAGCCGAGGACCGAGCGCTTGCGGTATTCGGCGAAGACGGTGCGGGCGATCTCGGTGAACGTGACGTTCTCACGCTGGCGGATGGTGAGTTCGCCCTCCGCGCGGGGCAGCGGTTCGTTCCGCTCGGCCTCGACCTGTCGCTCGATGTCGCCGACGATGCGTTCCGCCTCCTCGTCGCGGCCGTGGATCAGCAGCCAGCGCGGGCTTTCGGGGACGTGACGGCGTACGAGGAGGATGACCAGGGAGAGTACGGCGCCGAGGGCGAAGGTCAGGCGCCAGCCGACGTCCGCCGGGAAGACGTCGGTGTTCAGGGCGAGGATCGACAGCAGGGAGCCGCCGACCGCGCCCAGCCAGAAGCTGCCGTTGATCATCAGGTCGACGCGGCCCCGGTACCGCGCCGGGATCAGCTCGTCGACCGCGGAGTTGATGGCCGCGTACTCGCCGCCGATGCCGAAGCCGGTGAGGAAGCGGAAGAGGAAGAACCACCAGGTGTCGAAGGCGACCGCGGTGAGGGCGGTGGCGCCGAGGTAGACCGCGAGGGTGATCATGAAGAGCTTCTTGCGGCCCCAGACGTCGGTCAGGCGGCCCCAGAAGAGGGCGCCCGCGCAGGCGCCGGCGACGTAGAGGGCGGCGGCGACGCCGGTGACCTCGCCGGAGGTGATGGGCAGTCCGCTGCCCGGTTCGGACAGGCGGCTCGCGATGTTGCCGACGACCGTGACCTCCAGGCCGTCGAGGATCCACACGGTGCCGAGACCGATGACGACGGTCCAGTGCCAGCGGGACCACGGGAGGCGGTCCAGGCGGGCGGGGATACTGGTGGTGACGGTGTGTCTGGTCCCGGACTGCGCGGTGGTCATGGGCTCCCTCCCTGGCGAAGCGAACCCCCGTCGGATGCCCCGGGCGGGCGTTTTCACGCCCGCCCGCTTTGGCATGAGGGGATGTGCAAGGGGGCCCGTGGGGGTATCGGGTTGCGGCGCGTCGTGGTTGTTCGCGCCCGCGCGGCGGAGCCGCGTATCAGCACAGCCCCGCGTCCCTGGGGAGTCGCGGTCACCGCCGGCCAGTACCCACGGGAGCGGAGGGGGCCCACGGCGGGTCGTCCTCGGCGGGACGCGGGGAGCCGCGCGCCCCGCCACGACGGACCCGCGGCGTCCCGCTCCGGCGCACCCCGTGGCCCTTCGGCCGTCCCGCCGCGCGGCGCGGCATGCCGCGCCGCGCTACGCGCCCAGAGCCTGGGAGATCGTGTAGATCAGCAGCCCCGCCAGGGAGCCGACCACCGTGCCGTTGATGCGGATGAACTGCAGGTCCCGGCCGATGTTGGCCTCGATCTTCTTCGTGGTGTGCTCGGCGTCCCAGCTCGCCACCGTGTCCGTGATCAGGGAGGTGATCTCCTTGCGGTAGGTGGTGACCACGTACACCGCCGCGCCCTCCAGCCAGCCGTCGACCTTGCCCTGCACCTTGGGGTCGAGCGACATGCGGGCGCCCAGGGAGAGCAGCGAGGCGCGCACGCGCAGGCGGAGTTCGCTGCGCTCGTCCTCCGCCGCCGAGACGATCATGGCCCGTACGGCGGTCCACGCGGAGGCGATCAGGTCCTGCACCTCGCCCCGGCCGAGGACCTCGCTCTTGAGGCGTTCGACGCGGGCGCGGGTGTCGGTGTCGGACTGGAGGTCGGAGGCGAAGTCGGTGAGAAAGCGGTCGAGGGCGCCGCGCGCGGGGTGGGCGGGCATGTCGCGCATCTCGGTGACGAAGCGCAGCAGCTCCTTGTAGACGCGCTCGCCGACCTTGCGGTCGACGAATCTGGGGGTCCAGCCGGGCGCGCCGCCGTGGACGGCGTCCATCACGGTGTCGCTGTGCAGCACCAGCCAGTCGTGCGCGCGGGTGACGATGACGTCGACGGCCCGTTTGTGACCGCCGTCGGCGACGATCCGCTCCAGCAGCTTGCCCATGCCGGGCGCGATCTCCTGGGCGTCGGCGCGGCGGGTGATGGCCTCGCCGACCACCGCCTGGACGTCGGAGTCGCGCAGCACGGTGAGGGCGCCGCGCAGGGCCGCCGACAGCTCGGCGGTGACCCGGTCGGCGTGTTCGGGGACGGCGAGCCAGGCGCCGAGCCGGCTGCCGATGCCGACGGCGCGCAGCCGCTGCCGTACGACGTCCTCGGAGAGGAAGTTCTCGCCGACGAACTCACCGAGGGAGACGCCGAGCTGGTCCTTCTTCGTGGGGATGATCGCGGTGTGCGGGATGCGCAGGCCGAGCGGGTGGCGGAAGAGCGCGGTGACGGCGAACCAGTCGGCGAGCGCGCCGACCATGCCGGCCTCGGCCGCGGCGGCGACATAGCCCGCCCAGGGGCCGGCGCCCTGGTGGGAGGCCCATTCCATGAGGACGTAGACGACGGTGACGAACAGCAGCAGGCCGGTGGCGGTGAGCTTCATCCGGCGCACCCCGCGCTGCTTCTCCTCGTCCGCGGGGCTGAACGTCGTCATCGCGCGGTTCGTGAAGGCGCCGGTGCGGGCATGCCGCCCCTCAGCGTCCCGGCCGCCGCTTTCTGCCTTTTCCGATGTTTCCGCCGCTTCGGTCCGTTCCATCCGCTCCACCCGCTCGGTGATCCCTCACACATTGTCCCTTCCTGACCGACTCCTGGAACGGAACAGGAGTTCCCGGCGTCTGTCCGGAGGGGGTTTGTCCAGGGGGATCACCTAAGGGTCCCTCCGGTCAGTCTTCCCGGCCCATGGATCATCATGGGTTCACCGGATCGGAGCCTCGGGCTCCCTCTCCCGAGGAGAACAGAACAGCATGACCCGGGGTCGTGACGGGGACGCCGAGGCGCCTCCCGCCAAGCAGCGTGCCCTGCTCGCCGCGATCGTCGCCGCGATCGTGGCGGTCTCCGCCACCATCTACGTCGGTGCCGACGTCGGAGCCGACGGCCGCATGCGGGAGCGCGACACCCTCGCCGGCGGCCGCGGCGCCCGGCACGACCCGGCCGCGCCCGCCTCCGCCGGCACCTGGGTCACCTCCTGGGCCACCTCCCCGGTCGCGGGCGAGCCCGGCACCGAGACGACCGGCCTCGCGGGCCGCTCGGTGCGCAACGTCGTCCACACCAGCGCCGGCGGTACGAGTGCCCGCGTCACGCTGTCCAACCTCTACGGCCAGTCGCCGCTGACCATCACGCACGCCTCGATCGCGGTGTCCGCGGACCCGGACACCGCGGAGGCGCTCGCGGAGACCATGCGGCCGCTGACCTTCGCCGGGAGCCCGACGGTCGTCGTCCCGGCGGGCGAGCAGGTGACGAGCGACGTGGCGCGCATCGCCGTCCCGCACGACGGGGACGTCCTGATCACGACGTACTCCCCCACCGCCTCCGGGCCGGTCACCCATCACCCGCACGCGCGCCAGATCTCGTACGTCGCCGACGGCGAGCACACCCTGGACGCGACGGGGGCGGTGTACACCGGGCAGAGCAAGGTCTGGCGGTACGTGACCGCGCTGGACGTGCTGAGCAACGAGTCGGACGGCACGGTCGTCGCCCTCGGGGACTCGCTGACCGACGGCGCCACCTCGACGACCGGGGAGAACAACCGGTGGCCGGACGTGCTGTCCGACCGGCTGCGGGAGGCGGTCGAGGACGGGCGGGACGTGCCGCACCACAGCGTCGTCAACGAGGGGATCAGCGGGAACCAGCTCCTCGCCGACAGGCTGGGGCGGCCGGCCACGAATCCCAGTGGGCTGAACCGGTTCGAGCGGGACGTCCTGGGCCGGACGGACGTCGAGGTCGTCGTCGTCGCGCTCGGCATCAACGACATCCTGCGCCATCCGGGGACCGCCGATCCGGACACGATCGTCGCGGGACTGAACGCGCTGGTCGAGCGGGCCCATGCGCGGGGGGTGAAGGTCGTGGGGGCGACGCTCATGCCGTTCGGCGGACACGGCGGGTACACCGACGCGCGGGAAGACGTGCGGCAGCGGATCAACGCGGAGATCCGTGCGGGGCGGGTGTTCGACGCGGTCGTCGACTTCGACGAGGCGCTTCGTGATCCGTACGATCCGCGGCGGTTCCGCCCGGAGTACGACTCCGGTGATCATCTTCATCCGAACGACAGGGGGTACACCCGGATGGCGGAGGAGTTCGATCTGGACGATCTGAAGGGTGGGGCTCCGGCGCGGTTGTAGGGGGTCGCGGGCGTTTGTTCCGCCCCCTCCGCCCCTACCCGTCCCGTACCCGGGGCTCCGCTCCGGACCCCGCTCCTCGAACTCCCCCGAAGGGGGCACCCCCAGAGGGGCTGAAGTGTCGCCGGAGGGGCTGCATTCGCCCGTCCGACGTCAACGGTCGTCGCGTCCGCGCGGCTCGCGTTCCTCCGGGCGGCCGTGGAGGTCCAGGTGGTCGTGGAGGTTCAGGTGGTCGTGGAGGTCGGGGAGGGATCCTTCCAGTTCGCGGCGGCGCTGCTCCTTGCGTTCCAGTTTCTCCCTGCGGCGTTCCTCGCGCAGGCGCTGCTTCTCCGCGCGGGGCAGTTTGCGGTCGACGCCGACGCCGCCCCAGAAGGCGAAGCCCGTGACGATCACGCGCGGGGCGCCCGGCTCGCCCGGTACACCCTCCTCGCGGTGGTCGAAGCCGCCCATGACACCGATGCCGCGCACGACGACCTCGACGCCGGGCGGGACGATCACCTCCACCCCGCCCATGATCGCGACCGCGTTGATGACGACCTCGCGGTCCGCGAAGTACGCGTCCCGCAGATCGATCTCCCCGCCGCCCCAGAAGGCGAAGCAGTTGAAGCGGCGCGGCGCCGTCCAGTGGCCCTTGCGCTGGAAGCCCGACATCACGGCCACGGCCCACGACGACGTCACCGCGTCGTCACCGCCGACGATCCTGTCCCCCCAACCGCCGCCCCGCGCGGGCTCCTTGGTCAGGGACACGGCCGGTACGGCCGCCCCCCGGTCCGGCAGGTCGCGGGTGATCGGCGTCAGCTCCCCGTACGTGCGCGCCTTGTACGTCGCGTCCAGCCGCTCCTCGAACTCCTCCATGTCCAGGCGGCCCTCCGCGAGGGCGTCCCGCAGGATCTCGGCGACCCGTTCACGGTCGGCGTCGGAGGCACGGAGGTCCGGGACGGCTGCGTCTTCGGTCATACCAGCAGCCTACGAGTTGTCTCCGCCGCACGGCTACGAGAGGGCCCGGCCGGCTCGCTCCGCGTACATGGTCGCGATGACCGCCTCGATGTCCGGCTCCCGCACCGACAGGTCCACCAGCGGGTACCGGGCCGCGACCCGCGCCACCAGTTCGGCCGCCGACGCCGACGCCGGGAACGACAGCCACTGCCGCGCCCCCTCCACCCGTACCACCCGCGCGGGCGCGGGCGCCTCGATCGGCGGCAGCTCCCGCTCCAGGTCCACCACCAGCGTCCGTTCGCTCTCCCCCGCCTCGTGCAGCCCGGCGAGCGAACCGTCGTACACCAGCCGGCCGTGGTCGATGACCATCACCCGTGAGCACAACTGCTCGATGTCCTGCAGGTCGTGCGTGGTCAGCAGCACCGTCGTGGCCCGCTCGGCGTTCAACTGCCGCAGGAAGTCCCGCACCTTGGTCTTGGAGACGACGTCCAGACCGATCGTCGGCTCGTCGAGGTACAGCACCTCCGGGTCGTGCAGCAGCGCCGCCGCGATGTCCCCGCGCATCCGCTGACCGAGCGAGAGCTGACGCACCGGAACGTCCAACAGCTCACCCAGGTCGAGGAGTTCGGTCAGCCGCTCCAGGTTCTCCCGGTACCGCGCGTCCGGGATGCGGTACATGCGGTGCATCAGCCGGTACGAGTCGATCAGCGGCAGGTCCCACCACAGCGTCGTACGCTGCCCGAACACCACCCCGATGCGGTGCGCCAGCCGCGTCCGCTCCCGGGACGGATCGATCCCGGCGACCCGCAGCCGCCCGCCGCTCGGCGTGAGGATCCCCGTCAGCATCTTGATCGTCGTCGACTTCCCGGCGCCGTTCGGGCCGATGTAGCCGACCATCTCGCCCCGCGCCACCGTGAAGGAGATCGAGTCGACCGCCCGCACCCGATGCCGCTCCCGTTTCATGAAGCCGGTCTTCCTGCGCACGTCGAAGACCTTCTCCACGCCGTCGAGTTCGATGAAAGCGTCCACAGCCTGCTAACTCCCCGTACTCCGGTACGACCTGAGACCCGTCCGCCACGCCAGCCCCGCCAGCACGCAGCAGCCGACCGCCACCAGCGGCGACGCGAACGCCGCCCACCCCGGCAGCCCGATCGGATACGGCCGCTCCAGCACGTACGCGGCGGGCACCCAGTTGACGAAGGCGAGCGGCAGCATGAACGTCACCCCCCGCACCAGATCCTTCCCGAACACGCTCGGCGGATACTGCAACAGCGTGCTCCCGCCGTACGTGAACGCGTTCTGCACCTCGGCCGCGTCCTGCGCGTAGATCTGGAACGCGGCGCCCGCCACGAACACCGCCGAGAAGATCGCCGCGCCGCTGACCACCATCACCGGCACCAGCAGCACCTTCACCACGCTCCAGTCGACCTCGACCGAGGCCAGCGCCCAACCCAGCACCACCACGCCCTGAGTGACCCGCCCCAGCCGGCGCACCGCGAAATGATCCGCGCCGACCTGCGCCAGCACCGGCGCCGGACGCACCAGCAGGACGTCGAACGAGCCGTCCCGCATCCGCCCGCCCAGCACGTCCATCGAACCGAGCACCAGGTCGGCGATCCCGAACGCCGTCGCCGACAACCCGTACAGCAGGGCGATCTCCGGCAGCGACCAGCCGCCCAGCGAGTCGACCTGCGAGAACATCAGCAGGATCCCCACGAAGTCCAGCCCGGTCACCAACAGGTTCCCGAACACCGTGAAGACGAAGGACGTGCGGTACGTCATGCCCGACCGCACCCACATCCCGGCGATCAGCCCGTAGGCCCGCAGCCCCTCCACCAGCACACCGCGCTCACCCACCCTGCACCACCACCCGCCGCGTCGCCGCCGACTGCACCAGCCGCCCCGCCGCCAGCAGCGCCACCGCCCACGCCGCCTGGAACACGAACGCCCCCAGCACGTCCGTCTCCCCCATCAGCACATCCGCCGGCACCTGGATCTGCGCCGCCCACGGCAACATCCGCACCACGTCACCGAGCCCGCCCGGGAAGGCGTTCAGCGGCAGCACCATGCCCGAGAAGAACACCCCCGTGATCATCAGCACCTGGCTGACACCCATGCCGTCCATCAGCCAGAACACGCTCAGCGCCGCCAGATAGCGGATCGCGAAACTCACCACCGCCGCCAGCAGCAGCGTGACCGCGAACGCCGCCCACGCGGTGACCTCCGCCGGCAACGCCATCGGGAAGAACAGCCAGCCGAACACGAACGGCACCACCCCCCGCCCCAGCGTCTGGAACGCCGCCCGCCCCACGTCACCCGCCAGCCACCACACCTGCAGATCCACCGGCCGGTACAGATCGACGGCGATCTCACCCGTCCGGATGCGTTCCATCAGGTCCTTCTCGGCACCCCCGCCCTGGATCGCCAGCGTCGCGTAGAGACACTGCCCCAGCCACACGTACGTGACCGCCTGCGCCTGGTCGTAGCCGCCGAGACCCGGCCGCTCCTCCCACAACGCCAGATACGTGTACACGAGGATCAGCCCGAACACCGTATTGGTGAACACCCCGGCCGCCGTCGCCACCCGGTACGACGCGTACCGCCGGAAACCCCCCACCGCGACGGCCAGGTACAACCGCGCCGAGCCCACGCCCCGCCCCCTCCCGCATCCGGCACCGAAGCGCAGGAGCCTAGTGCGCCCGCCGTACCCCCTGCCACGCATTTTCGTTGGGGCCATGTGTGTGACAAGCCGCGTGCGCGCGCCCCGCACGGCGTCAACGGGGACGCGTCACCGGAAGGGACAGTCTTGAATAAGACGCACACACCACGGCGCAGTGGAACGAACCAGGCGAAACGGGAGTCCGTGCACGACATGAGCGACGAGCCGCAGCCGCAGCAGCCCGAAAAGGGCTGGGCACCGAGAAAACCCCCGGCGGCCACCGCCCCGAAGCGGCCCGAACGCACCGGATGGCACCGGCTGCTCCCCACCTGGCGAATGGTCCTCGGCGGCCTCCTCATCACCGCCGCACTCGTCGTCGGCGGCTTCTTCCTCGGCTACCACCTCGTACAGATCCCCGCCGCCAACGCCCTCGCCACCCAGCAGGCCAACGTCTACCTCTACGCCGACGGCTCCGTCATCGCCCGCGACGGCGAGGTCAACCGGGAGAACGTCGCCCTCTCCCAGATCTCCAAGGACGCCCAGCACGCCGTCCTGGCCGCCGAGGACCGCGACTTCTACACCGAGTCCGCCATCGACCCCCAGGCCATGGTCCGCGCCGCCTGGAACACCGCCACCGGCAAGGGCAGACAGTCCGGCTCCACCATCACCCAGCAGTACGTGAAGAACTACTACCTCCGCCAGGAACAGACCGTCACCCGCAAGGTGAAGGAGTTCTTCATCTCCATCAAACTCGACCGCGAACAGAGCAAGGACCAGATCCTCGAGGGCTACCTCAACACCAGCTTCTTCGGCCGCGGCGCCTACGGCATCCAGTCCGCCGCCCACGCCTACTACGGCATCGACGCCTCCGAACTCGACGCCGCCCGCGCCGCCTACCTCGCCGCCCTCGTCAACGCCCCCAGCCAGTACGACGTCATCACCCACCCCGAGAACCGCGACACCGTCGAACGCCGCTGGAACTACGTCCTCGACGGCATGGTCGACGAAGGCTGGCTCAGCGCCTCCGAACGCGCCGGCCTGACATTCCCCGTACCCCAGCGGACCACCGTCTCCACCAGCCTGTCCGGACAGCGCGGCTACATCGTGAACATCGTCAAGGACCAGCTGATCGACGACAAGATCGTCGACGAGGCCGCCCTCGACGCCGGCGGCTACCGCATCACCACCACCCTGCACAAGGACAAGCAGGACGCCTTCGTCGACGCCGTCAACGACAAACTCATGGACCGGCTCGACCAGGAGAACCGCGAGGTCGACACCTACGTCCGCGCCGGCGGCGCCTCCATCGACGTCAAGACCGGCAAGGTCGTCGCCATGTACAACGGCATCGACTACGTCAAGCAGTACACCCCCAACGCCACCCGCCGGGACTTCCAGGTCGGCTCCAGCTTCAAACCGTTCGTCTTCACCGCCGCCGTCGAGAACGGCTCCCGCACCCGCGACGGCCGCCCCATCACCCCCAACACCATCTACGACGGCACCAGCGAACGCCCCGTCCAGGGCTGGCCCGGCGACCGCTACGCCCCCGAGAACGAGGACCACCGCGACTACGGCGACATCACCGTCCGCGAGGCCACCGACAAGTCCGTCAACGCCGTGTACGCACAGATGGCCGTCGACGTCGGCCCCGACAAGGTCCGTCGGACCGCCATCGACCTGGGCCTGTCCGAGAACACCCCCAGCCTCGACGACGCCGGGCCCTCCATCGCCCTCGGCGTCGCCACCGCCAGCGTCCTCGACATGGCCGAGGCGTACGCCACCCTCGCCAACCACGGCAAACACGGCGACTACACCATGATCGAGAAGGTCACCCAGAACGGGCGGAACGTCGAACTGCCCGAACGCCACACCCGCCAGGCCGTCAGCCGCCAGGCCGCCGACACCACCACCTCCGTCCTGCGCGGCGTCGTCGAGAGCGGCACCGCCACCGCCGCCCAGACCGCCGGCCGCCCCGCCGCCGGCAAGACCGGCACCGCCGAGGAGGACACCGCCGCCTGGTTCGCCGGCTACACCCCCGACCTCGCCACCGTCGTCGCCGTCATGGGCCAGGACCCCGTCACCGCCGGCCACAAACCCCTCTACGGCGCCATGGGCCTGCCCCGCATCAACGGCGGCGGCGCCCCCGCCGAGATCTGGGGCCAGTACACCCGCGAAGCCCTCCAGGACGCACCGGTCACGGCCTTCACCCTTCGCCTCCAGCCCGGCGCCTGGAAGACCCAGCCACCCCCCGGCGACTCCAGCACCGACCCGTCCCCCTCGACCGGCGACCCGAGCGACGCCGACAGCGGAGACGGCGGCGAGACACCGGGCGAGACGGAGACAGGAGACGAATCCACCGGCCAGGACGGAGCGGAGTCGCCCCAGGGACAGACCGACGGCGGCACCACCACCGGCGGCGACACCGGGGACGACAACGCAACGACCGACGGCTCGGGAACCACCGACGACACCGACGACGGCGACACCAACGGGGACGACGACCCCGGCCCGGGCGGCCTCACCGGCGCCCTCACCCAGAACGGCCACTGGGACTGAGGAACACCCGCGGCTCAGTGCCCGGACGTCGCCTTCAACCCCACCACCGCCACCAGCAACAGACAGATGAAGAAGATCCGCGCCGCCGTCACCGGCTCACCCAGCACCAGCATGCCCAGCACCGCCGCCCCGGCCGCACCGATCCCCACCCACACGCCGTACGCCGTACCGATCGGCAGCGTACGAGCCGCGTACGACAGCAGCAGCATGCTCGTCACGATGCCCGCACCGGTGAGCAGACTCGGAACCAGCCGGGTGAAACCATCGGTGTACTTCATCCCCACCGACCAGCCGACCTCCAGCAGACCGGCGACCACGAGCAGAACCCAGGCCATGACAGGCACCTCCGGGACACGAACGGAAACGGGGGTGCGTCGTCTTTGCCTTCACCCCGGTACGGCGCGTCTCGTCGGGGCCCTCTCGGGTCCCTCCACCCTAGCCCGGAAACGGGAAAAGGGCCGGTGACAACGGTCACCAGCCCCTTCCCACCATCGAACTACAGGTCTACAGGTCTACAGGTACAACCCGGTCGAATCCTCGGAACCCTCGAAACGGTCCGCGGCCACGGCGTGCAGATCACGCTCCCGCATCAGCACGTACGCCGTCCCCCGCACCTCGACCTCCGCCCGGTCCTCCGGGTCGTACAACACCCGGTCACCCGGCTCCACGGTCCGTACGTTCTGCCCCACCGCGACCACCTCGGCCCAGGCCAGCCGACGGCCCACCGCCGCCGTCGCGGGAATCAGAATGCCGCCCCCCGAACGCCGCTCGCCCTCACTCGTGTCCTGCCGCACGAGTACGCGATCGTGCAGCATCCGGATGGGCAGCTTGTCGTCATGGGAACGGTGCTCGTGTCTCTTGGCGCTCACGTCCTGAAACCTACCTGCATCCGCCCCGAACGCACGCGCTCGGGGTCATCGCCTGCGCCGACGGGACCCCAGAGCCAGCAGCCCCACGACCCCCACCACCAGCACCGCCACCGGAACCACCCGCTCCAGCCGGGGCGCACCCTCCTCGTCCACGAACTGCGCCTTCACATCACTCACCACACCGTTGACCCGGACGTACGCCCGCCCCAGCGTGTGATCCACGTTCGAGACGACCCGGGCCTTGGCATCCCCCACGATCGTCTTCGGATGCACCCGCACGCCGATCTCGTCCAGGGTCTCGGCCAGCACCGCACGACGGCGCCTGATGTCCGCCTCGATCTGCGCCGGGGTCCTGGTGTCCGCCGTGTCCGCCACCGTGCCGCCTCCGAAATCCACTGATACCTGTTGTGTACCTGTGCCGGACAGTCTGTCAGCTCCACGCCGCCGCGCACGGCCAGGACCCCCGGTTACCCTCGATCCCGGCACCCGATCCACCCAGCGCGTACGTACGAGGAGACCAGACCGATGAGCGACCGCCTCCAGCCCGGGGACGAGGCCCCCGCCTTCACCCTGCCCGACGCCGACGGCAACGAGGTGTCCCTGGCCGACCACAAGGGCCGCAAGGTCATCGTCTACTTCTACCCCGCCGCCCTCACCCCCGGCTGCACCAAGCAGGCCTGCGACTTCACCGACAACCTGGAGCTGCTCGCGGGCGCCGGCTACGACGTCATCGGCATCTCCCCCGACAAGCCGGAGAAGCTCGCCAAGTTCCGCGAGGCGGAGTCCCTGAAGGTCACCCTCCTCGCCGACCCCGACAAGACGGTCCTCGACGCGTACGGCGCCTACGGCGAGAAGAAGAACTACGGCAAGACCTACATGGGCGTCATCCGCTCCACGATCGTCGTCGACGAGCAGGGCAAGGTCGAACGCGCCCTCTACAACGTCCGCGCGACGGGCCACGTAGCCAAGATCATCAAGGATCTGGGCATCTGAGTCCGCTGCCCGGCCGCTAGCATGGCTGGGCAGCATCACGCGGCCGTGGTGGAACTGGCAGTCACGCTGGGTTTAGATCCCAGTGGGGTAACTCCCGTGTGGGTTCGAATCCCACCGGCCGCACCGCCCCCCACCTTTGAAACAAAGGCGGGGGGCGTCTTTATGAGTCAGCCCAGCAGCTCCCGCACCACCGGTACCAATGCCCGGAACGCCTTCCCCCGGTGGCTGATGGCGTTCTTCTCGGCCGGGGTCAGTTCCGCGCAGGTGCGGGTCTCGCCCTCCGGCTGGAGGATCGGGTCGTAGCCGAAGCCGCCGGTGCCGGCGGGGGCGTGGCGGAGGGTGCCCCGCAACTGGCCCTCGACCACGCGCTCCGTGCCGTCGGGGAGTGCCAGGGCCGCCGCACAGGCGAAGTGGGCGCCCCGGTGTTCGTCGGCGATGTCGGAGAGCTGGGCCAGGAGGAGGTCCAGGTTGGCCTTGTCGTTGCCGTGGGTGCCGGACCAGCGGGCGGAGAAGATGCCGGGGGCGCCGCCCAGGACGTCGACGCAGAGGCCGGAGTCGTCGGCGACGGCGGGGAGGCCGGTGGCCTGGGCGAGGGCGTGCGCCTTGAGGAGCGCGTTCTCGGCGAAGGTGACGCCGGTTTCCTTGACGTCGGGGACGTCGGGGTAGGCGTCGGCGCCGACGAGGTCGTGGGGCAGGCCCTCGTCGGCGAGGATCGCGCGCAGTTCGGTGATCTTTCCGGCGTTGCGGGTGGCGAGGATCAGGCGGGTCATGGGGTTCAGTATCCCGGGCCTCGCCGGCCGCTGGTTACGGCGTGCAGACCTTGGTGAGTTCGCCGGCGGCGTCGGTGACGGGGCTGATGTCGGGGGTCTCGTCGCCGTTCTGGATGGAGGTGCGGACGTTCTGCACGGCCTTTTCGAGGTCGTCGACGGCCTTGCTCACGTCGGCGTTGTCGGTCTTGTCGCCGATTTCGCCGAGGTTCTTGTCTATGGATTCGAGGGATTCCTCGAGCTGGGTGACGTCGTTGCCGGCGTTTTCGACGGCTTGCTGCATGTCGGTGACGCTGTCGGCGATGGCGTCGGCGGTCTGGACGCAGTCCAGTGCCTTGTCGACGGCGGCGCAGCCGGTGGTGAGTCCGGCGGTCAGCGCGACGGCCGCCAGGGTGGCGGCGACGGCTGCGGTGCGGCGTCGGCGGCTCGCGGCCATGGAACGGTCCCTCCCCTTGTCGGGCCGGTGTGCGGCCCTGGTCGTTGGCCGGGCGCTCGGGGGTGAGCCGTGCGCCCGTATCTCTTCAGACGCGGCGGCGGCCGGCGCGGTTGCCCGCGTCGGCCGACTGCCTTGGTGTGTCCTTTACCTTTCGAGGACGGTATCAAGTGCGGCGCGCTGGGCGGCGGCGAGTTCGGTGCAGCCGGTGACGGCGAGGTCGAGGAGGGCGTTGAGTTCGTCGCGGGCGAAGGGTTCGGCTTCGGCGGTGCCCTGGACTTCGACGAAGCGGCCGTCGCCGGTGCAGACGACGTTCATGTCGGTGTCGGCCTTGACGTCTTCCTCGTAGCGGAGGTCGAGGAGGGGGACGCCGGCGACGATGCCGACGGATACGGCGCTGACGGTGCCGGTGAGGGGGTGGCGTCCGGCTTTGATGAGTTTCTTGCCCTGGGCCCATTGGACGGCGTCGGCGAGGGCGACGTAGGCGCCGGTGATGGCGGCGGTGCGGGTGCCGCCGTCGGCCTGGAGGACGTCGCAGTCGAGGACGATGGTGTTCTCGCCGAGGGCTTTGTAGTCGATGACGGCGCGGAGGGAGCGGCCGATGAGGCGGCTGATCTCGTGGGTGCGGCCGCCGATGCGGCCGCGGACGGATTCGCGGTCGCCGCGGGTGTTGGTGGCGCGGGGGAGCATCGCGTATTCGGCGGTGACCCAGCCCTCGCCGCTGCCTTTGCGCCAGCGGGGGACGCCTTCGGTGACGGAGGCGGTGCAGAGGACTTTGGTGTCGCCGAAGGAGACGAGGACGGAGCCTTCGGCGTGCTTGCTCCAGCCGCGTTCGATGGTGACCGGGCGGAGTTGTTCGGGGGTGCGGCCGTCGATTCGAGACATGGCGTTGAGCCTAGCCGTACAGGGGGAAGGGGCCCCTTCTCCGGTGGGGAGGGGCCCCGAAGGTGTGGCCGTGGCTTACATCAGGTCTTCGATTTCGGCTGCGATGGGGTCGGCGTCGGTGCCGATGACGACCTGGATGGCGCTGCCCATCTTGACGACGCCGTGGGCGCCGGCGGCCTTGAGGGCGGCTTCGTCGACCTTGGCGGGGTCGACGACTTCGGTGCGGAGGCGGGTGATGCAGCCTTCGACTTCTTCGATGTTGTCGATGCCGCCGAGCCCGGCAACGATCTTCTCAGCCTTGGTGGCCATGTTCGTTCTCCCTGATCCGAACCGCTTTGTCGCAGTAACCCACAGTTGGCCCATCTTTGCGAGCGGTCCTGTCGTGGGGGCCGGATGATGGCGTCACGACAGCGGGACCGTCCTGCCTGACTGGTCTACACCACCGGGTGGACTGCCGCCAAACCCGCTGTCGCCGCTTCGCCAGACTGCTCTCCAGGGAGAGGGACCGGATGAGTGCCGAGAGTGCCGCCGGCGCCGGGGGGACGGTCTCTCCCGCGCGTGAGCGCTGGAACCGTTTGTTCCAGGGTTTGCAGAAGATGGGGCGGAGTCTGCAGTTGCCGATCGCGGTGCTGCCGGCGGCGGGCATCCTGAACCGGCTGGGGCAGCCGGATGTGTTCGGGGACGAGGGTCTGGGCTGGACGAACGTCTCCAAGGTGATGATGGGCGCGGGTGGGGCGCTGCTGGACGGTTCGCTGGGGTTGCCGCTGCTGTTCTGTGTGGGTGTGGCCATCGGGATGGCGAAGAAGGCGGACGGGTCGACGGCGTTGGCGGCGGTGGCGGGGTTCCTCGTCTATTACAACGTGCTGCGTCAGTTCCCGGAGGACTGTCCTCGGGGGTCGGAGGCGGTGCCGATGGTGGGCTGCCGGGTGGCCGACGGGACGGTGACGGCGTTCACGTATCAGAATCCGGGGGTGTTCGGCGGGATCGTCATCGGGTTGATGGCGGCGTACTTCTGGCAGCGGTTCCACCGGACGAAGCTGGTGGACTGGCTCGGCTTCTTCAACGGGCGGCGTCTCGTCCCGATCATCATGGCGTTCGCGGCGATCGTGTTCGCGGCGCTGTGTCTGTGGGTGTGGCCGCCGATCGGTGACGGGCTGGAGAGTTTCAGCGACTGGCTCAACGGCCTGGGCGCGTGGGGCGCGGGTGTGTTCGGGATCGCGAACCGGGCGTTGCTGGTGATCGGGCTGCACCAGTTCCTGAACGTGCCGATGTGGTTCCAGTTCGGCAGTTACACCAGGCCGGACGGCGCGGTGGTGCACGGCGACATCAACATGTTCCTGGCGGGTGATCCGACCGCGGGCCAGTTCACCACCGGTTTCTTCCCGATCATGATGTTCGCGCTGCCGGCCGCCGCGCTGGCGATCACGCACTGTGCGAAGCCGCACCGGCGCAAGGAGGTGGGCGGGCTGATGCTGTCGGTGGGGCTGACGTCGTTCGTGACCGGTATCACCGAGCCGCTGGAGTACTCCTTCCTCTTCATCGCGCCGTTGCTGTATGTGGTCCACGCGGTGCTGACGGGTGTGTCGATGGCGGTGACGTGGGGGTTGGGGGTGAAGGACGGGTTCAGCTTCTCGGCGGGGCTCATCGACTACGTCATCAACTGGAACCTGGCGACCAAGCCGTGGCTGATCATTCCGATCGGGCTGTGCTTCGCGGCGGTGTATTACGTGGTCTTCCGGTTCGCGATCACGCGGTTCGATCTGAGGACTCCGGGGCGGGAGCCGGAGGAGGAGGTGGAGGACGCGGCGAAGGCGTGATCTCGTAGGCTGGAGATGGCTGTTCGAGCCCTCGGACCGTGGGGTCCGGGGGCTCTTCGGTGTGCCCTGCGGAGGGTTCCGTTCAGCGGTCCCGGGCGGGCACGGTGGGTAGCCCGGCGGTAGCAGGAATCATGGGTTCCTTATGCGGCCTTCATCGTGCTACAACAGGTCTACACCAGTAGTGGTGTAGACCACCACCGATGGAGGAAGTATGAGCACCGCCACCGCCTCGGCGGCCCCCGCAAAGAAGCGGGGATCCGGCCTGTTCCAGGGCCTGCAGAAGGTCGGACGCAGCCTGCAGCTGCCTATCGCCGTGCTGCCGGCGGCGGGGATTCTGCTCCGGCTCGGCCAGACCGACGTCCAGGAGAAGCTGAACCTCCCCGACAAGGTCACCGCGGTGTTCGCCACGGCGGGCGGCGCGATCTTCGACAACCTCCCGATGCTGTTCTGCATCGGTGTCGCGATCGGCTTCGCCAAGAAGGCCGACGGCTCCACCGCCCTCGCCGCACTCGTCGGTTTCCTGGTCTACAGCAACGTCCTGAAGGCGTTCCCGGTCACCGAGGCGAAGGTGCAGGACGGCGCGGACATAGCCGCGACCTACAACAACCCCGGTGTTCTCGGCGGCATCCTGATGGGTCTGCTGGCGGCCGTGCTGTGGCAGCGCTATCACCGCAAGAAGCTGGTGGACTGGCTGGGCTTCTTCAACGGCCGCCGTCTCGTCCCGATCATCATGGCCTTCGTCGGCACCCTCATGGGTGTCCTCTTCGGTCTGGTCTGGGAGCCGATCGGTGAGGTCATCTCCGACGCCGGCGAGTGGATCACCGGTCTGGGTGCCGCGGGCGCCGGTCTGTTCGGTCTGATCAACCGCGCGCTGATCCCCATCGGCATGCACCAGTTCGTGAACACCGTCTCCTGGTTCCAGATCGGTGACTTCACCAACGCGGCCGGTGAGGTCGTGCACGGTGACCTGAACCGGTTCTTCGCCGGTGACCCGGACGCCGGGCAGTTCATGTCGGGCTTCTTCCCGATCATGATGTTCGGCCTCCCGGCCGCCGCCATCGCCATCGCGCACGCCGCCCGCCCGGAGCGCCGCAAGGCCGTGATGGGCATGATGGTCTCCCTCGCGCTGACCTCCTTCGTGACCGGTGTGACCGAGCCGATCGAGTTCTCGTTCATGTTCATCGCCCCGGTGCTGTACGCGATCCACGCGGTGCTCACCGCCCTGTCCATGGCGATCACCTGGGCGTTCGGTGTCCACGCGGGCTTCACCTTCTCCGCGGGCGCCATCGACTACGGGCTCAACTGGAGCCTGGCGACCAAGCCATGGCTGATCATCCCGATCGGTCTGGTGTTCGCGGCGATCTACTACGTGCTCTTCCGCTTCGCCATCGTCAAGTTCAACCTTCCGACCCCGGGCCGTGAGCCCGAGGAGGAGCTCGAGGACGCCACGAAGGCGTGAGTCGTCCTCGTACGACATGACACCGGGGCCCCCGGAAGCCGTCACGGCTTCCGGGGGCCCCGCTCGTTCCGGTCTCAGATCTCGTACGTCGCCCCGGGCGCCGCCAGCCCCACCGGGCCGTCGTACACCGCGCGGGCGTCGGTGAGGTTGACCTGCGGGTCGGTCCACGGGGGGATGTGGGTGAGGATCAGGCGGCGGGCGCCCGCGCGGGCCGCCGTCTCACCCGCCTCGCGGCCGTTGAGGTGCAGGTCGGGGATGTTCTCCTTGCCGTGCGTGAAGGCGGCCTCGCACAGGAAGAGGTCGGCGTCGCGGGCGAGGTCGTCGAGCGCGGGGCTCACGCCCGTGTCGCCGGAGTACGTCAGTGTCCTGCCGCCGTGTTCGATGCGGATGCCGTACGCCTCGACCGGGTGCGCGACGCGCTCGGTGTGGACGAGGAACGGGCCGATCTCGAAGGTGGACGGCTTGACCGTGTGGAAGTCGAAGACCTCGCTCATGGAGGAGGCCGTGGGGGTGTCGGCGTAGGCGGTGGTGAGCCGGTGCTCGGTGCCCTCGGGGCCGTAGACCGGGAGGGGGGCGCAGCGGCCGCCGTCGTGCCGGTAGTAGCGCGCGACGAAGTAGCCGCACATGTCGATGCAGTGGTCGGCGTGCAGGTGGCTGAGGAAGATCGCGTCGAGGTCGTAGAGACCGCAGTGGCGCTGCAGCTCGCCCAGGGCGCCGTTGCCCAGGTCGAGAAGCAGCCGGAAGCCGTCGGCCTCGACGAGGTAGCTCGAGCAGGCCGATTCCGCGGACGGGAACGACCCCGAGCAGCCGACGACGGTGAGCTTCATGAAGCAGAAACCTCCGCTGGCGGGTGTGGAGAGACGGGGGTCGTGCGGTTTGTCGAGCGTAAGGCGCAAAACCTGTGGTCGCTCCTCCGCCAGGGGCCGTTGTGGGCGAACTCACCTGTGGTGTCACCGGTTCGGCTGGAAGCGGCGCGTGCCGGGGCCGGAGGGGGCGCTCGGTGGTGGCTCGCGCCGGTACGGTCGGGGCATGGACACGGCCTGGTGGCTCGCGCTCGCCGCGGTGGTACTGCTCGCGCTCGTCACCGCGCTCGTCGACGGGTGGGGGCGGGGGCACCGGTCCCGGGGGC
>NZ_JAGMUJ010000081.1:135081-135828 GCF_019049255.1 Streptomyces sp. AC558_RSS880 | reverse complement strand
CCCATCGAACCGGTGTACGGGCCGGAGGCCCTGGAGGGCTGGGATCCGGCGGAGAAGCTGGGCGAGCCGGGGGCGTATCCCTTCACCCGGGGTGTGTATCCGTCGATGTACACGGGCCGGCCCTGGACGATGCGGCAGTACGCCGGTTTCGGCACGGCGACGGAGTCCAACGCCCGGTACAAGCAGCTGATCGCCAACGGGACGATGGGGCTGTCGGTCGCCTTCGACCTGCCCACCCAGATGGGTCACGACTCCGACGCGCCGATCGCGCACGGCGAGGTCGGCAAGGTGGGCGTGGCGATCGACTCGGTGGACGACATGCGGGTGCTGTTCGGCGGGATCCCGCTGGACAGGGTGTCGACGTCGATGACGATCAACGCTCCGGCCGCGCTGCTGCTCCTGCTGTACCAGCTGGTCGCCGAGGAGCAGGGGGTGAGCGCCGACCGGCTGACCGGCACGATCCAGAACGACGTGCTGAAGGAGTACATCGCGCGGGGTACGTACATCTTCCCGCCGAAGCCCTCGCTGCGGCTGATCGCGGACATCTTCAAGTACTGCCGGGCCGAGATCCCGAAGTGGAACACGATCTCGATCTCCGGCTACCACATGGCCGAGGCGGGTGCCTCGCCCGCGCAGGAGATCGCGTTCACCCTCGCGGACGGCATCGAGTACGTGCGTACGGCGGTCGAGGCCGGTATGGACGTGGACGACTTCGCGCCGCGGCTGTCGTTCTTCTTCGTGGCGCGT
>NZ_JAGMUJ010000081.1:120997-135071 GCF_019049255.1 Streptomyces sp. AC558_RSS880 | reverse complement strand
AACACGATCTCGATCTCCGGCTACCACATGGCCGAGGCGGGTGCCTCGCCCGCGCAGGAGATCGCGTTCACCCTCGCGGACGGCATCGAGTACGTGCGCACGGCGGTCGAGGCCGGTATGGACGTGGACGACTTCGCGCCGCGGCTGTCGTTCTTCTTCGTGGCGCGCACGACGATCCTGGAGGAGGTCGCCAAGTTCCGTGCGGCGCGCCGGATCTGGGCGCGGGTGATGCGTGAGGAGTTCGGTGCGCGGAATCCCAAGTCGCTGATGCTGCGCTTCCACACGCAGACGGCCGGGGTGCAGCTGACGGCCCAGCAGCCCGAGGTGAACCTGGTGCGGGTGGCCGTCCAGGGTCTGGCGGCGGTGCTCGGCGGCACCCAGTCGCTGCACACCAACTCCTTCGACGAGGCGATCGCGCTGCCGACCGACAAGTCCGCCCGGCTCGCCCTGCGCACCCAGCAGGTCCTCGCCCACGAGACGGACGTGACCGCGACCGTCGACCCGTTCGCCGGCTCCTACGTCATCGAGAGGATGACCGACGACGTCGAGGCGGCGGCGCTGGAACTCATGCGCAAGGTCGAGGACCTCGGCGGCGCGGTCAACGCCATCGAGCACGGCTTCCAGAAGAACGAGATCGAGCGCTCCGCCTACCGCATCGCCCAGCAGACCGACTCCGGCGAACGCGTCGTGGTCGGCGTCAACCGCTTCCAGCTCGACGCCGAGGAGCCCTACGAACCGCTCCGCGTCGACCCCGCCATCGAGGCCCAGCAGGCCGAACGCCTTTGCAAGCTGCGCGCCTGGCGGGACTTCTCCCGTGTGGAGGAAGCGCTCACCCGGATGAAGAAGGCCGCCGAGGGCACGGACAACGTCCTCTACCCGATGAAGGACGCCCTCGCGGCCGGTGCCACCATCGGCGAGGTCTGCAACGCACTCCGTGACGTGTGGGGCACCTACACCCCCACCGATGCCTTCTGAACCCGCCGTACGAAAGGGTGACACAACCATGCACGACCATATCCGGATCATCGTGGCCAAGCCGGGCCTCGACGGTCACGACCGTGGGGCGAAGGTCGTCGCACGGGCCCTGCGTGACGCCGGGATGGAGGTCGTCTACACCGGTCTCCACCAGACGCCGGAGCAGATAGTGAGCACCGCGATCCAGGAGGACGCCGACTTCGTGGGTCTGTCCGTCCTCTCCGGGGCGCACATGACGGTCTTTCCCAAAGTGATCGGCCTGCTGAGGGAACGCGACGCCGCGGACATCGAGGTCTTCGGCGGCGGCATCATTCCCGAAGCGGACATCGCGCCGCTCAAGGAGCTGGGGGTGGCCGAGATCTTCACGCCGGGAACGCCGACGGGGAACATCGTGGAATGGCTCCGTGACCGGGTCGACGGCACGGTCCGGTCCTGACCGGCGCTTTCACCAGCCGCACGGCGCATGCCGCCGTGCCCGTCCGACCGGCGACGCCGCGGGTGGGAGGGGCACGGCGGCACCCGTGGGCCGAGGTGGTGGCCGCCAACTGCTGTGCGGGGCAGGGCAGTACCGCCCCACGTATAGTCGTGGTCAGACGCGTTCGCCCTCGTCGGCCGGAGGTTCCAGGTGCCCACGTCGCCCCACTCGGACCAGGTGCACGCCGGCCAGGCCCTGTACCGGCCGTGGACACTGGCCATGTACGACATGGTGGCCTTCCGGTTCAACTGCCGATTCCTCTTCCGCGTCCCCGTGTCCGAGGTGGTCGCCATGTTCGACCGCAATGTCTCCCCGAACCATCTGGACGTCGGCGTGGGCACCGGCTACTTCCTGGACAACTGCCGTACCGCGCCTCAGCAGGCCATCACCTTGGCCGACCTCAACGAGCACTCGCTGCGCCACGCGGCCCGTCGCCTGACCCGTTTCGAGGTCGACACGGTCCGGGCCAACGCGCTGGAACCGCTGCCGCTTCCCAAGGCGGCCTTCGGTTCGGCGTCGATGAACTTCCTGCTGCACTGCATGCCCGGCACCATTCGTCAGAAGGCCGAGGCGCTGGACCACGTCGCGGCCTGCGTACGGCCGGGTGGGCGCGTCTTCGGCGCCACCGTGCTCAGCAGAGGCGTACCGGTGGGGGCGGCTGCCCGGGTCGCCTTCTCGGCCTGGAACTGGCGCGGCGTGATGCACAACTCCGAAGACGACCTCGACGACCTGCGCACCGAGTTGGCCGCCCGCTTCCCCACCCACAAGGTCTCCGTCCACGGCTGCGCGGCCCTCTTCGAAGCCGAGGTTCCCTGACGTTCCCGCAGGCGGTCGGCTTTTCGAGGCCTGCGGCAGGGGGGCGACACACGGACCGGGCAGCGCCGTGGCCTCAGCCCTGAGGCTCGTCGGCGAGCGGAAGCTGTTCGACCTGCTCCAGTCCTGGAGCAGGAAGAGCGGAACGGGACGACGCGCCGGTCGATCACCGTGGCCCGGTCGGCGTCGCCGTGGCGATGCGGCTGCCGCTCGGGCCGGAGGACGTCGCCCGCGACGAGACCGGTCCGGCCGCCCGCCGCACGCGTGACGCGGGCGGCCCGGTGTGCCCGGACCGCGGACAAGGCGTCTGATCAGGTCAGTTGTTCCTCAGGCAGCCTTCGTCGGGCCTGTGGCGCGGCGGTCGGGACGGGTAGGGGCGGGGGCGGTAGGGGGTGGGGACGGGCGATGAGGGGTCGGCCCGGCCAAGTAGAGGGGTTGGGAGGCCGTGGGCGGCTCATTAGGTTGAGCCGCAGTCGTGTCGCGCTTGTCCGTCGGTGCGGCCTGCCCCTCCGACGAGCGGAGTTTCACCATGACCGCCCCTTCCGAGGATCGGCTCGTCGACGCGCTGCGGGCGTCCCTGACCCAGAACGAGCGGCTGCGCGCCCAGAACGAGCAGCTCAGCGCGCGCAACGAGGAACTGGCCGATGCCGCGCACGAGCCGATCGCGATCGTCGGGATGAGCTGCCGCTACCCGGGATCCGTCTCCTCCGCCGAGGATCTGTGGCGGCTGGTCGTCGACGGCACCGACGCCATCGGCGACCTGCCGGACGACCGCGGCTGGAAGCAGCAGGTACTGGACCTCGCCGCCACCAGCGACGGCATCGGGCCGGTCCCGCAGGGCGGCTTCGTCGACCACGTCGACCGCTTCGACCCCGCCGTGTTCGGCATCGCACCGCGCGAGGCACTGGCGATGGACCCCCAGCAGCGGCTGCTGCTGGAGACCTCCTGGGAGGTCTTCGAGAACGTCGGCATCGTGCCGTCCTCGCTGAAGCGGAGCCGGACCGGTGTCTTCATCGGCGCCACCGCCACCGGCTACGGCACCGGGGTCACCGAACTGCCCGAGGGCGTGGCCACCTACATGGTCAGCGGCACCTCCAGCAGCGTCATCTCCGGCCGGCTCTCCTACGTCTACGGCCTGGAGGGCCCGGCGGTCACCGTGGACACCGCCTGCTCCTCCTCACTGGTCGCCCTGCACCTGGCGGCGCGGGCGCTGCGCAACGGCGAGTGCTCGCTGGCCCTGGCCGGCGGGGTGACGGTGATGTCCACCGCCAGCATCTTCTACGGGTTCAGCAGCCAGGGCATGATGGCACCGGACAACCGGTGCAAGCCGTTCGCCGCCGCGGCCGACGGGACCTCCTGGGCCGAGGGCGTGGGCCTGCTGCTGGTCGAGCGGCTGTCGGACGCGCGGCGCAACGGCCGTCGGGTGCTCGCCGTACTGCGCGGCTCGGCGGTCAACCAGGACGGCGCGTCGAACGGACTGACCGCGCCCAACGGCCCCTCCCAGCAGCGCGTCATCCGCGCCGCGCTCGCCGACGCCGGCGTCTCCCCCGACCAGGTCGACCTGGTGGAGGCGCACGGCACGGGCACCACGCTCGGCGACCCCATCGAGGCGCAGGCCCTGCTCGCCACGTACGGGCAGCGACGCGACCCGGAACAGCCGCTGTGGCTGGGGTCGGTCAAGTCCAACATCGGGCACTCACAAGCCGCGTCGGGCGTCGCCGGAGTCATCAAGACCGTGATGGCGCTGCGCCACGCCCATGTGCCGCGCACCCTTCACGTGGACGCCCCGTCGCCGCACATCGACTGGTCCGCGGGGAGTGTGCGTCTCGCCGACGAACCCCGCGACTGGCCGCGGACCGGCCGGCCGCGCCGTGCCGCCGTCTCCTCGTTCGGACTCAGCGGCACCAACGCGCACGTCGTCCTGGAGCAGGCGGCGCCCGAGGACGACCCGCCGGCGGCCACGGCCGGGGAGCGGGCCGTACCGGGTCTGCCGGGCCGCGGGCCCGTGCCGTTGCTGCTGTCGGCGGCCACCCCCGAGGCGCTGCGGGCCCGCGCCGGGCAGCTGGCGCGGTGGTGCGCCCGCACTCCGCAGGCGGATCCCGTCGCCGTGGGCGCCGCCCTGGCCTGCCGGCGGACCGCGTTCGAGCACCGGGCGGTGGTCCTGGCCGACGGCCTGGAGGGCGCCCGGGAGCCGTTGAGCGCCCTCGCATCGGGCGGGACGTCGCCGTCCCTGGTGACGGGGGCGGCCGCGGTGCGCGGCAAGGTCGTGTTCGTCTTTCCCGGCCAGGGCTCCCAGTGGACCGGGATGGCGACGCGGCTGCGCGCGGAGTGCCCGGAGTTCGCCGCCCACCTCGCCGCCTGCGAGGAGGCCCTCGCGCCCTACACCGGCCGGCGGTTGACCGAGGTGCTGGACGACGAGGCCGCGCTGGTCCGGGTCGACGTCGTACAGCCCGCCCTGTGGGCGGTGATGGTCTCCCTGGCCCGGCTGTGGCAGGACCACGGGGTGCGGCCGGCCGCCGTCCTGGGCCATTCCCAGGGGGAGATCGCGGCGGCCTGCGCGGCGGGGGCGCTGTCGCTGGAGGACGGTGCCAAGGTCGTCGCGCTGCGCAGCCGGGCCATCGCCGCGGAGCTGGCCGGGCACGGCGGGATGGCCTCGGTGGCGCTGCCGGCCGACGAGGTGCTCGCCCGCTTCGACCGGGACGGGCTGCCGCTGTCGGTCGCCGCCCACAACGGCCCCCGCGCCACCGTCGTCTCCGGCGCCGCGGCCCCCCTCGCCGACTTCGTGCGGGCCTGCGAGGCCGACGGGGTGCGGGTGCGCCGTGTCCCCGTCGACTACGCCTCGCACTCCGCGCAGGTCGAGTCGCTGCGCGAGCGGCTGGCGGCGGACCTCGCGGACATCGCGCCCCGGGCGTGCGAGGTGCCGTTCTGGTCGACCGTCACCGGTGACTGGATCGACACCGCGCGGCTGGACGCCGGGTACTGGTACCGCAATTTGCGGCAGCCCGTCCTGCTGGAGCAGGGGGTGCGCGCCCTGCTCGCCTGCGGCCACGGTGTCTTCGTCGAGTCCAGCCCGCATCCGGTGCTCACGGCGGCGATCGAGGAGTGTGCCGAGACCGTCGAGGCGGACGCCGCCGTCGTCGGCACGCTGCGCCGGGACGACGGCTCGCTGTCGCGGCTGCGCACCTCGCTGGCCGAGGCCGTGGTGCGCGGCACCAGGGTCGATCCGGCCGCGCTGTTCGCCGGTGTCGACGCGGCGGACGTGGACCTGCCCACCTATCCGTTCCAGGGTTCCCGCTACTGGCTGTCGCCCGACGCGGCGGCCGCGGAGCCCTCCGCGCTCGGTCTGGACGCCGCCGGCCATCCGGTGCTCGGTGCCGCGGTGGAGCTGGCCGACCGGGACGCGGTCGTGCTGACCGGTGTCGTCGAGGCCGCCGGTCCGGCCGCGCGGCACGAGGCCGGTGGCCTGCCCGCGGTGGGCGCCGCCGACGTGGCGGAGCTGGCGGTGCGGGCCGCCGACGAGGTCGGCGCCGGCGTGGCGGCGCTGGCCCTGGAGCGGCCGCTGGTGCTGCCCACGACGGGCGCCACCCGGGTCCAGGTGACCGCCGACCGGGCGGGAGGCGCCGCCCGCCGTCTCACCGTGCACGCGCGTCACCCCGACGTCGCCGACGGCCGGTGGGTCCGGTACGCGACCGCCGAACTCACCGAGCCGCCGCCGGTACCGGTCGCGGAGGGCGGCGGGTGGCCGCCCCGGGACGCCGGCCCGCTGCCGTTCCCGGACGACGACGGCCCGGCCGGGGGCGCGGTGATCCGCGGGCTGTGGCGCCGGGGCGACGAGGTCCTCGCCGACGTGGTGCTGTCCGACGGCGCGCGCGAGACGCGCGGTCACCGCATCCATCCCGCGCTGCTCGACGCCGCCCTGCGGGCCTGGCGGCTCGCCGGTCCCGAACCGGACGGCACCGGTGGCGGCCCGTGGGTGCCGACCTCGCTGGGCCGGGTCGCCGTGCACGCCACCGGCGCGGACTCCGCGCGCGTCCGGCTGCGTCCCGGCGCCGACGGCGCGGTCCTGATGGCGCTCGCCGACGCCGCCGGGCAACCGCTGGCCGACGTCGGCCCGGTGGTCTTCGGTCCGGCGGCCCCGCAGGACGCGGCGGCGCCCGGAGGCGTGCCGCGCGACGCGTTCTTCACCGTCGGATGGGCCCCGGTGGCCGGACCGTCGGACGGGCCGGCCGGGAACTGGGCGCTGCTCGCCGACGACCCCGGTCACGGCGCCCTGTCCGCCGCCCTGCGCGACGCCGGCGCCGACGTGTCCGTCCACCCCGACCTGGCCGCGCTGACCGCGGCCGTCGCGGCGGGCGCCCCCGCCCCCGACACCGTCGTCGTCCCCGCCGCCGCGGGCGCCGGGCCGGAGGCCGCCGTCTGCGCGGCCCTGGAGATCCTCCAGGCGTTCCTGGCCGAGGAACCGCTCGCGGACAGCCGTCTGGTGCTGCTCACCCGTACGGCGGTCGCCGCGGGCGACGGCGAGGCTCCCGACCTGACGGCCGCCCCCTTGTGGGGGCTGGTCGGCTCGTCCGACGCCGAACATCCCGGGCGGGTCCTGCTGCTCGACACCGACGGCCCGGTCTCCGCCGGACCGCTGCGCGCGGCCCTGGCGGCGGGCGAACCCCGGCTGGCCGTGCGCGGCGGCGTGGTGCGCGCGCCCCGCCTCGGCCGTGCCTCCACCGCCGCGTCGGCCGGCCGCACGCCGCTCGACCCGGACGGCACCGTGCTGATCACCGGCGGCACCGGCACCCTCGGCGCGCTCGTGGCCCGGCATGTGGTGCGCGGACACGGCGTCCGCCGGGTGCTGCTGCTCAGCCGGCGGGGGCCGGACGCACCGGGCGCCCGGGAACTCGTCGACGAGCTGCACGGGCTGGGCGCCCACGCCACCGTCGCCGCGTGCGACGCCGCCGACCGGGACGCGCTCGCCGCCGTGCTGGCCGCCGTGCCCGCGGAGCACCCCCTCACCGCCGTCGTGCACGCCGCCGGCGTCCTCGACGACGCCGTGCTGGACGCGCTGACCCCGCAACGGGTCGCGACCGTCTTCCGCCCCAAGGCGGACGCCGCCGTCCACCTCGACGAGCTCACCCGCGACCTGCCGCTGGCCGCGTTCGTGCTGTTCTCCTCGGCCGCCGGCGTCCTCGGCACCGCCGGGCAGGCCAACTACGCGGCCGCCAACACCTTCCTGGACGCCCTGGCCGCGCGGCGCCGCGCCCGGGGCCTGCCCGCCACCTCCCTGGCGTGGGGCATGTGGGAGGAGCTGAGCGAGCTGACCCGGCGCGTGGAGTCCGGCCGGGACAGGATGACCGGCGCCGGCTTCGGCACCCTGTCCACCGCGGACGGCCTGGCCATGTTCGACGCCGCGGTGCGCACCGGCACCGCGCTGTTCGTGCCGCTGCCCACGGACCTCGGCGCGTTCGCCCGGCAGCTCGCCGGCAGCGCGCCGCCCCCGCTGTTCCGCGGCCTGATCCGCACCCCGCTGCGGCGTGCCGCCGGCACGGGGACGGACGCCACACCGCGTCTGACCGCCCGGCTGGCCGGTGAGCCCCCCGCCGAACGCACCCGGATCCTGCTCGACCTCGTCCGTGAGCAGGCGGCGGCCGTCCTCGGCCACGCGGGCGGCGACGCGGTCGGCGCCCGGCGGCTCTTCAGGGAGCTGGGCTTCGACTCGCTCAGCTCGGTGGACCTGCGCAACCGGCTGGCCGCCGCCACCGGCCTGCGCCTGCCGGTCGGCCTGGTCTACGACCATCCCACTCCGCACGCCCTCGCCCAGCACCTGCGCACCCGGCTCACCGGTGACGAGGAGGAGGCCACCGCCGCGGCCCCGGCCGCCGCGCACCGCGAGGGGCCGGCCGACGACAGCGACCCGGTGGTCGTCGTCGGGATGAGCTGCCGGCTGCCCGGCGGCATCGCGTCGCCGGACGAGCTGTGGGAGCTGCTGGTGTCCGGCGGTGACGCGGTCGGGCCCGCCCCGGACGACCGCGGCTGGAACCTGAACCGGTTCGCCGCCTGGAACGACGCCATGCCCGGTGTGGGCCTGCTGTCCGAGGGCGGCTTCATCAGCGGTGCCTCGGGGTTCGATCCGGCGTTCTTCGGCATCAGCCCGGAGGAGGCGCTGGTCATCGACCCGCAGCAGCGGCTGCTGCTGGAGCTGGCCTGGGAGGCGTGGGAACGCACCGGTGAGGACCCGCGGCGGCTGCGCGGGTCGCGCACCGGCGTCTACCTCGGCACGTTCTTCCAGAACTACGTCTCCGACCTGCGGCAGGTTCCCGAGGCGAGTCTGCCGTACGTGTCCTCCGGCGCCGGTTCCCCCTTCGCCTGCGCCCGGGTGGCCTACACCTTCGGCCTGGAGGGGCCGACGCTCACCGTGGACACCGGCTGTTCGTCCTCCGGCGTCGCCCTGCACCTGGCCCGCCAGGCGCTGCTGCGCGGCGAGTGCGCCTCCGCGCTGGTCGGCGGTGTCACCGTGCTGGCGTTCCCGGCGGCCTTCGAGAACCTCGGCGGCATCGCCGCGGACGGCCGCTGCAAGTCGTTCTCCGCCGACGCCGACGGCACGGGGTGGGGTGAGGGCGCCGGTCTGCTGGTCCTCGAGCGTCTCTCCGAGGCCCGTCGGCGTGGCCACCGGGTGCTGGCGGTGATCCGCGGCTCGGCCCTCAACCACAACGGGGCGAGCAACGGGATGACCGCCCCGCACGGCCCCTCGCAGAGCCAGGTCATGCGGCTCGCGCTGGCCGACGCCGGCCTCGGCCCGGCCGACGTCGACGTGGTCGAGGGGCACGGCACCGGCACTCCGCTCGGCGACGCCGTCGAGGCCGAGGCGGTCATCGACGCCTACGGCCGGCACCGTCCCGCCGACCGTCCGGTGTGGCTGGGCAGCGTCAAGGCCAACATCGGTCATCCGCATGCCGCGTCGGGTGTCGTCGGGGTCATCAAGACGATCCTGTCGATGCGGCACGGCATCGTGCCCGAGGCGCTGTACACCGCCGAGCCGCTGGCCGAGGTCGACTGGGAGGGCGGCGGCGTCGCCCTGGCCCGTCGGGCCGTGGCCTGGCCGGAGACCGGACGGCCGCGCCGCGCCGGGGTGTCCTCGTTCGGCGGCAACGGCACCAAGGTGCACGTCATCCTGGAGCAGGCGCCCGACACGCCCGAGGCGCCGCTCCCGACGTCCTCCCCCGACGCCGGGACGGCCCCGCCGCCCTGTCTGCTGTCGGCCCGTACGGGCCCCGCCCTCGCCGCGCACGCCCGGAGGCTGCGCGACCGGCTCGCCGCCGACGACACGGTCACCCCGGCCGAGGTCGCCCGGTCGCTGGCCGCCCGCACCGCCTTCGAGGAACGCGCCGTCGTCCTGGCGCAGGACCGGGCCGGACTCCTCGACGCGCTGACCGCCCTGGCCGCCGGCGCCCCCCACCCGGACCTGCTCACCGGCCGGTCCGGCGGCGAGGGCGCACGCCTGGCGGTCCTGCTGTCCGGCGCCGACGAGCGGCGGCCCGCCGCCGAGGCCGAGCTGTACACCGCGTACCCCGCCTACGCCCGGGCCTGGGACGAGGCCGCCCGCGCCCTCGCTCCCCACCTGGACGAGCCGTTGGCCGCGCCGGGCACACGGGACGCGCGGGACGCCGTGGCGCACGCGGAGGCGGCCGCGTTCGCGGCGAACGTCGCCGCCCACCGGCTGCTGGAGAGCCGCGGCCTGCGCCCGGACACCCTGATCGGCCGGGGCGGCGGACAGGTCGCCGCCGCCCACCTCAGCGGCGGCCTGACCCTCGCCCAGGCGGCCCGCGTGGCCGCCGGCCGCACGGACGGCCTGGAGGACCGTACGGCCGCGCCGCCGCGGACGGCGGCCCTGACGGCCGGCAGCGGCGCGCGGATCGACGCCGGGGCGCTGCTCGCCGGTGCCGTACCGGACGACGGCGAGGCGGCGGCCGGACAGGACGGCCCGGCCCACGGCGCCGACCTCGTGGTGGACCTCGGGTCCCCCCGCGAGGACCGGCCCGGCGCCGGCGCGGTCACTGTCCACCTGTACCAGGACGGGGCGCCCGCCCCCCGGGCGTTCGCACGGGCGGTGGCCCGGCTGTACGCGGCCGGCGCCGACCTGGACCACACCGCCCTCGTCCAGGACGTCCACGCCCGGCCGGTCGACCTGCCGACGTACCCGTTCCAGCGCGAGCCGTACTGGCTGGGCGCGTTCCGGCCGAGTGCCACCGACGGAGGGAGCAGCATGACCGACGAACCCACCCGCAAGAAGATCATCACGGAGTACTACCGCAGGCTCAACGCGGGTGACGTCGACGGGGTGGTCTCCATGTTCGCCCCGGACGGCTACATCGAGGACCCCCTGGGCGCCCCCGTCACCCGCGGCCACGAGGCGCTGCGCCACTTCTACGACGTCACCATCCGCCAGGCCGACATCAAGGACACCGTCCACTCCGTCGTCGGCGCGCACGACGAGCGCCACGTCGCCGCGTCGGTCACCGCCGACCTGGTCAACATGGAGGATCCCGACCGCAAGCGGGTCACCGTCGACGCCGTGATGACGTTCCGCATCGGCGACGACGGGCTGATCGAGGAGGCCAGGACCTTCTGGGGCACCACCGACGTGAGCATGTGAGGTCACCGTGCCCGACGAGAATCTCTGCAAGCACCTGGTGGTGGAGCACTGCCGCCGGGTGAACGCCGGCGACCTGGAAGGGCTGCTCGCCCTCTACTCGCCCGAGGTGACCTTCGAGGACCCGGTCGGTACCGGGACGCGCACCGGGATCGAGGCGCTGCGCGCCCACGCGGGCGCGGCCATCCAGTGCCACGCCTACGAGGACGCCGGCACACCGGTCGCGGCGCAGGACGGCGCGACCGCCGCGGTACCGGTCGTCACGACCATGAACTACCTGCCCTGGGGGCCGAATCTGGTGCGCCTGGGGTTCATCCCCGCGCCGCCCGAGGACAGCGGTCCCGGCACCCGTGTCCGATTCGAGTACGTCATGACCGTCAAGGTCGGAGCGGACGGGCTGATCTCCGGGATGCAGGGCTACTGGGGGCTGTCCGACGTGGTGTTCCTCGGCCCCGAATGACGCGGGCCTCCGGGCCGTGAACGACGACTTGAAGGGTGTGGCGTACCGATGACCGACTCGAAGCGCGCCGTGGTGCTGGGCGCCGGACTCGCGGGGATGCTGACGGCGCGCGTCCTGGCCGACCACGTGGACTCCGTCACCGTGGTGGACCGCGACACGATGCCCGACGGCCCGTACCTGCGCAAGGGGCTGCCGCAGGCGCGGCACGCGCATCTGCTCATGTCCGGCGGCGCGCGGGCCGTCGACGGACTGCTGCCCGGCACCACCGAACGGCTGCTGGCCGCGGGGGCGCACCGGATCGGTCTGCCCGCCGACGTGGTGTCGCTGACCGCGTACGGCTGGCAACAGCGGTTCCCCGGCACCCAGTTCATGATCACGTGCAGTCGGGAGCTGCTCGACTGGACGGTCCGCACCGGCGTGCTGCGCGACCGACGGATCACCCTGCTCGACGGGACGGACGTGCTGGGTCCGCGCGTCCGCGCCGGGCGCGTCACCGGCGTCGCCCTCCAGCCGCGCGACGGTTCGGCCGGGCCGACGGAGCTGGCGGCGGACTTCGTGGTCGACAGCACCGGCCGGGGGTCGCCGGCGAAGAAGTGGCTGGCGGAGCTGGGAGCGCCCGCCGTGCGGGAGGAGACCGTCGACTCCGGGCTGCGCTACTCCAGCCGCGTCTTCCGGGCGCCGGCCGGGGCGGAGAAGGACTTCCCCGTGGTCAGCGTCTACCCGGACCACCGTTCGGGGCGGCCGGGGCAGAGCGCGGTGCTCGTCCCGATCGAGGGCGGCCGGTGGATCGTCACCGTCTCGGGCACCCGGGGCGCGGAGCCGCCGAACGGCGAGGAGGGCTTCGCCGCGTTCGCCGGGGCGGTACGGCACCCGATCGTCGGTGACCTCATCGCCACCGCCGAGCCGGTCACCGAGGTGCAGGGGTCGCGCAGCACCCACAACCGGCGGCTGCACTACGAGCAGGTCACCCCGTGGCCCGAGGGCTTCGTCGTCCTCGGGGACGCGCTGGCGGCCTTCAACCCGGTGTACGGGCACGGGATGAGCTGTGCCGCGCACAGCGCCCTCGCCCTCGACGGCGAGCTGCGCCGGTCCGGCGGCCTGGTCCCGCACCTCGCCCGGCGCGCGCAGCGGGCGGTGAGCGCGGCGATCGACGACGCCTGGATCCTGGCGACCACCCAGGACCTCGGCTATCCGGGCTGCCGCGCGGAGGTCACCGACGCCCGCCTGGCCGATCCCTCCCCCGCGGGACGTCAGTTCGCGGACCTGGTGTCGACGGCGGCGCTCTCCGAGCCCGCCGTGGCGGCGGCGACGATGGAGGTCACGACGCTGTCCGCGCCGCTGACCCGGCTGCGGGCGCCCGAGGTGGTCGCCGCGGTCCAGCGGCTCGCCG
Source organism: Streptomyces sp. AC558_RSS880 (assembly GCF_019049255.1). Taxonomy (GTDB): domain Bacteria; phylum Actinomycetota; class Actinomycetes; order Streptomycetales; family Streptomycetaceae; genus Streptomyces. The sequence continues at coordinate 122,320 of NZ_JAGMUJ010000081.1, read as the reverse complement.
CCCGCCCGGCCACCGGTCCCGTCGTGACCGAACCGCCGCTGCGCAAGGACGAGTCGGCGCTGCTGGGCCGCTGACGGCGCGACGAGAGGGGGCGGTCGGCTCAGGCCGACCGCCCCCTCTCGTGTGCTCCCGACCGGGGAAGGGGGTCAGGACTCCTCGCTGCCGTCGAGGGCCAGACGGATGAGGTCGTCGGTGTCCATCGCGGCGATGGACGCGACGGCGGTGTCGGCGAGCGCCTCGACGGCATCGTTCCCGTCGGGCGCGCCGACCGGTTCCGGGGCGAGCTCCTCGCGGAGCCGACGGGCGAGTTCACCCGGGCTGGGGTGGTCGAAGACCAGGGTGGCGGGCAGCCGCAGCCCCGTGTCGGCGGTGAGACGGTTGCGCAGTTCGACCGCGGTCAGCGAGTCGAACCCGAGATCCCGGAAGGCCCGGTCCGGGTCGACCGCTCCTCCCGAGCCGTGTCCGAGGACCGCGGCGACGTCGGCGAGGACCAGGTCGAGCAGGAGCTCCTCCTGGTCGGCCGCCGACAGACCGGCCAGCCGCTGGTCGAGCGACGGTCCGGTCGCCGCGGTGCCGGCCGAGGCGGCACGCCGGGCCGGCCCGCGGGCGAGTCCGCGCAGGATCGGAGCCACCAGGCCGGCCTGCAGCACGCCGCTGTCGATCCGCACGGGCGCCAGCAGGGCCTCGTCGGTACCGCGAGCGGTGTCGAACAGGGCCAGTCCCAGGTCCGACGCCATCGGCATGATCCCGCCGCGCGCCATCCGGGCCAGGTCGGCCTCGGCGAGTTCCCCGGTGAGTCCGCTGGCCTCCGCCCACAGGCCCCAGGCCAGCGAGGTGGCGGTCAGGCCCCGGGCGCGCCGGTCCTGGGCGAGGGCGTCGAGGAAGGTGTTGGCGGCGGCGTAGTTGGCCTGTCCCGCGCTGCCGAGCAGGCCCGCGAGGGAGGAGAAGAGGACGAAGGCGGCGAGGTCGTGGTCGGCGGTCAGTTCGTGCAGGTGGACCGCGCCGTCGACCTTGGCCCGCAGCACCCGCTCCAGCCGGTCGGTGTCCATGGTCTCGATGAGGCCGTCATCGAGCACCCCGGCCGCGTGGACCACACCCGTGAGCGGGGCGGTTGCCGGGACGCGGTCGATGACGGCGGCCAGTGCGTCACGGTCGGCGGCGTCACACGCCTCCACACGCACCTGCGCACCCAAAGCGGCCAGCTCGGCCACCAACGCGTCCGCACCCGGGGCATCCAGACCACGCCGACTGGTCAGCACCAGACTGCGCACGCCGTGCTCGGTGACCAGGTGCCGGGCCACCAGAGCACCCAGCGTGCCCGTA
>NZ_JAGMUJ010000081.1:0-120987 GCF_019049255.1 Streptomyces sp. AC558_RSS880 | reverse complement strand
TCGTGGTCGGCGTCAACCGCTTCCAGCTCGACGCCGAGGAGCCCTACGAACCGCTCCGCGTCGACCCCGCCATCGAGGCCCAGCAGGCCGAACGCCTGGCGAAACTCCGCGCGGAGCGCGACCAGCAGGCGGTCGACTCGGCGCTGGCGGCCCTGAAGAAGGCCGCCGAGGGCGAGGACAACGTCCTCTACCCGATGAAGGAGGCGCTGAAGGCACGGGCGACGGTGGGCGAGGTGTGCAACGCGCTGCGGGAGGTTTGGGGAACATATGTGCCGAGCGATGCCTTCTGACCTGGGGCATTAGCCCGTATGAGTGATCATGCGTGGAATGCGTTCGTCGCCGGTTACGCTCATTGCAGAGTGGGCCCCTAAGGAGGACGCCATGGCCGTACTGCAGAACGAACTGCAGCAGGAGCTGACTCTGGGCGAAGCTGCCGATTGGCTCGCCCATGCACTGCCTGGCCGTCGCGTGGAGATTCTCCTGGGGAGGCTCGTCGTGACACCACCGCCGGACGGTTCGCACGCATTGTCGTTGACCTGGCTGATTGAGGCTTTCGCAGGGGCGGGAGCCAGGAAAGTCGGGCTCAGATACGTCCAAGGCATCGGCCTTTGGCTCCCCGACTTGCCGGATGACTTCGCTGTCCCGGACTTCTCAGTCGTGGACGAGGACTTCCGCGACGCCCTCGTGCGGAAGAATTGCTACGCCCCCAACGTCTTCCGCCTGGTCGTGGAAATTACGTCGTCCTCCAACTGGTCTGATGACCTGAACGCGAAGGTTGAGTGTTACGCCCGGGCGAGTATTCCTGCGTACCTCATCGTCGACCGCAAACACGACGAGGTCCTCCTCTACATCGACCCGGTCGACGGCAAATACCCCGACCCTCAGCGCTTCAAGCGGGGCCAGTCCGTCCCCGTCCCCGAGTCCGTCGGCCTGACCCTCGACCTCTCCGTCGACACCCTCCTCGACGGCGACGACTGACCGAAACCCCGTGGAGGGAGTGCCGTACCCCCGTGCGACACTCCCCCCATGTTCGGCGTCATCGACCTCCCCACCTACCTGGCAGGCCTGGTCCTCATCGTCCTGCTGCCCGGCCCCAACTCCCTGTACGTCCTCTCCGTCGCCGCCCGCAAGGGCGTCCGCACCGGCTACGCGGCGGCGGCCGGTGTCTTCACCGGGGACGCCGTCCTGATGACGCTGGCGGCGCTCGGCGCGGCCTCGGTGCTCACCACGACGCCGCTGCTGTTCCTGGTGGTGAAGTACGCCGGTGCCGGATACCTGGCGTGGATGGCGTACGGCATGCTGCGCTCGGCGTGGAGCATGTGGAGGACGCGGGACGAGCCGGCGCCGGCCGAGGCGGCCGACGCGGTGCCGACCGCCGGGGAGCGCCCCTACCGCCGCGCCCTGGTGGTGTCGCTGCTCAACCCGAAGGCGATCCTCTTCCTGATCTCCTTCTTCGTGCAGTTCGTCGACCCCGGCTACGCCTACCCCGCGCTCTCCTTCGTCGTCCTCGGCGCCCTGCTCCAGACGGCCAGCTTCCTGTACCTGTCGCTGCTGATCTTCGGCGGCACCCGCCTGGCCGACGCGTTCCGCCGCAGGCGGCGCCTGGCGGCCGGCGCCACCTCGGCGGCCGGCGCCCTCTTCCTCGGCTTCGCGGCGAAGCTGTCCCTGGCGAGCGCGTAGCGGTCAGCGCCCGCCGAACCGGGCCAGGTACTCCGGGAGCCCGGCCGGTGTGTCCCCGGCCCAGCCCACATAGCCGTCCGGGCGGACGAGGAACAGTCCCGTCCCGTAGGTCCTGTGCGCCGGGCCGTGCACCAGTCGTACGTCGGCGGACGGCGCAGGGGCGGACGTGCCCAGCGCCAGCAGCGTCCAGTGCGGCCCCCGGAACGCGTCGAAGAGCCGTACGCCGTCCACCGTGGCGTCCGGGGCCCGGTCGCCCGCGCGCACCGGACCGGGCGCCGTCCGCGTCTCCGCGGTGAGCGTCGACCCGGGGTAGCCGAGGTCCAGTTGCCGGGTGGCCCCGCCCCGCCGCGTCTCACCCCGGTGGATGCTGGTGGTCAGCCCCAGCATCTGCTCGGCGATCGGGCGCCGCTCCTCCTCGTACGTCTCCAGCAGTGACGCCTCCGCCCCGTCGCCCAGGACCGCGCCCAGCTTCCAGCCCAGGTTGTAGGCGTCCTGGACGCTGGTGTTGAGGCCCTGGCCGCCGGCCGGGGAGTGCACGTGCGCCGCGTCGCCCGCGAGGAAGACCCGGCCCACCCGGAACCGGTCGGCGAGCGCGGCCCGCGGGCGGAAGTCCGAGGCCCAGCGGACCTCCGTGACGTCCTCGGCGGCGAGGTGCGAGCGGGCGGCGACGACCTGCCGTACGCCGTCGAGGGAGAGGTCCACCTCCGTGCCCTCCGCGAACCGGGCGATCAGCTGGAAGTCCTCCGTCCCGGCCAGCGGGCAGATCGACAGGAGATCCTCGGCTCCCTCGCCCTGCGGGAAGAAGTGCCAGTTGTCCCGGTCCAGGCCGGTGATCCGCACGTCCGCCACCAGCGTGGGGAACGGGTCCACCTCCTCCCCGGTCATGCCGACGCCGACCGCCCGGCGCACCACGGAACGGCCGCCGTCCGCCGCGACGAGATACCGGGCGCGCACCGGCTCACCGGAGGCGAAGTGCGCGGTCACCCCGTCCTCGTCCTGGGTCACGCCGGTGACCTCGCGGCCGAAGGCCACCTTGCCGCCGAGCTCCTCGAGGCGCCCCAGCAGGATCCGCTGGGTGCGCCACTGCGGGACCATCCAGGGCCTGTTGTACGGCGAGTCCTCGCTCACCTCGGTCGAGGAGTCGAACATGTGGCGCTCGTCGGTCCGCTCCCCGTTCCGCCAGATCATCCCGACCGGGTAGCCGCCACCCACCGCGTGGATCGCGTCCAGCACGCCCAGGTCGTCGAAGACCTCCATGGTGCGCGGCTGGAACCCCTTGCCGCGCGAGCCGGGGAACAGCTCGTCCGCCCGCTCCACCACCAGCGCGGGGATCCCGCGCCGGGCCAGGTCGATGCCGAGGGCGAGGCCGGTCGGTCCGGCGCCCACGACCAGCACATCGGTGTCGCTCATGACCACTCTCCTTAACGTTGTTAAGTGGCGTGCCTCCAGAGCGTGTCCCTAACGGTGTTAAATTGTCAAGCGTGAGTTCGGAACGACGCACCCCCCTGGACCGCCGACGGGTCGCCGACACGGCGCTGAAACTGCTGAACGAGGTCGGCCTGGACGGCCTGACGCTGCGCGCGATCGCCAGGGAACTGGACGTCAAGGCGCCCGCCCTCTACTGGCACTTCAAGGACAAGCAGGCACTGCTCGACGAGATGGCGACGGAGATGTACCGCCGGATGGTCGCCCAGAGCTCGTTCGCCCCGGACGACACCTGGCAGGAGCGGCTGCTCAAGGCCAACCGGGGCCTGCGCGCGATGCTGCTCGCCTACCGCGACGGCGCGAAGGTGTTCAGCGGCTCACGCTTCACGGGGATCGAGCACGCCGAGCAGCTGGAGGGCATCCTGCGCCTGCTCACGGCCGCCGGATTCACCCTCGCGGGGGCGACCCGCGCGCTCACGACGACGCAGCTCTACACCCTCGGGTTCGTCACCGAGGAACAGGGCGTCCAGCCGCTGCCCGGCGAACGCCGGGAGGGCTTCGACGTGGCGGAACGCGCCCGCGTGATGGCCGCCTACCCCCTCGCGGCCCAGGCGGGCAGGGAGATCTTCGAGAACTACGACCAGCACTTCGAGGAGGGCCTCGCCCTGGTGATCGCCGGGATCGAGGCCCTCCGTGAGGCGCGCTGAGGTCAGGAGGCGCGCAGGAACGCCGAGAGTGCCGCCTTGCCGAGGTAGGTGAAGCGAGTGGTGCCCGTGAGGTGCTTGTCCAGCGCCTCCTTGATGCCGGGCCACTTGGGGTCGCCGAAGTCGTCCAGGACGACGATCGCGCCCGGGGCGGCGATCTCCTCCGCCCATTCGAGGTCCTTCGCGACGCCCTCGGCCGAGTGGTCGCCGTCGACGACGATCACGCCGTAGGACCGGTCCGAGACGGCCGCGCGGGTGTCGGGGTCCTCGGAGAAGCCCTTCTGGATCCGGGCGGCCACGCCCGCCGGACCGGCCAGGGCGAGGTTGGTGCGCACGGCGTGCTCGTCGACCGGGGTGCCGGAGGGGTCGGAGCGCTGCGGAGTGCCGGGCTGGAGCTGCACACCGGCGAACGGGTCGACGATCGTCACGCTCGGGCTGCGGCCGTCGCGCTCCATCATCCGGATCAGCCCGGTGGAGAACATGCCGTAGAGGGTGCCGATCTCCAGGATCTCGTCGTTCGGCGGGTCGAGCAGCGGGATGGTGCCGAGCTTGCCGCAGATGTTCATGGTGCCGCCCGCGATCCGGCCGGTCCCCAGGGATTCCAGCGCGACCAGCAGCCGGTACGCGGTGGCGACGTTGCGGACGGCGGCGTCCCGGTCCCCGGCCAGCTCCGCCACCTCGGAGTGCAGCCGGTTCAGCGGGCCGGGGCTCACGATCCGGGACAGCCCGCGGCCGGACGAGCCGAGCAGCAGGTCGAGGGTGAGCTGCTGGCGCTTCACCGCCTCGGCCGCGTCCCGGAGCGCCTCTCTGTCCGCCGCGTCGGCGGCGGCCGCCGCGCGCAGGCGCCGGTCGATGCGCTGGTCGATGAGTTCGGCGACCGGGCGCAGCAGACGCCGGGAAGCTGAACTGGTCAGTAGGGCACGGCTGTTCATGAACCGGAGACCTCAATCCGTCGGGAGCAGGGTGAGAGTGGTGCGGTTCGCGGTGGGGAACAGGCTAAGCACGGGGCCGCTGTGGGCAGGGGGTACGGAGTCGAGCGGCGCGCAAACAAGTGGTGAACTCCGCATGGAGCACACGGGTGCGCGCGCCGACCGGGTCAACCGAACAGTCGCCGCAGGTTCAGCTTCCCCCACAGCAGGCTGGTGGCGAACGACAGCGCCATGACCGTGGCGACCAGACCGACCAGCAGCAGCCCCGCCACCGGCCCGCTCAGATCCGGCGACACCAGCGGGCGGACGATCTCCTCGACGAACAGCACGTGCACCATGTACGCGCCGAGTGCGGCGTCGGCCAGCCTCTTCAGCAGCGGCTGCCACTTCTCGGGCACCCGGATCCTGCTGATCAGAAGCAGGACGCAGATGCTCATGGCGGCGACGAACAGGTGCGCGTTGGGCATCACGTAGTGGATCTGGGTGTTGTACCAGAGGGCGCCCGCCATGGTGAGCGGCAGCACCGCGTACAGCGGCCACCGCTTGCGCACGACCCCGGCGGGGAGGGCGAACAGCAGCGCGCCGCCGACCGCGTACACCAGCGAGTAGGTGCCGAAACCCCAGGCCACCGGCGCCATCTCACGATCCGTGAGCTCGGTGATCGTGGTCAGCACGCTGGGCAGGACCGCCATGCCGAGCAGCGCCGCGCCCAGCCCGTAGGGCCGCTTCCCCGCCTTGATCAGCATCGCGAAGGCGAGCAGCATGATGATCGGGATGTAGGTGTACATGAACCACAGGTGGTACGCGGGCTGTACGGAGCCGAAGAGGGAGTGCTCCGCCAGCTCGGCCATGGGACGGTCGTTGCGGTTCCGCAGCCATGCCCAGACCAGGTAGACCGCCGTCCAGGCGAAGAGCGGGACGGTGTTGCGGACGACGCGCTGCCACATGCGGGCGCTGTCGCGCGGGGGCGCGCCGACCAGTACGGCCCAGCCGGCTATGGCGAAGTACAGCGGGACGGCGAAGGGGTTGATCGCCTCGGCGATGTGGCCCGCCCAGTACGCACCCGCGCCGTTGTCCGGGTCGTTGCCGGTGGAGAGGATGAACTGGGCGCCCACGTGGCCCAGCATGATGGTGGCGGAACAGACGAGCCGCATCAGATCGATGTCGAAGCGGTGTTCGCGCGCGGGGGCGGCGGTCTGTTCCTGAGCGGGGCTGCCCTGTTGCTGCGGCAGGCGTACGGCGATGTCGTTCGGCACCGCGCAACTCTCGGACGATGTGGTGTACGGGAGTTGAAGGGCGGGTGGCAATGTCGTGACCGGTGCGTCTCGGTTGGTCTCCCGGGGCGGTTGTGACCCGGCGCCCGCAGGGTGCCTCCCGGGGCGGTTGTGGCCCGGCGCCCGCGGAGTGCCTCCCGGGCCCTCGAGGCACCGGGGAGGCACGACTGCCCGCGGTCACCTGGGGGAGACGCGTCACTTCTTGCGCGTGCCCCGGCGTACCGCCCGGCCCACCACGCGCTTCGCGCGGCCCGCCTGGACCCTTGCCCGGGCGCGGGGGCTGCTGCCGGGGAGGCGCAGTTCGGCCAGGCGCGGTGCGGGGAAGTAGTAGGCGGGGGTGTCCCCCAGGTGGGTGCGCAGCCAGTCCGCGGTCGCGTCGCGCAGGGCCGGGTACGTCTTGGGCTGCATGCAGAAACCGATCGCCCGGACCAGCGGCGACAACGTCTCCGGAGCGGCGCCAACGACCGTCGGGGTCTCCTCGCGCTCCAGGTCGGGCACCAGGTGGTCGACCACGGCCAGCGGGACGCGGTTGCTGTTCGGGTAGGGCTTCAGACGCTGCATCACCAGCGCGGTCCCGACCCGGGCGACGGGCACGTCGTAGTAGGCGGAGGCGGTCACCATCGCCGTCGAGAAGCAGCCGACGACGAGCTCGGGACGGCAGCGGTCGTACAGCGTCTCGGCCAGCAGCGGGGCGTCCAGCACGGTGAGCCGCACCCCCGCGTCCGCCGCCGCCTTGCTCAGCGCCGCCGAGTAGCCGGCGGGAGCCGTCGGATGCGGCTTGAAGACGATGGACCGGTGCCCGGCCCGCACGGCCCCGGTGAGCATGCGGACGTGCAGGTCCTCCTCCTCCTGCGCGCTCAGGATGTTGATCGCCGCCAGGTACTGGCCGAGCAGGACGGCCGTCGGCGCCTCGTCGAGGACGGGCGCCAGCCTCGGGTCGTCCGCCGCCTCCACGGAGATCTCGTCGAGCACGCCCCGGAACGCCTCGTCCGGGACGATCTCGGGCTTCACGCCGTACTCGGACAGCAGCAGCGGCTTCAGACCGGGGATCAGGTCGAGGTGCAGCAGCCGCCGGATGCGGCGCGCGATCGTCAGCGGCAGCTTCTCCCGGGTCGGGCCGTAGCTCATCAGCCCGTCGGCGTACACGTCGACGGCGGCCTCGGAGAAGATCGCCGCCAGCGCGCGGGCCGGGTTGACCTGGATCGACTCGACGGCGAGCTCGATCATGTCCCGCTCGTCGATGTCCCACTGCAGACGGAACGCCCGCTGCCACAGCGTCGTGTCGTTGCCGCGCGGACCCCAGGTGCTCGGGTGGTACGGGCTGATCGCCTCGTTCCAGCTGATGACCGAGTCGAACCGGCCGGCTATCGGCCCGTAGCCGTGCATCTCGTCCAGGCGCAGCGCCGTCTCCGGCAGGGCGGCGTTGTTGGAGACCAGCAGGATGCGCCGGGCCCCGCCGCGCGGTCCGTAGCGGCCCGCGTCCAGCGCCGCGGCGAGGGTGGCCGCTCCGTAGAGGGTCGAGACCTGGAAGATCTGGGTCGTGTGGGGCATGGATCAGGCAGCCTTCCGCCCGTCGCGCAGGCGGCTGAGCAACCTGCTCCGTGTGCTGTCGATGGTCTTGAGTGTCTCCTCCAGCGCCTGCTCGGGCATCCGCTGGAGCGCGGCCCGCGTCTCGCGCCGCAGCCGCTGCGCCGCCGCGGGCTCGTACTCGTTCGCCTTGCCGATGTGGAAGGCGATCATGGCGCAGTAGGTGCGTACGGCCTTGAGGAGGAACCGGTCGGCCTCCCGGTCCTGCTGCACGTCCCGCATCAGCGCGTCGTACGCGGGGATGAAGTCCAGCTGGCGGTCGTCCTTGATCTGGGTGAGCGAGGTCGCCACGCCCCGCCGGTAGAACACCCCGTGCAGCCCCAGGGACGCGTACGTACGGGCCTTCAGGTGCAGCCGCCAGATCCACAACCGGTCCTCGGCCGTGCGGAGTTCGGTCGCGAAGCGCATGCCGCCGTCGGCGAAGAGGTGCCGGCGGTAGATCCCCGCCCAGACGAAGGGATAGTCGACCATCGTCTCCATGTCGGCCGGCGCGATCCCGTCACGCGGGTCCATCACCGCGTTGCGGACCTGCGCCGGGGGCCGCCGGATCACCCGCTCGGTGCCGGTGGCCTGGACGTGGTCGGTACGGGCGAAGTCGCAGCCCAGCTCCTCCATGGCCCGCACCATTCCGGCGAGATGGCGCGGCCCGTACCAGTCGTCGCCGTCGAGGAACGTGACGAACTCGCCCTCGGCCGCGTCGATGCCGCTGTTGCGCGCCTGCGCGATGCCCCTGTTCGTCTCGTGCCGGATCACCCGGGCGCCCGGGAGCTTCTCCGCCCACCGGTCGATCACCCAGGGCGTGGCGTCCGTGGAGCAGTCGTCGACGAGCAGGAACTCGAAGTCCGGGTGCGCGTTGGCGGCGAGACTGCGCAGGGTGCTCTCGGCGAAGGCCTCCACATTGTGCATCGGGACGACGACGGACAGTTTCGGCACGTGGTTCTCTCTTTCGGAAGCTCGAAGCGGCGGTGGTGCGAGGGCTCATGCCGGGCCGAAGGTCTCCCGGAGCCCGTCGAGGTTCGACCGGGTGGTCTCCCACAGGAGCTTCTGCGCGCCGTGCACGTCCGCCACCGCGGCGGCGTGGTCGTCGAGGAGCGCCGCCGCCCGTTCCACGAGCCGGGAGCCGAGTTCCCGGTCGTGCACGGACAGCCCCCACTCCTCGCGCCCGATGTCGGACAGGAAGTAGGCGAGCTTCGGGTGGGAGACGAGGCTGAGGATCGGGGTGCCGCAACCGAACGGGATCATTCCCGCGTGCCCGCGCATCCCGATCACCAGCCGCGACCGACGGTACAGCTCGCGGATCCCGTCGTTCGTCATGTCGTACAGCTGCTCCACGGGCAGCGCGATGCCGTGCTCCCGGCGCAGGTCGTGCACGAACTTCTCGTCGGCGGGCATGTGGGCCGCGTACCGTACGTCGGCCCTGTCCCGCAGGCTCTTCAGCGCGCCGGCCAGCTGGCCGAGGAAATGGCCGTAGTCGTGGCCGAAGCGCAGCCCCGCGCGGTCGTACGCGCAGTTGACCAGGACGGTGTCGTCCCGCTCCACCGGGTCCAGCCAACCGGGGACGAGGTACCGGGCCACCGTGGTCGGACAGGGCTGGTAGCGCACCCGGTCGCGCAGCTCCGCGGGGAGCAGTTCGCGGACCCGGTCGATCGAGCCGTGGTTGCGCAGCCCGAAGAACGCCGACCGCTCGACGAGGACCCGCAGGCTCTCGGCGAACCGGCCGCGGCGGTAGAGCTGCCCGTCGAACACGTTGTAGCCGACCGCGAACACCGCCAGCGGCGCGGTCAGCCGGGCCAGCACGTCGTCCGGGACGTTCCACTGCCAGTGGCTGTTGCCGTTGGGGGAGGTGTCCGGCAGGAAGAGTCCGCCGCCGCCCACGACCACCCCGCGCCGCGCGTTCAGTTCCTCCAGCGCCGCCTCGTCGACCAGCCGGTGCACCGGCTGCTGGTACCAGCGGCGCGGGCCGGTGTCGGTGTCGAAGCACATGCGCACGGCCTCGGGCAGGACCTTGTCGCCCGCGTTCTCCTGGCCCTCGGCGAACAGCGCCACGTGCGCCAGCTGCTCCGCCGCGGGCAGCGGCTCCGTCTCCGGGGCCTTCTCGCGGGTACGGACGTACCAGCTGTGACACCCGGCGTCGGTGGGGTCGGCCTCCAGCCCGTCGCGGGCGTAGGCGTGCGCGTCCGCCTCCCGTCCGCACAGCCACGCCAGACGGGCGAGCTGGGCGAAGGCGCGCGGAGCGACGTCGGGCGAGGCCGCCGCCAGGAGCAGGTGCGCCTCGGCCTCGTCGTAACGGGACAGCGCCATCAGGCAGACGCCGAGCGTCTCCTGGCAACGCGGCGCGTCCAGCCGGTCGCCGACGACCGGGGCGAGGACGTCGACGGCCTCGTCGTAGCGGCCCTGCCTGCGGTACACGTCGGCGACCGTACGGGCGAGGCCGAGCGAGGGGCGGGCCCGGAGCAGGGGCGGCGCGAGGTGCGCCAGGAGGTCGGGGTGCTTCTCGCTGGGCAGGGCGCAGTAGGCGGCCCGGAACTCCTCGTCGCCCATCTCGAAGCGGCGCCGGGCCTCGGTGGCCGGACCGTACCCGGGCTCGTCGAACGGGCCGGTGAAGTGCAGGACGGCGACCTGCGGGGGCACCGGAGCGTCGTCGTACAGCCGGCGGGTGAGGAAGTCGTACCGCGCGTCGAGCGGAGCCAGGACCCCCTCGGGCACCGGATCCGGGCCGGCCGCCGCCGTGCCGTCCACATCGGCGCGCTGCACGACCAGCAGCCCGTCCGGCAGGACCGTACGCCGCTCCCGCCCCTCCTCGTCGCAGAGCAGCTGCGGTACGGCGCCGACCCCGTGCCGCATCCGCAGCAGTTCGCCGATGTCGCCCAGCACGACCATGGCCGGGGCGAACGCGACGACGGTGTCGTAGCCCTCCAGCCGGAAGACGTCACCACGGCCGTCCGCCCGGCGCGTCACCACGCGCGGGTGCAGCCGGCGCAGCACGTCGAAGGAGGAGTCCGGCAGCCCGGGGTGCAGCACCACGAAGTCCTCGCACACGCCCGGATTGGTGAGCGCCAGGCTGCGCAGCAGCGTGGGCAGGGCGGGCAGGCCGTCGGTGCCGGTGTGGACGGCGAAGGCGATCCGGCGTCTGCCGGTGACGGTGCTCCGGTCGTCCGCGGAGGAGGCGGAGGCGTGGGTCATCGCAGGGCGATCCTCATCTTGCTGTCGTCGACGTGCGTCGCGCGGTCCATGACCCACTCGGCCTCGTCCGGCCGCAGCCGGCCGGGCTTGTCGAAGCCGATGAGGTCCAGGCGGGGGCTGACGTCCAGGAAGTCCAGCAGCCGCAGGACGGTGAAGGCGGTGGTGGCCCCCGGGCCCCAGCTGTCCTCACCCAGCAGCGCCGGGTCGTTCAGCGGCCGGCGCAGGGAGGCGTCACCGATGTGCTCCTGTGCCCCGGCCACGAGCCGCTGCCGCGTGGCGCGCCGCCACGCGGCGGCCGGGTCGCCGAACACCAGCCGGATGCCGGCCGGCCGCGTCCAGGCGGGCCCGTCCCACGGGGCGTCGCCCCGCAGCGAGACGGCGTGCAGACCGGTGCGCGCGCCGGTGCCCTCCGCGTGGAGACGGAAGGAGTCGCAGCGCACCACCAGGTCGTAGCGGTCGATCTCGGCGCCCAGCGTGCTCCCGGCGACCTCGGCGGCGTTCGACACCAGGCACACCGTCCGCCCCGCGATCAGGCCGCGCAGCCCGCCGACCCCGACCGGTGTGCTCCCGCCGAGCAGCGGGTCGGACATCCCGGACCGCTCGACGAGCCGCCGGTGGGTGCCGTACAGCGCGAGCAGACGCCGTACGGCCGGGTCGCCCGTGCCGTGCTCGGCCACCCGCGCCCGTACGTGGGCGTCGAACTCCGGCGCCGCGACCGCGGTGGGCTTCCCGGACAGGCCGCGCAGCACGGTGCCGGAGCCGGGGAACAGCGCGGCGGCCTCCTCCAGGCACTCCTTCCGGCGCCGCAGCGTGTCGATCCTGCGGGAGACCTCCTCGGCCGCCTCGCCGTCCCGCAGCAGCGCGAGGTGGCGTTCGTAGCACTCCAGTGCCTCGTCGCCGCGGCCGAGCCCGTCCAGCGCCCGGCCGCGCAGCCGCCACGCGCCCCGGGACCGCTGCCGGATCCCGGTCGACGCCTCGGCGATGTCCAGGGCCAGGGCGAGTCCGTCGTCCCCACCGGTCTCCAGCGCGCGCTCGCCGACCTTGAGCAGGGCGTCGAAGGGATCGGCCGACGGGGTGTCGAGTGAGCAGGTGAGGACGCCGATCGCCTGGGTGAGGCGGGTGTCCCGGGCAGTGGGGCGGCCGTCCCGCGACGCGAGGTACTCACCGCACAGGCGCAGGCTCCGGGCGTACAGGTCCCGCCTGGCGGCCTCCTTCTGCCGTGCCGTGAACAATCCCGCCAGGGGGTTCGTCATGCTTCCACCGTCCTCCGATCGGAGGCCGAATGTGCCCCAGTACGGCGGGCCGGCGGTGGCCTCCGGGTGGACAACGGGTGAACACTCCCTCTCGAACAGTCGGCTCGGCGTCGTGGGCTCCTCAGCGCCGTACGGCCTTCCTCAGCGTCCGCGCCCGCCGCACCACCCGGCGCGCGGTGGTGCTGCGGGGCAGGAACGCCAGCCGTTTCGGAATGCCGCCGGGAAGCCCCAGCGAGGTGAGCCGCTTGCGCTTGAACCAGTGCCGGGTGCGCGGGCCGAAGTGCCGTGCGAGGTAACGCTCGGCGACCGGACGCAGGGGTGGGTGGATCTGCGGCTGCATGGTGAAGCCGAGCGTGGTGACCAGGTCGTTCAGCTCGTCGGCGGGCAGGGCGCTCTCGCCGCCGGGCTCCAGGGGCGGCAGCAGCGCGTCGGCCAGGACCGCCGGGACGCGGTTCCCGTTCTGGTAGGGCGTCAGCCGCTCCAGGGCCCGCTCGGTACCGGTGCGGGCCACCGGCAGGCCGTAGAGCGCGGACGCCGTGAACAGCGCGGTCGAGAAGCAGCCGACGACCAGCGCGGGCCGGGACCTCTCGAACAGCACCTCGGCGAGTACGGGGGTGTCGACGACGGTGAGGTCCACCCCGAGCCGCTCCGCCTCGGCGGCCAGCGCGCGGCCGTGGTGGACCGGCGCGAGGGGGTGCGGCTTGAACACGACGGCGCGGTGGCCGCGTTCGACCGCCCCCCGCATCATCCGCACATGCAGGTCGTCCTCCTCCTCGACGGAGAGGACGCCGAGCCCGGACAGACACTGGCCGACCAGCAGCGCCGCGTCGTCCGGCAGCTCGGGCAGCCCGCCGGCCGCCTCGGACAGTTCACCGACCGCCCGCCGGAAGGCGTCCGTCGGCACCACCCGCGCCGGCACGTCGAACTCGGTCAGCAGCATCGGCGCGAGGCCCGGCACCAGGTCGAGGTGGAGCAACTGCCGCACCCGCGTGCCCACGAGCGGGTCGAGCTTGGCGCGGGTGGGACCGTAGCTCATCAGCCCGTCGGCGTAGACGTGGACCGGGGCCCCGGTGAACACCTGGGCCACCGCGAGGGCGGGGGGAACCGCGACGGACTCCAGGACCAGTTCCACACGGTCGTCGCCGAGCCCCCACAACCGCCGCAGATGCCGCTCCAGGAGCGGGACGTCGGCGGAGCGCGGCGTCCAGGCCGCCGGGTGGAAGGGAGCGATGGCCTCGTTCCAGGAGAGCACGTCGTCGAAGTGGTCGCGCAGCGGCGCGAAGCCCGGCATCTCGTTCAGGGCCGGCGCGCCCTCCGGGACCGCGGCGTCGTTGCACACCAGCAGCACCCGCCGCTCCGCGTCCGCGAAGCAGCCGGACTCGATCGCGGCCGCCAGCGTGGCCAGGCCGTACAGCGACGAGGCGCAGAATATCTGGGTGGTACGGGACATCACGCGGCCCCCTTCCCCGCGCCGGTCCGGCGCCGTAGCCGCCGCAGCCGGGCGGAACGATCCATGTCCATGGCCCCCAGGACGTCTCCGAGCAGGTCCTGCGGCAGCCGGTCGAGCGCCGCCGCGCTCATCGCCCGCAGCCGCCTGGCCACGGCCGGTTCGAACTTGTCCTCCTCGGCCAGATGATGGGCCATGATCGCGCAGTACTGCCGCACCGCCTTGGGCAGCAGCCGGTCGGCGTCCCGGTCCGCCGCCGTCTCCTCGACGATCTGGTCGAAGGCGCGGATGAAGTCGAGCTGGCGGACGTCGCCGATCCGGGTGAGGGAGGAGGCGACCCCGCGCCGGTAGAACACACCCAGCAGGCCGACCACGGCGAACGACTCCGCCTCCCGGTGCAGCTTCCAGGTCCACGGCCGGTCCTCGGCCGTGTGCAGCCCTTCGGTGAAGTGCAGCAGCCCCCGCTCCAGCAGCCGCCGGTGGTAGGCGCCGGCCCAGACGGACACGTAGTCCACCGCGGTCGTCCGGTCCGCGGGCAGGATCGCGTCCCGCGGGTGCAGCACCTCGTCGCGCAGGCCGACCGGGACCCGCTGCACCGACCGGGCCCGGCCGGTCACCCGCACATGGTCGGTGCGGACGAAGTCGCAGCCCAGCCCCTCGACGGCCGCCACCAGCTCGGACAGGTACCCCGGGGCGAACCAGTCGTCGCCGTCCAGGAAGGCCAGGTACTCGCCCCGCGCCGCGTCCAGCCCGGTGTTGCGCGCGGTGGCGATCCCGGCATTCTTGTCATGGCGGATGTAGCGCACCTGGGCGACCTCCGAGAGGTCCTCGGCCGCACGCTCGAGAATCGCCGGGGTCTCGTCCTCGGAATGGTCGTCGACCAGAACGAACTCGAAATCCGGCCGGGCGTTCGCACGAAGACTCCGCACGGTGTCGGGGGCGTATTGCCGCACGTTGCAGAACGGGACGATCACGGAAAGCTTTGGCACTCGCGGAACACTAGGAGGCCCGCCCGGCCGGGCAACTTTCCGGTGGCCGTCCAGGGGATGAACTCCATGTGTCCGTACGGTGTATCGCGCCTACGTACCGCGCTCCCACGAGCTGGTTCGGCTCTCGGTGGGGTGTTGTTAACTTTTCGTTGATTCACGGTTGGGGCATACCTAGATTTCGCTTCCTAGCGTCTTCGGCGTGCCAGCAAGTGCAACGAAGCCCCTCAGGGTCGCGGTCCTCGCGGATTCCGACACCCGGTGGAAATGGGGCGCGCTCACCGCGAACCGCATCGCGCCGTCGGAGCCCGGAGACCCGGGAGCCGCGGCCGGTCAGGACATCCGCCTGGACGGATACCTCCTGCGGGGCCGCGCCACCCCCACCGCCCGCCAGCTCGGCGAGGTCGGCGTCCGGGCGGACTCGCTCCGCGAGGTCACCGCCGTCGAGTTCCTGCGCGCGATGCGCGAGGAGTCGTACGACATCCTCGTGCTCGCCCTGGTCGGCGGCGGCGTGCAGGCCATGCTGCACGGACTCAAGCGGGTCTGGGAGGACCGGCCGCAGCGGCCCGTCGTCGTCACCGGATACGTCGGCGTCGTCTACGAGAAGCTCGCCGACGGCCTCCTGCTGCGCCACGGCGCCGACCTGGTGCTCGCCAACTCCCGCCAGGACGCGGACCGTTTCCGCGCCGTGTACGAGGGAGTGGGCGCCGACGCCTCCTCGGTGACGGAGGTCGCGCTGCCGTTCCTCGGCGGGGCCTCCTACGAGGGCGAGCACGACCCCTACACGGTCGTCTTCGCCGCCCAGCCCTCCGTCCCGGAGAGCCGCAAGGACCGTACGTACCTGCTGAACCGGCTGGTGGAGCACGCCCGCCGGCACCCCGAGCGCGAGGTGCTGCTGAAGCTGCGCTCCAAGCCCGGCGAACACACCACGCACATCGAGGAACTGCCCTACCAGAAGCTGTCCCAGCGGCTGGACCTCCCCGCCAACTTCCGCCTGGTCTACGGGCACATGGGCGAGGTCCTCGACCGGACCGACCTGCTCGTCACCGTCAGCTCCACGGCCGCCCTGGAGTCGCTGCACCGCCGCATCCCGACCGTGGTCCTCACCGACCTCGGCATCCGGGAATCCCTCGGCAACCACCACTTCCTCGGCTCCGGCTGCCTCGCCTCCTGGGACCAGCTCGACGACGGACACCGCCCGGTGCCCGACGCGGAGTGGGTCGCCCGGCAGGGTGTCGCGTCGGACGGCTCGTACGGGACGGCCTTCGACGCGGCCCGCGCGCGCATCGCCAAGCTGCTCGACCGCCCCGGCGGACTGCCGCCCCTCACCCCGTACTACACGCCCGTCACCGCGCCCGGCTACCTGCCCGGCATCCTCGCCCGCCACCACCTCGGCCCGGACGGCACCCCACTGCCCGGCGCCCCCGCCGCCGACAAGGAGCCCGGACCGGTCCGGCAGATCGTGCGCCGGGCGGCGCGCGGCGCCTACCGGCACGGCGTGCAGCGCGTGGCCCCGGTGATCCGCCGGATGGGGGAGCTGTGACCGGCCCGACCCCTGCTCAAGGAGCTGATCCCATGTCCCACCCGCCGACGGTGCGCCGTGTGCTCGCCGTGATCCCCGCGCGCGGCGGCTCCAAGGGCGTTCCCGCGAAGAACCTCGCCCCCGTCGGCGGTGTCCCGCTGGTGGCGCGCGCCGTGCGCGAGTGCCGGGCCGCGCGGTACGTCACGGACGTCGTCGTCTCCACCGACGACCAGGCCATAGCGGCCGCCGCCCGGCAGGCCGGCGCCGAGGTCGTGCTGCGGCCCGCCGCCATCGCCGGCGACACCGCCACCTCCGAGGCCGCCGTCCTGCACGCGATGGACACCCACGAGGCCCTCCACGGCGCCCCCGTGGACGTCGTCCTGCTCGTGCAGTGCACCAGCCCCTTCCTGCTCCGCGAGGACGTCGACGGAGTGGCCGGCGCGGTCGTCGACCAGGGCGCCGACACCGCGGTGACCGTCGCCCCCTTCCACGGCTTCATCTGGCGGGACGCGGCGGACGAGACCCCCGGCGCCCCGGCCGCCGTCGCGGGAGCGGACCCGTCCGCCGCCGGAGGCCACGGCGTCAACCACGACAAGTCCTTCCGCCCCCGCCGCCAGGACCGCCCCCAGGACCTCCTGGAGACCGGTGCCGCCTACGCCATGGACGCGGCCGGCTTCCGCGAGCACAAGCACCGGTTCTTCGGCCGCACCGAACTCGTGCGCACCGACCCGGCCCGCGTCCTGGAGATCGACGACCCGCACGACCTCGCCCGGGCCCGCGCCCTCGCCCCGCTCTTCGACGGGGACCGGCCCGGCGCCCTCCCGACCGCCGACGACATCGACGCGGTCGTCCTCGACTTCGACGGCACCCAGACCGACGACAGGGTGCTGATCGACTCCGACGGACGGGAATTCGTCTCCGTGCACCGCGGGGACGGACTCGGCATCGCGGCCCTGCGCCGCAGCGGCCTGAAGCTGCTGATCCTGTCCACGGAGCAGAACCCGGTCGTCGCCGCCCGCGCACGCAAGCTCAAGCTCCCCGTGCTGCACGGCATCGACCGCAAGGACCTCGCGCTCAAGCAGTGGTGCGAGGAACAGGGCATCGCGCCCGAGCGCGTGCTCTACGTCGGCAACGACGTCAATGACCTCCCGTGCTTCGCCCTCGTCGGCTGGCCCGTGGCGGTCGCGAGCGCCCACGACGTCGTACGCGGCGCCGCACGCGCGGTCACCACCCTCCCCGGCGGTGACGGCGCGATCCGAGAGATCGCCGGCTGGATCCTCGGTCCCTCTCTCGATTCCCTCCCCAAGTAAGGAAACCCCGGACATGAGCACCAACTCCCGCATCCGCACCCTCGGTTCCCGCGAGGCCGGCCCCGGCCGCCCCGTGTACGTCACCGGTGAGATCGGCATCAACCACAACGGTGACCTCGAGAACGCCTTCAAGCTGATCGACGCCGCCGCCGAGGCCGGCTGCGACGCGGTCAAGTTCCAGAAGCGCACCCCCGAGATCTGCACCCCGCGCGACCAGTGGGACATCGAGCGCGACACCCCCTGGGGCCGGATGACGTACATCGACTACCGCCACCGCGTGGAGTTCGGCGAGGACGAGTACCGCCAGATCGACGAGTACTGCAAGGAGAAGGGGATCGACTGGTTCGCCTCCCCGTGGGACACCGAGGCCGTCGCCTTCCTGGAGAAGTTCGACGTCCCCGCCCACAAGGTGGCCTCCGCCTCCCTCACCGACGACGAGCTGCTGCGCGCCCTGCGCGCCACCGGCCGCACGATCATCCTCTCCACCGGCATGTCCACCCCGAAGCAGATCCGCCACGCGGTCGAGGTCCTGGGCAGCGACAACATCCTGCTCTGCCACGCCACCTCCACCTACCCGGCGAAGGCCGAGGAGCTGAACCTGCGGGTCATCAACACCCTCCAGCAGGAGTACCCGAACGTCCCGATCGGCTACTCCGGCCACGAGACCGGCCTGCAGACCACCCTCGCCGCCGTCGCCCTCGGCGCCGTCTTCGTCGAGCGCCACATCACCCTCGACCGCGCCATGTGGGGCTCCGACCAGGCCGCCTCCGTCGAGCCGCAGGGCCTGCAGCGCCTGGTCCGCGACATCCGCACCATCGAGGCCTCCCTCGGTGACGGCGTCAAGAAGGTCTACGACTCCGAGCTCGGCCCGATGAAGAAGCTGCGCCGCGTCAGCGGCGTGGTCGCCGAGGCGGAGATCGCGGCGGCCGCGGGCGAACCGCTGTCGGTCTGAGCGGACCGCACCCCCCACCCCTACGACGACGGGAATGGTCGTACGTCGATGAGCCCCCGCGCCGGCCGGCCCGGCCCCCACACTCTCGCCTTCGTCGAGAGCCCGGTACAACTGCTCAACGTGCTGGAGTGGGCGCACACGCGTGCGCCCGGCGTGGGGCTCACCCTCGTGGTGCTGTCCCCGGTCGACCCCATGACCCGGGGCCAGCTGCGCCGCATGGCGGAGCTGGCCCGCGAGGAAGGCCACGAGGTCCGCTGGGAGGAGGCGCGGGGAGGAGCCGGCGCACCGTTCCAGACGGTCGGCGGTCTGACCGCCCCGCTCCGCCGGGCCACCCGCGTCGTCCTGGGCGACCCCTTCTCCCGCTACGTCCAGCTGCTGCTGACGATCACCCGCGCCCGTGAGGTCGTCGTCGTCGACGACGGCACCGCGACCATGGAGTTCGTCGGCCAGCTGGCCCGGGGCGAACGCCTGGTGCGCTGGCACCGCAAGGGCGGCCGCCCGGGCCCCCGCGAACTCGTCCTCGCCCCCGTGTCCGCCGCCGCCCGGCGCCGGCTCACCCCCGGGGGGAAGCGCACGGTGGAGGTCTTCACCTCCATGCCCATGGAGGACGTCCCGCCCGGGGTCACCGTCAGCTCCCACACCTTCGCCTGGACCCGGGACCGCTTCGGCCCGCCCAGCGTCACCCGGGGCGCCGACCTGGTCGGCACCTCCCTGGTGGAGACCGGCGTGGTGGACACCGACGCCTACCTGGAGGCCGTGAGCGCCCTGGTCGCCACGCACGGCGCCAAGCGCTACTTCGCCCACCGCCGCGAGAGCACGGAGAAACTCCACCGGCTCGCCGTCGGGACCGGACTGGAGATCGTCCGCCCGGAGCTGCCGCTGGAGCTCATCGCCCGCCGCGGCCCCATCGGCCGTACGATCGTCAGCTTCCCCTCCACGGTCGTCCACACCCTGCCCCTCGCCCTCGCCGGCACCGGCGTCCGCGTCGCGGTGTGCGACATAGACCCCGCCTGGCTGACCAAGAACGCCTCCCCCCGCGCCCAGGGCTTCCTGGCCAACGTCACGGACACGGCCAAGTCCGCCCACCACCTGCGGACGGCACCGGCGGTGTGAGTCGCCGCTGCCGGAAGGGAGCGGGTGTTCGGATGCGCGCTCATGTCGGCGAAACCCGATGTCACCAGGTGAGAGCGCTCGTATGCTGGCCGTGGAGCCGGTTCTCGCCCTGCTGGAGGTCCCGATGAGCACGCCCGCATCCGAAGGCCTCGGCCACCCACAGCCGAGGCCGCGCGTGTCGGTCGAGGAGCTGCTGGCCGCGAAGAACACCCAGCCGATCCGTTCCCTGGACGACCTCGCCGCCGACACTTTCGAGTCGGACGAGGAGCTGGAAGAGTTCCTCGTCTTCACCTACGCCGAGCGTCGGCGCGACGCCGCCTGAGCCCGCCGCATGCAACCCGTCATCCTCGACACCGACGTCGCCTCCCTGCTGCACAAGCGCAAGCTGACCGGGCCACTGGCGACCCGCCTGATCGGCCGCAAACCGCTGATCACATTCGTGACCTACGGTGAGCTCACGAAGTGGATGGAGATCCGTCACTGGGGCACCCGGAGCCGCCAGGAGCTTGCCGACTGGCTCGCCGACATCCCTGTCCTTCCGGGCGACGAAGCCGTCGCCACCACCTGGGGGCGACTGTCCGCCGCCGGGATACAGCGTGGTCGGCCCCGTCCCACCAACGACATGTGGATCGCCGCCAGCGCTCTCACCTACGACCTGCCGCTGGCCACTCTCAACCTCAAGGACTACGAGGACTTCCGCCTTCACCACGGCCTTCGCGTTCTCGGTGCCGAATAGCAGCCGTCGCCCGCCGGCATCCGCCGAATGAACCCGTCCGCGTGCCTTGGGCCGAGCGTGGTAACCGTGAGGAGTGGACGGGTGCCGGAACCGTGGCCGGGACTGTGATCGACCTCATGGACCGGCAGGCCATCGGCCTATACCCTCGCAAAAGGCGGTGAGTGTACCCACCTCAATACACAACTATGCGTAGGGCAGCCGGATTTTCTCCCCCCAACGGATTGAATTTTTTTGATCAGGGGTCAGTGGACGGCTCCGGCGCCCTACTCTTCAAAGGGTGAAACCACTGATGTCACTGGAGTCCGAGATCGATCTCCCCGGAGGAGCGGTGCTCCCCGGCGCGCTGCCCGAGGCCCTGCGCGCCGAACTCGTGGCCTTCCGGCGCGACCTGCACATGCACCCGGAGCTCGGTCACCAGGAGTTCCGCACCACCGCGGCGATCAAGGAACGCCTCGAGCAGGCCGGTCTGCAGCCGCGCGTCCTCTCCGGCGGCACCGGCCTGATCTGTGACATCGGAACCGACGGCGAGGCCGGCACGGACTCGGCGATGCTCGCCCTGCGCGCCGACATCGACGGCCTGCCCATCCCCGACATGAAGGCCTCCTGCCCCTACCGCTCCACCGTGCCCGACCGGGCCCACGCCTGCGGCCACGACGTGCACACCACCGTCGTGCTCGGCGCCGGCCTGGTCCTCGCCGAACTGCACCGCCAGGGGCTGCTGCCGCGCCCCGTGCGGCTGATCTTCCAGCCCGCCGAGGAGGTGCTGCCCGGCGGAGCGGCCGAGGTCGTCGAGGACGGCGGACTCGACGGCATCGGCCGGATCCTCGCCGTGCACTGCGACCCCCGCGTCGACGCCGGGAAGATCGGCCTGCGCGAGGGGCCCATCACCTCCGCCTGCGACCGGCTGGAGATCGCCCTCGACGGCCCCGGCGGCCACACCGCCCGCCCGCATCTGACCACCGACCTGGTCACCGCCGCCGCGCGGGTCGTCACCGACGTGCCCGCCCTGGTCGGCCGGCGCGTCGACAGCCGCAGCGGACTCGCCGTGACCTGGGGCCGGGTCGAGTCGGGCCACGCGCCCAACGTCATCCCGCAGCACGCCGAGCTGTCCGGCACCGTGCGCTGCCTGGACCTGGAGACCTGGCGGCAGGCCCCCGACATCGTGGTCGCCGCCATCGACGAGGTGGCCAACCTGCACCGCGCCAAGTCGGAGATCACCTACGTGCGCGGCGTCCCGCCGGTCGTCAACGAGGCCGGCGCCACCGAGCTGCTGCGCGACGCCATGATCGCGCGGCGCGGAGCGGAGTCCGTCGAGGGCACCGAGCAGAGCCTCGGCGGCGAGGACTTCTCCTGGTACCTGGAGCGCGTCCCCGGCGCCATGGCCCGCCTCGGCGTCCGCCCCCCGGGCGAGCGCACCGTGCGCGATCTGCACCAGGGCGACTTCGACGTCGACGAGCACGCCATCACCGTCGGCGTGGAACTCTTCACCGGCGCCGCCCTCCTGGACGCCTTGCGGTAGTTCATCAGCACAAGCCGGCTCCGTCCCCGACCGCACGCTCCGCTTGCGGTCCGTACGGGAGAGGGGCAGCGTGGGCGCATGGCCTATCGCAGGCGTGCCGCACCGATCGTGCCTGTCGGTTTTTCCAGCCACCCGGCTCTTGCACGGCCGTGTCGTCGTGGTCGGCAAGGCGCCTCACACTGCAGACGACATGTTGCGGAATGCGTTCGTATGTGCGATGGGGTCACATGGGTGGGTGGATGTGTACAGAGTCCGCCTGTGTGTGCGATGCCGTTGCTTACGTGGGGAGCATGAAGGTGGTGGTGCAGGTGAAGCTGTTGCCGTCGCAGCAGCAGGCGGCGGCGCTGGAGGCAACGCTACGCGCCTGTAACCGAGCCGCTGGCCATGCCTCCCGGGTGGCGTATGAGTCGGGAACGCGGGACCGGAACGGGTTGCAGAAGCTGGTGTACGCGGAGATCAAGACCATGTTCGGGTTGTCCGCGCAGCCTGCGGTGCGGGTGGTGAAGAAGGTCGTGGACGCATACAGCGGGCTCGCGGCGAGTATGAAGGCGGGACGGCTGGGCCGGCCATCATCGAAGCGGTATCGCAGGGCGGTGGGTTCGCCGATCGGCTTCCGGCCGGATGCGGCGCAGCCGTTCGATGACCGGTGCTTGTCGTGGCAGACGGACGCGCGCACGGTGTCGGTCTGGACGGTTGAAGGGCGGATGCGTGGCCTGCGTTTTACCGGCTCGCCGGACCAGCTGAAGATGCTGGCAGAGCACCGCAAGGGCGAGTCGGATTTGGTCCGGCGGGCCGGGAAGTGGTTTCTGATCGCCACCTGCGAGATCCCGGACGTCGAGGTGTACGAGCCGGCCGACTTCATCGGCGTGGACCGCGGCATCGTCAACCTCGCCACCACCAGCGATGGCATCAACTACCAGGGGCGTCGCCTGGAGCGCTACCGGCGTTGGCAGGCCCGCAAACGCGCCGAACTGCAAGCGAAGGGGACCCGTTCGGCCACTCGTCGGCTGGCCCGCCGTACACAGAGGGAGCATCGTCATGCCACGCAGGTGAACCACCGGATTTCCAAGGAGATCGTGTCTATCGCGCAACGCACCGGTCGCGGGATCGCCGTCGAGGAGCTCGGCGGGATTCGTGAGCGGGTACGGCTTCGTCGCGACCAGCGGGGCGCGCTTTCCTCGTGGCCGTTCCACCAGCTCGGACAGCACCTTGCCTATAAGGCCAGGCGGGCCGGGGTGCCGTTCGTCGAGGTGGATCCGGCCTACACCTCGCAGCGCTGTCCGCGCTGCGGGCACACCGAGAAGGCCAACCGGCCCACCCGGGACCATTTCCGCTGTTGTCGGTGCGGCCTCGCTGGGCCCGCCGACCACGTCGCCGGGGTCAACGTGCGCAACCGCGCGCGCTCGGCGTGGGTGTTCGTCACCGCACCCGTCCCCGCGCCGACGTAAGCCGGGGCATGGGGAGATGCGACCCGTGACCGTCCTGCCGTAGGGGACAGTCGGGAGCGCGACAAGGTGTGAATGACCGAGTGCACAAACTCGGCCGTCCACGACCGAGAAGGTGACAGGGACGTAACCGGCCATCGGCACGAATGGATAACGGCCCCGCTCGATCCCGTTCCCAGGAGTGTCTACGCGCGTTAATGTGCGCCGAACCGAGCACCCGCTGCGGGGCTTTGGAGAATGGGGAACTTCAGATGCGTCGGATATCCAAACTGACCCGCGTCGCGGTGGGGGTCGCCTCGCTCGCACTCGCCGCCACCGCCTGCGGCGGCACCAGCAGTGACAACGGCGACAGCGGCGGCGCCAAGGAAGACCTCGGCCTCGCCATCGCCTACGACATCGGGGGCAAGGGCGACCAGTCCTTCAACGACGCCGCCTTCGCCGGCCTCACCAAGGCCAAGGACGAGTTCGGTTACAAGACCGCCGACGTCGAGCCCACCGAGGGCGAGACCGACGCGGACAAGGAGCAGCGCCTGGCCTCGCTGGCCCGCCAGGGCTACAACCCGGTCATCGGCGTCGGCTTCGCCTACGGCCCCGCGATGAAGGCCGTGGCCGCGAAGTACCCGAAGACCACCTTCGGCATCGTCGACTCCGTCGTCGAGGGCGACAACGTCGCCTCCCTCGTCTTCGCCGAGGAGCAGGCCTCCTACCTCGCCGGTGTCGCCGCCGCCAAGGCCACCAAGACGAAGACGGTCGGCTTCGTGGGCGGTGTGGACATCCCGCTGATCCACAAGTTCCAGGCCGGTTACGAGCAGGGCGTCAAGGACACCGACCCCAAGGTCAAGGTGATCCCGCAGTACCTGACGCAGACCGCGGAGGAGGGCGGCTTCTCCAGCCCCGACAAGGGCAAGGCCGCCGCCGAGGGCCAGATCGAGAAGAACGCCGACGTCGTCTACCAGGCGGCCGGTCTCTCCGGTCAGGGCGTCATCGAGGCCGCCGCCAAGGCGAAGGTCTGGGCGATCGGCGTCGACTCCGACCAGTACCGGCAGGAAGCCCTCGCGGCGTACAAGGACTACATCCTCACCTCCGCCCTGAAGGACGTCGGCGGCGCGGTGTACACCCTGGCCAAGTCGGTCGAGGACGACAAGCCGCTGACCGGCACCCAGGTCTTCGACCTCAAGGTGAACGGCGTCGGCCTCTCCGAGAGCAACCCGAAGATGGCCGAGGTCGCCGGCCTGACGGACGCCGTGGCCAAGGCCAAGGAAGGCATCATCGACGGCTCCATCAAGGTGAAGACCGAGTAGCGGACCCGGCGGAAACCCACGGAGCGGGCGGGCGCCCACGAGCGCCCGCCCGCTCCGCCGTTCCCGCGTCCGCTCACCCACCGCCACCCTCCGTTCGCGATCGGCGATGCGTTGACCACGGCTCGGAGTGGTGTTGGCCACGGCCGGATAACAAGGTGGACAGAAGGGGTTTTCAGGCAGGTCTACGCGCGTTAATCTGCGGCAAAGCCAGCGCCGCAGCTGAACACGTCCCGGCGCTTTGTACGACTAGGAGCACCACACATGCGCCGGATTTCCCGGATCACGGTCGCAGGCGCAGCGACCGCCTCCCTGGCCCTCGCGCTCTCCGCCTGCGGCGGCACCTCCACCTCCTCGGGCTCCTCGGAGTCGAAGGGCGACAAGGGTCTCGCCATCGCCTACGACGTCGGCGGCAAGGGCGACCAGTCCTTCAACGACGCCGCGTACGCGGGCCTGGAGCAGGCGAAGAAGGAGTTCGGCTACGAGACGGCCGACGTCGAGCCCACCGACGGCGAGACGGACGCCGACAAGGAGCAGCGTCTGGTCTCGCTGGCGAAGCAGGGCTACAACCCGGTCGTCGGTGTCGGCTACGCGTACGCCGCCGCCGTGAAGGGCGCCGCGGAGAAGTACCCGGACACCACCTTCGGCATCGTCGACGACGCCACGGTCGAGGCGAAGAACGTCGCCGACCTGGTCTTCTCCGAGGAGGAGGCCTCCTACCTGGCCGGTGTCGCCGCGGCCAAGAGCACCGAGACGAAGACGGTCGGCTTCGTGGGCGGCGTGGACATCCCGCTGATCCACAAGTTCCGCGCGGGCTTCGAGCAGGGCGTGAAGGACACCGACCCCAAGGTCAAGGTCATCTCGCAGTTCCTGACGCAGACCGCGGAGGAGGGCGGCTTCTCCAGCCCCGACAAGGGCAAGAGCGCCGCCGAGGGCCAGATCGAGAAGAAGGCCGACGTCGTCTACGCGGCCGCCGGTCTGTCCGGTCAGGGCGTCATCGAGGCCGCCGCCGCCAACAAGGTGTGGGCGATCGGTGTCGACTCCGACCAGTACCAGCAGGCGGCCCTCGCCAAGTACAAGGACTCGATCCTCACCTCGGCGATGAAGGACGTCGCCAAGGCGGTGTACAACCTGGCGAAGTCGGTCGAGGACGGCAAGCCCACGACCGGTATCGTCAAGGGCGATCTGAAGACGGGTGAGGTGAGCCTGTCGAACTCCAACCCGAAGTTCGCGGACGACGCCGAGCTCCAGAAAGCCATCGAGGCGGCCAAGGAGAAGATCATCAGCGGCGAGATCAAGGTCAAGTCGAGCTGAGACACCCCCTGAACGACCCCGGGGTCGCGTCCGCTCGACGGGGTACGAGGAGCACGGCTCCTCGTACCCCGTCGGTCGAGTGCGCCACCCCTTTGCATGCCGTAGGGGCACTACGCGCGTAGACGGCCCCCGTCCCCAGGAGAGTGCGTCATCAACGCGTCCAGCAGCCCTCCGGCCGGAGCGGCGGTCAACGATTCGGTGACCGCCGTCGAACTCGCCGGGATCACCAAGCGCTTCCCGGGTGTCGTGGCCAACCACGACATCCACCTCACCGTCCGCAAGGGCACCGTCCACGCCCTCGTCGGTGAGAACGGCGCCGGCAAGTCGACCCTGATGAAGATCCTCTACGGCATGCAGAAGCCGGACGAGGGCACCATCGCGATCCACGGCGAACAGGTGAGCTTCTCCTCGCCCGCCGACGCCATCGTCCGCGGTATCGGCATGGTGCACCAGCACTTCATGCTCGCCGACAACCTCACCGTCCTCGAGAACGTCGTCCTCGGCAGCGAGAAGCTCTACGGCATCGGCGCCAAGGCCCGCCGCAAGATCAAGGAGCTCTCCGACCGCTACGGCCTCGGCGTGCGCCCCGACGTCCTGGTCGAGGAGCTCGGCGTCGCCGCCCGCCAGCGCGTGGAGATCCTCAAGGTCCTCTACCGCGGCGCCACCACCCTGATCCTCGACGAGCCCACCGCCGTCCTGGTGCCGCAGGAGGTCGACGCGCTCTTCGACAACCTGCGCGAGCTGAAGGCCGAGGGCCTGTCGGTCATCTTCATCTCCCACAAGCTGGGCGAAGTCCTCTCCGTCGCCGACGACATCACCGTCATCCGCCGCGGCACCACGGTCGGCACGGCCGTCCCCGCCGAGACGACCCCGCGCCAGCTCGCCGAGCTGATGGTCGGCAGCGAGCTGCCCACCCCCGAGACGGCCGAGTCCACCGTCACCGACCGCCCCGTCCTCACCGTCGACAAGCTGCGCCTGGTGGCCCCCGGCGGCAAGGCCCTGCTCGACGACATCAGCTTCACCATCCACGCGGGCGAGGTCCTGGGCATCGCCGGCGTCGAGGGCAACGGCCAGACCGAGCTGGTCGACGCGCTCATCGGCCTGAAGCACGCCGACTCCGGCGTCATCCGGCTGGCCGACGAGGAGATCACCTCCTGGGCCACCCGCAAGCGCCGCGAACAGGGCATCGGCTACATCCCCGAGGACCGCCACCGCCACGGCCTGCTCCTGGAGTCCCCCCTCTGGGAGAACCGCATCCTCGGCCACGTCACCGAGAAGCCCAACGCCAAGGGCGTCTGGCTCGACCCGAAGGCCGCCCAGGAGGACACCCGCCGGATCGTGACGGAGTACGACGTCCGCACCCCCGGCATCGACGTCACCGCGGCCTCCCTGTCCGGCGGCAACCAGCAGAAGCTGATCGTCGGCCGCGAGATGAGCCACAAGCCGCGCTTCCTGATCGCCGCCCACCCCACCCGCGGTGTGGACGTCGGCGCGCAGGCCGCCATCTGGGACCACATCCGCGAGGCCCGCCGCGAGGGCCTGGCCGTGCTGCTGATCTCCGCCGACCTGGACGAGCTCATCGGTCTGTCCGACACCCTCCGGGTGATCTACGACGGCAAGCTGGTCGCGGACGCCGACCCGGCCACCATCACCCCGGAGGAACTCGGCACCGCCATGACCGGCGCCGCCTCCGGACACCTGGAGCACGAAGAGACCCCGGCCGACGGCGGCTCGGGTGCGGAAGACGAGGCCCGCTGATGAAGAAGTTCGACAAGGAGCGCGTGCTCCTCGCGGTGGCCGGGCCGGTCATCGCGCTCGCCGTGGCCTTCGTGCTCAGCGCGATCGTCCTGATCGCCTCCGGCAAGAACCCCGTCGAGCCGTTCGCCCTGATGTTCGAGCAGGCCGGGTTCTCCGACATCCAGGTCCTGATCATCAACCAGGCCTCGATGTACTACATCGCCGCCCTCGCGGTCGCCATCGGCTTCCGCATGAACCTGTTCAACATCGGCGTCGACGGCCAGTACCAGCTCGCCGCCATGATGGCCGCCGTCGTCGGCGCCCACATGAACCTGCCGGCCGCGCTGCAGATCCCGCTGCTGCTCCTCACCGCCGTGTTCACCGGCGCCTTCTGGTCCGGCATCGCCGGTGTCCTCAAGGTCACCCGCGGGGTCAGCGAGGTCGTCGCCACGATCATGCTCAACGCGATCGCGACCTCCGTCATCGGCTACCTGTGGCTGCCCACCGTCTTCGGCGTCAAGGTCGGCAACAACAACACCACCGGCGAGATGCACGAGTCCGGCTGGATCCCCGGCATCGACATGGGCGAGGCCGGCGAGGTCTACGGCCTGGTGATCCTCGCCGTCCTGCTCGGCATCGGCTACTGGGTCGTCCTCAACCGCACCCGCTTCGGCTTCGACCTGCGCGCCTCCGGCGCCTCCGAGTCCGCCGCCGCGGCCAGCGGCGTCAGCCCCAAGCGCATGGTCCTCACCGCCATGCTGCTCTCCGGCGCCATCGCCGGACTCGCGGGCCTGCCCATCCTGATGGGCGACACCCACACCTACAGCCTCAACTTCCCCACCGGCATCGGCTTCCTCGGCATCGGCATCGCCCTCCTCGGCCGCAACAGCCCGGTCGGCATCGCCTTCGCCGCCCTGCTGTGGGCCTGGCTCGACAAGGCCTCGCCCGAGCTGGACTTCCACGGCTACGACAAGGAGATCGCGGTCATCATGCAGGGCCTGATCGTCCTCTCGGTCGTCGTCTCCTACGAGGCCGTCCGCGAGTGGGGCCTGCGCCGCCAGCAGCGCCGGGTCGGCGCGGAGCTCGCCGCAGGGCACGTCCTGGGCGCCGACAACAACACCACGAAGGAGGTGGCCGGCCGATGACCGCTCCGACCACAGCGACCGACGTCAACCAGCCGTCGCTGGAACACGCACCGCCGACCGGCCGCCGCATGTCGTGGCCCGTCCTGCTCCTGGTCATCGCCGGAGCCCTGGCACTGGTCTCGATCGTCCGCATCATCACCGGCGCGGACGGCATCACCAACGTCAGCCAGATGTCCACCGCCCTCCAACTCGCCGTCCCCATCGGCCTCGCCGGTCTCGGCGGACTCTGGGCCGAGCGCGCGGGCGTCGTCAACATCGGCCTCGAGGGCATGCTGATCCTCGGCACCTGGTTCGGCGCCTGGGCCGGATTCCAGTGGGGCCCGTGGACCGGCGTCCTCGTCGGCATCCTCGGCGGCGCGCTCGGCGGTCTGCTGCACGCGATCGTCACCGTCACCTTCAACGTCAACCACATCGTCTCCGGTGTGGCCATCAACATCCTCGCCCTCGGCGCCACCCGCTACCTCGCCCCGCTCGCCTTCGAGGGCCACCAGGGCGGCTCCGCCAAGCAGTCCCCGGCGGTCGACTCCCTCGGCCACTTCACCGTGCCGGGACTGTCCGACGGGCTCAGCGACCTCAACGACAAGGGCTGGTTCTTCGTCTCCGACGTCGCCGGCCTGCTCGGCGGACTGGTCACCGACGTCTCCTGGCTGACCCTGATCGCCGTCGCGCTCATCCCCGCCACCTGGTGGATCCTGTGGCGCACGGCGTTCGGCCTGCGGCTGCGCTCCTGCGGCGAGAACCCGATCGCCGCCGAGTCCCTCGGCGTCAACGTCTACAAGTACAAGTACCTCGCCGTGATCATCTCCGGCGGCCTGGCCGGCCTCGGCGGCGTCTTCCTGTCCATCGTCGCCAACCCCTTCTACCTGGAGGGCCAGACCAGCGGCCGCGGCTACATCGGCCTCGCCGCGATGATCTTCGGCAACTGGATGCCGGGCGGCCTCGCCATCGGCGCCGGCCTCTTCGGCTACACCGACAGCCTCAACCTGCGCGGTGGCTCCGCCAACGTGCACGCCCTGCTGCTGCTCGGCGCGCTGCTGCTGCTCATCGGAGCGATCTGGCTGGCCGTCCGCAAGAAGTACGTCCACGCGGTGATCACCCTGGTCGTCGGCGCCCTCGTCTTCGCCTGGTACGCCGGCACCAACGAGGTCCCCAACCAGGTCGTCGCCGCCACGCCGTACGTCATCACCCTCGTCGTCCTCGCCCTCTCCGCCCAGCGGCTGCGCATGCCGAAGGCGGACGGCATGCCGTACCGGAAGGGACAGGGCAAGTGACCTCCTCAGGGGCCACCACGGCCGACGTCGACTGGGAGGCGCTGCGCGCCGTGGCGCGGGACGCCATGTCCCACGCCTACGCCCCCTACTCGGGCTACCCGGTCGGCGTAGCGGCCCTGGTCGACGACGGACGCACGGTCTCCGGCTGCAACGTCGAGAACGCCTCGTACGGGATCGGGCTGTGCGCCGAGTGCGGACTGGTCTCCGAGCTCCAGCGCACCGGGGGCGGCCGGCTCACGCACTTCACCTGCGTGGACGGCGACGGCGAGATCCTCGTCCCGTGCGGCCGCTGCCGCCAGCTGCTGTACGAGTTCGGCGGCCCCGGTCTGCTCCTGGAGACCCCGGCGGGCATCCTGCCGCTGTCGGAGATGCTGCCCCAGGCCTTCGGCCCGCAGCACCTCACCAAGTAACCCCGTCATTCCCCGCGGCCCCTCCGGGCGACAGCCGTTACCGTCGACCGGAGGGGCCGCACCCTTCGCACCCCCGGAAGGAACGCCAGCCATGGCCATGGACGCCATCTCCGTCATCCGCACCAAGCGGGACCGCGGCGAACTCAGCGACGAGCAGATCGACTGGGTGATCGACGCGTACACCCGCGGGGAGGTGGCCGACGAGCAGATGTCGGCCCTCGCCATGGCGATCCTGCTCAACGGCATGAACCGGAGCGAGATCGCCCGCTGGACGGCCGCGATGATCGCCTCCGGCGAGCGCATGGACTTCTCCTCGCTCTCCCGCCCCACCGCCGACAAGCACTCCACGGGCGGCGTCGGCGACAAGATCACCCTCCCGCTGGCCCCGCTGGTCGCCGCCTGCGGCGCGGCCGTCCCGCAGCTGTCCGGCCGCGGCCTCGGCCACACCGGCGGCACGCTCGACAAGCTGGAGTCGATCCCCGGCTGGCGCGCGCTGCTCTCCAACGAGGAGATGCTGTCGGTGCTGGACGGCACCGGCGCGGTGATCTGCGCGGCGGGCGACGGGCTGGCCCCGGCGGACAAGAAGCTGTACGCGCTCCGGGACGTCACGGGCACGGTCGAGGCGATCCCGCTCATCGCCTCCTCGATCATGTCGAAGAAGATCGCGGAGGGCACCGGCTCCCTGGTCCTCGACGTGAAGGTCGGCACCGGCGCCTTCATGAAGACGATCGACGACGCCCGCGAACTGGCCCGCACCATGGTCGGCCTGGGCACCGACTCCGGCGTGAAGACGGTCGCCCTCCTCACCGACATGTCCACCCCCCTCGGCCTGACCGCCGGCAACGCCCTCGAGGTCCGCGAGTCGGTCGAGGTCCTGGCGGGCGGCGGCCCCGCGGACGTGGTCGAACTGACCCTCGCCCTGGCCCGCGAGATGCTGGACGCGGCGGGCCTGCGCGACGCCGACCCGGCGAAGGCCCTCGCCGACGGCTCCGCGATGGACGTCTGGCGCCGCATGATCGCGGCCCAGGGCGGCGACCCGGACGCGGAGCTTCCGACGTCCCGCGAGCAGCATGTGATCAAGGCCCCGTCCTCCGGTGTCCTGACCCGCCTGGACGCCTATGACATCGGCGTCGCCGCCTGGCGCCTCGGCGCGGGCCGCGCCCGCAAGGAGGACCCGGTGCAGGCGGGCGCGGGCGTCGAGATGCACGCCAAGCCCGGCGACACGGTGACGGAGGGCCAGTCCCTCCTCACCCTCCACACGGACACCCCGGACCGCTTCGAGTACGCGCTCCAGTCGATCGAGGGCTCCTACGACATCGCCGCCCCCGGCACGGACTTCACTGCTACGCCGGTCGTGCGGGAACGTATCGCCTGACCTGGAGTTTCCTCATTCGGGTGAACGGGACCGGTGGACCCCCACCGGTCCCGTTCCGCGTGTTCGATGCCCTCATGGACGTGTGCGACGGCGACTACGTCAAGGCCGACAACGAGTGGGACGAACTCCGCTGGATCCGGGAGCGGACGGACGCTCCCAAGGGCTGCCGGGTGGAGATCGTCGAAGGGCTCGTCACCGTGACACCACTCGCCAGGGCCCGCCACCACATCATCGCCGCACAGGTGCACCGGCGCCTCCACGAAGCGACCCCGGAGGACTGGGGCGCTCATCAGTGGTGGGACATCGCCGTGCCGGAGCGCCTCGGGCTCTACGTGCCCGACCTCGTGGTCGTGCGGGAGAACACCGGGGACATAGGCGACGGCGGCCTGTGCCCCGCGGCGGCAGCCGAACTCGTCGTGGAGATCACCTCGAAGGCCACCGCGAGCCGTGACCGGACGGTGAAGCCCGAGGCATGTGCCACGGGCGGTGTCCCGCTCTACCTGCTGATCGACGGCCTGGCACCGGGCGGGCCGGCCTTCACGCTCCACGGCGCACCGGAGAACGGCGTCTACCGCGTCCTCGACGCGGGTCCGTTCGGCGAACCGATCAAGCTCCCCGCCCCCTTCGACCTCGTCATCGACACCGGCGAGTTCCCCGGGACCTGACTCACCCCAGCAGCGTCGCGACCACCACCAGCACCGGCACCGACAGCACCGTCGACACCAGGATCGCCTCCCTGGCCAGCTTCTCGCCCACCCGGTAGCTGCTCGCGTACGTGAAGAGGTTCTGGGCGGCCGGGAGGGCCGAGGTCACCACCACGTCCAGCAGATGCGCGCCGCGCAGGCCGAAGACGCCCACCGCCAGCGCCCAGGCGGCCAGCGGCTGGCCCACCGCCTTCAGACCCACGGCGAGCAGGACCGCACCACGGTCACCGCCCCGCAGGGGCAGCGTGCTGCCGCGCAGCGAGATGCCGAAGGCGAGGAGCACGGCGGGGACCGCCATGTTGCCGATCAGGGTCACCGGGTCCCACACCGGCCCCGGTATCTCGACCCCGGCCGCCGACGCCGCCACCCCCGCCAGCGACCCCACCGCGATCGGATTGCGCAACGGGGTCAGGAGCCGCCGCCACAGCGGCTGCTTCTCGCCCGCCGTCGACAGGTCGAGGATCGTCAGCGCGACCGGCGTGACCCCGACCAGCTGGAACAGCAGCACCGGCGCCACGAGCGAGGCGTCGCCCAGCACGTACACGGCGATCGGGATGCCCAGGTTGCCGGAGTTGACGTAGCTGGAGCACAGGGCGCCGATGGTGGTGCGGCCGACGCCCCAGCGGCGTACGACACCCACCGCGACGAAGACGCCCGCCACCGCCGCCGTGCTCAGCGCGGTGACCAGCAGCCGGCTGGAGAAGACCACCGACAGGTCGGCCCGGGCGAGCGTGGTGAACAGCAGCGCGGGCGACGCCACATGGAACGCCAGCTTCGTCAGGACCTCGCGGCCCTGCGCGCCGAGATACCCCCGGCGGCCGATGACATAGCCGACGCCGATGACGACGGCGATCACCAGGAATCCGCTCAGCACCCCCTGCACGGCAGCTCCTCGCGTATGCGAAGGGCACCGGACACCGCGGGCGGGGATGATCTATGGCGCATACACCCAACCCTCCGGGGAGGGGCGTACCCAGGTCAATGTGATCCTTACGGCGCCGACCCCCGCGATGAGTTACGCGCCGCCGCCCGGTCTACCGATCGTGGACGCCATGACACCGCCCGTGCTCGTGCTCAGCGGCCCCCTCACCCCGGACGAGGTGGGCGGGCCCTGCGATGCGCTGCGGGCGCTGATGGAGGGCGGCGGTGGCGGCGGCCCGGGCAGGGTGGTCGTGTGCGATGTCGCCGGGCTGGGACCGGCCGGTCTCGCCGCCGTGAACCTGCTCGCACGGCTCCAGCTCACCGCCCGCCGGTCCGGCGGCCGGATACGGCTGCGCGACCCCTCCCCGTCGCTATGCGCTCTGCTCGACCTGGTCGGCCTCCGCTTCGAGATGGAGGGGCAGCCCGAACAGCGGGAACCACCGCTTGGTGTCGAGAAAACAGTGGAACCCGGTGATCCGGCCGTCTGATATCTCCAGCACCTGGACCGCC
The DNA here is from genome assembly GCF_019049255.1 of Streptomyces sp. AC558_RSS880. Classification (GTDB taxonomy): domain Bacteria; phylum Actinomycetota; class Actinomycetes; order Streptomycetales; family Streptomycetaceae; genus Streptomyces. Next base: position 87,237 of record NZ_JAGMUJ010000081.1, on the reverse strand, counting down.
CAGGGCGTGAAACCGCCGGCCTCCGGGTCCGGCTTGTACTGCGCGAACCCCGGCAGCCCGTTGACCTCCACCGGCACCAGCCGCGAACCCGCACACGGGGCGCCCAGCGTCGTCATGAAGCCCGTGATGTCGTCGACGCCGGTCAGCCAGAGGTCGAACGGCGGCATCGTCATGAGGGCGTCCTCGTGCAACAGCGCGGTCAGCGCCGACATGTCGTACCCCTCGAACGCCGCCACATAGCGCTCGAGCAGCTTCTGCTGCTCCTCGTCCAGCGGGTCGGACACCGACGCGTCGGCGCCCGGCTGCTGCCGCTCCGCCAGCGTCGCCCGGGCCCGCTGGAGCGCGCTGTTCACCGACGCGACCGACGTGCCCAGCAGCTCGGCGACCTCACTCGCCTTCCAGGCCAGCACCTCCCGCAGGATCAGCACCGCCCGCTGCCTGGCCGGCAGCTGCTGCAACGCGGCCATGAAGGCCAGCCGCACCGACTCCTTGGCGACCGCCGCCTCCGCCGGGTCGGCGGGCGTGGGCAGCACCCGGGAGTCGGGCATCGGCTCCAGCCACGTACTGTCCGGGCGGGGCGACAGGGCGGCCTGCGCCAGCGGTGTGGACTCCGTCAGGTCCATCGGCCGGGCCCGCTTGTTGCCCGCCGTCAGCATGTCCAGGCAGACGTTGGTCGCGATGCGGTAGAGCCACGAGCGCAGGCTGGAGCGGCCCTCGAACTTGTCGAAGCTGCGCCAGGCGCGGATCATCGTGTCCTGCACCGCGTCCTCCGCCTCGAAGGAGGAGCCCAGCATCCGGTAGCAGTACCCGGTCAGTTCGACCCGGTGCGCCTCCAGCCTGGCGTCCAGATCGGTCGTCGTCGCGGTGCTGTTCATCATCGTCCACCCACCCCATGTGGCTTCTCGTGGCGCACCATCGCACCCACCACTCCGGAAGCTACCGCAGCCCACTGACAACGGCCCGCCGGGTGAACGAACGTGCAGGTCAGAGCTGCTGACGCAGGAGATTCATCGCCCCCGCCGCCCCTTCCCGTCCCGACCCGGGGCTCCGCCCCGGACCCCGCTCCTCAAACGCCGGAGGGGCTGGGAGTCAGCCCGTCCGGCGTTTGAGGACGAGGCCCGTCCAGGGCTGAAACGGGGGTCCGGGGGCGCAGCCCTCGGGGACGGGACGGGAAGGGGCGGCGGGGGCGGCAGAACTCAGGCCGGCCGGGCCACGGCCGCCCGCGCCGCCGCCCGCGTCCCGGCCAGGGTGATCGCCACGACCCCGGCCACCGCGACCAGCCCGACCGCCACCGTCCCGCCCCAGCCCCCCGCGTGGAACGCGAGCGCCCCCACCGTGCTGCCCGCACTGGACCCGACGTAGTACGCGGACTGATACAGGGCCGACGCCTGCGCCCGCCCCACCGTCGCCGTCTTCCCGACCGCCGACGACGCCACCGCGTGCCCCGCGAAGAACCCCGCCGTGATCAGCACCAGCCCCAGCAGCACCACCGGCAGCGACCCGGCCAGCGACAGCAGCAGTCCCGCCGCGGTCGTCCCGCCGCCCGCGTACAGCGCGCCCCGGCGGCCCAGCCGGCCCACCAGCCGCCCCGCCGCCGACGCCGAGACCGTGCCCACCAGGTACACCAGGAAGATCGAGCCCACGATGCCCTGCGGCAGCGAGAACGGCGCCTCGGTCAGCCGGTAGCCGATGACCGTGTAGACACCGCCGAACACCGTCATGAACAGCGCGCCGATCGCGTACAGCCGCCGCAGCAGCGGGTCGGCGAGATGGTCCCGGACGGTCCGCACCAGCACACCCGGCCGCAGCGAGCCCGCCCGGAAGTGCTTCGGCGCCGGCAGCAGCAGCCGGAACGCCACCGCGCACGCCACCGCGACCACGCCGATCACCCCGACGGCGACCCGCCAGCCCCACTCCTGCGCCACCCAGCCGGTGATCACCCGGCCGCTCATCCCGCCGACGCTGTTGCCGGCCACGAACAGCCCGATCGCGGTCACCAGCGCCTTCGGCGTGACCTCCTCCGCGAGATACGCGGTCGCCGACGCCGGCAGCCCGGCCAGCGCCGCCCCCTGCAGCGCGCGCAGCGCCACCAGCGTGCCCAGCGACGGCGCGAACGGCACCAGCAGTCCGAGGGTCACCGCGACGGCCAGGGAGGCCGTCATGACCGTACGCCGTCCGTAACGCTCCGACAGCGCGCTCATCGGCAGCACGAACAGCGCCAGGCCGCCGGTCGCCGCCGCCACCGTCCAGCTCGCGTCCCCCGCGCTCACCGCGAGGTCGTCGGAGATCAGCGGCAGCAGGGCCTGGGTGGAGTACAGCAGCGCGAAGGTCGCGACGCCCGCGAGGAACAGGGCGAGACTCATCCGGCGGTAACCGGGCCCGCCCGGAGACATCCGGGACTCGGGGACGGCCGCGGGGACGGGCGGGGTCGAAAAAGGCGAAGGAACGGATGCGACGGCGCCCACGCTGGTGGACGCCCCGGTACTGGCGGGAGTCATGCCTCGAAGCTACGTACGCCCCCGCTCATCCGTCCAATGCACGGAATCGTCATAATCGTTCCCATGGTGCATGAGCAGAGGTCACGGAGTCGGCTGTCACGGACCAGTGACACACGAGACACGGACGACATGTCGAGGCTGCTCGCACCCCGCCTCGCCCACTTCGCCGGCGTCGCCCGTACCGAGCACGTCACCCGTGCCGCCCAGGAGATGCAGGTCCCGCAGTCCACCCTCTCCCGGGCGATGGTTCGCCTCGAACAGGACCTGGGCGTCGACCTGTTCGCCCGCCACGGCCGCACCGTCTCCCTCACCCCGGCCGGCCGCACCTTCCTCGCCTCCGTCGAACGCGCCCTCGCCGAGATCGAACGCGCCGCCGACGAGGTGCGCGCCGACGCCGACCCCGCCACCGGCAAGGTCGCCTTCGGCTTCCTGCACACCATGGGCGCCGAGACCGTACCCGGCCTGCTGCACGCCTTCCGTGCCGACCATCCGCGCATCCGCTTCAGCCTGGTCCAGAACTACGGCGAGGCGATGCTGGAACGCCTCCGTGCGGGCGAACTCGACCTGTGCCTGACCTCCCCGGTGCCCGACGCCCCCGACCTCGTCGCCCGCCGCCTCGACGAGCAGAAGCTGCGGCTGGTCGTCCCCGCCGACCACCGCCTCGCCGTCCGCCGCCGCATCCGCCTCGCCGAGGCCGCCGACGAGACCTTCGTGACCCTGGAACCCGGCTACGGCCTGCGCCGCATCACCGACGACCTCTGTGCGCAGGCCGGCTTCAAACCCCGCATCGCCTTCGAGGGCGAGGAGGCCGAGACCCTGCGCGGCCTGGTGGCGGCGGGCCTGGGTGTGGCCCTCCTCCCCCCACCGGCCTTCCCCCGCCCCGGAGTGGTGGAACTGACGGTCACGGCCCCCAGGGCGGCGAGGGAGATCGGCGTGGCCTGGCTGGCCGGCCGTCCGGACACACCCCCCGTGGCGGCCTTCAAGAAGTTCCTGCTCTCCAAGAGGGGCACACTGCTGCCCACCTAGGGGTGCGGGGCTGTATCGATCTGCGGCTCCGCCGCGTGGGCGCGACCAGCCACCGACGGCCCGCGGCGGCGACACAACACCAACCCCACCGGCGCTACCGCCGCAAGGACTTGCCGAACCCGGCGGCGAGCGGCATCCGCAACCCCAACGGCGGAGGCGCCGCCAAGGCGTCCTGCACGGGCCGCGAGAACGCCCGCCCGAACAACGCCCCCATCACGAAGTCCTCGGACAGCGCCAGCACTTCGTCCCGGTACTGGCTCAAGCCGTGCCCGTCCGAATGGACTTCGAACCGGCACACCTCCCGGTTCGCCTTCTTCGCCCGCGCCGCCAGCCGGAACGACAACTCGGGATCGCTCCGCGCGTCGTTCGTGCCGTGCACGATCAGCACCCGCCGCCCGGCGAGCTGTTTCACCGGTTCGGGTGGTGCCGCCACGTCCTCGTCCGGCAGCCAGGGGGCCAGCGCCAGCACGGAGTTGACGGCCTCGTGGCCCCCCGCGCGGAGCGCGGCCCTGCCGCCCATGCCGATCCCGGCGAGGCAGACGGGGACGTCTCCGTAGCGCCGTACGGCCTCGGCGGCGGCCCACGCGGCGTCGCGCGCGAGATGCGCCTCGCTGCCGTTCCAGCCCCGGTAGCGGTAGTGGACGACATGGGTGGCGAGACCCCGGTCCCGGCCCGCGCGGGTGAGACGGCGTCCCAAGGCGCGTACGGAGGCGGCCGCCAGCACGGCGGACGGTCTGCGGCCGGACACCTCCTCGCCGCCGGGGAGCAGCAGCACCACTCCGCTCACCGCTGTCGGCTCCGGGCCGAGCGCCCTCCCCAGCCGGGCCGTGCGAACCGGCGTCGCTTCCTGTGCCATGACAGAACATTCTCAGAAGTGCGGGTGTACTCCACCCGGCCGTGCGGTCACCGTTGCGTATCGACGCATGCGCCCACCCAGCGATCTACGCGCGTAGGAGTTAGAGTGCGGAAATGACGAGCCAGACCATCGCGAACACCCCGACGCCGGAGCAGATCCGCCGGGCGCCCAAGGTCCTGCTGCACGATCACCTCGACGGCGGGCTGCGCCCCGGCACCGTCGTCGAACTGGCCCGCGAGAACGGGTACCTCCAGCTCCCCGAGACCGATCCCGACAAGCTCGGCCTGTGGTTCCGGGACGCGGCCGACTCCGGCTCCCTGGAGCGGTACCTGGAGACGTTCTCGCACACCGTCGGCGTCATGCAGACCCGCGACGCCCTCGTCCGGGTCGCCGCCGAGTGCGCCGAGGACCTCGCCGAGGACGGTGTCGTCTACGCCGAGGTGCGCTACGCGCCCGAGCAGCACCTCGACGGCGGACTGACCCTCGAAGAGGTCGTCGAGGCGGTCAACGAGGGCTTCCGGCAGGGGGAGCGGCGCGCGCGGGAGAACGGCCGCCGCATCCGGGTCGGCGCCCTGCTCACCGCGATGCGGCACGCCGCCCGTGCGCTGGAGATCGCCGAACTCGCCAACCGCTACCGGGACCTGGGCGTCGTCGGCTTCGACATCGCGGGCGCCGAGGCCGGCTACCCGCCCACCCGGCACCTCGACGCCTTCGAGTACCTGAAGCGGGAGAACAACCACTTCACCATCCACGCGGGCGAGGCGTTCGGGCTGCCGTCCATCTGGCAGGCCCTCCAGTGGTGCGGCGCCGACCGGCTGGGACACGGGGTGCGCATCATCGACGACATCCGGGTCCGCGACGACGGCACGGTCGAGCTCGGCCGGCTGGCCTCCTACGTCCGGGACAAGCGCATCCCGCTGGAACTCTGCCCGAGCTCCAACCTCCAGACCGGGGCCGCCGCCTCGTACGCCGAGCATCCCATCGGCCTGCTGCGCCGGCTGCACTTCCGGGTCACGGTGAGCACCGACAACCGCCTGATGTCCCACACCACCGTGAGCCGGGAATTCGAGCACCTGGTCGACGCATTCGGTTACACGCTCGACGACCTCCAATGGTTTTCCGTCAATGCTATGAAGTCCGCCTTCATCCCTTTCGATGAACGACTGGCCATGATCAATGACGTCATCAAGCCCGGCTACGCCGAGCTGAAATCCGAATGGCTGTTCCGTCAGACGGCTTCCACCAGCGGTTCTCCGGCAAAGGAAGGCTGAGGGCGGCGTCCGCGGGAAACCCGAACACGGTCGACGTTCACAAGTCGTCCGTATTTCGATGTTTGCGGCGGGAGGGGCCCCGTGTTTACGGTCTCAGCACCGCTCACCCCCCGTATCCCATTTCGAGGACGCATTTACATGAAGCAGTCTGCTGCCAAGACCCTCGGTGTCGCCGTGCTGGGTGCCGCCTTCGCCGCCGCCGGTGCCGGCGCCGCCAACGCGGCCCCGGCCGTCCCGGACGCCGCTCCGGTGCTGGACACCGTCAGCCAGGCCGTACCGGCGGAGAAGCTGACCGCCACGCTGCCCGGCTCGGAGAAGGTGCTGGCGACGGGGCAGGAGCTGGCCGACACCGGTCTGGCGACCGCGCAGCCGGTCGTCGAGCAGGCGGGCCAGGAGGCTCCGGCCACCGGCCTCCTCGGCGGCCTGCCGCTGCAGGAGCTGCCCACCCAGGGCCTCGCCCTCAACGGGATGCCGGTCGGCGCCTGATCCCGTCAGGCGGAAACGTACCGATGGGGCGCACCCGGAACCGGGTGCGCCCCATCGGCGTGCGCGCGGGAGACGGCGCCGCGGAGTCACCAGGCCGCGCGGGCCTTGTCCTCCGACGGCAACAGGATCCACAGCGCCACGTACAGCAGGAACTGCGGCCCCGGAAGCAGACACGACAGCAGGAAGATCACCCGCATCGTGGTCGCCGAGGTGCCGAAGCGCCGGGCCAGCGCGGCGCACACTCCGCCGATCATGCGGTTGTCGGTGGGGCGGGCGAGGCGGCTCATCGCGACTCCTTCGTGAGCGGTGCGAGGCCGCCCGAACGGCTGCCTCCGTACACTCCACGCTACGGAGACGAAGGGGGCAAAGCGTCGCTCCACGGGGCGATCCCGACCCTGGGAATCGTCGGGGTCCTCCCCTGAGCCGGCTCCTCCGTGAGGAGGGCCGTGACGGACCGCCGTACCGCCCGGCGGTGCAGCCGGGCGCGGCCCGCCGGCACCACCGTCATATGCGCGAGCGCCGCGCCCGCCGTGTTGAGCAGCAGCGAGTCGACGTCCACGACCTGGCCCGGCACCGCCGTCTGCAACATCTCGACGGCCAGCGACACCAGCGCGGTCGCCGCCGTGGTGCGGATCAGCGAACCCAGCCGCGAGACGGCCAGCCGGCCCCCGGCCATCGGCAGCAGCACCCCCAGCGGCGCGAGCAGCGCCAGCCCCTCGCAGACCCGGCGCACCCCCGTCATCCAGCCCAGCGCGAAGTCGCCCCGGATGCCGTCCAGCGGCCGCAGATTGGCGGGCATCACCCAGGGGACGTCCAGGGGGCGCAGCGTGTACCAGGCGACGAACGCGAGATACGCGGCCAGGAGGAGACCCCCTGTCACACGGATACGGGTCGCGGCGGAGCCGCCGATGAGGCCTTGACGCTGCACGCCCCCCTAGACGCGGCCTCCGGCACGATCGGTTCCGGGACGTCACCCGTTCACCGCATGAGGCATGCGCCACAACGCGGGCTCACCCGCCGGTGACCTCCGAGGACGGCGGTTCCTCGTCGTCCGGACGGGACCGGACCTCGTCCGTGCACGCGTAGCGGCGCGGCCGGGCGTCGTCGGGGCCGCCCAGGATCACCGAGCCGTCGCCCTCGGCCGCCGCCGAGTCGGAGAAGGTGCACACGATCTGCGCGAGCCCGGCGGAGGTGAGACTCCCGGGCACGGTGCTCAGCCGCAGCGTGTCCTCCGGATCGCCGGGCCGCGGACCGCTCACGGTCGTCCCGCTCCGTACCCGCGTGCTGTACCCGGCCTGCTGCTCGGCGGCCGACGGCTCCCGCGACAACTCGTCCAGCAGCCCCTGCGCCACCAGCACGCGCCGCGAGTCCGCCGCCCCGTCCGGCACCCGCACCGTCCGGTCCACGGCCACCAGCGACGACCCGCACAGCAGGAACACCTGCACCGGCAGTCCCCGCTCCGCCTGCGCCGACGCCTCCTGCCCGGCCGGGGAGCAGCTCACCCGCGACGGCGCGGGACCGAAGTCGGTCGGCACCTCCGTGGCCCGTATCCCGCACCCGGCGAGCAGCGCCCCGAGCGCTCCCGCGGCCAGCAGCACCGGCACACGGCGTACGGCAGTCCGTCGTACGTTCATCAGGCCCCCTCAGCGCCCTCGTCCCCGGTTTCGCCGTCCTTCTCCGAAGCGCTCCGCGCGGACACGTCCCGCGGCAGCCGCAGGGTGAACACGGCACCGCCCTCGGGGGAGTTGGCCGCGGTGATCTCGCCACCGTGGATGTGGGCGTTCTCCAGCGCGATGGACAGGCCCAGGCCACTGCCCTCGGAACGCGGCCGTGAGGCGCTCGCCTTGTAGAAGCGGTCGAAGACGTGCGGCAGGACCTCCTCCGGGATGCCAGGACCGTGGTCCCGCACCTCGATGACCACCGCGCCCCCGTCCCCGGCGCCCTCCGCGCCGTCCTCCCGCACCGAGACCCGCACCGGCGATCCGCCGTGCTTGAGCGCGTTCCCGATCAGGTTCGCCAGGATCACGTCCAGCCGGCGCGGGTCGATCCGGGCGTGGATGCCGCGCTCGGCGTCCAGGTCGACCGCGTCCAGCCAGGCGCGCGCGTCGATGCAGGCGGTGATCTGGTCGGACATGTCGACGTCGTCGAGGACCAGCCGGGCGGTGCCCGCGTCGAAGCGGGTCACCTCCATCAGGTTCTCCACCAGGTCGTTCAGCCGCCGGGTCTCGCTCACCACCAGCCGTACCGCGGGCTCGATCATCGGGTCGATGCCGCCGCCCTCGGAGTCCAGCTCCTCCTCCAGGACCTCGGTCACCGCCGTGATCGCGGTCAGCGGCGTACGCAGCTCGTGGCTCATGTCCGCCACGAACCGCCGGGACGCCTCGTCGCGCCCCGCCATGTCCGCCACCCGCTTCTCCAGCGCCTCGGCCGCCTTGTTGAACGTCCTCGACAGGTCAGCCAGTTCATCGGTGCCCGACACCCTGAGCCGGGTGTCCAGCTTCCCTTCGCCGAGCCGCCGCGCGGCCACCCCGAGCCGCTGCACCGGCTTCAGCACCGTCGTGGCCGCCGCGTGCGCGAGCAGCGCGGCGCCTATCAGCGCCAGCCCGGTGGCGATCCCCAGCGACCAGGCCAGCGAGTTGAGGTCCTTGGCCTCCGGCTCCAGCGACTTCAGCATGTAGCCGGTCGGCCCGCCGCCGATCACCCGCGTCCCCGCCACCAGGTACGGGGTGTCGTCGTCGACGATCCGCTGCCAGTACAGATGGTGCGGGTACTTGTTGTTCGACGTGATCTTCTGCCGCTCGGTCACCGCCTCGCGCAGCGAGACCGGCACGTCCCGCAGCGAGAAGCCGTTCAGCCCGCCCGAACTGCCGTACACGGTCCGCCCGTCGGGGTTCTCGGCGACCAGCAGCACGGTGAAGCGCTGGCTGCTGTTCGCCATCTGGCCCGCCGTGCGCTGCAGTTCGTCCTGCGTGGGGCGCTCGGGCAGCGCGCCCGCCCGGTTGCGCATCTCCTGCTCGAAGTCGCGCAGCACCGCGTCCTGGGTACGGGTCAGCACCGACTCGCGGTTGAGCCAGTACGCGATGCCGGACGCGGACACCGCGGCGGTGAGCGCGACCAGCCCGAACACCACGACCAGCCGCAGGCGCAGGCTGGTGAACCGCAGCCGTGACCAGACTCCCTTGCGCGCCGCGGACCAGCCGCGGGTCTCCCCGTCGTGCTCCTGTGTCACTGAGGCGGATCCAGCCGGTAGCCGACACCGCGCACGGTACGGATCAGGGTCGGGGACGACGGCACGTCCTCGACCTTGGCGCGCAGCCGCTGGACACACGCGTCCACCAGACGCGAGTCGCCCAGGTAGTCGTGCTCCCACACCAGCCGCAGCAGCTGCTGCCGGGACAGCGCCTGACCCGGCCGCCGGCTCAGCTCGAGGAGCAGCCGCAGCTCGGTCGGCGTCAGCTGGAGGTCCTCGCCGTTCTTGGTCACGGTCATCGCCGAACGGTCGATGACCAGGCTGCCGAAGGTCGCCGAGTCGCTGGACTCCCGCTCCCCGCGCCGCAGCACCGCCCGGATACGGGCGTCCAGCACCCGTCCCTGCACCGGTTTGACGACGTAGTCGTCGGCGCCGGACTCCAGCCCGACCACCACGTCGATGTCGTCGTTGCGCGCGGTCAGCAGGATGATCGGCAACTGGTCCGTGCGCCGGATGCGCCGGCACACCTCGAACCCGTCGATGCCGGGCAGCATCACGTCCAGCACGATCAGATCCGGCCGCTGCTCACGCAGCAGCTTCAGACCGTCCTCACCGCTGGCAGCGGTCGCCACCCGGTGACCCTGGCGCGTCAGTGAGAGCTCCAGGGCCGTGCGGATGGCGTCGTCGTCCTCGATCAGCAACAGGGAAGGCACGGGCTCATTCTGGCCCATGGAGGGCCCCCTGTTCGACCCGTGGACGACAGATGCCCATTGAGCCCGCATACGTGCCGCTACGTGCACGGACACCTGTGGAGAACCTGTGGACCCACCGTGACCGACCTCTGTGACACGCCTGTGACAGTCGGCTGACACGGCCATGAAGGTCCCCGGGCAAGCTTTTCGACACAAGCACAACAGCAGGACAGAACACCGGAAGTCCACGACGGGGGGCGCGAGATGAACACGCTGCACGGCACCAGCACCAGCGCAGTGATCACGCGTCTGCACGACGTGCACCGGGGTTCCGAGAAGTCCGGTGCGGCGGGCATGCGGGGGTGCGCCCGCGGCACCGGGCGTCAGCACACCACGATCATGACGGTGGTTGACGCGCCCACGGGGGACACGAACGGGGGGAACGCGTACGGGGAGGGCTCGGGGGAGCGCCGCTCGCTGTCGGAGGCGGAGTTCACCGCCTACGTCCAGGAGCGCCGCGCCTCCCTGTACGCCACCGCCTACCACCTGACCGGCGACCGCTTCGAGGCCGAGGACCTGCTGCAGAGCGCGTTGTTCTCGACCTACCGGGCGTGGGACCGGATCAGCGACAAGGCCGCGGTCGGCGGATACCTCCGCCGCACCATGACCAACCTGCACATCAGCGCGTGGCGCCGCCGCAAGCTGAACGAGTACCCGACCGAGGAACTGCCGGAGACGGCCGGTGACACGGACGCGATGCGCGGCACCGAGCTGCGCGCCGTGCTGTGGCAGGCGCTGGCCCGGCTGCCCGAGCTCCAGCGCACCATGCTGGTCCTGCGCTACTACGAGGGGCGCACGGACCCGGAGATCGCGGACATCCTCGGCATCAGTGTCGGCACGGTGAAGTCCAGCATCTGGCGGTCGCTCCGCCGGCTGCGCGAGGACGAGGTCCTCAGCTTCGGCCGTGACGAGGAGAACGCCTTCGGGGAGCTCGTCGCCTGAGGGTACGGGGGACCGCGGGGATGTCGGGGGACGTCGCCGCGAGAAGCGGGGGGACCGCGGGGGCGTCGGGGGACGTCGCCGTGACAAGCGGGGGACCGGAGGGGGATGCACGAGGGGGTCACGGGGGACCTCTGCGGATCCGGGGGGATCACGGGGGAGCAAGAGGGATCCGGGGGGATCACGGGGGAGTGCGAAACAGCGGGACTGGAGGGCCGGGGGGCCCGCCCAGTCCCGCCTTTCGTATGCGCCCGGTGGTGCGGGCGCCCCGCTAGGCCGGCGTGCTCGTCCCCGTCGCCGTACGCCCGGCGACCGCCGCCCTCGCGAGGCGGCCCAGCGCCTCGTCCCGGTCGCAGGCGTACGCGCCCAGCGCCGTCTGGCGGGCCACGATCGTCCGCTCCAGCCGCATCAGCCGCCAGCCGCGGCGCAGCAGGAACGGCACCGACTTGCGGCCCTCCTTCAGGTCCCGCAGGAACCGCCGCCGGAACGTCCGCACCGGACCCCGGTTCAGGCAGAGCGCGTCGGCCAGCAGACCGAGTTCGCGGCAGCGCTCGACGATCTCCGCGGCGAAGATGCCCTCGGCGATGAACAGCGGGGTCCCGCCGATGTCGACGGCCGTCTCGCCCGTACGGGCGCTCAGCGAGATGTCGTAGACGGGAACCGGCGTACGACGCGTGCGGCACAGCCGCTCGATCGCGGCGACGGCGGTGTCCGCGTCCCAGGAGCCGGGGTGGTCCCAGTCGATGTCCGTGCTGCCCGCCACGAGGGGGAGGGTCGGGTCGTCGCCCTCCTTGTAGAAGTCGTCGAGGCGCAGCACGGGAAGACCGGAACGGGCCGCGATGAGGGACTTGCCGGAGCCGGAGGGGCCGCAGAGCAGCACGACTCGCGCGGATATGGGCGACTGGGAACTCACGGGACACCAGTCTGAGGCATCGCCCGCGCGGCGTACGCCCCGCAGTACGGCTTTGAAGCGCGCGTCACATCTCCACTACGCTGCGCGGCGACCCGATCACCCAGCGAAGGCGACAGGTGGCAGAGCGATGGCCCGACACAAGGCACCCAAGACGCCGACCGTCCGACGCGCCCTGGCGGTCCTCGCGACGGCGGGCGTGGCGCTCGGCGCGGGCGTGACGACGGCGGCGGCCGTGGACTCCGTACCGGTCCTCGACGACGCGGGCCACGCCGTGGACGCGGTCGCCGGCCTCAAGCCCAACCCACTCGCCGGCACGGGCGTCGACCCGCTCGACAACGGCGTCGGCACGCAGGTCGCCGACTTCCAGCCGGTGGATTCTCGATCGGTCACCGGCCCGGTCGCCCAGGCGCCGTCGATCGGCGGCATCCCGGTGGCGGGACAGGCGACGGACGCGCTGAGGAACTGACCCCTCGTCCGTCCTGCAGGAAACGGCCCTTGACGCCATCGACGAAGGGCTGTCAGGCCGCCGCGTCCAGTATCAGGACGGGTCCGGACGTGTCCTTGCTGTCGCGGACGGGGACCGTGCCGGGGAAGTCGTCGCAGACCTCGACGCATTCGTCTCCCTGCTCGCCCCCGCTGGAGGAGGACTTGCGCCAAGTGGTGCTCAGGTCTGGGGTGGCTCTCATGACTCGTATGTCTCCGGCATCGTCTCGATCGGCGTTGCCGACTCGTGTGGCGAGAGAGCGCAGGCTTTCTTCGGATCGTGCTCTTGCACGTGCTGGGTGACGGCTTCCCGGTCGTCGATGACTTCCCCGTGGCTCCCGCCGCGGGATCTCCTGGCGGCCCTCGCTTCGGTGTGCGATCCCGCTTCACCGTTCCCCGCAGCCCCTGAAACGACTCCCCTGTTCCGAGTGCCGCGTCCGGCTTCTCCGGGAGCGGTGGCAGACCGCACCAAGTGGGACCCGGCTCCCGGTCGGTGAACTCGCCCATGACGTACGGCGGGACACGCGGGGGATCGTCATGGACCACCAGGACGGATTCGTGATGCGGCCGTGACGTCCTCGCGGCGCGTCAACCGCTCTACTGGTCGGCTCGGTTGACGTGGTGGCAGGTCAAGTGGATCCGCCTCGGCCGGTTGGTGTCAACTTCCCTTCGTGTGCGGCGGCTTGTAAGCCAAGCCTCGTCCGGCCGCCCCGTCCGTTCGGCCGGAGCGGCATGGTCTCTTTGTGGACATGCCATGCATGGACATTAAGATCATCCAACCTTTGACCGAGATGGGTGGGAAGGTTCCTCTGTGTACGACCGCACGCCGATCGCCCCGGTTCCCGGCCGGCGAAGATCCCGCATCGGACGACGAGCGCCGGCGGCAGGCCTGTTGACCGCTCTCGTGTGCGCCCCGCTGCCCCTGCTCAACGAGCCCGCGTCCGCCGAGGCCGCGGAGGCGGCGACGACAACAGCGGCGGCCTCTTCGGCCCGTGCTGGCTGTGCTTCACCGACATCGGGCTGGCCAACAGCGCCTTCCCCGGCACCGTAGCGAGGTATTGACATGCGCCGAGCCTTGTTCGTCCCGCTGCTGGCGGTGGCCCTGACCGGATGCTCGGTCCTCGGCGGGGACACGCCGTGCACCGAGGCCGCCGCGGACTCGCAGGTGTCCGTCGTGTGGCAGCCCGCCGACTTCGGCGGGCCGGACGCGGCGAGAATCCGGCTGTGCGTGAACGACGCCTGCGAGGAGCGGGCGTCGGGCAGTTCCGGCGACCCGTTCATGTCGCTGGCGGTCCGCCTGCCCGACGACGTCGGTGCGAAGACCGTGCCGGTGCGGCTCATCGTGACATCCGCGAAGAGCGGCGACACGGTCGTCGAGGACAGTACCGGAGCCGAACTGACGGAACAGCACCCCAACGGCACGTCCTGTCCGCCAACCGTCTGGACGGCGACGTTCCGTGCCCACCCCACCGAGGGCCTCACCTCACCCAAGGGCATGAAGCTCCAGGGCTGAACCCCTGCGCGAGGCGCCTGTTCCCCGGTGGCACAGGGGAACAGGACGTCCACCAACGGTGGTCGCGCTTGGTGACAGTGTGGGTGCGAATGTGGACGGCGCTGCCCGCCGACGTGCGGCCGCTGCACGTCCTGGAACGGGCGGAGCCACTGCTGCGGGCCCGGATCGCCAGGGCCGACGCCCGCAGCAGAGGGGAGGTTCTCTGAGGTGGGAGACGCCGAACGGGCGTGTGCGGAGCTGCGCGACGCGCTCAAGGCGGCGGGGGTGACGTTGCCGTCCCTCGGACTCGACGCGGCCTCGTGCGCCGGGTCCGCTCCGCTCGCGTGGATCGACCTGGGGCGCTGCAACGTGGCCACGGCCCGTGCGCTTGCCACCGCGCTCCGGGCCGGTCAGGGGGCGGCGCGGTGAGGCGCGCGGGCGCCACCGCCGGACCCGGGCTGTGACTGGAGTGGAAGCGGTTGAAGTCGTACGTCGCGTTCGGGGTCCATCGCACCCTGGCAGGCGCCCGTTTCACCTGAGGACCGTCTTCTGGCCTTCCTCGGTGCTCCACCCGCAGGAACGACGGCTTGATCCATGTCAAGCCGCGCTCACAGACCTCTCGTGGCGCTGGACTCCTGGGCTTCGAGAAGTTCGTCGCCGTGTTCGAGCGCCCAGCGTCCGAGCGCGGTCATCGGGCCCTCGACCAGGCTTTGCCCCAAGCCGGTCAGGGCGTAGTCGACGCGTGGTGGCGCCTCGGCGCGGGCGTGCCGCTCGATCAGTCCGTGCGCGAGCAGACGGCGCAAGGACTCGGTCAGCACCTTGTCGCTCATGCCTCCGATCGCGGCGCGCAGCTCACGGCGCCGTCGTGGGCCCACGCGAAGTGCCGCCAGCACAACGGGATCCCAGGTGTGGGCGAGGAGATCGGTGGCCGAGCGCAGACGGCAATCGGCGACCAGATCATGGCAGTGGGCGTCGTGATCAGTCATCTCGCCGCCCATCATCGCGCGCCGGTCACGCACCGATCGGTGCGTAACGCCTTGCCTACCGTAGCCATCCGACCGACCGCTACGGGAGAGGCACAGACGGATGCGCATCGGGATCCTGGGAACGGGAACGCTGGCGGCGGCCCTCGGAGAGGGCTGGGCCCGGGCGGGACATGAGGTAGTGATCGGTGGACGCTCGCAGGCCAAGGCAGAGGAACTCGCCGAGCGGCTGGGCCACGGGGTCCGTGCCGCCACCCCGCGTGAGACGGTCGCCGGGCGCGATGCGGTGCTCCTCGCCGTGTCCTGGGACGGCGTCGAGGAGATGCTGGAATCGGTGGGCGCGTCCGGTGGCGCGCTCGACGGGATGCCGTTGATCGACCCCACGAACGCCGTCGTGCACGGCGTCGGCACTCTGCTCACCGAATACGGCGAGTCCATGGCGGAGCGCATCGCCGGGCTGGCTCCGGGAGCCCAGGTCGTCAAGGCGTTCCACCTCTTTCCCGCCGACCAGTGGACGCGCCCGCCCGGTGATGGCCACCCTCGTGCGACGGTGGCGATGTGCGGTGACGACACGGCGGCACTGAACGTCGTCGGTGAGCTGGTCCGTGACGTCGGCGGAGTGCCGGCGCTCCTGGGAGCGCTGGCTCGCGTTCGTCAGTTGGAGGAAGCGGCGGGTTTCGTCATCGGCCTGGCCTTCGCGGGCTTCGACCCCGGCTCCGCCGTCCCTCACCTCCACTCGGACGACAGGCGTGTCGGCGTACAGGAGTAGGTGTGTCTCTCACGTGCGCCGTTCGGTGAGGGGAGCGTTTCTCCAGGTGAAACACCGCGTGAGCGGCGTCGTGCCTGGAGAAACGCTCCCCTCATGGTGCCGGGGCGGGGCCGACGGCATCGGAAGCCGCCGGGGCCGCTCGCGCGCGTCAGTACGCGGAGCCCGACGCGCCCAGGGAACCCGTCGGGTGCCAGACCGTCTTGGTCTCCAGGAACGCCGTCATGCGGTCGGTGCCGGGGGCCGCCGACCAGTCGTCCACAGGCTGTGGACGCAGAACGCGCTTGAGGTTGTCCGCGGCCGCGATCTCCAGCTCCTTCGCCAGCACCTCGTCGGCGCCCGCGAGGTCGATCGCGTTGACGTCCTGGTGCGCGGCGAGCGGGGCGGCGATCTCCGCCGTACGTCCGGAGAGGACGTTGACCACGCCGCCGGGGAGGTCGGAGGTGGCCAGCACCTCGCCGAGGGAGAGGGCGGGGAGGGGGGACTTCTCCGAGGCCACCACGACCGCCGTGTTGCCGGTGGCGATGACCGGGGCGATCACCGAGACCAGGCCCAGGAAGGACGACTCCTGGGGGGCCAGTACGGCGACCACGCCCGTCGGTTCGGGGGAGGACAGGTTGAAGAAGGGGCCGGCGACCGGGTTGCCGCCGCCGATCACCTGGGCGATCTTGTCGGTCCAGCCCGCGTACCAGACCCAGCGGTCGATCGCCGCGTCGACCTGCGCCGCAGCCTTCGACTTCGACAGGCCCTCGGCGTCGGCGACCTCCGCGACGTACTGGTCACGGCGGCCTTCGAGCATCTCCGCGATCCGGTACAGGATCTGGCCGCGGTTGTACGCCGTCGCGCCGGACCAGCCGCCGAACGCCTTGCGCGCGGCGACCACCGCGTCACGGGCGTCCTTGCGGGAGGAGAGCGGGGCGTTGGCCAGCCACTTGCCCTTTGCGTCGGTCACCTCGTACACCCGGCCGCTCTCGGAACGCGGGAACTTCCCGCCGACGTACAGCTTGTAGGTCTTGAAGACACTCAGTCGCTGCTCGGACTTCTCAGACATCGAGGTACGCCTCCAGGCCGTGGCGGCCGCCCTCGCGGCCGAAGCCCGACTCCTTGTAGCCGCCGAACGGCGAGGTCGGGTCGAACTTGTTGAACGTGTTGGACCAGATGACGCCCGCGCGGAGCTTGTTCGCGACCGCCAGGATGCGCGAACCCTTCTCCGTCCAGATGCCCGCCGACAGGCCGTACGGGGTGTTGTTGGCCTTGGCGACCGCCTCGTCCGGCGTGCGGAAGGTGAGGACGGACAGGACCGGGCCGAAGATCTCGTCGCGGGCGACCGTGTGCGCCTGGGTGACGTTCGTGAAGAGCGTCGGGGCGAACCAGAAGCCGTTCTCCGGGAGTTCGCAGGCCGGGGACCAGCGCTCGGCGCCCTCCGCCTCGCCCTGGTCGGCCAGTGCGGTGATCCGGGCCAGCTGCTCGGCGGAGTTGATCGCGCCGATGTCGGTGTTCTTGTCCAGCGGGTCGCCGAGGCGGAGCGTGGACAGGCGGCGCTTGAGGGAGTCGAGGAGCTCGTCGTGGATCGACTCCTGGACCAGCAGGCGGGAGCCCGCGCAGCAGACCTGGCCCTGGTTGAAGAAGATGCCGTTGACGATGCCCTCGACGGCCTGGTCGATCGGGGCGTCGTCGAAGACGATGTTGGCGCCCTTGCCACCCAGTTCGAGGGTCAGCTTCTTGCGGGTGCCCGCGACCGTGCGCGCGATCTCCTTGCCGACGGCCGTGGAGCCCGTGAAGGCGACCTTGTTGACGTCGGGGTGGGCGATCAGCGCGGCGCCGGTGCGGCCGTCGCCGGTGATGATGTTGACGACGCCCTTGGGGAGCCCGGCCTGACGGCAGATGTCCGCGAAGAAGAGCGCGGAGAGGGGGGTCGTCTCGGCGGGCTTCAGGACCACCGTGTTGCCGGTCGCGAGCGCGGGGGCGATCTTCCACGCCAGCATCAGGAGCGGGAAGTTCCAGGGGATGACCTGGCCCGCGACGCCCAGCGGCCGCGGATTCGCGCCGTAGCCGGCGTGGTCGAGCTTGTCGGCCCAGCCCGCGTAGTAGAAGAAGTGCGCGGCGACCAGGGGGAGGTCCGCGTCGCGGGTCTCCTTGATCGGCTTGCCGTTGTCGAGGGTCTCGAGGACGGCGAGCTCGCGGCTGCGCTCCTGGATGACGCGGGCGATGCGGAAGAGGTACTTCGCGCGCTCGGAGCCCGGCAGCGCCGACCACTTCTCGAAGGCCTTGCGGGCGGCCTGCACGGCGCGGTCGACGTCCGCCTCACCGGCCTCGGCGACCTCGGAGAGGACCTCCTCGGTGGAGGGGGAGACGGTCTTGAAGACCTTGCCGTCGGCGGCCTCGGTGAACTCGCCGTCGATGAACAGGCCGTACGACGGGGCGATGTCGACGACCGAGCGGGACTCGGGCGCCGGTGCGTACTCAAAAACGGGTGCCATGGTGATCAGTCCACCGTCACGTAGTCGGGGCCGGAGTAGCGGCCGGTGGCCAGCTTCTGGCGCTGCATCAGCAGGTCGTTCAGCAGCGAGGAGGCGCCGAAGCGGAACCAGTGGTTGTCCAGCCAGTCCTCGCCCGCGGTCTCGTTGACCAGGACCAGGAACTTGACGGCGTCCTTGGTCGTGCGGATGCCGCCGGCCGGCTTCACGCCGATCTGGACGCCGGTCTGGGCGCGGAAGTCGCGGACCGCCTCCAGCATGAGGAGGGTGTTCGCGGGGGTCGCGTTGACGGCGACCTTGCCGGTCGAGGTCTTGATGAAGTCCGCGCCGGCCAGCATGCCGAGCCAGCTGGCGCGGCGGATGTTGTCGTACGTCGACAGCTCGCCGGTCTCGAAGATGACCTTCAGGCGGGCGTTCGTCCCGCAGGCCTCCTTCACGGCGGTGATCTCGTCGTACACCTTCATGTAGTTCCCCGCGAGGAACGCCCCGCGGTCGATGACCATGTCGATCTCGTCCGCACCGGCGGCGACGGCCTCGCGGACGTCCGCCAGCTTCACGGCGATCGGGGCGCGGCCGGCCGGGAAGGCCGTGGCGACGGAGGCGACCTTGACGCCGGAGCCGGCGACGGCCTCCTTCGCCGTGGCCACCATGTCGGGGTAGACGCAGACCGCGGCCGTGGCGGGCGTGGTGCGGTCGGTCGGGTCGGGACGGACCGCCTTCGCGCCGAGCGCCCGGACCTTGCCCGGGGTGTCCGCGCCTTCCAGCGTCGTCAGGTCGACCATCGAGATGGCGAGGTCGATGGCGTACGCCTTCGCGGTCGTCTTGATCGAACGGGTGCCGAGGGAGGCGGCGCGCGCCTCCAGGCCGACCGCGTCGACGCCGGGCAGCCCGTGGAGGAAGCGGCGCAGCGTGCCGTCGGACGCGGTGACGTCGCTGAGAGCGTGTGGTGCAGTGGTGGGCATGGTCACCAGACGAGCATATCTACGCGCGTAGCGGCTGTACAGCCCCGTGAGGGATCGCGTACGGCTTCCACCGCATACGGCTTCCTCCGGGGCGTCGTGCAGAATCGGGAGCATGACGTCCCCCGAGCACCAGTCGCCCGACCCGGAGCCCACGAAGCCGACCGGGCCCGCGGAGCCGCAGTACCAGGACCGCATCTACCGCTCACCCGCGGGCCTCGTCGGCGGTGTGCTGCTGCTCGCCGTCATGGGATGGCTCGGCGTCGACGCGGTGTTCGCCGGTGAGGGCCGCACCCCGTGGCTGGCCCTCGCCGCGATGCTCTTCCTCGTGCCGCTGGTCGTCGCCTACACGCTGCGCCCCGCCGTGTCCGTGAACGACGACCGGCTGCGCGTCCGCAACCCGTTCCGCGTGATCGTGCTGCCCTGGGGGCAGGTCGCCTCGCTGCGGTCCGGTTTCACCAACGAGGTCTTCACCGAGTCCGGCGCGAAGTACCAGCTGTGGGCCCTTCCGGTGTCGCTGCGGGCCCGCAGCAAGGCGCACCGGCAGGAGGCGCGGGCCGCGGCACAGGCCGCCCGCGGGGGCGGCCGCGGCGGCCGTGGCGCGGAGGGCCTTGCCGAGGGGCCCCGGCGGCATGAGAGCGACCGGGCCATGGACGAGATGCGTGAGCTGCACGAACGGCGGCAGGGTGCCGAGGCCGCGCAGGGCGAGGTGACCGTGCGGTGGGCCTACGAGATCGCGGCGCCCGCCGTCGCGGGGGCGGTGCTGCTGGCGGTCCTGTTCGCCGTCGGGTGAGCGCGAGGACGCGGGGCGGGCTCGGGCTTCGGTGAGGGTGCCGGGTGGGTGGTGACCGCTGTCCTGTGTCCGGAAGGTGCCGGTCGAGAGGCGCGCCGGGTTCGAAGGTGCGGGTCGGCAGGCGCGCCGGGTTCGAAGACGCCGGCCGAGCGGTGTGCCGGGTTTGAAGGTGCCGGTCGGCAGATGTGCCGTATCCCGTGACCGCGCGGACGGCACGAGTCGTGGTCCCGGCCGGTCGCCGGTCGCCAGCTGACGGTCGTCAGCCGTCAGTCGCCGGTCGCCGGTCTGTGTCGCGCGAGGCGGCCGCGCCGGATGCCCGTACGGACGGCCCGGCGTCGGCGCGCCGTACGGACGGCTCGGCGCCGGGTGCCCGTGCGGGACGGCCCGGCGCCGGCGTTCGGTGGTCGGTCGGCTCAGGGGAAGCGCACGTCGACGCAGTCGGCCGGGGAGACCGCGGCCGCGGTGCCGGACGTACCGGCGTACGACCAGCGGTAGGAGCCGTCCTGGAACGCCCGGACGTTCGCGGAGACGGTGCCGTCGGCGGCGGTCGTCACGGTCTTGACGGTGCGGTAGGCGGAGCCGCCCTTCGCGCGGAACTGCAGCCGCACCTCCTGCCCGGCCGCGGCGGCGACCGGCGCGCCGGCCGCCCAGCCCGCGTGCCGCACCTCACCGGTGACGGTGACGGTCCTGCCCCAGCGCACCTTCTCGGGCGCGGCGTCGGCGGTCAGCAGGGTCTCGCGGCGCAGGTCGAAGGAGGCCGCGGAGTCCAGGAAGGCGGCGTCGCCGTCGGCGGCGATCGCGTAGGCGCCGACGCTCCAGGTGCCGGCCAGCGCGTCGTCGGCCGGGGCCGTGCCGGGGGTGAGGGTGAAGGTCAGGGTGCAGGTGGTGGTGGCCGCGGCGGCGGGCCCGCAGGCCGCGTCCGAGGCGATGGCGGCGTCCTGGGCGGAGAACGAGCCGTGGTACAGGGTGGCGTCGATCTCCTGGAGGCCGGCCGGGTCGGTCGCGGTGACCTCGACGGTCACCGTTCTCGGGCCGGTGCCGAGGACGACGGGGTCACCGCCGGCGACGACCACGCCGGTGATGTCGGTGTCGCCGAACCGCTCGTCCGCGTGCGCGGCGGGAGCGGCGAGGGCGGACAGGACCATGGCGCCGCACGCGGCGGCAACGAAGGACGCGGACACGCTCTTTATGCGCATGGAAATCCCCACGGTGAATGTCGAAGCCCGTCGCAATGTCGTCGGCGGGCCCTCATTGGACGTCTGCAGCGTACTCATGGCGTCAGGTTTTGTGAATGTTCCGTGTGTGACCTGAAAACAGCATGCGATTCCCCTGGAATAATGCGCGCGAATATCGGACGGGTTCTCCCGGCGGAAAGCCGAAGGGAAAATTCGACTGGAATTTCAGGGGGCCGGGCGGCCGCCGCCGCGTTCCCCGGCCCCGGGCCGGCGGTCTGACCCGGCGTCAGGGGGCGTGTCGGTCCCCATGGGAACGCGCGGCGCCGCGCCGTGAACGAGGGGCAACTTTCACGTGAAGCGTGGCGAGTGCGCCAGTCCGTGCCGATCGCGTGTCACTCCCGCCTCACTAGCCTGCGAGTGCCGCTCGAACGACGAACCATGAATCGGAGTGCGGCTTTCCGATGCCGGAAAACACAGGGGTGGGGATGGATGACGGCACGAAGAGGGGGCGCTGCCGTGCACGGCACGCGCTGCCACATAGACATTGGTGCAGACGGAACTTATTCGTGGCGGCTGACGGCGACCAATGGACGGGTCATCGCCGTGGGAGCGCGCACATACAGAAACCATGACGACTGCCGGACGGCGTTCGAGCGGCTGTGCGCCGACGTGACGGAAATGCCCGGCGCCGTGCACCACACCTCGGGGGGCAGCGGCTGGGTCTGGCGCCTGCGCGACCCTTCCGGCGGTGCCCTCGCCGTGTCGGCGCGGGCCTACGAACGGCACTCGACCTGCCAGGCCGCCTACGACCGGTTCCGGGCGCTGCTGGCCGACCTCGGATCGGGCGGGCCGATCACGTGGGGTGAGTCGGAGTGAGCGGCGGGACGGGGACACGGCACTGACCGGCGGGACGGGAACACGGCACTGACCGACCGGTGGTTCCAGGGGCCGGGGTGCGCCACGACGGCGGGCCCCGGCCCCACTGTTCCCTCCTGAGCGCCGCGTTCACGACAAACCCGGAAGTTGCCTCTCGGGGGCATCTCGTTCACATGCGTGTGCGCAGTCGTCCACCACGCCTCACGAGCGTCATGACATGTGACGACGCGAACCCTTGAGCCGGCCGCGGCAGCCGCCGACGACCCGCCGAGACGCCTGCATCCCGACACGGGCGCCGCCGACCGCGTGTTCCGGGGCGTCCTGCGCGGTGGCGGCGGTCTGGTGCTCGCCATCATGCTGCTGGTCGGCGGTTTCCTGACCTTCCGGGCCTGGCAGGCGTTGGAGGTCGCGGGCTGGGACTTCCTCACCACCGAGGCGTGGGAGCCCGACGGCGGCAACTTCGGCATCGCCGCGGTACTGGTCGGGACGGTGCTGATCGCGCTCGTCGCCATCCTGTTCGCCGTACCGATGGCCCTCGGCACCGCGCTCTACATCTCCGAATACGCCCCGCCCCGGATCCGGCAGACCCTCATCAGCACCGTGGACCTGATGGCCGCCGTGCCGTCGGTGGTCTACGGCCTGTGGGGGCTGTTCTTCT
Organism: Streptomyces sp. AC558_RSS880; assembly: GCF_019049255.1. Taxonomy (GTDB): domain Bacteria; phylum Actinomycetota; class Actinomycetes; order Streptomycetales; family Streptomycetaceae; genus Streptomyces. The sequence goes on along the minus strand of NZ_JAGMUJ010000081.1, from coordinate 64,644 downwards.
TCCAGGGCCACGTGGTGACGGTCTCCCGCTGGATCTCCACCTACCTCGGCTGGATCCCGCTGTTCGAGGTCGACGGCTCCGATCCCCGCGACCCGCTCGCGACCGCGACCGTCTACACCTCCTCCACCTTCATCGCCGGCATGGTCGTGTCCCTCATGGTCGCGCCGATCATCTGCTCGGTGATGCGGGAGGTCTTCTCGCAGGCCCCGGTCGGCGAGCGGGAGGGCGCGTACGCGCTCGGCGCGAACCGCTGGGGCATGATCCGCAGCGTCGTCCTGCCGTTCGGCAAGGGCGGCATGATCGGCGGCACCATGCTGGGCCTGGGCCGGGCGCTCGGCGAGACCATCGCCGTCTACCTGGTGATCTCCCCGGTGTTCGTGATCCAGCCGCACATCCTGCAGAACGGCACCAGCTCGGTCTCCTCCCTGATCGCCCTGCGCTACGGGGAGGCGTCCGAGATCGGCATGTCGGCGCTGATGGCCGGAGGCCTCGCGCTCTTCCTGATGACCCTGGTCGTCAACTTCGCCGCATCGACGATCGTCGCCCGCAGCCGTTCCGGCGCGGCGAGCGACTCCTGAGGAGAACGACCGGATGACCGTCACCGCTCCCCAGAGCCCGCCGGGCGACCCGGGACCGCCGGCCGCGCCGGCCGCCCTCGCGGGACCGCCGAAGCCGCCGGCCGGGGGAACCACGCTGCCGGGGCGCGGCCCCGGCGCCCGGACCGCGCCCGGGCAGTCCCGCCGCAACCTGTCCACACTGCGCGCCACCGACGTCTACGCCCTGCTCGGCGCCGCCGCCGCGTCCCTCGCGCTGACCTGGCTGATCTTCGACCGGCTGCTGCCCTTCAACGGCGTCCTCGGCTTCCTCGCCATCGCCTACGTGCTCTTCCTCGGCGTGTACGCGCTGCTGGTCTCCTTCGACGAGGACGGCCCCGCGGTGCGCGACCGGGTCGCCGCGGCCGTCGTGCAGACCCTCGGGCTGCTGATGCTGGCCGTCCTGGCCTTCGTCGTCGTCTACACCCTCTACGAGGGCCGCGAGGCGCTGCCGCACCTGAACTTCTACACCCAGTCGATGGCCGACGCCGGTCCGGTCGAGCCGCTCGGCGTCGGCGGCATCCTGCACGCGATCGTCGGCACCCTGTGGCAGATCGGCATCGCCCTGGCCGTCTGCATCCCCGCCGGACTGGTCTGCGCCGTCTTCCTCAACGAGGTGCCGGGCCCGTTCAGCCGGTTCGTGCGCACCATCGTCGAGGCGATGACCGCGCTGCCGTCCATCGTGGCCGGCCTGTTCATCTACGCCACCTTCATCCTGGGCCTCGGCTTCGACCGCTCCGGACTCGCCGCCGCGCTCGCCATCTCGGTGATGATGCTGCCGATCATCATCCGGGCGGCGGACGTGGTGATCCGGCTGGTGCCCGGAACCCTGCGGGAGGCGTCGTACGCGCTCGGCACCTCGCGCTGGCGGACCGTCTGGCACGTCGTCCTGCCCACCTCCCGGTCCGGGCTGACCACCGCCGTCATCCTCGGCACCGCCCGCGGGGTGGGGGAGACCTCGCCGGTGCTGCTGACCGCCGGCTTCACCGCGGAGCTCAACACCAATCCGCTCCAGGACCCGATGGTCTCGCTGCCGCTCGCCGCCTTCGAGCTGGTCAAGTCCCCCGAACCGACCTACATCGCCCGGGGCTTCGGCACCGCGGCGGTGCTTCTGGTGCTGGTGCTCGTCCTGTTCGTCCTCGCCCGCGTCCTCGGCGGGCGCGGGCCGGGCCGGCTGTCCCGCCGACAGGAACACCGCCGGGTCCGGGCCTCCCGCCGTGACGCGCAGCGCTTCGCGGCCCGCGGCCGGGCCGACCAGACGACCGACCACCCCGCACCGACGAGGAGCACCCCGTGACAACCGCACCTGTCCGACGCCCGCGCGCACCGCGCGTGTACCAGGCGCTGGCACTGTGCCTCGCCCTGGGCTGCGTGCTGCTGGCCGTCAACCCGCCGCCCGCGCTCGCCGCCACCTACGTCAAGATCAGCGGCTCCGGCTCGACGTGGAGCGCCAACGCGATCGAACAGTGGCGCCGCAACGTCCGCCAGCAGGGCATGACCGTGAACTACGCGTCGGTCGGCTCCACCGTCGGCCGCAACCAGTTCGCCAACGGCACCTCCGACTTCGGCGTCTCCGAGATCCCCTACGGCCTCACCGAGTTCGGCACCACCGACACCCCGCCCAAGCGCAAGTACGCCTACATGCCCATCGTGGCCGGCGGTACGTCGTTCATGTACAACCTCAAGATCGGCGGCAGGCAGGTCACCAACCTGCGGCTGTCCGGCGACGTCATCAGCAAGATCTTCACCGGCAAGCTCACCATGTGGAACGCGCCGGAGATCAGGGCCGACAACCCCAGGCTGAACCTGCCGGCCCGCCGCATCGTCCCCGTCGTCCGCTCCGACGGCTCCGGTACGACCGCCCAGTTCACCCTGTGGATGTCCAAGCAGTACGGCTCCCTGTGGAACGACTACTGCCGCCGCGCGAACAAGCCCACACCCTGCGGTCTGACGTCGTACTTCCCCAACATCCCCGGCTCCGGTTTCGTCGCCCAGTCCGGCTCTCTCGGCGTCGCCGGCTACACCAAGCAGCCCCAGGCCGAGGGCGCCATCACCTACGTCGAGTACTCCTACGCCCGCAACGCGAACTTCCCGGTGGTGAAGGTCCTCAACCGGTCCGGCTACTACGTCGAGCCGACCGCCTCCAGCGTCGCCGTCGCCCTCACCCGCGCCCGGATCAACAACGACCCGCGCTCGGCGAACTACCTGACCCAGAACCTGGACGGGGTCTACACCTTCGACGACCGGCGCACCTACCCCCTCTCCAGCTACAGCTACATGATCGTCCCGACCAAGGAGGAGATGGGCTTCACCAAGGCCAAGGGCGCCACGCTCAGCGCGTTCAGCAACTACTTCCTCTGCGAGGGCCAGCAGCAGGCCGACCGGCTCGGCTACTCGCCCCTGCCGATGAACCTCGTCCAGGCCGGCATGGAGCAGGTGCGCAAGATCCCGGGCGCCGAGACCGAGAAGATCGACATCAAGTCCTGCAACAACCCGACGTTCTCCTCCAGCGGCGAGAACCTCCTCGCGAAGAACGCCCCCTACCCGCAGGCGTGCGACAAGAAGGGCACCGACCAGTGCGCCACCGGCACCGGCGGCGCCAAGCAGACCACCCCGGTGAGCAACGGCGGCAGCGGCGGCGGGTCGGGCTCCGGGGGCCCCGGAGGCGGCGGCACCGGAGGCAGCGGCGGCACCGGTTCGACGGGCGGCGCGGGCTCCACCGGCTCGGGCGGCGCCGACGGCACGACCGGCGGCGACACCGGCGGTGCGGGCACGGGCGGGTCGACCGGCGGCACCGTCGTCGACCCCGACACCGGCGAGGTGCTCAGCTCCGGCGACGGCGGCGACGGCTCCGTGGCCGCCAGCCCGGTCTCCCTCGCCTCCGGTGACACGACGGGTCTGCGCACCGCGCTGATGGCCCTCTCGGCCGTCCTGCTGGTCGGCGTCGTCATCGGCCCCCCGCTGGTCGCCCGCGTGATGGCGAACCGGGCCCGGCGCAACGGCGGTGCGGCATGACGAACACGCCGAAGAGGTTCCGGCCGCGCGTGCCGGCCGCCGTCGGCTCCCTGCTCGCCGCGCTGGTCCTGGCCCTGCTGCCGCCGCCGGCGGCCACGCAGCCGGCCGCCGCGGCGGAGGCCGGGGAGGACTCGGCGGTGACGGTCTCCGGACGGAAGGGCCCGCACGACGACTTCTCCGGCCTGAAGGTCACCGTGCACCAGACCGAAGGGCTCCGCTCGCAGGGGGTCCGGGTCAGCTGGGAGGGCGGAAAGGCGACCCCGGCCGGCAAGTTCACCAACAACTTCCTGCAGATCATGCAGTGCTGGGGGGACGACCCGGCGGGCCCGGACCGCGAGCAGTGCGTGTTCGGCGCCACGGGCCAGCCGTTCCCCGGCCAGTACACCGCCGGCCGGTCCCTCAGCACGGACAAGGAGAACCACGCCTACGACCCCCGGGAGACCGAGTACAAGGGGGACCAGACGTTCGCGCCCTTCCAGCCCGTGGGCGGTCTGCCGCCCACCAAGTCCCGCACCGACTGGACCTACTTCGGTCCGCTGGACACGAACGAGCAGGCCGGCGCCCGCACCTTCGCCAACGGCAGGGGCGAGGTGACCTTCGAGGTCCAGGACGGAGTCCAGGCCCCCCACCTCGGCTGCGGTCTGAACACCGCGCCCGCCGGCAGCGCCGCGGACCCCCGGTCCTGCTGGCTGGTCATCGTGCCGCGCGGCACCCACGACGCCGACGGCACGGACGTCCTCGGCACCCAGAGCCTCGCCGTGCACTCCTCACCGCTGTCCGCGGCCAACTGGGAGCAGCGGATGGTGGTGCCGCTGGAGTTCCTGCCGGTCGACGACTACTGCCCGTCGGGCCAGCCGGAACGCCCCACCGCCGGGTCCGAACTGGTGACGGAGGCCGTCACCTCCTGGCAGCCGAAGCTCTGCACCTCGCTGAAGAGCACCTTCGCCTTCACCCAGGGCGGAGAGGAGGTGGCCCGGAACCAGGTCCTGGCCACGTCGGCCGACACGCCCCTGCTCGGCTTCACCGTCGACCCGGCGGTCCCGGCGGAAGGCGGGGGAGGGATCGTGCACGCGCCGGTGGCGGTGTCGGGACTGGCGATCGCCTTCTTCATGGAGAACCCGTCGGGCCTCGTGCAGGAAATGAAACTGACACCGCGGATCGTCGCGAAGATGCTCACCCATTCCTACCAGGAGGACGTGCCCGGACGGACACCGGAGCACGTGAGCGGAAATCCGGAATCATTCGCCCAGGACCCGGAATTCCTCGCGCTGAACCCTGATTTCCCGAAGGGCGGTGTGCGGCCGCGCAGCCTCATGGTGCCGCTGCAGAACTCCGACACCTCGCGGGTCGTCTGGAACTGGCTGCAGTCGGACCCGGAGGCCCGGGACTTCCTCTCCGGGGAACCGGACCCCCACGGAACGCGGGTGAACCCGTACTACGAGGAACTGGACCTGGCAGGGAACACGACGCTGACCGAGTACCCCAAGGTGGACCCCACTACGGCGCCCGCCCTCGCCAACGGCACCCCGCCCCTCACCTACACGGTGACCGATCTGGACCCCTACACGGCCGACCTGCACGAAGGCGCCCTGCGCACGCTCCGCGGCAACAACAACCGCACCATCCAGTGGGGACCCCCCACCGACGCCCCGCCCAAACTCGTCAACGACCCCGCCCTCCTCGGCACACGCGCCGTACTGGCCGTCGTCGACGCGGTCTCCGCCGAGCGGTACGGCCTGAAGACGGCGGCCCTGCGCAACGCGGACGGCACCTTCGTGAAGCCGTCCGCCGACACCCTGGCGGCCGGCGCCGAAGCCATGCGGCCCTGGGCGGACACGCCCTCCGTGCTCAAGGCCGATCCGGCGCGCGCCAAGGGGACGGCGTACCCGCTGACCGCCGTCGCCTACGCCGTGGCCTCGGTGAACCAGGACGCCGAGGCCCGCGCGGCCTACGCGGACCTGATCCGGTACGTGGCCGGCCCGGGCCAGACCCCCGGCCTCGCGGCCGGTGAGCTTCCCCCCGGGTACGCGCCGCTGCCGCAACGGCTGCGCGACCAGGCCGAGTCCGCCGCCGACGCCCTGGAGCGCGGCACGGTCACGGACGGCACCTCGTCCGGCGGCGGGGACTCCGGCGGCGTCGGCTCCCCGGGCGGAGGGGGTTCCGCGGGCGGTCCCGGGGACGCGTCCGCGGGCGGCACGGGTGGCGCGGCCGCCGGCGGGGGCGACGGCGGCACGGCGGGGCCGGATGCCTCGCAGTCCGCCGCGAACGGCTCCGGGGCGGCCGCCTCGGACCCGCAGAAGGTCGCCGCGGAATCCGGCGGGGGTATCACCCGCGGGGAAATCATCGGCATTATCCGCTGGGTTCTCATAGGCGTACTCATTCTGGGAGGAGGAGCCGGACTCTCCGGTCCGGTGATGCTTCATCTCGCGCATCGCCGGATCTCCTAGGAGACACCTAGGGAGCCTTCTCGTAACCTTTCCATCGCGCGGAATTCGTTGGTATTCGCCGGGAATTCCTGGAAGTGTATGCGGTGGCCGGCCGACGGGTCGGCAGCGAGAAAATCCGGATTCAGCTTGAACGTCCATTCTTCGAAAATCCACCAGCAAGGGGTTCAGAAGTGAACGTCAAGTCCTACGCCAAGGTCGGTGCCGTCGTCGGTGCCGCGGCCCTCGGTCTCGGCATCCTGTCCTCCCCGGCCTCGGCGGACCCGAGCCCGGCCACCGACTACCGTCAGCTGGCCGGTGTCGGTTCGGACACCACGCAGTACGTGATGAACGGCCTGGGCGACTCGGCCGCCGTCACCAACGCGGGCGGCAAGATCATCGCCTCCTGGAACGCCACCGGCACCGCCACGATCACGACCAAGGCGACCGGCTGTGCCGGCATCGCGCGTCCGAACGGCTCCTCGGCCGGCATCAACGCGCTCAACGCCGACCTCGCCGCCGGCACCGACTGCGTCGACTTCGCCCGCTCCTCGCGCGGTCCCGCGGACACCAGCACCGACGACCTCACCTTCGTCCCGTTCGCCCTCGACGGTGTCACCTACGCCACGGACCTCGGCAGCACCCTGCCGACGAACCTCACCAAGGCGCAGCTGATCGACATCTACGAGTGCGACTCGGCCCAGTACCCGAACGCCCAGCCGCTGCTGCCGCAGTCCGGTTCCGGCACCCGGTCCTTCTGGCTGACGGCGCTCGGCATGACGGAGGCCGACCTCGGCGACTGCGTCGTCGACAACGTCCAGGAGCACAACGGCGAGGCCATCGCCAACGGCAACCAGCTCATGCCGTACTCGATCGCCCAGTGGATCTCCCAGGGCAAGGGCTTCGCCGACGTCCCGAACCGCCGCGGCCAGTCGCGTCTGCGCAGCATCAACAGCCTTGCCCCGACCACGGGTTCGGGCAGCGCGCTCGCGCTGAACTCCGGCTTCGACGCCGACTTCCTCCGCCAGGTCTACAACGTCGTCCCGACCGCCAACCTGTCCGACGCCGTCATCGACGAGACCTTCACCGGCTCCGACTCGAAGGTCTGCGCGGACACCGCCACCCTCACCAACTACGGCTTCGGCACCCTCGGCGCGGACTGCGGCAGCACCGCCCTCAAGGCCGAGCGCTGACCCGATGACCGACCTCTGATCCACGCGTGACGGCCGGGCACCTCCCAGGTGCCCGGCCCCACGCGCTGTCCCAGCACATTTCGTCGACCGTCCCCCGGGGGGCCCTCAGCATGACAGCGCTACATCCGTTCCGAAGAGCGGCCGCGATCGTGGCCGCCTGCGCCGCACTGGCCGCGGGCCTGGTGGCCCTGGTCGTGTCCCAGTCCCAGCCTGCCCGGGCGGCCTCCGTCGGTGAGTTCACCATGAGCCCCGGAAACGGCAGGCTCAGCGACCCGCAGCCGTTCGGCGACTCCCTGGAGATTCCGGGCGCCTGCCCCGCCTTCACCATCGAGGACCTCAACTGGAACAACTTCGTTTCCCTCTACGTGGTCAAGCCCGACGGCACCGAGCAGACGGTGCTGCGGTCGCTGAGCAGCGGAGCGCCGTACACCGGAGCCCGCTCGACGGTGTCACTGGCCGCGGCGGACAACCCGGGGGCCGGCGTGACCGACCCGTCGACCGTCCTCACCGGTGACGGCACGTACGAGCTGCGGCTGCGGTGCGTGGACAACTTCGACGGTCAGCCGGCCGACGGGGAGTACGTACCGGGCGACCCCTACTGGTCCCAGAAGATCACCGTGACCGGCGACACCTGGGTGGTCGGCGAGGGCGCGGAGTCCACGAGCCTCAGCTTCGCCGCTCAGCCCTCGGACGCCGAGATCGGTGAGGAGGTCGAGCTCACCGCCACGGTGGCGCCCTCCGAGGCCACGGGAACGGTCGCCTTCCGGGAGGGGGGAACCACGATCGGTTCGGCGCCGGTCAGCGGCGGAAAGGCCGAGTTCACGACCTCGGACCTGCCTCAGGGACAGCACGCCGTCGTCGCCGCGTTCACGCCCGACGACGCGTCGAAGTGGGGTGCCTCCGAGTCCGCTCCCTTCACGGTGTCGGTGTTCCCCCCGGACTTCGAGATCCGGGACGCCTCGGGCGAGCGGCTGCCCGACACACCGGAGCTGCGACGGGGCCAGACGGTCGAACTGATCGTCCGGGGATGCGCACCCGGAACGGCCTACGCGATGAGCATGAGAGGCAACGACGCGGAGTTCCCGGATGCCACGGCCGACGCCGAGGGCGTCGTGACCTGGAAGACGCTCACCGTGCCCGAGGACGCCGTCGCCGGCCGGACGGCCTGGGACTTCGAGGCGGACAAGGGATGCCGGGCCAACGGGGGCGTCGGAGCCGACGTGACCTCCGCGCCCTTCACCGTCCCCGAACCGTCGTCCGAGTCCCCGAGCGGCAGCCCGACGGACGACCCGTCGGGTGACCCGACCGACGACCCGTCCGACGACCCGTCCGGTGACCCCTCGTCCGACCCCTCCGGTGACCCGTCCGGCACCACCGGAGGCAGCGGCACCGGAGGCACCGGTACCTCCGGCGGTACCGGCGGCACCGGGGGCACGTCCCCGACCGGCGGTCTCGCCTCCACCGGCAGCCAGGTCGCGCTGTTCGGCGGCCTCGGGGCCGTCCTCCTCACCGCGGGCGGCGTGTTCGCGATGCGGTTCGCCCGCCGCAACGGCCTGCTGGGCTTCGGCCAGCCCGGCGCCTGACGGCCCGCGGTGCGCGGGCGGCGGACTCCCTCCGCCGCCCACGCACACCCCCTCCACCCCTCTCCACAGGAGCGCACCCCGTGACCGTGCTGTCCCCGCCTCCGCCGACCGAGGCACCGCCGACCCCGGCGCCTCCCCCCGGTCCGGCGCCGGGCTCCGCGAAGCCGAGACGTGAGCGACCCGGTTTCGCGTTCGCCGGGGCGGCACTGTGCGTGCTGGCCGCCCTGCTGCTGGGCTTCGCCGCCAACCTCACCGTCGTGGGCCACCTCCAGCACGCTCGCGACCAGCAGACCTCCTACGACGAACTCCGCCGCCAACTCGCCCTGGGAATCGCGCCGGTGGGCCAGCAGACGTACGAGGGCGAGATGCTGCGGCCGGGCGCTCCCGTCGGCCTCCTGCGCATCCCGGCCCTCGGCCTGAAGGAGGTCGTCGGGGAGGGCACCGCCTCCGGCGTCCTGATGGCCGGCCCCGGCCACCGCCGGGACACCCCCCTGCCGGGCCAGGCCGGCACCAGCGTCCTCATGGGCCGTCAGTGGGGATACGGCAGCCCGTTCAACGACCTGCACCAGCTGCCGCCCGGCGCCGAGATCCGGGTGACGACCGGGCAGGGCACCGCCGTCTACGAGGTCACGGCCGTCCGCCGCGAGGGCGACCCGCTGCCGCCCGTGCTCAAGGAGGGCGAGGGCAGGCTCACGCTCATCACCGCCGAGGGGTCGCCGTACACCCCGTCCGGGACGGTCCGCGTCGACGCCACCCTGACCAGCGACGCACAGCCCAGCCCGCCCCGGCCGCTGGGCCTGGGCTGGATCGACGAGTCCGAGCAGGCCCTCGGCACCGAGAACGCCGCCTGGCTGCCGGTCTTCCTCTGGTCCCAGGGGCTACTGCTCGCCGCCCTGCTCACCATGGCCGCGCACCGCGCCTGGGGCCGCTGGCAGACCTGGATCGTCGGCGCCCCCGTCCTCGCCGCCCTCGGCCTGGCCGTCTCCGGCGCCGCCACCCGGCTGCTGCCCAACCTGCTCTGACCCACGAGGAGTTCAGCGACATGTCCGACACCACCGACACGACCGGCGTGAAGGGTACGGCCGGCCCGGCCGACGAGACCGTATCGCTCGGCGAACTCCTCGGCCCGACCACCAGGATGCCGGCGGTCAAGCCCGGCCGGCGGCGCGGCGCGGCCACGGTCCTCAGCGCCCCGGCCACGCTGGAGGCCGACGCCATCTCGGCGTGGTTCGGTGACCACAAGGTCCTGGAACGCGTCTCGCTGACGATGCCCGCCCGCAAGGTCACCGCGCTGATCGGCCCGTCGGGCTGCGGCAAGTCCACGTTCCTGCGGATCCTCAACCGCATGCACGAACTGGTCGGCTCCGCGTCGCTGGCGGGGCGGGTCCTGCTCGACGGCGACGACATCTACGACCGCGGCCGCCGCATCACCCACGCCCGGCGGGAGATCGGCATGGTCTTCCAGAAGCCGAACCCCTTCCCCGCGATGTCGATCTACGACAACGTCACCGCCGGCCTGAAGCTGGGCGGCGTCAAGGCGGGCCGCGAGGACAAGGACCGGCTGGTCGAGGAGTGCCTGACCAAGGCGGGCCTGTGGAAGGAGGTCCGCGACCGCCTGCGGCAGCCGGGCGGCGCGCTCTCCGGCGGCCAGCAGCAGCGCCTGTGCATCGCGCGCTCGCTGGCGGTGCGTCCCCGGGTGCTGCTGATGGACGAGCCCTGCTCGGCCCTCGACCCGACGTCGACCCGGCGCATCGAGGAGACCATCCACGAACTGTCCGAGGAGGTGACGATCGTCATCGTCACCCACAACATGCAGCAGGCGGCCCGCGTCTCCGACCAGTGCGCCTTCTTCCTCGCCGAACAGGGCACCCCCGGCGTCATCGTCGAACACGGCCCCACGGACGCCATGTTCAACTCCCCCCAGGACTCCCGCACTTCGGACTACGTCCAGGGCCGCTTCGGCTAGCGGCCGCGGGGAGCTCCGCACGGCCGGGGGCACGCCGCCCGGGCGCCCCCGGCCGACCAGGCGCACTCGCCCCCTGCGGAACGTGTTCACTTCCCCTTTCCCCCTCGGAGTCGGCCAGGCGTCCTGGGGCCGTCGCCCGCTGCCTAGCGTCGGGCGCGGGAAACGGAACCGACTCCGCACCTCGTGTACCCCTTTGAACTCCCGACCGGCAGGAGCGTCCTCATGCCCCGTCCGTTCAGCAGACCCCTCCGTCGTGCGGGCGCACGGCTGCTCACTCGGCGCGGGCTGCGCGGCGCCGGGGTCGCCACCGCCGCCACCGTCGCCACGGCCCTGCTCACCGCGGGCTCGCAGGCGCCGGGGCTGCAGTTCGACGCCGGACGGGCGGGGCAGGACGACGGACTGGGCGTGCCCGGCGGGTTCGTGGGGCCGGACGTCCCGCTGCCGGACGTGCCCTCCCAGGGTGACGACTCCTACCACGTCGAACTGCCGCCGCTGAAGGGCGTGTCGGCCGCCGAGAAGGTGTGGGGCAAGGAGGCGGTCGAGGCTGCCGGAGCCGGCGGGTCGGACTCCGCGCGGCGGACCGCCGCCGAGGCCGGGCTGCCGGTGAGCGTGTTCGCCGCCTACCGGGACGCCGCGAAGTCCGTCGCCGGCACCGATCCGGGCTGCGGTCTGCGCTGGGAACTGCTCGCCGGTATCGGCAAGGTCGAGTCCGGGCACGCCCGCGGCGGTGCCGTGGACGCGAACGGCGACACCCTGGGCCGCATCACGGGGCCCGCCCTCGACGGCAACGGCTTCGCCCTCATCCACGACAGCGAGGGCGGCGCCTGGGACGGGGACGCGGTCTACGACCGGGCCGTCGGGCCGATGCAGTTCCTGCCGACCACCTGGAAGTCGTGGGGCGCCGACGGCAACGGCGACGGGGTCGCGAACCCGAACAACATCTTCGACGCCGCGCTCGCCGCCGGGCACTACCTGTGCGCCGGGGACCGGGACCTGCGGACCGCCGCCGGGCTGGAGCGGGCCGTCCTCAGCTACAACCACTCGCGCGACTACCTCAATCTCGTGCTCGGGTGGATGGAGTTCTACCTGCGGGGCGTGCACACCGTTCCCGATGGACGCGGGGTCGTGCCCGAGAGCCCCGGTGCGGGCAGCGACACGCCGGCCACGAAGCCGGTCGGGGAGGGCGGGAGTGGGCACGGGCGCGGGGACTCGTCGGGCGGTGCCGGTACGCCGACCCGTGCGCCCGGGGCCTCCCCGGCTCCGGGCGGGGGCGGGCGGCCGGGGTCCCCGGCGCCGTCCCCCTCGGCCCCGGCGAGCGGGAGTCCGTCCGCGACGCCCGGGCCGAAGCCGTCCGCTTCGCCCGGTGGGAGCCCGTCGCCGAAGCCCACGGGGACCTCTCCGGCGCCGTCCCCCGACGGCAGTGCCGGGCCTTCTCCGTCTCCGACCTCACCGGCTCCGGAGCCGTCGACCGGGGAGCCCACGGCTCCTGAGCCGGGTGACACGGCCTCTCCGACGCCGACCGGGAGCCCTGAGCCCAGCCCGTCCGAGTCCGAGAGCGGTGCTCCGGATCCCGGGGCGACGGACATGGCCGGGGTCGGGGCGGAGACCTGACACGGGGAGGGGTGCCCCGGGGGGCGGGGAGCCGACCCCGTGTCAGGCCCTGACGTGGCATCCCGCCTGCCGGAAGCAGGGTGGCGCGGGACACCGGGCGGATGCGTCCAAGGGGGGCAAGGAGTGCATCCGCGCTCTTTCAGGGTGCGACGCGGGGTGGCTGTGCGGGCAGCCGAGGTGCGTGCGGCAGCCCAACTCCCCGTGAACCGGCGCACACCGGGGTGTGCGCCGGGGCGTGCGCTCGTGCGGTCTGCCGTGCGGCTCTCAGATACCGGCCGCGGCGGCGAAGTCGCGCTTCAGCGCCGCCAGCAGTCCGGCCGCGCGGGCCCGTGCCGCCGGGAGGTCGGCGTGCGTGCCGACCGGGACGACCACCTCCAGGTAGCACTTCAGCTTCGGCTCCGTGCCACTGGGGCGGACGATGACGCGGGCGCCGTCGAGGGTGTAGCGCAGGCCGTCGGTGGGCGGGAGGTCGGCCGTGCCCCGGGTGAGATCCTCGGCGCTGGTGATCGGCAGGTCCGCGAGGCGGGCCGGGGGCCGCTCGCGCAGACGGCGCATCGCGCCGGCGATGACGGAGAGGTCCTCGACGCGGACCGAGAGCTGGTCGGTGACGTGCAGGCCGTGCTCGACGGCGAGGTCGTCGAGCAGGTCGAGGAGGGTGCGGCCCTCCTCCTTGAGGGTGGACGCCAGCTCCGTGATCAGCAGCGCTGCGGTGATGCCGTCCTTGTCGCGTACGCCGTCGGGGTCGACGCAGTAGCCGAGGGCCTCCTCGTAGCCGTAGCGCAGGCCCTCGGCGCGGGCGATCCACTTGAAGCCGGTGAGGGTCTCGGTGTGGCGGAGGCCGGCCTTCTCGGCGATGCGGCCGAGGAGGCTCGACGAGACGATCGACTCCGCGAACGTGCCGGTCGCTCCGCGGCGGACCAGGTGGGCGGCGAGCAGCGCGCCGACCTCGTCGCCGCGCAGCATGCGCCAGTCCGCGCCGTCCTTGACGGCCGCGGCGCAGCGGTCGGCGTCGGGGTCGTTGGCGATGACCAGGTCGGGGTCGGTGTCGCGGGCCTTCGCGAAGGCCAGGTCCATCGCGCCGGGCTCCTCCGGGTTGGGGAACGCGACGGTCGGGAACTCCGGGTCGGGGTCGGCCTGCTCGGTGACGAGGACGGGCTCCGGGAAGCCGGCCCGTGCGAAGGCGGCGAGGAGGACGTCCTTGCCGACGCCGTGCATCGCCGTGTAGACGGTGCGGGCGGTGCGGGGGGAGTCCTTGGACAGGACCGCGTCCGTGCGGGCCAGGTAGGCGTCCAGGACGGTGTCGTCGAGGGTCTCCCAGCCTTCGGTGGGGCGGGGGACCGTGGTGAGGGACGCCACGGCCTCGATCTCGGCGGCGATCTCCGTGTCAGCCGGGGGGACGATCTGGGAGCCGTCGCCGAGGTACACCTTGTAGCCGTTGTCGCGGGGCGGGTTGTGGCTGGCGGTGACCTCCACTCCGGCGACGGCGCCGAGGTGCCGTATGGCGAAGGCGAGGACGGGGGTGGGGAGGGGGCGGTTGAGTACGGCTGCCCTGAGACCTGCGCCGGTCATGACGGCGGCGGTGTCCTCGGCGAAGTCGCGGGACTTGTGGCGGGCGTCGTAGCCGATGACGACGAGGCCGTCGGTGTGGCCGTGCTTCCTCAGGTACGCGGCGAGGCCGGCGGCCGCGCGGATGACGACGGAGCGGTTCATGCGCATCGGGCCGGCGCCGAGCTCGCCCCGGAGGCCGGCGGTGCCGAACTGGAGGGTGCCGCCGAAGCGGGCGGCGATCTCGGCGTGGTCGCCGGCGTCGATGAGGCGGGCGAGTTCCTCGCGGGTGTCCGGGTCGGGGTCCTCGGCGAGCCACGCCTGGGCCTGTGCGATGAGGGCGTCGTCTTGCACGGTCGGTCGGCCTCTCTCGTTGGTCGTCAGTCAGGATTTCATGGGGTGCGGGTCGTGCGCCTGCGGCGCATCGTCCGGTCCGGTGGGGGCGTGCGTAGCGCCTGCGGTCGGTTGGCGGGTGGGTCGGGGCCACGTCGGGGGTGTCCGTCCCCTTCCGTCTCCCGCGACCGCGGGCAGTCGCATGCCGCGTCAGCCGCGGGCAGTCGTGCCTCCCCCAGTGCCTTAAAGGCCTGGGAGGTACCCCCAGGGCGGCACGGGTGGGCTGGGGGTACCCCCTCTGGGGGAGGCACCCCGCAAACGCCGGGCTGCGTGACCCACCCCCGGCCCACCCCGACGCGGGGCACCCGTACGACACCGGGCCGCACGGCCCCGCCCCGCGCGAACCGGCCACCGCGCCCTACGGGCGCCCGAGGCCCTACAGGCGCCCGAGCACCTGCGCCAGCAGCGACCCCATCCGCGTGGCGGAGTCGCGGCCCGCCTGGAGGACCTCCTCGTGGTTGAGCGGCTCGCCCGTCATCCCCGCGGCCAGGTTGGTGACCAGGGAGATGCCCAGCACCTCCGCCCCCGCCTCCCGCGCGGCGATCGCCTCGAGGACCGTCGACATGCCCACCAGGTCCGCCCCGATCACCCGGGCCATCCGGATCTCCGCCGGAGTCTCGTAGTGCGGCCCGGGGAACTGCGCGTAGACGCCCTCCTCCAGGGTCGGGTCGATCTCCTTGCACAGCGCCCGCAGCCGTGGCGAGTACAGATCCGTGAGGTCGACGAAGTTCGCGCCGACGATCGGGGAGGTCGCCGTGAGGTTGATGTGGTCGCTGATCAGGACCGGCTGACCGGGGCGCATGCCCGCGCGCAGACCCCCGCAGCCGTTGGTCAGGACGATCGTCTTCGCCCCCGCGGCCACGGCCGTACGGACACCGTGGGCGACGGCCGCGACCCCGCGTCCCTCGTAGTAGTGCGTACGGCCCAGGAACACCAGGGCCCGCTTCGCGCCGATGGCGTACGAGCGGATCTTGCCACCGTGGCCCTCGACCGCCGGCGGCGGGAAGCCGGGCAGTTCGGTGACCGGGAACTCGGCCTCGGGCGTGCCGAGGGCGTCCACGGCCGGGGCCCAGCCGGAGCCCATCACGAGGGCGACGTCGTGGGTCTCGGCGCCGGTGAGTTCGCGCAGGCGCGCGGCGGCGGCGTCGGCTGCGGCGTACGGGTCGCCCTGGATGTCGTCCGGAAGAAGAGAAGCATTCACGCGAAGAGGGTAGCCGGTATTCGCCTACGCGCGTAGATGTCTGAGCTGACGGGTTGGCGATCGTTGTCTTGTCGTTTCCCACGAGGGGGCGTCAGCAGGGACGCTTGCGGAGTTCCATCACATAGTCGTGGGGCGCGCCCGCGGACTCGGCCGCGTCGGCGATCTCGCCCAGGTAGCGGGCCGAGGGGAGGCCGCCCTCGTAACTGTTGAGGACGTACGTCCAGGCCGGCTCCTCGCCGTCCAGGGTGTGCACGCGCACCCGGGTGCGGCGGTAGAGGTCCAGGCCGCCCGCGCCCTCCCAGCGGTCCATGGACTCCTCGTCCATCGGGGCGATGTCGTAGAGGGCGACGAAGACCGCCGAGATCGGGTCCTCGACCAGCGTGGCCAGCGCGCCCTCCCAGCCCATGTGCTCGCCCCCGAACGTCAGCCTCCACCCGTTCAGCCAGCCGGTGGCACGCAGCGGCGAGTGCGGGGCGCGGCGGGACATCAGCCGCGCGTCGAGATTGCCGGCGTACGCGGCGTAGAGCGACATGGGGGAAGGGTACGGCAGCCGGAACCGGCACCCCTCCGGTAACAGGGGGGCCACGGCTGAGGCCCCCGGGCGGTCGCACGGTGAGGTGTGCGGGACAATGGAGTACGTGACTCGGATCGTGATCATCGGTGGCGGACCCGGCGGATACGAAGCGGCGCTGGTCGCCGCGCAGCTCGGCGCGGAGGTGACCGTCGTCGACTGCGACGGCCTGGGCGGGGCGTCGGTGCTCACCGACTGCGTGCCGTCCAAGACCCTGATCGCCACGGCCGAGGTGATGACCACCTTCGACTCCTCGTACGAGGAACTGGGCATCATCGTCGCCGACGACACCCCGCCCATGGAGCAGGCCGCCCGGGTGGTGGGCGTGGACCTGGGCAAGGTCAACCGGCGTGTGAAGCGGCTCGCACTGGCCCAGTCGCACGACATCACCGCCTCCGTGACCCGGGCCGGCGCGCGCGTCCTGCGCGGGCGGGGCCGGCTGGAGGGCATGCAGGCGCTCGACGGGTCGCGGAAGGTCGTGGTGCGCGCCGCGGACGGGACCGAGGAGACGCTCACCGCGGACGCCGTGCTGATCGCGACCGGCGGGCACCCGCGCGAGCTGCCGGACGCCCGCCCCGACGGCGAGCGGATCCTGAACTGGACCCAGGTGTACGACCTGAACGAGCTCCCCGAGGAGCTCATCGTGGTCGGATCGGGTGTCACGGGCGCCGAGTTCGCCGGTGCCTACCAGGCGCTCGGGTCGAAGGTGACGCTCGTGTCCTCGCGCGACCGGGTGCTGCCGGGCGAGGACCCGGACGCCGCGGCGGTGCTGGAGGACGTCTTCCGGCGGCGCGGCATGAACGTCATGGCGCGTTCGCGGGCGCAGTCCGCGAAGCGGGTCGGGGACCGGGTGGAGGTGACGCTCGCCGACGGCCGCGTCATCACCGGGTCGCACTGCCTGATGGCCGTGGGCGCCATCCCGAACTCCGAGGGCATGGGCCTGGAGGAGGCCGGGGTCCGGCTGCGCGAGTCCGGCCACATCTGGACCGACAAGGTCTCCCGGACCACGGCTCCCGGCGTCTACGCCGCCGGTGACGTCACCGGCGTCTTCGCGCTCGCCTCGGTGGCGGCGATGCAGGGCCGCATCGCCATGTACCACTTCCTGGGCGACGCGGTGGCCCCGCTGAACCTGAAGACGGTCTCGTCGAACGTCTTCACCGACCCCGAGATCGCCACCGTCGGCTACTCCCAGGCCGACGTCGACGCCGGCAAGATCGACGCCCGTGTGGTGAAGCTGCCGCTGCTGCGCAACCCGCGCGCGAAGATGCAGGGCATCCGCGACGGCTTCGTCAAGATCTTCTGCCGTCCGGGCACCGGCATCGTGGTGGGCGGCGTGGTCGTCGCGCCGCGCGCCTCGGAACTCATCCATCCCATCTCGATCGCGGTCGACAACAATCTGACGGTGGAACAGATCGCGAACGCCTTCACGGTCTATCCCTCGCTGTCGGGCTCGATCGCCGAGGTGGCACGGCAGTTGCACACGCGGAAGTCGGGCGCGGAGGCCTGACGGAGGGAAACGACGGCCCTATACCACTTGCTGGAGGGCCGTGCGAACAACTTCTGCTATTCAGCGCAAACTGCTGAAAGCAGACGGTCGCTGGCGTTACTGTCAGTTTCGTGTTCGCTGCAGAACGTCGTCAATTGATCCTCGAAATGGTGCGAGCGAACGGAGCCGTGTCGCTCCGTGAGCTCGCCCGCGTCGTCCAGACCTCCGAAGTGACCGTACGGCGGGACGTGCGCGCGCTGGAGGCAGAAGGACTCCTCGACCGCCGGCACGGCGGTGCGGTACTGCCGGGCGGTTTCACGCGAGAGTCCGGTTTCCCGCAGAAGTCTCATCTCGCGACCGCCGAGAAGACCGCCATCGCCGACCTCGCCGCGAACCTCGTGGAAGAGGGCGAGGCGATCGTGGTCGGCGCGGGTACCACCACGCAGGAGCTGGCCCGTCGGCTGGCCCGGGTGCCCGGCCTGACGGTCGTCACCAACTCCCTGCTGGTCGCCCAGGCGTTGGCCCACGCCAACCGGGTGGAGGTCGTGATGACCGGCGGTACGCTCCGCGGCTCGAACTACGCCCTCGTGGGCAGTGGTGCCGAGCAGTCCCTGCAGGGGTTACGGGTGTCCCGGGCGTTCCTCTCCGGAAGCGGCCTCACCGCCGAGCGGGGGCTGTCCACGTCCAACATGCTGTCGGCGTCGGTCGACCGGGCGCTGGTGCAGGCCGCGGCGGAGGTGGTGGTCCTCGCGGACCACACCAAACTCGGGACGGACACGATGTTCCAGACGGTGCCCACGGATCTGATCACGCGGCTGGTGACGGACGAGCCGGCCGGGCACGACGAGCGGGCGTCGACCGAGTTGCAGGCGCTGGCCGACCAGGGTGTGCAGATCGCTGTCGCGGGGGCGGGGGGAGAGGGGGGCTCGGCGGGGCGCCAGCGCCGGGACGTTCCTCTCCCCGGGCCGCGGCGACAGGGTCCCGGGCTGCGTACGGCTGTGGCGCTGGGGGCGGCGGAGTCGGCGCAGGGAGCCGGGGCCGAACGGGCGCGGGTGGCGGACCTGCGGAGGCGCTGACGCACGACTTGGGCGGACGGTGCCTTGTGGGGCGCCCGGCGCCCTTGTGCGTACAGGGCTCCGCGCCGGTGCCGACCGGGGAGTTGCGCGGCCCGGCGCTTTGTGGGAGGCGCCGCGCTGCTGTGGCCGGCCCTGTTTCTCGTACGGCTGCCGCCGAGTGGCGTGTGGCGCCGAGCGGCTGCCGTAGCCCTCGTCTCCCGGGGCCGGCCGCCTCGTCGAGCTGAACGAGCGAAGGACGGCTTGTCGGCGGACTGCGAGGGCGACCGGCACGTGCCCTGTGCCGCGCTGGACCGGCCGCAGGACGCCGGGGGCCGGCGACCTGCCGGACGGGGTCCTGGAGTGCGCCGAGTTCGCCTCGATGGCCACCAGGGAGACGGTGTCGAGGGATGTGCTGCGGCGCCGACTGCTGCCGCCACTGTTCCGACCCGTCCGGGGATGCGGCAACCCCGCAGAACGGGGTTGCCGCATCCCCGGACGACGTGTGTGAGCGGCAGGTCCGCCGCGGGAGCCGCGGGTACCGAGCCGAACGCCTCCACTATTCCGTCTTGCTAAGTACCGGTAGTCAGCATTACGGTGTACCGGTACTCAACGGCGCTGACTAGCGCAAGGAGGAGGCGCTCCATGCCCAAGCTGGAGACGGAGATGCTCAAGGGCACGCTGGAAGGCATCATTCTCGCGTCCCTGTCCGGCCGACCCGCCTACGGCTACGAGATCACGGCCCGGCTGCGGGAGCAGGGCTTCTCCGACATCGCCGAAGGGACCGTCTACGCGCTGCTCCTCAGGATGGAGAAGCGAGGTCTGGTCGACGTGGAGAAGGTTCCCTCCGAGAAGGGGCCGCCGCGCAAGGTGCACTCCCTCAACGCCCGGGGGCGGGAGTACCTCGAAGAGTTCTGGAAGACCTGGAGCTTCCTCACGGAACGACTGGAACAGCTCCGCGAAGGGAGTAAGTGACCATGTCCGACACCGAAAAGAGCGGCTTCGTCTCGAAGCTGATCGGGCCCAAGAGGCGCTGGAGGGCGTACAAGGCGCGCGTCAAGGAGCTTCCCGAGGGGTACCGTACGGCGGTCGAAGCGATCGAGCGGTACCTGATGCACTTCGTGCCGACCGACGGTGACAGCAATGCGGCGATGTTCGAAGACCTCGCCGACCTGTTCGAGCAGGCCGCGGTGAACGGAACGCCGATCCGCGAGATCGTCGGGGAGGACCCGGTGGAGTTCGTCGACACGTTCGCCCGGAACTACTCGGAGGGCGGCTACGTGCCCGCCCGTGCGCGCAAGCGGCTGACCGACGACCTCGCGCACGCCGAGGGCGGGGCCCCGGAGGGCGTCGAGAGCACCGCCTAGATCAGCACCCGCCGGGCGCGGCATCGTCGACATCCGCCGCGCCCGGGCCTGGCCCCGGAAGGGTCACCCTCGATTCGCCGCCCCCAGTCGCTTGCCTCGAACGGGAGAGCCTCATGCATGTATCTGTCATGTTCACGTCCAGCAGTGGTGGTCACGCGCCGTCGGCCGCCGTCTCCGCCGCCGGCCTGCGCAAGTCGTACGGCGACAAGACCGTGCTCGACGGCATCGACCTGCACATCCCGGCTCCAGGGCGGCGTACTCGACCGTCGGCTTCACCGGTGCCCCGCGTTGGGGTGGGCCGGGGGGTGGTTGCGCAGCCCGGCGCTTGCGGGGTGCCTCCCCCAGAGGGGGTACCCAGCCCACCCGTGCCGCCCCAGCGGCACGACTGCCCGCGGGTACGGCGGCAGGCAGCCGCGTACGGCGGGAAGGGGACGGGGACGGGGGTGGCCGCCCGCAGTGGGCGGCGCGTCCGCGCCCCGTCCGAGCAACGTGATCCGCGCCGGTCCGAGGACGGACACCCCCGACGCGGCCCCGACCCACCCACCGACCGCAGGCGCTACGCCCGCCCCCACCGGACCGGACGCTGCGCCGCAGGCGTCAACGCGTCGAACGCGTCAGTCCTTGATCTCGCAGATCGCCGCGCCGGACGTGATGGAGGCGCCGACCTCCGCGCTCAGGCCCTTGATCGTGCCGGACCGGTGGGCGTTGATGGGCTGCTCCATCTTCATGGCCTCCAGGACGACGACCAGATCGCCCTCCTCGACCTCCTGCCCCTCCTCCACGGCGAGCTTGACGATCGTGCCCTGCATCGGGGAGGCGAGGGTGTCGCCCGAGGCCACCGGGCCCGACTTCTTCGCCGCCCGCCGCTTCGGCTTCGCGCCCGCCGCCAGCCCCGTACGGGCCAGGGACATGCCCAGCGAGGCCGGGAGCGAGACCTCCAGACGCTTGCCGCCGACCTCGACGACGACCGTCTCGCGGTCCACCTCCTCCTCCGCCCCCGCGTCCACGGCGGCGGCGAACGGCTTGATCTCGTTGACGAACTCCGTCTCGATCCACCGCGTGTGCACCGTGAACGGTTCGGCCGAACCGGTGAGTTCGGGCGCGAACGCCGGGTCCTGCACCACCGCGCGGTGGAACGGGATGGCCGTGGCCATGCCCTCGACCTGGAACTCCGCCAGCGCACGAGAGGCCCGCTCCAGCGCCTCCTTGCGCGTACGCCCGGTGACGATCAGCTTCGCCAGCAGCGAGTCCCACGCCGGGCCGATGACCGACCCCGACTCCACGCCCGCGTCCAGCCGCACACCCGGCCCCGACGGCGCGTCGAAACGGGTGACGGTACCGGGCGCCGGGAGGAAGTTGCGCCCCGGGTCCTCACCGTTGATGCGGAACTCGAAGGAGTGCCCCCGCAGCACCGGGTCGCCGTACCCCAGCTCCTCGCCGTCGGCGATGCGGAACATCTCCCGCACCAGGTCGATCCCCGCGACCTCCTCGGTCACCGGGTGCTCCACCTGCAGACGCGTGTTGACCTCCAGGAAGGAGATCGTGCCGTCCAGGCCGACGAGGAACTCGACCGTGCCCGCGCCGACGTAGCCGGCCTCCTTCAGGATCGCCTTGGAGGAGGAGTACAGCTCCTCCATCTGGGCGTCCGACAGGAACGGCGCCGGCGCCTCCTCGACCAGCTTCTGGTGCCGCCGCTGCAGCGAGCAGTCACGGGTGGAGACCACGACCACGTTGCCGTGCTGGTCGGCCAGGCACTGCGTCTCCACGTGCCGGGGCTTGTCGAGGTAGCGCTCGACGAAGCACTCCCCGCGACCGAAGGCGGCGACCGCCTCACGCACCGCGGAGTCGTACAGCTCCGGCACCTCCTCCAGCGTGCGGGCGACCTTCAGACCGCGCCCGCCACCACCGAACGCGGCCTTGATCGCGATCGGCAGCCCGTGCTCCTCGGCGAACGCGACGACCTCCTCCGCCCCGCTCACCGGATCGGGCGTACCCGCCACCAGCGGAGCGCCCGCGCGCTGCGCGATGTGCCGGGCGGCGACCTTGTCACCGAGGTCACGGATGGCCTGCGGCGGCGGGCCGATCCAGATCAGGTCCGCGTCCAGCACCGCCTGGGCGAACTCGGCGTTCTCGGAGAGGAAGCCGTAGCCGGGGTGGACGGCGTCGGCGCCCGACTCACGCGCGGCGTTCAGCACCTTGTCGATGTCGAGGTAACTGGTGGCCGGAGTGTCACCGCCCAGGGCGAACGCCTCATCCGCTGCGCGGACATGCAGAGCGTCCCGGTCCGGGTCGGCGTAGACGGCAACGCTCGCGATTCCGGCGTCCCGGCAGGCCCGGGCAACGCGGACAGCGATTTCGCCACGGTTGGCGATGAGCACCTTGCGCACGATTGAGGCTCCCTCCTTGAAACAAGCCGAGTTTAGGGACTGCCGACACGACACTTCGACCCGTCCCCACTGGTGAGCTTGCCCACACGGAGCGTGATACGAGGCTCGCTCGACCCGCGAAAGCCCTTGTCGCACCTCGGTGCGCAGGGCTCCTCCCGGCAACCCTAGCCGTCCTGTGTGGTCAAGGTCTCTGTGAGAGCGTGCTGCGGCCCACTCCGTTTCTTTGTGGAGTCCCTACGAATGGCCCAATGATTCTTTGCCCTGCGCGGACCCCTTGTACCGAGGTTTACCCGTTAGTAGCCTTCGCGTCGGCCCGAACATACTCGGGGTAACCACAAGTGTGCTCGAAAGTAGGTGGGGGCCGGTGGTGCGCAGACCGGTGGCGTGGGTCGTGGCGCTCGTGCTGTTCGCCGAGGCGCTCGGCATCGCGGCGCTGAACTGGTTCCTGGGTGTCGTCGTCGACCGGCAGGACATGTCGCTGGCCGGTCTCGATCCGGACGTGATGTCGACGTCCTCGAAGACCGGCGGAATCGTCTTCGGGCTCTACTTCGCGCTGTGCGGCCTGGTGGCCCTGCTGACCGCCCTGCGCGACCGGGCGCCCGCCGGGCTCGGCCGGGTGCTGCTGGTCAGCGCGGCGGTGGTGCACGCGCTGCTGGGCGCGGTCACATGGGGCCTGGTCGGCCCGCTCGCGTTCCTCTGGATGGTGCTCGTACTCGGGCTGATCGTGCTGCTGCTGATGACGTACGACGGCCGTCCGGAGCAGCCGGCCGACGCCGCTCCCGAGGGCGGCGCCGGCGGTGACGGCTCTCCGGTCACGCCTCCGGTCACTCCTCCGGCGGCGCCCACAGCTCCGTGATGCCGACGCCGAGGTCGGCGAGGAGGCGCCGGACCAGGGGCAGGCTGATGCCGATGACGTTGCCGTGGTCGCCGTCGATGCCGTCGATGAACGGGGCGGAGCGGCCGTCCAGGGTGAACGCCCCGGCGACGTGGAGCGGTTCGCCGGAGGCCACGTAGGAGGCGATCTCCTCGTCGCTGGGATCACCGAAACGGACCACGGTGGAGGCGGTGGCGGAGACGTAGCGGCCACTGAGGGTG
Source organism: Streptomyces sp. AC558_RSS880 (assembly GCF_019049255.1). Lineage (GTDB taxonomy): Bacteria > Actinomycetota > Actinomycetes > Streptomycetales > Streptomycetaceae > Streptomyces. The sequence continues at coordinate 41,163 of NZ_JAGMUJ010000081.1, read as the reverse complement.
TCGTAGACGCAGTGGCCGGTCTGCAAGGTGCCGGCACGGCCCCGCATGGACTTCCAGCGCGCCGTGGCCTCCCCGGCGTCCGCGGGCTTGCCGAGGGCCTGGCCGTCCAGTTCCAGGACCGAGTCGCAGCCGATCACCAGCGCGCCCTTGACCTCGGGCTTCGCGGCGACGACGGAGGCCTTGGCCTCGGCCAGGGCGAGCGCCAGTTCGGCGGGGGTGGGGGCGGTGACGGCGTCCTCGTCGACCCCGCTGACGATCACCTCGGGGTCCAGCCCGGCCTGGCGGAGCAGCCCGAGCCGGGCGGGGGACTGGGAGGCGAGCACGAGTCGGCGGCGCGGCTGATCTGTCATGCGGTCAGCGTATCGACGTGGCCCGGATGCCTCATCTCACGCCGATCACGAGCATGGCGAGCACCATGGCCAGCGCCATGAGAACGCCCAGCCGCCGCAGCATGTCCTGCGTGTCCCGCAGTTCCTTGGGCGGCTCGTTCTCGGGGTCGGACCACAGCATGCCACCAGCGTGGGGCTTGGCCGGCCGGGGTGCCTGAGTACGCGTACTCAAGTAGGGACGCGGGGCTGTCGGGGCTGTCGTGCCGTCTCGAGCAGGGACGCGGGGCTGTCGTGCCGTGCGCCCGCGTGGCGGGGCCGCCGCACATGGGCCCAGCCCCGCGCCCCTGGGCTGGTCGTCGCTAGCCGGGCCAGTATGTGCGGGTCCAGGACGTCGGGCCCGGGCTCGGGACGCTCCGGGCCGCGAGGCGGGACGGGTCGGACCACGCGTCGCGGGGGGCGGGCGCGCCGGGCGGCACGGCTGACGCCGCCGCGGCGCGCGCCCGGACCACCGCCAGTGCGGCGGCCAGCTCCTCCGGGGTGGGGTTGCCCCGTACGACCTTGATCACGTCGGCTCCTTACCGGGGTCAGAGGGGGATGTTGCCGTGCTTCTTCGGGGGCAGGGATTCCCGCTTCGTACGCAGCTGACGCAGTCCGCGGACGATGTGCCGGCGGGTGTCGGACGGCATGATCACCGCGTCGACGTAGCCGCGCTCGGCCGCGACGTAGGGGTTGAGGAGGGCGTCCTCGTACTCCCGCATCAGCCTCGCGCGGGTCTCCTCCGGGTCCTCCGACTCGGCGATGGTGCGGCGGTGCAGGATGTTGACCGCTCCCTGTGCGCCCATCACCGCGATCTGGGCCGTCGGCCAGGCCAGGTTGAGGTCGGCGCCCAGGTGCTTGGAGCCCATGACGTCGTAGGCGCCGCCGAAGGCCTTGCGGGTGATCACGGTGATGAGGGGGACGGTGGCCTCGGCGTAGGCGTAGATCAGTTTGGCGCCGCGGCGGATGATGCCGTCGTGCTCCTGGTCCACGCCGGGCAGGAAGCCGGGGACGTCGACGAAGGTGATCACCGGGATGTTGAAGGCGTCGCAGGTGCGCACGAAGCGGGCCGCCTTCTCGGAGGCGGTGATGTCCAGGCAGCCGGCGAACTGCATCGGCTGGTTGGCGACGATGCCGACGGGGCGGCCCTCGACGCGGCCGTAGCCGGTGAGGATGTTCGGCGCGAACAGCGGCTGGGTCTCGAAGAACTCGGCGTCGTCGAGGACGTGCTCGATCACCGTGTGCATGTCGTAGGGCTGGTTCGCCGAGTCCGGGACGATCGTGTCGAGCTCGAGGTCCTCGTCGGTGACCGTCAGGTCCGCCTCCTCCGGGAACGCCGGGGGGTCGGAGAGGTTGTTCGACGGCAGGTAGGACAGGAGCTGCTTGACGTACTCGATCGCGTCCTTCTCGTCGCCGGCCATGTGGTGGGCGACGCCGGAGGCGGTGTTGTGGGTGCGGGCGCCGCCGAGCTCCTCGAAGCCGACGTCCTCGCCGGTGACGGTCTTGATGACGTCCGGGCCGGTGATGAACATGTGGCTGGTCTGGTCGACCATGACCGTGAAGTCGGTGATCGCGGGGGAGTACACCGCGCCGCCCGCGCACGGGCCGACGACCAGGCTGATCTGCGGGATCACACCGGAGGCGTGGGTGTTGCGGCGGAAGATCTCGCCGTACGCGCCGAGGGAGGCCACGCCTTCCTGGATGCGGGCGCCACCGGAGTCGTTGATGCCGATGACCGGGCAGCCGGTCTTCAGCGCGAAGTCCATGACCTTGACGATCTTCTGGCCGTAGACCTCGCCCAGCGCCCCGCCGAAGACGGTGAAGTCCTGGGAGAAGACGGCGACCGGGCGGCCGTCGACGGTGCCGTAGCCGGTGACGACGCCGTCGCCGTAGGGGCGGTTGGCGTCGAGGCCGAAGTTGGTGGAGCGGTGCCGGGCGAACTCGTCCAGTTCGACGAAGGACCCCTCGTCGAGCAGGAGGTCGATCCGCTCACGGGCCGTCAGCTTGCCCTTGGCGTGCTGCTTTTCGACGGCGCGTGCGGAGCCGGCGTGCGTCGCCTCTTCGATACGACGCTTCAGATCCGCGAGCTTGCCCGCGGTCGTGTGGATGTCAGGCTGCTGCTCTTCCGGCTCGGACATCGGGATGCGGCTCCCTGCCTGCTCAAAAGGGGGGACGGTTACTCATCCGTAGCGTAGTGGGGGGCCCTCCGTTCGGCAGTGCGGTCTTTCCCACACCGCCTCCCCCTTCACAGACGCGGGAAGGAGATCCTCGAAGAGCCCACGTCATCACCGTGCTCCTGGGTACGGTCGAGGCGTCGCGGCGGGACACGTCGGAGGGGTGACACCGTGAGAACGGTCGAGCGCCCGTGAACCTCGGCCCTCGGGGCCGGCATCCGTCCCCTGTGCGGGGCGGAGGATGTCAAATCTAGTGTGGGTCGCATGACACCACATGGTGAAGGTAAGCCCAATGGGCCCAGTGAGCCGAGGTCGGGACGTTGGTCGGACCTCGGCCGCCCGCCGTTGAACGCCGCCGGACTGCGCCGGGGACTTGTGCGCGCGGGCGGATTGTGGACGCAGCTGGACGTGGTGCAGCGGACCGGGTCCACCAACTCCGATCTGGTGGCGCGGGCCGCCGAGGGGCCGCTCGAGGAGGGTGTCGTCCTCGTCGCCGAGGAACAGACCGCCGCGCGCGGGCGCCTCGACCGGCGGTGGACGGCGCCGGCCCGGTCGGGGTTGTTCTTCTCCGTGCTGTTGCGGCCCGCCGAGGTGCCCGTGGCGCGGTGGGGCTGGCTGCCGTTGCTGACCGGCGTCGCGGTGGCGACCGGACTGTCGCGGGCCGCGGGCGTCGACACGGCGCTGAAGTGGCCCAACGACCTGCTGGTCACGGTGGGCGGCGAGGAGCGGAAGGCCGGCGGGATCCTGGCGGAGCGGGCCGGTGACGACGGGGTGGTGATCGGTGTCGGGATCAACGTGAGCCTTCGGGCCGACGAGCTGCCGGTGCCGACCGCGGGGTCGCTGGTGCTGGCGGGGGCGGTGAGTACGGACCGGGATCCGTTGCTGCGGGGGGTGCTGCGGTCGCTGGAGGACTGGTACGGGCGGTGGCGGGCGGCGGGGGGCGACCCGGGGCCGAGCGGCCTGCAGGAGACGTATGCGGCGGGGTGCGCGACGCTGGGGCGGGTGGTGCGGGCGGAGCTGCCCGGGGACCGGGAGCTGGTGGGGGAGGCGGTCGCGGTGGACGGCGACGGCCGGTTGGTGCTGGCCACGGGGGAGGGCGTGCAGGAACCGGTGGGCGCGGGCGACATCGTCCACCTGCGCGCACGCTGACGCCGGGGGGCCGCGGGAACGCCGGGGTTCCGCACCCGGCCCCGGCCTCCGGGGCGACGCCGATCGCCCCACCTCACGGCTCAACCCGACGGAGTGAGCTGGCGCACACCTGCCGTAGAGTTGAGCCCGGTCGACACCTGGCCATGGCAGATCGGAAGGGCACGCGTGACCGTCGACGACTCGGGTTCCACGGACGCGCAGGGCGACGGCGAGGATCCGCTTGCCCTGCGCCTCGAACAGCTCATCCTGGGTGCCGAGCGCCGTTACACACCGTTCCAGGCGGCCCGCAGCGCCGGCGTCACCATGGAGCTGGCCACCCGCTTCTGGCGGGCGATGGGTTTCGCCGACGTGGGCCAGGCCAAGGCCCTCACCGAGGCCGACGTACTCGCGCTGCGCCGGCTCGCCGGTCTGGTCGAGGCGGGTCTGCTGAGCGAGGCCATGGCGGTCCAGGTGGCGCGGTCCACCGGGCAGACCACCGCCCGGCTGGCCGAGTGGCAGATCGACTCGTTCCTGGAAGGGCTGACCGAGCCGCCCGAGCCGGGCATGACCCGTACCGAGGTGACGTATCCGATCGTCGAGCTGCTCCTGCCCGAGCTGGAGGAGTTCCTCGTGTACGTCTGGCGGCGGCAGCTCGCCGCGTCGGCCGGGCGGGTCGTGCAGGGCGCCGACGACGAGGAGATGGTCGACCGGCGGCTCGCCGTCGCCTTCGCGGATCTCGTGGGGTTCACGCGGCTGACCCGGCGGATGGAGGAGGAGGAGCTCGGTGAGCTCGTCGAGGCCTTCGAGACCACGGCCGCCGATCTGGTCGCCGCACGGGGCGGGCGGCTCATCAAGACGCTGGGCGACGAGGTGCTCTACGCCGCCGACGACGCCGGTGTCGCCGCGGACATCGCGATGCGGCTGATCGAGACCATGGCGAACGACGAGACCATGCCGGAGCTGCGGGTCGGCATGGCGTTCGGCACGGTGACCACCCGGATGGGTGATGTGTTCGGCACGACCGTGAACCTGGCGTCCCGGCTCACGTCCATAGCCCCCCGGGACGCCGTGCTGGTCGACAGTGCCTTCGCCGAGGAGTTGATCCGCACCGGTGACGCCCCTGCCTCCGAGGCGGCGGCGGCCGAGGCGGTGGCCGCGGCGGAGAAGGAGGGCGAGGAGCCGCCGAGCTACCGGTTCGCGCTCCAGCCGATGTGGCAGCGGCCCGTGCGTGGCCTCGGTGTGGTGGAGCCCTGGCTGCTCACGCGCCGGAACGGGGCTTCCGCCTCGGCTTAGTTCTGGCCGTCCTGTCCTGGGCTCAGCTGTTTCGGCTTGCTTCCGGCCGTCTCGTCCTGGTCCCGGCCGTATCGGTTTGCTTCCGGCCGTCTCGGCTTGCTTTCGGCCTTCTCGTCCTAGTCCCGGTCGCCGCCCACGCAGAGACCGATGATCGGTACGCACAGGCCGCCGGGGTCGTGGTCGTGGTCGTGGCCGGGGTCTGGTCCGTCCGGCTGTTCCGGTGCCGGGTCCCGGGGCGCCGGTGGGGGTGTTCCCGGGGTGCTCGGTGACGGGGGTGCGGGCGGCTGGGGCCGCAGGGTGGCCGGGAGCCGGGTGGCCGGGGTGCTCGCCGCGGCCGGGGCGGTCGTCGGGGGCCGGGCCGGGGACGACGGTTCGGGTGCGGTGAGCGGGGCCCGGTCCTTGCCGCCCAGGGCCGTGGGGGAGGACGGGCTCGCCTCGGGGGCGGGCCCGGTGGCCTCGCTCGTCGTGGGGGAGCCGGTGGAGGAACCGGTGGGTGTGCCGGTGTCCGTGTGGAGGACGGGGCGCGGGCCCGTCTCCGCGCCGATGTCCGTGCCGTCGCCCTGGGTGGTGGCCAGGCGGACCAGGGTCACGGCGCTCGCGGCCATGGCCAGGCTTCCCGCGGCCAGCAGGGCCTTGCGGGGGCGGGGCTTGCGGTGGCGGCCCCGGAAGCGGGAGGTGCCCGCCGGTGGCTCCTCGATCGGTGCGGTCGGTGTCATCGTGATCCCCTCCCCTGCGTGCGCGCCCCCGACGCGCCGCGGTGTGCGCACGCTATGCGCTTCCGTGAGGGGCCGGGCCGGGAAGTCGGGGTGATGTCACTCGAACGGGTGGGCGGGGGGTGACGAGGGAACCGGGCGTGCGCCCTTTTCCCCGGTGGCCGCGGGCTGCGATGATCGGGACGAGTGGAAGTTAACCCGCGTTAACCGGAGGGTGTCGATGAGTGAGGAACGGTTCGGGGAGTTCGTGCTGGTGCGCCGGCATGAGCGGGGGCATGTCGCGGAGCTCGTCCTCGACCGCCCCAAGGCCATGAACGCCGTGTCGACCGGGATGGCCCGCTCCATCGCCGGTGCCTGCGCGGCGCTGGGGGAGGACCGGAGCGTACGGGCGGTGGTGCTGAGCTCCTCGCACGAGCGGGCGTTCTGCGTGGGGGCCGATCTGAAGGAGCGCAATTCCTTCAGCGACGCCGATCTGGTGCGTCAGCGGCCCGTGGCGCGCGGGGCGTACGCCGGGGTGCTCGAGCTGCCCGTGCCGACGGTGGCGGCGGTGCACGGGTTCGCGCTCGGCGGCGGGTTCGAGCTGGCCCTGTCGTGCGATGTGATCGTCGCCGACCGCACGGCCGTCATGGGGCTGCCCGAGGTGTCGGTCGGGGTGATTCCGGGCGGGGGCGGTACGCAGCTGCTGCCCCGGCGGGTGGGGGCGGCGCGGGCCGCCGAGCTGATCTTCACGGCGCGGCGGGTGGAGGCCGCCGAGGCCCGGGAGCTGGGGCTCGTCGACGAGCTGGTGGAGGAGGGCCGGGACCGGGAGGAGGCCCTCGCCATGGCGTCCCGGATCGCCGGGAACTCGCCGGTGGGGCTACGGGCGGCCAAGCGGGCGCTGCGGCTCGGGCACGGGCTGGATCTGTCCGCCGGGCTGGAGGTCGAGGACGCCGCCTGGCGGTCGGTGGCGTTCTCGGGGGACCGGGCGGAGGGGGTCGCCGCCTTCAACGAGAAGCGCAGGCCGGAGTGGCCCGGGGAGTAGCGGAGCGCCCTTCACCCGCTTCCTCGATGTCCCGGTTGGCGGCAAATCTCCCTAATCTGGGGTCATGGGTGAGGAGAGCCGGCTGGCGGCCGTGGTGGCGCTGGCCCAGGGCATGGCCGCCGCGCACGGTTCGCGGGACGCCTGGCGGGCCGCGGCCCGCGGGGCCTGCCGGGCGCTGGGCGGGAGCTTCGCCGCCCTGTCGGTGTGGGAGCGGGAGCTCGGGCGACTGCGGGTCCTGGTGAACGTCGGCGAGCTGGCCGAGGGCGAGGAGGAGTTCCCGGAGGACGAGTCCTATCCGGTGCACCAGTTCGCCGAGATCACCGAGTTCCTGCACGAGCGGTGGGCGGGGGGCGGTGAGCCCGACGCGTGGGTGGAGACCGCCGAGGGGCCCTCGGCGGGGGGCGCCGGGTACCGCCACCAGCGGGTGGCCGCGCTCAGGCGGCGGGGGCGCGGGTGCTGCGTGGTCGCGCCGATCGTGCTGCACGGGCGGGCCTGGGGCGAGCTGTATGTGGCCCGGCCGGCCGGGGCGCCCGTCTTCGGGCGGGACGACGCCGACTTCGCGACGGTCCTGGCCGCCGTCGTGGCCGCCGGGCTCGCGCAGACCGAGCGGCTGGAGGAGGTCCGGCGGCTGGCGTACACGGACTCGCTGACCGGGCTGGCCAACCGGCGTGCCGTGGACGCGCGGCTCGACGAGGCCGTCGAGCGGCACCGGCGCGACGGGGCCGTCGTCAGCCTCGTGGTGTGCGACCTGAACGGGCTGAAGCGGGTCAACGACACGCTGGGGCACGCCGTGGGGGACCGGCTCCTCGAGCGGTTCGGGACCGTGCTGTCGCTGTGCGGGGCCATGCTGCCGGGGGCCCTGGCGGCGCGGCTCGGCGGGGACGAGTTCTGTCTGCTGGCCGTGGGGCCGCCGGCCGACGAGGTCGTCAAGGCGGCCGACGAGGTGTGCCGACGGGCCGTGGAACTGGGCATCGGGGACGGTGTCGCCTGCGGTGTGGCGTCCACCGGGGATCCCGTCGGGCCGGTGCACTCCGCCCGGCGGCTGTTCCGGCTGGCCGACGCGGCGCAGTACCGGGCCAAGGCCGAGCACGCCGCGCATCCCGTCGTGGCCGGGCGGGAGGGGCCCGGCGATCCCGTCGTACGGCTCGCGGACGAGCCCTCACGGGCGGCGGACGGGGAACGGCGCCGGTTCCGGGGGCGGCATTCGCCGTAGCGCGCGACCCCTCGGTAAGGGGTGAGGTGCCGAACCGGTGGTGACATTATTGAATTCACTGCGTACGCTCCTGAATATGGATATGCACACTGTGGTGGTGGGGACGACCGGCGTGACCGCGTCCGACGTGCTCGCCGTGGCGCGCGGCGGCGCCCGCGTCGAACTGTCCGCGGAGGCGGTGGCCGCCCTCGCCGCGTCCCGCGAGATCGTGGACGCCCTGGCCGCGAAGCCGGACCCCGTGTACGGGGTGAGCACCGGCTTCGGCGCCCTGGCGACCCGGCACATCGGCCCGGAACTCCGTGCCCAGCTCCAGCGCAACATCGTCCGCTCGCACGCCGCCGGCATGGGGCCCCGCGTGGAGCGGGAGGTCGTCCGCGCCCTGATGTTCCTGCGGCTGAAGACCGTCTGCTCCGGACGCACCGGCGTCCGGCCCGAGGTCGCGCGGACGATGGCCGACGTGCTGAACGCCGGGATCACCCCGGTCGTGCACGAGTACGGCTCCCTGGGCTGCTCCGGCGACCTCGCCCCGCTGTCCCACTGCGCCCTCACGCTGATGGGCGAGGGAGAGGCGGAGGGCCCCGACGGGGGCGTGCGGCCGGCCGGTGAACTGCTCGCCGAGCACGGCATCCAGCCCGTCGAACTGCGCGAGAAGGAGGGGCTCGCCCTCCTCAACGGCACCGACGGCATGCTCGGCATGCTGGTCATGGCCCTCGCCGACCTCGACGTCCTGTACAAGTCCGCCGACGTCACGGCCGCCCTGACCCTGGAGGCACTGCTCGGCACCGACAAGGTGCTCGCCCCCGAACTGCACGCCATCCGCCCGCACCCGGGTCAGGCCGCCAGCGCCGCCAACATGCTGGCCGTACTGAAGGGTTCGGGACTGACGGGGCATCACCAGGACGACGCGCCCCGGGTCCAGGACGCCTACTCGGTGCGCTGCGCCCCGCAGGTCGCCGGCGCCGGGCGGGACACCCTGGCGCACGCCCGGCTGGTCGCCGAGCGCGAACTCGCCTCCGCCGTCGACAATCCGGTCGTGCTGCCCGACGGACGGGTCGAGTCCAACGGCAACTTCCACGGGGCGCCGGTCGCCTACGTGCTGGACTTCCTCGCCATCGCCGTCGCCGACCTCGCCTCCATCGCCGAGCGCCGCACCGACCGGCTGCTGGACAAGAACCGCAGCCACGGGCTGCCGCCGTTCCTCGCCGACGACCCCGGTGTGGACTCCGGGCTGATGATCGCCCAGTACACGCAGGCCGCCCTGGTCAGCGAGTTGAAGCGGCTCGCCGTACCGGCGTCGGCGGACTCGATCCCGTCCTCCGCGATGCAGGAGGACCACGTCTCCATGGGCTGGTCGGCGGCGCGGAAACTGCGGACGGCCGTCGACAACCTCACCCGGGTCGTCGCCGTCGAGCTGTACGCCGCCACCCGGGCCGTGGAACTGCGCGAGGGGCTGACCCCGGCACCGGCCACGCGGGCGGTCGTCGAGGCCGTACGGGCGGCGGGCGTGGGCGGTCCCGGGCCCGACCGTCACCTCGCCCCCGACCTCGCCGCGGCGGACGCGTTCGTGCGGGACGGGCGGCTGGTGGCGGCCGTGGAGACGGTCACCGGACCGCTGGCCTGAACCGGCCGGGGCCCGGCGGCCGTTCCGCCGGGCCCCGGTGCGCGCGTCTACAGACCCAGGTGTTCCCGGCGGACCGAGTAGACGACGAAACCGGCGCCGAGGGCGAGGCAGGTCGTGCCGCCGACGATGTACGGGGTGCTGTCGAAGCTGCCGGTGTCCGCGAGGCGGACGTCCCCACCGGCGCTGTCGACGGACGTCGACACGACTCTCGCCTGCTCCGTGACCTGCGGCGACGGACTTGCCGAGACCGCGTCCGCGACCGGCGTGTTCGAGGTCGCGTTCGCGGACGGGACGAACCACAGGGCGCACAGCAGGGTGCCCGCGGCGGTGGCGGTCAGCAACGGACGGAGCGCGGATGACACGGAATATCGATCCCCTTGTGGTGCTGGCGAATTGGCCGTGTGGGGCGATGTTAGTGAACAGCGCGGGTCACGGGAAAGTCACGGGGGCCCGAGGCCGTACGCTCCGAGCATGAGCACCCCAGAGACATCACGGTTTGTACGGCTTCGTGTGGAACTCGTCCTCGAGATCGACGACGAGGAGGCGGTGACCGGGGCCGCGTTGCGCAGGATCGCGGACGACGGCGATATGCCGGACGAGGAACGGGTACACGCCGAGAGCGCCGTGACGGAGGACACCGCGGAGGCCCTCGCCCAGCTCGTCGATCCGTTCGCCCTGATCGACGAGGTACCGGGCGTGGAACTGCTGCAGGCCTCCTGGAGCGGCGAGGAGATCGACTACGACCCCGATTCGCCGGAGTGGGACCTCGACGAGGACGATGACGACGAGCCCCACGGCGATGAGGAAGAAGGGGCGGGCAGGGCAGGCTGAGGCGTTTTGGGGAAATCGTGACCCCGGGCGGCAACCGCCGCCCGGGTGATGACGTCTCAAGCGACGGGGCACCGACCGGCGCCCTCGCCGTCCGCCCCGGCGGACGTGGCGAGCCCCACACCCGCGAGCCGTGGGGAACGGGAGCACCCGGTCGTAGCGTTGAAGGTTGTGGACGAGGTCCTTCGGCTTCGCGCCGGGGACTCGTGGGGTTGGGATTCGGCAACGATGGAGAAGCGTGTGATGACGGACGGTAAGCGGCGCAGGAGTCTGGCGGCCGCGTCCGCTCTGCTCGGCGGAGTACTGGTGCTCTCGGCGTGTTCCGGTGGCGACAGCAGCGCCTCGAGCGACAGCGGCAAGGGCGACTCGCAGGCCCAGGTCGACGAGGCGGCGGCCAAGAAGTCCTCCGAGGCGCAGATCAAGATCACGCCGAAGGACGGCTCCAACAACGCCTCCATCAACAACTCCGCCACCGTGACCGTGACCAAGGGCACGCTCACCGAGGTGAAGATGACCACCGCCGACGGCACCGCCGTCGCCGGTGAGATATCCGCCGACAAGAAGAGCTGGAAGCCCAGCGCCCAGCTGGAGCGGGCCACCACCTACAAGCTGTCGGCCACCGCCGAGGACGCCGCGGGCCTCGCCGCCCACGAGAACGCCTCGTTCACCACGGTCGCCCCGGACAACAGCTTCATCGGCACCTTCACCCCGGACGACGGCACCACCGTCGGCGTCGGCATGCCGGTGTCGATCAACTTCGACAAGGCGATCACCAACAAGGCCGAGGTGCAGAAGGGCGTCACCGTCACCAGCAGCAGCGGCCAGGAGGTCGTCTGCCACTGGTTCAACGCCAACCGCATGGACTGCCGGCCCGACGAGTACTGGCAGGAGAACTCCACCGTCACGCTGAAGCTGGCGCTCGACGGTGTCGAGGGCGCCGAGGGCGTCGTCGGCGTCCAGCAGAAGACGGTCACCTTCAAGATCGGCCGCAACCAGGTGACGTACGTCGACGCCAAGACCAAGCAGATGAAGGTCACGCAGGACGGCAAGACCGTCCGCACCATCCCGATCTCCGCCGGGGCGCCCGAGAACAAGACCTACGAGGGCCAGATGGTGATCTCCGAGAAGTTCAAGGAGACCCGGATGAACGGCGCGACGGTCGGCTTCACCGACGACGACGGCAAGGGCGAGTACGACATCAAGGACGTGCCGCACGCCATGCGTCTGAGCACCTCCGGCACCTTCATCCACGGCAACTACTGGGGCGCCAAGTCCATCTTCGGCAGCGTCAACACCAGCCACGGCTGCGTGGGCCTGTCCGACACCAAGGGCGCGAACGACCCGAGCACGCCGGGCGCCTGGTTCTACGACAACTCGATCATCGGCGACGTGGTCGTCGTCCAGAACACCGGCGACAAGACCATCGCCCCGGACAACGGCCTCAACGGCTGGAACATGAGCTGGGAGCAGTGGAAGGCGGGCTCGGCGGTCTGACGCCGGCCGCGCACGCGGCGCCTCACCCCACCACCTGACCGATGCCGCCGCCCGCCCCTTCGGGGAGCGGGCGGCGGCATCGGTCTTCTTCTCATGGGGCTCTTATGGGGCGCTTATCGCTTCATCACCCACCGTCCCTAGCTTGCCGCCATGTTCTTCACCTACCTGAGGCGCGAGCTGCGCCGCCGCAGAAAGGCGGCCCTCGTCGTCGCCTCCGGCCTCGCCCTGGGCATCGCCCTGGTCGTCGTGGTCAACTCCGTGTCCTCCGGCATGAGCAAGGCGCAGGAGAAGGTCCTGCAGTCCCTCTACGGGCTCGGCACGGACATGACGGTCACCAAGGCCGCCGAGTCCCAGACGGCCGGCGAGCGCCCCCGGTTCCGGTTCGACGCCCAGGACGACGACTCCGGCGAGGAACAGAGCAGCGACCGCGTCATGGTGCAGGGCTTCCAGACCCTGGCGAGCTCCACCGTGGACAAGGTCGGCGAGCAGGACGGCGTCGCCGACGCGGTGGGCGGACTGAGCCTCCAAGTGATGAAGGTGAGCGGAGAGTTCACCCGGGGTCAGTTCCAGCAGGACGGCCAGAGCGGCCAAGGAGCCGAGGGCGACCAGGGCGGCGGTCCCGGGGCCGGCCAGACCTCCCCGCAGGGCCGGGTCGAGGGCGGCGGCGCCAGCTTCGACGTCAACAGCTACACCGTCTACGGCACCGACGTCACCGAGCCCGCCCTCGGCCCGCTGACCTCCTCCGAGATCACCGACGGACGCACCTTCAAGTCGACCGAGACCGACGCGAAGGTCGCCGTCGCCGACTCCGCCTACGCCAAGGAGAAGAAGCTAGAGACCGGTGACACCGTCACCGTCAAGGGTACCGAGTACAAGGTCATCGGCATCGCCACCGCCACCAGCGGGGACGCCGCGGCCAACCTCTACCTGCCGCTGAAGCAGGCGCAGACCCTCGCCGACGCCAAGGACAAGGTCACCACGATCTACGTCCAGGCGACCGACTCCCAGCAGATCGACAGCGTCAAGTCCGGGATCCAGAAGAACATTTCCGGTACGACCGTCACGACCTCCGCCGACCTCGCGGACACCGTCTCCGGCTCCCTGTCCACCGCCTCCTCGCTCGCCGCCGGCGTCGGCAAGTGGCTGTCGGTCGTGGTCCTCGTGGCCGCGTTCCTGGTCGCCGGTCTGCTCACCTCCTCGGCGGTCTCCCGCCGGGTGCGCGAGTTCGGCACCCTCAAGGCGCTGGGCTGGAAGTCCGGCCGGGTGACCCGGCAGGTGGTCGGCGAGTCCATGGTCCAGGGCCTGATCGGCGGCGCCCTCGGCATCGCGCTCGGCCTGGCGGGCGCCTACGCCGTCACGGCCGTCAGCCCCACCCTGCAGGCCCAGCTCGGCGGCGGTGGCGGCGGCATGGGCGGACCCGGCGGTGGCGGAGGCATGGGCGGCCCCGGGCGGCAGACCGCCGCCAAGACCCTCGACATCGCGCTCACCGCGCCCGTCAGCCTCACCACCGTCGCCCTCGCGGTCGGCCTCGCCGTGGCCGGCGGTCTCGTCGCCGGCGCCTTCGGCGGCTGGCGCGCCTCCCGGCTGCGGCCGGCCGACGCGTTCCGCCGCGTCGAGTAGCACCCGCCCGGCACCTGCCCCGGGGCCCGCCCGCAGCGGACGGGCCCCACCCTCGTACGCGATCCAGGAGCAGACCCATGTACGAACTCAGAGGCGTCACCCGGCGCTACACGCGCGGCAAGGAGACCGTCCACGCCCTCGACGGAGTCGACCTGACCATCCCCGACGGCGACCGGCTCGTCATCCAGGGCCCCACCGGCGGCGGCAAGTCCACGCTGCTGCAGATGCTCGGCGGGCTCGACCGGCCCAGCTCCGGCGAGATCGTCCTGGACGGCACCGACCTGGCCAGGCTGCCCGAGGCCCGGCTCACCCGGGTCCGCAGCGAGAACATCGGCTTCGTCTTCCAGTCGTTCAACCTGATCCCCACGCTCACCGCGCAGGAGAACGTCGAGACCGCGCTCGTCCCGCTCGGCGTGAAGGCCAAGGAGCGCCGGGAGAAGGCCGCCGAGGCGCTGGCGTCGGTCGGTCTGGGCGAGCGGCTCGGACACCTGCCCGGCGAGATGTCCGGCGGCCAGCAGCAGCGCGTCGCCATCGCGCGGGCGCTGGTGAAGGAGCCGAAGGTGCTGCTCGCCGACGAACCCACCGGAAACCTCGACGAGTCGATGCGCGACGAGATCATGGACGTGCTCATCCGCATGTGGAAGGAGCTGGGGCTGACCTTCGTCATGGTCACCCACGACTCGGCCATCGCGAAGGCGGCCCCGCGCCTGGCGACGATCCGCAAGGGACGGATCACGGTGAAGGAGAACTCCCGCGCGTAGAAAGCGAGGAAGGGGAACTCCCGCGCGTAGAAAGCGAGGAAGGGGAACTCCCGCGCGTAGAAAGCGAGGAAGGGGAACTCCCGCGCGTGGAAAACGGTGAAGAGGAACTCCCGCGCGTGGAAAACGGTGAAGGAGAACCCCCGCGCGTGGAAAGGGGAACTCCCGCGCGTGGAACCGTCAACCGCGCGATCGTGTAACGGAGTCCCGGCGGTGGGGTTACAGCCACCCGTCGACTTCGGCACCCTTTCCGGTGTCCCTTGAGACGATTGATCACCCCTCGGCATACTGCGTGATCCGGGGGGTGCGCGCATGCGTACGAGACCACCCCCGGCCGGGTGACGTCGAGTTCGCCCGGCGACTTCGCTAGGGGGAACCTTGCGCAGACAAGTGAAGAGGGCGTGCGCGGCCACGATCGCCACGGCGACCGCCGTGGCACTCGCGGCGGGCATGGCCGGCCCGGCGTCGGCGAACGGGGAGCGCACGACCGCCGCCGCCACGACGGAGACGTCCTCGCTGAAGGCCAAGCACCGGATCACGCTGATCACGGGTGACCGGGTCGCGGTGGACGCCAAGGGCCGCGTGGTCGGCCTGGAGCGGGCCGAGGGCCGGGAGCACATACCCGTGCAGGTCCGCCGCACCGACGGCCACACCCTGGTGGTGCCGGCCGACGCCGCCCGGCTGATCGCGAGCGGCAAGCTGGACCAGCGGCTGTTCGACGTCACCGAGCTGAACAAGGCCACGACCCGCGGCTCCCAGAAGCGGGGCCTGAAGGTCATCGTCGGCTACAAGGGCGCCGCTCAGGCCGCCAAGGCCGACGTCCGTGACGCGGGTACGGTCCGCCGGACCCTGAAGTCCCTGAACGCGGACGCGGTGCAGACCCCGCACGAGGAGACGCCCGAGCTGTGGGACGCCGTCACCAACGGCGACAGGACCGCCTCCGGCATCGCCCACGTCTGGCTCGACGGGGTCCGCAAGGCCTCCCTCGACACGTCGGTGGCGCAGATCGGCACCCCGAAGGCATGGGAGGCCGGCTACGACGGCAAGGGCGTGAAGATCGCCGTCCTCGACACCGGCGTCGACGCCACCCACCCGGACCTCAAGGGCCAGGTGACCGAGTCCAAGAACTTCACCTCCGCGGCCACCGCCGGGGACAAGGTCGGCCACGGCACCCACGTCGCGTCCATCGCGGCCGGCACGGGCGCCAAGTCCAAGGGCAAGTACAAGGGCGTCGCGCCCGGCGCGAAGATCCTCAACGGCAAGGTCCTCGACGACGCGGGCTTCGGCGACGACTCCGGCATCCTCGCCGGCATGGAGTGGGCGGCCGCGCAGGGCGCCGACGTCGTCAACATGAGCCTGGGCGGCATGGACACCGCCGAGGTCGACCCGCTGGAGGCGGCGGTCAACAAGCTGTCCGCCGAGAAGGGCGTCCTGTTCGCCATCGCGGCCGGCAACGAGGGCCCGCAGTCCGTCGGTTCGCCCGGCAGCGCGGACGCCGCCCTCACCGTCGGTGCCGTCGACGACAAGGACAAGCTCGCCGACTTCTCCTCCACCGGCCCGCGCGTCGGCGACGGCGCCATCAAGCCGGACGTCACCGCTCCCGGCGTGGACATCACGGCCGCCTCGGCGAAGGGCAACCTCATCGCCGAGGAGGAAGGCGAGAAGCCGGCCGGGTACATGACCATCTCCGGTACGTCGATGGCGACCCCGCACGTCGCGGGCGCGGCGGCGATCCTGAAGCAGCAGCACCCGGAGTGGACCTACGCGGAGCTGAAGGGCGCGCTCACCGGCTCCACCAAGGGCGGCGCGTACACGCCGTTCGAGCAGGGCTCGGGCCGCGTCCAGGTCGACAAGGCCGTCAAGCAGACGGTGATCGCCGAGCCGGTGTCGCTGAGCTTCGGCGTCCAGCAGTGGCCGCACGCCGACGACAAGCCCGTCACCGAGCAGCTCACCTACCGCAACCTCGGCACCCAGGACGTCACCCTCAAGCTGACGTCGACCGCCAAGAACCCCCAGGGCAAGGCGGCCCCGGCCGGCTTCTTCACCCTGGGCGCCACGACGGTCACGGTCCCCGCGGGCGGCAAGGCCTCCGTGGACCTCACGGTCGACACCAGGCTGGGCGGCACGGTCGACGGCGCCTACTCCGCGTACGTGGTCGCGACGGGCGACGGGCAGACCGTGCGCACGGCGGCCGCGGTGCAGCGCGAGGTCGAGTCGTACGACGTGACGCTGAAGTTCCTCGACCGCGCGGGCAAGCCGGCCACCAACTACGTCGCCAACCTCGCCGGACTCTCCGGCCTGGGCGCCGGCCGGTGGTACCAGCCCTACGAGGCCGACGGCACCGTCACCGCCCGCGTGCCCAAGGGCGGTTACGTCCTGGACACCGGCATCTTCGTCAACCCCGACCCCGGCTCGGAGAAGTACGAGGGCGCCGACTGGCTCGCCCAGCCCAAGCTGAGCGTCACCAAGAACACGACGATCACGCTGGACGCCCGCAAGGCCAAGCCGGTGAAGATCACCGTGCCGGACAAGGGCGTCAAGCAGGGGTTCGCCTCCGCCGACTACACCGTCGAGACGAAGAACTCGGCCAACCTCTTCGGCTGGTGGCTGGACTCGTACGACAACTTCCGCTCCGCCCACCTCGGCCCGCAGGTCACCGACGGCTCGCTGTACCAGCAGTGGGACGCCCACTTCAGCAAGGGCGCCAAGGAGCAGTACAGCACCGTCACCGGCGCCAAGGTCAAGAACCTCGCCACCGGATACACCCGGAACTACAAGGCCGGCGAACTCGCCACGGTGAAGGTCGGCATGGGCGCCGCGGCGAGCGGCAAGAAGGGCGTCGTCAGCGCCTTCGGCACGTTGCCCGAGAGCAGCGGCGCCTCCTCGTTCGGCCAGGCACAGAACCTGCCCGGCACCCGCACGCTGCACCTGTCCACCGTGGCCGGGGTGAAGTGGGACCTCGACTTCGAGCAGCAGGGCGGTGTCGACGCCGAGGGCTGGCCGATCTCGGAGGCCGGCTACGTCATCGGTTACGCGAAGGGCTACAAGGGCGGCAAGTCGTACAAGGAGACCGTGAACACGGCCGTCTTCGGGCCGCGCCTCACCTCCGACTACGGCATCTTCCGTGACGGCAACAGCATCTCCGGGCTGGTCCCGCTGTTCGCCGACGGCAAGGGCCACGACGGCTCCTCGGTGTTCACGTCGGTCACCACCAGCCTCTACCGCAACGGCAAGAAGGTCGGTTCGCACGACGACCCGCTGTTCGGCGAGAAGGAGTTCAAGGTTCCGTCCGCGGACGCCTCCTACAAGCTGACCACCTCGGTCAAGCGCAGCGCCAAGGTCGCCGCCGCCTCCACGCGGATCGACGCGAGCTGGACCTTCCGCTCCAAGAAGACCGCCGACCTCAAGCAGCTGCCCGCCTCCACGGTCCGCTTCCAGGCGGCCACCGGACTGGACAGCAAGGTGACGGCCGGCAAGAAGGTCACCGTCCCGGTCACCGTCGAGGGCGCCGCCAAGGGCAAGAACCTCAAGTCCCTGTCGGTGTACGTGTCCTACGACTACGGCAAGACCTGGAAGAAGACCACGGTCACGAAGGGGAAGATCACCTTCAAGAACCCGTCGAAGGGGAAGGCCATCTCCTTCCACGCCAAGATCGCCGACAAGAAGGGCAACAAGTCGACGATCTCGATCTACAACGCGTACTACGGCAAGTAGTCCGTGAACGGACGGCCCGCCGGAAGCACCGCTTCCGGCGGGCCGTTCCGTTTCCTTCGGACGCGGGAGGACCCGGGCGTCGAGAGCCGGGAGCCGTGGGCCGTCGGTCTCAGGGAGCCGTGGTTCCCGCTCCGGCCCGCCTCGCGTCCGCGCCCCAGCTGCACAGCAGCTTCAGGGCCTCCGCCGACGGCGAACCCGGCTCCGCGAAGTACGTGACCAGCGACTGTCCGGTGTCGTCGCCGGCCGGGCGGAACGACTCCCACAGCAGCGTCAGCTCACCGACCAGCGGATGCCGGACGTGCTTGACGCCGTGGCTCTTCTCCTTGACGTCGTGCGCCGCCCACAGCCTGCGGAACTCCTCGCTCTTGACGGACAGCTCGCCCACCAGCGAGGACAGCTGCGGGTCGTCCGGGTGGCGGCCCGCGTCCATGCGGAGATAGGCGACCATGTCGTACGCCTTCTGCTCCCACTCCACGAACAGCTCCCGGTGGTCCGGGTGCAGGAACACCAGCCGCGCCCAGTTCCGCTCCTGCGCCGGGAGCCGACCCCAGTCCCCGAAGACCGCCGCCGCCATCCGGTTCCAGGCGAGGATCTCCGAGCGCCGGCCCACGACGTACGCCGGGACCGCGTCCATCGACTCCAGCAGGTGCCGCAGCGCGGGGCGGACCTGCTGGGTCCGGGCCACCGGCTTCCGCCGCTGCCGCTTCGGCTTCGCCAGGTGCGTGAGGTGGGACCGCTCGGCGTCGGTGAGGCGCAGGGCGCGCGCGATCGAGTCCAGCACCTCCGCCGACACGTTCCGCCCGTTGCCCTGCTCCAGGCGCGTGTAGTACGCCACGGACACCCCGGCGAGCTGGGCCAGCTCCTCGCGGCGCAGGCCCGGCACCCGGCGGTGCCGTCCGAAGTCCGGCAGTCCCACGTCCTCCGGCTTCAGCCGGGCCCGCCGGGTGCGCAGGAACTCGCTGAGTTCCGCCCGGGGGTCGAGGCCGCCGCTAGCGGGGCCGGCCGGGTGGGTGTGCTGCTCGTCCATGCCTCCAGTATTCCCGGTCGTACGCACGCCATCCTGTCCCCGCCAGTGGTACGCACGGCCAACGTAGGCAGAGCCGTGGTCTGGGTGAGTCCGGGCCGCTGTCGCAGGCTGGGGACCGGGCCCGGCCGGACAGGAGACAGCCGGGCGCACGACCTCACGAGGAGAACCCGGCATGACCACTGTTGCCGCATACGCCGCACCCGCCGCCAAGGCTCCGCTGGAGCGGACGACCGTCGAGCGGCGCGCGGTCGGTGAGCACGACGTCCTGATCGACATCAAGTTCGCCGGCATCTGCCATTCCGACATCCACCAGGTCCGTGAGGGCTGGGGCGAGGCGATCTTCCCGATGGTCCCCGGCCACGAGATCGCCGGTGTGGTGTCCGAGGTCGGCCCCGGCGTCACCCGGTACCAGGTGGGTGACCGCGTGGGCGTCGGCTGCATGGTCGACTCCTGCCGAGAGTGCGAGAACTGCAAGGCCGGACGGGAGCAGTACTGCACCGGCAGCGGCATGGTCGGCACGTACAACGCCCTGGACAAGAACGGCGAGCCCACCTACGGCGGCTACTCGGAGAAGATCGTCGTCGACGAGAACTACGTCGTCCGCATCCCCGACGGGCTGGCCCTCGACGTCGCCGCGCCCCTGCTCTGCGCCGGCATCACCCTGTACTCCCCGCTGAAGCGCTGGGGCGCCGGTCCCGGCAAGAAGGTCGCGGTCCTCGGCATGGGCGGCCTCGGCCACATGGGCGTCAAGATCGCGCACGCGCTGGGCGCCGAGGTGACGGTGCTGTCGCAGTCCCTGCGCAAGAAGGACGACGGCCTCAAGCTGGGCGCCGACCACTACCACGCCACCAGCGACCCGAAGACCTTCGAGGAGCTGCGGGGCACCTTCGACCTGATCGTGTCGACGGTGTCGGCCCCGCTGGACTTCGGCGCCTACCTGTCCCTGCTCAGGACGGAGGGCACGCTGGCGAACGTGGGCGCTCCCGAGGAGCCGGTCGCCCTCAACCTCTTCTCGCTGCTCGGGGGCGGCAAGACCCTCGCCGGTTCGATGATCGGCGGCATCGCCGAGACTCAGGAGATGCTGGACTTCTGCGCCGCGCACGGCATCGGCGCGGAGATCGAGCTGATCGGCGCGGCCGAGATCAACGAGGCGTACGAGCGCGTCCTGAACAGCGACGTCCGCTACCGCTTCGTGATCGACACGGCGACGATCTGACGCCTGGCGCCCCCTGGCCACCGACGGTGGGAGCGCCGGTCACAGCGCCTCGAACGGGGGCCCGATCCGGACGACGACGATCAGCGGCTCACGGGGGTGCCACCAGGCAGGAGAACCAGCCGCCGGCCGCGTCCATACGGCGCAGGCCGGCCGGCGAGGCGCTCCACCTCCGTCACCACATGAGAGGGAATGCCGCCCGCCACGTGGTCGTGGCCGTACTCCCAGCGCCAGTCCGTGTTCACCGGGGCGGGAGGCCGACGGCCGTGTGGGCCTCGTCCAGGATCCGGCCGGGATCCGTACCGCGGTGCTCAGTGCGGGAGTGTCGCCGGGCTGCCGCCGTTCGCCTCGTAGCCGGCCACCGCCAGGGCGCGGTAGACGGCGAACTCGGCGGCCGGGTCCGGGGAGAGGGTCCAGGGGAGGGCGCCCACGTGGCCGTCGATGTGTATGAGCTGGCTCATGGCCTCCGCCCAGCGCTCGCCGCGGACCAGGAAGAAGACCAGCAGGTGCCGCACGTGCGCCGACATCGGGTCGTCGGGGCGGGCCGAGTGCACCGCGTGCAGCGCGCCGTGGACCGCCTTGGTGACGGTCTCGCTCCGGTAGAAACCGGCGACCAGGTTCACCTCGGGCAGGTGCTCGAAGACCGCGAAGAGCGGCATGGCGGCGAGGAGGGAGCCCTGGGGCGCCCGCGCCGCCGCTGCCTCCGCGAACGCGAACGCCTGCTGCCGCGAGCCGTGCCACTTCTCGCACCAGTAGTGCAGCGCGGCCAGATGCGCCCCCATGTGGGCCGGGGCGCGGTCCAGGATCTTCAGCCAGAGCTGCTCGAAGTCCTGCCGCGGGTAACCGAGTCCGCGGGCCACCGACAGCTCCACGATGTACGGGACCGGGTCACCGGGGGCCAGCAGCGCGGCCTCGCCGCACGCCGCCTTCGCCTCCTCCATGATGATCCGGAACTCGTCCGTCCCGGGCGCCGCCGTACGCCACGCCTGTTGCACCAGGAACTCGGCGTGCACCGCGGCGCCGCCCGCGTCCTTGGGCATCTCGGTCCGCCACACCCGCAGCCACTGCCCGCCCGGTGTCTCGCCCACTCCGCCGGGCCGCTGCTGCAGCTCCAGCGAGGCCGCGCCCGCGAACGCCTGGACGCGCTGCCAGCGCCGCTCGTCCTCCGCGTCCGTGCCGGCCAGCAGCTGCTGCGCCGCGCGGTAGTCCTGCGTGCGCTGCACCAGGTCCAGGACGTCCAGCAGGTCCTGGTCGGGACCCGGCATGCGGATGTCCAGCTCCTCCTCGCGGGCGAAGCGGTAGTTCGCCGGGTCCGCCGCGTCCGGGTGGCCGGCGGGGACCTGCATGATCGTCCCGCGCCCGCGCCGCAGATACGGCACCACCACGAAGCCGAGCATGACGAGCGCGATCAGGACCCAGAGAATCTCCATGCCACCAAGCGAACCAGACCACGCCGACAATTGGCCAACCCGGTGCCGGACCCTGTGGAAAACTCCCGGCGTCCGCCCGCTCCACCCGCTCCGTCCGCCCGCTCCACCCGCCCGCTCCGTCCGCGTCGCCCCTCCGCGTCCGTCATCCGCACCGTGCGCGCACTACCCTCGGTGCCCATGAGCGACAGGCACATCAGTCAGCACTTCGAGACGCTCGCGATCCACGCGGGCAACACCGCCGACCCCCTGACGGGCGCGGTCGTCCCGCCGATCTACCAGGTGTCCACCTACAAGCAGGACGGCGTCGGCGGCCTGCGCGGCGGCTACGAGTACAGCCGCAGCGCCAATCCGACCAGGACCGCGCTGGAGGAGAACCTCGCCGCCCTGGAGGGCGGCCGCCGCGGCCTCGCGTTCGCGTCCGGACTGGCGGCCGAGGACTGCCTGTTGCGTACGCTGCTCAGCCCCGGCGACCACGTGGTGATCCCGAACGACGCGTACGGCGGCACGTTCCGGCTCTTCGCCAAGGTCGTCGCACGGTGGGGCGTGGAGTGGTCGGTGGCCGACACCTCCGACCCGGCCGCGGTGCGGGCCGCCCTCACCCCGAAGACCAAGGCCGTCTGGGTGGAGACCCCCTCCAACCCGCTGCTCGGCATCACCGACATCGCCGCCGTGGCCCAGGTCGCCCGGGACGCGGGCGCCCGGCTCGTCGTCGACAACACCTTCGCCACGCCCTACCTCCAGCAGCCGCTCGCACTCGGCGCGGACGTCGTCGTGCACTCCCTGACCAAGTACATGGGCGGCCACTCCGACGTCGTCGGCGGCGCCCTGATCACCGGCGACGCGGAGCTGGGCGAGGAGCTTGCCTTCCACCAGAACGCGATGGGCGCGGTCGCCGGCCCCTTCGACTCCTGGCTGGTGCTGCGCGGCACCAAGACGCTCTCGGTCCGCATGGACCGGCACAGCGAGAACGCCACGAAGGTCGCCGACATGCTCACCCGCCACGCGCGCGTGACGAGCGTCCTGTACCCGGGGCTGCCCGACCACCCCGGCCACGAGGTCGCCGCCAAGCAGATGCGCGCCTTCGGCGGCATGGTCTCCTTCCGCGTGGAGGGCGGCGAGGAGGCGGCCGTCGAGGTCTGCAACCGGGCCAGGGTGTTCACGCTCGGCGAGTCCCTGGGCGGCGTCGAGTCGCTGATCGAGCACCCCGGGCGGATGACGCACGCGTCCGCGGCCGGTTCCGCGCTCGAGGTCCCCGCCGACCTGGTGCGCCTCTCCGTGGGCATCGAGAACGTCGACGACCTGCTCGAAGACCTCCAGCAGGCGCTCGGGCGCTGACGGTCACCAGCCCATGAGCGGTGGAGTCGTCTCCGACGGCGGCTCCACCCAGGGACGGGCCGTCAGCGCCCACACCACGAACGCCACGCTCCCCGCCAGCAACAGCAGCCACATCACGCGGCGGGCGAGCGTCCTGCGGCGCAGGATGCGGGCCCCGCGGCGCACCGCCTCCGCGTGCAGCCCGGGCGGCACGGGCGGCGGCGACTGCTCCAGCATCCGCCGTACGGTCGCCTCACGCCTCATCCGGGTCACGACGGCACCGCCTTGACGCCGCCCACCGCGGGGGCCGGTCCCGGGGACGGGCGCAGTACGGCGGCCATCGCGCGGTGGAAGACGGTCCGCACGCGCTCCGCGGACAGGCCGAGCAGGGCCGCCGTCTGTTCCTCGGCGATCCCCTCGTACAGCCGCAGTACCAGGATCAGGCGTTCCTGCGGGGAGAGCCGGGCCAGCGGGCCTTCCGGGCGGGCACGGGAGGGGAGCAGTCCGCCGCGGCGGTGCCAGGCGTCGTTCGCGAAGCGGGTCGCCAGGTACCGGCGGGTGTGGGCGTAGGGGTCCCCGCCGCGCAGCCGGTGCCAGCCCGCGTACGTGTGGGCCAGCGCCAGGGTCAGCAGGCGCCGCGCGTGCGGGTTGTCGTCCGGGGCCTCGGCGGTGAGCAGGGTCGCGGTGTGCAGCAACCGGGTGCCGGCGCCCGCGACGTACGCCTCGAACTCGCGGGCGCGGAGGTCGTCCTGGGACGTGTGCCGTGGGTGCAACCGCGCCTCCCGTCGCCGGTGAGAGCCCTCGGTTCTCATATCAGGCCAGGGTGTACCCCTGGGTCAAGGGACGTGCGCGCGTGACGCTCCGGTTTTTTCGCCCCCGCCGCCCCTTCCCGTCCCGAACCCGGGGCTCCGCCCCGGACCCCGCTCCTCAAACGCCGGAGGGGCTGAAATCAGCCCCTCCGGCGTTTGAGGACGAGGCCGTTCAGGCCGAAGGGGGTCTGGGAGCGCTGCCCCCGGAGATCAGGAGTCCGTCTGGTCCTGCGCGGACATCCGAGCGGACAGCGCGCCGTTGAAGCGCGTCAGGAGCGTGCAGAACGCCTCACGTTCCTCCGCGTCCCAGTCCTGGGTCAGTTCGGCCATCAACTGGCGGCGGGAGGAGCGCACTTCCTCCAGGCGCGACTGCCCGCGCGGGGACAGCTGGAGCACGACCGCGCGTCCGTCCTCGGGGTGCGAGGTCCGTTTGACCAGGCCGGTGTCCACGAGCGGGGCGACCTGCCGGGTGACCGTCGAGGAGTCGATGCCCATGCTCGAGGCGAGCGCCTTGACGCCCATCGGGCCTTCTTTGTCGAGGCGGTTGAGCAGCAGGTACGCGGCACGGTCCATCGAGTTGCGCACCTGGCCGACCCCGCCCAGACGCGTCTGTTCGGCACGGCGTGCGAACAATGCCACCTCGTGCTGCAGCGTGTCGAGAAGACCGGTGTCACCGACGGCCGTCAGGTCCGTCCTCATGTCCATCGACATATCAGGTGTTGTGGGCATGGCCGGGGGCTCACTTCGTGGAGGGCTGCTAATTGGGGGACAGGGTACGCGGCCGGACGACGGCCCGTACCGGCGCTGCGCAAAGCCGAGTCCGCGGGTTGGTCACACCGGCCGCCGCCGGAGGCGAACTGCGATCCTGGAGTCATGAGCTACAGCACGGCCGAACACCTGCGGACCGTCACCCTCGACGACGTGCGCGGCGCCCAGAAGATGCTCTCGGGCGTGGCACGGACGACCGCGCTGGAGGGCAGCAGGCACCTGTCCCGGCGGGTGGGCGCGCCGGTGCACCTGAAGTGCGAGAACCTGCAGCGGACGGGGTCGTTCAAACTGCGCGGCGCGTACGTCCGGATCGCCGGGCTGCTGCCCGAGGAGCGGGCCGCCGGTGTCGTCGCGGCGAGCGCCGGCAACCACGCGCAGGGTGTCGCGCTGGCGTCCTCGCTGCTCGGGGTGCGGTCCACGGTGTTCATGCCGAAGGGCGCCCCGCTGCCGAAGATCAGCGCGACCCGGGAGTACGGCGCCGAGGTGCGCCTGCAGGGCCAGGTGGTCGACGAGACGCTGGCCGCGGCGACGGAGTACGCGCACGAGACGGGCGCCGTGTTCATCCACCCCTTCGACCACCCGGACGTCATCGCGGGCCAGGGCACGGTGGGCCTGGAGATCCTGGACCAGTGCCCCGAGGTGCGCACGATCGTCGTCGGGATCGGCGGGGGCGGGCTGGCCGCCGGGATCGCGGTCGCGGTGAAGGCGCTGCGGCCCGACGTGCGGATCGTCGGCGTGCAGGCGGCGGGCGCGGCGGCGTACCCGCCCTCGCTGGCGGCCGGGCGTCCGGTGTCGGTGCGCGACCCGGCGACGATGGCCGACGGGATCAAGGTGGGACGGCCCGGTGACGTGCCGTTCGGGATCGTCGGCGAGCTGGTGGACGAGGTGTGCACGGTCACCGAGGACGAGTTGTCGGCCGCGCTGCTGCTGTGCCTGGAGCGGGCCAAGCTGGTCGTCGAGCCGGCCGGGGCGAGCCCGGTCGCGGCGCTGCTGAGCCGGCCCGGGGCCTTCGAGGGACCGGTCGTCGCGGTGCTGTCCGGCGGCAACGTGGACCCGGTGCTGATGGAGCGGGTGCTGCGGCACGGCATGGCCGCGCAGGGCCGCTACCTGGCCGTACGGCTGCGCCTGACGGACCGGCCGGGCGCGCTCGCGTCGCTGCTGGGGGCGCTGTCGGTGGCCGACGCCAACGTCCTCGACGTGAGCCACGTACGGACCGACCCCCGGCTCGGGCTCACGGAGGCGGAGGTCGAGCTGCACCTGGAGACCAAGGGCCCGGAGCACTGCGCGGAGGTCGAACGGGCCCTGCGCGAGGCGGGTTACACGGTCATGGACTGACGCCCGACGCGGCGTCACTCCTTCGGGTAAGTCCATTGTGAGACGCGATACATCGCGTTATGGTGTTTCTCTCGCCGCCGGGTGCCGTCGCCCGTCCCGCCGCCCGCGCCCGGCGAAAAACCTCAGCGCGCCGGAGCGCGCAAACCTAGGCTTTCCGAAGAATCACAACGACGTGGAGACTGATATGCCAGGCGCCATCCATGCCGAAGGCTTAGTGAAGACCTTCGGGAACGTAAGGGCGCTGGACGGCGTCGACCTCGATGTCCCCGAGGGCACCGTCCTGGGCCTGCTCGGGCCGAACGGCGCGGGCAAGACCACCACCGTCCGCTGCCTGACCACCCTGCTGCGGCCCGACAGCGGCAGGGCGGTCGTCGCCGGCCTCGACGTGCTGAAGCAACCCGACGCCGTACGCCGCTCCATCGGCCTGTCCGGCCAGTTCGCCGCCGTCGACGAGTACCTGACCGGCCGCGAGAACCTGCAGATGGTCGGACAGCTCTACCAGATGAAGGCGAAGGCGGCGAAGGCCCGCGCGGACGAACTGCTGGAGCAGTTCAACCTCGCGGACGCCGCAGACCGCACCGCCAAGACCTACTCCGGAGGCATGCGCCGCCGGCTCGACCTCGCCGCCGCCCTGGTCGTCTCGCCGCCCGTGATGTTCATGGACGAGCCGACGACCGGCCTCGACCCGCGCAACCGCCAGCAGTTGTGGGAAGTGATCAAACAGCTGGTCTCCGGCGGTACGACGCTGCTGCTCACCACCCAGTACCTGGAGGAGGCCGACCACCTGGCCCACGACATCGCGGTCGTCGACCACGGCCGGGTCATCGCCCAGGGCAC
Organism: Streptomyces sp. AC558_RSS880; assembly: GCF_019049255.1. GTDB lineage: Bacteria > Actinomycetota > Actinomycetes > Streptomycetales > Streptomycetaceae > Streptomyces. The sequence continues at coordinate 14,488 of NZ_JAGMUJ010000081.1, read as the reverse complement.
CTCCGACCAGCTCAAGGCCCGCACCGGCGGCGAGCGCGTCGAGGTCGTGGTGCACGAGCGCGAGCACATCCGGGCCGCCTCCGCCCTCCTCGACAAGTACAGCCTGCGCGGCGCCGGCCAGGGCGACACGACGGTCGAGGACCACATGCGCAAGATCACCACACCGGTCTCCGGCGGCGCGAAGCTCCTCGCCGAGATCATCCGCGACCTCGACACCGAAGGCATCGAGATCGACGACATCGGTCTGCGCCGCCCCACCCTCGACGACGTCTTCCTCTCCCTCACCGGCCATGTCGCGGAGGCCGGGGCCGAGAACGAGGACAGCAAGGAGGCCGCGAAGTGAGCGCCGTCACCGACGCCGTCCGGGTCACGGCCCCCGGCAACCCCATCGGCCGGTCGATCCGGGACTCCCTGGTCGTCGCCAAGCGCAATCTGATCCGCATGGCCCGGATTCCCGAAGTGGTGATCTTCGGGCTCATCCAGCCCATCATGTTCGTGGTGCTGTTCTCGTACGTGTTCGGCGGGTCCATGGACATCGGCGGCAGTACGAGTCCGCAGGTCTACCGCGAGTTCCTGATGGCCGGCATCTTCGCGCAGACCGTCACCTTCGCCACCGCCGGCGCCGGGGCGGGCATCGCCGAGGACATGCACAAGGGGCTCATCGACCGCTTCCGCTCCCTGCCCATGGCGCGCGGCGCGGTGCTCACCGGTCGCACCCTCGCCGACATGGTGCAGACGGCGCTCACCCTGCTGGTGCTCGCCGTCGTCGCCCTCCTGGTCGGCTGGCGCACCCACACCAGCGTCGGCGAGGTGCTCGGCGCGTTCGCCCTGCTCCTCCTGGCCGGGTACGCGTTCACCTGGATCGGCGCGCTCATCGGCCTGTCGGTGCGCACCCCGGAGGCGGCCACCTCCGGCGGACTGGTCTGGCTCTTCCCGGTGACCTTCGTGTCGAACGCGTTCGTGGACTCCAGCAACATGACGCCCTGGCTGCGCCACATCGCCGACTGGAACCCGTTCAGCGCCACCGTGCAGGCCTGCCGCGAGCTCTTCGGCAACCCCGGGGTCTCCACCTCGGACGCCTGGCCCATGCAGCACCCGGTGTGGGCGTCGCTGATCTACTCGATTCTGATCATCGCGTTCTTCCGGACGCTCGCCGTGCGCAAGTACCGCTCGGCGGCGGCATGACGAAGCCCCCGGCACCACAGGGGTGCCGGGGGCCCGTCGGGGACTCGCGGGGGCGGGTCAGCCGGTGTACGGCTTCGCCTCCAGGATCTTCACCGAGGCCTTCTTGCCGTTCGGCAGCTCGTACTCCGCGTCCTCGCCGATCTTGTGGCCGATGACGCCCGAGCCGAGCGGGGACTGCGGCGAGTAGGTCTCGATGTCGGCGCTCGCGTACTCGCGGGAGGCGAGCAGGAAAGACAGGGTGTCGTCCTCGTCGCCGTCAAAGGCGATCGTCACGACCATGCCGGGCGCCACGACACCGTCGGCCGCCGGGGCCTCGCCGACCTTGGCGTTCTCGAGGAGCTGGGTGAGCTGGCGTACACGGAGCTCCTGCTTGCCCTGCTCCTCCTTGGCCGCGTGGTACCCGCCGTTCTCCCGCAGGTCGCCCTCCTCGCGCGCGGCGGCGATCTTGGCGGCGATCTCCGTGCGCGCGGGACCAGTAAGGTACTCAAGCTCGTCCTTGAGCTTGTTGTACGCCTCCTGGGTCAGCCAGGTGACGTTCTCGCTGGTCTGGGTCACAGGTGCTCCTCGTAGGTGCTGGGAATACAAAGCATCGCCCTCTCTGAAGGATGTTCCTTCAGGGATGGGCGAAACCACGAGCCTAACAATTGAGTGCCCGTAGGGGGAGGACATAAGCCACCAGACTCATGTCAGCGCAGGTCAGTGGCCAGGTATTCCCCGTGGTGTCAGTCCGTGTGGCAGCCGACGAGCTCGGCCGAGGTGCCCCGCGAGGTGGTGCGGAGCGTGACGACCTCGTCGACGCGCGTGGCGTCCTCGTCGAAGCGGAAGTCGGCGCGGCCCACCTCGGCGCCGTCCTCGGCCTGGGAGCGGACCGTGCAGTAGCCGGCGGTCCCCGCGTCCTTGTGCACCTCCAGGTGCACCTTCACCGAGTCCTCGGCGGTGTCGAAACCGATCACCTCGGCGCTGATCTCGTTCTGGACGACGTGGTGGTAGCCGAACCAGCCGATCAGCGCGAGCATCAGCACCGACAGCACGGCGCCGACGGCCTTGAGGGTGCGGTCGGCCTGCTGGTCGGAGGAGCGGCCGTAACGGCCCTCGGGCAGCCGCGCGCTCGGCGTACTCATGATCGTCTCCTCGGCAGGAGGGAACCGGTGTCCCTTGGCAGGCCCCGGAGTGGAAAACCCCGGAATTATTCGTCCCCCGATTCGGTCACTATAGAAGCCTGCTACTGCGCCGCCGCACTGAGGGCGCCGACCGACTTGAGGATTGAGTCTTGACTGACCAGCTGCGACTGATGGCCGTGCACGCCCACCCCGACGACGAGTCGAGCAAGGGCGCGGCCACCATGGCGAAGTACGTGTCCGAGGGGGTGGACGTGCTGGTGGTGACCTGCACGGGCGGGGAGCGCGGCTCCATCCTCAACCCGAAACTGCAGGGCGACGCCTACATCGAGGAGCACATCCACGAGGTGCGCAGGAAGGAGATGGACGAGGCCCGGGAGATCCTGGGCGTGAAGCAGGAGTGGCTCGGGTTCGTCGACTCCGGGCTGCCCGAGGGCGACCCGCTGCCGCCGCTGCCGGAGGGCTGCTTCGCCCTGGAGGACGTCGACAAGGCGGCCGGTGAGCTGGTGCGGAAGATCCGCTCCTTCCGTCCCCAGGTGATCACCACCTATGACGAGAACGGCGGCTACCCGCACCCCGACCACATCATGACCCACAAGATCACGATGGTGGCGTTCGAGGGCGCGGCGGACACCGAGAAGTACCCGGAGGGCGAGTACGGCCCGGCGTACCAGCCGCTGAAGGTGTACTACAACCAGGGCTTCAACCGTCCCCGCACCGAGGCGCTGCACCAGGCGATGCTGGACCGCGGCCTGGAGTCGCCGTACGGGGACTGGCTGAAGCGCTGGAGCGAGTTCGAGCGCAAGGAGCGCACGCTCACCACGCACGTGCCGTGCGCCGACTTCTTCGAGATCCGTGACAAGGCGCTGATCGCGCACGCGACGCAGATCGACCCCGACGGGGGCTGGTTCCGGGTGCCGATGGACCTCCAGCGGGAGGTCTGGCCGACGGAGGAGTACGAGCTCGCGAAGTCGCTCGTCGATACGTCCCTCCCCGAGGACGACCTCTTCGCGGGCATCCGGGACAATGCCTGACATGAGCGCAAGCGCAAGCCTGGCAATGACCCACCTGGTGCCTCTGGCCAAGGAACTCGACGAGGACAAGGTGACCCCCGGTGTCCTCGGGTTCATCGTGTTCGCGGTGATGGCTCTGGCGGTGTGGGCCCTGATGAAGTCCATGAACCGGCACATGGGCCGCGTCGACTTCGTCGAGTCCGAGGGACCCGGGGCGGAGAAGGCGGAGGCGGCGGCCGCCGCGGAGAAGCGGGGCTGAGCGTTGTACGGCCCTCCGGAGGCGCTGGAGGGCCGTACGGTCGTGTGAGTCCGGGCGCCCGGTGTTGGTGTGGGGCGGGGGGTGTTCGCGCGGCCCGGCGCTCGCGGGGTGCCTCCCCCACCGCCCACCCGTGCCGCCCCAGCGGCACGACTGCCCGCGGATTGCGTGGGTGGCTACGCCTTTTCGTTCACCGGTACGCCCATCACCTCGCGGGCGTGGCGGCTCGGGACCATGCCCAGGTGCCAGGCCTGCCAGCCGGCCTCCAGGCTGACGCCCCGCTCCAGGAGGAGCTGGTACGCCTCCACGCAGTCGGCCAGTTTTCCGTCGCGCAAGTCGTGGCCGGCCCGGCCCAGCCGGGACAGCTCCTCCTGCGCCACCGCCGTACCGACCTCCGTGCCGCCCGGCGCCGCGTACGGCAGCAGCGTGCAGCGCAGGAAGCGCGCCCAGTCCTCGCCGCGCCGGTCGCCGTACGACACGAACAGGGACACCGCCTCGTCGCACAGCGCCAGCGCCTGCTGCGTGCGCGCGTTGCCCGCGTCGACGACCGCCAGCTCCAGGCAGGTCCACGCCTCGCCGTGCGCCACCCCGATGCGCTGGAAGTCGGCGCGCGCGTCCACGAGGAGCTGCCGGGCGAACCCGGAGTTCCGCAGCGACCCCGTCCGGGCGGCCCGCTGGTCGCGGGTCACCCGCGCCGAGTGGTGCCGGGCGCAGGCCAGGCCGTACACGTCCCGCATCCGGGAGAACATCGTGCGGGCGCGTTCCAGCTCCCGCACCGCCCGGTCCAGGTCGCCGGTCTCCTCCAGCGCCTGGCCCAGGTAGTACAGCGTCCACGCCTCACCGCGCACGTCCTCGTTGTCCCGGTGCCGGGCGGCGGCCCGGCGCAGGTCCTCCACCGCCGGTGAGGCGTCCCCGTCGACCAGCCGGGCCCGCGCCAGCTCGGTCAGCGCCCATGCCTCACCGCGGGCGTCGCGGGTACGGCCGTACAGCTCCAGGGCGGTGCGCAGCTCGGTCTCGGCGCGCGGGACGTCGCCCCTGCGCAGGTTCAGCTGGCCCAGCTGGAAGTGCGCCCACGCCTGCCCGTGCACGGACTCGCCCGCGCGGTGCAGCACCAGCGACTCGGTCAGCAGGTCCAGCGCCTCGGCCAGCCGGGCCCGGTCCCGCTCGACCGCCGCCAGCGCGTGCATCGTCCAGGCGCGGTCCGTGGCCAGCTCGGGCGCGGCCTGCAGGTCCAGCGCCTCCCGCAGTCTCGCCGACGCCTCCGTCAGATTGCCCTGGTGGTGCAGCGTGATCCCGAGCGAGGTCAGCGCCCGCGCCGCCCCCGCGTCGTGCTGCGACTCCCGGTACAGGTCCACCACCGACGTCAGTGTGGTCCGCGCCGTGTCCAGCTCGCCCAGCTGCCGTGCCGCGATGCCCGTGCGCCACTGCACCGAGCGCACCAGCAGCCCCTCGTCCACGGCCTGCGCCAGCTCGTTGATCTCACCCAGCCGGTACAGGTCGCCGCGCAGCAGGCAGTAGTCGCACAGCGCGCCGAGCAGGTTCAGCACCGCCCGCCGGTCGACGCCCTCCGCGTGCCGCAGCGCCGCCGTGATGAAGCTCGACTCGTCGTCCAGCCAGCGCAGCGCCTCGTCCAGCGAGGTGAAGCCGTACGGGCTGAAGCGGTCCGAGCGGGTCGACATGTTGCCGTCGACCAGCCGCAGCACCGAGTCGGCCAGCTCGGCGTAGTTCACGATCAGCCGTTCCTGCGCCGCGGTGCGCTCGGCGGGGTCCTCCTCGTCGAGGAGGCGGGCGAGGGCGAAGGCGCGGACGAGGTCGTGCAGCCGGTAGCGGCTGTGCCGGACGCGGTCGATCAGGCCGGCGCGGTTCAGGGCGACCAGGTGCCGGGTCGCCTCCGCCTCGTCGGTGGCGAGGAGGGCCGCGGCCGCGGCGGCGCCCAGCGAGGCCCGGCCGGCCAGCGCCAGCCGCCGCAGCAGCCGCCGCAGGGTCTCCGGCTGGTCGGTGTAGCGCAGCCACAGGGCGCGCTCGACCGGCTCGACGGGCCCGTAGGCGGCCAGGTCGGTGGCGAGCGCGAGGGGCGAGCGCGGACCGAGGGCCGCGCCGGCGGCCCGCAGCGCCAGCGGCAGCCCTCCGCACAGCTCCCGCACCCGCTCGGTGGACTCGGCGTCGTAGGGCCCCGAGGAGTCCTGCGCGGCGGCCGTCAGCAGCTCCTCCGCACCCGCGGGGTCCAGCGGCTCCACCGGCAGCTGGTACACCCGGGCCGGCAGATCGTCCGGCAGCCCGAGCGGCGCGCGGGAGGTGACGAGGACGAGGCTGTCGGACCGTTCCGGGATCAGCGTGCGGACCTGCTGCGGATCGGAGGCGTCGTCCAGGACGATCGTGACCGGCATCCCGGTCAGATGCTGGTGGTACAACTCGCTCAGCCGCTTGACCTGCTGGTCGGGGGAGGACCGCTCGCGGAACAGCAGCTGCTCGCGCGGCGCTCCGAGCCGGTTCAGCAGGTGCAGCAGCGCGTCCCGGGTGGACAGCGGGGGCTCGCCCGGGCCGTCGCCGCGCAGGTCGACGACACAGGCCCCGCGGAAGTGGTCCTTCAGGTCGTGCGCGGCGCGCACCGCGAGCGTCGTACGGCCGCTGCCGGGCGCCCCGTGCAGCACGACCACCGTCGGCCGGGTCTCCGTGGTCGCGCGGGCCGCCCGCACCCACTGCCGGATCCGCGCCATCTCCTGCCGCCGCCCCGCGAACAATCCCAGCGGCTCCGGCAGTTGCCCGAACGACTGCTCCAGCACGCTCCGCCCGCGGGCCGCCGCGCTCTTGTCCGCGCCGCGCAGCCGGGGCCCCGTCTGCTTCGGCCCGGTGGACGCGGCCAGCACCCGCTGCTGGTCCAGGAACGGCCGGATCCCCCGCACCTCCAGTGCCGTCAGCCACTGCAGCCGCAGCTGTTCCGGCCCGCCCGGCTGGCTCACCGCACCGGCCCGGTGGTGCGCGGCGGGCACGTGCGCGCCCGCCACCTTCACCACCGTCGCCGCCGCGCCGACGACCCCGACGGTCACGCCCGCGCCCAGCGCCGTCCCGGTGCCCGTCCCCAGCGCCATGTCGGCGACCACGGCCGCGACCCCCGCCACCCCGGCCACCAGCAGCGGGGTCCCGGCGCCCTCGCGGGCGTAACGCTGCCGGAAGGTGAGCTGCCCGGCCTCCGCCTCGTCCAGGGCGCGCGTGTACGCCTCGTACTCCTCGGCCGCCGTCCGCACCATCGCGTCCAGTGCCCCGCGCGCCCGCGCGAGCAGCACCCTGCCGTCGGTGCGCCCGCCCGATCTGCGCACCTCCTCCTCCACGGCCCGCGCCAACAGCCGCTCGGCGTCCGCCCGTTGACTGTCCCGCATGACATGTCCCCCTCCGGCGGCGACTCCTTTGCGTACGAGTGTGCTTCGGGCGGGGCGTCAGCGCGAGGGGGCGACGATCAGTGCCGGGACGGGAGGGGCGGGAACGGCGCCCCTCTCACGGCGACTTGCCCGCACGGACCGGCCCATCGGGGACGGGTTTGGCGGGCGCGGCGGTCGGCGACTCCGAAGCGTGTGCTTCCGGGCTCAGGGTGATGGAGTCGGGCAGCCTGTACCCGAGCTCCGTCAAGCGGGTGACGATGGCGTGCGGGGTGCGCGCCGTGACGCGGGCGGCTCGCAGGACGTGGGCGGGCTGGACCGGATCGTCGTGGTCGAGCCAGGGAGCCCTCGAATCCAGGTCGGCGCTGATGAGGAGAAGATCCTCCGGTTCCGGCAGCGGCACATGAGTGGCCGGCACGTGGTGGCCGAGTGCGGTCAGGCGGGCCTTGATGTGGTCGACGGTGCTTTCCGTCCGGTCGGCGGCCTGGACGATGTGAGCGGGGTGCACCGGTTTGTCGGGATCGAGCCAAGGGACTTGCCCGTCCAGGTTGCGGCTGAGGATGCGGAGGTCGTCCCGTCCGAAGTCCGGCACGTGAGTGGCCGGCGCGTGGTGGCCGAGTGCGGTCAGGCGGGCCTTGATGTGGTCGACGGTGCTTTCCGTCCGGTCGGCGGCCCGGATGACGTGAGCGATGTGCACCGGCTTGTCGGGGTCGAGCCAAGGTGAGGCTTCGTCCGCGTTCTGGCTGATGATGCGGAGGTCGTCCTTCTGGAGGCTCGGCAGGGGTGGGGCGGGGGTGTTGAAGCCGAGTTCTCTCAGGCGGGCGGCGATCTCGTCGGGGCTGTGTCCGACAGCGGTGGCGGCTTGGGTGATGTGAGCGATGCTGACGGTGCTGTCGGGTTCGAGCCAGGGGGCCTCTGCGTCCAGGTCACGGCTGATGATGCGGAGGTCGTCCTCTTGGGGGTTCGGCAGGGGTGGGGCGGGGGTGTTGAAGCCGAGTTCTCTCAGGCGGGCGGCGATCTCGTCGGGGCTGTGTCCGACAGCGGTGGCGGCTCGGATGATGTGAGCGATGCTGACGGTGCTGTCGGGTTCGAGCCAGGGGGCGCGTGTGTCCAGGTCATGGCTGATGATGCGGAGGTCGTCCTCTTGGGGGTTCGGCAGGGGTGGGGCGGGGGTGCTGAAGCCGAGTTCTCTCAGACGAGCGGCGACCTCCTCGGGGCTTTTTCCCAGCCTGTCCGCCGCCTGTGAGATCAGCCCGATACTCGCCACGGATTGGTAGAAGAACATCAACTCGACCCAGGACCAAATATCACGAGAGGGCCTCCATGTCGGTGCCAGCACGTAAACGTCGGAGGGTACCGGGAGTGTCGAAGAGGGAGGAGCAGAGGCAACGAACCCTGGAAAGAAACCAGATCTCGTCAAAGCCTTTACCCTGAACTCGGTGACACCTCTCAGGTTGGGGGTGGGAACCCTTCTCGGAGGGACGTTCTCCCAATTTGCCAGAGAGTCGTCCCCCGCGAAGTATCCGCATTCGGTGATGTCCACCTCCCGGCCTGCGATCCTCCACGGCGCGAAGCGAGCACGCACCGCTTCGGCGAAGATGTCGTCGGCCAGCCCCGGGCTTTCGTGGAGGACCTGTGCCAGCCAGTCATGCCGCAACACGGTGTCCCCCGCGGCGAGCAGGCTGGGAATCTCCTGGCGCAGCAGTCGTTCGATCTCCGCGGTGTCCGGGGCGATGATCCGTCGCCGGTCCACGGTCAGGCGTGGTGTGTGCCTGCCGGACAGGTTGACCACCGCCCCGAAACGGTGCTCACCCGCCCACAGGCCGTCGGCCAGTACCGCGCCGTTGGTGTTGCACCACCACACCGCTGGTGTGGAACCGGCGACTGTGACCGTCCCCTCTTCGCGAACGGCTCCCGGTTGGTGGGGATCGGACGCGCCCGCGGGGGCCGCGTCGCAGAGGGTCTTCGCTTTCCAGATCTGCGTCTGCCCCCGGTCGTCGCTTGCCGTGACGTCGAAGTCGGACAGCCACAGGATGCGGCGCAGCACGTCCACGCAGGACGTGACGTCGGACGAGCGGAGCCTGAGCCGGACGCTGGTGTAGGGGTCGGCGCAGCGTTCCAGCCGCTGGATGCGGAACAGCGAGCCGGGGCCGGCGATCTCCACGCTGAGATGCTCGCCCGGCAGCCCGTCGGGCGTGAGGCGGCAGGTGGTGACGGTGATGTCGTCGGCCAGCATGAAATAACTGAGTACACCCACCCCGAATTGACTGTTCGGGTACATGAAGATGTTCTTCTCTCGCCACCTGGCCTTCTCCTCGATGTATTCCGGAAGGTTCGTGAACCGCATTCCGGCATGCGAGAAAAGGTCCCGTAGTTCGATCTCCCCCATGCCGATTCCGTTGTCACGGCACTCCAGGTAGGGGCCCTTCTCGTCGACGCCCTGGGTGAAGGTGATCCTCCCGTCGTACGGTGCCATCTGGGAGCCGGTGGCGCGTAGGTACGCCGTACGTGCTTCCCGGTAACGGCATGCGTCCAGGGCGTTCTGGTACAGCTCCCGGATGGCGAGAGCGGGATCTCCGTAGAGCTCCTCGCCCATCAGCAGTTCCTGGATACGGTCGTCGGCCAGCCGGAAACGCAGTTCGGTCGACTCGTAGGCCGCGCGGCCGTGGGCCTCGGCCGCGGGCGTCACCCGGTCGGCGGTGACGTGCGACGGGAGGTTGCGCAGCAGCGTCGGCCGCCCCTCGTCGCCGGTGCTGATGTCGATCCGGGCCAGCAGCGTGTCCAGGGCGGCTGCGTGGTGGCGCAGCCCCAGGTCGACGGCGAGGTGGTGGCAGGTGGCGCTCAGAATCCGGGTCCTGCCGTTCGGTTCCCACCGGAAGCCGTCCAGGGTGCGGTGCAGGTCGTGGAGGTCCACGGCGTAGCCGATGCCGATGTGGTCCGCCACCACGTCGGGCAGGGCGATCGGGTCGATGGCGAAGAGGTGGGCGATGCGCAGCAGCTCCGCGAGCTGCTGCGCCCGGACCAGCTGTGCGGTTTCCGCCGCTCCCACGCCCCGGGGCGTGGCAGCGGATTTCTCGGGCTGTCCGGGGAACTGAGGCGCGCGCAGGAGCTGGGCGATCAGTGAGGGCTCCAGCACGTCCTCGATGAGCCGCTTCTCCCTCGGGGAGCGCTTGCCCAGGGGGACCGCGAGCCGGTCCAGCAGAGTCTCGACGGAGGTGGGTTCATAGAGCCTGGCCTGCCGGGCGAGCCAGCGGTGGAAGAGCCACCAGCCGATCGCGTGGGATGCGTCGCGGTCTTTGCAGCGCAGTGCCCGGCGCACCAGTCGCGGCTGGCTCTGGAGGAAGCGCTCGTAACTCTGCCGGGCCGGGGACGTGCTCTGCGCGTCGAGGGCCGTGGGGTCGAGCGCGCTGTACTGGCTCGCATTGTGGTGCCAGAACGCGGCGTGTAGGTACGGATGCGTGACGAGCAGGAAGATCTCGGCGGCGGAGAGTTCCAGCTCCTCGGGGCGCAGGCTGCTGTCGAGCAGTAGGCTGTCGGTCCACTCCGCCAGCCGGTCGGTGAAGGATGGCGAGTGCCACGGATCACCGGTGAGCGCCCCGTTCTCCCGTACCGCCGCGATGGCGGCCCGGCCGACGAGTGCGGTCGCGGTGTCGCGCAGGAGGGATAATCCGCGCTCGTCCGACGCGTAGTTCCACAAGGGGTGATCACGCGTCGCCGTCACCCACTCGTGCTCCTCGGACGGCTCCGCCGCCCCGTACCCGAGGATGTCGTCCGGCGCTCCCGTGTACGCGCGGTTCCGGGCGAGCACGATCTGGTGACCGAGGTCGCGCGTGCTCATCCTGGGCTGCGGGACGCGCAGGCCGTCGACCTCCCTGCCGTGCAGTCTGTGATGCAGCGCGTTGAAGACGTCGGTCATGGTGAGGTCGGGCAGGTGCTCGCCCCGGCGCCCGCCGGTCAGCTCGCCGCTGAGCCCTTCACGCAGCAGCCCGGTCAGTTCCAGGGTGAAGACACTGCCGTCCGGCAGGCACAGGGAACGCTCCGTCTCCGCCGCCGAGGTGAGGACGCAGGCACCGGTGATCTCCATGTCCAGCTGCGTCGGGGTCTGCTCGTCCGCCATGGACAGCGCCCGGCCGCTGAAGCAGCAGTCGATGACGACCACCTTCCGCTGGGCGGCCGACCCCGAGACGAGATCCCGGATGTCGTTGTACTTCACCGAGTGGTAGGGGCGCTTTCCGCTGGACTCCCGCGTGGCGAGGAGGAACGAGCGGTCCCGGCCGCCGAAGTGCCCGTGACCCGCGTAGTAGACCAGCAGGAGGTCGGTGGCCTCCTGCGCGGCGTCGTGCAAGGCGTCCAGCAGTTGCTGCTGCGTTCCGTCGGGCGGTACGACGGTGCAGTCCTCCTCCGCCAATCCGCCGACGTCCGTGCTGGTCAGCAGGGTGTGCAGGGCCGGCACATTGTGCTGGACGCCGTCGAGCCGGGTCAGCTCGGTGAAGTCGTGGACGCCGAACAGCACCGCCCGCGACCGGCCGGTGCCGGTGGTCACTCGTCCGCTCCCTCGGGCCGGGTGCCGTTCAGGCGGCGCAGCAGGTCCGCCAGTTCCTCCGCGGAGAGATGGCCGATGTCCACCGTGCTGTCCCCGTGCACCAGGCGCTGAGCGCCCGCCCCTCCGCCCTGGGCGTTCCCGGGCGGCTCGTCGCGCTTCACGGAGCGCCAGGTCGCATAGGCGAGAGCGAAGTTCGCGATGTCCATCGCACTGCCCAGTACGACGTCCAGCGCCTCCAGCACCCCCATCGTGGGGCCGTGGCCACCGACCGTGGCGACCGGCACCCCGGCGGTGCCCGGGTCGTCGGCCAGCCACGACTGAAGGTCGACCAGCGCTTCCTCGTCGCCGTCCGCCAGAATGTGAAACCTCATCCCCCACCGTCCCGCGCAGATGAACGTGCAACCGCCGTTGTGAGCTTAGCGACGGTGGTGCCCGCCACCACCGGTTTGCGCAGGTTCGGGACGACGGACGATCGCCTGCGCGTCTCCGCGGCCGGGGTGCGCGAGTATGGAGGTATGGCGAACCGACTTGCGCAGGCCACGTCCCCCTATCTCCTCCAGCACGCCGACAACCCCGTCGACTGGTGGTCCTGGTCCGAGGAGGCGTTCGCCGAGGCGCGGCGGCGCGATGTGCCGGTGCTGCTGAGCGTCGGCTACTCGAGCTGCCACTGGTGCCATGTGATGGCGCGCGAGTCCTTCGAGGACCAGGCCACCGCCGACGACATGAACGCGCACTTCGTCAGCGTCAAGGTGGACCGCGAGGAGCGCCCGGACGTGGACGCCGTCTACATGGAGGCGGTGCAGGCGGCGACCGGGCAGGGCGGCTGGCCCATGACCGTGTTCCTCACCCCGGACGCCGAGCCGTTCTACTTCGGTACGTACTTCCCGCCCGCCCCCCGGCACGGCATGCCGTCCTTCCGGCAGGTGCTCCAGGGCGTCCACCAGGCGTGGGACGAGCGGCGCGGCGAGGTCGACGAGGTGGCGGGGAAGATCACCCGGGACCTGGCCGGCCGGGAGCTGTCCTACGGCGACGACCGGCTGCCCGGCGAGCAGGAGCTCGCGCAGGCGCTGCTCGGGCTGACCCGCGAGTACGACCCGCAGCGCGGCGGGTTCGGCGGGGCGCCGAAGTTCCCGCCGTCCATGGTGATCGAGTTCCTGCTGCGCCACCACGCCCGCACCGGCGCCGAGGGCGCGCTGCAGATGGCGCAGGACACCTGTGAGCGCATGGCGCGCGGCGGGATCTACGACCAGCTCGGCGGCGGCTTCGCGCGCTACTCCGTGGACCGGGACTGGGTGGTGCCGCACTTCGAGAAGATGCTCTACGACAACGCGCTGCTGTGCCGGGTCTACGCCCACCTGTGGCGGACCACCGGCTCGGAGCTCGCCCGCCGGGTGGCGCTGGAGACCGCCGACTTCATGGTGCGCGAACTGCGCACGCCCGAGGGCGGGTTCGCGTCCGCGCTGGACGCCGACAGCGACGACGGCACGGGGCGCCATGTCGAGGGCGCGTATTACGTCTGGACGCCCGCGCAGCTGCGCGAGGTCCTCGGGGAGGAGGACGCGGAACTCGCCGCGCGGTACTTCGGGGTGACCGTGGAGGGCACCTTCGAGGAGGGCGCCTCGGTGCTGCAACTCCCGCAGCGGGACGAGGTGTTCGACGCCGGGCGGATCGACGGCATCAGGGATCGGCTGCTCGCGGCGCGTTCCGCGCGGCCCGCGCCCGGCCGGGACGACAAGGTGGTCGCCGCCTGGAACGGGCTGGCGATCGCCGCGCTCGCGGAGACCGGCGCCTACTTCGGCCGGCCGGACCTGACGGAGGCCGCCGTCGCCGCCGGTGACCTGCTGGTCCGGCTGCACCTGGACGACCGGGCCCGGATCGCCCGCACCAGCAAGGACGGCCGGGTGGGCGCCAACGCGGGGGTGCTGGAGGACTACGCCGATGTCGCCGAGGGCTTCCTGGCGCTGGCGTCGGTGACGGGGGAGGGGGTGTGGCTGGAGTTCGCCGGACTGCTGCTCGACCATGTGCTCGCCCGCTTCGCCGACCCGGAGTCGGGCGCCCTGTACGACACGGCGTCCGACGCGGAGCGGCTCATCCGGCGGCCGCAGGACCCGACCGACAACGCCGCCCCGTCCGGCTGGACCGCCGCCGCGGGCGCCCTGCTGAGCTATGCCGCGCACACCGGTTCCGAGCCGCACCGCATCGCCGCCGAACGGGCGCTGGGCGTGGTGAAGGCGCTCGGCCCGCGGGTCCCGCGGTTCATCGGGTGGGGGCTCGCGGTCGCCGAGGCCGTACTGGACGGGCCGCGGGAGGTCGCGGTGGTCGGTCCGGCGCTCGACGACCCGGCCACGACCGACCTGCACCGCACGGCGCTCCTGTGTTCCGCGCCCGGCGCGGTGGTCGCCGTCGGGTCGCCGGGGAGTGACGAGTTCCCGCTGCTCGCCGACCGCCCGCTGGTCCAGGGCGAACCGGCCGCCTATGTCTGCCGCAACTTCACCTGTGACGCGCCGACGACCGATTCCGACCGGCTGCGGGTGGCGCTGGGCGGCTGAACCGGCGGCCGTACCGGCCGCCCGCCGCACCCGGACGAGAACGGTCCGGCGGTGCGCCGAGCCCCCCACGAGGGCGCGGGGCCGTACCGGTACGCGGCTCCGCCACGCGGGCGCGACCAGCCGCGTCGGGCCCGCGGCTCTCCGCGGCGGACCGTGGTTCCCCGCGCCGGACCTGCGGTTCCTTGCGGCGGGCCGTGGTTTCCCGCGCCGGACCTGCGGTTCCTTGCGGCGGGCCGTGGTTCCCCGCGCCGGACCTGCGGTTCCTTGCGGCGGGCCGTGGTTCCCCGCGCCGGACCTGCGGTTCCTTGCGGCGGGCCGTGGTTCCCCGCGCCGGACCTGCGGTTCCTTGCGTCGGGCCGTGGTTCCCCGCGCCGGACCTGCGGTTCCTTGCGGCGGGCCGTGGTTCCCCGCGCCGGACCTGCGGTTCCTTGCGGCGGACCGTGGTTCCCC